>NZ_JACHLU010000006.1 GCF_014204625.1 Gillisella vitis | reverse complement strand
ATGAATGTTCATTCGGAGCCATCCTGGAATACTGTTGTGTGGTAACTCCAGTCTCCTCGATATGCTCCGAATGGACAACCTCCTGAAAGCTCACAACTAGCAAATCTGACAGCGTCCTTTGTGCGTTTTATAAAGCGCGACAAAGGGCGCTGTTTTCATTATGGCTTTTGCCACTGCACATGGTGAGGGCAGATATTGACTCAAGGTTGCATCTGCTGTTATTTCGTCTAACGCTTTGATAGAAAACAAAATTTTAGTAATTAAGCACAACAGTGATAATTAAAAACATTATGGATGCTGCAAAGTGTTAAAATCAATTCGCTCCACAAATCTCGGTGCCGCTCTTGCTGGTGCTGTTCTGTTTTCCGGCGTTGTGAACATTCTGGCGCTTGCGGGGCCGCTGTTTATGCTGGAGGTGTATGACCGGGTCATCCCGACAAAAAACATTCCAACGCTGGTGGCGCTCCTTGTTTTGATGGTGGGCCTTTACGCTTTCTCCGGTGTGCTGGATATTGTGCGCGGCAGGGTAATGAGCCGCATTGCCGGCATTTTCGATGGGCAAATCTCAAGGCGTGTGCTTGCTGTGATTGCTGGCTCACCTCTGCGCGTAAAGATGCAGGGTGATGTGTTGAAGCCTGCTCAGGAGGCCGATCAGATCAGAGCGTTTACCTCTGGTCCGGGTCCGATTGCTCTGTTTGATTTGCCATGGATTCCGGTTTATCTGGTCATCTGCTTTTTCCTGCATCCGTTGATTGGCTGGCTTGCGACTGCAAGCATGGTGCTGCTGGTGGCCTCAACCCTTGTTGCAGACCTGCTGACCCGGCGACGTACAAAGCAGATGTCGGAGGCTCTGTCCCGGCGCAATCGCTTTGGCGAGGCGGTGCATCGCAATGCCGAGGCCGTGGCATCCATGGGCCTGTTGCCGCAGGTGCTGGAGCGGTGGACGATGGCGCATGATCAAGCCGCAGAATTGCAGCGCAAAACCGGCGATATTTCCAACCTGTTTTTTGGCCTGTCAAAGATTGTCCGCCAGATGGTGCAATCCGGCACGCTGGCGCTGGGGGCATGGCTGGTGATTTCAGGTGATCTGACCGGGGGTGGGATTATTGCGGCCTCCACCATCATTGCCCGCGCCCTGCAACCGATAGAACAGATGATTGGCAATTGGCGCAACATGGTAGGAGCCTATCAGGCCTGGGGACGATTGCAGGCGGTTTTCAAACTGTTTCCCGAAGTGCAAGCGCGGACGCAGTTGCCGCCGCCGTCCAGATCCCTGCTGGTTGAGGGGGCCTTTGTCGCTCCACCGGGCGAACGCCAACGAATGACCGTTCAGAATGTCAGTTTTCGGGCAAGTGCTGGCAGTGTCATCGGCATCATCGGGCCGAGCGCATCGGGCAAATCGTCGCTGGTGCGCGCACTGACCGGCGTCTGGCCGCTGGCGCGTGGGCGGGTCTGCCTCGATGGTGCGGCACTGGATCATTGGCCGGTGGAAGAGCGTGGTCGGCATATTGGTTATATGCCGCAAAGCTCCGATCTGTTTCCCGGTACGATTGCCGAAAACATCGCCCGGCTCGACAGTCAGGCCCCGCACGCGGATATTATTGCGGCGGCGCAGGCCGCAGGCGTGCATGAGATGATTGTTGCCTTGCCCGATGGCTATGAAACGCAAGTGGGCGATGGCGGCGTCAACCTGTCCAGCGGCCAGCGTCAGCGCGTTGCTCTGGCGCGGGCCTTGTATGGCAATCCTTTTCTTGTGGTGCTGGATGAGCCGAATTCCAATCTTGATACCGATGGTGACAAAGCGCTCTCAAATGCAATTGCGGGGGTCAAGGCAAGGGGTGGCATTGTTATTGTGGTTGCACATCGCAACAGCATTGTGGCGCAGCTCGACTTTTTGCTGGTGATGGAAAACACCACGGTCAAGGCCTTCGGCCCCCGTGATGGCGTGTTGAAATCCATGCAACAGCCGATGGTGCGGCCACCTCGTGCGGGGCCGCCGCCAATGTTGACAGTTGTTGACGGAGAAGCGCAATGACAAACGCCAATCGCTCGACGGATAAGGCGCTGGCGCGCTCGCTCAAGCGCAATCTTGTTGTGGGCACGGCGGCCATTGTGCTGTTGTTGGGCGGCGTCAGCGGCTGGGCAACCACAACCGATCTTGCCAGCGCCGTGGTTGCCGCAGGAACCATGGTGGTCGATGGCAATGTCAAAAAAGTGCAACACCCGGATGGCGGCATTGTTGCCGAGCTGCTGGTGACGGAAGGCCAGCTTGTTCACGCGGGCGAAACCATTGTGCGCATGGATGACACCGCCAACAAGGCCGGACTTGCCACGGTTGAAAAGAATATTATCCAGTTGAATGCCCGTCTGGCCCGGCTGGAGGCCGAGCGCGATGGATTGGCCGAAATCGTGATGCCAGAAGCACTGAGCACAAGGCTGTCACCGGACGCCAGAGAGATGGCGCTGGCCAATGAACGGCGGCTGTTTGAGGATCGGGCCCGGTCGCGTCAGGGCCAGAAAGATCAGATTTCCGAGCAGATCACGCAGTTGCGGGAACAGATCACAGGCCTTGATGTGCAGCAGCGGGCCAAGGACGATGAACTGGAGCTGATCGCAAAAGAGCTGGAGGGAAAGCGGCGGCTCTATGAGCTGGGTATTTTGACCTTAAGCCAGATCAACACGCTGGACCGCAGTGCGGCGCGGCTGCGCGGTGAGCGCGGCGAGATCACCGCTTCCATTGCCGCGACCAAGGCAAAAATGGCCGAACTTGAGCTTCAGCGTCTTGAGATTGATCAACAATTGCGGGCCGAAGTGGCCACCGAGTTGCGCGATACGGTCAACAAACTGGCAACGCTTGCTGAAGACGAGGTGACGGCGCGTGACAGGCTAAAACATGCAATCATCACGGCCCCTGTCACGGGCAGGGTGCATTTGCTGGAAATCCACACGGTGGGAGGGGTGATTACACCTGCCGAAACCCTGATGGAGATTGTGCCGCAAAATGGTGCCCTGACGGTGGACGCGCAGATTTCAACGCAGGACATTGACCAGATTGCCATTGGCCAGACGGCAAATTTGCGCTTTACCGCGTTTAACCGCAATACCACGCCGGAGCTTACGGGCCGGGTTATCCGGGTGTCGGCCGATCTGGAAACCGACAAGATCACCGGCGCAACCTTCTATCGCGCCGCAATCACAATTCCCGAAACTGAGGTCCGCCAGCTTGATGGTCTGGTGCTGGTTCCGGGTATGCCAGTTGAAGCCTTTGTGCGCACCGGCGATCGCACGGTTATTTCCTATTTTTTCAAACCGATCCGCGACCACATGGAGCGCGCCTTCCGGCAGGAGTGAGGCACAGAATACGGGGGGAAGACCCGCAAGAGATACGGACGCAGCAGGCCGAAAGCTGGAAACCAAGGCTGCTGCGCCCGTAGGAAGCCGACGAAGAGGTCGTCGGCAACGCGAAGGAAGAGAAAATGGCTTTTAACGGAACGTCTGGCAATGATGTCATGGACTATAGCAATTATGCTTACCCACAGCCAGCAGATTGGCCAGAACATCAACAATGGATAGAACTGAATGGCCTTGCTGGCAATGACACCATTTATGGTTCTTCCAACAATGATGGCATCAATGGCGGCGAGGGTAATGATACCTTGTACGGCAATGACGGTCAGGACGCCTTGTCTGGCGGAAATGGCACCGATTATCTCTACGGTGGAAATGGTGATGATTACCTGACGGGTGATGCCGGCAATGATTACCTTTATGGAGGCAATGGTGTTGACTGGATCGTTGGTGGTGACGGCAACGATTATATGAGTGGCGGTGCCGGTGATGATACGTTTGTTGGTGGCACAGGCGCAGACACAATGCTCGGTGGGGCTGGTGACGACGTATTTTTCGGCGATGCCGGAAATGACATCATCACAGGTGAAGCCGGAAATGATCGCCTTTGGGCTGGCTCTGGCAATGATCAGTATCAGTTCAACGGGCAGGGCATCGACATTATCAATGATGGCGTGACAAATACCGGCCAGGCTCGCACGGATGCCACCTATGATACGGCTGATAGTCTCAGCGTGAGCTATACCCTCAGCCAATTGTACCTATACGGCAATACCACCAATGGCCTTGTGATCACGTCGGCATCGGACGTGGCTGATGGTATTGTCGATAATGCTGTCGTCATTGATAACTTCTTTGCCGGTGGTCATTTCGTGGTCGAATATCTCTACACAAGCGATGGCTATCAGGTTGATATGACGCAGTTTCTTGCGGCAGCGTAAACCATCCTGCTTTTGAGCTGAGCCAACTCAACTCTGTGAAAAACGACATGGCGGGCTGCACTGCAGTTCCGCCATGGGATGTCAGGGTGATCATTGTGTGCCGTTCCTATATTTCTGGCCCGCATTACGCTGCGGATTGTTGTGCCAGATATTCGGCTCTCTGCTGCAAGCGCGTTTCATAATTCAGGTACATATTTTGAAGTGCTGTGTACTCGGGATCATTTTGCATGGCGTCATAGTCTATGGTTATTGTCGGGCCTGCAATTTCAGGAAGAGAATCGAACTCGCTTTGGGTCATGGCTGTTGATGCTTTTTGCACTTGACCGCCCAAAGCCGATGCAATTTTCTCTGCTCTACGTTGTGCCATATCAGGACCGTTAACGTCACCTTCCATATCTAAAAGCGCTCCGCTGAATCGCAGATAATCGGAATTTGAGCTTTCAACAACGCCTTGATTGTCGATCGTGGCCACAATCTGGCCGCCGACCGTTACTGTGGCATAGGCTTTCAGGCGTGGTTCATTCGAAAGGTCAGGTTGCGTATATTCCGTATATGCACTCTCAAGGGCACTTTTCATAAAGTCTATCGTATCTTGCTGTCTCTCCACGAAGTCGTTGTACTGGTCTTCAGGTAGCTCCCAATAACGGATTTCGCCTTTTGCTAAATCAACGTTCAGACGATAGAAAGTTTGTCCCTGAAAAGTGAAGGCCTCAGTCTCACCAATGTGCACCGTCGTTTTTTCGGTCTCGTCCGTACTGACAGAGGCATCCGTGTTTTTGGGCTCTTCGAACAGGTCCGCAAAGGCCGCATCGGTTCCGGCATCATTTGTGCTGCTTCTGGGTGTATAGCCTGTTGTTGTGCTGTAGCTGGATGTTGTTCCAACGGTCGTCATGAAAAATCTCCCTAAGATTGCTTTGTGAAAATTAACGCGCCAAGCTTGCCGCAATCTTTCATTGCGTTTGATCAGATTACGCGGCTGATTGCTGCGCCAGATATTCAGCTCTTTTCTGCTGAAGTGCATCCAGCGATGCTATCTCGTCTTGAAGCTCCTGATAGCGGGGATCGCTCATCATCGCTTCATAATCCGTGACCAACAGGGTTTTGGGGGATGGCAAAGCCGCATATTCGCTCTGCGTCATGGCGGTGGATGCTTTTTGCACCGTGCCACCCACAGCGGCTGCAATTGTTTCGGCTGTGAGTTGTGCGGCCGCAGGGCCATTCAGATCCGTGACAAGGTTTTCAAGCGCATTCTTGAACGTCAGATAATCCTGATCAAAACTTTCAACAAGTCCCTGATTGTCGATCTTGGCCACAACCTTGCCGCCGACCGTGACCGTGGCATAGGTTTCTCTACGTGTTGCTGCGTAGGGATCAGAAGAGGACGAACGTGTAAACTCGACTTCAAGTCCCGTTTTTCGATCTTCAATATCGTACAAGCTTGATGTCAAGTGATCCTGATAGGCACTTTCTTCCATTTCCCATATGCTGGTCCACATGTTGCTTGGATCTCCAGATGGATAAATCCTTTGAAGATAGACAATTTCCCCTTTGAGCGTGAAGGCCTCAGTCTCACCAATGTGCGCCGTCGTTTTTTCGGTCTCATCCGTACTGACAGAGGCATCCGTGTTTTTGGGCTCTTCGAACAGGTCCGCAAAGGCCGCATCGGTTCCGGCATCATTTGTGCTGTTTTTGGGTGTATAGCCTGTTGTTGTGCTGTAGCTGGATGTTGTTCCAACGGTCGTCATGAAAAATCTCCCCACGGTTGCTTTACGGAAATTAACGCGCGAGGCTTGCCGCAATCTTTTGTTGTGGTGGGTGAGGCTTCTTCATGCATCTTGACCGGATTGGCTGATTGCCGGGCGCTGGATATGCTGGCGGCAATAAACCCTAAAAATTTAGGGCAAAAACCCAGAGGTGTCACACGATTGTCAGCTTGATGGGAAAGAACAGCCTTTCCATCAACATGTGAGTTTTGCCCTATGATGATTGAAAATATTGCTGTGCGGACCGGGCCTGATGCATCGGAGCGTCTTGTTACTCTTGTTACGGTTGCGCTTGAGGCGGGTGTTCTGGCGGGTTCTTCTCTCAAGCGGCGCTATGCCAGCCAGATGCAGTCCAAAGCCCCGCGCGATTATCAGACCGAGATCGATGTGGCGGTGGAGCGGCTGATTGTTGGGCGGATGAAAGCGGCTTTTCCGGATTATTCCATGATTGGCGAAGAGGCGGTTGGCAATGTTGAAGCCGCACCCGATGCGCCACGCATCTACATTGATCCGATTGATGGAACCACAAATTACGCCTGGGGCCTGCCGCATTTTGGCATTGTCATTTCCATTGTCGAGCAGGGCGAGGTTGTCTGTGGCGTGGTCTATGACTGTATGCAGGATGAGATGTTCAGTGCTGAAAAAGGCAAGGGCGCTTATCTGAATGGTGAGCGGCTGACGCTGGCCCCTTTTGCCGATGTGCAGGACGCGCTGATCGGGGCCGGATTGCCGATTCCGGGACAGGTGAAAAGCGTATCTGAGGACGCTTATTATCAGGCCCTGCGCCGCTTGATGGCCAATACGGCGGGCGTGCGGCGGCTTGGCTCGGCGGCGTTGTCTACGGCCTATGTGGCCTGCGGGCGGCTGGATGGCTTCTTTGAGGATGGTCTATCGTTACACGATTATGGTGCCTCCATGCTGATGGTGCGCGAAGCGGGTGGCGTGGTGACGGGCTTTTCCGGTGGTCCCATTGGCCGCTTTGGCGACATTCTCGCTGCCAACCCGGCGCTTCACCCTTGGCTGGTTGAGGGGTTTTGCAACACAGAGACCTTTGCGTTGTGTACCTTGGCTCAATCTGAACCTGACAAACTCTAAACGCGCATCAAGGCTTCCAGCCCGGCCGGATCATCGGTGGTGATCTGGTCGCAGCGCAGCGCCAGCAGGCGGTTGACGGCTGGCTGAACCGCCGCATTGGCATTTTTGATGGTGTAGGCGTCCACCCGCTTGTCATGGGCATGGAAGGCGGCAACCAGATCAAACCCCAGTTCGTCTGCGCTCAGCAGCAGGTGATGATCGAGATAGATCATTTCGGTTTTATCTATGGCGCTGACGGCATGATCGACAAAGCCGGTGAAATCACGCGAGGTTAACAGTCGCTGTCTTGCATCATCATGGCAGGGATCATAGCCAACGGGCAGGCCTTGCACGGCATTGGCCAGCAGGGTGACGGCCTGCGCATCTCCGCCTGAAAGAATGAGGTGCTGTGCCACTGGCTGCACGGCAGCCTTGAAGGCGGCAATCTCGCGGGCACCGAGCCGCGTTGCGGGTTCTTTCAGGTCCAGTTGCAGCACAGCACCGGCTCCGCAGAGTGTGGTTGCCAGCAGGTGGCCAAGCTGTTCCAGCAGCATGACGCGGTGATGGGTTGGTGCGCCAGTTGCATCGCGCAGGCACAGGCTTTGCAAGCTGGCGGCCGAGGCCTGCGCCACCGGGCCTTGGCCGGTGGTGGCATTGTCCAGATGTGCATCATGCAGCACCACAAAGCCGCCATCGGCGTGACAGAGAATATCCACTTCGACGCTTGCCCCCAGCGCCATGCCCTGGGCAATCCGCTCTGGCGTGAAGGATATATCACCGGCCTGTTGATGGCCCCGGTGCCATTTCAGCATGGTGCGAAAGCCATTTCGCTCGATAAACAATCCATCAGACATGCTCGACGTCCCTCATAAGCTCATGCTTGTCCGTGGATGTATAAGCCAGTTGCTGATCCCTAAAAACGGTATAGCTGTTGACCAGCACCGCTACAAAGTCACCTTTGCGCCAGCGGCTGTTGGGTGTCGCCATCACTTTCAGCCGATGGCCATCGGTCAATTGCACCTCCACCAGATGGTAGCTGCCGAAATCGACAAAGCGCGTCACGACGGCGCTGGTCTCGTCACGACTTGCGGCCAGCACCAGCTCTTCCGGGCGAATGGCCAGCGTGGCACCCCCATCACTGAGCGGAACGGGCAGGCTCATATCCGGGTGCTGGAACCGTCCATTGCGCACATCGGCCTTGATCAAATTCATGGTGCCGATGAAGCCCGCGACAAATTCGGTCTGCGGTTGGCGATAGATCACGTCAGCGGGAGCGATCTGCTCGATACGGCCGTTTTTCAACACGGCAATGCGGTCTGCCATCGCCAGCGCCTCGTCTTGCCCGTGGGTCACAAACAGCGTGGTGATGCCAAGGCGTTGCTGAATATCACGCACTTCTTCGCGCAAATGCTCGCGCAAATGCTGATCAAGACTGGCAAATGGTTCGTCCAGCAGCAGAATTTTCGGCTCCAGCACCAGCGAACGGGCCAGCGCCACGCGCTGTTGCTGCCCGCCAGAAAGCTGATGGGTCATGCGCTCGCCATAGCCGTCAAGGCCAACCAGCGCGAGCGCCTGCTCTACCTTTTCCTTGACCTGGGCGCGGGAAAGGCGGCGCAATTTCAGCCCAAAGGCAATATTGCCAAACACCGTCATATGCGACCACAGCGCATGGCTTTGAAACATCATGCCGGTCGGGCGGCGCTCCGGCGGCAGGCGGGTGACATTCTCGCCGTCAATCAGGATTGCGCCGGAGGTTGGATGTTCAAATCCGCCAATCATGCGCAAAATTGTTGATTTGCCCGAGCCAGACGGGCCAAGCAGGCAAATCAGCTCGCCATCCTCGACATGCAGGTTGACCGAATCGACCGCCGTGGTGTTGGCAAAGCGCTTTTGCAGATTGTGAATGGTCAGCTGTGCCATGAGATCACCTGTGCGTTGAAGAGAAAGACAATCATGCGCCAAAGCCCTTGGCAAAAGCGCCGGTGCTCATCACCCGGCGGGCAAACATCAGCGCAATAAACGATGGCACCCACAGCATGACGGACAGCACCGCGCCATATTGCACCACCAGCTGATTGTTGATGAAGCTGATCATCAGCACCGGCATGGTGCGGATCTGCGGTGCGCCAATCAGCCAGGCACCTTCTGTCTCGTAAAAGGTCGAGACGAAGGTGAGCAGGACGGCTGCAAAAATAGTCGGTGCCGCCTGTGGCAGCGTGATCGACCAGAACACCCGCAAAGGCCCGGCCCCGACATCACGGGCGGCTTCTTCCATGCGCCGATCGACATTTTGAAAGGCGGCCACCGGAATCCAGATCATCAGCATCAACGTGCCAACCAGCTGAATCAGGGCAACGCCCCAGAAGGTGGAGATCAGGTTGAGATGCAGGAAAATACCGGCAATTGTCACCAGCAGGCCAAATTTGGGAAAGGCGTGCGAGGCCAGAAACGACAGGAAGAACAGATTACGACCGGGAAAGTCCATCCGCGCAAAAGCATAGGCGGCGGGCAGGCAAATCAGGGCCGAGAGCAGGGTAACGATGGTGGCCAGCCGCAGGCTGAGCATGAGCGCATCCCACACATCGCTGCGCGCCAGTGTCTGATGCCAAAATCGCAGGCCAAATTGCTGTGGCAGCACAGATGGATAGCGCCAGACCTCGGTAAAGGCCCAGACTGCCACCACCAGCAGCGGCAATACAATCATGATCGTCAGCACCACGGCCAGCGCAAGGCCGGTCCAATCCAGACGGGCAGTGCGAAGGCGAAGGAGTGAGAGCGTGTTCATCGGCTCTTTTTCTCCTGATTGCGCGCAATCGAATAGACATAGAACAGGCCAAAACACAGGCAGAAGCCAAAGCAGATCACCGCTTGCGTCTTGGCGTTCAACGGATCGTAAAGATCATTGAAGGTGCGCGACATGAAAGGCCCCATCATCTCTGGCGAGGCGGGGCCAAGCACGTAAGGCAGGGTGAAGGATGAGAAAATACCAAGCACAGCAAAAGACGTGGCCACCAGCAGCGAATTGCCCAAGCGCGGTACAATAATATGCACAAACACCCGGATGGGTCCGGCTCCGACATCGCGTGCGGCTTCAACCGAACTGTTGGAAATGGAGCCCAGCCCGGCGGTGAGCATCAAAACGGTCAGTGGCAGATTATCCCAGACAAGACCGATCACCGGACCCCATGGGGTCAGGTAAGGGCTTGGCAATTTGGGCAGGCCCACAGCATTGAGCAGAATATCCACCGCGCCATTGGGACCAATGGTGCGAATGAGCGCGTAAGACAAGATCACCGAGGGCACGAACATCGGAAAAATCGCCAGCGCCTGCACATAACCGGCCAGCGAGCCGCGTGAAAAGCGCAAATACAGCGCAATAGGCAGACCGCAGACAATCAGCAGCACGGCGCAAATAACTGTTGTCCAAAGGGTGAGCTTGAGATTTCCCAAACTGTAGCTGTCAGAGAAGAAAAACCGATAGGAGCCGACGCTGAGTTTCATCGTTTCGCCGTCTGGCACCCAGACGGTGGAGATGATCGCTGCAAAAATCGGATATATAATCAGCCAGCCGACCAGCAACACCGGAATGGCAACAAGCAGGAGGCCTTTCAGCCCCCTGCCTGTCGGCATTGTGGTCTTGCCCGCCGTGGGAACAGGGGCGGTCGTGGTCATGGTCAGCCGCGTGTCAGATTGGGGGCAACATTGCGATACCAGCCATCATTCACAGCCGGGCTCCAGTCGCCTGCCGGGAAGGTCGGAATGCTGGTTGGCACAACATCAGCATATTTATCGCGCAGGTCTTTCGGCAGATAATCCCACGAGATTGCAGGAAAACCGCCAATTTCGGTTATCACGGCCTGTTGCATTTCATCGGTCAGCAAGAAGGCCGCGAGCTTCATGGCTGCATCCTTGTTGGTGGCATTGGTGGAGATTGTCATGCGGTTAAAATCGCCGCAAAGGGCCAGATCGGTCAGCTGGACAAGGCCAGTGGTGTCAGGCAAAACGCCTTCCTTCATGGCTTTCAGCACCTGATCGGACCAAACCGGCACCATGGTGACAACGCCTTGTGCCAACAGCTGGATCGATTGGGTGTTGCCAGAGGTATAAGCGCCCTTTTCATAGAGGGCGGGTGCCAGATCCTGAAGCAGTTTCCAGGCGGGTGTCAGGGTTTGTTCGGCGTAAGCTGCGGTGTAATTGGCAATGGTGAATTTCGAAGGATCACGGCCATTGACCTCGTGAATGGCACGGCGGACGAAATTGCCGCCGGAGCCGCCCTTGTCAGGGCGATTGTAGATGAACTGGCCGGGATTGGCCTTGATCCATGCGGTCAGATCAGCCCAGGTCCTGGGAGCCTTCTTTGGGTCCAGTTTCGTGCTATCATAGGCCAGCAACACCTGTGAGCCGCGATAGGGCAGGGAATAGTCACTCTGGAAGGCCATTGGGTTGATGTGGTCATAGAGCGGAATTTTCGACTGTTTGAAATCCACCCAGAGACCGGCCTTGATGCCGCCTGTGGGCAGGTTGGCATCAAAATTTTCAAACAGATCAACATGCGGGTCAGACTTGCTGGCAAGGGCTGCCATGGCGCGCTCGGCGATGGCGCGCATTCCCGAATCATCACCGGCATCAACCATCTTGATGCTCATGCCGGGATTGGCCTTCGCAAACGCCGGACCAACACTGTTGTTCCAGAAATCGAGAATATTGGAATCCGCGCCCGTAAACACGTTGATCGGGCCGCCTGCTGCAAAACCCAGCTTTGGCAGGGCAGGCATGATTGTCAAAGCCGAGGCGGCGGCCAAAAATCCACGTCTGTTCATCACTCTCTCCGAAGAAAAAATTCCCGTTATGCTCAACGGAAACACTCCCCAGATTGCTAGGGGTTTTTCGTGACGTCTGGATGATTGCCTGATGACAGTTTTATGTCGGCTTGATCGCGCAACGCCCTATACCGACTTCTTAAGGTTTTATGGCATAATGCTGCCTCTTGCCAGATCCGGACGGAATTGATGACGCAACAGGCCGTGCCAAACGCGCCAAAGACGAACAACAGGCCTCTGCGGACGCCACAGCAAAGGCGACGCGGCTTTCGGCTGTTTATGGGCTTGCTGCTGCTGTTTGTGCTCACCATTGGCCTGACCGTTCTGCTGGCCAATGGTGAGCGCAATCTGCGCATTCTGACCAGCCATTTTGAGCAGATGTGGCCGATGATGCCGGGATCTGATACCACGCATGTTACGCCGCCATCGCTGACGCGGAGCGCGCGGCTGGTGCCGCAAACGGTTGTTGTTCCGGCCCGTGTTTTTACAGTGCCGCGGCTTCTGGACAGGGGCACATTTGTGCGCACCATTGTCTTTTCCGGCAAGGCGTTCTGCGACAGGATGAATACGGCTGGCCTGACCAATGCCGGCTGGGCGCAGAGTGCCTATAATCCAAGGATTTTTGATTGCTCAGTCGAGATCGCCTTGACGCCCAAGGATGCCGAGGCCGATGCGCCATCGTTTTTTATCACGGCCCGGGGTGATGAAGCCGGGCAAATTGCGCAAATTCGCTGGAAAATCATCAATGTCAAACAAGACCCGAAGATCTGGTCAACCTATCTCAAATCGATTGATCTTGTGGCCGGAATCAGCGGCTGGCGTGATTTTTCACCGCAGTTTGACCAAATGCGGGCTCTTGAGCCGTTCGAGACGAATCATTTTGGGCTTGGTTTTAAAATGTCCAAAGAAGCAGACGATTCGGCGCGCTATAACATCATGCTGATGCCGGAAAATGACGGGGAGTTGCAGCGCAAAACCCGCAATGATCTCAATGTCCGATCGAGATTTTCCGGAGCGCCTTTGTCGCAAACACTGTGGCCAAGGCAGCGATTGCTGTGGTGACGCGAAACAGCCGCAGGCTTGGTGAAGCCTGCGGCTGTAGAATGTGATCATCAGGCTACAAATGTTGGTGCAGGCAGATTTGGTACGAAGCGTGCCTCATTCAGCCTTTTGGCAAGAAACGCTGTATTTTCATTGGGCTCAGCTGCGGGATTCTGGAAGGAGATATGGTTGATTTCCACACCGGCTTTGTCATGACTGAGCACAAGTTTCACATATATTGTAATATCGCGGGGCTTTATTTCCAGATCCAGCGACACTTCTGGCAACTCGCCCCAGTCGCATTTATAGTCCCCTCCCGCACCAAAGCTGACGGTGCCGGGGTGGAAGTATAGCTCTGCGGCTGATGACACAAGGTCAGCAATGTTTCCCAAGAAATCGAACCGTAGAAATGAGACTAAATCCGTTGCATCTAATAAACGCAACTCAGACGCGATGGGGCTAAGAAATTCGGCAACTATTCTTTCGCGGTCAGTGGTATATTTGCATTTTTTCATGTGCTTTAGCTTAGTCGCCTCTTTTTCTTGGCGTCGGCAGCGTACATTCTTTGAACGATTTCTGCTACGGCTCTGTAGAATATTGGTGGGATCACACTATCTACTGAGACTTGCGCAAACATGGAGCGGGCAAGGGGCGGGTCCTCAAAAATCGGAATATCATTCTGCTGAGCGATCTCACGAATCTTCAGGGCAATCAGGTCCTGTCCTTTGGCAAGCACCATGGGCGCTTCCATTTCTTCACGAACATAGCGTAGCGCGACGGCAAAGTGAGTCGGGTTGGTGATCACCATGGTGGCGCGCGGGACATTGCCGATCATCCGCCGCCGTGCCTGATCACGCTGGGCCGAGCGCTGGCGCGCTTTGACAATGGGGTCGCCCTGAGACTGCTTGTGCTCGTCCTTGACCTCCTGCTTGGTCATGCGCAATTGCTGATACCAGTGATAGCGCGTCCAGGCGAGGTCGATCGCGGTGAGAAGGCCGGTCGAAAACAGCACGATGATCAGCATCTCCTTGATGATTTCCGACAGTTTGACGAAAATAACCTGCGGGTCTGAAAACATCGCATCCAGTGTGCCAAAATATTCTTGCCTGAGCGCCACGAACATCACCACAGCGACAATGATGATCTTGAAAAGGGATTTTCCAAACTCGATCATGCCTTGCACCGAAAACAGGCGGCTAAAACCGGCGGTGATTGAGATGCGGGATGCTTGTGGTGCGATTCGATTCAGAACGAAGCTGGGCAAATGCTGCGCAAAAGACTGCGTCAACCCAAACGTCATGAACAGGATCAAGGCCGGAGCCAAAAGTGCCGACATGGACCAGCCAAGATGGATAAACAGCGACATCACGTCCGGGCCGGTACCAATCAACCACTGGTCTGGCTTTTCAAACAGGTCGCGCAATGTTTCGGACAGGGTGGCCATGCCCTGCGGCAGGAAAAAAACGAAATAAACATAAAAAGCCAGAGTTGTCGCAAACAAAGGCGCTTCCCGTGATACCGGAATATTGCCTTCTTCCATCGCATCCCGGATTTTTTTCTCCGAGGGGTCTTCTGTTTTACTTTCTTTATCTTCGTCGTCAGCCACGTCCGACCTCATTGGTTGCTATGCGGTGGGAGCGGGTCGTTCCCGGAACGATAAACTACGTCGTCATAATGTGTATCTTTTACAAGACACGCTTTAACAGCCCGCTCAAAACCTCGACCGGGGTTTTGAGCACAAAAAAGCCGCAGACCACAGCTTAACGCTGTAGTCTGCGGCCTTCAATCGTTTCGGCCTGAGAACTGTTGTGCTGCGAGGGTTTGTTCACAGTCCTGATCAGCACAAGTGCCTGTTATGCGGCCGCTTCGCCATCTTTTGGCGTTGGCGCTTCTTTCAGCTGAATCTGGCCAGCATTGGCCAGGCGGATTGCTTCCTGCGCAACAGCGCGTCTGGCAATCGCAATTTCCCGCGGATTGGTGCCTGCGGTGCCAGCCTGAAGATCCGATTCGATCATGCGGCGGGAGCGAGGGCTGATCGCGCTGAGGACGCATTCGCGGATTTCCATTGACGCGCCGCGCAGTGCCATTGTCAGAATGTCGCCGGATATATCGTTGAGCAGCAGAACACGGCTGCGCTGCGGCATGACCAGCAGATCTTCGAACAGGAAGATCTTTGGGCGAACCTTGGTGGCCGATTCCTTGCTGATGGATTCGAGCGATTCCAGCAAAGTATCGACCTGAGGCTTTTCCAGCTCGTTCATCAGCTCGGCAACCTTTGCGGTGCCTGTAGAATTGCGCTCGGCATCGATTTCACCAATCAGCTCGACCACCCGGTTTTCAATGATCTGGGCTGCTTGCGCGCTGACATTCTTCAGGTTGACCGTCCGATTCATGATGTCGGCGCGGCGGCTGTCCGGCAGCTTGAGCAGCACCTTTGCCCCAAAGGATGAGGGCAGCATCGACAGAATATAAGCAACAGTCTGCGGATGCTCGCGCAGGAGGAAGTTGGCGATAAAATCCGGATCAGCATCCTGAAGACGGTCCCATATGGAGGTCTCAAATGCCTGAAAGGCGGTGCGGCGACCCAGAAGACCGTCCACCTCTTCCGGGGTCAGTCCTTCTTCGAGAATTTCTTCGATGGCCTTGGCGTTATCCATGAGGCCCGCACCTTCGGTAAACAGGTCCTCGAATTCATTGACAAGCTCAGCCAACTCGTCCGGTGGAATGGTCCGAAGGGTCTGCGCCGAGTTGATGATTGTCTGCAACTCGGCTTGCGTGAAATATTTCAGCAGTTTACCAGCCACACCCTTGCCCATGGCCAGCAGCACGGCTGCGGCCTTGTCTGTTGGGCTTAAGGGCTTTCCCGCAATGGGGCCGCCAAAATCGTCAAAGTCCATCATGGTCTGTCCTCTCTGACCCGATATAGGGTCAGGACGTCTTGCTGGTCATCACTTCAATCAGTTTTACACCGAATCGCGTGTCATCATTTTCAAGAACAGTAATCTCACCACGGCCTATCCGTCGACCATTTACCATGATCTCCACAGGTTCTCCGATCTTTTTATCGAGAGCGATGATGGCTCCCTCTTCCAGATTCATCAAGCCTGCAACGGGCATACGGCTGGTGCCGAGTACAATCTGGACGTCAATCGGGATGTCCATGATCAGACCCAGATTGGCTTCCAGTGCGCTGCCAGGGGCTTGCGCGGTGGAGCTTGCGCCTGCGCCAAAGTCGTCAGCACCAAAATCACCGCCACCGAAGCCGGTGTCAGCGGTCCCCGTGCCGAAATCGCTATCGAAGTCGGACAGGCCGCCAGATGTGGTCTCGGCACCAAAATCACCGCCCAGATCGGAGCCGAAATCTGAACTTCCGAAATCCGAGCCCATATCAGACAACGGGTCATCGCCGCCGGTTTTCAAAACGCCACGCAGATCGTCGATCGCCTGATCAAGATCAGTGTCGCCCGCTGGCATTGCCAGCGCATCGTCTTCGCTCAAAGGTGTTTTGTTCGTAGCCATGCAATCATTATTCCTGTTGAAACTTGCCTCAACCTGCAGTGTTGTGCGCTGCGGGGAAAAAACGTCACGTCATCAGATGACGCAGAATCTCGTTATCGGAGCTGTGAGTTGACTTAATCCTGACGGTATAGTGTTCGCCCGCGCGGCCAAACTCACATGCGTAAAGTTCCTTGCCGTTTGCACTCACATCGACGGTTATATCGTCTTTTTCGAGAAAAGGTATAACATCGCCCGGTGCCAGTTTTGCAACAGTCATCAGGGTTAATGCTTCCAGACTGACACGCGCCTCAAGAGTTACCTGGCTTTTGCGAACCTGGTTGGCCAGCTGCTCTGCCCATTCTTTGCGGGCCTTGGAGGCCTGTGTCTTCGATTTTGGAGCGGTAACGCGGGTTTTCAGCAATGCCTTCTGGGGGATGATCAGCGCAAACTCGGAGGTGATCTTGCCCAGCTTGACGCTCATGTGAATCAAGGCAGCAAATTCGTCGACATGATCCTGTTCCGGTTTCGGGCGTGCTTCCCAATTGTGGGGACGCTCAAAAATCGGCTCGAAACCGCCCGCTGCATTGACGCCGGAGCGCAGCACATTGGCGAATCGCTCAAACAGCATGACAGCCAGATCAAGTTCGATATTCGAGAGTGGGCGTTTGATCGGTTCGGCAATGAATTCGGGCTGTGCGCCGAGCAGGGTTTCCATCAGGGTAATGACAAAGCCATTGCCACAGGCCATGACAAAATTGGGTGACCAGTTTCGAAGTGCGGTATCGGCCAGCACGAAATTGTCGCCGAGGCTGTCCACCAGTTCGCGCAGCAGCCCGACTTTGTGGCCGAGATAGCCGACTTCGATGGTCAGGTTGGTTTCACTGTGGAACACATCAGGCAGGAACTCACTGTAAAGCGTGCCAAAATCCTGACACAGCTTTTCAACGGTGGCGCGGTCGCCCAACCCGCCGGTCAGCCGTGCAAGCAGGGCTGCTTCCATTGCCTTGATGGGGAGTTGTTTGTTCTCAGTCATCGTCATGCTGCCTTTTCGCCACCGCCGCCGGGATTCATCATTTCCTGCTCGACAGCATCAATGGACGGGCGCTCATAGGACGAAATCGTCTTGCGGCCATATTCCAGCGCAACCTGTGGCACGGAGCCATTCATATAGGCAAGCAGGGTCTGTTTGACGATAATATAAAGACGATGCTGTTTGGTCCGCACGATCTTGATTTGCGATGTCAGCGGATTGACCACGCAATAGGACAGAAGAATACCCAGCATGGTACCAACCAGAGCCGCACCAATCAGCTCACCCAGCACCGCCGGAGGCTCGTTGATGTAGGTGAGCGCCTTGATAACCCCGAGAACGGCTGCCACGATGCCGATGGCGGGCAAGCTGTCGCCGACGGCGATCAACTGATGATAGGCCTTCATCTTGTCGTGCAGGATGGTGTTGATTTCTTCATCCATCAACGCTTCAATTTCATGGCTGCGGGCATTGCCAATGATGATCAACCGCACATAATCGCAGATGAATGCCGTAAGCTCTTTGTTCTTCAGCAGATTGGGGGCCGTCTGAAAAATCGATGATTCTTCAGGATTATCAATATGCGCTTCAATCTCGTTACGGGATTTGGTGCGCAAATCACGCATCAGCGAATAGAGTACGCCCAGAACATCAAGGTAATTGCGCTCTTTGGGCACTTTATGGCCGAAGGCCTCGGCGATTGCCTTGCCCGAATCCTTCACAACTTTCATGGTGTTGGCCATGATGAAGGTTCCGACGCCGGCACCACCGATAATCAGCAGCTCATAGGGTTGTAACAGCCGCTCTACCGGGCCGTGCTGTGCCATGAAGCCGCCGATAATACTGCCGACGATAATAACAAATCCGATAATGATGATCATGTTAGGCCTGCATCCGCACGTTTCTTTATCATGGCCATGGATAGGCAGTCTGCCTTGCGTGAGGCTGATGGATAAGGCTTTTCTGAATTGTTATGGTCCAGACAGTTTCGCGCAAGTCATGCCCATTAGAGATCCGGGGTAATAAACGGTCATCCACGTACCATGATGGGGGCGAGCAACCGTGACAAACCGCACAACAATCGGCGCTTTGGCAAACGGCATGATTCCGTTCACCAAGCATCACGCGGTATCGGTCATGTCCGCTGGTCTTGGTCAGGACTCAAGACTTGGAGGTAGCATCTGATGCAGTCTGGAATGTATGTATCGCTGTCTGCGCAGCGCGCGCTGGACAAAAGGCTCACAACCATTGCCGATAATATGGCCAATGTGAACACCGTGGGCTTTCGGGCCACCGAGGTCAAGTTTGATGATGTGGTTGCGCGAACCGGCAATGACATGAATGCCAAAGTGGCTTTTGTCTCCCAGGGCAATGACTACCTCGACACGCAGACAGGTGAGCTGGAAAAAAGCGGAAATCCTCTGGACTTCGCGGTCAAGGGCGATGCCTGGATGGCATTGGAGACCCCGGCCGGTCAGATTCTGACCCGCGATGGCCGCTTTAGCCTCACAGCAACCGGTCAGCTTGTGTCTGTGCGGGGCTATCCCGTTCTTGATGCAGGCGGTGCACAGATTCAGCTGAATCCGAATGGCGGAGAGCCGAACGTCAGCAGAAATGGCGTTATTTTTCAGGATGGCGTTCAGGTGGGCCAGCTTGGTCTGTTTACGGCCGATGTCACCAAGGGCTATTTGCGCTATGACAACAGTGGTGTGAAACCCACGGAAGCGCCGCAGCCGGTTGTGGATAATAGCACGATTGGCGTCATGCAGGGCTATGTCGAGCAGTCGAATGTCAATGGCATCAGCCAGATGACCCAGCTCATTCAGGTCAGCCGGGCATTTGAAAGCATTTCAAACTCGATGAGCCAGTTGGAGTCCAGCATGAATGAAGCGCTGAAAACGCTGGGTGGCAGCAAATGATCATGATCGGGTGCCGTTGCAATGAACGCTGAATTTACCCCCCGGATCGAGCCGAATACCAAATTGGCAGCCATGGCGGCTTTGAGCAAACGCTATGCCAAGGCTGATAATTCTGTGGCGCATGGGGGGCATGTGCGCACGATTGCCGCAGGCTATTATACGGTCTCGGGTCTGTCGCGGCATTTGCACCTTGGTGATTTTGTTGCTCATCGCAGTGCGACCGGCATTCACTTGGGGGAAGTGGTCCGGGTGGAGCCTGAGCTGGCCTATGTCTGCCCGATTGAACCGGGCGAACCCATAGCGATTGGCGATACCGTCATTCGCAAGGGGGCTTTTCGCGTGGCCGCGCAAGACAGCTGGTGTGGACGCACCATCAATGCGCTGGGGGATCCAATTGATGGTCTGGGACCATTGGCTCCGGGCCTGATACGCCGTTCCATTTCCAACACCGCACCCTCGTCCATGGGACGGATGCGGGTTGAAACAGGCTTCAGAACCGGCGTGAAGGCCGTTGATATTTTTTCACCGCTTTGCCTTGGTCAGCGCCTTGGTGTTTTTGCAGGCTCCGGTGTTGGTAAATCCACCCTTTTGTCGATGCTGGCGCGGGCCGATGCCTTTGATAAGGTGGTGATTGCCCTGGTGGGCGAACGTGGCCGTGAAGTGCGTGAATTCATTGAGGATACACTCGGCGACAACATGGCCAAGACGGTTGCTGTTGTTGCCACCAGTGATGAAAGCCCCATGCTGCGCAAAATGGCACCATTGACGGCCATTACCATTGCAGAGCATTTCCGTGATCAGGGTGAAAACGTGCTGTTCATTGCCGACAGCATTACCCGTTTTGCCCACGCCATCCGTGAGGTGGCGACGGCGGCCGGTGAGCCGCCGATTGCCCGCGGTTTTCCCGCATCGGTGTTTACCGAACTGCCGCGCCTGCTGGAGCGGGCCGGACCCGGTGAAGAAGGAACAGGAACGATTACAGCGATTATCTCCATTCTGGTGGATGGCGATAATCACAATGATCCGATTGCGGATTCGACCCGTGGTATTCTGGATGGGCATCTGGTGCTGGATCGCAGTCTGGCAGACGAAGGGCGCTATCCGCCCATCAATCCGCTGTCGTCGATTTCCCGTCTTGCCCGCAAGGCATGGAGCCCGGATCAGGAAAAGCTTGTCTCGCGTCTGAAAACCTTGATCCATCGCTTTGAAGAAACCCGCGATCTTCGCCTGATTGGCGGCTATCGAGCGGGAAGTGATCCGGATCTGGATATGGCGATCAAGCAGGTTCCTGTTTTGTATGAAGTTTTGAAACAGACACCATCCGACCAACCCGTCATGGATGCCTACGCCGACCTTGCCAATGCCTTGAAGGCAGCCAATAGTTCAGGAAACAACAATGCAAGACGAGCCTGATCTGCACAATATTGATGTTGACGAATCCGAGGCACCACCAAAAGAGGGATGGCGATATTCTTCTGTGGCTCTGGATCGCGTACTGGCGGCGACGGGTGTTTTCCTAGCCTTTGGCTCTGCCGTTTTTCCCTGGTATGTGTTTTTCAATCCGGATAAATTTGGTTTGGGAACGGATGGTATCAATACGGGGCGGGATCTGTCCTTACTGGAAGCCCGCAATGTTTTCAGCGCCTCGCCTCTGGCGGTGACTTCAAGCGAAATGCAGGAGCAAACGCCTCCTGAAAATCTGGACCAGATCAACACGGCGACCATATCAAATGTGGGTCGAGAGGTCAAAGATGCGAAGCCGACGGAGATTCAACAGCCATTTCCGGGAACGGGTGCCTTCAGACTGTTGCATGTTGCCAATGGCCGCGCCCTGATCGAGGATGCATCCGGCATGTTCATGGTCAAGGTCGGCTCGATTCTGCCCGACAGCAGCCGGGTTGCCGTGCTGGAAAAACAGAACGGAAAATGGGTGATCATCACCACGGCCGGCGCGATTTACAAGAATCAGTAACGGGCTGTTTTTCGCAAGGGTTGAAACGCCGTACATCTGTGCGGCGTTTTTGCTTTCAGCGGATACCACCTGCTGCGCAATCTACGGTATATGGCTGCGGTATATGACATGTAAGACATTGTATTTTATTGATAATCTGGATGTGTTCTTTCTTGTGGTGCTGTGATGAAAATCACAGTTTCGTGTGTTTTGAATTCTCCTTAAATTGCAGCGTTTTCCGTAAGTCCCACGCAAGATTACCGGCCTAATCTCCAGACTGTAAATTGGAGACAGACCTATGCAACCGATACAACTTTTTGACTTGGCATCACGGCAGGCTGAATGGCTTTCGCTGCGTCAGGAAGTCGTTGCCGGCAACGTCGCAAATGCAAATACACCGAAATTTGCCGCAAAGGACATTACGCCCTTTAATGCAATGATCGATTCCGGCCATTTTGGCATGGCCCGCACCAATTCCCGCCATTTCGCGTCCAGCGACCTGAGCACGGATCTGAATGTTGAGGTGCGTGAAACACCCCTCAATGACGAGATCGGCATGCAGGTTTCGGGCAACTCCGTGTCTCTCTCGGATGAAATGATCAAGATGGGCGAAATCCAGCGCCAGCACCAACTCAACACAAACCTCGTCAGTAGTTTCAATCGCATGATGCTGATGACTGTAAAGAGGTAAACCATGGATTCTGTAACGGCGACCGATCCCCTGTCCGCTGCTTTGAAAATCGCCGGAGGTGGACTGGAAGTTCAATCCACCCGCCTGCGGATCGTGTCAGAAAATATTGCCAATGCCCAGAGCACCGGCGACACGCCCGGCGCAGACCCCTATCGTCGCAAGACCATTACCTTTGGCTCGGAAGTTGATCGAGCCTCGGGCGCAGATGTCGTCAAGGTGAAAAAGCTCGGTTTCGACAAATCCGATTTCACGGAAACCTACGATCCCAGCAATCCGGCTGCGGATGGCAATGGTTACGTGAAAATGCCGAATGTGAATGTGCTGATCGAGATGGCCGATATGCGCGAGGCCAACCGCTCCTATGAGGCCAATCTGCAATCCATTCGTCAAACCAAAGATTTGATTTCCTCCACCCTTGACCTGTTGAAGAGCTCACAATGATCGATTCCATCAGCAAAATCAGCTCCCTCACCACATCAGGCGGTATGGACGGCATCAGTAGCGAAGGCTCCAGCACCGCGTCTGTGGCAGGCGGTATGTCCGCTCTGGGTCTGCAAGGTGTTACCAAGGCGGATTCAACGCCAGGCACGGCAACCGGTGCCAGCTTCAGTGACGTTATCGGTGGCCTGATGACCGATGCTGTGACGAATTTGAAGACCGCCGAAACCAATTCGGTTGGTGGCATGTTGGGTAAGGTCAGCACCCGTGAGGTCGTGGATTCCATGATGTCGGCGGAGCGGTCTTTGCAAACGGCCATCACGCTGCGCGACAAGATCGTGTCGGCCTATCTCGATATTACCAAGATGCAGATTTAACCTCAGGGAACGTAGAACATGAGAGCTCTCGCAATTGCCGCAACTGGCATGAATGCCCAGCAGACCAACCTTGAGGTGATCTCCAACAACATCGCCAACATCAATACGACTGGCTTCAAGAAGTCGCGCGCCGAGTTCTCTGATCTGCTGTATCAAAGCGAAAAGGCTGTTGGCATTGCCAACCGGGCCAATCAGTCGGCTGTGCCGGAAGGTGCCAATATTGGTCTTGGCGTTCAGACAGCGGCAGTGCGCACCCTGGATAAACAGGGTGAGTTGAGCCAGACCTCGAACGAGCTGGATGTTGCTATCGTGGGGCGTGGTTATATTCAGGTGCAAAGCCCGGATGGTGCCACCACATTTTATACCCGCGCCGGCGCATTGAACAAGGATGCTGACGGCAATCTGGTGACAACGGAAGGTTACAGAATCATTCCAAACATCACCATTCCGACCGATGCGACCGAAGTGAAGATCAGCGAGACCGGAACGGTCTCTGTGCTTCAGGGTGATTCAACGACCTATACCGAACTTGGCCAGCTGGAAATTTCGGCCTTCGTCAATCCGGCCGGTCTGAAGGCGATTGGTGATAACCTGTTTCAGGAGACCGATGCGTCTGGCAATCCCATCAATGGCGTTCCTGGCGATGCTGGATATGGCTATCTCAAGCAGGGTTATCTGGAATCGTCCAACGTTGATTCGGTTGCAGAAATCACCGGCCTGATCTCCGCACAGCGTGCTTACGAGATGAATTCCAAGGTCATTACCACCGCTGATGAAATGGCTCAGATCGTCAGTAAAAACCTGAAGTAAACATCAAAGGGGCAGACATGATGTTTCGCCGAATAAACAGAATGTTCAGTTTGACAGGGGCAGCGGTTCTCGCGGCGGTGATGGTCTTTCTCACCGTGCCCTTTGCTGCGGCTGCGGATCGGTTCGCTATCGTTCCGTCGGACATCATTTATCCCGGTGAGGCGATTCCTGAGTCCAAACTGCAACGGGTGAAGGTGACAAACCCAAATCTGGGTGGTGGTTATGCCTCCAGCATCTCCGAGGTTTCCGGGATGCTGAGCACAAAAACATTGCTGCCCGGCAGGACAATCCCGTTGGCAATGTTGAAAAAGCCCTATGCGGTGACACGGGGCTCGAAACTTCGTCTGGTGGTGAGCATTGGCAATCTGACAATCTCCGCCGGTGGCAGCCCGATGGATGACGCCAATATTGGTGATGTCATCCGTGTTCGCAATCTCGATTCCGGCCAGATTGTCAACGGTACGGTTATGGCAGATGGCACGGTGCAGGTGATGGCAAAATGAGTATCCGTTTTTATGTTTTGACGGTTCTGACCGGGATGGCGCTGGCCATAGCCGGTGCGGCGGCAGCTCAAGGCTCGCGTATCAAAGACATTGCCTCGTTGCAGGCTGGCCGCGATAACCAGTTGATTGGTTATGGCCTTGTCGTGGGTCTGCAAGGCACTGGCGACAGCTTGCGCTCATCACCCTTTACCGATCAATCCATGCGTGCCATGCTTCAGAATCTGGGCATTTCAACGCAAGGCGGCCAGTCGGCCGCAAAAAACGTTGCAGCCGTGATGGTGACCGCAACATTGCCGCCTTTTGCCAGTCCCGGTAGCCGCATTGATGCCACCGTCAGCTCGCTTGGCGATGCGACATCGTTGCGTGGCGGTACGCTGGTCATGACATCGCTGTCTGGTGCGGATGGTCAGATTTATGCTGTGACCCAAGGCTCTGTCGTGGTTTCCGGCTTTACCGCACAAGGGCAGGCGGCAACGGTGACAGAAGGTGTAACGACCTCTGGCCGCGTGCCCAATGGTGCAATTATTGAAAGAGAACTGCCATCAAAGTTCAAGGATTCTGTTAATCTGGTGCTGCAATTGCGCAACCCGGATTTTTCGACAGCTCTTGGCATGGCGCGACGCATCAACAATTACGCAGCTGCCACCTATGGCGGACCGATTGCCGAAGCACGCGACAGCCAGGAAGTGGTGATCCAGAAGCCGCGAACTGCGGACCTGGCCCAGTTGATGGCCGATATTGAAAATCTGATTGTCGATACCGATACCCCCGCAAAGGTGGTGATCAATGAGCGCACCGGCACCATTGTGATTGGCGCTGACGTTCGTGTTTCCAAGGTGGCTGTCAGCTATGGCACGTTGACGGTGCAGGTCAATGAAACGCCGCAGGTGGTGCAACCTCTGCCTTTCTCGAATGGCCAGACAGCCATTCAGCCGCAGACCGATATTACCGCCCAGCAAAATGGTGGCAATGTTGCCATTGTCGAGGGGCCGGACCTGCGCACGCTGGTGGCGGGGCTGAACAATATCGGTGTGAAACCTGACGGTATCATCGCCATCCTGCAAGGCATCAAATCTGCCGGTGCCCTTCAAGCGGAGCTTGTGCTGCAATGACGATGACCAACACCTCAAAACAGGGATTTGGCGCAGGTGCTCTGGTTCTGGCCTGCGGGTTTTTGACACTTTCGGTTTTGCCCGGCAGCGCCCAGAGCGTGGCACCGCCAGCCAATGCCACTGTCGACGAAATACAGCAATTTTGCACCAATATCGCGGATCCGGCACGCGACCAGCGCTATCTGCTGCAAAAGCAGGATCTTGAAAAACTACAGGCGGAAGTCAACGAGCGTATCAAAACACTTGAGGCCCGCAAGGCGGAATATCAGGACTGGCTGTCGCGCCGCAACGAATTCATGCAGCGTGCGGAAGCGGGCATTATTGATATTTACAAAAACATGAAGCCGGATGCGGCAGCGCCTCAGCTGGAGAAGGTCAATCCCATGCTGGCGGCAGCCATTGTCATGAAGCTTCCGCCCAAGCAATCCAGTTTGATCTTCAGCGAAATGGCCCCTGACAAGGCTGCGATGATTGCAGCCATCATGTCCAGCGCTGCTGATCCCAATACCTCAAAGGATCCCTCATGATAAAGCGCACCACCGTGGTGTTTCTTGCCGCTGTTCTTAGTGGATGTGGAAATCAGACCACCCTCAAGGAAATTGGCAATGCGCCGTCCATGAGCCCGGTCGGCAGTGGCCTGCGCTATAGCCAGGCACCGCAAATGTCGAGCTATCCCAAGCAGGCCAAGGCTGTCAGCAATGGCTATTCCTTGTGGAATGACAGCCAATCGGCGCTGTTCAAGGATTCCCGCGCGATCAATGTCGGCGATTTGCTGACGGTGAACATTTCCATCGCGGACAAGGCGAAGTTCAAGAATGATACCTCAAGAAGCCGCAAGAACTCGACGTCGCTGACATGGTCAACGGCCTTTAACCTGTTTGGACTGACGGCACCGGACTCGGATGGGGATCTGAGCACGGACTCCAATTCCAGCTCGGACGGCAAGGGCTCGGTTGACCGATCAGAAACCCTGACCTTGATGGTGGCCGCAGTGGTGACCAGCATTCTGGAAAATGGCAATCTGCTGATCAGTGGTTCGCAGGAAGTGCGCGTCAACCAGGAGCTTCGCATCCTGAACGTTGCCGGTATTGTCCGACCGCAGGATGTGGATTCCAAGAATACCATTTCCTATGAGAAGATTGCTGAAGCCCGTATTTCTTACGGTGGTCGCGGTCGTCTGACAGAGGTGCAGCAGCCGCCAATTGGCCAACAGACGGTGGATATGTTCTCACCGTTCTGATCGGGATGAGGCGACCATGAATGAACGATGACCTGCCTGATATTGCAAGGCAGGCCATCTTCTGCAACACGGCCCATGCCGCCAAGACAAGAAACAGGAAAATGTGATGGTTGATCCCCTGGCTCTGGAGGGCCCGAAGAAAAAGGCGTCTCCCATTCTGCTGATTGCGGCACTTGCTGGCCTGACCGTTGTTGGTGCCGGTGGCGGCTGGATGGTTGGCATCATGGTTGCGCCGAAAATCAAAGCCGCCAATGAGGCCCAGGAAAAGGCAGCTGCGGCAGAGGCCGCCAAGAAAGAGGGCGGTAAAGAAGGGGAACAGGCGGAGTTAATTCCGAAAATTCCGGCTGAAGCCAATGGCATTGTCCAGTTGGACCCGATTACCACCAATCTTGCCTATCCGTCCGAGAGCTGGGTGAGAATGGAAGTTGCGCTTGTGTTTAACGGCCCAACCGACGTAAAACTGGCCGAGGATATTCAGCAGGACATCATGGCCTATATGCGCACGGTTAATCTTCAGCAGATTGAAGGGCCGCGCGGTTTCAATTATTTGAAGGATGACTTGCAAGAGCGAGTTGACCTGCGCTCCGAAGGGCGGGTATCGAAGGTTATGTTTAGGACGTTTGTCATCGAATGATTCGATATCTCATCTTGATTGCCGCGATGATCGCGGTCCCGGAACTTGCACAGGCGCAGCAGTTTCCGACAAATCTTCTGAATGCGCCCGTGGACGGCTCTGCGGCCTCCTGGATCATTCGCACGTTTGGTCTGCTGACGGTTCTGTCCGTTGCACCCGGCATCCTGATCATGGTGACGAGCTTTCCGCGCTTCATCATTGCATTTTCCATTCTGCGGTCCGGCATGGGGCTGGCCAGCACGCCATCCAACATGATTCTCACCAGTCTTGCCCTGTTCATGACCTTTTATGTCATGACGCCAACCATGGATCAGGCCTGGCGCGAGGGTGTGCGTCCCTTGCTGGACAATCAAATGACTGAAGCGGAAGCGGTTCCGAAAATGGCAGAGCCGTTCCGTACTTTCATGGCTGATAATACCCGCGAAAAAGACCTGCGGCTGTTCATTGAACTGGCCAATGAGCGCAATCAAAATCCCGTTGTGGACGGCAAGGTTGATTATCGGGTTCTGATCCCGGCCTTCATGCTGTCAGAAATCCGGCGCGGTTTTGAAATCGGCTTTCTGATTATCCTGCCATTTCTGGTGATCGACATGATTGTCTCGACCATTACGATGGCAATGGGCATGATGATGTTGCCGCCAACATCGATCTCGCTTCCCTTCAAGATCCTGTTCTTTGTGCTGATTGACGGCTGGAACCTTCTCGTTGGCAGTCTGGTGCGATCGTTTCATTAGAGTTTGTCAGGGAAAAGTGGTCACCGGGTTTACTGATCAGACAAACGCAAACAAAGAAATTGAGAGTCTGTCAGGTTCAGATTGAACCAGACAGACATAGCATCGTGCCAAAAACCTGAATCGGCCCGATGCTATCAGTTTTTTGTTTTCGCATCGGATTTATCCGAAAACAGGTTCCCACTTTTCGGTCCGATTCTGTTGAGAGAGCCAGACTTGAAATCCCTTCAATATAGGCGACATAAAGTGGATCGATATTGATCCTGTAGCACCAGTTTTGTGCAAAATTATCAACTCCTTGTAAACCATAAAGCACATCAGCCCATCATGCCTGGCCTTGATTGGGTGTTTTTGCTTGGTTTAAGGATTTCTTTACTAATTTTATTCAGCTCCCTTTAAATTGCCCCGTGGTTTTTTAGTGGCCAGAGGCGAGTTAATGAAAACTCAGATTAACTGACATGATGTCGATCGCTTCTGCCGGTTGTTAATCCGGCATGTCCCTCTCACGTATCTTGTAATTTAAGGGACAGATATCATGACAAGTATCATGACAAACAGCTCGGCTATCAGTGCACTTTCCACGCTGCGCTCTATCAATGCCGATATGGAAAAGACCCAGAGCGCGATTTCATCTGGTTATAAGGTGAAGGATGCTTCTGATAATGCCGCTTACTGGTCGATTGCGACCACCATGCGCTCTGACAACAAAGCCATGTCGGCTGTTCAGGACGCCCTTGGTGTTGGTGCCGCCAAGACCGATACCGCTTACACCGGCATGGAAGCCGCTATTGATGTTGTTACCGACATCAAGGCCAAGCTTGTTGCAGCACGTGAACCAGGCGTTGACAAAGAGAAGATCAACAAGGAGCTGACCGAGCTGAAGAACCAGCTTGGCTCGATTGCCAAGTCTGCTTCGTTCAACGGTGAAAACTGGCTGTATAGCAGCACCGAAGCTGGTACGACCCAGGAAATGGTTGGCTCGTTTGTGCGTGGCAGCGATGGCAATGTTTCGATCAAGACGATCTCGTTCGACACATCCAGTTCGTTGCTGATCAACGATAATAATGCTGCAGATGGCTTGCTGACCGCTGCAACCACAGCAACATTTGTACAGGGCACCACCACGACCACTGGCACCTACTTCCTGATTGCTTCGGAAGGCACGTCGGCATCGACTGGTACAGAAGTGACGCTGGCATCAGACACGTCAGATGTCTTGATCGACGGCATGGTGGCTTCGGTTGATAAAATGCTGTCGAGCATGACGGATGCCGCTGCAACGATTGGCGCGACCAAGAGCCGGATTGAAACCCAGGCCAGCTTCGCCAAGGACCTGAGCGACACGATTGAAGTGGGCGTTGGTAAGCTTGTTGACGCCGACATGAACGAGGAATCGACCAAGCTGAAGGCGCTTCAGACGCAGCAGCAGCTCGGCATTCAGGCTCTGTCGATTGCCAATTCCAACTCCGAAAACGTTCTGTCGCTCTTCCGTTAATCGGAATTGCAACAAGTCTACTTTTGATGATGGCCGGGTGAAAGCCCGGCCATTTTCTATTAGTTCAGTAACGAATCTTTAATGAAATTTTATAATTTATTAAAATTAGCATAATTCATTGAGATGTTTTGTTTTCAACTAAAAATTAACTTTAATGGCTTTAACTGCAATCATCAAGGCGATAGATTAACTTAATCGTTAATAGCATGAAGCAACCTGTCGTCTGCCGGGGGAGTGAGCCCGGAATGTCCCTTCTGTTTTTTTGTCTTAAAAGGGGCAAGTCCTATGACAAGCATTATGACGAACAATTCGGCCATTGCCGCACTTTCCACCATGCGGTCTATTAATGCCGATATGGAAAAGACCCAGAGCGCTATTTCCTCTGGTTACACAGTCGAAAAGGCTTCTGACAACGCGGCTTACTGGTCGATTGCAACCACGATGCGCTCTGACAATAAAGCGTTGAGCGCTGTTGAAGATGCTATCGGCCTTGGTGCTGCCAAGACCGATACCGCTTACACCGGCATGGAAGCCGCTATTGATGTTGTTACCGACATCAAGGCCAAGCTTGTTGCAGCACGTGAGCCAGGTGTTGACAAAGAGAAGATCAACAAGGAGCTGACCGAGCTGAAGAACCAGCTTGGCTCGATTGCCAAGTCTGCTTCGTTCAACGGTGAAAACTGGCTGTATAGCAGCACCGAAGCTGGTACGACCCAGGAAATGGTTGGCTCGTTTGTGCGTGGCAGCGATGGCAATGTTTCGATCAAGACGATCTCGTTCGATACATCCAGTTCGATGCTGATCAATGATCTTAATGCTGATGACGGCTTGCTGACTGCGGCAACCACGGCAACCTTTGTACAAGGCACCACCACGACCACTGGCACCTACTTCCTGATTGCTTCGGAAGGCACGGCGGCATCGGCTGGTTCGGAAGTGACGCTGGCAACAAACACGACTGATCTCACCATCGACGGCATGGTGGCTTCGGTTGACAAGATGCTGTCGAGCATGACGGACGCGGGTGCAACGATTGGTGCAACGACATCGCGTCTGAAGCTTCAGGATACCTTTATCAAGGACCTGAGCGATACCATTGATACGGGTGTTGGCCGTCTGGTTGATGCCGACATGAATGAGGAGTCGACCAAGCTGAAGGCACTTCAGACTCAGCAGCAGCTCGGTATTCAGGCTCTGTCGATTGCCAATTCCAGCTCGGAAACACTTCTGTCCCTCTTCCGTTAAGAAGAGCAGAGACGTCGCAGCACGAAGAGCCGGGCGAAAGCCCGGCTTTTTTATTTGTTGTCGCATTTTCAAAATGATCCATGCGAAACGCCCTATCTTGTGTTCACTGTTATTGTCACGGCTTGTCGGAATCGCTTTATACCGGGATTCATTGAACATCACTCTCGGTATTCCTTTTGCAAATATCTCAAGCACCTGGATAACATTTGAGATAGGTGCAATGCGTTCAAGGCGAGGGTGCTCTCGCAGCTTCGAGCCTTGGTATTGCAGCGCCGTGTGCCATGTATGATGAAAGGGCTGCCGTTTTGTAGCGGACTTTGCCGCCCTTCACTGGTGTCGCAGCGTGCTACCATAGGGGGCATGGCGGTTCAGCGCGCCAAAACCTATCGTGCCTTTCAAATTTTATTAATCATGTTTTGTAACGTTTATTCTTTGTTAACTATAATAGTGTTTTCTGGCCTCACAAAAGCATTGGGCCGAGCAACAGAAAAGATCACGGCGGGCATGAAGCTGACCAATGTTACCGGTACAAAGTCCGGTCTGTCCCTTCCCATTCCGTGACCTTTAAGGGGCAATTCCTATGGCAAGCATTATGACGAACACCTCGGCGATTGCCGCACTTTCCACCATGCGGTCTATCAATGCCGATATGGAAAAGACCCAGAGCGCTATTTCCTCTGGTTACACAGTCGAAAAGGCTTCTGACAACGCGGCTTACTGGTCGATTGCAACCACGATGCGCTCTGACAACAAAGCGCTGGGTGCTGTTGAAGATGCTATCGGCCTTGGTGCGGCCAAGGCCGATACCGCTTACACCGGCATGGAAGCCGCTATTGATGTTGTTACCGACATCAAGGCCAAGCTTGTTGCAGCACGTGAGCCAGGCGTTGACAAGGAAAAGATCAACAAGGAACTGACCGAGCTGAAGAACCAGCTTGGCTCGATTTCCAAGTCTGCTTCGTTCAACGGTGAAAACTGGCTTTACAGTGACACTGAAGCTGGCACGACGCAGGAAATGGTTGGCTCGTTTGTGCGTGGCAGCGATGGCAATGTTTCGGTCAAGACGATCTCGTTCGACACATCCAAATCGATGCTGATTAATGATCTCACAGCTGATGACGGTTTGCTGACTAAGGCAACCACGGCAACCTTTGTACAAGGCACCACCACGACCACTGGCACCTACTTCCTGATTGCTTCGCAAGGCGGAACCGCGTCTGCTACGGAAGTGGCGCTGGCATCAGACACGTCAGATGTCTTGATCGACGGTATGGTGGCTGCGGTTGATCTCATGCTGCAAAACATGACCGATGCCGGTGCAACGATTGGTGCGACGACATCGCGCCTGAAGATTCAGGACACGTTTATCAAGAACCTGAGCGATACCATTGACACGGGTGTTGGCCGTCTGGTTGACGCCGACATGAATGAAGAATCAACCAAGTTGAAGGCTCTTCAGACTCAGCAGCAGCTCGGCATTCAATCACTGTCGATTGCCAATTCCAACTCGGAAAACATTCTGTCGCTCTTCAAGTAACGGCAATGTTGGGCGGCTTTTGCCGCCTACCACGATATATTTACGGTCAAAGCCGCGGCATCTGCCGCGGCTTTTTTCGTTTTTGTGTCTTTGGCTCTTGAAAAAATTCAGATTTTGTTTACACACATTAAAAAATCCATAACATGGTTAACCTTTCGTTAACATTTTAATGGTTAATAATTTATAAAGAGCGTTGGGCTGGCTATCAGGGCAAAATATAGCCAGCGTGCATGATGCAGACCATCGTTGCCGGTAATTTTTAAAGCCCGGTATGTCCCGTAACCAGATTGGGGCACCCTATGACCAGTATTATGACCAATTCAGCCGCAATGGCGGCTTTGCAGACTCTGCGTACAATTGACACGAACATGCAGACGACACAGGCGAGAATTTCGTCTGGCTACAAGGTTGAAAACGCATCCGATAACGCTGCCTATTGGTCGATTGCGACCACGATGCGATCGGACAATAAGGCACTTGCCACCGTTCAGGACGCCTTGGGGCTTGCCGCATCAAAAGCGGACACTGCTTATACAGGTCTCGAATCAGCTGTTGATGTTATCAGCACCATCAAGTCAAAGCTGGTTGCAGCCCGCGAACCGGGCGTTGATAAAGACAAGATCAATCAGGAAATCTCTGAACTGAAGAACCAGTTGGAGTCGATTGCCGAATCCGCCTCTTTTTCGGGTGAGAACTGGCTCTATAATGCATCCGCAAATGCTGCGGGCACCAAGGAAATGGTCGGCTCGTTCAACCGGGCAAGCGATGGAACGGTGTCGGTCACGACATTGAAGTATAACACCGCCAATTCGACATTGATTGATACGGAAAACGCTTCTCTGGGGATCTTGACCCGCGATACAACAGCGACCTACACACAGGGAACGACAACGACCACCGGAACATATTTCCTGCTTGATGCGGACTCAGCAACCTCTGCAACAGGCAGTTTGATCGAAATTTCGAGCAGCACCTCGGATAGCAATCTGGACGGGATGATTTCTGCGGTTGATTTGATGTTGCAAACATTGACCGATTCCGCATCAACGCTTGGCGCGATCAGCAGTCGTATCGAGTTGCAGAACACATTCGTGAAGGATCTCAGCGATACCATTGATAAGGGTGTTGGGCGTCTGGTGGATGCTGACATGAATGAAGAATCAACGAAGATCAAGGCGCTGCAAACCCAGCAGCAGTTGGGCATTCAGTCTCTCTCGATCGCCAATACCAACGCAGAGACAATTCTCACGCTGTTCAAGTAAACGGCGACAAAACGGGCCGGAGTTGACACTTGTTCTCTGCCGTGCCGCCGGTCATCGGCATCTGGTGGAACTGTTGGACCGCGCACTGCCCTTGCGCGGTCCAACGCTTTTTAAAGCACAGCACGGAAAACCGGGTGTTTTTCGTTGCCTCGAAAATCCTCGCACAAGTTTGAACCCTTAGCGTCGGTCAACGCAAATGAACACTGTTGTCTTAACTGTCAGACTTATGGACGCTGTTAAGATGGACATAAGCGTTTCCCTCGAGCTGATCTGGCTTAAGGTGGTATGATGCAGCAAGTTGAGAGCGTGGATCTGTCACAGTTTGACATCCTGCGCTGTTGGCAGGAGAAATGACAATGAGTATGCCGCTGGCCCACTATCTGAAGGACTTCTCTTCGCCCAAGCCGAGCAGCCTTGTCTCCGATACTGTGGGCTTTGACATGGATGCCTTTGGCATGGATGATGAGCCTGCTCTCGAGTTGCCACAGCCGGACCCGATTGATGTGGAGGCTGTGCGCGCTCAGGCCTATGCCGAGGGTTTTGAGGCTGCTTCACAGCAATTGGCAGAGCAACATGCACAAGAGATTCATCGTCTCGAAGCACATCACGCCGAGCAGATCAAGGAACAGGAAAAAGCGCATCAGAAGGCATTGGCAACGGTGATTGCACAAGGGCTTGAAAAAATCGCGGCATCTGTTTCTGATGTGGTCGGGGAGCAGACGGTTGCGGCTGTTGCGCCTTTTTTACAGGAAGCATTGGTTGAAACCGCGTTGAATGACATTGCCGCCCTGTTGAAGGAGGCGATCCTTGAAGGGCAGGCTGGTGTTGTGACCGTGCGTGGCCCTGAAGCACTTTTCGAACGCCTTAAAATGCAGATGGACGGACATGAAGATCTTTTGCGCCACATCGAGGTTGATGATCTCGATCTGGCCGTCGACATTCATGATGCCGCCCTTGTTACCCGTATTTCGGCTTGGACTGCGAGCCTGAAGAAAGTTCTGGCATGAGCGACGCCGAAAATCATCACCACGGCAAAAACGAAGTCATTGTCATCAAGCGCCACGGCGGTGGTGATCATGATGGTGCGCATGGTGGCGCGTGGAAAATTGCTTACGCCGACTTCATGACGGCGATGATGGCGTTTTTTCTTGTGATGTGGCTGGTCAATGCAGCCAACGAGCCAACCAAGGCGTCGGTGGCCAGCTATTTCAACCCGATCAAGCTGTCTGATGAAAAGCCGACAGAAAAAGGCAAGAAAAAGCCTGTCGATCAGGCCGAGGGTGAGGAAGAAAAAGCACGCTCCAAGGTCAAGGCCGAGGACGCAACGGAGGGCAATACGTCTGCCCCTGACCCGAGCACGTCTTCTCAAGCGAGCGACCAGCAGCAGGCGGAAGCCGATCTTTTTGAAAATCCCTATTCGGTTCTGGCCGAAATAGCGCAGGAAGTTGGCCAGCAGGCCAATGTCAGCGTTAAGGGTGAGGGGGGGGCCAGTGATTCCGGGCCTTCAACCGGAGCTTCTGGCGGTGAGGCCTATCGTGATCCATTTGATCCGGATTTCTGGAGCCAGCAGGTTCAGACTGCGCCGGGCAAACCGGGCGCACCGCAAGCACCCGCGACGACCGCCATGAAGAGCGATGCAGAGGTCACGCCTTCGGATGCGAAGCCTGATCCCTTTGCGCAAGGGCCGACAACGGGTCTGGCCGCAAGTGCAGCTGCGCAAAGTGCCAGTGACAAGCAGGCAATCCAGAGCATGGAGCAGCAGGCTGCCATGGTGGTCCCCAAAGCACGTCCGGATAATCCCGATCAGAAAGAAGCGAACGCTGATCCAAAACAACCACAGACAGATGATAAGGCGGCCGTGACGGCGGAGCAGCAGACACAGGCTGACGCCCTCAAGCAGGAGCTTGTTCAGCAAATGTCGGGTGTTGCGGGCAAACTTGCCGAAGGGCTGATCGTGCAGCCTGCGGAGGGTGGCTTGCTTGTAACCTTGACGGATCAAAACAACGACCAGATGTTCAACGTCGGGTCTGCCGTTCCCAGCAGGGAAATGGTGCTGGCGATGGAAAAGATCGGCAAATTGCTGGCCGAGCGCAAGGGTGCTGTTGTCATTCGCGGCCATACAGATGGGCGTCCCTACAAGGGAACAGGCAAGGATAACTGGAGTCTTTCGATGGATCGCGCTCATGCGGCTTATTATATGCTGGTGCGTGGGGGGCTTGACGAGGCCCGTATCACCCAGGTTTCCGGCTTTGCTGATCGGCGCCTGCTGAAGGCTGATGATCCCTATGCGGCAGTCAATCGCCGTATTGAGATTCTTGTGCAGGGGGATCAGAATTAAGGTGAGCTTCTCCACCCGATCCCGGCTGTCCAGATTGCTTGTCTGTGGCGTTGTTCTGCTGCTGGATGTTGCCAGCGTGCGCGCCGCAGGCGGAGCAGATGACAGCGAAAATCTTCCGCCTTATCTTATGTTGCGGTCCTTGCAATTCGTGCAGGATTCCGTGGTCATGGGCGATCATTCCGCTGCCGATATGCAGCGTTTCGTGCTGGAGCGGATAGACAAAAGGCTAAGGTCTGCCGACCCTGCGGAGTTTAGAGACCCCCGCAATGTTGATGCGGCATTGATCTATACAATGAGTGGCGGCAATCCAGCGACGCTTGAATATCTTGTTTCCCGGGATATTGATGGTCACTTCGACAATCGTGTGACGGATGTGCTTCGGCAATATCTGAGTGGCAAGGGCGCTCTTGTTGCCAACAGCATCACGTCTATGGTTGACGTCTATAAAAACACGCGGATTAGCGCATATCTCGCTCTTGTGGCCGGCAATGTGACATTTGCAAAAGATCCTGCCGGGTCGCTGAAATTTTATGATCTGGCCCGTCTTTTCATGCCTGGAACAATCGTCGAAGAGGCGGCTTTGCGGCGTTCTTTCTCGATTGCGATCGAGGTTGGCCAAGTGCAGAAGGCGTTGATCTATGCCAATCGCTATGCCCGGCGGTTCTTACATTCTCCCTACGCAAACCAGTTTGCTGATATGCTGGTGCAGCTGATTGTTGATCATTTCAAGGAGATGAAAGAAGAAGATGTTCTGGCGACATTGGCAATCATGGACCCGGAACGCCAGCGTGAGATATACCTGCGCATTGCTCGGCGCGCGTCGATCAATGGGAATCAGCAACTGGCCGCTCTGGCTGCTGGCCATGCCCAGGCTCTGGTCGGATCGTCCGGCGGCAATGATCCGCAGGCACTGCTTTATGGTGGCTTGGCGCGTATTCCAACCACTGACGTCAAAACGGCGCTCAAGACGATCGAAAATCTGAAGGAAAGTGAACTTTCAGCTTCGGACAAGGCTCTTCTTGAGGCGGCGCGCAGGGTTGCCGAGGATATTGTTACGTTACCAACAGCGGCAAATTTTGCTGTGCCTGCACCGGCGACGACCCCGGCGGAACCCGCCGCCGCCGCAGATACGCAACAAGACCCGACTGCACCGCAGATGCGACAGGCTCCAGAAATGAAGAACGAAACGCCCATGTCCCAAACGGGGCAACCCGTTGTTGAGGAGAGTCAGGCGGCAGATCCGGTTTTTGATGCGTTTGTCACCAATGGTCGCAGCAAGCTTGATGAAATTGATAAGTTATTGAATGGGGAGGGTGGAAAATAATCATGGATGCAACAATTCCAGCAGCAACTGGCGCCAGTATTTCGGCTGCCTACACTGGTACACGCACTGATCAATCACAGGCTGGGGCTGGTAATTTTCAGTCTGCACTTGCAGATACATCGGCCGGTCGTGATCGCGGAAAATCAGCATCAGCCGACGATCAGACACGCAGTAGCTCTGCTTCTGACAAGGTTGATGCAGCCAGTGGCAAAGCCACGGGAGAAAACGACAATACCGCGTCGGTTGATGACAGCGCGATGGCGGACATCGACACCGAGGCCACTGATGCAGGGGCAAGGACGCCCTCGGTGACGGATGTTCAGAGTGACACAGCGGCGCAGGTTGGTGATGATACACGCTCGGCAAAAGCGGCCAGCGCAACCCTTGCAAAACTGGTTGCCGCGCTCGCACAGGACGGGACTGTGACCACTGCCCCTCAAAGCGATACGCCTGTCGAAGACAACGGTGCTGTGAAGGTACCGACAAAAGATCAAACCAAGGTTGATGATCAGGCTCTCGCGCAAGTCGGGCTTGAACAGATTGCAGACAATGCCGCCATTGTTACAGATGCGACAAAAGCGGCTGTCAAATCGCCAACAAAGACGAAATCCGAGACTGCGGATGCCGATAAGGAGGGGGACACCCCGGTATCGCAAAAGGATGCGTCTGTCGGTGTTCAGGATGCCTTGTCCTTGCTGGTGGGGCAAACGGCGACTGCTGGACAAGCTTCAGTGACGACATCGCAAACGACGGTTGTAACCGATGCTACAGTTAAGGCGACCGCTGGCAACATGCTGAAAGACGGGCTTGATGCGAAGGCAAAGTCTATCGATGCTGGCAAGATTGCGGAGACCACCCAGACGGCCACCACCCAAACGGCCGCGACCACTGCGCAGACCACACGCAATAGCGCTGCTGATGCGCTGCACATGGTGAGCAGCAACGATCATGCGGCAGGCTCTGGAGTTGATGATGCACTGACCGTTGCCGATTCTGCAACTTTGGTTCACCAGGACACGCTGCAAAATGTGGATGTGATTGATAGCCGCAGGATTATTGCGCCAGTCAATACCAGCAATGGGGCAAATATTGCCGCAACCATGGCGGGTGACGGTGAGTGGTCATCGGTGATGCGCAGCTCCTCTTCTGGTGAGATTACGGCGACTGACAGGGTGGCAACAGACAAGACGCTGAACACATTGACCATCAAAATGACGCCCGAAAGCCTCGGCACGGTGACAGCCAATCTGAAGCTTGTTGACGGGCAATTGAGCGTCAGTCTTGTTGTCGAGAATGGCTCTGCTTATCGCAAGCTGCACGAAGATCAGGGCGAACTGTTAAAATCGCTCAAGGCGCAAGGCCTGAGTGTTGACCAGATCCAGATCAGCATAGCCAGCCCAGATAAATCCACGAATGATGCCAGCCAAAATAACAGTCAAAGCCAGACCAGCAGCCAGCAGCAGGCGCAGCAAAACAGCAGTGGTCAAAATCATGGCGGACAGCGTCAGCAATCACAGGCTGCATTTGATGCTTACGGGCAAGCGGCTGGGGGAGTGGTTGAGGATGCAACGTCTTCTGGTGCGTCTGGCTCAGGCAATAGCGGTTCTGGCGCTGGCGGTCAGCTTTATCTTTAGTGACGCCCATGCCGCGCCCCCTAAAGGGCTTTGCGAGCGGGAAATAAGCCGGGCGGCTGCCAAATATGGCATACCGGAAGGCATATTATATTCCGTCGGGTTAACTGAAACCGGACGGAAAGGCTCGCTCCAGCCCTATGCACTCAATGTCGAGGGGCTGCCACTTTTTCCCGATTCGATGGAAGAGGCGATGCGGACGTTTCTGCTGGCCAAGGAGATGGGTGGAAAGCTGATCGACATTGGCTGTATGCAGATCAACTATCTTTACCATCATGAGAATTTTCACTCTCTTCAAGACATGTTTGATCCCAGGCTCAACGTGGAATATGCGGCAAAATTTTTGGCAACACTGCATGACAAACACGAGACCTGGACCATGGCTGTGGCACGATACCATGCCGGACCGAACAACAATCCGGCTCAAAAACAATATGTCTGCCGGGTCATGAGCAATCTCGTTGCAACCGGATATGGCAACTGGACCGCGAGTGCGCAGCAATTCTGTCAGTGAAAAACTGGAAATTCATCTGACAAGGTGACCATTCAAATCACCAAAATGTGGGCGTTCTGTCAGCAAACACAATCATCAGTCTATTGCTGGCCCAAAAGTTGACAAAAATAAAACGCATTCTGGCTTCTTCCTGAGGGCTGTAGTGGCTATTGAGACACAGTCCCTGTTAACCTTTTAGACGTAAAATTTGTGTCGTATATGGGCATGTGACACAAGATATGGTGCAAATCACCAGTCAAAGGTTAAGCAACTATTAATAACTATCATTAACTTTCCACAGTTGTCGTTGAGTCCCGCGATTCGTACCCATTGACGTGTAGAAACACCACACTGATTCGGAGGCGGACGAATGATCGTAGTGGTTGATGAGCGCGAGCTCGTTAAAGACGGTTACACGTCACTATTTGGACGTGAAGGCATACCTTCAACCGGATTTGATCCGGTTGAATTTGGAGAATGGGTTGCGTCGGCAGCCGATTCGGACATTGCAGCAGTCGAGGCATTTTTGCTTGGTCAGGGAGATCGCTCAGGTGATCTGCCTCGTGCCATTCGGGATCGCACGACGGCACCTGTGATTGCGGTCAGCGATCATCCTTCGCTGGAGGCAACGCTTGCGTTGTTTGACAGCGGCGTGGATGACGTTGTGCGCAAGCCGGTTCACCCGCGCGAAATTCTCGCGCGTGCGGCAGCCATTCGGCGGCGGCTCAAGGCTGTTGCCAATTATGCGGAAATTGGTGCAATCCGGGTTTACTCGGATGGGCGCGATCCTGAAATTGACGGTGAGATTTTCGCCTTGCCACGCAGAGAGCGTCGCATTCTGGAATATCTTGTCACCAACCGAGGACGGCGCGTTTCCAAATCGCAGATCTTCAATGCGATCTACGGTATTTTCGACGAGGAAGTCGAAGAGAATGTCGTGGAAAGCCACATCAGCAAGTTGCGTAAGAAACTGCGCAAGAAGCTCGGTTTCGATCCTGTCGATTCCAAGCGCTTTCTTGGCTACTCTATTGATTGGAAATAATATTTTGGCGGCTTGCCGCCAAAATTCCTGGCCTTGCATACTTTTGCCATAAGCGTTCTTTGAAACAGCTTCACGCAAGGCCCATTTTATAATCTTCTCACACGACGATCGAATGGGGACGTGGTATGAGCCTTTCAGGCAGCATGAATACAGCCGTATCCGGTTTGCAGGCTCAGGCCAGCAAGCTGAGTACAGTCGGCGACAATGTCGCAAATTCTGACACAACAGGCTACAAGCGGGTTGAAACCGCTTTTTCCAGCCTTGTTGTTGGTTCTGCCGGTTCAGGCAGCTATAATTCTGGTGGCGTGCAAACCACGACCACGCAGACGATTTCGCAGTCAGGCTCGTATCTGTCGACCACATCCAGCACCGATCTTGCGATTAACGGTGATGGTTATTTTGTGGTGCAAAATGACGCCGGTGAAGTTTTTCTGACCCGCGCCGGTGACTTCAAGCAGGACGAGAATGGCTATCTTGTCAATTCTGCGGGCTATACCTTGCTGGGTTATTCCTATGAGAATGGCGAACCTGCACCCGTCATCAATGGTTTCGATGGCCTGGAGCCGGTGAAGGTCAGTGAGCCTGCTGCTTCGGCGACGGCGTCAACTTCCGGTACACTGGAAGGCAATCTTGATTCTTCGAGTGCCATTCATACGGGTGACGCGCCTGCGGCGAACCTTGCGACGTCGACCTATACGTCTAAAAGTTCCATGGTGGCCTTTGACAGCCTTGGAAACTCTATTCTCTACGACATTTATTATACGAAAACAGCGGAGAATGAGTGGGATGTGACGGTGTATCGCAATGCTGATGCGACTGCCGGGACCAGTTTCCCATACAGTTCTGCGGCGGTTGCGAATGAGACTCTCACCTTCGATCCAACCACGCGGAAGCTTGACGCAAGCAGCCCAACGTCGATCACAGTGAGCGATGCCACTCCGAATCCAGACGTTAATATCACGCTTGATGTCACGGACATGACGCAGTTGAGTAAGTCGTTCTCTTCGACGGGTACGATTAACGGCAATAAAGCGACTGATGGCTCGACAATCAACATTGACAGCAATGGCAATATTACCTCGACCAGCAGTGATGGTGTGGTCGAGAGCCTCTACAAGGTTGCCATGGCCAATGTTGCCAGCCCCGATAATCTCAAATCGGTGAGTGGTACGGCCTATCAGGTGACAGCAGATGCCGGAACCGTGGTGGTTGGCTTTGCCAATACTGGAAGCTTTGGCACAATCAATTCCAAAACGCTCGAAGCTTCCAATGTGGATCTGGCGACGGAATTGACCAACATGATTCAGTCGCAGCGCAGTTATAGTGCCAATTCCAAGGTGTTCCAGACCGCTGCGGATATGTTGGATACCCTTATCAGTCTGAAGCGTTAATCGTCGCAATGTAAAGGCAGTATCATGTCGCTTTCGTCTACAATGAACACGGCAAAAGGAATCTTGAGCAATACCAGCACGCAATCGCAGGTGGTGTCCAAGAATATTTCCAATTCCCAGACCGAAGGTTACGTAAAGCGTGATGCTGTCACGGTGATGAACTCTGTTGGCGGAGCAACGGTCACCACCGTTCGCGCCGAGGATAGTGTGCTGCAAAGGCAGATGCTCTCGGGCCAGTCCATGGCCGAAGGGCAGGATACTCTGAACACGGGCCTTGACCAGTTGAAGGCTTTGCTTGGTGGCAATGATTATGAGTTGTCACCAAGCACCTATATGACGGAACTGAGCAATGCTTTGCAGGCGTATGCGGCGCAACCGAGTGAGTTGTCTCTTGCGCAAACGGCGGTCAGTGCTGCGCAGGATGTTGCCAACTCCATCAAGACGACGTCTGAAGGGATTGGCAGTGTGCGGGCGCAGGCGGATGCCGACATCAAGACGGATGTCGACAAGCTGAATGATCTGATGTCGCAATTCCAGACGGTTAACGAAGCCGTCATCAAGGCCAAAGCAGCTGGCAGCGATCCGAATGATGCTCTGGATCAGCGCGACAAGCTGGTGTCAGATATGTCGGAAATTATTGGAATATCGACAGTTCAGCGCAGCAATGGCGACATGGCGCTCTACACCAGTGATGGAACGGTGCTGTTTGACAAGATCCCGCGGGCCATTACGTTTGAGGCCACCGGAGGTTATGGTGCCACCACGGTTGGCAATCCGGTTTATATTGACGGCGTACCGCTGAAGGCAGGTGAGGGCGGCAACACAACGGCGCAAGGCTCTCTGGCTGCCAACCTTCAGATCCGTGATGTGGTTGCGCCGCAATTTCAGGCGCAGCTTGATGAGACATCACGTGTGCTGGTGACGATGTTCTCTGAAACCGAAGTGGCAACGGGTGATAACCCGATGCCAGGTCTGTTTACCTGGGACGGCGCAACAACACCTGCGACAGGCTCTCTGGAATCGGGCATATCTTCGTCACTCAAGGTCAATTCAGCCTATGTGACATCCGAGGGCGGCGACCCGACATTACTGCGTGACGGTGGCTTGAATGGCGCAGCTTACAAGCAGAACACCAGCGACAGCCCCAGCTATTCGACGCTTCTCGACAGTTACGTGACAAGTTTTGACACGGCAGTTGATTTTGATAGCACAGCCGGTCTTGGGACATCCTCGACAGTCCTCGATTATGCATCCAGTTCGATCGGCTGGCTGGAGGCCTATCGTTCGACCGCAGATTCGGCCAGTGAGAACAAGGCAGCACTGTCGCAACGGGCGACTGAAGCATATCAGAACAAGACCGGCGTTAATCTCGACGAAGAGCTGTCGAAAATGCTGGATATTGAACAGTCTTACAAAGCATCGACCAAACTGATGAATGCGGTTGACGAAATGTTGAAATCGCTTCTGGAGATCGCATAAGTCATGAAGACATCCAGCATATCGAGCCTCACAATTCAAAATTCCATGCGTCTGACCATCAGTGATGCGCAAAAGCAGCTGTCTGATTCGCAAAAGGAAGTAACAACAGGTCAATATGCCGATGTTGGTACCGCTTTGGGCGGCGCGACGTCGAGTGCTGTGGATTTGACGAGCGATTCATTGCGATTGCAGTCTTTGATGGGCACGAATGCCATTGTCGAAACGCGGCTGGATTCGTCACAGAGTGCGCTTGATCAGATTGCCTCATCGGCGGAATCTGTGCAGCAGATTCTTGTGGGTCTTGGGAGCAGCATGGATAGCACGACGCTATCCTCAGCCCAAAAGACGATCAGCGATGCACTGGATACATTTACAGCGGCAGCCAATACATCCGTGAATGGTGAATATCTTTTTGCGGGCGTCAATACGGATGTAAAGCCAATGGCAGATTACAATGCCGTCGCGTCTGATGGCTCGCTGTCGACTGCCAAGCAGGCATTTGATACAGCGTTTCAGGCCAAATTTGGCATGACACCGGATGATGATGGCGTCAGCACCATAACGGCTGCTGATATGACTGATTTTCTGGAAAATACACTTGAGCCAATGTTTACCGGTTCGGATTGGACAAGCGACTGGTCGTCGGCAACGGATGACACCATGACCAGCCGGATCAGCAAGAACGAAGTGGTTCAGAGTTCGACATCAGCCAATTCTGACGGATTTCGGTACATGGGTCTCGTTTCCGTTATTGGAAGCGAAATGCTGGCAGGAAATTATTCAACTGAAACACGCACTGCGATGATTTCCAAGGCAACAGAGTATTCGGGTCTTGCTGTTTCTGGTATAAATGATGAGCGTACGCAACTTGGGCTTTCTCAGGAGCGTGTGAAAAATGCGAACTCCTCCTTAGGAGTGCAGAAAGATATTATTGATACACAGTTGGGCAATCTGACAGGTGTTGATGCCTATGAAGCGTCGACCCGTATCAACAATCTGCAATCTTTGATTGAAACGTCTTATACGTTAACATCAAGGTTACAAAAGTTAAGCCTTGTAGACTATCTCTGATGATCAGCGGTAGGCAGGAGTAAAGGAAATCTAGATGTACCAGTTTTCCTACAACGAGATCATGGAGGACGGGGTTGCCGACGCCAAGGAGCGTGAGCGACAGGTTCTTGAACGATCAATGGAGCTGCTATCCCAGGCGCGTGATGCCGGACGTTACGGGCGGGAAAGCATAGAGGCCATGTACTACACACGGCGCGTCTGGATCCGCTTTATCGAGGATCTGAAGCAGCCTGACAATCAGCTTGGCACGGAGTTGCGCGCCAATCTTATCTCAATCGCTCTTTGGATATTGAAGGAATGTGACCGCATCAGGCAGCGGCAATCCGAAAATTACCAGGGCATTATCGATGTGACAACCATCATTAGGGATGGACTTAAATGAAGAGCACCTTGCGAATCTCGCTGAAATCCGGGGAACGAATCTTTATCAATGGCGCAGTGTTGCGCGTTGACCGGAAGGTTGCCCTTGAGTTCCTGAATGATGTCACATTCCTGCTGGAAAACCATGTGCTCCAGCCGGAAGATGCCAATACGCCGCTGCGCCAGCTCTATTTCATCGCGCAGATGATTCTGATCAATCCGGAAGGCAAGGAACAGACCCTCGTCATGTTCCGCAAATCGATTGTGATGCTGCTGACCTGCTTCCAGGATGATGAAGTTCTGGCTGAGTTGAAGCGGATTGACGGCATGGTGGCATCTGGCCGGGCCTTTGATGCACTGAAGGCCATTCGCGGGCTTTATGCTGTCGAAGATCGCATCCTGAACAATCAGGAAATGGCACCAGCAACCATTGAGCAGATTCGTAAGGAAATTGCGCCATGGCGGTAGACAGTACAACGGCTGTTACCAGCACGACATCGACGACCTATACCAATCCTTGGGTCAATGCTTCAGCGAATTCCGATGCTGCTGATGCCTCATTGGACTATGACAGCTTCTTGCAGCTCCTGATTGCGCAAATGCAGAATCAGGACCCGACCGAGCCGATGGATGCGACAGAGCAGATTTCGCAGCTGGCCACGTTCTCCCAGGTTGAGCAGTCCATCAAGACCAACACCCTGTTGCGGAGCATGTTGCAGGCTGAAGCCTTGACCAAGGCTGGTGATCTGGTTGGCAAGACCGTTACAAGCTCGGATAGCGCAACCACGGGTGTTGTTTCGAGTGCCAAGGTCAGTGATGATGCGGTAACGCTGACAACTGCGGCTGGCGGCACGATCAGCTTGCAGACAGGCGTCAAGATCGCCAACGGTTCCTGATAGAGAACTGTTTATTTTTTATCCGATTGGTCCTTTGTTTCTGTGAGGGGCCATCGTAAATCAAGCGGCATGGCGAAAGGTCTGAAACACAAGTCTCTGACACACAGGTCATCGAGCATTGAATACGGTTTGTGGCGAATCTCGTTGAAAACTGTTATTGAGGCAGGCCGATGATTTTGTGATGCTGTGCCTCTGATGCTCAATTCAATGCTTGTGGCATGATGCCGTGGAGAGACTTCAATGAATGAAGCTGATGCGCTCGACATCATGCGCACTGCCGTATGGACAATTCTGATCGCATCCGGGCCCGCTGTTTTGGCGGCCATGATTGTCGGTATCACGGTTGCTCTCATTCAGGCGCTGACACAGGTGCAGGAAATGACCCTGACCTTCGTGCCAAAAATCCTGGCAATTCTGATCACCATCGGCATAACCGCTCCCTTTGTGGGGGCGCAGATTTCGCTGTTTGCCAATCTGGTTTTTTCGCGCGTTCAAACCGGATTCTGAGCAGGTTTCAGCACTCGTATTGCCAGAGCTCATATTGATTGCGTTTTCTGCTGCCCTTGACCATCCTCGCGCAAGCTTTCTTCTGTAGCTCTTGTGGCAATATGGGCGGATAATGTTGATCCGCCTCCTTCTCATGAAGAGACGGAACAGGACATGGCGCAAGCACCAACGACTGCAATTCCTATAAAACTACCTGCGAATGGCCGCGATATTGGCTTTGCGCTCGGTATTGTCGCAATTCTCAGCATTCTGTTTTTGCCAATCCCGCCGTTTCTGATTGATATGGGACTGGCCTTTTCCATTGCCTTTTCCGTTTTGATTTTGATGGTGTCCTTGTGGATTCAGCGACCGCTGGATTTCTCGTCGTTTCCGACCATTCTGCTGATCTCAACCATGATCCGCCTGTCGCTCAATATTGCGACAACGCGCGTTATTCTGTCCCATGGACATGAAGGCCATGGCGCGGCTGGTAATGTGATCTCAGGTTTTGCTGGTCTGGTCATGTCCGGTGACTTCGTCATCGGTCTGATTGTGTTTGCCATTCTGGTCACGGTTAACTTCATCGTCATTACCAAGGGTGCCACCCGTATTGCGGAAGTGGGTGCCCGTTTTACCCTTGATGCCATTCCGGGCAAGCAGATGGCGATTGATGCCGACCTCTCGGCTGGCAACATCGATGAAGCGGAAGCCCAGCGCCGCCGCAAGGAACTGGAGCAGGAAAGCTCGTTCTTTGGTGCGATGGACGGTGCTTCCAAATTCGTGCGTGGTGATGCGATTGCGGGCCTGCTGATTACCGCCATCAACATTTTTGGCGGAATTATCATTGGTTATTTCCGCCACGGTATGCCGATTGGTGAAGCTGCCGATGTGTTCGTCAAGCTGTCTGTTGGTGACGGTCTTGTTTCGCAGATTCCAGCCCTGATTGTTTCGCTGGCGGCAGGCTTGCTTGTTACTCGTGGCGGCAATGCAGGCTCGACCGATGAAGCGGTTATCAATCAGCTGAGCGGCTATCCACGCGCGCTGACGGTGGCTTCAAGTCTGATGTTTGTGCTGGCGCTGATTCCCGGTCTGCCGCTGTTTCCGTTTGCCACGCTCGGCGGCATTATGGCATTTGGCAGCTGGTATATTCCGCGCCAGGTTGAAGCGGCGAGCCTTGCCAAGCGTCAGCTTGAAGAGCAGAAGGTCACGCAGATCAAGGAAGCAGACAAGGATTCGGTCAAGAGCGTGCTCAAGACCTCCGAAATCGAACTGGCGCTGGGCAAGCTGGTGTCGACCCGCCTGCTCGGATCGCACCAGGAGCTGGCCTTCCGTGTCGGCAAGATGCGCAAGAAATTCGCCAGCCAATATGGTTTTGTTGTGCCGGAAATCAAGGTGTCTGATGACATCAGCATCCCGGATAAATCGTATCATATCCGTATTCACGGCACGACGATTGCGTCCAATATCCTGCGTCTTGGCGAAGTGCTGGTGGTCACGGGCAACGGCCGCAAACCGCGGATTCCGGGCGATGAAATCCGCGAACCCGCTTTTGGGATGCCTGCGGTTTCCATCATGGAAACGTTTACCGAAGACCTGAAGCGCGAGGGCTTCCACCCGATTGATAACGTATCCGTGGTGTTGACGCACCTCAGCGAAGTGATTCGCAACAATCTGCCGCAACTTCTGTCCTATAAGGATGTGAAGATCCTGATTGACCGGCTTGATCCGGAATATAAAAAGCTGGCAGATGAAATCTGCTCCTCGCATATGTCCTATTCCGGCCTTCAGGCTGTGCTGAAACTGTTGCTGGCAGAGCGGGTGTCGATCCGCAATCTTCACCTTATTCTCGAAGCCGTGGCCGAGCTTGCGCCGCATGTGCGCAAGACCGAGCAGATTGTCGAGCATGTGCGGGTGCGTATGGCTCAGCAGCTCTGCGGCGACCTGACAGACAATGGCGTGCTGCGGGTTCTGCGCCTTGGCAGCAAATGGGATATGGTGTTCCATCAGGCGCTGAAACGTGACAATAAGGGCGAAGTGGTCGAGTTTGATATTGACCCGCGCTCGCTGGAGGAGTTTAGCGAGCAGGCGAGCAAGGTGATCCGCGAGTTCATGGATCGTGGCTTGCCTTTCGTGCTTGTCACCTCGCCAGAAACACGGTCTTATGTGCGCATGATTATTGAGCGACTTTTTGCAACCTTGCCTGTGCTGTCTCACGTTGAGCTGGCCAAGGGCATCGAAATCAAGATCCTGGGATCCATTTCATGATCACAGACCCACAGGGAACAGTGCTTGCACTGTTTCTGGTCTTTTGTCGTATCGGTTCCTGTTTTATTGCGCTGCCGGGCTTTTCGTCGGCGCGCATTCCAATGCAGTTGCGCCTTCTGGTGGCGGCGGCCGTATCCATGGCGTGCCTGCCCCTGCTGTGGGATACTGTTTATCCCAAGGTGGCGGGCGGCGGCGTCATTTATATTGCCCTGATTGGCACTGAGACGCTGATTGGAACGATGTTCGGGCTGATTGCGCGGTTCTTCACGCTGGGCTTGCAGTTTGCTGGCTCCGTTTTGACCATGATGATTGGCTTTAATGCCACGCCTGCTGCCGATATTCTCGAAGATTCCAGTGAAAACCAGATGACCAACATGATCAGCTTTTGCGGGCTGATGATGTTGTTCATCATGGATTTTCACCATGTGGTTTTTCGGGTGTTGATTGATAGCTACAATGTCATGCCGATGGGAGGCGTGCCGAACGCGCAGACAATGCTGATCACTCTGACAGATACCATTTCGAAAACCTATTTCCTGATGCTCAGGTTGACCAGTCCCTTCATCATTTATGGTTTGATGTTCAATATCGGCGTTGGTCTGGTCAACAAGCTGGCACCGCAAATTCCGGTTTATTACATCTCGGCACCCTACTTGATCGCGGGTGGACTGTTTCTGGTCTATTGGTCGCTTGGGGCCATGATGCATCAGTTCGCGTCAGCGTTTATGCCGCTGTTGCTTGGCAATTGACGAGGATTTGTGATGGGGCCAGCCAAGAAATCCCAAAAGCTGAAGCGTCTGGTGGCCGTGCAGCGGCATCTTGAAAAAATGGCCGAACTTGATCTGGCCGATACCTCCAGGCAGCGGCAGGAAATTTCCGCGGGACTGGACAGGGTGATCGAAGCGCTCGGGTCGATGGACCCGGTACACCGGCTTTTTTCGCAATCCTACGCGGAGCGCTTTGCCCGACTGACGAGTGATGATCGTCGTATGGCCGATGTGCAGCGCGTTCAGGAGAATCAGGTTTTGCGTCAACGAACCAAGGCTGAACGGCTGGAAGACAAGATGCTTGAGGCCCGTAATGCCGAAGATCGGGAGACCGAAGACAATGCTCTTCAGGACTTGATGGACCTTACGTTCGCTACGCCAGCCTCCAGCAAGGTTCAAGAGTGATAGTTTGCATCGACGCAGTGATCGTGAACCCGCCATGAAACATGGTGTGGGATCAGGGGCTGTATAAAACATCAACCGCTCTGGTGGGGGGATGATTGTTTTGAGGCTTAACACCAAGACATGAGAATGTTTCAGTGATGCTCTGAAATGTTCCAGGCGCGAAATCGATTTTCAGGGGACGAATACGGTGGCAATTTCTCCTTCAAGTGACCTTGTGATGGATGTTGTGCGGGCGGCGGACCCTGCGACCATGGCCGAGGCGCAGCAAAAGCTCCAGTCCGCGAAAGCAAGTCTTCAGGCAACCCGCTTGAATGAGAAGAATGCCGGGTTTGAAGTGGCAATGAACACGATGAACAATGCCGCAGCCAATGCAGGCCTGGGTAATCGTGCCACGAATGCCATGAAGACCGAGGATATTCCGCAGCATTATCGGCAGTATGAAGGTGTCATTCTGCAAAACTTTATCTCCAGCATGTTGCCAAAAGACAGCGAGGCGGTGTTTGGCAAAGGCAATGCTGGCGAGATCTGGAAGAGCATGATGGCCGAGCAGATTGGCAATACCATTTCCGAGCGCGGTGGCGTCGGAATTGCCAAGCAGATGTATGCTGAGGAGCTGGCCAAGATCAAAAACAAGGGTGCCCAGAATTTCACGACGGACGCTGCTGACAAGAACCTGTCCCAGATGCGACTGGATGAGATTGAGCGCAAGACGCTTGGTTTCGACAAGTCCGACTCCAACAAGGTCGGGCAGGTGTTTACGCCGACTTTTGGCACGGGCACAGCCTGAGCGTTACAGCCGGTTTTGCGCCATCAGGGCGCAATCGTGACGAATGAGCGTTCAAGCCCTTCTCACCATAATACATAATAAACCTTCCTGATGATGCGTGTTTTAAGGCACGCAACACACCGGGCATTCAAGGATTGAAATCTTCATGGAACATGTGTCCAACGACTACCGGATCAAAACAGTTCTCGGACGACTTGAAATGATCGTCGACAATGAGAACGTTCGGATTGGTAAAGATCCGGAATTTGATCTGAAAGTGTCAAATGCCCACAAGAGTCGTTGCCTTTATGAATTGACCATGCTGTTTCGGGATACCGATCCGAAGGATATTGCAGTTCATTACGTTGAACAGATGCATGATCTGAAGAAAAAGCTGGCGCTGAATGCACGGCGCGTTGAAGCGCATTTACATGCGGTGCGTGCCGTGGCTGACATCCTTCGCACGGCTGTGCAGGAGGCTGATGGCGATGGCACGTACTGTCAGGAACAGTTTCTCACCAGGGAAAATTGATGGTCAAGATTGTTATAGCGGGTGTCTGGGCCTGCATCGCCACGCTGGTTGCCGTCTATATTTCGGTGCAGATGGCCACGGCTCCCGTGCAGACCGATGAAGATGCGAATAAGCCTGTACTGGAAATGGTGCGGGGAGAGCCGATCACCATCCCGCTTTTCGAAAATGGGACCGTGAAAGGGTATTTTCTTGGCCGCTTTTCTTTCATGGTGGAAAAGGGCAAGGCAGAGGCTGTCAAGGTGCCCATCACCGCGATTATGACCGATGAGCTTTTTACCCTGTTGGTCAGTAGCAAGATGATTGACCTGAGCAAGGCCCAGAAGCTGGATCTGGACGGTTTTCGCACCATCATCAAAACGGATCTGAACAAGCATTTTGGTGATAATGTCATTTCGGAAGTGCTGGTCGAGCAGTTGGATTATCTGGGCAAGGAAGATGCCACCAATGGCGGCGGCAAGCCGAAGCTCAAGCCGGCTGTGAAAATTGTCGAGGGGCAGACAATTGATGCTGGTGAAGGTGCGAAAGCCGGGAATTAGAGTTTGTCAGGGACAAGTGGAATCCGGTTTTCCTGATCAGACAAACGAAAACAAAGGAATATAGAGCGTGTCAGGTTCAGATTGAACCTGACGGCCTCTTCAAGGCGAGGATGCTCTCGTCTCTTCGCGTCTTGATATTATAACGTCATGGGGCGTCAATATCGTTAAATTTCAGATAAGAACTGTTCTTCAATTGTAGTGTGGGGCTTAAGCCCGATTTTATTCCTGGATGTTACTCTGAAGCCAGTTTCAATCTGGTTCTCCAAGGTATATGAACAGCGCACATCACAACTCAGTTGCCGTATTGGATGGCGATGAACAGATCAACACCGCCCGCCTTATTCATCGGGTGAGGCAGGATCTGGCCGGAAATCTGCTGCGTCTTGGGTCATCCCATTACAATGATGAGTTCAGTCCTATGAATCTGATTGCCTCTGCCGAGCAGCTTGCCCGCAAGAAAAACATGTTTGGCATTCCGGTTTTTGATCTGTCATGGGCGTCAGCTTTAAGCCTTATGGCCCAATATGCGGCCACGCCGGATGCGCATGTCAAAGTGTCGTTTCTCAATGCCAATAACGTCAATATCATGTTGCAGGACGCGGCCTATTTTGAGGCGCTTCAGCACCATCTTGTGCTGCCAGATGGCATTGGTGTCGATATGGCGGCCAAAATTCTGGATGGCGATGCCTTTGCTGCCAACCTCAATGGAACCGATTTTATTCCAGCATTGCTGACTTATATCGAGACCCCGCGGCGGATTGGCCTGATTGGCGCAAAGCCAGGCGTGCTGGCTGGTGCCATTGCCAGTTTTCGCCAGCATACGCCGTGGCATCAATTTATCCCTGTGGCCGATGGTTATTTCGACAATGAAGAGCTGCCGGTGATTTTGCAGCGCTTGGCGGAAGCGGAGATTGATATTCTGCTGGTTGCCATGGGAACCCCACGTCAGGAAAAATGGATTGAGCAGCACATCAATCAGAGCCATGCCCATCTGGTGTTTGGGGTCGGTGCCTTGTTTGATTTTGTGTCTGGCACCACGTCACGCGCACCCGTCTGGATGCGTAAGCTGCGCATCGAGTGGCTTTATCGGCTGATGCTTGAGCCAGGTCGTCTTTGGCGGCGCTATATTGTTGGTATTCCGGTTTTTCTCATGCATGTCTTGCGCTTCAAGCGCAAGCTTGCGCGAGAGGCGGCATCGGCAGAGGTGTGATGAATTTCAGGCCGTTTGATGTTTTTTGCTTTTGATGCTGTCGTGTCGGTGCTACAGCATGTCGCGTTTTATTGTCCTCAATAAAACGATAGCGTACATGCGAAAAACAAAGAGCTAAAGCCTGTCGCAGTGAATCCTATTCACTGCGACAGGCTTTAGTTACAGCTGACCGATGAGGCTTTCAGCAAAAGGAATGCAGGCGTGGCAACGGTGATTGACGGAAAACAGGTGGCGGCTTCGGTGATTGAAGCCATCAAGGCAAGCTCGGACGCTTTTGTAGACGAAACCGGAGGCAAGATTGGCCTTGCCGTGGTGATTGTCGGGGAGGATCCCGCCAGCCATGCCTACGTCAACTCCAAGGGCAAAATGGCCAAGGAATGCGGCTTTAATTCCATCCAGCACACTCTGCCGGAAGCGACCACGCAGGACGAACTGCTGGCGCTGGTGGCCAGCTTGAACGCTGATCCCGCCATTCACGGCATTCTGGTGCAATTGCCTCTGCCGAAGCATTTTGACTCTGAAGCCATCATCCAGTCTATTCTGCCGGAAAAGGATGTGGATGGCCTGCATATCGTCAACGCTGGCAAACTGGCCACGGGTGACCTTGAAACCGGCCTGATTTCCTGCACACCCGCTGGCTCCATGCTGCTGGTGCGCAAAATCCACGGCGAAGACCTGTCCGGTCTCAATGCTTTGGTGATTGGCCGCTCCAACCTGTTTGGCAAGCCGATGGCGCAGCTATTGCTCAACGCCAATGCCACCGTAACCATGGCCCATTCCCGCAGCCGAGATTTGCCAGCGCTTGCCCGTCAGGCTGATATTCTGGTGGCTGCCGTTGGCCGGGCCGAAATGGTCAAGGCCGATTGGATCAAGGATGGAGCCACGGTGATTGATGTTGGTATCAACCGTGTTGCAGCACCTGAAAAAGGTGAGGGCAAGAGCAAGCTGGTGGGCGATGTCGCCTTTGCGGAATGCGAACCCAAAGCCGGCGCGATCAGCCCCGTGCCCGGTGGCGTTGGTCCGATGACCATTGCCATGCTGATGGCCAACACCGTCATCACCGCCTATCGCACGGCGGGCAAGGTTGCACCGAAATTCTAGAGTCTGTCAGGTTCAGATTGAACCTGACAGACTCTAGATTCCCTTGTTTTCGTTTGTCTATTCGGGAAAACCGGGTTCCACTTTTCCCTGACAAACTCTAACGCTTATGCTGTGGGGCAGGGCCGGTCGAGGCCCTGACCACCAGTTCCGCCTGCCAGATTTCCTGCAAAGGCGGCCCCGTATTCGGCTCGGTTAATTCGGTAATCAACCGCTCGGCCACCCGGCGGCCCGCGTCGCGCAGGGATGAGCGTGTTGTGGTGAGCGGCACGCGAAAATGCTCTGGTTTGAGCAGGGGCAGATCATCGTCATGGGCGATGATGGAAATATCTTGCCCAACCACCAATCCGGCATCATTGATGGCGCGCACAGCTCCTAAAGCCAGAACCGTACTGGCGCATAACACTGCTGTTGGCATCTGTGGCTGGCGCAAAAGGGCTGTCATGGCCTGATAGCCGCGCTCATCTGTCATCACGCTGTTGCTGATGGCCTGTCGGGGCAGGCTGAAGCCCGAAGCCATCAATGCCGTCTCCACACCCCGTTGACGCCGTACGGCAAAATCCAGCTCTGATGGGCCATTCAGCAGGGCAAAATGCTGATGGCCGAGATCGAGCAACAGTCTGGTGGCAGACGCAAATGCGCCTTCATTATCCACATCCAGATAGGGATAATCCTCAGCCAACCCCATGGAACGCCCATGGACAATGAAGGGCACGGAGAGCGATTTGGCCATGGCAATGCGCGGATCATTGGCCCGCAAATAGGCCAGATAATAGGCATCCACAGCACCGCTATGCACCAGTCCGCGGATGGCTTGTTCTTCTTTTGACGGGTGCGCGGGGATGATGACGAAATGAAATTCATGGGCCAGACATTCCTGCGCCAGCCCGTTTTGAAACTCGGCAAAGTGAATATCAGACAGGCTCTCATCGGAAACCGGCATGACCAGACCCAGTGAACCAGCCTTGCCCGTTGCCAGCCTCAGCGCTGCACGATTTGGGCGATAGCCAGTCTCAATGGCAGCTTTCATCACCCGCTCGCGCGTTTCTTCATTGACCTCCGGGTAGCCGTTGAGCGCACGACTGATGGTGGTCTGCGACAGACCCAACAGCTGCGACAATTGTTTCAGATTCACGGGTCTGTAGCCTCCCAAAGCGCTTTTATAGATTACTATCCTGTTTGAGCGGCGCAACGGAAAATAACAATTGTCCAGCAAAAACGGCTGTTTCAGAACTTGAACAAAAGGGCTTGACTTGGTGCTGATCTATCGAAAGAATTGCCAACCAAAGCGCTTTGAAAGGCTGAAGTTGCGACGCAGGCAGGACGGTTGCAGCTTTGGGCAAGGCGAGGGATTGGAGCAAGGGAGGCTTTTGATGAAAACCCATTTAATGGCAGGGGCGGCAGCATTATGCCTGTTGGCTGGCAATGCAGGCGCTGTGGACTTGAAGTTCAAGCCCGGTGAAGACAAAAAGTTCAATTGGGCCAGCTATGAGGCATTTTCCAAGGCTCACCCGCTCAAAGGTCAGACTCTGACAATCTTTGGTCCCTGGCGCGGTGAAGATCAGGCCTTGTTTGAGAGTGTGCTGAATTATTTCCGGGATGCCACTGGCGCAGAGGTGAAATATTCGTCTTCGGAAAATTACGAGCAGCAGATTGTCATCGACACACAGGCGGGTAGCCCGCCCAACGTTGCCATTTTGCCGCAGCCGGGCCTGATTGCGGATCTTGCCTCCAAGGGTGCCTTGGTGCCGCTGGGCGATGACTATAAAAAATGGCTGCTGGACAATTATGCTGCTGGCCAGTCCTGGGTGGATCTGTCCACCTACAAGGGCAAGGATGGCAAGGAGGCGATCTATGCTTTCCCTTACAAGATCGATGTTAAATCCCTGATCTGGTATGTGCCTGAAAACTTTGAAGATGCGGGCTATGAAGTGCCCAAGACCATGGAAGAGCTGAAGGCGCTGACCGAGAAGATCGCAGCCGATGGCGGCACTCCGTGGTGCATTGGTCTGGGTTCTGGCGGTGCCACCGGCTGGCCTGCGACCGACTGGGTGGAAGACATGATGCTGCGGCTCTATCCAGCGGATGTCTATGATAAATGGGTGAAAAACGAGATCAAGTTTGATGATCCGAAAGTGGTGAAGGCCATTGAGGACTATGGCTGGTTCTCGCGCAATCCAAAATTTGTTGATGGCGGCACGCAAGGCGTGGCCTCCACCGACTTCCGCGATAGCCCCAAGGGCCTGTTTACCTCGCCACCAAAATGCTACCTGCATCATCAGGCTTCCTTCGTGCCGTCCTTTTTCCCGACAGGTACGGTGGTTGGGCAGGATGTCGATTTCTTCCCGACCCCCAATTATGCCAGCAAGCCAGAATTGGGCAATCCGGTCGCGGGTGCCGGAACATTGGTGATGATCACCAAGGATTCGCCAGCGTCCAAGGCCTTTATCGAGTTTTTGAAAACCCCGATTGCCCATGAAGTCTGGATGGCGCAATCGAGCTTCCTGACGCCTTATAAGGCTGCCAATCAGGATGATTATGCCAATGCGCCGATGAAGAAGCAGGGCCAGATTCTGCTGAACGCCACCACCTTCCGCTTTGATGGCTCCGACCTGATGCCCGGCAAGATCGGTGCAGGTGCCTTCTGGACCGGCATGGTTGATTATGCTGGTGGCAAATCTGCCGATGATGTGGCCAAGAGCATCCAGAAGGCTTGGGACGGCTTGAAAAACTAACACCGGGGTGATGTGGCCGCTGCACTTGAAAGGCAGCGGCGCTTCCAAACCATCGGGCAGGGGAGGAGAGGGCTGTGGAGCAATTACTCAGCGCATTAATAACCATCGTGATCGGCGTTGGTGGAGCGCTTGTCTATTTTTTCGGATCAAACTTCATCCTTGATCGGATTTTTCCGGCCAATGCTCCTGATCTTGCCCGCGCATCGCGCAATATGCGTATTGCCAGCATGGTGCGGCCATGGCTGTTCCTTGGGCCTGCGCTGTTATCGCTTGGTGTTTATCTGCTCTATCCGCTGTTTGCGTCCATTGCCTATTCCTTCCATGGGCGCGATGGCACGGCATGGGTCGGGCTGGATAATTACCGCTGGCTGCTCTCAGACCGCGAGTTTCGGGAATCCATCTTCAACAATATCCTCTGGCTGATTGTGGTGCCAACCTTCGCCACCCTGTTTGGCCTGATCATTGCCGCTCTCACGGACCGCATCTGGTGGGGCAATATCGCCAAATCGCTGATCTTCATGCCCATGGCGATTTCCTTTGTCGGGGCCTCGGTGATCTGGAAGTTTGTCTATGATTACCGCGATGCAGGCACCGCCCAGATTGGCCTGCTCAACGCCATCGTCGTCTATTTCGGTGGCAATCCACAGGTGTGGATTTCGCTGCCATTCTGGAACAATTTCTTCCTGATGGTCATCCTGATCTGGATTCAAACCGGTTTTGCCATGGTGCTGCTGTCGGCAGCCCTTCGCGGCATTTCGGAGGAAACCATTGAGGCAGCGGTGATCGACGGGGCCAACCCTTGGCAAATCTTCATCAAAATCAAGGTGCCGCAGATCTGGGGCACGATTGCCGTGGTCTGGACCACCATCACCATTCTGGTTTTGAAAGTGTTCGACATTGTCTTGGCGATGACCAATGGCCAATGGCAAAGCCAGGTGCTGGCCAATCTGATGTTTGACTGGATGTTCCGAGGCGGTGGCGATTTTGGCCGGGGTGCGGTGATTGCCGTGGTGATCATGCTGATGGTGGTGCCGATCATGATCTGGAACATCCGCAATGCGCGGCGCGAAATGGAAGGGCATTGAGATGCAGACAAAAGCCCTCTCACCGCTGAACATTGCCGTTCATCTCTCCGTTTTGCTGCTGGTGATCCTGTGGACCCTGCCCACGCTTGGCCTGTTGATCACGTCGCTGCGCGATAAAAACCAGATTGTCGCCTCTGGCTGGTGGACGGCGCTGGCCAGCTCCAGCCAGAATGCCATGTATCGCGCACCGGGTGCCGAAGTGCAAAAGCAGGATGGCAATCTCTATGTAATTGCCGGAAACATTCTGGATGGCAAAGGCGGCAAAGTCACCGGCTTTGGCACCTCCAGCCTGAAGCCGGAAGAATATAAGGCAGGTGCCACCGCAGACCTGAAAGACGGGCAAAAACTGACGGTGGCTGACAATGGCGATTTTCGCCTGACCTCGGACAAGAGCTTTGAAGGCTCCCGTGGCCAGCGCATTTTCTTCACCGCCACCACGCCGCCAAGGTTCACGCTGGATAATTACCGCACCGTTCTGTCGGCGGAAGGCATTGGCAAATCCTTCATCAACTCGCTCACCGTGTCCATTCCCGCCACCATTATTCCCATTCTGGTGGCAGCCTTTGCGGCCTATGCACTGGCGTGGATGCCGTTTCCGGGCCGATCCTTGCTGCTGGCGGTGATTGTCGGCCTGTTGGTGGTGCCGCTGCAAATGTCGCTGATCCCGCTGTTGCGGATGTATAATGACATTGGCCTGTTTTTTGGCGTGCCCTCCAAGACCTATCTCGGCATTTGGCTTGCGCATATGGGCTTTGGTCTGCCGCTGGCCATCTATCTGCTGCGCAATTACATTGCGGGCCTGCCGCGCGAAATTATGGAATCGGCAAGGGTCGATGGTGCCAGTGATTTCGAGATCTTTATCAAGATCGTTTTGCCGCTGTCTTACCCCGCCTTGGCGTCGTTTTCGATTTTCCAGTTTCTCTGGACATGGAACGATTTGCTGGTGGCGATGGTTTTCCTCGGCACTGGCAATGACGAGCTGGTGTTGACGGGACGGCTGGTCAATCTTCTCGGCTCACGCGGTGGCAATTGGGAAATTCTGACGGCTTCGGCCTTCATCACCATCATCGTGCCGGTTTTGGTGTTTTTTGTCTTGCAACGCTACCTCGTGCGCGGCCTGCTGGCCGGTTCCGTCAAGGGTGGTTGAGGTTGCGTCTCTTTTTGATCTTCTCACAGGATGAATGTTCATGAATGCAGTTTCTTCCCCGGTGTCTGCTGCCGATAAGGATTGGTGGCGCGGTGCGGTGATCTATCAGATCTACCCGCGCTCCTATCAGGATTCCAACGGCGACGGGATTGGCGATCTCAAAGGCATCACCGCCCGTCTGTCGCATGTGGCAAGCCTTGGCGCTGATGCCATCTGGATTTCGCCGTTCTTCACCTCACCGATGAAGGATTTCGGCTATGACGTGTCCAATTACGTTGATGTTGATCCGATGTTCGGCTCCCTGCATGATTTTGACGCGCTGATTACTGAGGCCCACCGGCTTGGCATCAAGGTGATGATCGATCTGGTGATCTCGCACACCTCCGATCAACATGCATGGTTTGTGGAAAGCCGCTCCAGCCGCATCAACCACAAATCCGATTGGTATGTCTGGTCTGACCCCAAGCCTGATGGCACGCCACCCAACAACTGGCTGTCGATTTTCGGCGGTTCCGCCTGGGCGTGGGACCCCACCCGGATGCAATATTACCTGCACAACTTCCTCACCTCGCAGCCGGATTTGAACATGCACAATCCGCAGGTGCAGGAAGCGGTGTTGGATGCGGTGCGTTTCTGGCTGAAACGCGGTGTGGATGGCTTCCGCCTCGACACCATCAATTTCTATTTCCATGATCGGCAATTGCGCGACAATCCGCCGCTGGCACCCGAGCGGCGCAATGCGGCAACTGCTCCGGCTGTGAATCCCTATAATTTCCAAGAGCATATCTTTGACAAGAACCAGCCGGAAAATCTGGAATTCCTGAAGCGCTTCCGCGCAGTACTTGAAGAGTTTCCGGCCATTGCCGCTGTGGGCGAGGTGGGCGATAGTCAATATGGTCTGGAGATCGTCGGCCAATACACCTCCGGCGGCGACAAGATGCAGATGTGCTACGCCTTTGAGTTCCTCTCGCCCGATCCGCTCACACCGGCCTTAGTGGCCAACACGCAACAGGCCTTTCAGGATGCAGCACCCGAAGGCTGGGCCTGCTGGGCCTTTTCCAACCATGATGTGGTGCGCCATGTCAGCCGTTGGGGTGCCGAGGTTGCCGACCGCACTGCCTTTGCCAAATTGACAGCAGCGCTGTTGCTGACCCAGCGCGGCTCGGTTTGCATCTATCAGGGCGAAGAACTGGGCCTGACAGAAGCCGATATTGCCTTTGAAGATCTGCAAGACCCCTATGGCATTCAGTTCTGGCCGGAATTCAAGGGCCGCGATGGCTGCCGCACACCGATGGTCTGGGACAATCTGGCCCACCACGCGGGCTTCAGCCATGGCGAAAAGCCGTGGCTGCCAATTCCGCTGGAACATGCGCTGAATGCCGTGGCCTCTCAAGAGGGCAAGGTTGAGAGCGTGCTGGAGCATTATCGTCGTTTCCTGCATTTTCGCAAAACCATTCCGGCCTTGATCAAGGGCGAGATCGCCTTCCACACCGTCACCGACACCGGATTGGTCTATGCCCGCAGTTTTGACGGCGAGACGGTGCTGTGCGCCTTCAACCTGTCGCCGGATGCGGTGGAATTGCCCTTGCCCTCTGGTGACTGGAACGAGTTGGAAGGTCATGGCTTTGATAGCGAGGCAGTGGGTGGCAAAATCAGCCTGCCGGGCTGGGGTGCCTATTTCGCACAGCAGATTCAATAAGCAAACGGGGAGGGGAGATCATGGCAAGTCTGGTTCTGAAAGACATCCGCAAGGCCTATGGCGAGGTCAAGGTGCTGCATGGCATTGACCTTGAAATTGCCAAGGGTGAATTTGTGGTGTTTGTCGGCCCGTCGGGCTGCGGCAAATCCACCCTTCTTCGCATGATTGCGGGCCTTGAAGAAATCACCAGCGGCGAGATGTTCATTGATGGTCAGCTCGTCAATCAGGTGCCGCCGTCCAAGCGCGGTATTGCCATGGTCTTCCAATCCTACGCGCTCTATCCCCATATGAGCGTCTACGACAACATGGCCTTTGGCATGAGGATTGCCGGAGAAAGCAAGACCGAGATTGATCGGCGGGTGCGCGCAGCCGCCAGCATTCTCCAGCTTGAAAAATATCTGGACCGCCTGCCCAAGGCGCTGTCTGGTGGCCAGCGCCAGCGCGTGGCCATTGGCCGCGCCATCTGCCGTGATCCCAAAGTCTTCCTGTTTGATGAGCCGCTGTCCAATCTGGATGCGGCACTTCGGGTTGCCACCCGCATCGAGATTGCCAAGCTCAACGAGCAGATGGCTGATACCACGATGATCTATGTGACGCATGATCAGGTCGAGGCCATGACGTTGGCAGATCGGATCGTGGTTTTGTCGGCAGGGCGCATTGAACAGGTGGGCGCACCGCTGGAGCTGTATGAGCGGCCTGCCAATCTGTTCGTGGCGCAGTTTATCGGGTCTCCGGCCATGAATATCCTGCCTGCCACCATTGTTGAAACCGGGATGAGCACCCGCATTGCCCTGCGGGATAAATCTGTGGTGACGGTGCCGATTGCAACCAGGCTCTCTGAGGTTGGCAGGTCATGCAGTTTTGGTGTGCGCCCGGAAGACTTGACCATTGCCACCGATGGCGTCGCCTTGTTTGAAGGCACCGTGTCGCTGGTTGAGGCTTTGGGGGAAGTCACCATGCTGTATGTTGATGGCCCCGTGGAAGACGAGCCTGTGGTGGTGAAATTGCCGGGCATTGCCGCAGTCACAAAGGGCGAGAGATTGCGTTTTGGCGCTCATCCACAAAAACTTCACCTTTTTGATGCTTCGGGCAATAGCTATCAATCTTGAGCAGTGTGTATTGTTGCTCCATTAACCACGCATCGAGAGAATTAAAGGCCCAATAATAGTGATAGGTTTTGCTCTCACGGTCTGTTAAATTTCTTCTCCTAGCATGGCTTCATTATTTTGGACGTGATGGGGTAGAAAATGGCAACGGTTGGCGGGGGTTCAAACTATCTTCGGCGTGAAGAGTCGTTCATGTATGACCGTGAAAATCGGTTTCGCATGGAAGATACGATGAATGCCGGCCGGATCGAATACACGGAAAAAGGCATGACGCATATGGCGTCGCGCCGTTGTGATATTATTCGCATTTCGCTCAGTGGTGCAGTCATTTCGCTTCTCACCCAGTTCAATCTGCCCAAGCAGTTCTATCTCGATATACCGGATGCACGAATCACCAAAGTCGGCAGTGTGCTGATGAAGGCATTTGCCAATAACACGGCAGAGATCCGGTTTTTGCGGCTGATGACCCAGAAAGAACTGGATCGCATCTTTGTTTTCAGCACCCATCCTGCCCATAAGGATCGGGTTCTGGATGTTCGTTCCTGGTAAACATTCCGCGATGGAACGCGATATAAATTGTGATTGAGAAAGGGTGGCTTTGGCCGCCCTTTTGTTTTTTCAGCATAAAATGTCAAAATTTGACTTGTTTTTATCTCTACGCATGAGCCGCGAGACAGAATGAGTGGTTTTGTAAACTCTTTGGTTACCAAGTTTCTTCATCCTTTATCTCAAGTGCATGTATCGGGCGGCCTGATCCGGCTGGCCGATTGGCGCGGGTGTTGAATAAGGATGTGGCATGTGAGCCGCCGGTCCTCTGTCGGGCTGATTGTGTAACGAGTTGCGAGTATGGCGTTGGCGATGGATTTTTTCCCGGGTGCGTATGGTGCTCGGCGCAGAGTGTCCCATCTTATCCCGCGGTTGATGTCAGGCGCTGCTTTGGCTGGCGGCGGCCTGGCCGCGACCCTCTGCCTCGCGGTGACATTTGGTGCCTTGCATGGCGCAGGGACGTCGTCCGGTGTCAGAATCGGCAGTTATGAACGTGATATGGCGTCAGAGTTTCGTGCCAGCCTGATGTTGCCAAAGGCTCCGGTTTCGGCAGAGTCTGATCGGGTTGCGCTGCAAAATCGCGTTTTCCCAAAATGGGATGAACAGGCCAAAAAGCTTCAGGATGTTGCACTGAAAACGCCACAGTCCAGGCCGCTTGATTCGGCGGGTCGTGCTATTCTGGAGCAGGCGCTGGCGGCATCCATTGCCGAAAGAGCGTTGGCGGAGCGTTGGAATACCGACACCGGAGCGCAATTGGCTCTTGCGGCAGTAAAGCCGATCACCCCTGCCATGCCTGCCCAGCAGGTTGCGGCTGCCATTTTGAAAAATGCTGCCCCATTGACATTGGCGCAGGGCCTGCCAGCGCAATTGCAGCCTGTCGCTGCTTCGCAGATTGCCGCCAGCAGTGCTGCCCCCGCGCCGCCTCCGCCTGTTCAGGTGGCAATGTTGCCCGATTCCGGTCCTGCACCTGTGATGCGTCCACGTGAAGATCCGTTTGTGAAGGTACTGGCCGATAAGCAGGTGGCGGCGGGTGACAAGCCTGCTGCCAAAACCATTCCGTTGAAACAGGCCCCGGAAAAGACCGCCCCCAAAACCCTGATGGCCTATGCCCGCTCAGAAGATGTGATGGATGGCGATGACAGCCCATCGATTTTCAGCCGTCGTGCATCGCTGCCGGGGCGCGGCAGTGGCATTGCCGTTTATGATATTTCGGCAGCAACGGTCTATATGCCAAGCGGGGAAAAGCTTCGGGCGCACTCTGGCCGTGGGGAAAACCGTGATAATCCACGCTCTGCACCCATCAAAAATCGTGGCGTGACACCACCCAATATCTATCGTCTGACCATGCGCGAAAGCCTGTTTCATGGTGTGGAAGCGCTGCGCATGACGCCGGTGGGCGGCAACAACATGTATGGTCGTGATGGATTCTTGACCCACACTTTCCTGCTGCGTGTTCGTGGGGATTCCAGCGGCTGTGTGGTGTTTGAACAATATCCACGCTTCCTGAACGCTTACAAGCGTGGGGAGGTCAAGACATTGATTGTGGTGCCCAGCGTGTCGGAACTGCCAAAATATATGGCCAAGCTATAACAATAAACGAGCGGCGGAGTTTGCAAAACCCCGCCGCCTTTTGATGTCACGCCATATGCTGGAAGGCCAGAATGGCGCAGGTTACGGTGATGGCACCGCCAATGCGGGTGGCAATCTGTGAAAACGGCATCAGGCTCATGCGGTTGGCGGCGGTCAGAATGGCAATGTCGCCGGTGCCGCCCTGGCCACTATGACAGCCAACCACGACAGCAACATCAATTGGAAACATTTTGACCAGACGGGCCGACAGGAATGCTGTGCCGATCAGTGTGAGCACGGTGCTGACCACGGTTACGACCGTTTGCACGGTGAAGGCGCTGACAAAGGAGTCCCATGGCGTGTAGGAAATACCCATGGCAAACAGCAGGGGCCATGTGACAATGCGTGAGAAGAACGCATATACTTCGCGCCCGCCGTCTTCGAGACTGGGGGATACCAATTGTGCGAGCTTGGCAATCACGATCAGAAACAGCATGGTGATCGGGGCCGGGAAATCAAACAGCCGTTGCGCCAGAACACCCACCAGATAAAAGGTGACAATGGTAATGCCTGCGGTGGCAATCATGGCCCGATCAATGGGCTGTGCCTCAGCATTTTTGCCCTTGATGTCGACATTGAGCAGACCCGCCTGCAAACGGCCTTCGCCGGTCAGCTTTGGGTAGCGCTTGCCCAGCACATTGAGAAAGCCACAGATGACAACCGCGGTGAAGCTGCCCAGCATGACCACCGGAATCACTTGCGCAAAAATTTCGTTTTGTGGCTGCGCCAGTACGGTGGAATAGCCCATGGACAGTGGAATGGCCCCTTCGCCCAGACCGCCTGCCATAATGGGCAGCACGACGAAAAACAGACTGTGCTGGAAGCTCATGCCCATGGCCATGCCAACCAGCGTGCCGACAATCATGGCGGTGATGGAGCTGATAAACAGAGGCACGAAAATTTTCAGAAAACCGGCAATCAGAACCGTGCGGTCCATGCTGAGAATGCTGCCGACGATAATGGCGGCAATGTAAAGATAGAGAAAATTGGAGCTTTTGACAAAAGCATCAATCGCTTGCGCAACCGGCGGCGGAATGATGCCATAAAAGACCATGGCCGATGGTACCACAAAACACAGAATGGCAGCGCCTCCCATCAGGCCCAGAAGCGGCACCCAACGGCCAAGCTGCATGAAGAAGAAGCCACCAAAAGACAAAATGGCAATCGACATGGTCAGGTCGGACGGCACTTTGCCGGTGGCGGTAAAGGCGGCAATCAGCAAAAACAGAACAATATAAATCGGAACAGGAATAACGCCGACCTTCATGTCAACGATCCGCCACCATTTTTCGCGCCAGCCATTGGCCGAATTGGTGCTCTCGCCGGAGGCATTGCTTTTCGAATGTAATGACACTGTGAACTCCTGAATATCTGCTGTGTGCAGTTTTATAGAAGCCTGCGTGAAGGTAAATCAAAAAGGCTGCCTTTGCCCGGTTTGCCTGCAAAATACACCAAAATTCAAAGGGGATTGTTCGAAACAGAATCCCCATTATTTTAAACATAAATAATTATTAAAATAAAAAATCGGCGAAATGTAATTTATATATTTCGCCGACTTAATAAGCATATGAAATGTATTGCGGATCTTGGCCGATTATGGTGTTTTCTATTTATTGTTTGGGTATCGGTGCTCCCGTGTATTGGTTGTATTCAGCGCCGTGCTGTGTTGTGTTCAGGAAAAATTTCTCGCCAGCAGTTTTGGGGTATGTCGCGGCGTACCATAGCGGTAATGACTTGAATGTCAGGACTTCATCAAAATCTGCGGCAACGGATCCTGCGTCCATGGGTTGATTCCCGCGCCTGTTCTGGAACCATTTCATCCACGTTTGAGACCCTGGAGCAGGAGAGCAGATATAGTCACCGTTGAAATCATATTGCGACCTGTCCGTGCAGTTGGCATAAAAAGCATCGGGCTTGTTTGGGTCCGGAAATGATGGCAGCAGAAAGCTGACCATTTTATTGTCCTTGACGTTCCATTGTGCCGTGCTGTGGCAACTCATGCAGCTTGAGTTCATGGCATTCGGCATGAAAGGAAGTCCGGGGGTTGATCCAACGATCGCAATATCATTGCGGGCACCGTCATTTGGACCTGAAAGACGCCCACCCCAGCCAAGTGTTTGAGTGGAGTATTTGGGTGCTTTTGGATTAATCCAGTTTTCCACCAGAGGATCCGTATCCTGCGTTGCCTGCGGGTCGTTGCCCCACTGGACCCCGAGGGGCACCATTTTATCCCACACGGAACCTTGCGCCGTTGCATCATAAACAAGCGTCATAAACACCCATCCCGTCTTCGGAGAAGACTTGGTGTCTTTAACGATAATATCGAACTGGGCAACATAACCGGGCCAGACCTGCGGCGGATCATTCTTGGAGGCCACAGGGACATAAAGATCCCATTCCTGTGCTCCTTTCATAGCGTCCCACCAGTCCCGCTTTTTCTGGGGGTCGGTAGAGGTAAAGATGGCTGCCTTGACAATAATTGAGCCTTCCTCAAACTGAGTTGCCTCCGTTGTCAAGGTTGGCATCTTGGCCTCAGTGCCCCAAATCTTCTGGAGCGAATAAGCCGCACGCTTGTCGTAATATGTCAGAACATGGGTTCTGAAGGACGCCGTAAGGCCTGTGCCCGGAAAAATCGAAGGCCCGAACAAGCCAGCAGGATAGGTGCCGTGGATCTTTTCACGCAAGCTGCCCGTCCACGGCTCATTATACCATTCGGCTTTGGCGGCGTCCCATGATGGATAATCAGAGATGAGTTTGCTGCCATTCTCACTCACGGCCTTCTTGAGGGCATCGGCATAGGCGGATGCGTTGGCAATGGTGATTTTGCCGTTGCCAATTGCTTTTTGCCACGGTGCACCTGATGGCAGGGGAGAGGCGGTTTTAGGCCAGTCATGGCTGAGAACAAACGTTGGGCCTGAGTAGCTTTCCTTGGGAGGAGTGGCACCATTGTCGTTTTGGAAAGGTGTTGCTGTTTGGGCTGCTTTCAAGGACAGCGCACCGCCCAAGAAAGAGGTTTCCGCATGGGCACTGTTATTCGAACAGAGAAAGGACGTCATCAGAAATAGCAATAACGTTCCGCGTTTTTGAGGGCTCATTGCACGCTCCAGGGTTAGGGTATGGATAAGTGAATTAGCGTTTGTCAGGGAAAACGGGGTTCCACTTTTCCCTGCCAAACTCTGGTGCACTCGGTTTTTTGTTTTGCATCGATCCAAACTCAGATGAATCTTGCGTTTGGATCGATGCACGAGCGACTCACACGGATGATCAAGGACATTGGTCTTCGGTGTGAAGAATAGTATTTATTGTTGTATTGAGAAAAAATCACACCTATTGGTATTTTAGGTGGATGGAAATTTCTACCCCACTCATTTTAGGGTATTGTGCTGAATGCTTGGCAATCAGCGACCGGCCACGTTCCCTGACGGGCTTTCGTGCACTGACGCATTCACTTTGGTGTGCACAGGTGGGCATTGAAACACCTGCTGGCCGATCTTGGTGCACTTCCCACAGAAGGGCGCGTAGTCACCGATGGCAATATCATTACAGCGGGCGGTGTGACTGCGGGGATTGATTTTGGCCTGTCCGTGCTGGCAGCGGTGATGGGGGAAGATGTGGCTCAAACAGTGCAACTGGCGCTGGAATATGCGCCAGCACCACCGTTTCAAGCCGGAGCGCCGCAGACAGCCCCGGCATCGGTTGTTGAAATAGCGCGCGCAGGACTGGCTGAGGCACTCAAAAATCGCAGCGATATTGTACAACGATTGGTGCTGTAAGAAGAAGGTGGGAGCGGCGCTATGAAGGCGCGCCGCTACCCCAAGGCACAATAGAGTTTAAAAGAACACACTCGCACCATGATCAGCGGGGCCTGCTACGCGCCGCAGCGGTGCGAACAATTCGCGGCCCATGCCAAACTCGTTGTCGGACAGGTCCACCACAATGGCAGGCCGGGCGGCAAATTCGGTGGCATCCACCAAAACTTCCAGCGTGCCTGCCACGGCATCAAGGCGGATCATGTCGCCATCCTTGATTTTGGCAATGGGTCCGCCATCAACTGCTTCCGGTGTGACGTGAATGGCGGCTGGCACCTTGCCGGAGGCACCGGACATGCGACCATCGGTGATCAGGGCAACCTTGTGGCCACGGTCTTGCAGCACGCCCAGCGATGGCGTCAGCTTGTGCAGCTCCGGCATACCATTGGCTTTGGGGCCTTGGAAACGCACCACGGCAATAAAGTCGCGGTTCAGCTTGCCTTCCTTGAACGCATCCTGCACCGCCTGTTGGGTGTGAAAGACGATGGCAGGGGCCTCCACGATATGGCGCTCCGCCTTGACGGCAGAAATCTTGATCACCGCCTTGCCCATATTGCCAGTCAGCATTTTCAGGCCGCCATTGGCCTGAAATGGCGCTTCAATCTGCGACAGAACCTTAGGATCAGCGCTTTGCTCAGGCGATGGCTGACGCAGCACGGTGCCGTCTTCGTTCAGGTGTGGCTCGATGGTGTAGGCGGCAAGGCCCTGACCAAAAACCGTGCGCACATCATCATGCACAAAACCAGCTTTGAGCAATTGCTTGATCAAAAAGCCCATGCCGCCTGCGGCGTGGAAATGGTTCACATCGGCAGAGCCATTGGGATAGACACGGGCCAGCAAAGGCACGATGTCGGAGAGATCGGAAATATCCTGCCATGTCAGCTGGATGCCGCCCGCACGGGCCATGGCAATCAGGTGCATGGTGTGATTGGTGGAGCCACCAGTGGCATGCAGGCCGACCACGCCATTGACGATGGAGCGCTCATCAATCATCTCGCCAGCTGGGGTAAATTCATTGCCAAGCGCGGTAATCGCCAATGCCCGCTTGGTGGCTTCGCGGGTCAGGGCATCACGCAGCGGCGTGCCGGGATTGATGAAGGAGGCACCGGGCATATGGAAGCCCATGATTTCCATCAGCATCTGGTTGGAATTGGCAGTGCCGTAAAAAGTGCAGGTGCCCGGGCCGTGGTAGGATTTCGACTCGGAATCCAGCAATTCGGCGCGGCCCACCTTGCCTTCGGCATAGAGCTGACGAATGCGATTTTTCTCGTCATTCGGCAGGCCGGAGGTCATCGGGCCAGCCGGAATAAACACGGAAGGAAGATGACCGAAGGTGAGGGCGGCAATCATCAGGCCGGGCACGATCTTGTCGCAGACGCCCAGAAACACCGCCGCATCAAACATATTGTGTGACAGGCCAATGCCGGCTGCCATGGCAATAATATCGCGCGAAAACAACGACAATTCCATGCCCGGCTGGCCCTGTGTGACGCCATCGCACATCGCGGGCACGCCGCCTGCAACTTGCGCCACGCCGCCCACTTCGCTTGCTGCCTTGCGGATCAGATCAGGGAAATGCTCAAACGGCTGGTGAGCCGAAAGCATATCGTTATAGGCGGTGATAATGCCGAGATTGGGGACCGTGTCGCCAGCAAGTGCTGCCTTGTCCCCGGGGGAACAGACCGCAAAGCCATGGGCAAGATTGCCACAGGCCAAGCTACCGCGTTTCACACCCTTGGTTGAGGCTTGGCGGACGCGCGCCAGATAGGGCTCGCGGGTTGGTTTGGAGCGCTCAACAATACGCTTGGTGATGGCTTCAATACGATGATCGGCACTCATGTGATAGATCCTCCTGATGGGCGCACGAATGAGGGCTCTCGACCACTTCAGCCGCGCTTTGACCCTGTTCAGGGTCTCGATATGACTGGTCGCCTGATCCGGCGACCGAATGTGATGCGGATAGCCAGCGGGGGCTTAAGGTGCCCAATAAATCTCCACGTCGGTCTCAGCCCGGGCCAGCACGGCGCGGATCGGCATCTCGGCTTCATCCGTGCCGCCCAGTGCTTTGTCCAGCACGGCTTTCTTCTCGGCCCCTTCGATATGCACAACCAGCAGACCGGCATCCGCCATGCTGCTGAACGACAGCGTCAGGCGCGGCTCGCCAGCACCTGCGGCCTCCATGGTCAGCACCCGTGGCGGCAGCTCCAGATCCAGTGCATCTTCCAGATTGTTGCCGCCCGGGAAGAAGGAGGCCGTGTGGCCATCGGCTCCCATGCCCAGAATGACCACATCAAAAGGCGTGCCCATGTCTGAAACAGCATCGGTGGCCATAGCAGCGGCGGCTTCAATATCGGCGGCGGCCTGATAGAGCGGCACAAAATCCGCATCCGCCGCTTCGTTTTTCAACAGATGCGTGGCCACCAGCAGATGGTTGGAGCGCGGATTGTCAGCGGGCACAAACCGCTCATCCACCAGTGTCACCGACACATTGCTCCAATCAAGCGGCTTTTTTGAGAGGGCCTCAAAGAAAGCCTTCGGCGTCGAGCCACCTGATACTGCAAGTGTTGCACTGCCGCGCGTGGTGACAGAGTGAGCCAGAGCCGCTGCCACCTTGTCTGCCAGCGCCTCGGCCAGCGCCGGGCCATTTTCAAAGCTATGCAATGTGTGAGCCATGAGATGTGTCCTCAGTCCAGCTCGTGCCAGGTGCGACCATCGCGTTCAATCAGCGCAATGGCCTGACTTGGACCCCAGGTGCCGGATGTATAGCCTTGCGCCTTCTGGCCAATTTCTTCCCAAGCCTTCAGAATCGGATCGACCCAGTTCCATGCCGCTTCCACTTCGTCGCGGCGCATGAACAAGGTCTGGTTGGAGCGGATCACGTCCATTAGCAGCCGTTCATAGGCATCCGGGTTGCGCACGCCAAAGGATTCGGCAAAGCTCATATCCAGCGATACATGGCGAAGACGCATACCGCCCGGACCCGGATCCTTGATCATCAGCCATTGCTTCACGCCTTCATCGGGCTGCAAGCGAATGACCAACTGATTGGCTTCAATGCGGCCTGCCGCTTCATCAAAGATCGAATGCGGGATGGGCTTGAACTGAATGACGATTTCCGACATGCGGCTGGCCAGACGCTTGCCGGTGCGCAGATAAAACGGCACACCCGCCCAGCGCCAATTGTTGATCTCGGTCTTGATCGCCACAAAGGTTTCGGTATCAGAGGCCGCTTCCAGCTCTTCGGTATAGCCCTTTACCGGGCCACCGGCCGATGCTCCGGCCTTATACTGGCCACGCACGGTCATTTTTTCGACATTGGCCGCAGTAATGGGCTTCAAGGCGCGCAGCACTTTCAGCTTTTCATCGCGGAGCGCCTCGGAATTCATCGAAGAGGGCGGCTCCATCGCCACAAGGCACAGAAGCTGCAAGATGTGGTTCTGCACCATATCGCGCAGGGCACCAGCCTTGTCATAATAGGTCACGCGGCCTTCAAGGCCAACGGATTCGGCAACGGTGATCTGCACATGGTCAATATGGGCGGAGTTCCAAAGCGGCTCATAGAGCGCATTGGCAAAGCGCAGCGCCATCAGGTTCTGCACGGTTTCCTTGCCCAGATAATGGTCGATACGGAAAATCTGCTCTTCCCTGAAGGCTTTGCCGATGGTGTCATTGAGCACTTCTGCGGAAGCCAGATCGCGGCCAATCGGCTTTTCCACCACGATGCGCGTGGTTTTGGTAATCAGCTTGTGATCGCGGATCTTGTCCGCAATATCGCCGAAGATGGATGGGGAGACGGCCAGATAGAAGGCGCGCACAATGTCCTTGCCGCTATCGAGCAGCTTTTTCAGCACATCCCAGCCCTTGTCGGACTTGGCATCAACCGACACATAATGCAGACGCGCGAGAAAGCGGCTCACTTCGCTCTCGAGCAACTCGTCTTCCTTGAGAAATTCCTTTAAAGCCTTATGAGCAAATTCGCGGTATTCCTCATCCGTCATCGGCGAGCGCGACGCGCCGATAATCCGGGTTGGCTCTGTCAATTGCCCGGCAAGCTGGCGATGATAGAGCGCTGGCAAAAGCTTACGCTCGGCAAGGTCCCCGGTGCCGCCAAAGACGACATAGTCAAAGGGTTCGACAGGAATAATCTGACTGCTCATAAGGGCATCTCTCACTCAGGATAGGTGGGCTTTATATAATTCAATCGATTTAAAAATACCAGTGGGACGAATAATAAATCCTGCAACGCAGAATTCATCAGAATCGGTCCCGCAGGGCATACCAGCTCAGGGCCAGCACAAGAAGAGGCGATCTGAGCCATTGTCCGCCAGGGAAGGCGGGGATTTTCAGGGCTTTGAACAGTTCCAGTTCGGTGTTTTGACCCAGAACCGATCTGGCAAACAATGTACCGCAATAATTTGACAACATCACGCCATGGCCGGAATATCCGGCAACCGAAATGACGCCGGGCATCACCTCGCGGGCAAAAGGCTGACGGTTCATGGTAATCCCCACCGAGCCGCCCCAGGCGTGGGTCATCTCAATATCGTTCAGCGCCGGATAAATCTCGGCAATCTGGCGGCGGATATGGCTGGAAATATCGCGGGGACTATCGGCGGTATAGGCCTCGCGCCCGCCAAACAGCAGGCGGCCATCGCGCATTTTGCGAAAATAGCGCACCACAAAGCGCGAATCCGCCACGGCTTCCGCGCCGGGAATAACGTCAGGAAAATCATCCAGCGGCACGGTGGCCCCGATGAACGAGCGGATCGGCATCACATGGGCTGCCGTCACGGGTTCCAGATTGCCAATATAGGCGTTGGTGGCAATCAGCACGTTTGAGGCGGTGATGGTGCCGCTTTCGGTTTCAATCCGCGTCTTGCCAGCCGCTTGGGTTATGCTTTTGGCCTTGGTCATTTCAAACAGTGCCGCACCGGCATCTTTTGCCGCTCTGGCCAGTCCCACCAGCAGCTTCAGCGGATGAATATGGCCGGTGCCAACATCGCGTGTGCCGCAGTAATACCGGGTAGAACCCAGCCGTTCGCTCGTTTCCGCACGGTCCATGAAACTCATGTGTTGATAGCCAAACCGTTCGGTGGTGATCTCCACGCTTTTGCGCACATCTTTGTCGGTGCCGGGCTTGTGCTCGACATTCAATTGGCCCGGCATGAACTCCATGTCGATCTGATGGGTACGGGCAAAATCCAGCAGATAGGCTTTGGCATTCTCAGCCATGTCAAACAGCGCTTTTGCCCGTTCAAACCCAAATTCTGCTTCCAGCTCGTCCGGGTAGCTGCGCTGGCCCGTGCCAAACTGGCCGCCATTGCGGCCCGAGCCGCCATCGCCAAACCGTCCGCCCTCAATCAACACCACGCTGACACCGGCCTTGGCCAAGGTATATGCCGCCTGCAAGCCGGTGTAGCCGCCGCCGACAATGGCAACGTCTGCGGTTTTCGATCCATCCATGGCCGGATATTCCGGCCGCTCACCAACGCTTGCCTGATACCAGGACAGGCCGGGAGCAATCGGGCTTTGCCACATGGGGTACTCCTTATTGTCACACATTCAACAGCAGAAACTCCCGCTCCCACGGGCTGATCACCTGCATGAAGGTTTCAAACTCACCCCGTTTGACCCCTGCGTAAATATCAATGAAATCCTGGCTGAAGACATTGGCAAAATCCGGCTCTCTTTCCATCAGCGCAACGGCTTCCAGCAGTCCGCGCGGCAGTTCAATCGATCCTTCATTGGCCGAATCATAGGTCGGTTCCGTCGGCTCAATCGCATTGCAAATGCCGAGGTATCCGCAGCCCAGCGAGGCAGCCAGTGCCAGATAGGGGTTGGCATCCGAGCTTGGCAGGCGGTTTTCCACCCGCCGGGCCGCCGCATCCGACACTGGCACGCGGAAAGCGGTGGTGCGGTTATCATAGCCCCAGGCGTTGTTGACAGGGCAGGCCATGTCGGGTGTCAGGCGGCGATAGGAGTTGACGTAAGGGGCCATCATCACCAGCGAGCTTGGCACATATTTCTGCATTCCACCAATAAAATGGAAGAACTCCTTCGATGGCGAGCCATCGGCATTGGAGAAGATATTCTTGCCCGTATCCATATCCACCACCGACTGGTGAATATGCATGGCCGAGCCGGGCTGCCCCTGCATCGGCTTGGCCATGAAGGTGGCATAGATGCCATGCTTGAGGGCCGCTTCCCGAATGGTGCGCTTGAACAGAAACACCTGATCGGCCAGCTCGATTGGATCACCATGGCGCAGGTTGATCTCCAGCTGTGCCGGGCCTTCCTCATGAATCAGCGTGTCGATTTCCAGTCCTTGAGCGGCGGAGAAGTGATAGATGTCGTCGATCAGCTCGTCAAATTCATTGATGGCGGCAATGGAGTAGCCTTGGCCGCCAACGATGGAGCGTCCAGAGCGGCCTTTGGGCGGATGCAGCGGATAATCCGGGTCATCATTCATCGCCACCAGATAAAACTCGATTTCCGGGGCCACCACTGGCTTCCAGCCCTTGGCTTCATACAGCGACAACACGTTTTTCAGCACGTTGCGCGGTGTGTAACTGACCTTTTCGCCCTCGGTGCCAACAATATCGCAGATCACCTGCGCGGTGGGGTCGGTTTCCCATGGCACCACGGAGAGCGTCGACAGATCGGGCACCAGCTTGATGTCACTATCGCGCGAATCATAGCGAAAATTGCCGGTTTCATCGGGATATTCGCCTGAAATCGTGTGGCGATAGAGCGCCGATGGCAAGGCCAGCGAGGTGTTGCTGGTGAATTTCGAGGTCGGCATCATTTTGCCGCGCGGCACGCCAGCCAGATCAGGCGTGATACATTCAATATCCTCAATGCCGCGATTGCGCAGCCATGTGGCGGCCTCTTTCCAGCCTTTGACGCCACGGGTAGCACCTGTATCGGGTTGAATGGCATCTGGTGGAATACGTGCTTTTTTAGATGCCGCGCCTTTGGGTCTGAGCATTGTCTTTTTTGCAGGCATGTCTCACCGGGTTTTCGTTGATACTCTGTCTATCATATCGTGCCAAAAGCAATTGGCGAGGGGCAAAGCACGATTGACAGCGTATTGCAGATAGAAAAGAGAGGGTGCAACGCAAGGAGCAGGCTTTGACCAGAACAGCAGACGTGGTGATTATTGGTGCCGGTGCCGCCGGCATGATGGCGGCAATCCGGGCGGGTCAGCGCGGGCGGCGGGTGTTGCTGCTCGATCACGCCAAGGCTCCGGGCGAAAAGATTCGCATTTCCGGCGGCGGCCGCTGCAATTTCACCAATATCCATGCCGGGCCGAAAAACTATCTTTCATCCAATCCGCATTTTGCCAAATCGGCTTTGGCGCGCTTTACCCCGCAGGATTTTCTGGGAATGGTCGAGGCGCATCAGATTCCGTGGCACGAAAAGACCCTCGGACAATTGTTTTGCGATAACAGTGCCAAAGACATCATCCGCATGTTGCTGGAAGAGATGCGGGCAGCGCACGTCAAACTGCAATTGCAGACCGAGATTGCCGCTGTTGGCAAAACGGCCGATGGCTTCCAGATCGAAACCGCGCAAGGGCCGGTCTCGTGCCCGTCCCTGATCATCGCAACGGGCGGCAAATCCATCCCGAAAATGGGGGCAACGGGCTTTGCCTATAAGATGGCCGAGCAATTTGGCCTGTCACTGGTGGAAACCCGCCCGGCACTGGTGCCCTTGACGCTGGAGCCGGGATTGCTGAGCGAGCTTTCGCCGCTTGCCGGTGTGGCGGTGGATGCCAACGTCAGTCATGGCAAAACCGCGTTTCGGGAGGCATTGCTGTTGACCCATCGGGGCTTGAGCGGGCCATCGATCTTGCAGATTTCCTCCTATTGGCGCGAGGGGGACAGCATTACCATTGCGCTCGAGCCTGAAAAAGATTTCCTCAGCATCCTTAAGGCGGCAAAACGCGACAACGGCCGTCAGGCATTGCAAACCGTGTTGGCCCAGCATCTGCCCAAGCGCCTGGCGCAATATTGTGTCGAGCGTGCCGCGATTGACAAGCCGCTGGCGGACCTGTCTGACAAGGTGTTAATGGGCTTTGTGGATGGTTTGCGGCAATGGGTGCTGAAGCCTGCCGGATCAGAAGGCTATCGCACCGCAGAGGTGACACTGGGCGGCGTTGATACCCACGGGCTTGACTCCAGAACCATGCAGGCCAAGGCGGTGCCGGGCCTTTATTTTGTTGGTGAGGCCGTGGATGTCACCGGCTGGCTGGGCGGCTATAATTTCCAGTGGGCATGGGCATCGGGTCATGCGGCAGGGCTTGCAGCATAGGGCTTGCGGCATGGGGCTTGCAGCATAGGACTGGCAGCATTCTTCGCAATTTATCAACCATGAATCGGCTCTCTTCCCATGAGGGGCAGGGATGCCGGGCCAAGGTCCATTTCTTTCAAGACTTGTTAATATAGCTGGCTCATCGTGATGTCACACAATTGTCTTTTCCTTTTACAGGAGAGCTTTTGCGGTTAAGATCGATAAACGGGATTGATTCCCGACCCATCATCTGGGTTAACTTTTGGAAAGTGCTGCCAATGAACAGACCCGTCCGGAAGGCCCGCGCCATCGCTATCACCAAGGCGCGTGAAGATCACAACAAAATCATTGTGCGCACCGCAGCTGTTGGGCTTGCGGCCAGTTTGCTGGCCTATGGGCTTATGCTCGGTGGCTTTTTGGGCTGAGGTTACAGAGCCAAAATCCAGAATATATGCTGAGCAAAGCGATGACACGCCTTGCGTTCGGGAAACAAGGTTGAGCATAAAACTGGTAAAACGCATCCTCAGTCTGTGTGCGCTGGTAGCGCTTGAACGTTTGCTGAGCCGCCAGCAATCCGATAAAATCCATCATAACAACCTCCAGCATTGAGGTGATGATAGTTTTTCGCTGATGATGGATATACAACTGAAATTGCGCTATGCTTTTCATCGCCGTTGCGCAGGCTGGCGGCCTCAGCGGTGCGCAGGCATCCACGGGGTTCAGCCCCGCGACCCTGGGGCGGCGCATGGTGGCGCTGGAGCAGCAACTTGGCCGTATTCTGTTCGATCGCAGCCAGAGCGGTTACGCACTGACAATTGATGGCCACGCCCTTCTTGACCATTTGAAATCGTTTGAGGCCGCCCAGCGGGGACTGGACGTCTGGCGTCAACGCGCAAGTGCGCCCGCTTTGGTGCGGATGACCCTGGGCACGTGGATTGCCTAAAGCATGTCGCGTTTTATTGTCCTCAATAAAACGATAACGTCCATGCGAAAAAGAAAGAGCTAAAGTCTGTCGTAGTGAATCCTATTCACTACGACAGGCTTTAGTTTATGGCGGAAAACTTCTCCCGGTTGCGACACGATCAGGATCATGTGCGCATTGAAATGTTCGTGACCGAAGAACGGGCAGCACTTGCCCATCGAGAAACTGATATTGGCATTCGGGCCGTGGAGCCGCAGGAGCCAAATCTGGCAAAGGTGCTGCTGGGTGAGGTAGCCTATGCGGCCTATTGCCATCGCAATGTCAGTGACTGGCAGTGTTTACCATGGATTGCCGTGTTGCCGCACCATGCCATATCCGCTTATCTCCGCTGGCCCCATGAGCACCACGCCGATCAGATTGCTGTGATGGTCAATCGGCCCCGCTCGCTCAAGGATCTCGCAGTTGCAGGTGTGGGGCGGGTGGTTTTGCCGTGTTTTGTTGGCGACCATGATCCGCAATTACAGCGGGCTGGCGATGAGATTGTTGCACTGCGTCATCGCCAATGGCTGGTCACCAACAGCGATGATCGCCACCGGGCGGAAATCCGCAACCTTGCCAAGCGGCTGGCGCATCTCATCAAGGCGCATTCTGATGTTTTTCACGGTCACAAAGCTGAATAAGTCCACAGGTTTTTCCTGATACGAGACGCCTCAGACCCGCATCCCTATAAATTTATGGAGAGTCTTTAGACTTTTTTTAGGTGCACATGCGACAAATTGGAGGCGGAATATCCATTATATTTCAGAAATATATGTTTCGCCCAATAAGTTTGGGGTGCTGTTATGTTCTTTGATCGTCTTCTTTCACGTTGGAAAATTCAGACAAAAGTGCTCGTGTTCATTGTGCCTTTTGTCTTGAGTATTAGCACGGTGGGGCTTGCGGGCTTTTATGCCTCGCGGCTTTTGCAAGATCAGATGCAATTGTCCAATGGTGTGGTTGAGACCTTGGGTGGTTTCAAAAGCGTCTATGCGGCTATGACCGATTTTCTTCAGCAGACGACGGAAGAAAACAAATCGGCACTGGACGCAAAAATCAGTGCGCAGTTGAGCGAATTGAAGGCGACCCGTGATGATGTGACCGATGACAACGGACGCAGACAAATTGAGGGTGCCATTGCTGGCACCGAAGCAATCGCCAGCCGTGTCAATCAATTGTGGCAGTTAAGCCATGATGAAGACACACTGCGTAGCACGCTTGAAGGGCAGGCAGAGCAGCTCTCGACCCGCAAAACCGACTTGCTGGCCTATGTGACCAAGCTGCGCGATGCTCTGGCTGGTGATGAGAGCAAGGCCAAGACCATGCTGTTCCAGTCGGAGGAGCTGATCACGGGTGCTGACTTCATCTCCAAGATGGTGGCAGATTTCAATGCGGGGCAGACGCCGCAGGATAAAATGGCAATTATCAAGGGGCAGCTTAACGAGCTGAAAGTTGTTGGTGCCTATATCGTTGCCGATTTGCCGTATAGCCGCAAGAATATCGGCGAGATGCTGACCGATAACATCAAGCAATTGAGCGATCTGGCAGCCCAGGGCGATGCTTCCGATGCAACGATGACCTCCATTGAGCAGACCATCAATCTGCTGCGGCCAGTGTCTGTTCGCTTGCAGGGTGCGACGATTATCAAGGCGCGTGAAGCCTCCAAGTTGTTTGTGTCGCTCAACCAGCCCATTGCTGAAGCAACAGCATTGTTGAACTCCACACGCCAGATGGTTGAGATTATTGATGGGGTCGAGCTGAGAAGCGCTCGTTTTCTGGCGGCACCAACGGGCGAAAATATGCAAAAGCTTCAGGCCGCCCTTGGTGGTCTGGCGCGCCGCGCCCAGGCGAGTGCCAAGGGTGCGGCTGTGCCCGATGAGCTCAAGGCACAGTTGACGGCAATGGTGCCGCTGACGCAGGCAATGGGTGAAAACGCCAAGAAACTGACCGATATGGCCAAAACCCGTGCAGATGCCTTTCAGCTTGCCTCTGCGGACATCAGCTCAATCTGGAATCAGTTGACGGAATTTGCGAGTGCGCAGCAGGCGGTTGCCGAGTTTGACCGTCAAGCCGCTGATCGCTTTTCGTTTGCCGCCATTCTGATTGGTCTTCTTGTTGCGGTCATCGCTGCTTTTGGCCTGATCACGACCTTCAAGGGGCCGCTGACCCGCATTACCAATGCCATGCGCCAGTTGGCCTCTGGTGATCTCAAGGTGGCCGTTGAAGGCGGCAACCGCCCGGATGAAATTGGCGACATGGCCCGTGCGCTGGGCGTGTTCAAAGACAATGCCATTGCCAAAGTTCGCGCTGAAGCGGAAGGTGAAGAGGTGCGTGCGCAAATCGAGGCAGATCGTGCCCGCAATGATGCTGAAAAACAGCAGGCCGAACAGGAGGTGCAGTTTGCGGTGGCAGAACTGGCCGCTGGACTGGAGCGTCTGGCCAATGGCGATGTTTCCCATACGCTGGATCGCCCATTTGCAGGCCGCATGGATCAGTTGCGCTCTGACTTTAACCGCTCGTTGACCCGCCTGAAGGAAACGATTTCGCTCATTCAGGGCAATGTCACCGCCATTCAGGGCAATGTGCAGCAAATGGCACATTCCACCGATGACCTGTCGCGTCGCACGGAAACGCAGGCCGCTTCGCTGGAAGAAACCGCTGCCGCTGTCAATGAAGTGACCTCCAACGTGCGTCAGGCGGCCGACAAGGCGCGTGAGGTCAACCATATCGTTGGTGAAACCCGCAGCAATGCCGAGAAATCGGCCGTTGTGGTTGGCAATGCCGTGTCTGCCATGGGCCGCATTGAAGATGCCTCGAAAAAGATCGAGCAGATCATCAGTGTGATTGAGGAAATTGCCTTCCAGACCAACCTTTTGGCACTCAACGCCGGTGTTGAGGCGGCGCGCGCAGGTGAGGCAGGCAAGGGTTTTGCCGTGGTGGCTCAGGAAGTGCGCGAACTTGCACAACGCTCTGGCCGCGCCGCCAAGGACATCAAGACCCTGATCAACACCTCAACGGAAGAGGTCAACGCCGGTTCCAGACTGGTGCAGGAAACCGGGGCAGCGCTGACGGTGATCAGCGAGCAGATTGCCACCATCAGCGCCCATGTGGAGGGCATTGCCAGCGCCAGCCGTGATCAATCGGCAGCCCTTGGCGAAGTCAACGGTGCCGTGGGCCAGATGGACAGTCTGACCCAGCAAAACGCTGCCATGGTGGAAGAAACCTCTGCCGCCAGCCGCCAGCTGGCGGATGAAGCCGACCAGCTTGTCAGCCTGCTGCAACAGTTCCGCATCGATGGCGGCGTGCCGCAGCAGGTCATACGCCGGGAGTGGGTGGCTTAATTCCATCATCTTGAAATGCATCAACACCCGGCCCAAAGTCGGGTGTTTTTTATTGGGTGCTACAGCATCGTGCCATAAACCGGAATCGGCACGATGCTATAGCTTTTTGTTTTTGCATCGGATTTTTCCGAAAATCGGGGCCACTTTTCGGTCCGATCGTGCTGGCAAACGCTCTGCTACGAAAAAAACAAATATGGACACAAAAACCTGCTTGATCAAAACGGATACTCTAAAGTGACTTCATCCAAAAGGTTACGCTTCCCTTTTTGCTGCAACGCCTGATAGTCTTTCATGGAGTGTCAGAATTGTCGGGGAGGACAATATGGATAGAGCGAAACGGCTGGTGCACCTTGGCTTTTGGCTGGGGGCCTGCCTGGGTCTTGCGGGAACGGCTATGGGTGGAGAAAAAGACTATCAAAAGCAGGGTGTGATGCCGGACAATCTGCCGGTGATGGCGGATGCAATCAAGCAACGGCTGACTTTTTCGATGGCATGGTCGCCACAGGTTACAGATCTTGCCGCATGGCAAAAGGCGGGGCGCGCCAAGGTTTGGGAGCTGACCCTTCAACCTCAGGATCACACGGCATTCAACCCGGTGGTGATCGATGAACAGGATCGCGGCAGCTATATTGCGCAAAAACTGGTGTTCAACCTCACCGCAGACAGCCGGGTTCTGGGGATTTTGCTGGTGCCAAAGGGGGAGGGGCCGTTTCCGGCTGCGATATTTTACCACGATCATGGCGCAAAATTCGATATTGGCAAGGAAAAGTGGATTGAGCCATGGGGCGATGATGCCCGGCTGCAATCATCAAAAGCCTGGGCGCAGAAATATTTTTCAGGCCGTTACCCCGGCGATGAGCTGGCGCGGCGTGGCTATGTGGTGTTTGCCACCGATGCACTGGGCTGGGGCGATCGCGGCCCCATCACCTATGATGCCCAGCAGGCACTGGCTGCCAATTTCGTCAATATGGGCAGCTCGCTGGCAGGCTTGATGGCACTGGAAGATGTCCGCGCGACTGAGTTTTTAGCGTCGCTCTCCAAGGTCAACACGCAGAAAGTCGCCGCTATCGGCTTCTCCATGGGCGCGTTACGCGCATGGCAAGCGGCAGCGCTGACCGATACCATCAAAGCCACCGTTGTGGTCAACTGGATGGCAACCGCCAAGGGATTGATGGTCACCGGCAACAACCAGCTGCGCGGCGGTTCCGCATGGCAAATGGCCCATCCCGGCTTGATGCAGTTTCTCGATTACCCCGACGTTGCCAGCCTTGCTGCCCCCAAGCCGACCCTGTTCTTTGCCGGTGAAACCGACCCGCTGTTCCCGCTGGCCTCAGTGCAAACCGCCTTTACCAAAATGCAATCCGTCTGGACCGCATGGAAGGCTTCCGACAATTTCCAAACCAAAATCTGGCCTACCGGCCATGTGTTTGAAGCGGTTGAGCAGGATTATGCTTATGATTGGCTTGATCGGGTGTTTGGGGTGGGGCGGAAGTTGTAGGGGCGGTTCTCATTGGCCTTGGAGCTAGGGGCACCCCCCCTCTGTCCTGCCGGACGTCTCCCCCTCAAGGGGGGAGATCGACCCGGAGTCGGCCCCTTGCTCCACATCTTTTCCCGACATATCGGAAAACTCGACCTATCCCATAAAATGAACGGCTTCGCCCATCTGATCTCCCCACCTGTGGGGGAGATGCCCGGCAGGGCAGAGGGGGACGAGCTGGCTCTGACAACTAGTATAGTTAAAATGGATCAAGATAAAATTGGAAGCTATATCTCTTCAAAGTTTTGGTTTAATTCGAAATATTCAGCCTAGCAGGGACAAACCAGACACAAGCTCTGTGCCAACATCCACTGTCATTTCCATTATAGGATTTATAACGTCATTGGAGTGGTTTTTATATTGGTCTACATTGTTTTTCATCTGTGTTTTCATTTGGTTTTCCTTTCTTTGTTGCTTAGTCTTAAACAGATAGACTTTCAGTGCCCCAAGGGCAATGAATAAGGCAGGAATGCCAACACAAATGCTTGCAACGGGAATTAAACCCGAACCCATTAAGCCTGTTAGGCTGAATATTTCATAGTAACACCACTATGGATTGTTTTTGCCGCGAAGACAAGTCCTGACTTTGAAGGGGGCAGGCTTTCTGTTATGGAGACTGCGCTGAAGCCCGTGAGCAATTTTTTGCACCGGCGTACTTCTAGAGCCTGTTTGGTTCAGATTGAACCACATTAAACGACGCTAGGGTTTTTATGCGTCGTGTACTCTGAGATTGAACTACACAGACTCTACATACTTTTGTTTCCGTTTGACAGGGAAAAGCGAGTTCCACTTTTCCCTGTCAAACTCTAAGAGCAGCCAGATCACCCATCTCAAGCGCCGCTAGATTGCCCTCAATCTTGTCAACGGGCCAGTTCCACCACGCCAGCGCTAGCAGCTCCGCAATAACCTCATCCGGGTAGCGCATACGGATCAGACGTGCGGGATTTCCGCCCACCACGGCATAAGGTGGTACATCCCGCGCAACCACGGCGTTGGCACCGATAATGGCACCATGCCCAATGGTGACACCCGGCATGATCGCGGCATTGTGGCCGATCCAGACATCGTGTCCGACCACTGTGTCTTTCACAGGCAAGTCTTTGTAGCCAAAGGTTTCGGGCTTGAAAATCCGAAAGGGATAGGTGGTAAAGCCCGCCATCGGGTGATTGGCGGAGCTGGTGATGAAATAGCAGCCCCTGGCAATCTGGGCGAATTTGCCGATGATCAGGCGTTCCCGGCAACCATGACCGAGATAGGGTGCAAGAATCTGGGCGGTTTCTTCCGGTGTGCCGGAATGGGTGTAGTAGCTGAAGTCGCCAATCTCCATGCGAGGATGATCGATGACGTTCTTGAGATGGACTGTATCGCGGTAAACGGTCCCATCAGGGAGCGTAATGGGGTGGATCGCGGACGCATCAAGAAGGGGCATCATAAAACCTGCTGGGAGAGCTGCACGGATGGCGAGCATAGTGGAGCCGTTGTTGAAAGCAAGCAACCCGGCCAACACAAAAATAGCCCGACCTCCCAGCCGGGCTATCCTCCCACATCACACCATGCTCCCCTCAGGCCGCTTTCGCGCCCTCAGTGGCCACGCCTTGCGTCACAATCACCGGGATCAACAAATCGCCCCAGTTGCCGTCGCCGCCGTGGTGGCGGGCGGAGCGGACGAGTTCGACGGAAACGCCAGCCTCAACTGCTTTCATCACGGAATGGTTCAGCCGGTGCAGGTCATTGGCCAACATGCGGATCATGGCTTGTTGATCGGCGCTCATGCTGGTGGCTTGCTCTTCGGCACGTTCTTTTACGCGGGTCTGTGGGGTCATGGTCTTTCTCCTCTTATCTTGGGGGTTCTTGAAGGGATGCCTGTCAGTTATCGTCAGGGGTGGGGCGGGGCATCAAACCCCCTCATCCCCCTGCCGGGGACTTCTCCCCGCGGGGGAGAAGAGGGATTGTGGAGCGGGCGGCGATAAACAATCGATGCCCGCGTTTATGCTGACATTATGGATGTGAGCGCAGGTCTTGCGGCTCGTTTCTTCTCCCCATCGGGGAGAAGGTGGCGGCAGCCGGATGAGGGGGTGCGAAGCCAATGGCGGGGAGAGAACCGAGCATCAACAACGCAAGCGCCCAAAACTCACTCAGCAGCAGGGCGGAACTGGTCATGTTCGGTCGACTCCTTCATGGCTGTGGTGGAAGACTTGCCGCCGGAAATCGCCAGAGACACGGCATCGAAATAGCCGGTGCCAACCTCGCGCTGGTGCTTTGTGGCGGTGTAGCCATTGGCTTCAGCGGCAAATTCGGCCTGTTGCAGCTCGGAATAGGCGGCCATCTGCCGGTCCTTGTAGCCACGCGCCAGTTCAAACATGCCGTAGTTGAGCTGATGAAAGCCCGCCAGCGTGATAAACTGGAATTTATAGCCCATCGCCCCCAGCTCGCGCTGGTATTTGGCAATGGTTGCGTCATCGAGGTTCTTTTTCCAGTTGAACGACGGTGAGCAATTATAGGCCAGCTTCTTGCCCGGATGCACCTTATGCACCGCTTCGGCAAACTTGCGCGCCTGTTCCAGATCGGGCTTGGAGGTTTCCATCCAGATCATGTCGCAGTAAGGCGCATAGGCCACGGCGCGGGCAATGCACGGCTCAATGCCGTTTTTGACCTGATAAAAGCCTTCCGTGGTGCGGCCTGCATCGTAATCCACAAAGGGCTGATCGCGCTCATCGATGTCCGAGGTCAACAGCTTGGCGGCTTCAGCATCGGTGCGGGCAATGATCAGCGTCGGTGTGCCCATCACGTCGGCGGCAAGCCGGGCGGCGGTGAGGTTGCGAATGTGCGCCGCTGTTGGGATCAGCACCTTACCACCCAGATGGCCGCATTTCTTCTCAGATGCCAGCTGGTCCTCATAATGCACGCCCGCAGCGCCAGCTTCAATGAAGGCTTTCATGATCTCGAAAGCATTCAAGGGTCCGCCAAAGCCAGCTTCTGCGTCGGCCACAATTGGCGCAAACCAGGTGTCAACGGACAGGCCTTTGCCTTCCTGTGTTTCAATCTGGTCGGCCCGTTGCAAGGTCTTGTTGATGCGCTTTGCCAGCTCCGGTGCGGCATTGGCGGGGTAAAGCGATTGATCGGGATACATCGACGATGCGGTGTTGGCATCTGCCGCAACCTGCCAGCCGGAAAGATAGATCGCCTTGAGGCCCGCACGCACCATCTGCATGGCCTGATTGCCGGAGAGCGCGCCGAGCGCGTTGACGAAGCCGTCTTCATTGATCAGCTGCCACAGGCGATTGGCCCCCATTTCGGCCAGCGTATAGCGGATTTCCACAGAGCCGCGCAGGCGCTTCACATCCTCGACTGTATAGTTGCGCTCAATGCCATCAAAACGGCCTTTGGGGGCGGTGGGGATGATGTTGTAAAAATCAGTCATAGCAGGCTCCTCCTCGATCTCTGTCTGGCAATATTCAGTGCGATATGCCGTCCTTCTCTGTGACTTGTTTTACATCGCGTTGCAGTAAACAGAAAGTAAAATGCGCAAATACGGGCTTTGAAAGAGGTTATGGTGTCTTGTGTTTCACAAAATGCTCTTGTAAATTTGTCAAAATTGTAAATTCAGCTTTGGTTTGGGTTTTGTCAAAATTTGTCGGGAGTGGTCATGGTCGAGCATAAGATTTTTGCCGGTCCCAAGGTGCGGCGCATTCGCAATGGCTTGAGCTTGACACAGACATCCATGGCCGAAGCGCTGGGCATTTCGCCCTCCTACCTCAATCTGATCGAGCGTAATCAGCGCCCGCTGACGGTGCAACTGCTGCTGAAACTCTCCTCGGTCTACAAGGTCGATCTGGAGGAATTGCAGGCCGATGGCATGGGGGCAGGGCCCTTGCGTGAAGTGTTTGCCGATCCGCTGCTGGCGGGTGAAATCCCCGGCGATCAGGAGTTGATCGAGCTTGCCCAAGCGGCCCCCAATGCCGCCAGCGGCGTGGTGAAACTCTATCGCGCCTACCGCGAACAGACCAAACGCCTCTCGGAATTGGCAGAACTGCTGGCGCGGGAAGGCCATCAAACCGCATTATCCGGCACGCGCCTGCCGATGGATGAAGTGCGCGATGTGCTGGAGGGGCGGGCCTTCCACTTTCCGCTCATCGAGGCGGCGGCAGAGGCTTTTCACGCCACGCTGGACGTGAGTGATGATCTGGAAGGGGCGTTGAAGGGCTGGCTGCGCAAGCAACATGGCATAGTGGTGCGGGCGCTGCCGGTGCATGTCATGCCCAATTTGCGCAGGCGCTATGATCGCCACTCCATGCGACTGTTTTTGTCTGAGCGGCTGTCGCCGTTTGATCAGTTGCGCGAGGTGGCGATGGAGATCAGCCTGCTGGCCTTTGCCGATGAGATTCGGGCTGAACTTGAGGCTCTGCCGCTGACCTCCAATGAAGCCCGCCGCATCGCAAGGTTTGAGCTGGCCCGTTATGCGGCGCACGCGTTGATGATGCCCTATGCTGCCTTTCTGGCGGCGGCCCAGCGGGCGCGTTATGATGTGGATGTGCTGCGCTCGCGCTTTCGTGTGTCGTTCGAGCAGGCAGCGGCAAGGCTTGTGACCTTGCAGCGGCCCAATGCCATGGGTCTTGGTTTTTTCCTGATGGAGATTGATCATGCCGGTAACATCATTCGCCGGGCGGGCGGGCAAGGCTTTCCCAAGTCCAGCTTTGGCGGGCAATGTCCGCGGCTGAATATTCACGCAACTTTTGCCCAGCCGGGACAGATTCTGGTGGAGCCGGTGGTGATGCCCGATGGGGCCGCCTTTCTGACGCTTGCCCGCACGCTTGAAGGCCCGCAAGGTGCCTTTCAGGAACGCTTGCGGCGCACGGCGGTGCTTTTGGGATGTGATCTGGGGCAAGCCAGTGAAACGGTGTATGGAGAAACGCTTGCCAAACCTGTTGAGATTGGTCCGGCCTGTCGCCTGTGCGAGCGGCAAGGGTGCCTTTCAAGGGCAGAAGCGCCGATGACGCGGCCTTTAGGGCTGGATGAAATGACGGCTGGTTTGAGTGCCTTCGATTTTCAGTAATGTGTCGCAATGCAGCATAAGTATATTTTACGCTTGTCGGCGGCATTTTTCCTTTCTAGTCTGTCAAAAACATTGGGAACGATAATGCCGCCAAAGCGGCTTTCAAACAGGAGATCTTATGAAATCCGCCATGATTCGTCTGACTGCCGCCGCCTTGACGGCTCTGTTCATCGGCTCTGCGGCTCACGCCGCCGACCGCGAAGTGCATGTCTACAACTGGTCGGATTATATTGATCCGACAATTCTGGAGGATTTCACCAAGGAAACTGGCATCAAGGTTGTCTACGACGTGTTTGACAGCAATGACCTGCTGGAAACCAAGCTTTTGGCCGGTGGTTCCGGCTATGATGTTGTGGTGCCAACCGGGCCATTTTTGGCACGGCAAATCAAGGCTGGCGTGTTTCAGAAGCTGGACAAGTCCAAGCTGCCGAACCTGACCAACCTGTGGCCGATGGTCAGCGAGCGCCTGTCGAAATATGATCCCGGCAATCAATATGCTGTCAACTATATGTGGGGCACCACCGGCATTGGATATAATGTCAAGAAAATCAAAGAGATTTTCGGCGATGACGTGAAGGTGGACAGCTGGGATTTCATCTTCAAGCCGGAAAATGCCAAAAAGCTGCAAAAATGCGGCCTGAATATTCTGGATGCATCGGATGAAACCTTTGCGATTGCCATGAATTACATTGGCAAAGACCCGGACAGCAAGAAAACCGCTGATCTGGAGGCCGGGGCCAAGGTGTATTCAACCATTCGCCCCTATGCCAAGACGTTCAACTCTGCCGCTTATATCAATGATCTTGCCAATGGCGATATTTGCGCCACCATCGGCTGGTCTGGCGATATTATTCAGGCCAAGACCCGGGCCGAAGAAGCGAAAAACGGCGTGGAGATCGCCTATGTGATTCCCAAAGAGGGAACCTATATGTGGTTCGACAATCTGGCCATTCCGGCCGATGCCAAGAATGTTGCGGAAGCGCATGAGTTCATCAATTACCTGATGAAGCCAGAGGTGATTGCCAAGGCGTCAGATTATGTCTCTTACGCCAATGGCAATCTTGCTTCGCAAAAGCTGATCAGCCCGGATGTGTTTGGCAACACCTCGGTTTACCCCGATGACGCCACCATGAAGAAGCTGTTCACCATCTCGCCTTACGATCCCAAATCGCAGCGTGTGCTGAACCGGCTCTGGACCCAGATCAAGACCGGAAAATAAACAGACATGAAAACGGGGCACAGGATGCCCCGTTTTCAATTCTGCATTTGGGACGGTAACAATAACAGGGAATGAGGGGATTTATGGCCAAGACTCTGGGACCGGTAAAACGCGCATTTTCGCCATGGACGGATGCATCTCAGGTGCCGTTTATCCGCTTTGAGAATGTCACAAAGCGATTTGGTCCATTCACGGCAGTGGATAATCTCACGCTCAATATCTATGAGCGCGAGTTTTTCTCGCTGCTTGGCCCGTCTGGCTGTGGCAAAACCACGTTGATGCGGATGTTGGCGGGATTTGAAGAGCCAACCGAGGGGCGCATTCTGCTTCAGAGTCAGGATCTGGCTGGTGTGCCACCCTTTCGTCGCCCCACCAATATGATGTTCCAGTCCTATGCGCTGTTTCCCCATATGACGGTGGAAAAGAACATTGCTTTTGGTCTGGAGCAGGACAATCTGCCCAAGGGCGAGATTGCGGCCCGGGTGGAGGAAATGCTGACACTGGTGAAGCTCGACAGCTTTGCCAGGCGCAAGCCCAACCAGCTCTCTGGCGGCCAGCGCCAGCGCGTGGCGCTGGCCCGCTCGCTGGCCAAACGGCCCAAAGTGCTGCTGCTGGATGAGCCGCTGGGCGCGCTGGATCGTAAACTGCGCGAAGAGACCCAGTTTGAGCTGATGGATATTCAGCAAGACCTTGGCCTGACTTTTTTGATTGTCACCCATGATCAGGAAGAGGCGATGACGGTCTCAGACCGGATTGCGGTGATGGATAAGGGCGAGATTGTGCAGGTGGCCACACCGGCCGAAATCTATGAGGCCCCGAATTGCCGCTATGTCGCGGATTTCATTGGCGACATCAACATTATCGAAGGCCAGCTACAATGCCGGGGCAGCCAGAGTGCCATCATCAGCCCGGATGTGACAGCGGTTGTGGATCAACCGTGCGATCTGGCGGATGGTGCCAATGTTGCCTTTGCCATTCGGCCGGAAAAGGTGCGTATTTCCTTGGAACCGCCTGCGGATACAAGTGCAAATGCTGTCTATGGTGAAGTGTGGGATATTGCCTATCTGGGCGATTTTTCGGTGTTCATCATCAAGCGGGAGGATGGATTTACCTTCCGGGCGGCACAGGCCAATGTGTCGCGCCTGGTGGATCGCCCGATTACCTTTGGTGACAAGGTTTGGTTTTTCTGGACCGCGGATGCCGGTCTGTTGTTGACGAGGTAGGACCATGGCCGAGCCTGCAACCCTTCCCAGAACCGGCCATGCCCGTTGGCTGATTGTCATCATCCCCTATCTGTGGATGGCGCTGTTTTTTCTGGCCCCTTTTTTCATCATTGTGAAAATCTCGCTGTCAGACACGGCGATTGCCATGCCGCCCTACACTCCGGTTTTCGAAGGATTTTCGGGGCTGAGTGATTTTCTCTCCCAGCTTGATCTGGAAAATTTTCAGATGCTGGGCGAGGATTCGCTCTATATTCAATCCTACCTGTCATCCCTGCGCATTGCTGCCGCTTCGACGCTGCTGCTGTTGTTGATCGGCTATCCCATGGCTCTGGCCATGGCCCGCGCCCGGCAGGAGATACGCCCCACCTTGCTGATGATGGTGATCTTGCCGTTCTGGACCTCGTTTCTGATCCGGGTCTATGCCTGGATCGGGATTTTGAAGCCGGAAGGCCTGCTGACCATGCTGCTGCAAACCCTGCACATTTATGGGCCAGACCAGCAGGTGCATATCTATCAGACCGAGGTGGCGGTGTTCATCGGCATTGTCTATTCCTACCTGCCGTTCATGGTGTTGCCGCTCTATTCTGCGCTTGAAAAAATGGATGGCACCCTGCTGGAGGCCGCCAGCGATCTCGGATGTCCGCCATGGAAAGCCTTCTGGCGCATCACCTTTCCGCTGTCGCTGCCGGGTGTGCTGGCCGGATCAATGATCTGCTTCATTCCGATTACCGGCGAATTTGTCATTCCCGATCTTCTGGGCGGTGCCGATACGTTGATGATTGGCAAAACCATGTGGACCGAGTTTTTCGGCAATCGGGATTGGCCCCTGGCCTCTGCGGTGGCGATTGTGCTGTTGCTGTTGCTGGTGGTGCCGATTGCGCTGTTCCAGAACCAGCAAAGTAAAGTGTGAGGGCTATGAGATGAAATCGAGCCGTTTCGACCCTGTTGTTCTCACCCTTGGCTTTGCATTCCTCTATGTACCGATTCTGATTCTGGTGCTGTATTCGTTCAATGCCTCGAAACTGGTCACGGTCTGGGGCGGGTTTTCGCTGCACTGGTATCGGGACATCTGGCACAATGACAGCCTGATGGATGCGGCCTGGGTGACGCTTCGGGTTGGGCTTGTCTCGGCCACGGTTGGCACAGTGCTGGGCACCATGGCAGCGTTGGCGCTGGTGCGGTTTGGGCGATTTCGTGGCCGCATGTTGTTTTCCGGCATGGTCTATGCGCCGCTGGTGATGCCGGATGTGATCACCGGCCTGTCGCTGCTCTTGCTGTTTGTGGCGATGGGCGTGGATCGCGGCATTGTCACAGTGACGCTGGCCCATACCAGTTTCACAATGTGTTATGTGGCAATTGTGGTGCAATCCAGATTGGTGACCTTTGATCGCAGTCTGGAAGAGGCGGCTCTTGATCTGGGCTGCCCGCCGGTCAAAACCTTTTTCCGCATCACACTGCCGTTGATTTTACCGGCTGTTGTTTCTGGCTGGATGCTGGCGTTTACCCTGTCGCTGGATGATCTGGTGATTGCCAGTTTCACCACTGGTCCCGGTGCCACCACGCTGCCGATCAAGATCTATTCGCAGGTGCGTCTGGGTGTGACGCCCGAAATCAATGCGGTCTGCACCATCCTGATTTCCATTGTCACGCTTGGGGTGATTGTTGCGTCCATTGGCACCAAACGCAGAGAGTTGCAGCGCCAGCGCGATGAACATATTGCGGCGGCGGGTCGATGATCAGTTTTTAAGCGCGTTTGAATGAAAGGGTGACAGGATCAGATCCGGCCATGAGCCGGCGATGAAAAGCCGCATTGGATCTGCGGCCGGGGTGCCTGTTGCCGAGAGAGGCTGAATGTCGGTTGAGAGGGCGAGACCCTTGAACACATAGGGAATAATACCCGTAAACGTGCTGGACAGAGTTTCACCGCTGAGATCACCCCTGCTGATATTGATGGCGCCATCGGCAAGCTCGGCAGTTACGCTCAAGGTGTTGAATGGCAGGTCGCCTTTGCCGGCATCCTGAAGTTTGAAAAAGAAACGGCTGGCTGCAAGAGACTGGATACCGGCCAGATTGACGCCGGTCATGCGGCCCGGGCCCACTGTGAGCTTGAGATTGCCGGTAATATCGGTGGGGCGGGTCTGCCAGATCGGGCGTTTGGTGCTGGCAGAAACCGTCAAGGAGCCGGGGCCGAGCGGCAGGGGACCGTTCAGGCCAAGCCTGTTCTCGAGATCAGAGAGATCGGCATCCGTGATGGACAGGTCCAGATGTGCACCGTCTTCAAAGCCGCCGTTCTTGCCTTCAAGATGGCCTGTCATTGTGCCGCCTGCAAGGGTGCTGTCGCCAATGTCAAACACCATGGCACCATCGGTTGCCAGAACGCTGGCCCCCATATCTGTCAGCGAGAATTGCGCCAGACTGGCGCGGCGCGCAGACAGGGTCAGGTCAAATTCCAGCCAGTTCAGCAAGCCACTTTTGCCGCTGACGGCTTTGGTATCGGGTGCAGAGAGCGAAAAGGCTGCGAGAAATGTCGGAATATCCATGTGCTCAAAAGCCAGTGTACCGCTGACTTTGGGCTTGCCGCTTTTGCCTTGAGTGATGTCGACAAGGCCGGTTGCGCTGGTTTCATTGGCGCTCAGGGCGAGATTTTCAAGCCTGAGCCGGTCAGCCTCGGCCGTGATTGTGGCTTTGACTGAGGCAGTGTGCAGGGCTTCCGTGCCCGGCAGCTCTGCCCCTGTCCATGCCAGAAAGCCTGCAACATCAGACAGAGCGATGTTGATTTGTCCCGAGGCGAATCGTGCGGGCATCAGGCTGGTTTTGCCGTTGAAACTCCCCTTGATCGCGGGGGCGCTGACAGAAAGGCTGGCCTGGCCAACATGACCGCCCATCAACAGCAAGGGCTGGGCAGAGGAGAAATCCATCTGGGTGGCAACGCCACCAACCAGCATATTGGCGCTGCCCTTGAGGGGGCTGGACATGCGCGGCCATGTCACTTGCGCAAAAATACCGTCGATGAGGATTTTCCGGCCAAGCGTATCGTCGGTTATGTCCAGGCGGCCATTTTCAATTGACAGGGAGCCAATGGTCCCATCATCTTCGGCAGCCAGACTCTGGCCGCCGTTGGCGGTCTCAGTCACATGTGCAATGGCCTTGGTCAGTGGGCCGCCATTGCTCCAGTCAATCCGCCCCTGACGGTCACGATGAAGATGAACCGTCGGTCGTGTCAGGATGAAATTATCAAAGGTGGGATGGCCCATGACCGCATCCAGCAGGCCAAATGTGGCCGAGAGCTGATCAATTTTTGCCAGCACCGGATCGTTATCAGCAGGCCCATCGGAAACAATCCGGGTCACGGTGAGATGAGCAAGCGTGATTTTGGGCTGTGGCCAGAATTGCAGCTCTGGCGTTCCACCAATCTGCACCTTATGGCCGCTCCAGCGGCCAATGACCTTCTCCATACTGCCGCGCACCAGGCTGCTGGAGACAATATAGGGAGCAGCAATCCGCGAGGCCACAAACAGGCCGAGTGATACCACAATCACAATCACCGCAAGGCGCAGAAGCCGAGGCCCCAGCGGGCCTTTTGCGCATTTGGGAGGCATGTATTTTCGCTGTGGTTTCAGTGTCACGTGAGGCCTTTCAGAACCTGTCGGAAAATTCGCTGACCCGTTGACCTCTCGATATAGAGTTTGTCAGGGAAAAGTGGAACCCGGTTTTCCCGAAAAGACAAACGAAGAGAAAAGACTCTCTAGTTTGTCAGGGAAAAGTGGAACCCGGTTTTTCCGAAAAGACAAACTCAAAAAAAGGAACCATTAAGTCCGTCAGGTTCATACTGAACCTGACGGACTCTCGCAAAGCAAATTACCTTGCAAATGCAACAGAGATTGACGGCGGCGATAATTTCGCCAGAAATACCGGCAACGAGGAATGCCGGATGCAATCAGGTCCCGGCAAAACTGCTTTGAAACTGGAGGAATTTTATGACGCAAGCGACACCGCTCTGGAGCCCCTCGGAGACAGCCGTGGCTGCAAGCCCCATGACGGCTTTCCGTCAATGGTGCTCTGCCCGCTTCCGTGTTGACCTTGCTGATCATGATGCCTTTCACCAATGGTCGATTGAGGATCGCGGCGCGTTCTGGTCTGCGGTCTGGGATTACTGCGAGGTCAAGGGCGATAAAGGCGAGCGCGCCCTGATCCACGGCGATTCCATGCTGGAAGCCCGGTTTTTCCCGGATGCGAGCTTGAATTTTGCCGAGAACCTGCTGTCGCGCAGCGGGCCCGAGAGTGCGCTGATCTTTCGCGGAGAAGACAAGGCAAGCTATGCATGGAGCTGGGATGAGCTGTCGGCCCATGTTTCGCGTTTGCAGCAGGCCTATCGCGCGCTGGGTATTGGCAAAGGTGATCGCATTGCCGCGATGATGCCCAACATGCCGGAAACCATTGCCCTGATGCTGGCGGCAAGCGCCATCGGTGCCATCTGGTCATCCTGCTCGCCGGATTTTGGCGAGCAGGGCGTGCTGGACCGTTTTGGCCAGATTGAGCCAAAACTGTTCATCACCTGTGATGGTTACTGGTATAATGGCAAATTGCAGGATGTGGCGGCAAAAGTCTGCGCCATTGAGCCAAAGCTGGATGTGCCGGTGCTGGTCGTTCCCTATGCTGGTGATGCGGCAACATTGGTTTCCACCTTGAAAAATGGCCGCACCCTTGCCGATTTCATCGCGCCTTTTGCGGCCAAGCCAGTGGTTTATGAGCCGCTGCCCTTTTCTCATCCGCTCTACATTCTGTTTTCTTCCGGCACCACGGGCGTTCCCAAATGCATCGTCCATTCGGCTGGCGGCACGCTGTTGCAGCATGTGAAAGAGCACCGCTTTCATTGTGGATTGAAGGCAGGAGAACGGCTGTTTTATTTCACCACCTGCGGCTGGATGATGTGGAACTGGCTGGCCTCTGGCCTTGCCTCTGGCGCAACGCTGTGCCTGTTTGATGGCTCGCCGTTTGCGCCGAATGGCGAGGTGTTGTGGGATTATGCCGCAAGCGAACGATTTGCCATGTTTGGCACTTCAGCCAAATATATCGATGCCTTGCGCAAAGATGGTATCGAGCCAATCAAAACCCATGATCTCTCCGCGCTGCGGGTGGTGACATCCACCGGCTCACCCCTGTCGCCGGAAGGGTTTGCCTTTGTTTATCAGGGGATCAAAGCCGATGTGCAGCTGTCCTCCATCTCTGGCGGCACCGATATTGTCTCCTGCTTTGTGCTGGGTAATCCCGTCAAGCCAGTGTGGACCGGCGAGATTCAAGGTCCGGGACTGGGGCTGGCGATGGATGTCTGGGATGATGATGGCAAGCCGGTGCGGGGCGAAAAGGGCGAGCTTGTCTGCACCAAAGCGTTTCCGTCCATGCCGGTGATGTTCTGGAATGATCCGGGCAATGCCAAATATAAGGCCGCCTATTTCGAGCGGTTCGACAATATCTGGTGCCATGGCGATTTTGCCGAATGGACAGAGCATGGCGGCTTGATCATCCATGGCAGGTCCGATGCCACCCTCAACCCCGGTGGCGTGCGCATTGGCACAGCCGAAATTTACAATCAGGTTGAGCAGCTGGATGAGGTGAGCGAAGCAATCTGCATTGGTCAGGATTTTGATGATGACGTGCGGGTTATTCTGTTTGTTCGGCTGAAAGCCGGGGTGGTTCTGGATGAAGCGCTGGAAAAGCGCATCAAAACCCGGATTCGCACCGGGGCATCACCCCGCCACGTGCCTGCCAAAGTGATTCAGGTTGCTGATATTCCCCGGACAAAATCTGGCAAGATTGTCGAGCTTGCGGTGCGCGAAGTGGTGCATGGCCGCCCTGTGAAAAACAAGGAAGCACTGGCCAACCCGGAGGCTCTGGAGCTGTTTGCCAATCTTGAGGTGTTGAAATCCTGAAAAGACTGTGTGGGACAAACCACAAAGTCCAGTCATCAACCTTCTGTTAACCCGGCTTTGGCATCACTGTTGCACTGGATGATCCAGAACAACCGTGGCGGATAAGCTCTCAGGTTGTTGGCGGCAGATTGGTTTTGCCCGCTGCGCAATTGCGTGAGCCTCAAATGGGCTCACAGCACGATTTGCGCAGAAACTTCACTATCTTCAGCAGTTTTAGACGCACCATTCCCGGTGTGTCTCTCTGTCGATTTTCTGGTTGAACAGCATTAACTTCAAGAGCAGCTTCGGCTGCTCTTTTTTTATGGCCAAATGCCGATCAACCAGCCAGCACACGCGGCGAGGGGAAGGTGATCTCCACCAGCGTGCCTTCATTCGGGGTGGAATGAATGGCAAAGCTGGCGCGGTTGGCATCGGCCATGGCTTTGGTCAGCGGCAAGCCAAGGCCTGTTCCATCACCGCGCAACCGTGCGCCGCCCGGAGACACCTGACGGAAGGGCTTCATCGCCTGATCCAGCTCGGAACGGCTCATACCAATGCCGGTATCGCGCACCCGCAGGGTAACGCTGCCGTTTGACTCATAGGCGGTCGACACAATGATCTGCCCGCCAGATGGGGTAAACCGGATGGCATTGGACAGAATATTGAGCACGATCTGTTTGATCGAGCGCAGGTCTGCCACCACATTGGGCACTGATTGCGACAGCGCCGTGCGAATGATCACCCGCTGGGCGTTGGCTTGAGGCTGCACCAGTGAGACCGCTTCTGACACGGTTTCATTCAGGCCAACCGAGATGAAATCCATATCCATCTCGCCCGCTTCGATTTTGGAAATATCGAGCAGGTCGTTGACGATGTCCAGCACATGGCGGCCGGAACGGCCAATGTCGGAGGAGTATTCGGCATAGCGTGAATGGCCAATAGGGCCAAAGCGTTCATCGGCCATAATATCGGCAAAACCGATAATCGCATTCAGCGGGGTGCGGATTTCATGGCTGACACGGGCCAGAAAATCGCTCTTGTGGGCATTGGCGGTTTCGGCCACGCGCTTGGCGTTGCGCAATTCTTCTTCGGTGCGCTTCCACTGGGTAATATCGCGGATCACGGCACAAAAACCGTTGGAAGAGGACAGGCGGCCAATGGCCATGAACAGCGGAATGAAGCCGCCGGAGGCTTCACGGCCAATCACCTCACGGCCGTCGTTCAACACGCTGGCAACGCCATGGCCGGTCAGACCGCTGAGATAATCCAGAATGGCCCGCTGGCTCTCATGGGCAAACAGGGTGACAAAAGGCTTGCCGCGAATATCAGCCTCATCATAATTGAACAGGGCGCTGGCGGCACCATTGACTGAGCGGATTTCGCCATCGGCACTGATGGTCACAACGCCATCGGTTGCGGTCTCCAGAATCGAGCGCAGTTCTTCCACTTCCACCCGCAAGCGTGCAGCATCCGTCAGCGATGTGGCAGGCGGAGTGTCTTCAATGTTATCGTGTTCTTGATCCGCCGATTGCACGTCATCCTGCTCTGGCTGGGGCGGTGACGGCGAATGCATTTGAGATTGGGGCACCAGCGCCAGCAGCAGGGCGCTGGCCTCTTCCCAGCGGATCGACTGTAATCGGGCCGAAACCGGCAATTGCTGACCATCGGCCCGCACGGCCACAAGCTTGCCCGCTCCATCATCTTCCGGGGACAGGTCTGCCTGCTGCAACAGTGCATCCAGACCACCTTCAGCCTTCAGCGCATCGAGATTGTCATAGCCGGTCAGGGACAGAAATTCAGGGTTGGCGTGAATCAGGTGGTCGCCGCGATGGGCTAAAAGCGCAATCGGCAACATGTCCAGCACCTCCGGCGAGAAGGTTACGTCACGCTTGCGAACCGGAAGTGTTACCTTGGGCTGAACCGGAAATGGGGGAGGCAGATTCCCAATGCCATTGCTGGCGTCAGCAGGCTGTGGTTTTGCCGGGGTGCTGGTTGGACTGTTATTATTGTGAGCCTCAAGCTGAAAGCTTTCGTCGCCATCGTCAATGATATATTCGGATGGCTTTTCAAATGGTGTGGGTTTGACACCCAGCGAGTCAAGCTTGCGGGCAATCTCGCGGAAGGCCGCTTGCTCACCAGGCGACAGGCCCTCATGGCTGGCTGAACGACGGGTTTCAAGCGGAATGATTTTAGATGAAAAATCAGGTGTGACTGGCTTGTGGGGTGACACTGCCGGGGCTTCGTCGCATGTCTCAACCTCGGGCAGAACAGCCTCCGCTTCAGCGATGCTGATGTCGATTGCATCCTTCGGCGTGGTTGCTTCATCGGCACTCAGCTCTTCTGACATGGGCTGATCAGCCGCCGCAAGTTCGTCATCGGCGCTCTGCGCGTCTGCGGGCGGCATATCCGGTTTGTCGGGCCGAAATGTCAGGCCAACCCTGTCAGGATCTTCCAAGGCATCGGCCAGTCGCACGACGCCAAAACCGCGAAATCCATCAAAATCGCGGTTGCGGGTATAGGTGGGCAGTGCTGCCAGATCCACAGGCACCTTCAGCGATGTGCCTTCAATCGGCCAATAGATTGTCTTGCCAGACCAGGTATCGCGTTTTGTCAGCAGAGCGGTAATGTGCCCATCTGGATCGAGATTGAACAGGGCGGCCAGATCAGCGAAGGTCTGTCCTTCAATCCGTGCCGCCTGCGGACCAACAGCCGTGGCAAATTCCGGCGAAATATCGCTGAAGCAGCCAAGCGCATCAATCTTCCAGACAAAACGGACCGCACGGGTGGTTGGCTGAAAACGAAAATTCTCCGTGGATGCTGGCGGGTGGCTTGGTGTGAGGGGCACATCAGCCTGCTCTATGGCCTGCGTCTCTTCGCTGTCGCCGGTGCTGATCGTGTCCTCTTGCTCAATGTCTGTGGGCGCGATGCTGTCATTTTCTGCTGCAGAAGCCACACAAGACTCCTCCGGTGTTTCAGTGTCCTGCGCTTCAGGCTGGAGTGTTTCGGCAGGCTCAAACGCATCCGCATCACTGTTGACTGCCTCTGGCTCCGCCACGGATTCCGCATCAGCAGATTCGCTCTCCTCCAGAAGAGCAGGCGGATCGCCCGAAACATCATCAGCAGAGATGTCTTCCGGTTCGGAGTCCAGCTCCTTAATATCACCCAGCGCGCTGACCACATCGTCAAAGGCGACCTCTGCCGGTGTTTGCGGCATATCGTCAGCGACTGGATTCTCAGCGGCAACGGTTGCAGACACGGCTTGCTCAACAGTTGGCGCAAGGCTGGAAACAGCCGGTGCCGCCGCTGTCCGTTCCTCTGGCGCTTCTGCGGCAAAGCCGTCCGATACGTCCAGCGAGCCCAGCAGGGTTTCAACCGCAAACAGCAGAAACATCGGTGGTTCATCGGCAATCTTGCCAACAGCGGCAGGCAAATAGCCGCGTGCCGTTGGAATTGGCCGCTTCATCAACCCACCTGCATGGCGCTCTGCCATCTGCACAATGGTTTCCGCGGTGCGCGGCGTAATGCCCAGACGGTCAAAATTGCCTGATCCGCGAATGACCTCGCCCTTGCCATCCAGCAGGGCCATATGGGTGTCAGGATCATCAAAGCCACGCAGCATGGTATCGGCTTTTGCCATGGCACTGGCATGGGCAACCGGCATGGAAAACAGGATGACGGGCTCACCTGCACGAATTTCCAGCCGCTCCAGATGCGCTTCCATGGGCACAAGGCGAAAGCCGGAACCGGCCCGCACCACCAGCTTGCGCTGCTCACCCGTGGCGCTCAATTGCCGCGCCATGGAGACAATCTGGCGAAAGGTCACATCCTGTTTCGGGGGGCCATCTTCCAGCAGGTCATAGATCGATGGCGTGCCAAAAAATGCAGCGCCCGCACCATTGGCCCACAGAACCTGCTCCAGATCATGCGAAAACAGCGCCAGCGCTTCACCCCGTGCGAAACGATCACGCACCGCGCCGTGCACGGCAATATCGATGAAGGGGTACTGAATAGCGGGCATGATCAACCTGTCGAGCCTTTAAAGCAAACCTGAGCGCTTCTATCCTGAGGCACTCAAATTTGCCTTAACAATTCATGGGTGCTGTATGGGCTGCCCTCAAGCCTGCCGGGCTTTCAGGACTCACACAGGCGCCGACACTGCGGCAAATTAACAGATTTTTAATAAACATGCACCTTGATTTGGTCCAGCCTGTGGCTTTTTAATCGGCAAACAAGGTTAATGAATCACATTTTCGTATTGTGCGTCGCAACATTATGTTGCAATGCACAATGAGTAATGCTATATAATGCCTATCGAAAAAACAGGGCCGCAAAGATAGGCCCCTCTCAAGGAGTACATATCATGGCTAGCAATAAAACCGCTGATGTTTTCTCTATTCCATCGTTTGATCCTGCAAAGGTGACTGACAGCCTGCGCGAATTTGCCGAAAAGGGGGCCGCCCAGTCCAAAGAAGCCTATGCCAAGATGAAGACGGCTGCTGAAGATGCCTCCAAGACCGTTGAAGCCACGTTGCAGAACGCCCAGAGCGGCAGCATGGAACTGGGCCTGAAGGCCATTGACGCGCTGCGCACCAATGCTGAACTGTCCTTGACCCATATGGAATCGCTGATGGGCGTCAAGTCCATGGCCGAGCTGGTTGAATTGCAGACCGCTTTTTTTCGCAAGCAGGCTGAAGTGACCGTTGAGCAGGCCAAGGCCATGCAGGAAACAGTCAAGAAGGTTGCTGAGACCGTGGTTAAGCCTGGCAAGGAAGCTGCTGAAAAGGTCATGTCCAGCATCAAGTCTGCCTGATCCTTGATCAGTTCCGCGTTTTGCTCTTATTTTGTCGCATAGACGTTATCGTTTCATTGAGGACAATGAAACGCCATATGCGTGAGGGCATGGAAAGGGGTCGACTTTGTCGGCCCCTTTTTCGTTGGCTCTTTTCGTTGATAAGTGAAAAAAACGCTTGAAACTTTTCTCAGACCCCCGTATGTGACCCCTCAACGGCGCTTCTAGCGCTTGTGCGGTTGTAGCTCAGTTGGTTAGAGCGCAGGTTTGTGGCACCTGAGGTCGGAGGTTCGAGACCCCCCAACCGTACCATTTTCCCACAAAATTTCAGTCGGTTGCAAAATCACCTGAACCGCAGGTCTCCTTGAGTTCATTGCTCTTATTCCAGCCATGCAGCAGATATAAAGAGCTACAGCGGACCTTTGTGCGCCATATAGGGTGAGAGGCGCTGTAACGCCAAATCCCGCGTAGCGCCGACAGCATGGTTTCGATTCCGATTTTCGGCACGGTGCTATAGCTTTTTGTTTTTGCATCGGATTTTTCCGAAAACCGGGGCCACTTTTCGGTCCGATGCTCTAACGCCTGTCGCATGTACGTTATCGTTTTATTGAGGACAATTAAACGCGACGTGGTTTAACCGGCTCGGTTCTGCGCGGAAATCAGCGCAGCCGATGGCCGATACAGGTTAACGCACCTCCAAGAAGGAACGGATCGACCATGTATACTGGTCGCGTGATTACGCCCGTACCAAGGTCGACATCAAAAAGGGAAAACGATGATTCTGCCGCGAGAACGAGGTATCGAGAATCGCTGGTGGGGCGGTCGCCGAAGAGACAAACTTGTGATTGTGCTTTTATGCTAAAACTATTCATGCCGCCGTGGAGCTGCGACTGTCATATTTCGTCTGCGCTATGTATTGAAGGCCGAATATAATGCGGTTGTAAATAATGATGGCGATCAGATAATAAGCATTGCAAAATATCCGTAGACCTCGGTATGAATTTGCAAGAGCAGCAGCAAAAGGGGATTTGAATGACTGCAACTTTTAGTGGGGCGAAGAGTGCTGTCGCATTGGTTGTCATTATGGCGACAACCCTCTCAGGGTGCGTGACCACAGGTGGCGGAGCTGGTTTCGCAACCCAGACGGCCATGGATAAGGCTATCGGACAGTGCGTGGCAAGCGTCGTCATTTCTGCCGGCATAGGGGCGCTGGCAGGAGCGGCACTCGGCGGAAACAAGGGGGCCGGGCGCGGTGCTGTCATCGGCGGGGTCGCTGGTGTGGGAGCCTGTGCAGTTCTCATGCAGGTCGCAGCCGCAGAAGACCGTGCCCGGGTTCGTGACGCCGAACGTAACGCGGTCGCAGCGAATTCGAGCAGCACGACCAGCTTCTCAAACAAGAGTGGAAAGACGGTCGTCGTCAGGACGAGCGTTTCGAATGCACCGGTTCCGAAGGCAAAGCCGGGCGTATCTTCAACGGCGGTTGCGAACGCGGAGCCGAAGTTCACGGCGTGCCGCTACTCCGAGCCGACGGTAAATGTCGATGGACAGTCGGCCAGCGGCGGTAAGCAGCTCTGGTGCCGCCTTAATACGGGCGACTGGAAAGCCGTCAGCAACTGATATTGGAGGTACTTGCGCAATGAGTGACAACACGCAGGTCGAAACCTACAGGGCCATCGACCTTTCCCCTGACGGCGAAGTCGTCGGGAAACTCCTCGCGGGTCTTCCGGAGGAGACATCAGCGGAACACATCAGGCTCACCGATCATGTCGGTGAGCTTCCTGCTGGTCTCACCCCTCAGATGGCATCTTGGTATCGAATCTATATCGCGGGGCCGCGCGGACAGGCTCTCGACGGAACAGCCGCGATCCTCGGGGTCAACGATGATCAGAAACGGACGCGCGGCGTGTTTCTTGAGCGTACCATCTCACAGGAACAGGACCGCCGGATTGATCTCAAGCGGCAGGCACAAAAGAGCAGCCGCGAAAAACGGAAGTCGGACTACGACCGACTTGACGAAGTCAAGCACGAATATGCGAAGGCCAAGGTAGATTATGATGAGCTGAGGTCACGACACGGACGCGAGGCCAAGCTCACGCCTATCTGGTACATACCCTTGCTGATCTTGATCGGCATCGCCGAAATGCTGATCAACTTTGAGAGCTTTTCATCGATCAAGGCGTTCACCCCGGCCATTGCTTTGGGCGTAACCGCTGTCGTCGGTTTCGGCATCGCATACGCATCCCACATGCATGGAACCGTCATCAGGCAGCTCGAAGCCCGCTTCGGCGCTCACCGCAGAGACGGGGACCGGGCGAGCGCCGCCTGGATGCTGACAATGGGCTTTTTCATTCTGTTCGTCGTCCTTGGTCTCGTCTGGTACGCAAGAAACAGCTTGCTGTCCGAGCAGCTCCTGGAAAACGCCGTGATAGGCGGAGAGGCCCCCAGTGCATTGTTCATGATTGGCGGTTCGATGCTGGGCAACGTGCTCGTATGGCTCATCGGCATTGTGATTGCATTCATTGCGCACGACGAGGATCACAACTTCCCTCTCTCACTCAAGCATAAGATGGCATCTGAAAAGAAGATGTACGCCCTGCACGATAAAATCAATCAGCCTCTGAAACGGGATTTCGAGAGGATCGACGCGCAGTGTGACAAGGAAATCGGACAGGCCCGGAACAAGCAGAACTCGATGTCTTCCGACAAGTCGTTTGCCGAAGGCAGGGCTCAGTTTGCAAAGGTCGTGGAACAGGATACCAAGGTCGTTGCTGCCCTTGAACTCTACCGAATGCAGTTGACCAATGGCCTGAAAGGGAAGCGCGTGAAGATTGAGCTTCCCCCCGAAATTGAGGATGTCGAGGATAAGAGCCTGGACGCGGTTCAATACGCAGCCCACCCAATATCACTAAAGTACCTATAGGAGGCGCACATGAAGACAGTCATCACGTTCGCCCTCCTGTTTACCGTTGGGATGATGCGCCCAGCCTCTGCCGAGGTTAAGACCGCTGATGCGTATTGCAACGCCGATAGCGGCGTATCCTCTCTTCGTCAGACCATGGTGATCATCGACGGCAATGTTGCACAACCCGACGGCCCAGATGGGCCTTCGCCGGCGAATACCCGATGGCGTAAGTTTGCAGCGCAATTTTTTGACGCGCGCAATCCAACCATTGGTCAGATCATGGCTCCGCGGGAGCGGGTCACTATAGCGATTGCAAATTCGGACGGATCGGGCCTGACCCCGCTGTTTACCGGATGCATCCCGACTGTGAGCAAGGAAGAGGCTGCCAAGCTCGACCTTAACACCTCGAACATGCAGAAATTCATTGGAAGCGACTGGCGGTCAAAGGCCAAAGATTCTGCAGAGGATTTTTCGCGGACCGCCACGATCTCTCTCGTGCAGGGATTGAAAAGTGCAAAAGTTGGCGCGGCGCAAAACAGAGCCGAGTTCTCTGCGGGAGGTCTGGTGCAATCGCTTAACCGTGCAAAGCCATACTCCCTTGCCAACGGCCTGCCGCGAGTTGTCATCTATTCTGATCTTTCGAAATACCACTTATCGGTCGCCGACAGCGCGACCGCACACGCCAAAGGCAGGGCGGATGGTGAAACAACGAGCCTCGACCTTCAGCGCGCGGAGCTGAACATCTTCTCGACCGGATCGGCCGTTGATGATGCTTCCGCAAACTATCTGAGAGCATTCTTCCTGATGTCCAAAGCCAAGGTCGAGACCATTGGCGGCGAAGGCGGCATGGTCGGTAGCAACGGGGTTCCTGTCAGGGTCGCAGTTTATCAGGGTGCCATAACGCTGGGCGGCAACCCCTATCCGGTGAGAATGCGTCTGGCGACGGACCAGAACGGGACGGTGACAATGTCCTGGATCGAGGAGCAGTCCGACCGGACCCGGTTCGTTCCCTTCTCGGGTATCCTCAATTGTACTGACGGTAGCAACTGCGAATATGTAGGCGACAGGGTCTTTGCGCAGGTCTGGGCAGATACGCCTGGCACAAGCCCATCGTGTGAAGGCTGGATGCCATTTGGTGGTCTCAGAGACTTCTCGTTTACAACCCGTGGCGATAGCCTCACCGGAAAGATTTCCGACGCAATCTGCGTCATCGTCGGTGAGGATGACGGCTTGAAGTTCAACCTCAAGCAGGTGCAAAATGCCTCTTTCTAGGCTTTTTTCATGCGGTGCCGTGCTGCTCTCGCTCTGCGGCGGCACAGCATTCGCGGCAGGCGAATGCCCCGTTGCGCTTCCACCGGGCCTTCCATGCCCGGTGGAAGCATGGCAGACCGTCGGTATTGAGCATCAGGATCGTCTTGCCCGGCTACAACGCCTTTCCAGCGGACACCAGGGGTTCTCTTTCTATCAGCAAACGGTTTCGCCGAAGGAGCACGGTCTCTCCGACTTCCCGACCGATATTCCTGTTCTGCGCGTCGTCGCGCAGCAGGACGTCTTCTTCGATAGCGGTAGCTACAAGATCCGTCCCGAGGCGCGTCCGCTCCTTGATGTTATCGCCGAAAGTCTCAGGCTTGAGCCGCCGGATGTGGCGATGTTCGTATCCGGTCACACGGACTCCGACGGAGATGACGAGTCGAATATGAAACTGGGCCTTGAGCGGGCCCATGCTGTTGCAGCCGCACTTGTACAGAGAGGCATTTATCAAGCCTCCATATACAGGGTCTCCTTTGGTGAATATATGCCGCTCGCTCCTAACGACAGCACCCGTAACAAGGCAAAGAACCGCCGTGTGGAATTTCTGTTCGGTGCAAAGCCAGAGGCGCTCCTCGTCGAGATCAAGCGGCAGAACGTAGTTGTCTGCGCCAGTGCGGAGATGCAGGAAGAGTGCCGCAAGAACGTCCGCATCGAGATCGAGAAGATTTCCGTCCCACTCGAGTACCAGAAGAATATCATCGAGCTCAATCGGCAGGCAACTCGCGTCGAAACCGATCGCACTCAAACCAAGGTAGAAATCCAGAAGGCCCGGCAAGAAGTGGAAGCCAAACGCGAGCAGATCCCGGTGACAATCAGCCGACAGAAGATCTATGTCGACCTGGAGCGCTAGAGTCCTTGCACTGCTTGCGATACTGTCCTGCTGCCAGATATGTGCAAGCACGGAAGCTGCTGAGTCCTCCTTCGGCGAGTGCCGCCAGCAGCTCCTGAAGGGAAACGATCCGAATGGCAGCGGTTCATGGGTTCTTCTTGAGCGTACAAAGACACCGACGCTCTGCATCTCGGGAAGCCTCGAAGGGGTCGATACCGCACAGCTCACGAAGACAGTCCTTGCGCACAGGGAGCTTGATGTCTCCGTCAGGTCCACAGGCGGTCCCGTTGCTATCTGGCTCACACTTGCCGAACACATGATCGGGCGGGTGCGGACGCTTTACGTTGACGAGGCATGCTTCTCGAGTTGCGCAAACTATCTCCTTCCTATCGCTTCCCATGTGCTCGCACCTAAGAACTCGCTCATCGTCTGGCATGGAGGCCCGAATGCCAAAACGGAAGACTTTCTCAAGGGAGCCGATGTCGAAGAAGCCATCGCATACGATAACCTTTCAGACCGGACCCGCGCACTCTATGAACGAGCGAAGGTCAAGACTTCGGTGCTCTCATTTACAGCGCAACCTCCCAGCGAGACTCAGGAAAGATGGCTTCGCAAGGCAGACCAAACACATGTTCCGGTATCGGGCTATGCCCTGTCTCCTCGCAGGCTTGAAACCTGCTTCGGCTTCCGGAATCTTGAAGGCATGTGGCATGCTGGAGGCGATCCAGAGGTGTTTTCTCTCGGACGGAAAAGAAGCTCGAGATTGGCGCTGCTGGAATCTCCTGAGAAAGACGATGGGGTATCGTCTTGCTTTAACAGGCTGCTGAAAAAGTCAGGTGGAGCTGAAAATGAGGATGTTTTGGGGAGAAAAAGTGCCAAAAAACGGCGCATATAACTCATATGTAACGCTTTTTTGGCGCTTTTCGATCACCGAAACAGACCATTTTCAGCCCGCCTCGAGTTTTTCAGCAGCCTGTTAAAGAAGCGGAAAATCCAGTGAATGCCGGAGACTGGCAAATCAGGCCGCCCCGATAAGAAGTTTCGACATCAACGGGCTTCCAGATCAACCCGCAGATTCGAGGCGTATTTTCGCCTCGAATCTGCGGAGCCTCATGGTTTCATCACGATGGATTTTGATGGGTAATCGGATGCCCATGTGGGTGACAGTGGCGCGACAAACACACTTTCCGTCCGCGTGCGGGTGATTTTCCAGAGGCCGTCCGGTTCCTTGCGGAAGGTATTGTTGAGGCGGGACGAGCGCAGCAGTGCCTTGCCGTCCGAAAACAACCAGGGCTGCATATGCACCCATTGTCCATCTGCGGTTACGGCATCATCATGGATGTGAATTTGCTCTGAGGTCAGATAATGACAGTTCAAAATCAGGGCCGGATCTTTTTTGCCACCCCAAAAGCTTTCGAAATGGCGGCGAATGGCCGGAGCACCATCGGCTTTACCGAACTGGTTGGCGTAATATTCACCAACGCCCTCCCATACGGCATCATCCGTATACAGTTCCATGATGCGGTCGATGCGTTGGGCATCATCTTCAATGCCATATTCCGGGTTTGGCGTGTCGCATAAAAACATGTAGCGGGCCTGAATCCGGCGAATATCAGCTTCCGCCTCGAGGATTTCAATGCGGCGGATCAAGCCCGCAAGGTCTGTCTGGGTGATCATGAAACGTCCCTCTTGAACCGTGTTTTCCGCTGTGCGAAAACGTCTGTATTCTCTTGTTTTATGATAGCGCCTCTTGCCCTGCATGGCGCACAGAGACTCTCTGTAAATCTTTATATTTATTGCATAATTTTTTAAAATGATTCCGCTTTGAAGAATTATTCAATAGTCTTTTGTGGACAATATGCATCCATCTTTTGTGCAAACTCTCATAGGGAGCACTTGCTGGTCAAGCGGTAATATTCATGCAATTTTGCACCCGCCTTTGATGATGTCCCGGATGCTGGCAATAGGTTTTTCAGTCTGAAAATAGCTGCGCCAATGCCGGATTGGGGCGAAAACTTGAGTATTGTCAGTCGCTTGAGCCAGCTCTGCATGATCGGCAGACTGGTCGATTTTTGTTTAAATTGTTGAAATGCAATATTTAAAATCGCGCTGCCAGAATGTTTTCGATTGACAGGGTTTCAAATTACAGTAATTTTACTGTAATAAGGGGAACCGGTCAAAAGGCCGACAAGAATGGTGCTGCAATATGGGCATTTCAACAGAAGGCCATCGGGCGTTCGTTTCTGCATGTGCGCTTGGCGATCCGCATGGCCCGCGTGTGGCGATCAAAGACTGTATCGATATTGCTGACATGGTGACGCGCTGCGGCTCTGCGGCGCTTGCGGATGCACCGCCTGCGACGCGCAATGCGTCTGTGGTGGAGCATATGCTGGCATCGGGGTGTCAGATCATTGGCAAGACCCGGATGCATGAGCTGGCCTATGGCATGACAGGCATCAATCCCTACGAGGGAACGCCGGTTAATCCGCGTTGGCCTGATCGTATCCCGGGCGGGTCTTCGTCGGGTTCTGCGGTGACTGTTGCGGCAGGGCTGGTGGATTTTGCCATTGGCACGGACACGGGCGGCTCGGTGCGCCAGCCCGCCATCTGTTGTGGCGTCATTGGCATGAAGCCAACTTTTGCACGGGTTGATCGCACGGGTGCCCAGCCTGCCAAGAGCACGCTGGACAGCATTGGTCCTTTCGCACGAACGATTGCAATGATTGAGCGGGCCATGGTGGCAATTGACCCCACCTTTAAACCTGAAAAGCTCAGTCGGCCTCCGCGCATCGCCCGGCTTACCCCTGACGATCAGGTTGATCCCCGCATGGCGCAGGCTGCAATGGCTGTCAGGGCGGGAGAGGGCGGAATTATCGACGATGTGGAGCTTGCCGGGCTTGATGATGCCTTTCGTGCGGGCATGACCGTCATCGCCCGCGAGACATTGCTTGCCAATGTGGATTTACTGGATGCCGGTGCGCCGTTGGGAGACGATGTGCGCAAGCGCCTTGAGGGTGCGCGCAACGTGACCGATCTGGATATGGCCGAAGCCGAGATGATAAGGCAGCGCTTTACGGACGAGGTCGATGCCTTGCTGGAGCATCACGATGTTCTTCTGACGCCAGCGCTGCCGATTGTGCCGCCGTTGCTGAGTGAGGCGCGTGATCCGTCCAGAGTGCTGGCGCTGACCCGTTACCTGCGTCCTTTTAATCTATCCGGCCATCCGGCCATTGTTCTGCCAGCCACCACAGAGGATGGTCTGCCGTCCGGGGTGCAGCTTGTGGCGCGCAAAGGGCAGGATGCGCGCCTGTGTGCGCTCGCCCGCTGGCTTGTTGAAACCAATCTGAATTTTCAGACGGAGGAATAGCGAGATGAATTCTCATACCCCCCCTGCATCGGCGGCGGCACTTGAGGCCCTGAAAGCTGAAATTTGCCAAAGACGCGAGGAGTTCCAAAGTCTGAGGCATATTCCGCTCGACATCATCCGCAAATTTCAGGGTGTGGGTGTTTATCGCGCTTTCGTTCCTGAACGATTTGGTGGCGATAATCTGACACCCCAGGCGTTTTGCCGGTTGATTGAAGAGATTTCGATGGCAGATGCTTCGGCTGGCTGGGTGGCCAGTTTCGGTGTATCGGCAACCTATCTGGCGGCTTTACCGCCAGAGACCTATGCGAAAATCTACGGGGCCGATCCCAATACGGTGTTTGCAGGGGCGATGTTTCCACCGCAGCCTGCACGCAAAACGGACGCCGGGCTGGAGGTCACAGGCCGCTGGTCCTGGGGCTCTGGCGTGATGGGGGCATCGATTGTTGGTGCGGGCATTAAAGTGGAAGGGGAAAGCAGCCCCTTGCCGCGCACTGCGGTTATGCCCCGCGAGAGCGTCACGGTTGATGAAACATGGGACACGATCGGCCTGCGCGCCACCGGCAGCCATGATATTGTTGCCAGCAAGGTCATCGTGCCTGAGGACTGGACCTTCATTCGCGGTGGCAAGCCACAGCTTGACGATATGATCTTCCGCTATCCCGCCATGGCGCTGGCTGCGCAGGTGCTGGCCGTTGTGGCGCTCGGCACGGCGCGCTCGGCTCTGGACTGGGTGCGGCAGAATGCTCTCAGCCGTGCTTCTGTCACTGGCGCGCCAAACCCTGCTGCCCGCGCCTATGTGCAGATCGATTTTGCCAGAGCGGAAGGGGTGTTGATGGGGGCGCGTGCTGCTTTTTATGATGCGATTGAGCACGCCTGGCAGCAGATGCAAACCAGAGGCGAAGTGGACCGTGCGTCCCTTGTGCGGCTTCGTCATGTGGCCTCCAAGGCGGCTCAGGATGGTGCCGAGGCTGCCCGCCTTGCCTTCGTGATGGGTGGCTCGGACGCGATGGCCACGGGCCATCCGCTGGGGCGCGCCATGGTGGATGCGGCCTGCGTGGCCCAACATGCTTTTATCAATTCCGGCAGCTGGCAAGCGGCCGGTGCCGCTCTTTTTGAACAGACAACCCCCGCCGGTTATCCGTAATCATTTCAACATGAGGAATTTATGATGTCAGAACCGACACCTATTCGCACCCTGTTGTGCCTTGCGGTGCAGCCCGCGTTTTTCGATCTTCCTTTCAACAGGATCGGACCGATCTGGAAAGGAACGCAGGATTTCATGAGTGGCGTGGCAAGGCTTGAAGGTGTGACCGTGCTGGGAACGCTGGATGATGATCAGACTCAGGTGGGCACATCACCGTCTTTTCCCTGGACCTGGTATATGATGTGCGATTTCCCCGACCGGCAGACAGTGATTGCCGCCTGCAACCTGTTGCGCACCATTGTTGTTGATGAGGAAGACCATCGGCTGTGGAAATACATGCGGGTTGAAGCGCGTATGGGCCGTGCACTCACCATTCCAGACCTATGATCATCTGAGGGGAACAGCCAATGTCGCAAGCACAATTGAAGTTCAGTGATCTGGATACGCTCTATTCGCCCGATGCCAAAGTGGCGACCTCCATGTATGAAGACCCGGCCCTCTTCAAGGAAGAGATGGAGCGGATTTTTCACGGCACCTGGGTCTGGGTTGCTCACCAGAGCGAAGTGCCTGAAAAGGGATCGTTCAAACTCTCCACCGTTGGGCAGGATCCGGTCATTGTGGTGCGTGACCGCAAAGATACGATCCATGTTCTGGTGAACCGCTGTCGCCACAGGGCGGCCACGGTCTGCGAGGTCAAGAAGGGCAAGACATCGTCCTTTCAATGCCCTTATCATGGCTGGGGTTATGGTCTGGATGGCTCGTTGCGCGGATTGCCCTATCCAGAGCAGTATGGCGATGACTTTGACAAGGCCAGCCATGGCCTGCGCACGTTGCGCACCGAGAGCTATGGCGGCATGATCTTTGCCACCTTCAAGGATGACATTGAGCCGCTGGCGGATTTTCTCGGTCCGGTCAAAAAATGGATCGATCTGTTCATGAAACAGGGCGGTGGTTTTCCGGTCAAGGTTTTGGGCGAGCACCAGTTCAGCGTGCCGATGAACTGGAAGGTGCAGTTGGAAAACACCACGGATGCCTATCATTTTCCGGTGGTACACAAGAGCTTCTTGCAGTCTCTGGACGGCGAAACCAGCGAGATTTTCCAGTTTCTGGAAACAGGAAAAGGCTGCGTCGAGGATCTTGGCAACGGCCATTCCGTGATGGTCATGATTCCCGAACTTGTTGATCTCGACGACAATCTGGATGATCCCATCCCGGAGCGGTTCCTTGAGCTGGCGCAGGAATTGCGCGATGACGGCTATCCGGAAGAGCAGGTGCGCAAGATTGTGCGCGCTGTTGGCGGTGCTGGCTTTAACCTCAATCTGTTTCCGAATGTGTCCTTTTCGCTGGCGTTTTTCCGGGTGCTGACCCCCACAGCGGTGGATAAAACCGACATTCGCCACATTGCCATTGGCATGGATGGCGGTCCTGCGGCGGCAAACCGTATGCGGCTGCGGCTGCACGAGCATTTTCAAGGGCCGATGGGCTTTGGTTCTCCTGATGACGCTGAAGTCTGGGAGCGCGTGCAGCGGGGAACTCAGGGAGGGCAGGATCTGCCCATTCTGGTCAATCGCGGGATTGTCGATGAAATTCCCGGCGAAAACGGACCGATCGGTCACATCAGCGCTGAAACGGGAATGCGCGCCGCCTATGAAATGTGGAAAAGGATGATGTCGGCATGAACATGATCAGCAAAATCAATGACCTCTCGCTGTTGCAGAAAGTCAGCGCCTTTCTGTGGGAAGAAGCCGATCTGCTTGACCGAAAACAGTATGATGCCTGGCTGGGCCTGTGGTTGAGCGAGGGAATGTATACGCTGCCGATCGGCGATACCGAGGATTTCGACAACGCACTCAATCTTTGCCATGACAATGACAAGATGCGCCGTGACCGCATCCAGCGTTTTCAGCAGGGCTTTTCGATCTCCTCCGCACCGCCTGCCCAGACGGTCAGAACCGTGTCACGCTTTGTCATCACGCAGGTTGATGGTGATGAGGTTACGGTGACAAGTGCCGAGCATCTGTTTGAGGACAAGTTTGGCAGACAGCGTGTGTGGGCTGCCAATATGACGCACAGGCTTGTGCTGGTTGAAGATGGCATTCGGATCCGAACCAAGGTGGTGCGGCTTCTCAACTCTGATGGGATGCTGAATTCGTTCAGCTATTTGTTCTGATGGTGGCGCCTCTTCCTGAAACAATCCAGACGGCTGTTGTCACGGGTGCTGCCCGTGGCGTGGGAGCGGAAATCGCACGCGCCCTTCATCGAGCCGGTTTTCGGGTTGTCATTTCGGATCTTGAAGCCGAGGCTTGCGCAGCACTGGCCTCCGAGCTTGATCTGGCGGGCGAAACGGCTGTGACCGCGACGCTGGATGTCAACAAGCCGGAGGATTTTCAGACCGTGCTTGACAGGTGCATTGATCGATGGGGTTCGGTTGAAGTTCTCGTCAACAATGCGGCACGCACGGCGGTCAAGCCCTTGCTCGAGATCGAGCCTGCCGATTTTAACAGTATCCTGAGCACCAATGCTGGCGGAACATTCGCTGGCAGCCAGATTTTTGGACGGCACTTCAAACAGCGCGGTTATGGCAGGATCATCAATCTCGCCTCCCTGGCGGGACAAAATGGAGGCACGGCTACGGGCGCGCATTATGCCGCCTCCAAGGGGGCCATCCTGACCCTGACCAAGGTGTTTGCCCGCGATCTTGCCCCCTTTGGTGTGACCTGTAACGCCATCGCACCCGGACCGATGGATACGCCCATGGTGCGCTCCGTGATTACGCCCGAGAAAATGCAGGCGGCTCTGGCCGGCATTCCGGTTGGCGAACTGGGTGATGCCGTGTTCGTGGCAGAGCTGGTGGCGCTGCTGGCAGGACCGAAGGCAAGTTTCGTCAATGGTGCCTGCTGGGACGTCAATGGCGGCATCTATATGCGATAAGGGGATGATGATCATGAGCCCAATACAGCTGACTGTTGCCAAACGGATTGAAGAGCCTGGTGGCATTGTGCGCTTGACTCTGGTGGACCCCTCTGGTGCGGACCTGCCCGCGTTTGAGGCGGGCGCGCATCTTGATCTGCATCTTGTCGACGACCAGATTGATGTCTGGCGGCAATATTCTCTGTGCTCGGATCCGCAGGAGCAAAGCTTTTACGAGATTGGCGTTCTGCTCGACCCAAGCTCGCGCGGTGGCTCTGCCGCCGTGCATCGCCTTGCGCAGGTTGGGGCGCAGTTTGAAGTTGAAGGCCCCAGAAATCATTTTCCGCTGGATGAGACGGCCCGGCAATCGGTGCTGCTGGGCGGCGGCATTGGCGTGACGCCCATGCTGGCCATGGCGCATCGCCTTCACCGGCTAGGCCGTGATTTCGTTCTGCATTTTTGCACGCGCTCATCTGATGTCACCGCGTTCAGAACCATGATCGCGGATGCGCCCTGGGCATCACGGGTGATCTTTCATTTCGATGATCAGGCACCCGCTCAACGTCTGGATCTGAAACGCGACCTGCCTGCACCGGCGCAAGACCTGCATCTGTATGTCTGTGGTCCGCAAGGGTTTATGGACTGGGTGATTGCTGCCGCCGAAACAGCGGGCCATGCTCCATCTCATATCCACCGCGAGTATTTTTCTGCCGATATTGACCAGTCGGGCGGCGGCTTTGATGTCGTGGCCAAACGCTCCGGCATCACGGTTCATGTGGACGCAGGCAATACCATTGCCAAGGCATTGGCGCTTGCGGGCATCAAAATTGAGGTCAAATGCGAAGAGGGCGTGTGTGGCACCTGTGTTACGGATGTTCTGGAAGGCGTGCCCGACCATCGTGACGTATTTCTCACCGCCGAGGAGCGCGAGGACGGAACGATGATCTGCGCCTGCTGCTCCCGCGCGTCATCAGCAACACTGGTATTGGACATCTGACCATGGCAACACAGAGTGCAGTCGCCGACATATCGCCGCAGGCCCAGGCCTTTCGCAATGGCATGAGCCGCCTTGGCGCGGCGGTCAACATTGTGACCACCGATGGCGTGGCGGGGCGCCATGGTCTGACGGTATCGGCCGTTTGTTCCGTGACAGATACACCGCCGACATTGCTGGTCTGTATCAACAGCAACAGTCATGCCCATGATGCTTTTGCGCAAAATGGCGTTCTGTGTGTGAATGTGCTTGCTGCTGCCCATGAAGAACTCTCGGGCCTCTTTGCCCGCTGGACTGGCGAAGACCGTTTCGCCACCACAGCATGGCACAGCCGCTCGACAGGTGCTCCGGTGCTGGCGGATGCCATGGTCGCCTTTGATTGCCGCATCGTGGAGCGTCAGAGCCGTGGAACCCACACGGTGTTTTTCTGCGAGGTCGAGGCAACCGAACTGACTGAGCGTGCTGCCGATGGTCTCGTCTGGTTTGGCCGCCGCTACTGCATCATTTCCTAAAGCATGTCGCGTTTTATTGTCCTCAATAAAACGATAACGTCCATGCGAAAAAGAAATGGGAGTTTGTCAGGAAAAAGTGGAACCTGATTTGTTACGACTCGGCTGGCAGGTTACATCTGTCCTGTCACCAGATAATACAGGCCTGCCAGCACAATCATCGCACCCAGCGCCCGCACCATCAGCCCGTTGTAGAGCCTGCCCAGACCAGAGCCGATGGCGATACCGAAGATGTGGATCATGCCGGTAGCAACCACGAAACCGACGGTATAGGCGGCGGGGTCGGCGGCGTTGGGGGCCATTTTGCCATGGGGATAGCCGTGGAACAGGGCAAACAGCGCGATAATGGTCAGTGATGCATATTCGGGCGCTTTCCAGCGGCTGGCAATGGCCCCGCCCAAGGCAATCAGGGACAGCGAGATACCGGCGGAAATCACCGCGTCGGGTATCGTGCTCACCATGCCGATCACGCCGCCAATGCACATGATCAGCGGGAAGGTGGCGGGCAGGGTCCACACGGAGCGCCCGCCCATTTGCGCACCCCACAGACCGACCGCCAGCATGGCCAGAAAATGATCTGCCCCCAGCAGCGGATGTTCAAAACCGCTGCCGAACCCGCCCATGGGGCCGCCCAGAATATGGGCCGATGCCGGGGTGGCAAAGCCTGCGATCAGTGCGCACGCCAGTACCCTGCGCACGGCAGGCGCGGATGTTCTCATGGGATTGGGGGAGGTCATCATGGCATTGCCCTTGCCGTTCTCTTACAATTCAGGCCTATCATCATTCGGGATTGGGTATAGTTTATGGCCTGCGCGCTGACAACGCCTGCTGTTTTGGTGCTGGTCTTATAACAGGGGGCGCATTTGCAAACAGATGGGCATATCAACACAATTCGGTCGCAAAAACAGTTTGCATAAAGCAGAAAGCGAATGTCAGTTTTGCAATCAGACATGGCGTACAACAGAACGGAGATCGGATGATGCAGCAGAGACGGAAACTTCAGGCGGCAACGGCTGCGCGCTTTCTGGCGTTGGCAGGCCTGGTTGCGATGATGCCCGGAATGGCCGAAGCGCATGTTATTCAAGGCGGCTCCGATGGTTTCCTGCAAGGGTTTGAGCATCCATTGTCGGGTGCCGATCATCTGTTGGCGATGTTTTCTGTTGGTCTTTGGGGCGCGCAGATGGGCGGGCGCAATGTCTGGACGCTGCCAATTACCTTTCCGCTGGTCATGGTGCTGGGCGGTATTCTCGGCATTACCGGCGTGCCTCTGCCCGCCATTGAAACCGGCATTGCCTTGTCCATCGTGGTGCTGGGCACCGCCATTGCCTTTGTCTGGCGTCCGCCGGAATGGCTGGCGCTGAGCATCATTGGCGTTTTTGCCATTTGCCATGGCTATGCCCATGGGGCCGAATTGCCACAAGCGGCAGATCCGGCTGATTTTGCCATTGGCTTTGTGCTGGCCACGGGTCTCATTCATCTGGCAGGCATTGCCGTGGGTGTTGGCATTCAGCGCGCACTGGGCAACCGCATGATCCGTATTCCCGGTGGGTTGATTGCCATGGGCGGCCTCTACTTTCTTGTGACCTGATGGCCAGCCGGGCCGTGGACACACACAGATCACAAACCGCCACTCTCATTGTGGTCGGGGTGCTGGTGATTGCCGGTGCCGTGGCGATTGCCATGTCGGCGGTGCTGACATGGATGGAACAGGGTACGCTCCGTCACTGGCTGTTGCTGACGACATTGACCGCAGAGCGGCTTTTGCCTTTGGTCGGCACCGGCCTGCTGCTGGGGCAGATGTCCTTGCGGCGCTGGCCGGTCGCGGCTGCCTTTCTGGTGGCAGGCATTGCCACCGGCTTGCCGTGGCATGATGAGCTGATGCAGATATTGGCCCCGTTGCCTGCTGCTCCCACCCATTTCTTTCTGGTCGGGCCGCTGGCCTGTATTCTGGCTGGTGCCCTGCTGGTGCTACCATTGCACTGGCGGTTTTGGCCCAGTCTGTTGCTGTTGCCGGTGCTGGGAGCCAGTCTGGCGCTGGCGGTGGATTTTTCCGATCCAAGCTTTCATGATCGCACCTATCTGCCATGGGCCTTGGTGGCGGCGGTGTGGGTGTTGCTGACAGCAGGCTTTATTGCCGCATTGATGACCGCCCCCTGGACAATGATTGCCACGCGGGTGTTTGGCAGTTGGCTGCTGGCCATTGGGGCGCTGTATGGCGGCGCTTACATGGCTTCGAAACAGACGGAACTGGTGCCGCCGCCCTTTGTTGCCCCACCTGTCACCAGTGGCAGTTTTCCGGGCTTTGATCCCATCCTCAAATCCTTTGAGCACTGGGGCCCGCGGCGCCGCAGCCTGAATGAGGGGAGAGAAGAGTGAGAAAACCTCCCTTCAGGCATCGTTTTGTCAAGGGTTTGAGTGCTTTTGTCACGATCGGCCTGCTCTTTGGGGTGAGCGCACCCCCCGCTTTTGCCCATCCGGATATTGCCATCACGCTTCGGGTGTTGTTCGATATGCGCCGCGGTGTGCTGACGGGGCTTGGCGAAAGCTGGAGTTTTGATGCCACTTACAGCCGCACTCTGCTGGATCAATATGACCGCGACCGGGATGGCTCCTTGAGCCCGGACGAGACGGAGGCCCTGCGCCAGAAGCTGGTTTCCGATCTGCGCCGCAAGCGGTTTTTCACCAATCTGACCATGGGCGGCAAGCCTGCCGCAGGCGTGGAGCCGGTTGGCTTTCAGGCGGAAGCCCACAATGGGCTTGTCACGGTCACATTTGCCTTCAGCGTTGCCGCCCCGATTGATCTGCGTGGCCAGCGGCTGGATGTTACGATAAAGGACAGGGATTATACCGCAGCCTTCCGGCTTGCCGACAATGCTGGCCTGCAAATTCGCGGCGATTTCGACAATAAATGCCACGCAAGCGTCGCACCCGATCCGCAACAGGCCTATTTTGCCAGACTGGTGGTGCCGGATCAGATCAGCTTGACCTGTAACCCGTGATTATCCGGCCAAAACAGCTGTGGTCAATGTCGGGCGGTTGCCAAGCGTATTGCTGACCGTGCAAATCTCATGCTCGGCCCGTTCGGCAATGGCTTTTCGGGCGGTGTCATCAATCTCGCCCTTGATGGTCAGGGCGATGTCGAAATGCGTCACCCGTGACAGACCCTCGGTGGCTTTTTGCCCCGTCACTCTGGCCGTGATTTCGTGGATTTTATCCATCACCCCCATCTCGCTGGCAGCAAGGCGGGCGCTGATGGTGAGGCATGACGCCAGCGAGGCATAGAGCAGGTCCAGCGGGTTGAAGCCCGCTTGCGATGGGCCAGTTACAATGGCCAGTTCGCCGCCGGTTTCCGAGGTGATATGGGGAAAGCCGGTGCGGCCAATCACGGCGGTGGCTCCCATGGGGCGTGTTTTCATCTTGAGGTCTGCCATGTTGTTGTTCCGCTTATAGAAAAATACCAGAATCCTGATCAACGCGTTCGCTTAAGTAATCCACCACTGTGCGAATGCGCGCAAGATCGCGCAGACTCTCATGATAGGTGGTCCAATAGGCACGGTGCAAGGTGATGTCGGGCAGAATACGCACCAGATTGTCATGCTGGCGGGCAATGTAGCTGTGCAAAATACCGATGCCTGCGCCTGCCAGCACTGCTTCTGTCTGGCCAATGGCCGAGGAAATCTCAAAGCTGGCGTTCCAGTTGCGCAAGATCTCGCCGGTAAAATTCAGCGATGGCGTGAAGATCAGATCCTCCACATAGCCGATGCGGCGATGATCTTTCAGCGCTTCCACCGTTTCGGGCAGGCCGTGGCGCTCAATATACGGGCGGGAGGCATAGAGCGCCAGAGTGTAATCGGTCAGATGGGCCGAGACGAGGCGTCCCTGATCGGGCCGCTCCAGCGTCACGGCAATGTCGGCCTCGCGCTGGGACAGCGAAAACGAGCGCGGCACGGGCACAAGCTGGATTTTCAGCTCCGGGTGCCGCTCGATCAACCCGCCAAGGCGGGAGGCCAGAAAAAACACCCCAAAGCCATCGGGCGCGCCAATGCGCACCGTGCCTGCCACCTTGGCATCGGTGCGGCCAAGGCGAGCCTGCACTTCCAGCATCTCGGTTTCCATCCGCTCGGCGGAGGTCAGAAACGTCTCGCCTTCCGCCGTCAGCTCGCAGCCATTGGTGCGGCGCACGAACAGCCGGGTTTTCAGAGCGTCTTCAAGGGCGGTCAATCGCCGCGACAGGGTGGCATGGTTCAGCCCCAACCTGCGCGAGGCCGCCAGAATCTGCCCGGTGCGGGCAATCGCCAGAAAAATACGAACGTCATCCCAGTTCATCGTAATATCCATTTATGCACAACGGATGCGTAAACCATCGTGTTGCGTTGTGCAATTTAAAGCGCAATAGTGACCTATCAAAAACACTCAGGAGGATTCCCCATGTATCAGATCGGGCATTTTATTGGCGGCAAGGCTGTGGCTGGCACATCTGGCCGCAAGCAGCCGATTTTCAACCCGGCCACCGGCGATATTCAGGGCGAAGTTGCTCTGGCAAGCGCGGATGAGCTGAACGCGGCGGTAGAAAACGCCAGGGCCGCCCAGCCAAAATGGGCTGCCACCAATCCGCAGCGCCGCGCCCGCGTGTTCATGAAGTTTGTCGAACTGCTCAACACCCATATGGATGAGCTGGCCGAAATGCTGTCGCGCGAGCATGGCAAGACCATTGAAGACGCCAAGGGTGACATTGTCCGTGGTCTGGAAGTCTGCGAATTTGTCATCGGCATTCCGCATCTGTCCAAGAGCGAGTTCACTGAGGGCGCAGGCCCGAATATTGATATGTATTCGATCCGTCAGGCCGTTGGCGTTGGCGCAGGCATTACACCTTTCAATTTCCCGGCAATGATTCCCATGTGGATGTTTGCCCCCGCCATTGCCTGCGGCAATGCTTTCATCCTGAAGCCATCCGAGCGCGATCCATCCGTGCCGATGCGCCTTGCCGAATTGATGATTGAGGCGGGTCTGCCTGCTGGCATTCTCAACGTGGTCAATGGTGATAAGGCAGCCGTTGATGGCCTGCTGACCCATCCCGATATTGGCGCAATCTCCTTCGTTGGCTCGACCCCGATTGCCCGTTATGTTTATGGAACCGCTGCTGCCAACGGCAAGCGCGCCCAGTGCTTTGGCGGTGCCAAGAACCACATGATCATCATGCCCGATGCCGATCTGGATCAGGCCGCAAACGCGCTGATGGGCGCAGGCTATGGCTCGGCAGGCGAGCGCTGCATGGCCATTTCGGTTGCAGTTCCGGTGGGCGACGAAACCGCCGACCGCCTGATTGCCAAGCTGACCCCGATGGTTGAAGCCTTGCGCATCGGTCCTTACACCGATGACAAGGCCGATATGGGCCCGGTGATCACCAAGGAAGCGCGCGAGCGTATTCTGGGCCTGATTGACAGCGGCGTGGAAGCTGGTGCCAAATTGGTGGTCGATGGCCGCGATTTCAAACTTCAGGGCTATGAAAACGGCAATTTCGTTGGTGGCTGCCTGTTTGATAACGTCACGCCAGACATGGACATCTACAAGACCGAGATTTTCGGACCTGTTCTGTCGGTGGTGCGTGCCAAGAACTATGAAGAAGCCCTCGATCTGCCCATGAAGCATGAATATGGCAATGGCGTTGCCATCTACACCCGTGATGGCGATGCCGCTCGTGATTTTGCCTCGCGCATCAATATTGGCATGGTCGGCATTAATGTGCCGATTCCTGTGCCGTTGGCCTATCACTCTTTCGGCGGCTGGAAGGCTTCGTCCTTTGGCGATCTCAACCAGCACGGCACGGATTCCATCAAGTTCTGGACCCGTACCAAGACCGTCACCAGCCGCTGGCCCTCCGGCATCAAGGATGGCGCTGAATTCGTGATGCCAACGATGAAGTGATGCCTCCGGTTTGTCTGTCTGCGCATCCTCGCGGCACTTCGTTTGCTGCGGTTACGCGGGCTGGTATCAAGGATGGCGCTGAATTCGTGATGCCAACGATGAAGTGATGCCTCCGGTTTGTCTGTCTGCGCATCCTCGCGGCACTTCGTTTGCTGCGGGTGCGCGGGCTGGCATCAAGGATGGCGCAGAGTTTGTGATGCCAACGATGAAATAAACTTGAGGGTTTGTTGATTTTCTGATGCGTTATCAAGGCGGGCTGAACAGGCCCGCCTTTTTATGTCTTGAATATGAGCAGTTGTAATTTTCACCAATAAAATCCATACTTTTCTGATCAACTTTTGTTGAGCGCTTGCGAATCACCGCATTTCAAGGGGATTGGCTGGAGAAAAACTTAATTTTGGAATTGTTCAAAACTACAAAAGTCATTATATAAGTCTCAGGCAGACACGTTGAGGAGTTTCGGATGCGCTTGACCAAGCAGACAAATTACGCAGTGCGGATGCTGATGTATTGCGCAGCCAACAAGGACCATTTGAGCCGGATTCCGGAAATCGCCAAGGCCTATGGCGTGTCAGAACTGTTCCTGTTCAAAATCCTGCAACCTCTTACCAAAGCCGGCCTGATTGAAACCGTGCGCGGTCGCAACGGTGGTGTGCGGCTTGGTCGTGCGCCGGAAACGATCAGCCTGTTTGATGTGGTCAAGGTAACAGAAGACAGCTTTGCCATGGCCGAATGTTTTGAAGACGATGGTGATGTGGATTGTCCGCTGATTGACAGCTGTGGTCTCAACTCGGCCCTGCGCAAGGCCCTGAATGCCTTTTTTGCGGTGCTGATGGAATATTCCATTGATGATCTGGTCAAGGCCCGCCCGCAAATCAACTTTCTGCTCGGCATGGACGATATTCCGCGCATTGCCTCTGCGCCTGCCGCCTGATCTGGCTGACATACAAGAGCATTCAAACGCCCGACCAACTGGTTCGGGCGTTTTTTATATCCGTTGTCGCTGGAGTGTGTCTGGTTCAATCTGAACCTGACACACTCCATTTTAGCATTGAGTGCTTGGCTCCCCCTCACGCCGCCTCCGCTTTGCTCGGCGGACCTCTCCCCGCTAAAGCATGTCGCGTTTTATTGTCCTCAATAAAACGATAACGTACATGCGAAAAACAAAAAAGCTAAAGCCTGTCGCAGTGAATCCTATTCACTGCGACAGGCTTTAGGGCGAGGAACCCATGAACGTTGCTGTTCTTTCCTTCTTCTCCCCTACGGGGAGAAGGTGGCGGCAGCCGGATGAGGGGGTGCGAAGCCCAGAAATACGCGCGTCGTGTACACTGAATCTGAACCTGACAAACTCCAGATCACTTTGTTTTCGTTTGTCTTATCGGGAAAACCGGGTTCCACTTTTTCCTGACAAACTTTATGGCCGGAACCGCTCTGGTCGATAAGGGGCCATATCCAGAAATGGCTGCTCGCCACCCATGGCTTCCGCCAGAAGGCGCCCGGTAACGGGGCCAAGCGTCAGCCCATGGTGGGCATGGCCAAAGGCCAGCCACAGGCCCTTGTGCCGGGGGGCCTCGCCAATCACCGGCATCATGTCGGGCGTGCAGGGTCGGGCACCCATCCATGGCTCATCATCCAGTCGCCTGCCCAGCGGAAAGATGGTGCGGGCCACTTTTTCGGCGCGCTCCAGCTGAACCGGGGTCTTTGGCGCATCGCGCAAGCCAAATTCTGCCCCGGTGGTCAGGCGGATGCCCTGGGACATGGGGGCCAGAAAATAACCGCGCTCCTTGTCCATGGTCCAGTTGTTCAGCACGGCATTGCCCTGAGTGGCATAATGCATGTGATAACCGCGCTTGACACCGAGCAAAAACCGATAGCCCAGTGGCGCTGTAATCTCCTCCGACCATGGACCCAGCGCCACGACAGCCTTTGCGCCATCGATCAGGCCTTCGTCGGTTTTGACCTGCCAGCCACTGCCGAACTGTTTCAGACTCTTGGCATCGCCATGAACAAAGCGCCCGCCAAGGCTCTCAAAATAGGCAAGATAGGCTTTGGTCAGTCCATGCGGATCCAGCACCGACCACGGATCAGACCATTTGAGCGCTCCAGAAAAATGGCCCTGCAAATGCGGCTCGGCCTGGGCCAGCTCGGCAGCCGACAATTTTTGATAGCTGATCCCATACTCCCGCGCCAGGCGATCCGCTTCGGCATATTCCTTGTCACGCACGGCGTTGGTGCGAAATGCCTCCATCCAGCCTCGCTTGCTGATCAGATTGTGCGCGCCTGCCGCCTCAATCAGGGTGTTGTGCTCGCTAATCGAGTTTTCAATCAACGGCGCATAGGCGCGCGCAATCACCTCATGACGGCTTTTGTTGGAGTGCCACCAATAGGCGGAGAGAAACGGCAACAGCTTTGGCAAGGCACCGGGATGATAATGGGCATCAATGCGATTGTTCAGCCCATAGCGCAGAATCAACCCCAACTCCTGCGGAAACCCATAGGGCACCACGCCTTCACGCTGAATAAGCCCGGCATTGCCAAACGAGGTCTCTTCCCCGGCTCCGCGCCGGTCCACCAGCACCACCGATTGACCTCGCCGCGCCAGATGAACCGCAGTCGAAACCCCAATAATACCAGCACCCAGAACAATTGCATCGACCGACATGATAGAACCCGTGACATGATACGCTGTTGCGACCATGCAAAACAGAAGCAAGGTGCGCAATGGGAAAATCACGGATTTCGAGATTATCTTTGATGGGGAGTGGACTGGATAACTCAGTCAGTATGTCAAACCAATAAGGCTTTTCTGTTGCTGTTTTAATCCAAAGAAATCCGAATTATTATATTGATAATTTATTAGTTCATTACGAATAAATTGCGAGCTAGAATTATTCCCCCAATCATAAACGCCGCCACGGAAGCTACGAAGCCTCCAATTGCGAAAAGCATCCAGCGATTTGATATTGTAATATTTTTATTATTTTTTTCTAAATTTCCATTTTTTTCTTCTTGATGGGCTTTGTCGACATATCGTGTCGATAAAAAAGCGCCTAACCATAGTATTGTAGACAATGCTATGCCAACAGACCAGAAAATCATTGGACAGAGGACAATATCCTGTTTCTGTTTTTCGATCAGGCTGCTCACTTGGGTAAGGATTGTAACCGCTGCACCGGAGTTAATGAGGAGCGCAGCTTTAATCCCTTCTTGAGCATAAACTTGTGATATTTCTCGATAATCAGCCAATATTACGACCTGCCATAGCTTGGTGGATGTTGGATGAAGTATATATTAGTGATCGCAAGTGAACAGAAGGAAAGGATGTCCGTACACCAAGCATTTAATCCCTAGCTCTATCCAATTTGGCTTCAGCATTTACAGTTATTTGATCGCATTTGAGAAAAATTTGGCTGGGGAACCTGGATTCGAACCAAGATTAACGGAGTCAGAGTCCGTCGTTCTACCGTTGAACTATTCCCCAGCAAGGGCGGCGTTGCCGTCTGATGAAACCGGCTTATAAACAAATGTCCGGTGATTGCAACTGTCTTTTTCGAAAAAATCCAGCCCGGTGTGTCGGGGCGCTTTTATCGGGGTGGATTGTCCGGGATATGCGAGATAAAATATGGTTTTTATTGAATATGTTGTCCAATTCTTGGTCGAGATGATTGCGCGAAATTTTTTCTGGTGAGTGGCTTTGGTGTCTTCCATTTGGGCGGCTTTTTAAAAAGCGTTTGGAGAAGTTTGGTTAGCCTGCTACAGTTTTACCAACGAAAATCAAGCAGTCGCCAGCGGCACACCGGATATGAGGTGGTGCGCGGCGAGATGGAAGACTTCAGTGGTAGACCCCGGTAATGGCGATAAGCCGCCAAATGACGGGGCGTCGAAGGCAGACCGTGTGGGGGGCAAGCCCTCTCGTCGCGGCAGGGGAAGACGCAAAGGCCACAAGGCTGCGCCGTCGGTATCCTCTGTAACTGATGACCGGACAGTGCAAACTGTCTCGGAACGACGCTCTATAGAGACTGATCCGTCAGCGCCCGCCAAAAAGCGCAAGCGCCGCAGAAAGAATCGTGGCCAGCAATCCGTTGCGTCTGCTGTGCAAACAGGTGGCTCGGAGCACCTGGGCCGACATGCGGATGGTTCTCAGGCCAGAGATCATTCTGCCAGCCGATCCCATGAAAAATCAGCGGATTCGTCATTGCGCGGTGCCTCTGGTGATCAGGCATCGGGCGGGGCCGATCGGGTCAAGAGCTCGCGGCGGCGGCGCAAAGGCCGGGGGGGCAAGGCTGGACAGGTGCGTCCGCTTCAGCCCGGAAAAAGCGTGGCTGCCAAGTCACATTCTCCCAGCTATGTTCCGCCTGTGGCGCATCCGCACAAGGCAGGGGCGGCGGGTGGAGATGCCGTGCAGGCGCGTGGCCGTCATGGTCAGGATCGTCATGGTCAGGATCGTCATGGCCCGGATAAGGGGCGGGCTGAACACCGTGGTCACGCCCATCCTCATTTTATGGATGAGCATCCGCAGGAATTTTATGCAGCTCTTGATCTTGGCACCAACAATTGCCGCCTGCTGATTGCCCAGCCCACCCGTCCCGGCCAGTTTCGGGTGGTGGATGCGTTTTCGCGCATTGTGCGTCTGGGTGAGGGGCTTGCGGCATCTGGCCGGCTGTCAGAAGAGGCCATGGACCGCGCGGTTGAGGCGCTGAAGATTTGTGCGGCCAAGCTGAACAGTTTCGAGTTGCGCCGCAAGCGGTTGATTGCCACCGAGGCTTGCCGGGTGGCGGCCAATGGCGAGGCGTTTCTGGCGCGGGTGCGACGTGAAACCGGGCTTGAGCTGGAAATTATCAACCGTGAGACAGAGGCGCGGCTGGCTGTGTCAGGCTGCTCGTCGCTGGTCGGGCGCGAAACCCGCTCGGTGGTGCTGTTTGATATTGGCGGCGGCTCATCAGAAATTGCGGTCATTCGCATTCAGGATCACCGCTCCAGCCGTCTTGCCAACCACATCACCCATTGGACATCGCTGCCGGTGGGCGTGGTGACACTCTCGGAGCGCCACGGTGGGCGAGATGTGACTCCAGCGGTGTTTGAAGGCATGATTGCCGAAGTTACGGGCATGTTGGAGCAGTTTGATTGCCCGCCGATTGCCACCTCTGGGCAGACGTCAAGCGATGAAGATTTTCATCTGATTGGCACCTCTGGCACGGTCACAACACTTGCGGGCGTGCATCTGGATTTGCCGCGTTATGATCGAAGACGTGTTGATGGCCTGTGGCTTAGCGATGACGAGGTTTCGGCCATGCAGGCCAAGCTTTTGTCGTGGGATTATCAGAGCCGGGCAGCCAATGCCTGTATCGGGCCGGATCGGGCCGATCTGGTGCTGGCGGGTTGCGCCATTCTGGAAGCCATTCGCCGCCGCTGGCCGTCCAGCCGGATGCGGGTGGCGGATCGCGGTTTGCGAGAAGGCTTGTTGACAGACATGATGGCCGATGATGGTGTATGGCGGCGCAATCGCAGCCGCAGGCATTATGGGGGCAAAGCATTTCCAGAAAAAGTGTGAAGCGGTTTTTCGTTCGGAAATGCGTGAGATAAAGCATTTCCAGAAAAAGTGTGAAACGGTTTTTCGTTTCGGAAATGCGATAGTGTAAAGACTGCGCCTATGATGGCGGCGGTTTGAGAGAAAGTTGAGTAGAATCCATGGTGAAACCACCCATCGGCGGCAATCGCACCGGGCGCAAGTTGGGCCAGAAGGTCAAAAAAGGCAAGCTGAAGGCTTCGTCCAGACGCTGGATCGAGCGTCACATCAACGACCCTTATGTGCAGCGGGCCAAGCTGGAAGGCTATCGGGCGCGCGCGGCCTTCAAGCTGCTGGAAATTGATGAGAAGCATAGCATTCTCAAAGGGGCCAAGCGGATTATCGATCTGGGGGCGGCTCCAGGCAGCTGGTCGCAGATTGCCGCCAATGTCACCCATTCCACCGATGAGGATACTCGCGTTGCCGCCATCGACTTTCTTGAAATGGACCCGTTGCCGGGGGTGAAAATCCTGCAACTGGACTTTCTGGACCCCGAAGCACCTGCCAAACTGATGGAAGCGGTGGGCGGTGTGCCGGATCTGGTGATTTCCGATATGGCGGCACCCACCACCGGCCATCAGAAAACCGACCATATCCGCACCATGCATCTGTGCGAAGTGGCGGCCTATTTTGCCGTGGAAGTGCTGGCCGAAGGCGGGCATTTTCTGGCGAAAACCTTTCAGGGTGGCACAGAAAAAGACCTGCTGAACATGCTCAAGCAGAATTTCCGACAGGTGATGCATATCAAGCCCGCGTCATCGCGGCAGGAATCGGTTGAAATGTTCCTGCTTGCCAAGGGGTTCAAGGGTAGGCGTGCCGGCATGCCTTCGCAAAATGATGACGAGGGTGATATGCCTTACGATCCGCGTGAAGACGTGCAAGCCAGCGAAGACCTATAGCCCATGCTTCTCTATATCACCCTCGGCTCGAATGATCTGGAGCGCTCTGGTCGGTTCTATGACGCCGTACTGGAGACGCTCAGTTATGTAAGGCGTGTGAGTGAGAGTGATGAATTGGGCTATGGGGCAGCGGATGATGTTCGCTGCCGCTTTTGGGTGGTTAAGCCCTATGATGGCAAAACTGCCAGCTTTGGCAATGGCTCTATGACAGCTTTGAAAGCTCTGAGCCGGGCCAATGTGGACGCTTTTTATAGTGCGGCGCTGGCTCATGGCGGCAGTGATGAAGGCGCACCGGGGCTTCGGCCCTTTCATCCCCATTTTTACGCCTGCTATGTGCGCGATCCCGATGGCAATAAGCTGTCGGCGGTGTGTGAACGCGCCGAATAGGCCCTATTTGACCGGAGCACTCTCCACCACAGCGGCCACGACAGGTTTGCGATGGCCGGATACGTCTGCACCTGCATCTTTTGCCAGCCGGATATAGGGAATGATGGCGGCAAGTGACAGCAGGGCCACCACGCCAAAGGCCAGATGAAAATTGGCCAGGCTGAGGTGGTCGCCGGTCAAGGCGGTGCTGATTTCAAGAATGAAGGCCGCGCAGGCAACGCCCAGTGCAAGGCTGACCTGTTGCAGCACGGAGGCGATCGACGTGGCCTGACTGGCTTCGGCATTGTCAATATCGGCATAGCCCAGTGCATTGGTGCCGGTGAAAAAGAACGAGCGGCAAAAGCCTGCGACCAACAGGAAAAACATCAGCAGGATATGGGGTGTCTGCGGGGTGAAAAAGGCGTTCATGAAGGTGGTGGCAGAGCCTGCAATGCCTGCGGTGATCAGAACAGAGCGGAAGCCTGCGGCAGCAAACACCCGTTTCGCCATGAATTTGGTGGTAATTGCGCCAATCGCCCCGACAAACGTGGTCATGCCGGATTCAAACGGCGTCATGCCAAAGCCCAATTGCAGCATCAGTGGCATCAGGAAGGGAATGGCCCCGGTGGAGATGCGGAAAAGCGTGCCGCCGGTTTGGGCGGCGCGAAAGGCAGGCTTGCGAAACAGTTTGAGATCCAGAAGCGGTGCCGGATGGCGGCGGGCGTGGATGATGTAATAGCCACCGCACGCAATGCCGAGAAGCACCGTTGCCACGCCAATTTCGGGCGGAAGTGCTGGCAGGCTGATAACGGACAGGCCAAAGACGACACCGGAGGCCGCAAACGACGTCAGCGCAAAGCCGACATAATCAATCGGTGCCGTTTTGATTGGTTCGATCACCGGAAGATAAATGGTGGCGAGGACAAGGCCGATAATGCTGATCGGCACATTGATCAGAAAAATCCAGTGCCAGGTGAAATAGGTGGTGATGAAGCCGCCAATCGGCGGCCCGGCCAAAGGGCCAACCAGCGCTGGAATGGTCAGGAGTGCCATGGCCGAAACCAGTTCTTCGCGTCTGGTGGTGCGCAGCAGCACCAGACGGCCCACCGGCGTCATCATGGCGCCGCCCATGCCCTGAAGAAAGCGGGCACCGACAAATTCGAACAAGGTGCCAGATATGGCGCAGCAGATCGATCCGACGGTGAACACCACGATGGCGGCGCGGAAAATCAGTTTGGCCCCGAATTTATCCGCCATCCAGCCGCTGACCGGAATGAAAATCGCCAGTGCCACCATATAGGAGGTCAGCGCCAGTTTCAGCGTGATGGGACCGACGCCGAGATCGTGGGCGATGGCCGGAAGCGCTGTGGCAATGACGGTCGAATCCATATTCTCCATGAACAGGGCGACAGCGAGGATCAGAGGAACAATGCGATTCATGAGAATGTGACCGGATGAATTCGGAGTGACAACGCTCCGGTGAGGGGCGGCAGTTTTGTAATCTGGAAAAGACACTGTGCCAATGATGCATTTTTAAGCTTTTATGCAATCACGGATGCGTGAGCACCCTTCTTCTCACGTGATTTTTACCTATCTCCTGTCGCAGGTTATCTGGCGATGTGGAGGTTCAAATGGTTTCAATGGATAGACGAACAATGATGGCAGGTGCGGCGTTTGGGGCGCTTGCCGCTCCTGCGCTGGTCACCAGACCTGCATTTGCGCAAAGTGGGACGTCAATGAGCATAGACCACGCCATGCCGCCGGAAACCCATCGCTTCAAGGTGGGCAATTTCGAAGTTGTGGTCATCAAGGATGGCGCACGGGCATCGGGCGCACCCAATGAAACGTTTGGCACCGACCAGAAGCCTGAAGAGGTGGCAGCGCTGCTGAAACAGAATTTTCTGCCCACGGATGCTTTCGTCAACGGGTTTTCGCCGGTTTTGATCAACACCGGCTCGGATGTCATCCTGTTTGATACCGGCATGGGGGAGCAGGGCCGCGCAAATGGCATGGGCCGCCTGCATGAAGGCATGATGGCGGCAGGCTATTCGCCGGACGATGTATCCATTGTGGTCTTGACCCACATGCATGGCGATCACATTGGCGGCCTGATGGAAAAGGGCAAGCCCGCCTTTGCCAAGGCCCGCTATGTGACCGGCCAGCGCGAATATGACTTCTGGGTTGATCCGGCCCGTGAGGGCACCGCTGCCGCCGGTGGGCAAAAGGGCGTGCTTGCCAATGTGAAGCCGCTGGCCGAGAAAATCACCTTTCTGGGTGACAAGGGCGGTGATGTTGTTTCGGGCATTACCGGCGAGGCGGCCTTTGGCCATTCGCCGGGCCATATGATTTACCGGGTCGAGTCAGAAGGCAAGCAACTGGTGCTGACCGCCGATACCGCCAATCACTTTGTTCTGTCCTTGCAGCGGCCCGACTGGGAAGTGAAATTTGACATGGACAAGAAGGCCGCCGCCGCGACCCGCAAACGGGTGTTTGATATGATGGCGACTGATCGTGTTGCTTTTCTGGGCTATCACATGCCATTTCCATCGGTTGGCTATGTGGAAAAGCAGGATGCTGGCTATCGATTTGTGCCGAAAAGCTATCAGTTCGATATTTGATCACCGTGAGGCCCTGTTTTGACAGGGCCTTATCGTTTTTGGGCAAAAAAGTCCTTGAGCAGCTCTGCTGCTTCCGCCTCGCCAATTCCGGCATAGACTTCGGGCGCATGGTGGCAGGTGGCTTGTGCGTAAAAGCGTGCGCCATGGTGCACGCCGCCGCCCTTTGCATCTTCTGCGCCATAGTAAAGACGGCGAATGCGGGCAAAGGAAATGGCGGCCGCGCACATGGTGCATGGCTCCAGCGTCACATAAAGATCGGCATTGCTGAGCCTTTCCTCGCATAAAAACTGTGAGGCGCGGCGGATGGCCAGAATTTCGGCGTGCGCCGTGACATCGTTGAGGGCGCGGGTTTCATTGCCGGCGCGGGCGATAATTGCGCCATTCTTGACCACAACAGCGCCGATGGGCACCTCGCCACGCGCCGCCGCAAGCCGGGCTTGCTCCAGTGCAGCATCCATGAAACTGATTGTCGGCATCATAGTGCAACTTTCCACTTAACCAAGTCGTCGTGAACTGATAGGACACAGCAAACGACAGGCAAGCAAAAAATGACCGATAAAGAAAAGTTCTCGCGGCCGGGCTCAAAACCCGCAGGCCGCACCCGTAAACCATCCACTGAAAAATTCGCCAATCAGGTGTCTAAAAAAGACCTGGATGCGGCGCGCAAACCCGCGGCCGCCAGCGGCGATGAGGCCTTGAAGCCAGAGCGGATCTCCAAGCTTCTTGCGCGTGCAGGCATTGCCTCGCGCCGCGATGTGGAGCGGATGATCATGGAAGGCCGCGTGGCCGTCAATGGCAAGGTGCTGGAAACGCCAGCGCTCAACGCCACCATGGCCGATCGCATTGAAGTGGATGGCGAGCCGATTCGCGGCATCGAGCGCACCCGGCTGTGGCTCTATCACAAGCCATCGGGCTTGGTGACCACCAATTCCGATCCGGAAGGCCGCCCGACCGTGTTCGAGAATCTGCCCGACGACCTGCCACGGGTCATGTCGATTGGCCGTCTCGACATCAACACCGAAGGCCTGCTGCTTTTGACCAATGATGGTGGTCTTGCCCGCGTGCTGGAATTGCCCACCACCGGCTGGTTGCGCCGCTATCGCGTGCGTGCCTATGGCGAGGTGGATCAGGCCAAGCTCGATACACTGAAAGAGGGCATTGCCGTTGATGGCGTGCTCTATGGCGCGATTGATGCGACGCTGGACCGTAGCCAGGGCCATAATGTGTGGATCACCATGGGCCTGCGCGAAGGCAAGAACCGCGAAATCAAAAACGTGCTGGGCGCGCTGGGTCTTGAGGTCAACCGCCTGATCCGTATTTCCTACGGCCCGTTCCAGCTCGGTGATCTGGCAGAAGGCCGCGTGCAGGAAGTGCGCGGACGCATGTTGCGCGACCAGCTTGGTCCGCGGTTGATCGAAGAATCCCACGCCAATTTTGACGCGCCGATCTACACCGTTGGCGCGGATGATGAGGACGAGGATGCGCCTGCCAAGCCAAAAGCCGATAAGGGCGATTGGGGCCGGGGAGAACGGCCACCAAAGCGCGGTGGCAACAGCAGCCGTGACGATGCCCGTGAAAAGGCGCTGGGCCGCCTGGATACCCGCCGCGATGCGCCGAAAGGCAAGTGGGATGACAAGCCACGCGGTCCAAAGCGTGACGATCGCCGTGATGATGCTGGCGGCTTTGACAAGCCCAAGCGTCCGCCGATGGGTCAAAGCCGCACCGCCAATGTGTGGATGGCTCCCGGTGCGCGCCCGGTGGCTGAAAAGGGTGCGGTGGTTGATCAGACCAAGAAAACCGCGCCACTGGGCCGTTCTGGTGATGCTCCGCAGAGCAAGCGCTATGGCCGCACCAAGGATGGCGCGCCAACCCGTTCGCTGAGCAAGCATAACCCGGATCGTGGCAATTCCTATCGCTCGGATGAAGGTGCGCCGCGCGTGCAGGTGACCCGCGCCCGTGATGCGGATGGCGAATGGATTCGCGCCGAAGGCGTTGAGGAAAAGCCAAAGGGCCGTGGCGGTCGTGATGGCCAGGGCTTTGGTGCAAAGCGTGATTTTGGTGATCGTGGCGACCGGCCTGCCCGTAGCGAGCGTCCATCGCAGGGTGATCGTCCGTCGCGTGGCCAATGGCCAGACCGTGGCGAGCGTGCAGATCGTCCGCCGCGTGGTGACAAGCCTTCTTACGATGCCCGCGCAGATCGTGGCCCGCGCGCGCCGCGTGAAGACAAACCTGCCTATGGTCCCAAGCCAGCCTATGGCCAGCGGTCAGACCGCGGTGATCGTGCGCCACGCGATGAACAGGCTCCGCGCAGTGATCGGCCATACTCAGGTCGTCCTTCCGGTGATCGCCCAGCCGGTGACAAGCCCTACAGTGGCCGTCCAAATTCGGGCAAGCCGTTTGGCGGCAAGCCGGGTGGTGGTAAAGGCTTTGGCGGAAAACCCTCTGGTGGTCGGCCTTCTGGTGGCAAACCTTCTGGCGGTCGCGGTCCATCCTCCGGTGGCAAGCCATCGGGTGGGTCGTTCAAGGGCAAGAGGTAAGGCGGTATGCGGATCGTCGGCGGGGAATTTCGCGGGCGCACACTTGCTGCGCCCAAAAGCAATGACATTCGCCCTACCATTGATCGAACACGCGAAAGCCTGTTCAATATTCTCGCCCACGCCCATCCAGAGGCTCTGGATGGGACGCGGGTTCTGGATCTGTTTGCGGGCACCGGCGCAGTTGGGCTGGAAGCAATGTCTCGCGGCTGTCGCGCGGCGATGTTTGTCGAAAACAGCGTCGAGGGCCGTGGTCTTTTGTGGGAAAATATCGAGAGCCTTGGCCTGCATGGCCGGGCCAAGATTTTGCGCCGCGATGCCACCCAGCTTGGCTCGGTGAGCAATATGGAGCCGTTTCATCTGCTGTTTGCCGATCCGCCCTATGGCAAGGGGCTTGGTGAAAAAGCCTTTGTGGCTGCCCATCAGGGCGGCTGGCTGGTGCCCGGTGCACTGGCCATTCTGGAAGAGCGCAGTGATGTGATGGTGCAGGTGCAAGACCCGTTCGAGCTGCTGGAAGATCGGGTGTTTGGCGATACGAAAATGTATTTCTACGCCTATCGTCCCGGCTGACGAGCACAAACCCTCTGCGCTTATAAAGATGATGGTAAGACCCTTTCCCTATTATGGTCGCAGGCCGCATGGGGGAGGGGCTTTTCTTTTTTGTGTCATGTCCTGCGGTTCAGTATGAACGTGGCAATTGTCTGCCCCTTGATCGGGCGCATCGGTTGATTATGTCCGTCAGGAAGCACCATACTGTTTTACCGTGTCAAACAAGGTCCGGCTTTGTCCATGTCTATCGATATTGCTCCCCTCATGCCGTTTTCACCAGGGCTGCCAAAATCAACGGCCACGTCAACGCCCACAGTGGCTGTGGCACTTGGGGCGGGCGGTGCGCGGGGCTTTGCCCATATTCAGGTGCTGGAAGCGCTGGAAGAGTTGGGCATTGAGCCGGTTGCCATTGCCGGATCATCCATTGGTGCCATCATCGGAGCAGGCAAGGCGGCGGGCATGTCGGCTGCCGAGATGCGGGATCATGCGCTGGAAACGGTGGGAAATCGTCGGGCGGTGATGAACCGCTTCTGGGCCTTGCGCCCACCCTCCATGCGCCACGCTTTGGGTGGCTTTCGCTTGGGGCAGTTTAATCTGGAGCGGATTTTGCGGGCATTTTTGCCGCAGCAGATTCCCGATGATTTTTCCAGCCTGAAAATTCCGCTGAAGGTGATTGCCACTGATTATTACGGTCATTGCGAAAAAATCTGCGAGACAGGCGATCTCTATCAGGCGCTTGCGGCGTCGGCCGCCATACCAGCCCTGTTCATGCCGGTTCATCTGGACGGACGTGTGATGATTGATGGCGGCATTTTTAATCCGGTGCCCTATGAACATGTGGCAGAGCTTGCCGATATTGTCATCGGTGTCGATATTGTTGGCGGGCCAATTGGTGCCATGAATGACATGGATGTGGTGCCAAACCGCATTGACAGTCTGTTTGGCGCATCACAATTGATGATGCAGTCGCATCTGGCACTCAAGCTCAAGCTGGGCGCGCCGTCCATTTTTCTGCGCCCGCCGGTCAATGAGTTTGGCGTGATGGATTTTCTGAAAGCCAGGCAGATTTTTGAAGCATCCGAGCCGGTCAAGGATGAGTTGAAACGGGAGATTGAGCGGCAATTCGCGCAGTTTGATCAGCATCATTCAGCGGTTTGATCGTCAAAAACCAAGATCAAGGCACAATTGACATATTGTTATACTGCCGCGACAGATAGCGCAGGGTTGCCATGGCATCCACTGGTTTGCCAAAGTGGTAGCCCTGACCCATGGTACAGCCAAGGCCAAGTAACAGTTCCACTTCGGCCTCGGTTTCAATGCCTTCGGCCACCACCTCCAGCTCCAGTCCCTGACACATGGTGATAATGGCTCGCACAATATGCTCACTGGTGTGATCGGAGGTGATGGCAGATGTAAAGGCGCGGTCTATCTTGACCTTGTCGAAGGTAAAATCGCGCAATCGCCCTAGACTGGATTGCCCGGTGCCAAAATCATCCAGTGAAATGCGAATGCCGGCCTGACGCAATTCATTGATGATATTGGTAGCGGTTGTTGCCGACCGCATCACGGCGGTTTCGGTGATCTCCAGATCAAGGCGGCTTGGCTCCAGCCCGACATTGGCAAGAATGGCGAGTATGCGCGTTGCGGTAGCTGCATCTGTCATTTGCACGGATGACAGGTTGAACGAGAGAAACAGCTCCCGTGGCCATGTCAGCGCCGCCTCTGCCGCCTTGTGCAGCAGCGTTTCTGAAAGCGTATCGATAAAGCCCCGTTCTTCGGCCAACGGCACAAAGATTGCTGGCGAAACAAACCCCATATCGGGATCAATCCAGCGCGCCAGTGCTTCAAAGCCCAGAGTTCTGCCATCATGGAGCGCTACGATGGGCTGAAAATGCACATCAACGGCATCGTTGATAATGGCATTGCGCAGTGCCTGTTCCAATTGTGTCGAACGGCGCATTTCCTGCGCGATTTCAGAGGAATAGACCGTGATCTGCCCACGACCGCGCCGCTTGGAGCGATAAAGGGCGGTCTCTGCACTCTTCATCAGGTTTTCAAAGTCGCTTCCGGCAAAGGGATGAATGGCAAAGCCCAAAGATGCGGAAAGACGAACATTGCGATCGCCAAGATCATAGGGTGCAGACAGCACGTCCTTGATCAGATGGCCCACGCGCTCGGCGCTGCCTGCTTCGAAAATCAGCGGCAGAACAATGGCAAATTCATCGTTGTTATCACGGGTGACCGTGGCCCCGCCGGGAACACAGGCCTGAAGCCGATGAGCAACCTGACACAGGATTTCGTCGCCTGCCAATGAGCCGAACAGGTCATTGATGGGCTTGAAACCATCCAGATTGACCAGTGCGACGGTAAACGGTGCAGGGTCGGCAGCGCGCTCCTCGGAGAGAATGCGGATCTTGTCGCTCAAACGATGTCGATTGCCGAGACCTGTCAGCGTATCGGTATACCGAGCGTCATCGCCCGCAAGCGGACCGTAATCTGACCTTTTGGTGTCTGCGGCACCCATTCATTATCCCAGCAAATAATCCAGTTTCACTCTAACACAATGGGGGGCATAAATTAATAAAATTCTAGCGAATTTCGGGTTTGGACTATGGGTTTTTACCTGTGATTTAGTGGGTTGACAGGGGTAAAACGCCATTTTGGTACAATTTTTATAATCTGACAAAGATATGCGCGGTCGCGCTCAGAATGAAAAGCGATAAATCATCTCTCTCAACAGGTTTGTTGTCCCATCCTGGGGCGCTCCATCGGTGGAGGTCATTTGGCTGGAGGCACCCCGGAGCGTTTCCCCTCTATGCTCTCCTGTACTGACCCCCGTGCTGGCCCCGGTACTGGCCCCTGTACTGGCCCCTGTACTGGCCATTGCCCGCTGAGGTGGCGGCGCAGCAATTGCTCAATCATGTCGGGGCTGAGTGGCTTGACAATCACGTCATCCATTCCCGCTTCAAGGCAGCGTGGCCGGTCGTGGTCAAAGGCTGGAACCAGAACGCCGACAATCAGGCACCGTGGCCGCCCGTCCAGTTCCTCGCGGCGCATCAGGCGGCAGACGTCCATACCATTCATGTCGGGCAGGGAAATATCCAGCAAGACAACCGGAGGCTTGTGACTTTTCCAGATGGACACGGCTTCAGCCGCATTGGTTGCCAAACGATAGCGGCATCCCATACCCTCCAGAATCTGTGAAAAGACAATCTGGTTGACTTCATTGTCTTCGACAACAAGAATTTCCAGCCCGTCTGGCACCGGCGGATCGATGGCGGGGTGTGACGGTTCATGGGAAGACATCGGTGGTGCAGGTTGCGGCTTTGGGCCCAGCCGTCGGGCCAGCGTATCGCCAAGATTTTGCCGATCAATCACCACCACCGATCGCGCCCTGTTGCGGGCGATGTCGGCGATGGCGGCGGGCATGGCAGAATCAATCACACTGAGATCAAGGGTGATACCAAGGGATTCGGTGAGGCTTAAAAAGGCTTGCAGCTCCGCCTGATTGCGCACAACGCAATGGTCGGTTCCAATCCGCTGCAAAGCCCGCAGTGCTGTGGTTTCAAACAGGGAATCGCCCGTGACAATGACAACCGTATCGGGGACAACCGTATCGGGGACAACCGTATCGGGCCTGTGGCGGCCGCCGGATCTGGCATGGTTGGCAGGTGCATTGGCTGTTTTGCTCGCCAGCATGGATGATGGCTGCGGTTGCAACACAAGATTGCCATGCGGGGCGCTCATGATGTTGGTGAATGTCACCACCATAAACGAGCGCCCGGTCTTGCCCACCCGGTGCAGATAGGCGGCGGGTTTGTCGGCCGCATCAGATGAGCCTGCAATGGCGATATAGCCTGTCTTGTCTGGCACACCGTCTGTCGCTTTTTGCAGTCTGGCAACAAAGGATGGATCAAGCACGGTGCTGACAGGCTGATCCATCAGCGCGTCTTCGCTTCGCTTGACCATGGCGAGGAAGGCCTTGTTGCTGGCAGCGATTTTCAAATGCTCATCGAGCACCAGAAGCGGTTGCGGTAAACTGTCGAGGATGTCTTCGGTCACTTTGATCCGCTCAAGATCGGCACGCCAGTTTTCTTCGCGTTTCTTTTGTTCGGTCACATCGCTCAGAATGCAAATGCCCAGACCGGACGACATTCGCCGCATGACACCGCGCACGGCGCGCTTTTTGGATGTGTAGTCAGTGATTTCCAGCCGTTCACGCCAATGGGCGGCCACCCGTTCAGACAGCCAGCTCTCTCTTGATGTCGGTGTCTGCGAGAGGGTGGTGCGCAGGCAATGATCATAGATTGCACCCAGAAAATCGCGCAGGCGCGTGCCCGGGGCAAGATAAAATTCTGGAATGTCAAACAGCACCAGCAGATGTGGGCTGGCATATAACACCAGGTCATCGCCATCCACCACCAGCATCGCACCGCCATTGACATCGGAAATCGCGTCCAGAAGGACGTGTCCAAGAGCCGTGGCGCTGTTTCTGTGCCTATCCATGGCAGTTTCCTGACGCACGATGCCGAACCTGATGGAGCCTGACCTTGCCAGCCTGCCCGATGTTGTCACGATGATCACATGTGCTGTTTTGATCAGGCAGGATAAGCATAGCGTTTCAATGTCCCATCAATATCTGCTTATCGAAATTCTGTATTTTACCATTTATCATCATTGAGCGGGTGGGCGCTTTGCAATAGATCAAGGGTCTATTGTTGCTGCATCAATCCTGAAACCGGATCGTTGTTTGCTTCCCCGTCAAAAACGATTAAAGTTGAATTAAACCTATTGGTATTCGATTAATACCCTCTTAATGGGGGAGGGTAGAAAACACGAAAGATTGCTGTGGGATCCCGGTGCTTTGAGCTTTCTTCCTGTCCTTCAATCCCAGATAATGTCTCATGATCATACAACAACTTCCCGAAACCCTGATCAATCAGATTGCCGCTGGCGAAGTCATTGAGCGTCCTGCCAGTGCGGCCAAGGAATTGATTGAAAATGCCATAGATGCCGGGGCCACGCGCATTGACATTGCCACCGCAGGCGGTGGCAAGACCTTGCTGCGCATTTCTGACAATGGTGTGGGCATGGATGCGGCTGATCTGGAGCTTGCGGTGCGTCGCCATTGCACGTCCAAGCTCAAGACCTCGCTGGATGACATCAAAAGCCTCGGGTTTCGCGGCGAAGCGCTGCCGTCCATCGGATCGGTGGCGCGTCTGACCATCACCAGCCGCAAGGCAGAGAGCGCCAGCGCCTTTCAGATTGCAGTTGAAGGCGGCAAGGTCTCGGGCGTGAGGCCCTCGCCGGGCAATGTCGGCACGGTGGTGGAGGTGCGCGATCTGTTTTTTGCCACACCGGCGCGGCTGAAATTTCTGAAGACGGAACGGGCAGAAGCGGCGGCCATTACTGAAATGGTTCGGCGCATGGCCATTGCCTTTCCCCATATCCGCTTTGTGCTGTCCGGTTCGGATCGGTCCACGCTGGAGCTAGGCGCGACAGGCGATGACCATCTGGCCCGGATTGCCCAAGTGTTGGGTGCTGATTTCCGCGACAATGCCATTGCGCTGGATGCTGTGCGCGAAGATGTGCATCTGGGCGGATTTGCTGGTGTGCCAACCTTCAATCGTGGCAATTCGGCCCATCAATATGCCTTCGTCAATGGGCGTCCGGTACAGGACAAACTGGTGCTCTCGGCCATTCGCGGAGCCTATGCCGAGACTGTGCCGTTCGGGCGCTATCCGGTGGCGGTTCTGGCCTTGACGCTTGATCCGGCATGGGTGGATGTCAATGTGCATCCGGCCAAATCCGATGTGCGCTTTCGGGATCCCGGTCTGGTGCGCGGCCTGATTGTGGGCGGCATCCGCGAAGCTTTGGCCCGCGAGGGAGATCGTTCATCCACCGCAGGCGCAGGGGCAATGTTGCGGGCGTTTCGCCCCGGTGGAGCTGGATCTGGGGCTGGATTTGGGGCCGGTTTTGCACCTCGCCCGGCACCGGCTGCGAACTGGAGCATGAACACCTCGCCGTCGCGGCCGGCCGTCTGGCCAAATGCACCGCACGGCATGGCCGAGGGTGGGCAGGGGCGGTTTGATAGCATGACTGCGCCAACGGCGCGCACGGATACGGTGATGGCGCAGCCTGTGCCGGAGGTGAGCGAGCAGGGCCGCTTTCGATTGGGGGCTGCACGGGCGCAGGTTCACGCCAATTACATTGTTGCCCAGACCGAAGATGGGCTGGTCATTGTGGATCAGCACGCCGCCCATGAGCGTCTGGTGTTTGAAGATATGCGCAAAGCGCTGAGCGGCCGTCGCCTGCCCAGCCAGGGCCTGCTCATTCCTGAAATCGTTGATCTGCCGGAAGATGACTGCGACCGGCTGATGGATCATGCCGTCAATCTCGATCGTCTTGGCCTTGCCATTGAGCGCTTTGGTCCCGGTGCGATTGCGGTGCGTGAAACACCATCCATGCTCGGCGAGGTCAATGTCACTGGGCTTTTGCGGCAATTGGCCGATGAAATTGCTGAATGGGACACGGCAGACGGGCTGTTTGCCAAGCTGGAACATGTCGCGGCCACCATGGCCTGCCATGGTTCTGTGCGCTCTGGCCGCATTTTGCGGGCCGATGAAATGAATGCGCTGTTGCGCAAAATGGAAGAAACCCCCGGCTCTGGCCAGTGCAATCATGGCCGCCCAACCTATGTCGAGCTGAAACTGGCCGATATTGAACGCTTGTTTGGACGCAGTTGAGACGATCCGCCAGCAGGGGCATCGACAGAAAAATGCGCCTGCCTCTGGCAATCAGCAGCGCTTGGGGTTATTTCAGGCAGATGGACTTGTAAGGAGCACGCCAGCATGAACCGGTTTGAGAGCAATGGAAATCGTCAGGCCACCGTCAAATATCTTGATGCCGATTTTCAGATTACGATGCCCGGCTCCTATGTGGTCTGCGCCATGACCGGCAGACCCATCACCATTGATGAGCTGAAATACTGGAGCGTGGATCGTCAGGAAGCCTATGTCGATGCGGCCGCATCGCTGGAAGCTGAAAAGCGGGCGGGCAATCTGCCAACACAAAAGCGCTGATAGACGCTTGCCGAAAGCGTATAGCGGTTTCGGCAACGGGTTAAGCCATAGGCCCAGATCGTCCCTTTTGCGTCCGAAACGCCTCTCTTGCCTGGCGGATCAGCAGGCCGGGGGCTGCGGGGTCATCGAAGGCCATTTCAATGTTCAGCACCAGCGATTGCTGAATCAATTCAATCGTGCGCGGCTGGTCTGTGCCATGCAGGCGGGCCATGTCTTTGGCGGTTGTCACCAGTTGCAGGCCGTTGGCCCTGGCCGTATCGAGCAGATCGGCAATCGCGTGTTGATCAAGCGGCTGATGGTCGCCAAAGCTTTTGCGGATGATGATCTCGGAACCAATGTTGCGCAGGCTGTCGTAAAATTTTTCAGGGTCGGCAATCCCGGCATAGGCGAGAGTGCGGGTACGCAATCGCGGATCAACCGTCACAGGGCAAACACTGGCATTCAGCACAGGTTTGCCCGCCCGCGCCGCCCGGCGCACCAGCGGGGTGGCGCGGTCACTGTCTCCCACCTGCAAAAGCACATGCAGGTTTGAAAATTGCGGGCCTAACGGCGCCCGCAAGGGGCCTGCCGGAAACACAAAACCATTGCCAGCGCCTTTGCGGCTATCCACCACCAGCAGGGCCAGATCAAGATGCAGTTGCGCACTCTGAAAACCATCATCCATGATGATCAGGTCCACGCCCTGCCGTTCCAGCTCTTGTGCGCCGTCTTTGCGGCGGGGAGAAATCACCGTCAGGGCAAGGGCTGCCAGCAGCAACGGCTCATCGCCAACCTCTGCCGCACTGTGGCGGGTGGGGTCAACCACCGTGGTATCGCGCCTTGATCCGCCATAGCCACGGCTGAGAAAGCCGGGCTTGAGCCCCATGGCCATCGTGGCTTTGGCCAAGGCCAGTGCGGTGGGAGTCTTGCCTGCGCCGCCAAGGGTAAAATTGCCAATGCAGATCACCGGCACGCTGGCCCGATAGCGGTCTTTGCGCATGATCCGCCGCGCCGCAATGCGGCCATAGAGATAGGACAGCGGCCAGAGCGCCAAAGCTTGCCAGCCGGGTTTTTGCCACCAGAAGGACGGCGCTTGCAAGGACATCGCCCGACCTCCGTGTTGATCAGCTGATAACTGTTTCCAGCTCGGTAATATTGTTGAGGCAAAAATCGCTGTTGGCGCTCAGCGTCTGGCGTGATCCGGTGCCGGTCAGCACGGCAATTGTCAGACCCGCCCCGGCATTGCGGCCCATATGCAGGTCATGATTGTTGTCTCCAACCACTGCAACCTGCGTTGCAGACAGTCCCGTGGCTGCGCAAAAGCCGAGCACCATGCCCGGCTCCGGCTTGCAGCCATGGCCGCTATCATAGCCGGCAATAAAATCGACATGGGCCTCCAGGCCAAAGCGCTGCACAATGGCCCGGATCGAGCGCTCATTGTCGGAGGAAGCAATGCCGAGCTTGAGGCCTTTTTGCTTGAGCGCGTGAAACAGAGCAGCAAGATCGGTGACCGGCACGGAAAAATCGGCAGCAGCCGCAAAAATCGCATCCAGTTCAGCGGTCAGCGCATCCACATCAAAGGCGGCTCCTGCATCAATCAGCCCTTGGGCAATCTGGCGCGAATTGCCCGCCGCCAGCAGGCTGTCCGCCACCACCACGCCGCTATCCGGGTCCATGCCGCAGGCACGCAACAGCGCATTGGCCAAGGTCTGGTCGCCTTTGGCGGCCATCAGCGCCAGTTGGCGGTTCACCGGCTCCCAGCTTGCATCATAATCCAGCAAGGTTCCGTCTTTATCAAACAGAATGCCCATAATGGCGGGTTTGGTGTCTGGGGTGCCTGTTGCTGTCATTCGCCTGCTGCTGCCTTCGGTTCAAGCCGTGCCTTGACCGTCAAGGGATTGATGTAAGGCTCGAGCGCCTTGACGGTAATGGCCAGCGCACCGCGCATATCCTGCACGGCGGCAATGCCCGCATCACCCATTTTATGGCGGGCGAGGGGGTTGTTCATCAAAAAATGCACTGCTTTGGCTAGCGTTTCGGCATCGCGGACCACGCGGGCCGAGCCATGGCGCACCAGACGCTGGTAGCTCTCGCGGAAGTTTTCCACATGCGGACCACTGAGGACGGCACAGCCCAACACCGCAGGCTCCATCGGGTTGCCGCCACCGGCACCCGCCACCAGCGAGCGGCCCACAAAGGCAATTTCGGTCAGGCGCAAATACAGGCCCATTTCGCCCATGCTATCGCCCAGAAACACATCGGTTTCCGGGGTAATCACATCGCCACGACTGCGGCGGGCAACGTTCAATCCTTGCTGCACCATCATCGCCTCAATGTCATCGGCCCGTTCCGGGTGGCGCGGCACGATGATGGATAGCTGGCCCATATGCGCCTTCAAGGCGCGGTGCACCATGGCCGCAACCCTCTCCTCGCCATCGGCGGTGGAAATGGCGGACCATGTCTTGCGGTGGCCAATCTGCTTTTGATAGCTGCCCAACACCTCAAGATCGACCGGCGGTGCTTCCGTATCCACCTTGATATTGCCGGAGATGATCACCGGCCAGGCCCCAAGATCCCGAAATTTTTCGCCATCCAGATCGGATTTGGCAATCACCATGGCCAGTTTGGAAAACAACGAAGAGGCAACCTGTGGGTGGCGCTTCCAGCGGTCAAAAGAGCGGTCCGAGAGACGCGCATTGACCAAAACCTGCGATATGCGCCGATCATGCAATGTCTGCAAGGTTGCGGGCCAGATTTCGGAATCGACACCAATCGCCAGATCGGGTTGCCAATAATCCAGAAAACGGCGCACGGCAGGCAGCAGGTCCAGCGGTACATATTGATGGATCACTTCATCACGCAGGCGGGTGGCGGCAATCTGAGCCGAGGTCACCGTGCCGGTTGTCAGCAGCACGTGAATGCCGCAGCGGCGAAGCTCGCGCATTAATGTGGTAACAGCCGCCATTTCGCCAACGCTTGCAGCATGAACCCACACCAGTGGTCCACGGGGCCGGTCTGCTGCTGCATGGCCGAGACGCTCCATCCGCCGGGCGCGATCTTCCTTGCCCTTCGAGGCGCGAGCCGCCAGAAACAAACCCGCACACGGATAGGCCACAACACCCGCCCATCGATAGGCAGCTAGTGCAATGCGGGCCAATGCGCTCATTCGTCTCCAACCTTCATTGTATGTTCCATCACAGTCCGGCAAGCTGGCCATGACAGATCGGGTTTTCACGATCGTTCGTGATGCCACCCCCATGGAAATCTATGGGATTTGTGTCTGCGGCAATCACGCTCTATCGCTATCGCCAATAGTTCTTTAAAAATTGAGGTATTTCAACGTCAAATTGGGCTGCATGACAGCAGTCAGGTCAACTATACTCAAGAAAATACACGAATGCAGCACATGCGTGCAAGACATGCTCGCACGCGCGCAGCGTCTCGATCTTATTCGGCCGGATTCAGCAGCCGGTGCATATGAACGATGAAATACCGCATATGGGCATTGTCCACGGTCATTTGGGCTTTTGATTTCCATGCGGTCAGTGCCGAGGCATAGTCCGGGAAGATCCCGACAATATCCAGAGCATTGAGATCTCGAAACTGAACGTCTGCAAGACTGCTCAGTTCACCACCAAACACCAGATGGAGAAGTTGTTTCTTTTCGCCTGTATCGGTCATGTCATCTTTTCCGTCATTATCCGCCCGCATCTCCACCCGTCTGTCATCTGCTCGATTTTACAGCGAAGGTCAACCTTGCGGGTTATTATTGTTCTGCGGCCTGTCTACCCGGCGCAAACGCAGTCAGCAAATCTGGCAAAACAGCGTTTGATCCCGCCAGCAAATGCCCGTGGCGCACCTGCGGCCTGTTATACCACAATGGTTCGCCATGAATATCGCATAAAGCACCGCCAGCGCGCTGCAAAATCAGATCGGCAGCGGCCAGATCCCAGTCGTGGGAGTTTTTCAGCACCAGCGTTGCATCAATACGCCCTGCGGCCACCAGTGCGACCCGGTAGGCCAGCGACGGAACATGCGCCACCCGCTCCAGCCTATGGCGCACATCATCCCTGAACGCTTTCAGCAATTCGGCGGGCGCTGCCACCCGCAGATGATCATGGCCTGCCCGCGTGGCCACTGCAATTGGCGCACCGTTCAGCATGGCAGGTCCATCTGCCATGGCGGTAAACACCTCTTCCAGTGCCGGTGCCACCAGCACGCCCGCCACGGGGCGTCCCTTGTGGATAACGGCCACCGACACACACCAGGTTTTTTCAGCCGCCAGAAAGGCCCGGGTGCCGTCAATCGGATCGATCACAAACACCGTCTCGCAGGTCAGGCGGCTGCTGTCGTCATCTGTTTCCTCTGAGAGCCAGCCATAGCCGGGCCTGGCTTTGCGTAACACTTCTGCCAGCAGGGTGTTTGCGGCGTAATCGGCGGCACTGACAGGTGAGCGCCCTTCATGTTTCCACCACACCTCGGGGTCGGCCCCAAAATAGGTCAGCGCCAGCGCGCCCGCCTGTTGTGCGGCGTTGGTGATCAGGTCAAGATCGTCCTGCCAGCTCTCAACAGCTTTGAAAGACCTCTTGTCGCTGTCAATACTCACACGCCGCGTCCTTTATTTTCCGGCAATGGTCATGCCTTCAATGGCAATGGTCGGTGCGGCGATGCCGAATTTCCGGTCAATGTCATTGGCAGGCGTCATCGCCATGAACATGTCCTTGAGATTGGAAGCAATTGTGACCTCTGACACCGGATAGGTCAATTCGCCATTTTCGATCCAGAAGCCGGAAGCGCCCCGGCTGTAATCGCCGGTGACCATATCCACGCCGTGGCCGATCATGTCGGTGATGTAAAAGCCATTCCTGACGCTGGCAATCAGCGTCTGGGCAGAGATGTCACCGGGTTCCAGCGCCAGATTGGTGGAGGAGGGCGACACGCTGGTGCCCCCGCGTGATCCGCGTCCATTGGTGTGCAGGCCAAGCTCGCGGGCGGTGGAGGAGGACAAAAACCAGTGCTTCAACACGCCATCTTCGATCATGGTCATCGGCTGTCCGGCAACACCTTCACCATCAAACGGGCGCGAGGCCGCGCCGCGCACCCGCATTGGGTTGTCGGTGATGTTCAGCCCGGCCTTGAGCACGGGCTTCCCCATGCGGTCGCGCAGAAAAGAGGCCTTGCGGGCAACGGATGCGCCATTGATGGCTCCGGCAATATGGCCGACAAAGCCGCGTGCCACCCGCGGATCCAAAATCACCGTCATGTTCTTGGCGGTCTCCACCTTGCGCGGGTTGATCTTGCGCACGGTGCGCTCGCCTGCGCGGCGGCCAATCTCTTCCGGGCTGTCGAGATCGGCAAAGTAGAGGCGGCTGTCAAAGTCATGGTCTCGCTCCATGGCGGTGCCTTCACCGGCAATCACGCCGACTGAGCGCGAAAAGCGCGAGACCTGATAGGCACCGGAAAAACCATGGGAGGTGACCAGAACCAGACCGCCCATGCCCGCAGATGCGCCAGCGCCCAAAGAGTTGCTGACGCCGGGGACCGCGCGGGCGGCCTCTTCGGTGGCAAGGGCTGCCTCGCGCAAGCGTTCGCCGGAGACTTCGGTTGGGTCATACAGCTCGAGATCGGCAAAGCTGCGGGCCAGATCGGCTTCATCGGCAAGGCCGGTATAGGGATCGTCTGGCGACACTCTGGCCATGGCAACGGCGCGCTCGGCCAGTGCTTGCAGGTCAAAGCCGGGATTGGCCGAGACCGAGGCAACCTTGTTGCCAATAAACACGCGCAGGGAAAAATCGTCGCTCTCGGAGGATTCGGTTGATTCGACTTTGCCCAGACGCACACTGACGCTTTTGGCGCGAGAACGGACCACAACGGCGTCGGCCTTATCGGCTCCGGCCTTGCGGGCAAGCTCAACAAGCGCATTGGCGCGAGAAAGCAGGTGGTCGGCTTGATTTTCAGATGACATGGCTTGGCCTTTCGTTCTTCATCCATTTATTGTGCATTGCCGGTCGCATCAAGGGCATGTCTCTGATTCTGCGCATTGGGCATGTTTTAAAGACGTTGAGAGGCAGACCATGAGCACTGAACCCACCCTGATTTTCACAGAGGCCCTTGTGCTCCTGGGGGGTGCTGTGGTGGCCGCCCCGATTTTTCGAAAACTGGGGCTGGGCACGGTGCTGGGCTATCTGGCGGCGGGGGCGGTGATTGGGCCGATTGCCCACGTGATCACCGGCGCAGAAGAGATTTTGCCGGTGGCAGAGCTGGGCGTGGTGTTTCTGCTGTTTATCATCGGGCTGGAGCTGAAACCATCGACCCTGTGGCGGATGCGGGCTGATATTTTCGGACTGGGCACGGCGCAGGTATTGATGGGGGGCAGTCTGCTGACGGTTGCTGCCGTGATGTTTGACCTGCTGGACTGGCGGGCCGCCGTGGTGGCGGGGTTTGGCCTGTCGCTGTCATCCACGGCGTTTGCCCTGCAAATCCTCAATGATCGCAGCGATATGAACAGCGGTTATGGTCAGCGGACCTTTTCGATTCTGCTGTTTCAGGATCTGGCCATTGTGCCGCTGCTGGCGATGATTTCCATTCTCGGCAGTCAGGCCGGATCGGAAAGTGCTTCGCTCTGGGTGGATATTGCGGTTGCAATTGCCGCCACCGGGGTGATGATTCTGGCCGGGCGCTACGTGCTGACACCGATGTTTCAGGTGATTGCCCGCACAGGTGCGCGCGAAGTGATGATTGCCGCTGCCCTGTTTGTGGTGTTGGGATCAGCCATGTTGATGCAGGCGGTTGGGCTGTCGATGGCCATGGGGGCGTTTCTGGCCGGGGTGATGCTGGCGGAATCCTCCTATCGTCATGAGCTGGAAGCCGATATTGAGCCGTTTCGCGGTATTCTTCAGGCGTTGTTTTTCATGGCGGTTGGCCTTTCGGTGCAGTTCGATGTCATTTTGGACAATGTCTGGTTGTTGGTGCTGGCCGTGCCTGCAATCATGCTGGTCAAGGGCCTCAGCATTTACGGCCTGTGTCGTCTGGCCGGATCGGTCCATAATGATGCGGTGCGGATTGCAGCCCTGTTGCCGCAGGGGGGCGAATTTGGCTTTGTGCTGTTTACCACGGCCGTTGCGGCAGGGGTGTTTTCCAGTGCCACGTCGTCGCTACTGATTTCCGTTGTGACCTTGACCATGGCGCTGACGCCGGTGGTTGCGGCCCTGTCCAACCGGCTGCTGACAGGTGAAACCCGCGAGGAACTGGATGAGGATTTCGATGGGGCTGGCTCCGATGTGCTGATGATCGGCTTTTCGCGCTTTGGCCAGATTGCCGCCCAGATTCTGCTGGCCAGCGGCCGGGATGTGACCATCATCGATGATTCCGCCGATCGTGTTCGCCAAGCCGCGTCTTTCGGCTTTCGCATTTATTTTGGCGATGGCACACGGCTGGATATGCTGCGGGCCGCAGGCATTGAAAAGGCCAGAATTGTCGCGGTCTGTACGCAAAAACATGAGGTTACCGACAAGATCGTCGATCTGATCCGATCAGAATTTCCACAAAGCCGATTGTTTGTGCGCTCCTATGATCGTGTGCACAGCTTGTCGCTGCGGGCGCGCAATGTCGAATATGAACTGCGCGAAACCCTGGAATCGGGCCTTAAATTTGGCCGCAGTGCGATTGAGGCCCTGGGTGTCAGCGAGGATACGGCAGAAGCGATTGAAGCCGACATTCGCCGCCGGGATGAAGAGCGTTTGCAGCTTCAGGCCGTGGATGGACTGGGAGCTGGTGCTCACATGCTGTATTTGCGGCCTGAGCCGTTGATCAAGCCCAAACGCGCAGCCGAGCCGGTGGATGAGACTGTATAGAGTTTGTCAGGGAAAAGTGGTTCCCGGTTTTCCCGAAAAGACAAACGAAAACAAAAAGAATCCAGAGTTTGTCAGGGAAAAGCACAGTACACGACGCAAAGGTTTTGATCTGCCGCTTGCCCCCTCATCTCCCTGCCGGGATCTTCTCCCCGCTGGGGAGAAGAGGCATGAGGTAGCGTTTTGTTCTTGCGGCATTAATTTTAAATTCAGTGCTGTCAGCCTGGTCTCTTCTCCCCAGCGGGGAGAAGGTGGCGGTAGCCGGATGAGGGGGTGGCGAAGCCGAAAAAACGTTTGCGTCGTGTACTGTGAGGGAAAAGTGGTCCCCGGTTTTCCCGAAAAGACAAAGGAAAACAAAAAGGCGGAGCCTTGCGGCTCCGCCTTCTGTCTGACTGGAGATCAGAGCATTACGCTTATGGTTTTGTCGTCGTGGTTGACGGCATGGTATCGGTGCCCGAGGTGCTGGCTTTTGAATCCTGTTCGGACTTCTGCTCACCCAAGGTCTTGAACGCCGGGGCCGTTTTCAGGCTTTCGGCCGTTTCCATGGTGGTCAGACGCAGGGTATCGGGCGATTTGGCATCCCGCGTCACAACAATCTTGCTGATCGGCACGGCAACAGTCTTTTCACCAATGCCCAGGAAGCCGCCAACACCAATCACAGCAGCAACAATGCCGCCATCCTTTTGCAGGATCAGGTCATTGATTTTGCCAATGCTGGTTTCCCCGGCATAAACATTCTGTCCAATGAAATTGGACGCAGCAATCTGGTCGCTGCCCTGCTGGGTCAGGTAGACCTCCTGCGTGGCCATGGAGCCCGTTGCTGTTGCGGTGTTGCTTTTCAGTGTATCGCTGGCAGCCGGTGCAGCCGGAGATGTGCTCTGAGCATAGGCCATCGGGGCGACAGCGGTCGAGCCCAACAAAACGGTCGTGGCGATAATGCTAAGGGTCTTTTTCATCTTTACTCTGCCTTCTCTCTATTTCGTTTTCGATCCAGAGGCTGAAAGAAATGGCTTCCAGCGCCCCGGTTCGAGAAGGAAATGCATGGGCAGAGGGATCGTTCCGGATTTTTTTGCAAAATATTTTTGCAAAATGATGGAACTTTATGCAAAAAATCCCGAAGAATGGCGCTTCACAGCCGGAAGCTCGGCTCGTGTTGGCCTTTGACGCGCACGTCCAGCACAAACACTTTGCCACCGTGCGGGTCAGCGGCCAGCCCCGCCTCATCCAGCCCCTCGGTTGCTGTTGTCACCAGCAGCCGATCCGCATTTTTGCCAATGAAAGCCGGGCAGGTGGTCTGGGCGGCCGGAAGGCTGTAGCGGGCGAGATGCTGGCCTGTGCTGTCATAATGATCTACCGCACCAACACCCCAGCGGGCATTCCAGATGCCACCATCGGCATCAACGACAGAGCCATCAAGGCCGCCGTCTTGCCCGGTTGCGTCAATATGAATGATGGGTGTGCCCACGGGCAGGCCCGTTGCCGGATCCAGCGGCACTTTCATCATCACGTTGACGCGGGTGTCCACGTAATAGCCAAGGGTGCCATCGGGTGAAAAACAGATGGAGTTTGGAATGCTGATCGCATCAAACAGCCGGGTTACGGTTGTTCCGGCAACATGATAGATTGCGCCTGCGCCATCGGCTGCGGTTTTGCCCATGGTGCCCACCCACAAGGCCCCGCTCTGGTGCACGCGGCCATCATTGGAGCGATTGTCTGGCCGGTCGGTCTCCAGTGCTGTGAGCAGGCTGAGTGCGCCGCTGGCAACATCGCGGATAAAAATCCCGTCTTCCGTTGCCAGAATTTGCCGCGCGTCATCCACTCTGGCAAGCACGCTGGCCATCATCGGCAAGGCATGGCCGGTGGTTTCACCATTGGCAAGATGGTGCTGATAAAGGGTTTTGCCGAGAATGTCGAACCACCAGGCGGTATCGGTTGCCGCGTCATAGGTCGGCCCCTCGCCAAGGTGCAGGCGGCGATCCACCAGAATGGTGCCGGAAGTGGGTGCGTTCAAGAGTCTCTCCCATGCTGCTTTCAAGAGCGTCATACACCCGCAATGGTGTCGTCTGCTTTCTGACATCGTGCCGAAAATCGGCATCGACCCGATGCTACTGCATAATTCTTTAAACCGGAATCGGTTTGAAGAGAAAATGATGCAGCAGATATAAAGATCTACAGCGCCGTGCGCCATAAATGGTGAGAGGCGCTGTATAGTCAGAGATGCTCTTGTGTCAAAGCGCAAAAAAGCGTGTCGGTTGATTGTTCTGATCACCTTTTCATGCAACCCTGCGCAATTGTGGGGACATTTACTTTGCAATGGTGCGCCTGTGGTAAAATGCACAAGATGGTCAAGAAAATGGTGGTCAGCTCTGCAATCGAAGCATAATGCGTGTTTTCGTTAAAGTCTTCAGTATTGGATTGTCGACCTATGAAGGTGTTGCGGTCTAGCTCATCCCTGGTTTTCCGTGGCGAAATTGGCATGGACAACAATGACAGGATAAGACAGCAAGCTTTTATGCAAACTTCGTGATATGCGGTGTAGCAGGAATGCCCCGCAGCGCTTATGATAGGTGGGGCGATGATTTGGAATTGACTTTGCTGTTGATGTCTTGTGCAGCAGATATAGAGCGCTACAGCCAAGCTTTGTGGGCCATATAGGCTGACAGGCTGTCGAGTGTGAAAGCATGAGCGAATGAATGCCTCAGTGCACGAGTGCAGAATGTGTCGGATGACAAAATGAGACGTGTGGATAAAACGGGCGATGAAACGGGTTTGACGGTGGCTGCTCCGCAGGAGGTTTCATCGAGAGCGCTTGATGTCGAGCGTTTTCTGGCCGAGTTGAGTAGTTCCAAAACGCAGTTTGACGTGTTTCGCTTCATGAAGCGGATTGCGGAATATTTCGGCGTCAAATTTTTCATGGTCATGAATCTGCCGCCTGTTCAGGCGATCAATCTGGCCATGTGTTCGGTGATCAGCAATTGGCCTGCTGAATTGCTGACGGAATATGATCAGGCCGGATTGCTGCCAACAAGCCCGATTTTTCACCGTTTGCGCAATACCTCCATTCCCGTGGTGTTTGATCTTGCCATGATCGCCCGTGAGCGGGACGCAAGAACCGTTAACGTCGCAATCGACATCCTGAAACGCCATGGCCTGATTCGTAATGCCTGTTTTCCGGTCTATGATTCCGCCAGCAACCGGGGTGCGGTGGCCATTTCCGGTGACATCCCTGAATTTTCTTTCACCGACCTCGTCCTGCTGCATTATATTTCCACCCATGTCTTTAACCGGCTGGCGGAAATCCGCGATCTGGATGCGCGCGTCACAGAGAGCCTGACGGAACGCGAGATTGAATGCCTGACCTGGACCTCGGCTGGCAAGACGTCGATTGAAATTGCCGAAATCATGGGGCTTTCCGAACACACCATCAATCATTACCTCAACCGGGCCACCAAAAAGCTCGATACGGTCAATCGCACGCAGGCCGTTGCCAAATCCTTGCGGCTTGGGCTGATCAAGTGAGCCTTGTCGACTGCCGCAAGCCCCCACAGGTTGATCGATGCAGGTGACGCTCGGCTATATGCCATTTGTCGATAGCGCTGCGCTGGTGGTTGCTGCCGAAAAAGGTTTTGCCACGGATGAGGGGCTGAAACTGCGGCTGGTGCGCGAAACCTCCTGGGCCAATATTCGGGATCGGCTGGCGGTTGGCCATTTTCAAGGGGCCCATATGCCCGCACCCCTGCCACTTGCGGCGAATCTCGGGCTTTATCCGGTGTCACCCTCCCTGATGGTGGTGATGACACTGAATCTGGGTGGCGGTGCCGTGACAGTGGCAAATAGTCTGCATGATGCAATGATGGCCGCAGGACTTGCTGCGGCAGATCTGGCACCGGCATCGGCAGGCTCTGCCTTGAAGGCTGTTGTCAGCCATCGTCGGCGGCAAAGCCTGCCACGGCTGCGTCTGGCGGTTGGCTTTGATCACTCCAGTCAGGGCTATCAGCTTCGCTACTGGTTGCACGCCTGTGGTCTTGCGCCGGGCCGCGATATTGATGTGGTGGCCCTGCCGTCACCCCTGATGGCGGATGCCATGTCGGAAGGTGCGATTGACGGCTTTTGTGCCGCTGAACCATGGAACAGTCTGGCCGTGGACAGAGGTGTCGGGCGCATCGTGACAACCAGTTCCGCCATCTGGCGCAGTGGACCCGACAAGGTACTGGGCGTGTCGGCGCAATGGGGGCTGGGCCATCGCCCGGCGCTGGATGCTTTGCTGAGAGCGCTCTACCGGGCGGCTCAATGGTGTAGCAATGGCGACAATATCGAGGAATTGGCAGGCATTCTGGCCTCGCCCCGCCATCTCGATGTGGAAGGCCGCCTGTTGCTGCCAGCCCTGACGGGTGAGGTGTTTGTGGCACCGGGCGTTGCCCGCCAGATAGACGATTTTCTGGTGCTGGAGCGCAAGGCAGCAGGCTTTCCGTGGCAAAGTCAGGCGCTGTGGTTTTACAGCCAGATGGTGCGTGCCCACCATGTTGCCCATTCTGAAAACAATCGCAAAGCGGTGTTGGATAGTTATCGCCCCGATCTCTATCGTCAGGCCTTGAAGCCGGTTTTTGCGCCCATGCCGGGGGCCAATCAAAAGTTGGAGGGCGCGCTGAGCACAGCGCAGGCCGTTGGCGCAACCACGGGGAACCTCAGTCTGGGGCCGGATGGTTTTTTTGATGGCCGGATTTTTGATCCAGACCGGATGGAGAGTGACCTGCTGCGTTGACGCTGGATGATTCTTGTGTATGTTTTTTAAGCATATCCTGCGTTGAGGTTGTAAAATCTGGGCAAATGCGCCGGGACTTTGCGATGTCGCGGAAGGAAATGCGGAAGTTTTCAATCTGGCATACTTTGTGCTTCATAAAGGGAAAGAGGTCCAGAGGGGACTTTGAAAAGAGCGCACCAAAGAAGGCGCTCACACAAACACCGCCGGCTCCATCCGCTCTATGCAGGAAGGGTCCGGCGGTTTTTGTTTGTGTGCCTGATTCCTGATTGCAGGATAAAACATTTCGATTTCAGAGAATCTACAGTATGGGGTGGTAAAGCGGCGATGCATCACCGATGTATCCACTGTGATTCTCATCCATTCGAAGCCCTGTCGCCTTTGCGGCGGCAGGCAATCCAACTGGGAAGTTCAGCCATGGTGCCCGATAAAAACAGCGTTCTCGATGCCCTGAAGACCATTCGTGGTCCTGATCTTGAGGGCAATATCGTTGATCTTGGCATGGTGTCGGATGTTTTCATTTCGGATGCCAAGGTGTATTTTTCCATCAATGTTCCTGCCGAGCGCGCCAATGAGCTTGAGCCTTTGCGGATCGCTGCCGAGCGCACCGTCAAGGCGCTGCCGGGGGTGAAGGGGGCACTTGTCAGCCTGACTGCCGAGCGCAAGGCAGGGGCGCAGGCGACCCGTCCTGCGCCGCCAAAGCCGCAGGCTCATGCGCATTCTCACGCACCTGCGGCACCCCAGCCACCCAGGCAGGCAAAAGCGGGCATTCCAGGCATTGGTGCCATTGTTGCCGTGGCATCGGGCAAGGGTGGCGTTGGCAAATCCACCACGGCGGTCAATCTGGCGCTGGCGATGATGGCCAATGGCCTGAAGGTTGGCATTCTCGATGCGGATGTGTATGGGCCATCCATGCCGCGCCTGCTGGGTATTTCCGGGCGTCCGCAACAGATTGATGGCCGCATCATTGTGCCCATGGAAAACTACGGACTGAAAGCCATGTCGATGGGCTTTCTGGTGGATGAAGGCACGGCGATGATCTGGCGCGGCCCGATGGTGCAATCGGCGCTGATGCAGATGCTACGGGAAGTGGCCTGGGGCGAGCTGGACGTGCTGGTGGTGGATATGCCGCCCGGCACGGGAGATGCGCAATTGACCATGGCCCAGCAGGTGCCGCTCACAGGCGCGGTGATTGTCTCCACCCCGCAGGATCTGGCCCTGATTGATGCGCGCAAGGGCATCAACATGTTCAACAAGGTCGAAGTGCCCGTGCTCGGCATTGTCGAGAACATGAGCTATTTCATCGCACCCGATACAGGCAATCGCTATGATATTTTTGGCCATGGCGGAGCAAAGGCCGAGGCCGGGGCCATTGGTGTGCCTTTCCTTGGAGAGGTGCCTTTGACCATGTCGATCCGTGAGAAATCTGACGCCGGAACGCCGATTGTTGTTGCGGCACCTGAGGATGTGCAAAGTCAGGTTTACCGCGATATTGCCGCCAAAGTCTGGCAGGAAGTGCAGCGTCATTCGAGCCGCAAGGCTCCGAAAATCACCTTTGAGTGACATGATGGCCCGTGGTTGACGAAAGTGGTCCGCAGGGCGGGAACGCAAATTGCGGGATAGGCAAAGTCAAAACTTGAACTTTTCGTGATCTTGAGTCATACCGGCCTTATCGCACCTTTGGTTGCGCAACTGCGGGCCCCTCTGGCGGGAAATTCGGCTTTCCCGTGATGTCGGAGTTGTTTTTATTGACAACGCCGTAAGAGTAAAAAAAATCATGACGTTTCTTGCTGCTGATTTTCTCGGCCAGCCTGCCTGGATGTGGCTTGGCTTTCTTTTGTTTGTTTTTGTTTTGCTGGTGATCGATCTGGGGCTGCTGAGCAGAAAAAGCCGCCATATCGATGTGGCGCAAAGCATGAAGCTTTCCGCCTTTTATATTGCCATGGGTGTTGCATTTGCCGGATTTATCTGGTGGCGTATGGGCCATGAATCAGCGATTTTATATCTCACTGGCTATGTGGTGGAAGAAAGCCTGTCGCTGGACAATATCTTCGTGATTGCCCTGATTTTCAGCTATTTCCGGATTCCGCAGCATCTTCAGCATCGCGCTCTGGTCTATGGCATTATCGGCGTTGTGGTTCTGCGTGGTATCATGGTGGGCGCAGGCACGGCCATTGTCGACCAGTTCCATTGGGTGCTGTACGTGTTCGCAGCCTTTCTGGTCTATACCGGCATCAAGATGCTGCTCTCGGCCGAGCAGGAATATGATGTTTCCTCCAACCCCGTTCTGGCTTTTCTGCACAAGCGCCTGCCCATTACCGAAGAGCTTCATGGCGAAAAGTTTTTCGTCCGGCTTCCCGCCGAAGGTGATGCAGTGGCAAAACCGAAACTGTTTGCCACGCCGTTGTTTCTGGCGCTGGTGATGGTGGAGCTTGCGGATGTGATCTTTGCTGTTGATAGCGTTCCTGCGATTTTCTCGATCACAACCGATCCCTATATTGTGTTTACATCCAATATTGCCGCCATTCTCGGTCTTCGGGCGCTCTATTTTGCGCTGTCGGCCATGCTGGAGCGCTTTATTCTGTTGAAATATGCACTGTCTGCGGTGTTGATTTTCATCGGAGCCAAGATTTTGATTGGTGATATGCTTGGGATCATGCACATCCCGCCTTTGGCGTCACTCTTAATTACCCTTGCTATCCTGTCGTCAGGTGTTATTGGTTCGCTGCTGAAGACCAGTGCACCGCACGCGAAAAAATAACGCCAGATGTGCGCTTCAATCGTTTGAAGTCTTCCGCAACACAGTTCATTGCCTTCAGTCAGAAATGATTGAAGGCAAAAATGTGCTGAAGACTGATTGTATAATGTCGAATACCTGTATCGGTTGACGTGAGATGGGGTGATGTGGTTGCCATGGGACAAAGGTATCACGTTTGATTAAAGCTTACAGGTGTGACGGGACGGTAGACATCATTCTGCCCAGCGATGCGCCAATGCGCCTTGCTGACGATATTCTGTGGCTTGACCTTATCCATCCTGATAAAACCGAGGAAAGGCTGGCCGAATCCCTGTTGGCCATGCCGCTGCCGACCCGCGATGATCTCAAGGACATCGAGCCATCCAGCCGACTTTACACGGACGATCGTGGCGTTTACATGACGGCATCACTGATCTGTAAGGCCGAAACAAATGTCCCGGAGCTGGCTGACGTCGCTTTCATTCTGGGTGCCAACCGGATGGTGACCGTGCGCTATGCCGAGCCGCGCTCGTTTGGCCTGTTTGCCAGCGCCCTGAGCCGCAATCCGTTGAATTGCTCTACGGGGGCCGTGATGCTGATGCGGCTTTTGGAAACCGTTGTGGATCGCACAGCCGAGATTCTGGAAATCGCCGGTGCCCGCCTTGATGCCCTGTCCGGTGATGTGTTCATCGATCGCAGGCTGCACAGATCCCGCCCGCCGCACTTTCTGGAAGACAAGCTGGTGGATATTGCCAGCCACCACCGTCTGGTCAGCAAGGCGCGCGACAGCCTTGTGTCGCTGTCACGGCTTGTCTCGTTTCTGGCATCGGCAGAGCCGGTCAAGGCCAATGCTGACGCGAAGGAACTCTGTCTTGTGGTGGCGCATGACATTCACTCCCTGTCTGAACATGCCGGCTTTATTGGCAGCAATATCAGCTTCATGCTGGATGCGTCGCTTGGCCTGATCAATGTCGAGCAGAACGCCATCATCAAGATTTTCTCGATCGCGTCCGTCGTGTTTCTGCCGCCCACGCTGGTGGCGTCCATTTATGGAATGAACTTTCAGGTCATGCCCGAGTTGAACTGGCACCTTGGTTATCCCCTTGCTTTGCTTTGCATGGTGGTTTCCGCGGTTGTCCCCTTCCTGTTTTTTCGTTGGAAAGGCTGGCTCTGAGAGCCTGTAACGATTGATGTCCCACGATACATCCCACGCACCGACTGAAAAAAATGGCTTACGCAAGCTGATGTTGCCAGCGCTCGGCTCTGTCGGGGTTGTCTATGGTGATATTGGTACAAGTCCGCTTTATGCCTTTCGTGAGGCGTTGAAGCCGATTTCCTACGATGGCATCAGCCGGTTTGAGGTCATTGGCCTCACCTCGCTGATCGTCTGGACCCTGACCATCATTGTGACGCTGAAATATGTGCTGTTTCTGCTGCGGGCAGACAATGATGGGGAAGGCGGCACGCTCTCCCTGCTGGCGCTGTTGAGCAAGACGGCGGGACGGCGCACGATTGTGTTGATGGTTCTGGGACTGGTCGGGGCGGCGCTGTTTCTGGGTGATGCGATGATCACGCCCGCGCTGTCGGTTCTCTCTGCGGTGGAGGGCCTGAAGCTGGTGGCCCCGCAATCCTCCGAGTTCATCGTGCCGATTTCCGTGGTGATTCTGATCATCCTGTTTGCCATGCAATCGCATGGTACGGGCGCTGTTGCCAATCTGTTTGGTCCCATCACGGTTGTGTGGTTTCTGGTCATGGCTGCCGGTGGCATCACGCATATCTTTGATGATCCGGCAATCTTCCATGCCTTTAACCCGATCAATGCCGTAACATTCCTGTTTGAAGAGAAGTTTCTGGGCTTTGTGGTGCTGGGTGCCGTGTTTTTGACCGTCACCGGGGCGGAGGCACTCTATGCTGACCTTGGCCATTTTGGTCGCAAACCCATCCAGCTCGCCTGGTTCTGCCTTGTCTTTCCTGCGCTGGTGCTCAACTATCTCGGGCAGGGTGCTCTGGTGTTGAAGGATCCGTCCATGGCAAAGGATCCCTTTTATCTGATGTTCCCGAGCTGGGCGATTATCCCGGTGATCATTCTGGCAACAGCGGCAACGGTCATTGCCAGCCAGGCGGTGATTACCGGGGCGTTTTCCATGGTGCGCCAGGCCATTCACCTGGGCTTTCTGCCGCGCATGGAAATTACCTTTACATCGGAAACCAATACCGGACAGATTTACCTTCCTGCCGTCAACACCCTGTTGCTGATTGGTGTTCTGGGGCTTGTGCTGCTGTTTGAAAGCTCCGATGCGCTGGCCACCGCTTACGGCATTTCCGTCACCGGCGCGATGGTTGTCACCACGATCATGGCTTTTGAATTTGTACGGGTGAGATGGAAGTGGTCGGTGCTGTTGGCCCTGCTGATCATTGTGCCGCTGCTGGCGCTGGAAATGGTCTTCCTTGGCGCAAATCTGCTGAAAATTCATGATGGTGGCTATATTCCGGTGTTCTTTGCCGCAGGCTTTACCATTGTGATGTGGACATGGCGCAGGGGCACGGCCATTCTGTTTGCCAAGACGCGCCATGCCGATATTCCGTTGTCATCCTTCATTCCGTCGATCGAGCGGAAAAGCGAGCATGGGCCGGTTTCTGTGTCGGGCACGGCAATCTTCCTGACCAGCGATCCGGAAACAGCCCCGGCAGCGCTGTTGCACAATCTCAAGCACAATCATGTGCTGCATGAGAAAAACATCATTCTGACGATCAAGACGGTCAACCGGCCGCGTGCAACGGAAGCTGAGCGGTTTGTGGCCGAAAGCCTGTCGGAGCGCTTCAGCCGGGTGGAAATCCGTTTTGGCTATATGGAGCAGCAAAACGTATCGCAGGCCCTGGCAAAATTGCGCAAAGGCGGGCTGAAGTTCGACATCATGTCGACCTCTTTCTACCTTGGTCGTCGCAAGCTGGTGCCGGACGCAAAAGCTGGTATGCCAAACTGGCAGGATCGGCTGTTTATCGCCCTTGCCAATTCCGCAACAGATCCGTCGGATTATTTCCGCTTGCCCGCCAATCGTGTGGTCGAGCTGGGATCCCACGTTATCATCTAAAGCCTGTCGCAGTGAATAGGATTCACTGCGACAGGCTTTAGCTCTTTCTTTTTCGCATGGACGTTATCGTTTTATTGAGGACAATAAAACGCGACATGCTGTAGGGATTTTGGCAAAAATCTGGGGAGTGATTCCGCGATTTTAACAGGGTGAACAAGGCAATTTGACACATGATTTGTCGCAGAATCGGTTTTTTTCTGGTATCGATTTGTTTTTGTTCAGTTAATTTGTCGTGAAACAAGCGTGTTCAATGCCTTGACTATGGAAGCGTGCAAAATTATGGTGCGCCAACTTTAAAACGGGCTGGATCATGGCAAATCCGCTCCGTTTGCATATTCAGGCAGGTCTTTTATGGTCCTGTCTGGTTTCGGACGGGGAGTTGCTATGATTGAGCGCGAAAAGGATCTGGAACGTCGCCGCAATGCGCTTGAGGCCAAACTGCTGGCCAAGGCGGTGGATGAGGGGGAAGGGGCCGCGAGGGATGAGCGGGCTGGAGCAAACCGAAAAGGCTATGCTCAGGCCATGAAAATTTCCTCGGAGTTTCTCTCAGCCATTATTGTCGGGGCTGTTCTCGGGTTTGTTTTTGACCGTTTGGCTGGAACATCGCCTTGGGGGCTGGTTGTCCTCTTGTTGCTGGGGTTCTGTGCAGGTGTTCTGAACGTGCTTCGCGCAAGCGGTGTGGTGACTTCGCCGCACCCGGCAGACAAGAAGCCCGACAGTCGACAGTAAAATGCCAGGGTGCAGTGCATTCGGGTGAACAGGCAGGAACGCCGCTTGAGGGTGGCAAAAGCGAGAGAGATCAACAGGTGTCAAACGATCCGACCCATCAGTTCCAGATCCACAAGATTGTTCCGATCGAGATTGGCGGCATTGATTTTTCGTTCACCAACGCCTCCCTGTTCATGGTGGCAACGGTGGCGGTTGCTGCTGGATTTCTGTATTTTGCAACATCCAACCGTGGTCTGATTCCGGGTCGCGCTCAGTCTGTTGCAGAGTTGTCCTATGAATTCATCGCCTCAATGCTGCGTGAAGGGGCCGGAAGCCACGGGATGAAGTTCTTCCCGATGGTGTTCACCCTGTTCATGTTTGTGCTGACGGCCAATCTGCTGGGTATGGTGCCTTATTTCTTCACCATCACCAGTCAGATTATCGTGACACTCGCGCTGGCCATTCTTGTGATTGGCACGGTGTTGTTCTACGGCTTTTACAAGCATGGTCTTGGTTTTCTGAAATTGTTTGTGCCAGCGGGTGTTCCGGGTGCGCTTCTGTTTCTGGTTGTGCCAATCGAAGTGATTTCGTTCCTTTCGCGTCCGATTTCGCTGTCCATCCGACTGTTTGCCAATATGTTGGCCGGTCACATCACATTGAAGGTGTTTGCGGGCTTTGTGGCTTCGCTTGGCAGCCTTGGCGCTCTTGGCGTCGGTGGCGCGCTCCTTCCTCTCGCCATGACCGTCGCATTGACGGGTCTTGAGTTCCTGGTTGCCTTCCTTCAGGCTTACGTCTTCGCGGTGCTGACATGCATGTACCTGAATGACGCAATCCATCCGGACGGTCACTAAGGATAACGACATTGGCGCGTCTTCGCGTCAGTCATTCGCCGCAATAACCATTTCAAAGGAGTACACTCATGGACGCGGAAGCAGCAAAGTACATCGGCGCAGGTCTCGCTTGCTTTGGCATGGCCGGCACGGCTCTTGGCCTTGGCAACATTTTCGGCAACTACCTTTCGGGCGCTCTGCGCAATCCGTCTGCCGCTGACAGCCAGTTTGGCCGTCTGGTATTCGGCTTCGCCGTTACGGAAGCTTTGGGCATCTTCTCGCTGCTCGTTGCTCTCCTGCTCCTGTTCGCTGTTTAATTTCAGCGGAATTTCGGGATCACGGTTTGCTGCCCTAGCATACCGTGATCTCTTGCATTTGCAGGATACTGGAGGCGAGTATGTTCGTTACCCCCGCCTACGCCGAGGAAACCCCGGCAACGGCTGTGACCCACACTGAGACTGGCGTTCCTCACGACGCCGAGCATGGCAAAGGTGTGTTTCCACCCTTTGACCACACGACATTTGCATCTCAGCTGCTTTGGCTGGTCATTACCTTTGGCGTTTTCTATGTGCTGATGCAGCGGGTTATTGTTCCGCGCGTTGGCGGTATCCTCGAAAATCGCCATGATCGTATTGCTCAGGACATTGAAGAAGCACGTCGCCTGAAGGCGGAAGCGGATGCGGCTGTTGAGGGCTACGAGAAAGAATTGAGCGCCGCCAAGGCCAAGGGCGTGCAGATCGCCGCCGCTGCGCGCGATGCCGCAAAGGCCGAGGCTGTTGCAGAACGCGCCGCTGTTGAGGCTGAGCTTTCCAGAAAGATTGCCGAGGCAGAAGCAAATATTGCCGAGATGAAGGCAAAGGCTCTTGCTGAAGTCGATTCGATTGCCACCGAAACTGTTGCTGCGATTGTCGAGCAGTTGACAGGAAAGATGGTCAGTGCAGCAGACGCATCTGCGGCCGTGACCACTGAGAAGAGGGGTTGAGCGGATGGCATATGATGCAACTTTCTTTGCGTTTGTTGGTCTGATTATTTTCCTCGGTCTGGTTGCCTATCTCAAGGTTCCGGGCATGATGGGCAAGTCGCTTGACCAGCGCGCTGAAAATATTCGCAATGAGCTGGCAGAAGCCAAACGTCTTCGTGAAGAGGCGCAGGCCCTGCTGGCTGACTATCAGAAGAAGAGCAAGGAAGCAGAAGCAGAAGCCGCTCAGATTCTGGCTTTCGCCCAGCGTGAAGCGGCAGCGATGACGGCAGATGCAAAGCAGAAGACCGAGGAATTCCTCGCTCGTCGCAATGCAATTTCCGAGCAGAAAATCAAGCAGGCCGAAGTTGATGCTGTCAATGCTGTTCGCACAGCGGCAGTGGATCTGGCAACAGCGGCTGCTGAAAGCCTGCTGGCCAAGCAGAACGATCCGGCTCTTCAGGCAAGCCTGTTGAAATCGGGTATCGGTGAAGTGAAAAGCCGTCTGAATTGACAGACCGTTTTGACATGTGTTTTGAAAAGCCGGGTTCGCCCGGCTTTTTTTGCGCGCGGCTGTGCAGCATCCAAATGTCATTGACAGGATCCGTGTGGGGTTCAAAATTCCAATGGTCGATTATCAACCACTTCCTTCATCACGAAAAACGTGCGTGTTTGCCGCACGCCGGGAAGGGCGATCAACTGGCTGCCGTGAACGCGATTGAAATCGGCAATATCGCGCACCCGGATTTTTAAGAAATAATCAAAATCACCCGCCACGAGATGGCAGTCGAGCACAAAGCTCAATTTTGCCGCAGCCGTTTCAAAATCGGCAAAGCTCTCCGGCGTTGAGCGATCAAGTACCACACCCACCATGACCAATGCGCCGCGATCAACCGAAGCGGGGGCAACCGTTGCACGGACATGGCCGAGATACCCCTCTTTGAACAGCCTTTGGGTGCGGCGATGGCATGTTGCGGCGCTGACCGAGACCTGCTCGGCCAGATCGGCGTTGCTCAGGCGGCCATTTTTTTGCAGCAGGCGCATGATTTTCAAATCGATACGATCAAGCGTTTCTGGTGTGGAAGAATCGTTCATTTATGGCTCTCAAATCAATCAAATGAATCAAAAAACCAGAATAATTATAAATAGGATGATTCATTTTGCTAAAAATAGAAAGCACCTTTCATTTGAAAAAGTCTAGCATTTGTCATCATCAATCGAGAGGATGCACGATGCTTGACGCTTTTGAACGCTACCCCCTGACCTTTGGTCCAACCCACATTGAAAAACTGGAACGGTTGAGCGCCCATCTTGGCGATAAGGTTGAGCTTTATGCCAAGCGGGAGGATTGCAATTCTGGTCTGGCCTTTGGCGGCAACAAATTACGCAAGCTGGAATATATCATCCCGGACGCTATTGCTTCTGGTGCTGACACGCTGGTGTCTATTGGTGGCGTCCAGTCCAATCATACCCGCATGATTGCGGCGGTGGCGGCCAAAATCGGTTTCAAATGCCGTCTGGTACAGGAAGCATGGGTTCCCCACGAGGATGCCGTGTATGACCGCGTCGGTAATATCATGCTATCTCGCATTATGGGCGCGGATGTCCGTCTGGTTGATGATGGTTTTGATATTGGTATCCGCAAGAGCTGGGAAGACGCGATTGAAGAGGTGAAGGCGAATGGCGGCAAGCCCTACGCCATTCCGGCGGGCGCTTCAGTCCATCCTTACGGCGGTCTGGGCTATGTTGGCTTTGCCGAAGAAGTGCGGGCGCAGGAGGCCGAACTGGGCTTCAAATTCGATTATATCGTCGTATGCACGGTGACTGGATCGACCCATGCAGGCATGACGGTGGGCTTTGCCAAAGATGGCCGCGCTGATCGGGTGATTGGCATTGATGCGTCGTTTACGCCAGAGCAGACCAAAGCGCAGGTGCTCGAAATTGCGCGGCGCACGGCGGATCTGGTGAAGCTTGGGCGCGACATCACCCCGGACGATGTGGTGCTGGTCGAGGACTATGCCTATCCGGTCTATGGCGTGCCATCTGAGGAAACCAAAGAGGCGATCAGGCTGGTTGGCCGACTCGAAGGCATGATCACCGATCCGGTTTATGAAGGTAAATCCATGCAGGGCATGATTGATCTGGTCAAAAAGGGCTATTTCCCGGAAGGCTCGAAAGTGCTGTATGCCCATCTTGGCGGCGCACCGGCCCTGAACGGCTATGGTTATGCTTTCCGCAATGGCTGACGGTTTAGGTTGATCCCTCGTCTTCGTGGCGAGCGTCCTGGCGTAAAGGGCGAAAGCTCATGCGGTGCAACAGGCACGGGCCATTGTCTGCAATTGCTTGCAGATGGACCTTGGTGCCATAGCCCGCATGGGCGTCGAAACCATAAGGTGAAAACACCTGTGCTGCGCGCGCCATCATCCGGTCGCGCATCACTTTTGCAATGATCGAGGCGGCGGCAATCGAAAGCGACCGCGCATCGCCTTTGATGATGGCAGAGCCGCTACAGATCAGGCCCTCTGGCACGTCTTTACCGTCGCACAGCACATGGGCCGGGGCTTGCGACAAACCGGCGACGGCGCGGCGCATGGCATCAAGGCTTGCCTTGCGAATATCGCGCCGGTCGATATGGGGTGCTGCCGATGAGGCAATGGAGACGCTGGCGGTGGCAAGAATTTCATCATAAAGCGCTTCGCGGCGTCGGGCGGTCAGCTTTTTTGAATCGTTCAATCCAGCGGGAATGGCGTTGGGGTCAAGAATAACCGCAGCGGCAACCACCGGGCCAGCCAGTGGCCCGCGCCCCGCTTCATCAGTTCCCGCAATCGGCCAAAGGCCTCGCTTTTGCGCCAGTTCTTCCAACGAAAAATCCGGGCCAGTTGTTGGAATGGTGAAAAAATCAGGATGGTCGGTTGCGCGATGTTTTGCCATGACTTCGACCTTGCACACAGTCATGCAGCCTGCAAGTCCCATCGCGGCATTCCTCAACGTCTTTTCACCTCGAGAGATGACAGATAATCTTTATCCTGCCTGTTGGGACGATGTCGCCGGGCAGCGGAGCCTTGTCCATCGTCGCCAACAGGGCAGGAGCAGGCCGGGTTTGGGTAGGGGATCGCACACCGGCCTTTACAAGAAGCTGCCTTTGCGGCGAGGCGGCTTCAAGAGGTTGATTGTCGTTTACAGCAGCGACAATTGCACACCGTTTCCATGGGGCGGCACAAACAGATCGTCGCGCAACTGCATACTGCGTCGCCCCAGACCGAGGCGTTTGGTGGCCATTTCAAACCGGCGGCTGATTTGCCAGGCATAGGGACCAGTCCCTTTCATGCGCTTCGTAAAATCGGCATCATAATCCTTGCCGTCGCGCATGGAGCGCACCAGCGACATCACATGACGATAGCGGTCGGGGTAATGTTGCAGCAGCCAATCCCGAAACAGCGGACTGACCTCCAGTGGCAGCCGCAGCAGCACGTAGCTCGCCTCTGAAGCTCCTGCCGCCTTTGCCGCATCGAGTATCCGCTCCAGTTCATGATCGTTGAGGGCGGGAATGAGCGGTGAAACCAGAACGCTGGTTGGAATGCCAGCGTCTGTCAGCCCCTTGATGGCGTCCAGCCGCTTTGTTGGCGTGGCTGCCCGCGGCTCCATGGTGCGGGCCAGTTTACGGTCCAGCGTTGTCACGGAAATCCCGACCTTGGCCAGACCCTTTTCCGCCATCCGTGCCAGAATATCGACATCGCGCAGCACGAGAGCGGATTTGGTGATGATGGCAACGGGATGATTGGCCTCCATCAGCACCTCCAGCAATTGCCGCATGATCCGCCATTCCCGCTCAATCGGCTGATAGGGATCGGTGTTGGTGCCAATGGCAAGGGTGCGGGGCTTGTAACCCGGTTTGGACAGCTCACGCGCCAGCAATTTTGGCGCGTCAGGCTTGGCAAACAGCTTTGCCTCGAAATCCAGCCCGGCAGACAGGCCCATATAGCTATGGGTGGGACGGGCAAAACAATAAATGCACCCATGCTCACAACCCCGGTAGGGGTTCACCGAGCGATCAAACGGCAGGTCTGGTGAATCATTGCGGCTGATGACAGTTTTTGGCCGCTCCACCTGCGTTTCTGTGCGAAACGGCGGCAGATCTTCCAGACTGTTCCAGCCATCATCGACTGTCTCGCGCTCCAGCCTCTCAAACCGTCCAGTTGGGTTGATACCGGCGCCACGCCCGCGTCTGCGCTCGCCATCAATCCGAAGACCGGAAGCGGCCATCAGTGCGTCGGCAATATCTGCCGTATTGGCAGGCTGAAAGGCAGCCTGCCTGACATCAGACAGTAAGGTCATTGTGGACTCCAGACAGGCCAACCGGCCTTTTCACGTGTCAGAGTCGTAACGCCAAAATGAGAACAATGCAAGAACAAAAATGATCGAGACATCGGAAAAGCGCTCAGATGGGCTTTCAATCAAATTTGACGGGCGTCAGACGGCCGATGGGCGCAAAGCTGCTGGAAAATTGCGATACGATGCGATATGACAGCGAAATGTTATCAGTTATCATCGAATGCTTTGATCAGGAAAGCGAATTGGCGCAAACCTTGACGACCCTTGTTGCGGGGGCGGTGCAAGGCATTGTGGCTGACGTGGTGGTTCTTGACAATGGCTCCAGCGACGGAACATCAAAGCTTGCCGATGCAGCAGGCTGTCGATTTTACGTCCATTGGGATCTGCGTGATGTGCTGGCAAACGCCCGCGGAGAGTGGGTGCTGCTGGTGGAGCCGGGTGCCCGGCCAACCCAGGGCTGGATTGATGAAATCGCCGAATATATCGCTTTAAATCAAAAACCTGCCCGATTTTCGCCGTCGCGCTATCATCGGCGACCCTTGTTCAAACGTCTTGGTCGGCGTGGGCCGCCGCTGGAGCAGGGCTTTCTTCTGCCGAAACATCAGGCCCTGTCCATAGCCACAACGGGCATGAAGCTGGTTGATCTTGTGGCGGGCCTGAAAGGCCACGCCCTGTCGAGTGAAATGGTGCCCGCGTGGGCGGCACGTCCGGCAAGGGCGTAATATCTAAAGCCTGTCGCAGTGAATAGGATTCACTGCGACAGGCTTTAGCTCTTTGTTTTTCGCATGTACGTTATCGTTTTATTGAGGACAATAAAACGCGACATGCTTTAGCTGTTTTTACGGCGCTGATGCTCATCCAGCCGGGGCATGATTTCGACGAAATTGCAGGGCTGGTGGCGATAGTCCAGCTGGTATTGCAAAATTCCGTCCCATGCATCCTTGCAGGCCCCCGGCGATCCCGGCAGCACGAAAATGAAGGTGTTGTTGGCAAGCCCGGCGGTGGCGCGCGATTGCATGGTGGATGTGCCGATCTTGTCATAGGAAATGCGGTGAAACACGGCGGAAAAACCGTCCATGCGCTTTTCAAACAGCGGCTCCAGCGCATCCGGTGTCACATCGCGTCCGGTAAAGCCGGTTCCGCCTGTGGTGATCACCACATCAATACTGTCAGCCTGCGTCCAGGCCCGCACCTGATTGACGATGCGGTCGGCGTCATCGGGAATAATGGCGCGGTCAACCAACTGGTGGCCTGCCGCCTTGATGCGCGCTTCCAGCACATCGCCTGAGCGATCATCGGCCAGAGAGCGGCTATCGGATACCGTTAAAACGGCGATGCCCAGCGCAATAAACGCGCGCGTATCCTTCAGTTCTGACATGTCACACCTTTGAAACCGTTTGAGCCGCCTGAAAATACCAGTCAGGCCGGATGGCCTGAAGGGTTTCCATAGCGTTTTCCGCCTTTTCAAGGCTTTGGTAAAGGCCAAAACATGTCGCACCCGAGCCGGACATGCGCACAAGCTCTGCGCCGGTTGTGGACATCAACTGCGAGACTTCGGCAATCTGCGGGCAGAGTTGCCGTGCCGTTGGCTCCAGATCGTTGCGCATCTTTTTGAGCGCCTCCAGCCAGTCGCTCTGATTGTGGCCGCTGGGAAGCGCTGCAATGGGGGGATAGTCACGCCGCGTCAGAGCCTTGAAAATCGCAGGCGTTGACACGCTTTTCAAGGGATTGCCCAGCAGAAGCCCAAAGCGTGGCATGGCTGGCACCGCCACCATGTCTTCGCCGATGCCGGTGGCGCGAAGTGGCGTGCTGTGCAGGCACATTGGCACATCAGCGCCCAGCGACAGCGCGATGCTCTGCAATACAGACGACTCCAGCGTGCCGCCCCAAAGCCGCAGCAGTGCCCGAAGGGTTGCAGCGGCATCGGCAGAGCCGCCACCAATGCCAGAGGCGATGGGCAGATTTTTTTCAAGATGGATAGCGACAGGGCGGGGGGCAAAGCCAGCTTCGGTCAAAGCGGCTCTCAGCAGATCGCGCGCCCTGATCACGAGATTGCTGGCCGTTGCTTCACCTTGCAAAACAGCGGAAAATGGCCCGGACAGCGTAAACTGGTCCTGTTGCGCATCGCGCACGGTTATCACGTCGCCACGATCTGCAAATGTCACCAGAGTGTCGAGAAGATGATAGCCATCTTCTCGACGCCCCGTCACATGCAAAGCAAGATTGATCTTGGCAGGTGCGATGTCCCTGTGCTCATTCATGGGCGGTGCCGAAAAGACCCGCGCCTTACGGTTTCTTTTCAGGGTCAGCAGGCGTTGCCTCTGGGGCCGCCGCTGGCTTTTCCTCGGCAGGCTGTTTGACCTCTGGCGTGGCCGCTGGTTCAGGCTTTGCGGGCTCTGGCTTTGCAGGCTCGGATGCAGGCGGCGGCACAGGCTCCACCGCAGGCTTGATCTCGGCAGTATTGGGGCCTGGTGGCAGATCAGGCAGGCCGTTCTCCAGCTTTTCCTGAATCTTTGCGGTCAGATCCAGTTCAGGATCAGCCTTGAACGCCAAGGCCTGACGCCATTGGAAGGTGGCTTCGAGCTTGCGGCCAACCCGCCAGTAGGCATCACCCAGATGATCGTTGATGGTGGCATCGCCTGCCTTCAATTGCACGGCGCGCTCAAGTTCGGTTACGGCTTCATCAAAGCGGCCAAGACGGAAATAGGCCCAGCCGAGCGAATCGACGATATAGCCATCATCGGGCTTCAGCTCGACCGCCTTTTTGATCATCTCAAGGCCTTGCTCAAGATTGGTGTTCCGATCCACCCAGGAATAACCCAGATAGTTGAGCACCTGCGCCTGATTGGGGTTCATCTCCAGCGCTTTTTTGAAATTCGGTTCGGCCTTTTCCCATTGTTTCAGGCGCTCATAGGCAATGCCGCGCTGGAAAAACACCGGCCATTGGTTTTTGTCGGGCGTTGGCCCCAGTATATCGACGGCCCTGTCATAATTGGCGGCCATCTCGGCGTAATCCTTGGAATCCGACAGCACGCTGCCATAGGCCAGATAGCTGCGGATGTCGGTGGGATCAGACGCGATCAGCGCCTTCAGATGCGCCTTGGCCTCATCGACTTTGCCGGTTTCGGCAAGCGCAATGCCCAGCTGCATTTCGGAAATGCGCAACATGGGCGAATCGGCCGGCACATCCTTGTAATAGGAAATGGCCAGATCAGTCTGTTTGTTGCCCTCGGCAATGCCGCCGAGCATGATCAGCATATCGGCACTTTTGGGTGCCAAAGCCCGCGAAAGCTGGAGGTAAAGTGCCACGGTATCCTGTGCGCCCTGACGGTTCAGCGCCCCGCCCAGCGAAAACAGCACCGATGCTGCGCCCTCTTGCACGGTGGTCACCACCTGCTCGGGCACATTGCCCTTTTCGATCCGCTCACGCATGGCTTTGAAAGGCGCGTAATTGTTGATCAGCGCTTCGCCAGCGGCAATGGTGTCCAGCGCCTTTTGCTTGTTGCCATCTTTGGCTTCAAGCGTGGCAAGCGCGATGACAGCGCGCAGGAATGTGTCTGGTGCTGTGGCTCCGCCCTCGCGGTCGGTCACCACGCTGGTCAGGTAATTGCGCGCCTTGACGGTATCGCCTTTTATGGCGGCCATGACACCGGCGTTGTAGTTTTTGAACACGCCATACCAGCTTGGGCCTTTCAGCTTGTCCAGATCGGCCATGGCTTCCTTGGTGCGGCCCGCACCGGCCTTGGCCCAGGCCACCAGCAGGGCATTGGTCAGGCGGTCCAGATCATTCGGGCCTTTGTAGGCCAGAATTTTCTCTGCCGATTTATAGTCTTTATCCTGAATGGCCTTCAGGCCACGGGCAATGGTGGTGATCCGGTCAACCGCCTTGTCCTTGCGCAATTCGTAGGCATATTTTACCGCCTCGTCAAAGCGACCGGCCATGAACAGCGACAGCATCAGGCTTTCACGAATTTCGAGATCGTCTGGCTGAAACCGCAGCGCCTTTTCATAGAGCGGCACGGCATTGGCAAAATCCCTGTCAGAATTGGCGGTGCGGGCTGCCAGATAGGCACCGGAAAATGTATCGACACTATCCAGATCCAGCACCTGGTCTGCGGGCCGGGCCATATCCTCTGCCGTGGCATTGGCCGTTACAGGCCCCGCAACAAGAGCGCCGCTGAGTGAGGCCAAAAGCAGGAGCGCCGTGCCTGTGGTGAAGCGTTTGGCAAACATCTGCCGCATGAAGAAGCCTTTCAACCATGGTCACCGGACACATCTGGCCGGATCGGGAAATTCTACGTTTTGGCCAAAGTCTCGAACCCCAGCCCGAAGGATGGGTCTCAAGATGTTCAGCCTGAGGTTCTGATGTAAGAGCCATGCTCTTCTGTCACCAGCCCACGTGATGGAAAAAGCATGGCTTTTTTGAGTAAGCTCTTCAAAAAATGGCTCAACTGACGCGCTCGATGCAAAAGTCGATCACATCCATGAGAGCATCCTTCCACGGGCTGTCGGGCACGGGGGCCAGCGCATCGCGCGCCACGTCACCATAATGAATGGCGCGGGCGACGGTGTCGGACAGGCCATTGTATTTGGTGATCAATCCCATTGCCTTCTCAAGATTGGCATCGCTGCTGTTGCCGCCTTCAATCGCGTCGCGCCAGAAGCTGCGCTCTGTCTCATTGCCGCGGCGATAGGCCAGAATGATCGGAAGCGTGATCTTGCCTTCGCGGAAATCGTCGCCGGTATTCTTGCCCAGTTCCGCCGCTTTGCCGCCGTAATCCAGCGCATCATCCACCAGCTGGAAGGCGAGGCCAAGGTTCATGCCATAGGATTTCAGCGCGTTGCGGGTGGCGCGGTCGGTGCCAGCCACAATCGGTCCAACTTCGGCAGCCGCCGCAAACAGCGCCGCTGTCTTGGCGCGAATGACCGCCTGATAGTCATCCTCGGTGGTTTCCATGTTTTTGGCCACAGACAATTGCAGCACTTCGCCCTCGGCAATCACCGAGGCTGCGGTGGAGAGAACATCCAGTGCGTCCAGTGAGCCGACTTCCACCATCATGCGGAAGGCCTGTCCCAGCAAAAAGTCGCCCACCAAAACGCTGGCCTGATTGCCCCAGATCATGCGGGCTGTGGATTTGCCCCGGCGCAGATCGCTCTCATCCACCACATCATCGTGCAACAGCGTGGCGGTGTGCAAAAACTCGACACTGGTGGCAAGCTTGATATGGTGCTCACCCTCATAGCCAAACATGGCGGCAGAGGCCAGGGTCAGCATGGGCCGCAGGCGCTTGCCACCAGACGAGATCAGGTGGTTGGCCACTTCCGGTATCATTTCCACGTCCGAACCGGCTTTGGACAGAATCAATTGGTTGACCCGTTCCATGCTGCTTTTGGTCAAATCGACCAATGGCTGCACCGAGGCCTGTTTGTTTTTCTTGTCACCAAGCGGTATCACTGCACCCAAGGTCGCGGACTCCTGTTTACCCCACATCGCCAAGACCAAAATTAACCGCCAAAGTCCACCTGAAATTGTATGGCAGTGGACGATTAAGCGAAAATTGGTTTCCTGACGTCTGGTTTAACATAAAAAGCCTATGGCGGCGGGGCAAGAGCGGAATTACCGTATCCCGCAGATTTGATAGGACGAATCACCGCATGAAAGAGATTTTCCGATGCAATGACCCGGTTTTGCTCTCATTTGCTCAAAGCCTGATGAAAGATGCCGGGATCGATTGTCTGATTGCCGATCAGGCCATGAGTATCATGGAGGGTTCGCTTGGGCTGTTGCCACGGCGATTTCTGGTTGTTTCCGATCAGGTTTTGCAGGCGCGGCGCATTCTGGTGGATGCCGGGCTCGAGCATGAATTGCGGGATGACGCGCCGTGATGCAGGCTCAGAACAGACCGGCAGATGCGCCCGGCGAGACAATGGATGCCTTTCACCGTGGCCGGTTTTTTCTGGTGCAGCCCAAGGGCCGGGGCCATCGCGCTGGCATGGATGCCATGCTGTTGGCCGCGATGATTGGCGAGGACCGCCCCCAGCGGGTGGCCGATCTGGGGGCCGGGGCCGGAGGTGCGGGGCTGGCTGTTGCCTCACGTCTGCTTCAGAGTGAGGTGACCTTGGTGGAGCGTTCGCCCGACATGTTGGCCTTTGCCGAAAAAACACTGGCGCTGGCTGAAAATGCCCATATCCGTGACCGTGTCAGCCTGATTGCCGCCGATGTCACCCTGACGGGCAAGGCCCGCCATGCGGCGGGGCTGATGGATGATGCCTTTGACCATGTGATCATGAACCCGCCCTTCAACGATGGACGCGACCGGCTCACACCCGACAGTCTGAAAGCCGAGGCTCACGCCATGAGCGGTGATCTGTTCGAGCGCTGGCTGCGGACAGCCGGGGCAATTGTGCGCCCCGGCGGGCAGGTGTCGCTGATCGCCCGGCCGCAATCGATTGCCGAGATTATCGCCGCCTGTGGCAAGCGCTTTGGCGGCATCGAGATCACCCTGATTCATCCGCGTGAGGGCGAAAGCGCCATTCGCCTGCTGCTGACCGCCATCAAAGGCTCAAAGGCGCGGCTTTCGTTTCGCAGTCCGCTGATCATGCACGGCACGGATAGCCACGCCTTCCTGCCGCAGGTGGATGCACTCAACAATGGCAGGATGGGCTATCTGCGTCTGGACCACAAGACCCGGTGAAAGATGCAAAATCTCTGGCGGCCATTGTGTTTGTCGTCCCATGTCTTACATGACGATCCTGAGATGATAGCAAGAAGGATGGCATGGTATGGCGGGTCTGTTGAAGCGATTGGTTCCCAGGCGGTTTCGCAAAACGGAAATCGTTATTCCCGTGGTGTCCTTGCATGGGGCAATCATGAGCGGCGGCAGCCGGTTTCGCCCCGCTCTCAATCTGGCCAATGTCGGCCCGCTACTGGAAAAAGCCTTCAAGCACAAGGATAGCCCGGCGGTAGCGCTCTCCATCAATTCGCCCGGCGGCTCGCCAGTGCAATCACGGATGATTTATCAGCGTATTCGCACGCTGGCCGAAGAGCATGACAAGACAGTGCTGGTGTTTGTCGAGGATGTTGCAGCCTCCGGCGGCTATATGATTGCCATTGCCGGTGACGAAATCATTGCCGATCCCACCTCGATTGTCGGCTCGATTGGCGTTGTCTCGGGCGGCTTTGGCTTTCCCGATCTGCTGAAGAAAATCGGCATTGAGCGGCGCGTCTACACGGCGGGCGAAAACAAGGTGATGCTGGACCCGTTCCAGCCGGAAAAAGCCAGCGACATTGAGTATCTGAAAACGCTTCAGCTCGATATTCATGATGTTTTCATTGATATGGTCAAGCAGCGGCGCGGCATTCGGCTGGTCGATGATGCCACGGTCTTTTCTGGCCTGTTCTGGACCGGGCGCAAGAGTTTTGAGCTGGGCCTGATTGACGGGCTTGGCAGTCTGCGTGAAACCATCAAGGCCCGGTATGGCAAAACGGCCCGGCTTGAGCCGGTGTCTGCCTCCAGAGGGCTTTTTGGCAAAAGACTTTCCGGCGTCACCGCGGGCCTTGAGCCTGAGCACTTGGCCGCCGCTGCCGCCTCGGGGCTTGCGGACACCATGGAAGACAGGGCATTGTGGGCACGGTTTGGACTCTAGAGTTTGTCAGGAAAAGTGGAAACCGGTTTTTCTGATCAGACAAACTCAAACAAGGGTAAGGTTAAGCAATCGACATGCTGCGCATTCTGTTTTTCCTGCTCCTGATCGGGGTGGGCTATTGGTATTACCGTCGCTTTACCCGCGACGCAGAAAAACTGGTGCGCCGCAACCGCCAAAAAGAGCGCGAGCGTGAGACCGGGGCGATTGCCACTTTGGTGAAAGACCCGAAAACCGGGGAATATCGCATCAAAGAAGAAGATTAACAGGCTGCTGAAAAAGTCAGGTGGAGTTGAAAATGAGGATGTTTTGGGGAGAAAAAGTGCCAAAAAACAGCGCATATCGATCATATGCAATGCTTTTTTGGCGCTTTTCAATCACCGAAACAGACCATTTTCAACCCGGCTCGAGTTTTTCAGCAGCCTGTTAAAGCATGTCGCGTTTTATTGTCCTCAATAAAACGATAACGTCCATGCGAAAAAGAAAGAGCTAAAGCCTGTCGCAGTGAATCCTATTCACTGCGACAGGCTTTAGCGCCGCAGTTTTGGCCTGATCATGAAACAGCCTGCGGCCAAAGCCTTGACCGAATGGGCCGGTCGTGGCAGGTCAGTCCTTCAACAGTGACTTTCGAAAATGATGCAGGTTCCCATGACGACTTCTATCGCCCCGCATATGGACCCCAGGCGCTCGTTTCAGGCGCTGATCCTGACGTTGCACAATTACTGGGCCGATAAGGGCTGCGCCGTGTTGCAGCCCTATGATATGGAAGTGGGCGCAGGCACATTTCACCCGGCAACAACCCTGCGCGCCCTTGGCCCCAAGCCATGGAAGGCCGCTTATGTGCAGCCCTCGCGCCGCCCATCCGATGGGCGCTATGGTGAAAACCCCAACCGTTTGCAGCATTATTACCAATATCAGGTGATTTTGAAGCCAAACCCCTCCAATCTGCAAGAGCTGTATCTTGGCTCGCTCAAGGCCATTGGTCTTGATCCGCTGTTGCACGATGTGCGCTTTGTCGAAGACGATTGGGAAAGCCCGACGCTGGGAGCCTGGGGTCTGGGCTGGGAATGCTGGTGTGATGGCATGGAAGTGTCGCAGTTCACTTACTTTCAGCAGGTGTGCGGCATTGAATGCTCGCCGGTGGCTGGCGAATTGACCTATGGTCTGGAGCGTCTGGCCATGTATGTGCAGGGCGTGGACAATGTCTATGACCTGAATTTCAACGGTCGTGACGGCGAAGAAAAGATTTCCTACGGCGATGTGTTTTTGCAGGCCGAGCAGGAATATTCCCGCCACAACTTTGAATTTGCCAATACCGAAATGCTGCTGCGCCATTTTACGGATGCGGAAAAAGAATGCCAGGCGCTGCTGGATGCTGGCGCACCGGGCGAGAATGACAATCAGCGCCTGCACAAATGCGTGTTTCCAGCCTATGATCAGTGCATCAAGGCCAGCCACGTCTTCAACCTGCTGGATGCGCGCGGGGTGATTTCGGTGACGGAACGCCAGAGCTATATCCTGCGGGTGCGCACGCTGGCCAAGGCCTGTGGCGAGGCGTTTCTGCTGACCGATGCGGGTGGCGTCAATTTCGGTCAGGCCGCGTGATGTCATCAGGATGAGGGCGGCCGATGCAGCTTGAGACCCTCTTGCAACGGCTGACATGGTTGCGGCGCGGCTGGTTGATCACGGCAGTGGGCACCGGCCTGCTGTCTGGGCTGCTGGTGCCGTTTTATCTGTATACGGCCTGGGTGCAATATGTGGTGGTGGCCACCGGAGGCGCTGGCTATACCGGCGTCAATGGCTGGCTGGTGCAGGTGATGGCCGCCTGGGCCGGGCCAATGGACCGCAGCATTATCGTGTTTGAGGTGCTGGGGTTGGTGTTGTGGTTTGGCTGGCTGTGGCTTGCCTGCCGTTTTGCCCGTGTTCTGGCACCCGATGGCCGTTTGCGGTTTGGCGCATTTTCCATCGCCATCTGCTGGTTTATTCCGGTGTTCAATGTGCTGTTTGTGCCGTTGGCGCTGATCGAGCTTGCCAATGTCACCATGCATGATCCGCAACTGGAAACCACAGAGGCCGAACAGAGTGAAATGGTGTGGCTGGCATGGATGATTGGCGGCCTTAATCTGGTTGGCGACGGGCTGTTTTTCTATCTCACCCAGACCTCATCTGATGCTTATCAAAGCCCGGACTATGGGCAAAGTCTGATGCACATTGCCGCCACAAGCGGCGTGGTGACCTTGCTGCTGCTGCTGGCGATGGAAAGCTATATTCGGCGGTTGACCAGCGCGCAGGAAACCCGGTTGGCCCGCCTTCACTTAAATTGACTTCACTTAAATTGACTGGATGAGGGAAAAATAGCCAAGGGGTTTTGCCAGAAAGACAAACTCGAAAGCCGGTTGTTTTGCGCTGTTGCATAATTGTCTGCCTCGCGTTACCCAGCATTCTCGCACACGCCCGCAATGCCTGATCAAATGGACTGTTTCAATGACCCAACCCGCGCTGATCAAAGACAAGCTGACCATTGTTCCCGTGACCCACGCCTTGCGTGGTCAGGTCAGCCCGCCCGGCTCCAAATCCATCACCAATCGGGCCTTGCTGCTGGCAGGGCTGGCCAAAGGCACGAGCAGGCTGACCGGCGCTTTGAAAAGCGACGACACCCGCTATATGGCCGAAGCCCTGCGGGCCATGGGCGTGACCGTGGATGAGCCGGATGCGACAACATTTGTTGTCACAAGCTCGGGTCAATGGCAGGAGCCAAAGGAAGCGCTGTTTCTGGGCAATGCAGGCACCGCCACCCGGTTTTTGACCGCGGCCGTGGCGCTGTCCAAGGGCCGCTTCACCGTGGATGGCGATGAGCATATGCGCAAACGCCCGATCCTGCCTTTGGTTGAGGCCCTGCAATCGCTTGGCGTTGCCATTGCTGCTCCCAGCGGCTGCCCGCCGGTTGCCATCGATGCCCATGGGGCGTTCAAAAAAAACCGGGTGGTGATTGATGCTGGCCTCTCCAGCCAATATGTCTCGGCCCTGCTGATGGCCGCTCCTTGCGCTGGCGAAGATTTTGAGATTGAGCTTGCCGGAACCGACATTGGCGCAAAAGGCTATATTGACCTCACACTCTCTGCCATGCGCGCCTTTGGTGCCAAGATTGATCAGCCCTCAAGCTCTGTCTGGCGCGTTGCCCCAACCGGCTACACCGCCACCGATTTCCATATTGAGCCAGACGCCTCTGCTGCCACCTATCTCTGGGGTGCCGAAGTGCTGAGCGGCGGCAAAATCGACATTGGCACACCTGCCGCCGATTTCACCCAGCCCGACGCCAAGGCCTATGAGGTGATCTCGGCCTTCCCCAACATGCCAGCCATGATTGACGGCAGCCAGATGCAGGATGCCATTCCCACCATTGCGGTGCTGGCAGCGTTTAACCAGACACCTGTGCGCTTTGTCGGCATCGCCAACCTGCGCGTCAAGGAATGCGACCGTATTCGTGCGCTCTCCACCGGGCTGAACAACATCCGCGCAGGCCTTGCCACCGAAGAGGGCGACGACCTGATTGTGGCCGCAGACCCCACTCTGATCGGCCAGACCTTGCCCGCCAGCATCGACACTTTCGCCGATCACCGCATTGCCATGAGCTTTGCCTTAGCAGGCCTGAAGATCGGCGGAATCACGATTCTCGATCCTGCTTGCGTGGCCAAAACCTACCCGAACTATTGGGATGCGCTGGCATCCTTGGGGGTTCAGTATCAAAAGCCTTGATGGGGTGACTTTTCACTCCACGCTTGCTAAGTCCGCATCACGATAAAGCCAACGGTAAAGTCAGTCCTATGCCCGATCTTCTGCTTGAACTCCGCTCCGAAGAAATCCCTGCACGTATGCAAAGAAAAGCGGCGGGTGATTTGAAAAAGCTCGTCACCGATGCGCTGGTGGATGCAGGACTGACCTATGAAGGTGCGCGGGAATATTGGACACCGCGCCGCCTGACGCTGGATATTCGCGGCCTTACCGCCCGCTCTGCCGATGTGAAGGAAGAGAAAAAGGGTCCAAGTGTGTCTGCCCCGGAAAAAGCCATCGAAGGCTTTTTGCGCGGTGCCGGGCTTTCCTCGCTTGATCAGGCCGTGGTCAAGACCGATCCGAAAAAGGGTGATTTTTACGTCGCCTACATCGATAAGCCGGGCCGCAGTGCAGAAGACATCATCACCGATGTGATGCCGGGCATTATCCGCAGTTTCCCATGGCCTAAATCCATGCGTTCTGGTGCGGCGTCCATGCCAAGAGGCTCAAGCTATGGCGGCATAGAGGGCAAGGGTTCGGAGAGCCTGCGCTGGGTGCGCCCGCTGCAATCCATCGTCTGCACCTTTGGCACCGAGCATGACGAAGTGGCGATAATCCCGTTTGAGATCGACGGTATTGTCGCTTCCAACATCACCTACGGCCACCGTTTTCATGCGCCAGACGCCATCACCGTCAAGCGCTTTGATGATTATGCGGCAAGCCTCGATAAGGCAAAGGTGATTTTGGACGCCGAGCGCCGCAAGGACATCATCCTGCACGATGCCCGCGACATTGCTTTCGCCAACGGTTTGGAACTGGTGGAAGACGAGGGCCTGCTGGAAGAAGTCTCCGGTCTGGTGGAATATCCGCAAGTGCTGCTGGGCACGTTCGAAGTCGATTACCTGTCGATTCCGGCCGAAATCATCCGCCTGACCATCAAGACCAACCAGAAGTGTTTTGTCTGCCGCCCCGTGGGTGAGGCGGAAAAACTCTCCAATCATTTCATCCTGATTTCCAACATCGCCGCCCATGATGGTGGAGCCGAAATCATGCATGGCAACGGCAAGGTCGTCCGCGCCCGCCTGTCCGACGCCCTGCATTTCTGGAAGCGCGACCAGGGCAATCTGCCCGATCTGGAAACACTGGAAGCATCGGCGGCAAAGTTTAACCTCGATTTGGCAAAGCCGCTCGATCAGCGCATGGCCAAGCTGGATGCTCTGAACGTGACCTTCCACGCCAAGCTCGGCAGCCAAGGCGAGCGCGTGGCCCGCATTCGCGGACTGGCGAAAATTCTGGCCCCGATTGTGGGTGCCGATGCAGCGCTGGTGGACCGCGCCGTGGTGCTGGCCAAAGCCGACCTGCGCACCGAAGCCGTTGGTGAATTCCCCGAATTGCAGGGCTTGATGGGCCGCAAATATGCGACGTTGCAGGGTGAGCATGAAAGCGTCGCCGCCGCGATCGAGGATCATTACAAGCCGCAGGGCCCGTCTGATCGCCTGCCGTCTGACAAGGTGGCGATTACCGTGGCGCTGGCCGATAAGCTGGATACGCTGGTTGGGTTCTGGGCGATTGATGAAAAGCCGACGGGTTCGAAGGATCCGTTTGCGTTGAGACGTGCGGCTTTGGGCGTTGTGCGGATTCTGCTTGAGAAGAATGTTCGATTGCCGCTATTTCAAATTATCCGAGATCTTTTGCTTTCGCCAATAACACTTTCCGAAAATTTCGGGGGTGGCTTTATTGGAGATACATTTTTTGAGCTGTGTGTCGCAATGTCTGGCGGTGGTTTCGGGATGCCCGAATCGGAGCGTCCGAGTGCCATTAGAAGCCTTGCTACAGAGCTTGCTTATGACCTCCTCTCCTTCTTCCACGACCGCCTAAAAGTCTATCTCCGCGACCAAGGTGCCCGGCATGACATTATTGACGCTGTGCTTGCGGCCCCCTCATCCGGCCCTTCGGGCCACCTTCTCCCCGCTGGGGAGAAGAGGGAGCAAGGTGATGCGTTATCGGCCTCCTCTCCCCAGCGGGGAGAGGCAAACACGGCTGTGCGGCAGGCGGGAACGATGCAGGGTGAGGGGGCTTTCTCTGCTGCCGACGACCTGCTCATGGTCGCCCGCCGCACTGAGGCCTTGACCGCCTTCATCACGTCTGAAGATGGCAAGAACCTGCTGGCAGGCACCAAGCGCGCCACCCAGCTTCTGGCGGCTGAGGAAAAGAAGGGCACGGTTGTGGCCGATGGCGTTTCCGCCGCGCTGTTGAAGCTGGATGCTGAAAAGGCGCTGTTTGCGGCTGTCACCGAGGCCACCAAGGCGGCCAGCGAGGCTGTGGCCAAGGAAGATTTCCGCTCCGCCATGCAGGCGCTGTCTACCTTGCGTGCGCCCGTGGATAAGTTCTTCGAAGACGTGCTGGTGAATGACGACGATAACGCCATTCGCGCCAATCGCTTGGCATTGTTGAAAGCCATCCGTGAAGCCACAGCCACGGTTGCGGATTTCTCCAAGATCGCGGGTTAAAGGCAGCGTCGGTGGTTGAAAAGCCCCCTCATCCGGCTGCCGCCACCTTCTCCCCGTGGGGGAGAAGACGGAAAGAACCGCAACGCTCATGGGTTCCTCGCCCCAGCGGGGAGAGGTCCGCCGAGCAAAGCGGAGGCGGGGTGAGGGGGAGCCAAGCACTCAATGCTACAGCATGTCGCGTTTTATTGTCCTCAATAAAACGATAACGTCCATGCGAAAAAGAAAGAGCTAAAGCCTGTCGCAGTGAATCCTATTCACTGCGACAGGCTTTAGCCTCAGTTTGATGTTGAGCGAAAGGTTGCCTCGCATCCCTTCTCCCCAGCGGGGAGAAGTCCCCGGCAGGGGGATGAGGGGGTAAGCGGCATATTAAAGCGTTTGTGTCGTGTACTCTGACGCCCGTTTAAAACAAGGCGAAGAACCATGGATAAAATCCTGATCAGCGCCTGCTTGATGGGCCGCCCGGTGCGCTACGATGGCAAGGGCAAGCCGCTCCACCATCCGGCCATTTCACGCTGGCAAGGGGAGGGGCGGCTTGTGGTGTTTTGCCCCGAACAGGCTGGTGGAATGCCAACGCCGCGCCCACCGGCTGAAATCGAGAATGGTTTAACCGGCAATGATGTGTTGCAAGGCCGCGCCCGTGTGCTGGAAGTCACCGGCTTTGATGTGACGGCAGCGTTTATCGCAGGTGGCAGAAAGGCCGTCGAACTCGCCCTGCAACAGGGTTGCCGCTATGCGCTGTTGATTGATGGCAGCCCATCCTGTGGCTCCGGTTTTATCTATGACGGTTCGTTTTCCGGCAAACGTCACCCCGGCTTTGGCGTTACCGCAGCCCTGTTGCAACAGGTGGGAATTGAAGTGTTTTCCGACCGTCAGGTCGATGTGCTTGATGCACAGATTTTACATCTGCGTTGATCAAAAAAGCCGCCGGATTGCTCCAGCGGCCTTTTTGTCCTAAAGCCTGTCGCAGTGAATAGGATTCACTGCGACAGGCTTTAGCTCTTTCTTTTTCGCATGTACGTTATCGTTTTATTGAGGACAATAAAACGCGACATGCTTTAGGAGAAAACTGTGGTTATCCTGCCCGCCGCATCTGGTGTGCCCTATCGTGCAACTGGCTCTGGCCACCACCTTGCGAGACCTTGAAGCTCTGAATGAGATTGAGAAGGTCGCCCGTGTCATTGGCCAGCACTTCTGCAGAGGCGGTTGTTTCTTCCGCCATCGCCGCATTCTGCTGGGTTGCCTGATCCAGCTGGTTCAGCGAGGAGGCAATCGAGCGAATGGTGGTATCCTGCTCGGCCGCGCTGGCGGCAATGCGGGCCACCACGTCATTGGCTTCGGTGATCTGACCGGAAATACGCTTGAGCGCTTCGCCGGTTTTGCCCACCAGTTGCACACCCTCATTCACCTGTGCCGATGAACGGGCAATCTGATCCCGGATCTCTTTGGCGGCTGCCGCAGAGCGCTGGGCCAGTTCACGCACTTCCTGCGCCACCACGGCAAAGCCCTTGCCGCTCTCACCGGCGCGGGCCGCTTCCACACCGGCGTTCAGCGCCAGAAGGTTGGTCTGGAAGGCAATTTCATCAATCACGGTGATGATCTTGGTGATTTCCTCAGAGGATTTTTCAATGCCGCTCATGGCATCAATGGCGTGGGCGACAATGCCATCGCTCTGCTGGGCTTCCTGACTGACGGATTTAACCCGGCTTGCGGCTTCCTTCGCGCCATCGGCGGTCTGGCGGATGGCCACGGTCAGCTCATCCAGGGCTGCCGATGTTTCTTCGAGGTTGGCGGCCTGACGCTCGGTGCGGGTGGCAAGCTCGCCCGAGGCACGGCGGATTTCTTCCTTGCTGACGCTGATGTCTGTACCCTTGAGGTTAACGCGGGCCATGGCCTGCTCCAACCGCAAAAGCGCATTATTGAAGTTCTGGCGCAAGCCTTCGTATTTGCTGCCAAGATCGGCACAGCGAACTGTGAGATCACCTTCCGCGAGCCGTTCCAGCGAAACGCCAATGGTGGAGACCGCATGGGCCTGTTCATTGGCTTCGGCCAGCTGACGGTCGATATTGCGTTGCCGCTCACTGTCCAGCTCAAGCTGTTGCTCCTGCTGGCGCGCCACCATGGCGTGGCGCTCACGCACCTTTTCCTGAAGCGATCTGGTGGCCTTGGCCATCATGCCCACTTCATTGCTCATGTCGGCATGGGGAATGGCGATTCGTACATTTTCTTCGGCTACGGCCTGAAGCGCATCATGAATGGCTTTCAGCGGACGCGAAATACCGCGAATGACAACATACGCGGCAATCAGGCCGATCACGAAGACAATCAGGCCGGTCGATACCGCCCGCAGCATCGATGCATTCACCTCGGCATCAAGATCGTCCATGTAAAGGCCGGTCACGACCACAACGCCCCAAGGCTCAAATGCTTTGGCGTAGGAGGTCTTGCGAAAATCATTCCCCTCCTGGCCGGGCTTGGGACCATAAAAGTCGGTGCGCCCGCCGCCCGCCCGTCCAAGCTTCACCAGTTCATCGCGGTAGGCATAGCCCTTGCTGTCCGCTTTGCCCTTGAAGTTTTGGCCAACGCGCTTCGGATCCGGGTGAAACAGCATGTTGACATCATAGTCATAGCCAAAGAAATACCCGTCCGGATCAAATTTCATGGCATTGATGGTGTCATAGGCCTGTTTTTGAGCATCCGCGCGCGAAAGCGTTCCAGCCACTTCCCTGTCATGATAAAGCTTCATGACGGAAATCGCGGTTTCAACCTCAGTGCGCAGCATCTCATAACGCTGGGTGTAGATGGTTTCGGAAGACGACCTGATCTGGAAAAAGGTGGCCGTTGCAAAGGCCAGCATCAATCCACCCACAAGAAGAAACAGTTGCAACGATATTCTGAGGTTTTTCATGTTGTCTCCAAAGGCTGGATTACCCTCAATATTATCGGTATATTAGCTTGTCTTTCTAAATAAACGATGAAGTCAGAGCCGCTTAGAGTTTGTCAGGGAAAAGTGGAATCCGATTTTCCCGAAAAGACAAACGAAAACAAAGAAATATGGAGTCTGTCAGGTTCAGGTTGACCCTGACAGACTCTACAGCGCCGTGCGCCATATATGGCGCACGGCGCTGTCGCTCTTTATATCTGCTGCATGATTTTCTCTTTAAACCGATTCCGGTTTAAAGAATTATGCAGTAGCGCATCAATATCGCTGTGCAGGGCATGATCTCAGAACGAAAAAGCCGCCGAAACGCATTCGGCGGCCTTTGCGGTGTTGTTCTATGGAAGGCAGAGTATGCCCCCCAAGCCTGCCCTCAAAGGGAAGGCTTGGGAGACGAAGAGAGAGTTGGGGGTCTCCAGATGTCAGCTTGCCCTGCGCATCTGACGGGCAACGTCATGCAATGGGCTTTGGCCACCGTGCTGTGAGATCTTGAAGCCCTGAATGAGGTTGAGCAGATCACCCGTGTCATTGGCCAGCACCTCGGCAGAGGCCGTGGTTTGCTCGGCCATGGCCGCGTTTTGCTGGGTGGCTGTATCCAGCTGGTTCAGCGCAGACGAGATGGAGCGCATAGTGGTATCCTGTTCGGCCGCGCTGGCGGCAATGCGGGCTACCACGTCATTGGCTTCGGTGATCTGACCGGAAATACGCTTCAACGCTTCGCCGGTTTTGCCCACCAGTTGCACACCCTCATTCACCTGTGCCGATGAACGGGCAATCTGATCCCGGATCTCTTTGGCGGCTGCCGCAGAGCGCTGGGCCAGTTCGCGCACTTCCTGCGCCACCACGGCAAAGCCCTTGCCGCTCTCACCAGCGCGGGCCGCTTCCACACCGGCGTTCAGCGCCAGAAGGTTGGTCTGGAAGGCAATTTCATCAATCACGGTGATGATCTTGGTGATTTCCTCAGAGGATTTTTCAATGCCGCTCATGGCATCAATGGCGTGGGCGACAATGCCATCGCTCTGCTGGGCTTCCTGGCTGACGGATTTGACCCGGCTTGCGGCTTCCTTCGCGCCATCGGCGGTCTGGCGGATGGCAACCGTCAACTCATCCAGGGCTGCCGATGTTTCTTCGAGATTGGCGGCCTGCCGCTCGGTGCGGGTGGCAAGCTCGCCCGAAGCGCGGCGGATTTCTTCCTTGCTGACGCTGATGTCTGTACCCTTGAGGCTGACGCGGGCCATGGCCTGCTCAAGGCCCGAGATGGCATTGTTGAAGTGTTGGCGCAGGCCCTCGTAATCGGGGCCAAGATCCGTACAACGCACGGTGAGATCGCCGGTTGCCAGACGCTCCAGCGACGTGCCAATGGTGGCAACCACATGCGCCTGCTTGCGGGCCTCTTGCGCCTGCATGTCCGTATGACGTTCGCGCTCAGCGTTGATTTCGCGGCTTTGCTGCATCTGCTGTTCGGCCATGGCGTGGCGCTCTCGCACTTTTTCCTGCAAGGCCTTTGTTGCTTTCGCCATCATGCCCACTTCATTGTGCATGTCAGTATGGGGAATGGTGATGGAGGTGTTTTCCTCGGCCACGGCCTCCAGCGCGTTGTGAATGGACTTCAAGGGTTTGGAAATGCTGCGGATGATCAGATAGGCTGCGGTGATGGCCAAAAGCAATAAAGCGATTGTCGAGAGGATGGCATCGATAATTTTCTGCTTTACCTTTGCTTGCAGGTCATCAATATAAAGTCCTGTTGCTACAACAACTTGCCAAGGCTCAAAAGCCTTGGAATAGGCCAGTTTAGGATAGCTGTAGTCATTGGGATCTGCACCCGGTTTGGGACCAATAAATTGCGTATAGCCGCCGCCTGCACGACCAAATTTGACAACATCGTCGCGGTAGGCATAGCCATTTTTATCGGCCTTACCTTTGCTTTTTTGACCGATCAGAGCTGGATTTGGAAACAGAACGAGTGTCACGTCGTAATCATAGCCAAAAAAGTACCCATCGGGCTCATAGCGCATTTTATTCACGATAGAATAGGCGCGTTTTATGGCCTCCTCCTGTGAGAACTCTCCTGCTTTCGATCTTTCATCGAACTCTTTCAGCACAGAAAGCGCCGTTTCAACCTGCATACGCAGCATTTCGTAACGTTCATGATAAATTGAATCAATTGACGATCTCAATTGTAAAAACGTCATTGCTGAAGATATGACCAACAACATACCAACCAATGAAAATAATTTTATTGAAATACTCAGATTTTTCATTCTGCCCCGTTCTCCCCAGTCGTGAAACATCCAAAGTCGAGGGAAGACTATGAGGCAGACAGTCTAAAGAAATAATGAAATATAGGTTGTGATTTTAATTTAATTCACCCTAAGATTTAATGGATATTGCGCAATTTCATGCATTATTGCGCCTGCACGGCACCATTCGGTAGCGGTTCATGCTTACTTATGGGTGTAATGCTGTGTGGCGTTCTGTCTTGGGGTTACTGTCTGGTGTGAGGCTAGTCGGACCTTCCACGGAATGAGGCACGTCGCTGACCGCGCCGGTCTCTGTTGCCGAATCGACACCATCGCTCGACATTCCGACCAGTTGGCTGCCATTATCCAGCCATCCGCCCTGCTTGTTGATGAACACAACCGGCGATCCACCGAGCCATGCTTCGGTTCGCACCAGCTGTTTTTTCCCGTTGACGGTTCTTACTTGAATTTTTTGTGTGCCCACAGCCAGCTTTGGCGGGACATCGACGGCTGCTTTGCGCGTCTCTGACAGCGGTGGGCAGGTGGTGCATGTCAGCGTCACAATGCTGGGGGTTGCACGGCTTTCTGTCACGATGGTCTCAATCGACGCACTTTGCGCCGCTGATGCAGACCAAAGGCCAGACGCAGCCATGATAAAGCCAGCAACAATCACAACACGCATGACATATTCCTTCTGTTTGAAAAGGATACTAGCGGTTGTTTGTTATAATTAAATCAGTTGAATCGTTCAAATTTTACGCTTTTGCCATTTTGGGTCACTTATTCCCAGATTTTTCCCGCTCAATCGCACGCCAGCCAATATCCCGGCGGCAAAAGCCATTGTCCCAGACCACAGAATCCACCAGCGCATAGGCTTTTGCCTGCGCTTGCGCAACGGTGGGGGCGCAGGCTGTGGCATTCAGCACCCGGCCGCCGGTGGCAACCAGGGTGCCCTCTTTGAGAGCCGTTCCAGCATGAAACACCTTGGCGTCAGCCTCGGCGCGGGGAATGGCGGTAATCGCCGTATTCTTGGCGTAAGCGGCCGGATAGCCTTTTGACGCCAAAACCACGGTGAGGGCCGGATCATCGCTCCAATCGGCCGAGACCTGATCCAGCGTGCCGGTGGCACAGGCGTGCAGCAGCGGCAGCAGATCGCTTTTCAGGCGCATCATCAGCACTTGCGTTTCCGGATCGCCAAAGCGCACATTATATTCAATCAGCTCGGGGCCTTTGGCGGTGATCATCAGACCGGCAAAAAACACGCCGGAGAACGGCATGCCCATCTCCGCCATGCCGCGCATGGTCGGCTCGATGATTTCGCGCAGCGTGCGCTCCACCATCTCGGGTGTCATCACAGGGGCAGGCGAATAAGCGCCCATGCCGCCGGTGTTGGGGCCGGTGTCGCCTTCGCCCACACGCTTGTGGTCTTGCGCTGTTGCCAGCGGCAAAAGCGTCTTGCCATCGCACAGGCAGAAAAAGCTGGCTTCCTCACCATCCAGATAGGCTTCCACCACCACTTCAGCACCCGCCGCGCCAAAGGCACCTTCAAAGCAATCATCAATGGCGGAAAGGGCTTCTTCCAGCGTCATGGCAACGGTGACGCCTTTGCCCGCAGCCAGACCATCGGCCTTGATGACAATGGGAGCGCCTTGCTGGCGCACATAGGCTTTGGCTTTGGGGGCATTGTTGAAGCGCTGATAAGCGCCAGTGGGAATGTTGAATCGGGCGCAGACATCCTTGGTAAAGCCCTTGGAGCCTTCCAGTTGGGCGGCGGCTTTTGAGGGACCAAACACATCAATGCCTGCATCGCGCAGGGCATCAGCGAGACCCGCCACCAGCGGCGCTTCAGGCCCAACCACAACAAAATCAACTGAACTTTCTTTGCAAAAAGCAATCACGCGAGCATGATCGTCAACATTAAGATCGACCAGAGTGGCATGATCGGCAATGCCGGGATTGCCGGGGGCGGCATACAATGTCTTGAGCAGGGGGGATTGGGCAATTTTCCACGCCAAAGCGTGCTCGCGGCCACCCGAACCAATCAGCAGAACATTCATTGTGCGCTCTCCGTCAAACATGATGCGCGGTTAAGGTGGAAGGCGCAAAAGGTCAAGGAAAAACCCCGATGAGGTGGTTTCTTGTGGAGTTTGAGCGCATTTCATTGCCTTCACAGCGGCGCACGCTATGGTCGGCACCCAATTGAAAGACGAGGTTCCTATGGCTGACGACATGAAATCCATTGCAGCAATCATTGCGGGCGAGATCAACGCCCGGCCTGATCAGGTGATCTCTGCGGTGGATTTGCTGGATGGTGGAGCCACCGTGCCCTTCATCGCCCGTTACCGCAAAGAAGTCACCGGCGGGCTGGATGATACGCAATTGCGCAATCTCTCTGAGCGCCTGACCTATTTGCGCGAGCTGGGAGCGCGCCGCAAAGCGATTTTCGATAGCATCACCTCGCAAAACAAGATGACCGATGAGCTGGCCATCAAGATTGCCCGCACCACCACCAAGGCCGAGCTGGAAGATATTTATCTGCCCTATAAGCCCAAGCGTCGCACCCGCGCCGAGATTGCACGCGAAAAGGGGCTAGAGCCGTTGGCCAATGCCATTTGGGAAGACCGCAGTAGCGATCCGGCAAAACTGGCCGAGGCTTACGTGAAGGGCGAAGTGGCCGATGTGAAAGCAGCGTTGGAAGGAGCCCGTGACATTGTGGCCGAAGCGATGGCAGAAAATGCCGACCTTCTGAAAAGCCTGCGCAATTACCTGAAAGACAAGGCCGTTCTTTATTCCAAGGTGCAGGATGGCAAACAGGCATCTGGCGAGAAATTTGCCGATTATTTCGACCATTTCGAGCGTTGGGCAACCGTTCCGGGCCACCGGGCCTTGGCCATGCTGCGCGGCTGGAATGAAGAGATTTTGTCGCTCACCATTGAAGCTGATCGGGATGATACAAGCGCCATCAAACCCGCCCATCGGATGATTGCCAGCGCCTATCAGATTGGCCAGAAAGGCCCTGCTGATCAATGGTTGATGGAGGTGGCGGGCTGGACATGGCGGGTGAAGCTGTCCATGTCGCTGTCGCTGGATTTGATGCGTGATCTGCGCGAGCGGGCCGAGGAAGAGGCCATCCATGTTTTTGCCCGCAATCTCAAAGATTTGCTGCTGGCAGCCCCTGCTGGTTCACGCCCGACCATGGGGCTTGATCCGGGCATTCGCACTGGCGTCAAAGTGGCGGTGGTGGATGGCACCGGCAAGGTGCTGGAGACCACAACGGTCTATCCTTTCCCACCCAAGAATGACATTCGCGGCACCCAGGCCGAACTGGCGGGCCTGATTCGCAAGCATGGCGTTGATCTGATTTCCATCGGCAATGGCACCGGCAGCCGTGAGACGGAAAAGCTGGTGGCCGACATGCTGGCGCAAATGCCATCCACAGGCAAAAAGCCCACCAAGGTTATTGTGTCTGAGGCCGGAGCTTCGGTGTATTCAGCGTCGGAACTGGCGGCCAAGGAATTCCCCAATCTGGATGTATCCTTGCGCGGTGCGGTGTCGATTGCGCGTCGTCTGCAAGACCCGTTGGCGGAACTGGTAAAGATTGATCCGAAATCCATCGGCGTGGGCCAATATCAGCACGATGTCGATCAAGGTCGTTTGGGCCGATCCTTGGATGCCGTGGTGGAAGATGCCGTGAATGCCGTGGGGGTTGATCTCAACACCGCCTCTGCTCCGCTTTTGGCGCGCGTTTCGGGTCTGGGTGGCGCGATTGCAGAAGCCATCGTTTCGCACCGTGACCAGACCGGGCCGTTTGCCAGCCGTAAGGAATTGTTGAAAGTGCCGCGTCTGGGGGCGCGCACCTTTGAGCAATGCGCAGGCTTTTTGCGCATTCCCGATGGCAAGGAGCCGCTGGATGCCTCCTCGGTTCACCCCGAAGCCTATGGTGTGGCCAAGAAAATTGTTGCCGCCTGCGGGCGCGATCTGCGCAGCCTGATGGGCGATAGTGCCACGCTGAAAGGCCTAGACCCGCGCCAGTTTGTCGATGAACAATTTGGTCTGCCGACGGTGAAAGACATTCTGGCGGAACTGGAAAAGCCCGGCCGTGACCCACGCCCCAGCTTCAAGACCGCTACCTTTGCCGAAGGCGTGGATGAAATCACCGACCTCAAAGTGGGCATGGTGCTGGAAGGCACCGTCACCAATGTGGCCGCCTTTGGCGCTTTTGTCGATATTGGCGTGCATCAGGACGGTCTTGTGCATGTGTCGCAACTGGCCGACAAATTCGTCAAAGACCCGCATGAGGTGGTCAAGGCGGGCGATGTGGTGAAAGTGCGTGTGGTGGAAGTGGATGTGAAGCGCAAGCGTATAGCGCTCACCATGCGCAAGGACGGCGGAGAAGCGCCGCCACCGTCTGCGCGCGACAATCGCGGCCCTGCCGTGATGCGCAACGCCAACCCGAAACCGGCCCGCGATGAAAAGCCAGCCATGGGTGGTTTGGGGGCTGCGCTGGCCGAGGCCATGCGCAAGAAATAAGCCGGTTTTGGGGAATGATTTGTCCGCATGGGATGGGCTGCATCCTATGCGAGATCACGTGCACTATTATTTGATCATAGCGTGCTTGCCTTGGCGATCAGAGAGAATAGGTTTGCCCTTCAGTGTGCAAATCGTCATTTCTTGGGGGTGCCAATGGTATCATCTCTTCGTGGCATGTTGCGTAAAATCATTCGCAAAGGGTCTTTGACTGTGACCGGAGCGGATGGGCGGGCTGAGCAATTTGGTGATGGGTCCGGTTCCCCCCTTGCCATGCGGTTTCTGGATGCCGAGGCCGAAGTCGAGATCTACCGGGATGCCCAGCTCAAGCTCGGCGAGGTCTATATGCAGGGCCGACTGGTGTTTGATGTCGGCAATATTTACGATCTTCTGGCGCTGATTCGTTCGAATACGCTGGCGGCAGACCTGACCTTTCCCATGCTGTGGCGCGGACTGCTGCGGCTTGCGCAGGCCAGACTCAAGGGTTATCTGCCCGTCAATCATAACAAGCGCAATGTCGCCCATCATTATGATCTCAGCGCCAAGCTGTTTGATCTGTTTCTGGATGCGGATTGGCAATATTCCTGCGCCTATTTTCATCCGCCCGGCATTTCACTGGATGAGGCGCAATTGGCCAAGAAGCGCCATATCGCCGCAAAGCTCATGCCAGAGCCGGGACAAAGGGTGCTGGAAATCGGCTCGGGCTGGGGCGGCATGGCGATCTATCTGGCCGAAACCTGTGATGTTGATGTTAGCGGTATCACGTTGAGCGAAGAGCAGCTCAAGGTGTCGCGGGTGCGGGCGCAAAAGCGGGGGCTTGCCGATAAAGTGCGTTTTGAGTTGCAAGATTACCGCACTCTGAAAGCCAAACCTTTTGACCGGATTGTGTCTGTGGGCATGTTCGAGCATGTTGGCCCGTCCAATTACCGGCGGTTTTTCAACAAGGTCTCAGAGCTTTTAAGCGATGACGGGGTGATGATTCTGCATTCCATCGGCCAGCCCTATCCGCCGCTTTATACCAATCCTTTCATTGAGAAATATATTTTTCCGGGCGGTTATATTCCCTCGCTGGCGGAAGTGTTGCCTGCGATTGAGAAGGCCGGACTTCTGGTGGCCGATTGCGAAATTTTAGCGATGCATTATGCCCACACCCTGCGCCATTGGCGCGAACGCTTCATGGCCCGCAAGGACGAGGCCATTGCATTGTATGACGAAAACTTCGTGCGCATGTGGGAATTTTATCTGGCAGGCTCGGAAATGGCCTTCACCCATGAGGATTTTTTCATCTTCCAACTGCAAATTACCAAAAAACGCATGAGCGTGCCGGATCATCGCACTTATATCGGCCCCGCAGAAGAGGCATTGAAACATCGGGAAGCGGCGCGGCCTCCGCTGGAAAAGGTCGTGTTCTGATGATGCGGGACCGTTTTCTTCTGCCGTGATTTGGTCTATCAACAGCCTATGAACACCACCAGCGACCAGACCGCCCGCGTCCATGACGCGCTCTCCGATAATTGGGTATATCGCCTTTTGCCAAAGGCGGTCTGGCCCTATGCGCAACTGGCCCGTTGGGATCGCCCGATTGGCTGGGAATTGTTGATGTGGCCGTGTTTCTGGTCATCGGCACTGGCGGCAAACCATCTGGCAGCGCAAGATAACCTGCCTGTCTGGATGTTTGTTGCGCATCTGCTGCTGTTTTTTATCGGCTCGGTTGCCATGCGCGGCGCAGGCTGCACCTATAATGACCTTGTTGATCACAAGATTGATATGGCGGTTGCCCGCACACGCTCGCGTCCCTTGCCGTCCGGGCGGGTCACACGGCGTCAGGCCAAGATTTTCATCGTGTTGCAAGCGCTGGTCGGCGCAGGCGTGCTGCTGTGTTTCAACTGGTTTTCGGTGGTATTGGGCCTTCTGTCTCTGGCCATTGTGGTGATCTATCCCTTTGCCAAACGCTTTACCGATTGGCCGCAGTTTTTCTTAGGGCTTGCCTTTTCCTGGGGCGGGTTGATGGGCTGGGCTGGCTTGACCGGCTCGCTGTCGCTGGCGGCCGTGCTGGTCTATCTTGCCGCCATTGTCTGGACGATTGGCTATGACACCATCTATGCCCATCAGGACAAGGAGGATGACGCCCTGATTGGCGTGCGCTCGACGGCGCGCTTGTTTGCCGATGATACAAAAATCTGGCTCGGCGGCTTTTATAGTGTCATGGCTGTGCTGCTGGCTGTGGCTTTCTGGCTCGCAGGCGCGGGCTTTCCCGCCTATCTTGGTCTTGTGGCGGCGCTGACGCTGCTGGCCTATCAGATTATCGTGCTGGATATTGACAATCCGACCCAGTGCCTTGCGCTGTTCAAGCTGAATGGCAAGGTTGGGCTTGTGTTGTTTGCCGGGCTGTTGCTGGCCATTCCGTTTGCCTGATCGGCAAAAAACGGCCCTTGTCTCTTTATCTTTGCCGAAAGTCATCATGGGCAAGCGACAGGGCGGTGCTCTCAAATGAAACATGGCCCGCCATGTCTGGCGGGCCATGTTGATAGATTTGAACTATGTCGTCGCTCGTTTTAGCTGCGGGCGATAATTTCCTTGCCAGAAATTTTCATCCCCACGCCGAGCGAACCAGTGGTTCTGCGCACCAGAAAACGCGGGCGACGCTCGGAGAAATTGGAGTGGCGGCGGCGCTGCTTTGGAACATGGGCGCGAATTTCGCCCAAATGTTCTTCCAGCGGGCGAGCAACGCCATCCGCTTCCACCATCAGCATGGGAATGTGGAAGGTTTCGGCCCAGCGGCGCCAGTCGGCGGCAATGTCGCACAGATCATGGGCGACCAGCAGCGGAATGCACAGATCGGCATCTTCGTGATAAAGTTCAAGTGTTACAGTTACTTCGCCGTTGCCATGGTCAATGGCGCGGGCAGCAACGCCCTTGAAAGCCCGAGCCGGAAGGGCAAAGGAAAGAGGCAAGCCACTGGATGGCAGGATCTTGCGCAAGACAGCGCCGCGCTCGTCCAGTGTAATCGAGACATTGCCGGAAGCATCACGCAACGCATAAGAAACATGTTGCGGCAAGCGGGACGGCTCCAGCCGAAACGTTGCTCCGGCCCATACGGGCTTCATAACCGTGTTTGTCATCATAACTACCCTTGTTTTACCTGAGAGCTGTATTCTGGCTCTTCTCATTGGGACTTTGCGTCCTCTGAGGCTCAAGATAGCCGCTGCCCCTTCCAGACCACTTAAAAATTGCGGTTAAGAAAACTTTGCTGCTTCAGATGGTTATCGAAATGCCATCAATGAGGGTTTCCTAATCGTGAACGACATTGATCGGATTGTAAGGCGCTTGTTAACGGAATCCTTCTAAATTAGGGTGTACGGTAAAACAGGCTGCCTATGACCGGCGGCAAGACCTTGTGCTGCGCGAAAGCCAGGAGCAAGGCCCATGAACCATGATAGGTTGCCCAAATGCTGTGATTTTCCCGATGCGCCTATGGCTGCGTGGAAAACCAGTGGATGATTTTGAAGAATGCGGTGGGGTCTGTGCGTCGGAGATGATGCGTCGCCTGTCGGGGAATCAAGGAAAGACGGTCATGGTCTCTACCTATCTCAGCTACGATCTTATCAACCGTGATATGAAAACGGCCCTGAAGCGTGTTGGCCAGGAAAAAGAGGTCAGCCGCGAAACCCAGTATTACAATGATAATATTGGCAAGATCAAAACAGTTGATGAGTTCATGGACGATGACCGGCTCTATCAATATGCCATGAAGGCCCATGGCCTTGAAGACATGATCTATGCCAAGGCCTTCATGAAAAAGGTGCTGGAAAGCGATCTGTCTGATGAAAACAGCTATGCCAACAAACTGGCCGATGATCGTTACCGCAATTTTGCCACGTCCTTCAACTTCTCCTCGGAAACGGCGGATTTGCAAACCAACAAGCAGGAAGAGGATGTTCTGGGCCTCTACAAACAATCTCTGGTGACGGAGGGCGAGAATGCCGAGGAAGAGGTGAATTATTACGATTCACAGATCGACAAGATCACCAGCGTTGATGATCTTTTGAAAAACAGCCGACTGACCACGTTTATTCTCAAATCCTATGGTCTCGACACGGAATATTACTCGACCGCACATCTGAAAAAGGTTCTGACCAGCGATGTCAGCGATACGTCGAGCTATGTGAACACGTTGACGACCAACCAGTCGGATTATCTGGCCATTGCCAATGCCTTTGGTTTCAACACGGACGGTTCGCTGAAAAACACCACCGCCCAGACGGCGGATCAGAAAACCGCGATGGAAGATCTGTATCTGGAAACGGTGCCGAGCACGGAGACCGAGATCAGGGCCGAGCGAGAAACGGCCTATTATAAAAGCAAGATGGCAACGATTACCAAAGCCTCTGATATTACCGGCGATACCCGGCTGTTTACCTATGTGAAAACGGCCCTGGGGCTTGATTCGAACATGCTGAAATCAACCTTTGAAAACATTGTCACCAGTGATCTGACGGATGAAAACAGCTATGCCAATACGCAAGGCGACGATAGTGGTGTCTCCTATGCCAAGATTGCGGCCATGTTCAGCTTTGATACCGATGGCAATGCAACGGCTGGCAGTGCACAGACCAGCAGCCAGCTTTCGCAGACGACAAGCGGGTATATGACAAATTATGATGATGCAGATCAGGCCGAGCTGGAGTCTCTGACCACCTATTATTCGACCCAGATGAAGTCGATTACAAAAGTCGATGACCTGCTTGCCAATGAAAAAGTCTATAATCTGCTGATGAAGGCCTATGGCATTGACAGTGACGAATTCAGCAAGGCCGAGCTTAAAAAAGTTCTGACCAGCGACATGAGTGACAAGAACAGCTATGCCAACAAGACGCGAGACGAGCGCTTGATCAGCCTGGCGTCGGCCTTCAATTTCAAGTCGGATGGAACGGCGGATGTGCCGCTTCTGGCGCAATCGGAGCGGACAATCACGGCGGTTGCCAAGGATTATATCGTTCAGAAAACCCGCTTCCTTGAAGGCACGGAACTGACGGACGCCAAGACCAAGGCAGAAGCCGATGCGAAATATTATCAGGAGAATATCGTCAAGATCACCTCCGCAAGCGATCTGATGAAAGACCGCAAGCTGGTGGATTTTGCGCTGACCGCCCAGGGCCTTGATCCGACCAAGGTGGATAGCGACATGCTCAAGCAGTTGTTTTCATCGGACCTGACTGATCCGAAAAGTTTTGCCAACAGCCAGTCTGATGAAAATTATGTAAAATTTGTCGCCTCGTTTAATTTCGATGTGGATGGTGCCTTGAGCAAGGCCAATGCGTCGGGCGTTCAAAACCGTGGCGAAGTGGTGACAACAGAAAATCTATACCTGCATCAAACGATGGAAACAGAGCAGGGTGAAGAAAATGCCGGTGTGCGTCTGGCACTCTACTGGCAACGCATGGCCCCCAGCATCACCTCGGCCTATGATATTCTGGGCGATACCGCGCTTTTGGAAGTGTTCCGCACGGCCTACAGTCTGCCCACTGAAATGAGCAATATGGACATTGAGCAGCAGGCCAAGATTGTTGAAAGCAAGATGAACCTGAGCGAGCTAAGCGATCCTGACAAGGTGCAGAAATTCATTTCGCGCTTTACCGCCATGTATGACATCAGCAACGACACAACATCATCGGCCAATGCTGCCCTGACCATTCTGGGCGGCGGCTCCGGCTCGACCGGCATCAGCGCTTCGCTGCTGGAATCGCTCAACAGCTGATAAACACGAATCCGTTCCGATGCTGAGGCAGTAGCGCTTGCCTCTGTGTTGATCTATCGATATATCTCAAAAGATATATCGATAGATCAGGAGCGCCTATGTTGAGCCAGTTAAAATCCATGGCCGTTGCGGCCATGCTTTCGGTTTTGCCAGTCTGTGTCCATAGCGTCCTTGCCGCTGACAGTATAACGGTGTTTGCTGCCGCCAGCCTCAAGGAAACGCTGGGGCAGATTGCCCAGAACTGGACAGCAGATACCGGCAAACAGGTGAAACTCTCATTTGCTGCCAGCTCGGCTCTTGCCAGACAGATTGATGAAGGTGCGCCTGCGGATGTGTTTATCTCGGCTGATCTGAACTGGATGGATCATCTCGACAAGGGTGGGCAATTGCGTGAAGGCAGTCGTGTCAACCTGCTGGGCAATCGCATTGTACTGGTTGCGCCCAGCACCTCCAGCGTGGCAGTGCAGATCAGGCCGGGCTTTGATCTGGCTCACCTTTTAGGCTCCAATCGGCTGGCGATGGGCAATGTCGAATCGGTCCCTGCTGGAATCTATGGCAAGCAAGCGCTGACCAGTCTCGGCGTCTGGGAGAGCGTCAAGGGCAAGATTGCTCAGGCGGATAATGTGCGCGCCGCCCTGCTGCTGGTGTCGCGGCAGGAAGCGCCCTTTGGTATTGTGTATGAAACTGATGCCAGAGTTGATCCGGGGGTGAAGATTGTGGATCGCTTCCCGCAGGACAGCCACCCGGCCATTATTTATCCGGCGGCGGTGGTGAAAGCATCGACAAACCCGGATGCCGCAGCTTTCCTGTCCTTTCTGCAAACCGCCGCATCAGCGCAGATTTTTAAAGCGGCGGGCTTTACCGTGCTTGGTCAAACGCCATAATCAGACATCATGGATTTGACCGCGGATGACATCACGGCGATTGTGCTGAGCCTCAAGGTGGCGGTGACGGCGGTTGCTGTGTCGCTGCCCTTTGGCGTGGGCGTGGCCTGGCTTTTGGCGCGCAAGCGGTTTTGGGGCCGCACACTGCTGGATGGGCTGGTGCATTTACCGCTGATTCTGCCGCCTGTGGTCACGGGCTATGTGCTGCTGCTGACATTCGGGCGACGCGGCGTGGTCGGCGCATGGCTTGATCAATGGTTCGGACTGGTGTTTTCCTTTCGCTGGACGGGGGCGGCCCTTGCCGCAGGCATTATGGGCTTTCCGTTGATGGTGCGCTCCATCCGAATGGCACTGGATGGGGTGGATCAAAAACTGGAAACAGCGGCCAGCACGCTGGGCGCATCCAAGATCATGGTGTTTTTGACCGTCACCCTGCCATTGATCTTGCCCGGCATTGCGGCGGGTGCCGTGCTGGCCTTTGCCAAATCCATGGGTGAATTTGGGGCCACCATTACCTTTGTTTCCAACATTCCCGGCGAAACACAAACCCTGTCGGCGGCGATTTATACCTACACGCAGGTGCCGGGCGGTGATGCCGGTGCGCTTCGGCTTACGCTGGTGTCCGTGGCCCTGTCGCTTGCTGCGCTGGTTGCTTCGGAAGTGCTGACGCGGCGCTTTGCCGCCAGACTGGTGGCCTGATGCTGGAGATCGACATTGAGCACCATCAGGGCCGTTTCAACCTGAGCGCAGATCTGGTGCTGGGGCAGGGGCTAACCGCTCTGTTTGGTCCTTCCGGCTCCGGCAAAACCACCATGATCAATGCGGTTGCGGGGCTGATCCGGCCAGACCGTGGCACCATCCGCTTTGATGGCACCCTCTGGAGCGATGCCGCGACGGGCCGGTTTTTGCCCACCCACAAGCGCCGGATTGGCTATGTGTTTCAGGAGCCACGGCTGTTTCCGCATCTGAGCGTCAAGGCCAACCTGCTGTATGGGCGGCATTTTGCGCCACGGTTGGAGCGGCGCGAAAACCTTGGATATGTCGCCGACCTGCTGGGCATTGGCGATCTGCTGGAGCGCGCGCCCAACCGGCTGTCGGGCGGCGAAAAACAGCGGGTGGCCATTGGCCGTGCGCTGATGGCAAGCCCAAGACTGTTGCTGATGGATGAGCCTCTGTCCGCGCTGGATGGCGGGTTGAAAGCGCAGATCCTGCCCTATATCGAGCGCATCCGCGATGAGGCCGGCGTGCCAATTGTCTATGTCAGCCACGCGGTTGAAGAAGTCACCCGTCTGGCCACTCGGGTGGTCACGCTGCACGCCGGGCACGCAACCCTGCTGGAGGGAGCAGACCACGGCCTGCTGTTCTTGCCAAAAACCGAAGACAGCCGCCCCGGCAGCTTTTTGCACGCCCGCATTGTTGGTCATGAGATACAGGATGGGCTGACCGTTGCCACATGTGCCGCAGGCACGCTCTATCTCAAATATGCCGATCTGCCGATTGGCTCGGAGATTCGTCTGTTTGTGCCTGTCGGCGATATTGTTCTGGCAACCGGCGCGCTTGACGGTGTTTCAAGCCTCAATCGGCTGAGTGGTGTGGTGCAACACATTGTCGCAATGGGCCAGACAGTGCTGGTCAAGGTCGATTGTTCTGGCCAGAGCCTTGAGGCTGAAATCACCCGGCGCTCGCGGCAGGCGTTGATGCTCGCGCCGGGCACAGCGGTGTCCGTGCTGTTCAAGGCGGTGTCGGTGGACGCGGGCGGGGTCTACCGCCTTACGCAGCAGAACCATCATCGGTGATCACCTCTGCGGCCATGGTCTCCAGCCAGACAAGATCGTCTGCAAGGGCGTTTCGCAGTTTTTCGTCCATGGCTTCAGCCCGCGCCAGCAGGATCTCGCCAAACGGCGTCAGATAGGCCCCGCCACCGCTTTTGCCGCCGTGGCGGGTGGCAATGGATGGCTGTTTGAACATGCGGTTGATTTCATCGGCCAGCAGCCATGCCCGGCGATAGGACATGCCAATGGCTGCGCCTGCGGCCCGAATGGAGCCATGCTCAACAATCAGCCGCAAAAGCTGCACCTTGCCCGGCCCCAGCCGGGCACCATTTTTCAGATCCAAGCGAAAAATCGCTTTGGGCGGCACGCCAGCCATCAGCCGGAAACCACTTTGCCGGGGTTCATGATGCCCGCCGGGTCAAACGCCCGCTTGATACGGTGCATCAGCTCGGTTTCAATTGCTGGCCGGGTTTGCTCAAGCTCATCGCGCTTGAGCTGGCCAACTCCATGTTCGGCAGAAACCGAGCCGTGATAGGCGCGGACAATATCATGCACCACCTTGTTGATTTCGCGCCAGCGGCCAATAAATTCCGCCTTGTCTGCACCAATCGGCTGGCTGATGTTGTAATGGATATTGCCATCCCCCAGATGACCAAAGGCGCAGACGCGCGCGCCGGGCATGGCAGCCAGCACGGCGGCTTCGGCCTCGGCCATAAAGGCGGGAATGCTGGCAATCGGCACCGACACATCATGCTTGATCGAGCCGCCTTCCGGCTTTTGCGCATCTGACATGCTCTCGCGCATGTGCCAGATGGCCTTTTGCTGGGCAATGGAGCTTGCCACCACCGCATCATCAATCAGGCCCGCCTCTGCGCCCTGTTCCAGCACCGTTTGCATCATGGTGCTGGCTGTCTCGGCCGAATCGGAGGTGGAAATATCAATCAGCACATACCAGTCGTGGCGGGTGGGCAGCGGATCGCGCACATTTTCAATATGGCGGGTGGTGAAATCGACACCAATCCTCGGCATCAGCTCAAAGCCGGTCAGTGATGTACCGCAAATGGCCCCAGCCTTTTCAAACAGAGACAGCGCTTCATGCGGTGATTTCAGCCCGACAAAGGCAACTTCATGGCCGAGCGGCTTGGGATACAGTTTTAGCACGGCTCCGGTAATCACCCCCAGCGTGCCTTCTGCGCCAATGAACAGATCACGCAGATCATAACCGCTGTTGTCTTTTTTCAAGCGGCGCAAGCCGTCCCAGATTTCGCCGGTGGGCAGCACCACTTCCAGCCCAAGGCACAGCTGGCGCATATTGCCATAGACCAGCACGGCCGTGCCACCGGCATTGGTCGACAGATTGCCGCCAATACGGCAGGAGCCTTCCGAGCCTAAAGACAGAGGAAACAGCCGGTCTACAGTCTCGGCGGCCTTGTGAATATCGGCCAGAATGCAGCCCGCATCCGCCACAATCACATTGCCCACCGGGTCAACATCCCGGATGCGGTTGAGGCGCTCCAGCGACAATATGATGTCTTCACCTGCCTCGCGCGGAACCTGCCCACCCACCAGCCCGGTGCGGCCACCGGCCGGCACAATCGCAGTGCCGGTCTCAGAGGCCAGCGCCATGATGCTGGAGACCTCCTGCGTCGAGCCGGGTTTTAGCACCAGGGGCGACGCGCCATGATAAAGCCCCCGGTTCTCTGTCAGATAAGGCGCAATGTCAGCGGCATCTGTCAGGGCATTGGCACAGCCTACAAGGGCAATGAAGCGATCACGCAAGCCCGCATCAAGCGCTCCGGTGTGGGGGGAGGGGGGTGTTGACGTATCGCTCATCGGGTTTGGTCCTGCTTGTTATTCTCTGGGGGCTGCGGCCCGCGCCAGCCGATCATTGATGGCCTCGCCAAGTCCGTGGCCGGGAATGGTTGTAAAGGCAATACGCAATGCGCCGCTGGCGTCTGCGGTCTTCATGAAACTGAACAGGTTCGCTGCCGCTTCGGCCAGATCGCCTGTCTCACTGAGATGCAGCACAGCTTTCGCCTTTTCAAGGCCCGCTGGTTTGAAATCGCCAAAGGTCATGACCGCTTCACCCTCAAACACCTCGACGGCATTCAGGCGCACGCTGGCATTGGGGGCATAGTGGGAGGCCAACATGCCGGGCGCTTCAATAATCGCACCGGCCTTTTCCTGTCTGATCACCGAGCGCCCGGTTGCCGCTTCAATCTCTTCCACGGAAAGCCCACCGGGGCGCAGCAGCCGGATTTGACCATCCTCTACCTTCAAAATGGTCGACTCAACGCCGACACCGGCAGCACCTGCATCGACAATCAGCGGAATTTTATCGCCCAGATCGTCTTGGACATGATCGGCCGTGGTGGGGCTGATGCGACCGGACGTGTTGGCGCTGGGGGCCGCTAAGGGCCGATCAAACGCGGCAATCAACGCTGCGGTAAAGCCGCGCGGCACTCGCACGCCCACTGTGTCCAGCCCGGCAGAGGCCAGCGGATGAATGCCACTTTCAGGCTTGAGCGGCACAATCAGCGTCAGCGGACCCGGCCAGAACGCTTCAGCCAATTGCCGCGACAGCGGATCAAACGCGGCATAGCGCTCTGCCATGGCCAGATTGGCCATATGGCAGATCAGCGGATTGAACCGTGGCCGCCCCTTGGTCTGATAGATGCGGGTGATGGCCTGTCCATTGGTGGCATCGGCCGCCAGCCCATAGACGGTTTCTGTGGGAACGGCGATAATCTCGCCGCTGTGCAAAAGCGGGAGCGTTGCGGAAATCGCCGCTTGCGGCGAAGGGGATATGGAGATGCGCTGTGCCATGCTGTCTGCATACTCCGCATGAAGCGTGTGGGCAAAGGCTTTTCGATGGATAAATTCGTTGCAACCATCACAATTTTAAGCTCTGTTTAGGAAACTGTAAAACTTTATGCATCCATGTAACTGAAAGAAAGAACTGTCTGGCTACAGTTCTGGAGAATAACAGCTATGAACCGAGGATAGCACTCGATGCAGCCTGTCAAAAATCCGGCGTCCAGTATCGCGCTTCGTGTGGCAACAGCGATGCACCAAATGGGCATCGAAGGGCTTCCGCGCAATTATGAACTGGTCTACGAAGCCTATTCGGGCAGCAATCCCGATCTGGTGCGTGAGTTCATCGCACTGGGCAAGGTCAAGACCCAGGAAGCGCTGGATGTGCTGGGCCGCAAATATCTGCCGCATCACCATGAAGATGGCCTGCTGGCGCGCCAGAACAACACCGTGCGCGCTGAAATGAGCAGCTTTATCAATCTGCTCAATCAGGAAAAAATCTCGCTCACCGATTATGGTCGCCTGATTGGCGATGCCACCAAGGAAATGTTGAGCGAAAATGATCTGGGCAATCCCGAACTCAGCCGCTCGATTCAGGCGCTGAAAGCTGCCACCGACCAGCGCGTGGCCGAAAACAGCAATGTCGTGAAAACCGTGGTGGAAAAAACCGAACAGCTGGCCGATGTGCAGCGCGAGGCCGATGAAGTGGCGCAGGCCAAATTCATTGATCCCCTGACCGGCATGGGCAGCCGACGCGCCTTCAACAAGGCTTTGGCCAATATTTATGCCAATATTGACCTGCCCATTCTGTGCGGGCTGGCGGTTGGCGAAATCGATGATTTTGCCAGATTGTCTGATCATCTCGGCCCAACCGTGACCGAGCGTTTCATCAAGCAGATTGCCAAGGTGGTGAAAGCCGTGGCCGGCAAGGATGATCTCGCCTGCCGCTTTGATGGCAGCCGCTTTGGCCTGTTGTTCTACACCTCCGACAAGGACGAAATCAGCCGTATCGTCAACTCTGTCCGCGCCAAGTTGAAAGCCACTGCCGTGGTCAATCCTGGTTTCAATGGGCCCGGTTTCAACGGGCCCGGCTCCAATGGTTCCGGCTCTAACGGTTCTTTGGGCCCGCTCACCATGTCCTTCGGCGTGTGCCTGTCCGAGCAGGCCGCCAACGCCTTTGACCTCATGACCTATTCAGAACGGGCGTTGAGCGCCTCCAAATCGTCCGGCGGCGATACCGTGACACTTTACGGTGCCTCTGCGGAAAACAAATATGTGCCGAAGGATTGGCTGATTTATAAGCCAGCGGTGGTGTGAGTTTGGCGCTGTAGAGTCTGTCTGGTTCAATCTGAACCTGACAAGCTCTAAACGTCTTCTTTTGTCTGATCCGTAAAACCGGGTTCCACTTTTCCCTGACAAACGCGCGCAGACAAAATCTGTGTGTCGTGTGTTGTGGTTCCTGTCGCCTGAATGGCGTATAAAGTCTTGATAATTATCAAGAATATGAGATGGGTGGCATTTAATTTCACATTGCTTCTTTTTGGTGTGTTAAATTAACTATTGCTTAAATGAATATCTTCAATATTGGGTTGTTGGAAAAATATTTGCACGCCTTCTGACATGTGGTCAGTTTTAGAGTTTGTCAGGAAAAGTGGAATCCGGTTTTCCGAAAAGACAAATGAGACAAAAGCAGCAAACCTTTGCGCTCCATAAACAGCGTAGGGCGCTGTCAAGCCAAGTTTCATTGACAATGACCCTTGGTGTAAGTGGTCTGCTTGATGGTGAAGTGGACACAGTGTTGTCTGGGTGGAATGACGTCCAGCTCATGACCGCAAAGCAGCAAAACGTATAGAGCTACGGCGGGACTTTGTGCGCCATCGGTGGCGTAAGGCACTGTAGTGCTTCGACTTTGTTGATTTTTCACAAAATATGCTGACATCCACGTCGAGAGCCGTGGGGCCAGAAAGTGTCATCAGGGGGTGCGGGGTTGAGTCCTGCATGAGGAGCTAGGATGTCGTTTCTATCGAATATGACGATTGCAAAGAAAATCTACATTGCTTCGGGCCTTGGCGTGGCCATGGTTTTGGGCATGGTTGCCAACCAGCAATGGACGGCCAGCAAAATAAAGGCGGCTCAAAACATCGTTTCGCGCGAACAGGCGGTTCTGGATGGCATCTCTGCTGCCGACAAGGCCTTTGTGGAGATGAAAAGTGGTGTACGAAACATCATGTTAGCGCCAACAGTCAAAGACGTTGAGACTGAAATGGCTGCGGTCAAAAAATCAGCTCTCACCGGTCAGGACAACCTGAAAGAAGCCATTCGTATTGCTGTCAATCCAGAGCCGCTTCAGGCGATTTCAACGGGCCTTGGCGATTATGCGCTGGCGTCTGTCAAGATAATGGATTTTGTCAAAGAGCAGCGGGCGCAGCTAAGTCAGGATCTTGTTGCGTTGACTGCGCGCCGAGATCAATACACCCGGCCGGTGACATCGAAATTGAATGTGGCGTTTCAAAATGCTGTTGCGACGACACGCCAGTTAACCACAGAGGCACGGAGCACTTTGCAGGCAACAGAAGCGCGCTCAGAGACCATTAATGGCGCAATCCAGATTGCAATCGTCTTGGTGCTTGCCCTGACAGCCTTTGTTTTGCGGGCCACGGTGGTAATACCACTCAAATTGCTTGTGGAGGCTATGCATCGGCTTTCGTCCGGCGACACCACGCCCTCGACGGCTTTTGGCCCTCGCGGCGACGAGATCGGCCAGATGTGCGACGCCGTTGAGATCTTCCGCAAGGATGCCGTGGCCAAGCACCAGTTGGAAGCCGATGCGGAAGCCGGCAGGCTTCGTCTTGAGGAGCAACGCAAGCAGGCCCAGCAGAAAGCCGAGGACGATGCGCGGGCGCGTTTGATGGTTGCCACCTCCGGCCTTGCGACCGGCCTGAAGCGCCTGGCTGATGGCGATCTGACCGTTGAGCTGCGGGATGCCTTTTCCGAAGAGTTTGAAGGCCTTCGCCACGATTTCAATCAATCGGTCCGCACCCTTGGCCAGACGATGGGCGCTATCCTCGAGTCGGTCACCAATATCAACAATGGCTCTTCCGAAATTGCCTCTGGCGCTGGCGATCTTTCCAAGCGCACCGAACAGCAGGCGGCCTCGCTGGAAGAAACCTCTGCCGCTCTGGATGAAATTACTGTCAATGTCTCCAACTCGGCCAAGCGCACGCAGGAAGCCCGCGCCGTGGTGATTGAGGCCAACAAGGCCGCCCGTCAGTCTGGCCAGGTGGTGGCCAGCGCGGTTGATGCCATGCAGCGCATCGAGGCATCTTCCGGCCAGATTTCCAACATCATCGGCGTGATCGACGAAATCGCCTTCCAGACCAACCTTCTGGCCCTCAACGCAGGCGTTGAAGCCGCAAGAGCGGGTGAAGCAGGCAAGGGCTTTGCGGTGGTGGCGCAGGAAGTGCGCGAACTGGCCCAACGCTCGGCGCAGGCCGCCAAGGAAATCAAGGAACTGATCCGCAATTCCTCGGAAGAGGTGGGCAATGGCGTTACCCTCGTGCGTGATACTGGCAACGTGCTCAAAACCATCGAAGACTATGTCTCCACCGCCAACGGCCATATGGACGCCATCGCCACCTCGGCGCAGGAACAATCCGTGGGCCTCACCCAGGTCAACAGCGCCGTCAACCACATGGACCAGATGACCCAACAAAACGCCGCCATGGTGGAAGAAACCACCGCCGCCAGCGCATCACTGGCCGGCGAGGTGAACAAGCTTCGGCAATTGTTGGGGCAGTTCCAGATTGGCCGTGGCGTGGGGAGTTCCGGGATGTCCTATGCGGCGTGAGGGTCGTGTCGGGGATCAGCGCCGGGTATTTTGTGACGCTGACTACATCTCCAATGTGACAATCAATATGTCCTTTCAAGGCCAATCGATCGGATGTTATCTGATCTATTGGCCTTGTGAAATTTTGTCGCCAACCTTGCTGCACTGTAAAACGCCGAAGCCTGGCTATTTCATCTTTCCATAAGTCTTCGCCGAAGCTGGTCGATGGCGCGTTGAAACACGGCAGGATCGTCTAGCGCTCGAGACAGCACGATTGCGCCTTGTATGGAGAGTACGGCGTCTTCCGAGAGGGCACGTGCCAGACTATCATCCTTTCCCTGCCGAATAAGCGCGGATTGCAAGGCATCTACCCAGCTTACGAAATATCCTTGAATGGCTTGCGAGAAACGATCCCGCGTATTCCCGACGGCAAGGGCACCGACGAGGCATACGCGTCTACCGGATTTGAAGTAATCCGTGACGGCATCGAGCATTGTATCGATCGCTGCATTGGCATCGCTCCCGTTTCTGAGGGGGGCGTAGACCGCATCCTCGAACCATTGCTCGATTTCGGTCAGCACTGCCCGCACCATCTCTTCCTTGCCTTCTGGGAAAAAGTGGTAAAGGCTGCCTTTGCCGAGGCCGGTCGCCTTGCTGATCAGGGCAAGGCTTGCACCTTCAAAGCCGTATTCACGAAACACTTCGGCCAAGGGCGCGATAGTGTCGGATCTTTCGGCGATCAAGCGGGCCATGATTAGAGGCCCAAATCGCTGAGGCTGGGGTGATCATCTGGCCTGCGACCGAGCGGCCAGTGGAACAGGCGGTCGCTTTCAGAGATCGGCATTTCATTGATGCTTGCGTGCCTATGCGCCATCAGTCCGTCCTCATTGAATTCCCAGTTTTCATTTCCGTATGCACGATACCAGCGATTGCCATCATCACGATATTCATACGCATAGCGCACAGCGATGCGGTTATCCGTGAAGGCCCAAAGCTCCTTGATGAGACGGTATTCATGCTCCTTGTTCCACTTGCGTGTCAGGAATGCCTGCGCTTCTTCACGCGTGGTGCAGAACTCTACGCGGTTACGCCAACGGGTATCAAGCGTATAAGCTTGTGCGACCTTGGCAGCATCTCGCGTATTCCAGCCGTCTTCGGCCAGACGAACCTTCTCGATTGCACTTTCACGGGTGAATGGTGGGAGTGGTGGGCGTGACATGGTAAGTCCTTTCCTTGGTTTGTACTGATTGGTAATCTATTTACTGATCGGTACAATGAGCTTCGATAACTTATCTGTCAAGTCGAATTTTCCTGTCCACGTCCGGACATATCGGCATGGCCTTGGACTGGCCGCATTGGGCCAGTTGTTGAAATCACCCCATGTCGCAATCCATATCTGCGATGTCGTAGGCCAAGCGGGCGCAAGGGGCCTGCTTGTGGCTAGATAGAGCAAAGCTCAAACTCTCGGAAAAACAATGGTTCTGATCCGCTCAATGGGGTAGAATCGCAAAGCTTGCGGGGATGGGCAGGTCATAAGGATAGGTCGCGCTGTGCGGATCAGGGGAAGGAGAGCCTTCCTGTTGATGCTCCCGCGCTGGTCGGAAAACGAGGGTATCATGGATATTCACAGCACCGTTCTGCGTCAGCTTAAGAATCGGCGTGAAGGCTATAGTCTGGAACAGCCGTTTTATATCGACAAAGATTATTTCAAGCTCGATATGGAGATGATCTGGTATCGTGACTGGCTGTTTATGGGCCATGATTGCGAAATCCCCAAGGCTGGCAATTATTTCACCGTGCAGGTGGGTTATTATCCCGTGGTTGTTGTGCGTGGCCGTGATGGTCTTATTCGTGCCTTCCACAACACCTGTCGTCATCGCGGCCATCGGGTGTGTACGCAAGAGCGCGGCGCATCGGCAAAGCTGGTCTGTCCTTATCATCAGTGGACCTATGATCTGGATGGATCGCTGGTGTTTGCCCGCCAGATGGGCGAGGATTTTGATAAGTCCCAGCATGGCATGAAGCCGGTGGCCTGCGAGAGTGTTGGCGGCTACATCTTCATCTGTCTGGCCGATCAGCCGTTGGATTTTGCACCCGTGCGCGCCACTATTGAGCCTTTCATGCTGCCGCATCGGTTGAAAGAGGCCAAGATTGCCCATCGCAACACCATTATTGAAAAGGGTAATTGGAAGCTGGTGTGGGAAAACAACCGCGAATGCTACCATTGCGCCGGAAACCATCCCGAACTATGCCGCACCTATCCTGAAGCGCCGAGTGCCACGGGTGTGCAGGGTGCTGGCGACGATCCGGTGATTACCGAACATTGGCAGCGTTGTGAAGCGGCAGGCCTGCCCAGCACCTTTACCATGCATCAAAGCGGCCAGTTTCGCGTTGCGCGTATGCCGCTGGTGCAGGATGCCGAGAGCTACACGATGGATGGCAAGCGGGCCGTGAAGCGGCCTCTGTCGGATGATGTGACCATCTCGCACATCGGCACCATGCTGTTGTTCCACTATCCAACAACATGGAACCACCTGCTGGGTGATCACGCCATTTCCTTCCGCGTGCTGCCGATCAGCGCCGAGGAAACCGCAGTGACCACCACTTGGCTGGTGCATAAGGATGCCGTGGAAGGCGTGGATTACAATCTGCATGATCTGACCCATGTGTGGAACATGACCAATGATCAGGACCGCTCGATTGTTGAAGAAAATGCCTTTGGCATTCGCTCGCCTGCCTATGAGCCGGGTCCGTATTCTCCAGATCATGAAGGCGGTGTGATGCAGTTTGTGGAATGGTACGCAAACTTCATGACGGATCGTTTGCAGGGTGAGAAAGCCCCGCTTTCCGTAGTGGCATAAGGGATTATTGGCAGACCATGGCGATTGAGAAGTCTTACAAACACGTCGATGAAATGCGCCCGTGGTCTGACCGCACCCATCTGCTGGAATGTGTGGCATGGACCCCGGAAGCCCCGGATGTGATGACCTTCACCTTCAAGCCGGATCACCCGGAACATTGGTTCCGCTATCTGCCCGGCCAGTTTGTCACGCTGGAATTGCCGGTGGGGCCCGAGCCGGTGTTGCGCACCTATACGCTGTCGTCCAGCCCATCACGGCCCTATACGGTGGCGGTGACGGTGAAGGCGCAGAAAGACAGCATCGGCACCCGCTGGATGTTTGACAATCTGAAACCCGGCATGAAAATCAAGGCCATTGGCCCGCTGGGTGATTTTTCTTACGTCAAACATCCCGGTGAAAAATATCTGTTTATCTCGGCAGGCTCCGGCATTACGCCGATGATGTCGATGACCCGTGATATGGCCGACCGCCAGCCCGATAGTGACATTGCCTTCATCCACTGCGCCCGCTCGCCGGATGATATTATCTTCCGCTGGGAGCTGGAATATAAGGCGCGCTATCTGCCATTTTTCCAGTTGGGCTTTATTGTTGAGCAATTGCAGCGCTCACAGTTATGGTCCGGCCTGCGTGGCTTTATTGACAAGGCCAAGATTGGCCTGCTGGCCCCGGATTTTCTCGATCGCACGGTGTTTTGCTGCGGGCCGGAGCCGTTCATGGCCACGGTGCGCGAATCCTTGGCCGGTGCCGGGTTTGATATGAGCCGCTACCATGAGGAAACCTTCCAGCCCGTGGCCCCTGCCATGCCGGTGGTGGTGGCCGATCCTTCAGGCGATGTAACGCCCAACAAGGTCTCCTTCACCATGGCGGGCAAGGATGCCCTGTGCGAGCCGGGCTTTACCGTGCTTCAGGCCGCTCGCTCGGTTGGTGTGCGCATTGGTGCGGCGTGCGAATCCGGCCTGTGCGGCACCTGCCGGGTGATGAAACTGTCCGGGGATGTCGAGATGGCCCATAACGGCGGCATTCTCGATGAGGAAATCGAGGAAGGCTATATTCTGGCCTGCTGCTCCCGGCCAATCGGCGATGTCGAGATCGAGGCGTAACACTTGATGTTGCCGGGATTTAAATCCCGGCAATAATCTGGCGCAGAGTCGGATTTTTTGCACCCAGCATCAGCACGTTTTTCAGCGCGACTTTCGGGTCTGTGGTGCGAAACAGCAGGCCATCCTCGCGGATCGAGCGGTCAATTGCCATCTGACGCTTTTCCTGATCAGGCTTGAGCGCAACCGCAAAATACATGCGGCCATAGTGCGGGGTGATATGCTCGAAAAAGCTGTCTTCCCCGCCAATCTCTGCGTTGAAATTGGCAATATAGAACGACCATTTCACGTCAGCGTAATTGGCAAAACTGGTCCGCGCTGCAGTCACATGGCAATAGCCCAGATGCGGAATGTCGCTCAATGTCTTCTGGAAAATCGCCTTGGGAAACTGAATGGCGCGATGGGCTGCGTTCAGGCGCTCATAGGTGGTTTCGCCAGCCGCTTCCAGCCGTTTGGCGGTGCGGGCTGCCACTTCCTCATGCGTCAGATAGCGCTTCTCGTCGGCCAGCCAGTCATCCTGCTGGCGGATGATCCGGCCTGTGCGCAAAAATTCGGTGTGATTGTTTTTGATACGCTTTTTCACAAGCGCCAATGCATTCGGGACGGCAAAATATCTCAATCTGGACATTGGCAAACTCTCCATGCAATGCACGCAACAGAAATCACAATATAGGCCCGAAATGTCATGTGTGCAGGACATGGGCAGTGGCAGATCATGTCGTGTTTATGCATTGATGTATCCAAAACCGGCTTTTGCCTTCATTTGGGTCAATACATTCAAACCGGCACACTCAAACCTCAAGCAACACCATAGGCGTGATGGATTACGCGAGGCTTGCCTTGAGATCATCACGTGTCCAGTTGTGCTGCGGGTAAGGCGGCCCCTGAATCTTACTCTTGAAACTGGTGCTGCAATCCCCACATGATTGTAAGGTTAGAAACTATTAATTTCAGGTTCATCTGCCTTTTTGTATGCTTTGATCTGAAAAGCCGTAGTGGCAGTTTATCTGATGGTTCGTGGAGGTTTAGATCATGGCGATGATGAAGCGTTTGGCAGTGGCCGGAACGGCTTTGGCTGTTTTGGCAAGCTCGTTTGCCGCAGCACAGGCAATGCCAATCACTGGGCCAATCACTGGGCCACTCACTGGGCCAAGCACAGGCCCTATGGCCGGATTTGGGCCTGATGTGCAAACGGCATCGCCGGTTGTACAGGTGCAGTGGCGCGGTGAAGGCCGGTATTATGATCGTGGTGGTCCTGGTTATTACCGCGGCTATCGCGGCTATGACCGTCCGCGCCCCCATTACCGCCGCCATCATGACGGCCATTGGTATCCGCTGGCAGCCTTTGCCGCAGGTGCGTTGATTGGCGGAGCCATTGCCTCACAGCCCGGACCGGCCCCGGTTCCCCGCGGTGGCAATGGCGTCAACCCCCGCCATTATCAATGGTGTGAAGCACGCTATCGCTCCTATGATGCCTATAGCAATACGTTTGTGACCTATAGTGGTTATCGCCAGCAGTGCCTGTCGCCTTACTATTGATCAGCAAATGTTCCCATTCAAACGCCCGGCCTTGTGCCGGGCGTTTTGCTGTTGTTTCAAAGAATTTTCGCCCGCCGCAGGATCAGCCAGGCAATCAGGATCGAGCCGATAATGAAGGCTATGGCATAGGCGGAGCCTTCCGGCCCGCTGGTAAAGGGCAGGTGTGAGGTGTTCATGCCAAAAAAGCCTGTCACCAGCGACGGTGGCAATAAAAAAGCAGTCATCAGCGAGAGCACGTAAAGATGGCGGTTGGTCTCCGATGACAGCTTGCTGTCGATTTCTTCGTGCAGCAGGCGGGCGCGCTCATGCAGGGCGTAGACATCATGGTCGGCGGCCTCCAGCCGACTGGTGAGGCGGGTGGCCACATCTTCAAAACCTTCGGGCATTTCATCATCGTCGGCCGCTGCCGCCCGGCGCAGCAGGCTCAACATGCCGCGCAAATGCCGATGCAGCCGCACAATCACCCGGCGCAAAGGGGCAAGCTGGGTGCGCTCGTCGCGCAGATCCTCATCATAGACCACATCTTCAATGCGGTTGATTTCATCCATCAATTCCACCACCAGCGCCATGATGCCGCGTTGGGATTCGGCCACCAGAACTTCATACACATGCAGGGGAGAACGAAATTTGGCCGGGTTTTTCTCAAGTGATGCCCGCAACAGATCCACCGAACGGATCGGTTGCAGCCGCGTGGTGATGATGAAGCGATCCGAGAGGGCAAAATGCAACCAGCCAATGTCACGGGTGGTTGAGTCAAATTCGCGCTGAAAATCCACCAATGTGCCGTGAATCAACTGCTCATCCACCGAGAGGGCGGCGTGGTGCTCATGGTTTATCAGGGCAGAGCGTGCAGCCTCGGTCAGGCCGTCAAACTGTTCGAGAAAAGCCGGAACCCGGCCATCGGCCAGATTCAGGTGTAGCCAGATAAAACCCGTTTCAGGCAAAAGCCCGTCGCTTGAAACCTCCATCGGCAGGCGTGTGGCGGTTCGGTTTGTCTGGTCAATATGATAGGCCCAGACAAGACCGGGAATGGTGCCGGGCGTGGTCAGCATGGTTGGCAGGCTCCTGAAGACAATCAAGGATAGTCATTGATATTTGCAAGCAAGGGTGATTGCCAGATCAAACAACATTCCGTCTATATGCCGTTATTGTGACGTCTGGATCAACCTTCTCTTCGTGTTGTGAAATCTTGACGTTTACGTAAAAATCAATAGGCTATGCCAAAATCGGGAGAGGGAGGAGATTACGATGTACAAAGCGCCTGTTGACCAAATAGCCTTTACGCTCAAACATGTGGCCGGCATGGCGACGGCGCTGGAAGAGGGGCGGTTCGGCGATCTGTCAGAAGATCTGGTCGATGCTATTTTAGATGAGGCTGGCCGTTTCGCCGCACAGGAAATTGCGCCGCTGGCTGTGATTGGTGATCGGCAAGGCGCACGGCTGAGCAATGGCGTGGTCACGCTGCCCGATGGCTGGGCCGATCTCTATCGCCGCTGGGCCGAGGGTGGCTGGAACGGGCTGGCGGCCGAAGAACATTATGGCGGGCAGGAGCTGCCGCACCTTCTCAATGTTGCTGCCCTGGAAATGTGGAATTCCAGCTCCATGGCCTTCACGCTGGGGCCTGTGTTGACCATGGGGGCGGCGGAGGCGCTCGCAGCCCATGGCAGCGACGCCTTGAAAGAAAAATATCTGCATAAGATGGTCTCCGGCGCGTGGATGGCCAGCATGAACCTCACTGAGCCCCATGCAGGCTCCGATCTGGGGGTGATGAAAACCCGCGCCGAGCGCAAAGATGATGGCAGCTATCGGATTTTTGGCCAGAAGATTTACATCACCTGGGGCGAACATGACGCCACCGAGAATATCATTCATCTGGTGCTGGCGCGCCTTCCTGATGCGCCTGCCGGCACCCGTGGGATTTCGCTGTTTCTGGTGCCGAAATTTCTGGTCAATGACGATGGCTCGCTGGGCGCGCGCAATGACCTGTTCTGCCACTCGCTGGAGCATAAGCTGGGTATTCACGGCTCACCGACCTGCACGATGATTTATGGCGATGGCCGCTTTGGTGATGAGCCGGGTGCCATTGGCTATGTGATTGGCGAGGAAAACAAGGGTCTGGCCTGCATGTTCACCATGATGAACAATGCGCGTCTGGCCGTTGGGATGCAGGGCGTGGCCATTGCCGAAGCCGCCACCCAGAAAGCCATTCAATATGCCAGGGAGCGTACGCAAGGCAAAGCTCCCGGCTGGACAGGCGCAGGCATGAGCCCGATTATAGAGCACCCGGACGTGGCGCGCACGCTGGTGACAATGAAAGCGCTGACGCAAGGGGCGCGCGCCATTTGCTATTCATGCGCCTACGCCATTGATATGAGCCATCACACGGATGGAGATGATGCGAAACACTGGCAGGAGCGCGCAGCCCTTCTGACGCCGATTGCCAAGAGCTTTGCCACCGATATTGGTGTGGATGTTGCCTCCATGGGTATTCAGGTGCATGGCGGCATGGGCTTTATTGAAGAAACAGGTGCGGCGCGTCTGTTGCGCGATGTGCGGATTGCGCCGATTTATGAAGGCACCAACGGTATTCAGGCCATCGATCTGGTGATGCGCAAACTGCCGCAATCGAATGGCGCGCAGGTGCGTGGCTTTATCCAGGAGTTGAAAGCCATTGCTGTTGCGGTGGACGCTTCCCCTCAGGACGGCTTTGGTGAAACTGCCATGCGGCTGCTGTCTTCCATCAAGGATCTGGAAGAGGCAACGGAATGGTTGCTGGCCCGTCTTGGTGAGAGTGCACAGGTGGAGGCGCTGGCTGGTGCGACCCCCTATCTCCGGCTGTTTGGCCTGACCCTCACGGGGGCCTATCTGGCCAAGGGGGCCTTGGTGGATGTGGCCCATCATCAGGGGCATCCTGTTGCGCTGTGCCGCTTTGCGGCTGAAAACATGCTGGCAGAAACCGCAAGTCTGAAACAGACGGTGACAGGCGGTGCAGCAAGCCTTGCGCTTGCACGAACTCTTTTGGCGGGAGAATAATCATGACAGAGCATATTCTGATTGAACGGCCAGCGAGCTGCCCCGGCGTGATGGCAATCTGGCTGAACCGCCCGGACAAGAAAAACGCCATCACCGCGGCGATGTATCGGCGCATGACCGAGGCGCTTGTCGAGGCGGAGCGAGATGATGCGGTGCGTGTCATCGCTTTTCTGGGCACGGCAGGCTGCTTTTCGGCAGGCAATGACATGGCGGATTTTCTGACCTATGCCCAGACCTCTCTGATGTCGGGTATTCCGCAGGAGCCTGCCGCCTTTGGCTTGCTGAAGGCACTGGCAACCGCCACCAAGCCCATGGTATCGGGGGTTGATGGTCTGGCCATTGGCATTGGCACCACCCTGCATATGCATTGTGACCTGACCATTGCCTCAGACCGCAGCCTGTTCAAAACCCCGTTTGTGGATCTGGCTCTGGTGCCGGAGGCGGCATCCAGCCTGCTGGCACCGCTTGTCATGGGCCATCAACGGGCCTTTGCCCTGCTGGCGCTGGGCGAGGGCTTTTCTGCCGAAGAGGCCCGCGAGGCCGGACTGATCTGGAAGGTGGTTTCCCCGGAAGCGGTGGAGATGGAGACTTTGGCGCTTGCCACCAGTCTTGCCGCCAAGCCTGCGCAGGCTTTGAAACTTGCAAGAAGCCTGATCCGGGGCGATAGCAGCATTATTTTGGCGCGAATGCAGCAGGAACTGGAGCATTTTGTTGCGCAACTGCAAAGCGCTGAGGCGCGAGCGGCTTTTGAAGCCTTTTTGAGCCGAAAAACACAATAATTCGAGGTTGATTGTATTTTTCCTGAAGAAACCGATAGGTTTCATTATGCTGTCATATTTGATTAAAGGAAATTTAAGCTATCCCGTTGTTTCTCTATTCTGGGCGGGGAAGGTCCTGTTTTCAGGGTCGTGTCAGAATAATAGGCCGTTAGGGCTGAATTGAAATTGCCACAAGTTCCAGGGTCGAGGCAAATCTGCCCGATTGGTCTGCGTGGTGAAGGGGATAATGTCGATGGGTAAAAACCTGAACCTGATGGCCAAGATTCTGATTGCGGCCTCGCTGGCTGTTGTCGTGGTTCTTTGTGGATTTTCTTTGTATATTGACCGCTTGCAACGCTCGACCATTGGCAAAACGGTTGCCAATGAAATCAGCTCTTCCGGCCTTCAGGCCTCACAAAACATTGCCAGCTGGCTGAATGCCCGCGTCATGCTGACTGAGCTTGCAGGCCATTCCGCGGGCAAAATCGGCACGGTTGACGGTATTTTATCGGAGTTTGACAATCCGGTCCTGCTGCGTGAATTCATGTCGACCTATGTGGGTCATGAGGCAGATGGAAAGTTTACCTCTGTTCCCTTTCAGCCTTTGCCAGCCGGTTATGATCCGCGCATTCGTCCGTGGTACCAATCAGCGGTTAAGGCCAACAAGATCATCCTGACAGATCCTTATGTGGATGCTTCCACGGGACAGCTGATCTTGAGCGCTGCTGCGCCGGTGAAACGGGACGGCAAACTTTTTGGCGTTGCCGCCAGTGATTTTTCGCTGAAAACGCTGGTGGGGCTGGTCGGTGCGGTTGATCTTGGCGGTAAGGGTTCCGCTTTTCTGGTCAATGACAAGGGCACAATTCTGGTGCATCCAGACCAGAATCTGGTCACCAAGACACTTGCGGATGTTTTTCCTGTTGCAACGCCCAAAATCGATGGCGGTCTGGTGGAAGCCCGGTTTAACGACAAGCCGGTGCTGGTTGATTTTGTCAAGATCAAGGGGCTTCCAGTGGATACCTGGTATCTTGCGCTGGTGGTGGATGAGGCCAAGGCCTATGCCGCCATTGATGATTTCCGCATTGCAGCGGTTGTTGCCACCGTGATTGGTGTGATTGCCATGGTCGGCATTCTGGCGCTGGTGCTCTCGCGCATGGTGGTTCGTCCGGTTGTCAGCATGACGACCGTGATGAGCAGGCTGGCGGGCGGCGATGTGTCTGCCGATATTCCGGCCACAGATCGCAAGGATGAAATTGGCCAGATGGCGGCGGCTGTCACGGTGTTCCGCGACAATGCCATTGAGCGTGGCCGCCTGCAAAAGGAAGCCGAAGATACCCGCAGCATGAGCGAGCAGGAGCGGCGTGACCGCGAAGCCATCAAGGCCAGAGAAGCCGAGCAGGTGTCTTTTGCCGTTCATGCGCTGGCCGAGGGGCTTGGTTATCTTGCCGATGGTGATCTGGCCCACAGCATTGAAACACCTTTTGCCGGTGATCTCGAACGCCTGCGTCTCGATTTCAACGCAGCCGTTGCCAAATTGCATGATGCCATGGCAGCCGTTGGCCAAAACGCCAGAGGCATTGATGGCGGTGCCATGGAAATCCGCTCGTCTGCTGATAACCTTGCCCGCCGCACAGAACAGCAGGCCGCCTCCGTGGAAGAAACGGCAGCCGCGCTGGAGGAGGTCACAACCACGGTCAAAGACAGTGCCCGCCGCGCTGAAGAGGTTGGCCAGATTGTGGCCCGCGCCCGTGCCGAGGCCGAAAAATCCGGTAATATTGTCCAGAATGCTGTCGATGCCATGCAGGCGATTGAGAAATCCGCCAGTGAGATCTCCAATATCATTGGCGTAATTGACGAAATCGCCTTCCAGACCAACCTTCTGGCCCTCAACGCCGGTGTGGAAGCCGCCCGCGCCGGTGAGGCTGGCAAGGGCTTTGCCGTGGTCGCGCAGGAAGTGCGTGAACTGGCGCAGCGCTCGGCAACCGCTGCCAAGGAAATCAAGCAGTTGATTCAGGTGTCCGGCGAACAGGTGGTGAATGGCGTGTCTCTGGTCAACCAGACAGGTCAGGCGCTGGAGGGCATTGTGCACGAGGTTCAGGAAATCAATCGCCATATCAGCGCCATCGTCACCGCCTCGCGCGAGCAGGCGCAAGGGCTTCAGGAAATCAACGCCGCCGTCAACATCATGGATCAGGGTACCCAGCAAAATGCCGCCATGGTGGAAGAACAAACAGCCGCCAGCCACGGCCTTGCGCAAGAGGCCGCAGCCTTGAGCGCGCTGATGGCGCAATTCCGGCTGGGTCGGGGGGCGGTGGCTGCTCAACGGCGCATTGGCTGATCCATCGGCTTGCGTGCAACAAAAAACGGCACCGGATTGCGGTGCCGTTTTAGAGCCTGTCTGGTTCAATCGGAACCTGAGAGATTCTCATCTGACATGATCCCAAAATGCCTTCTCTCAAACCTTGCTGAGCGCCACAACCACTTCCACATGTGGCGACCAGAGAAACTGGTCAATCGGCGTCACCGAGGTAATTTTATAGCCACCCTCGATCAAAATCGACAGGTCACGCGCCAGGGTCAGCGCATTGCAGCTGACGGCAACAATGGTTTTGATCTTGCTTTTGGCAAGCTCCGTGCATTGCTCCTCGGCACCGGCACGGGGCGGGTCAAACACCACGGCATCCATGGTTTTCAACTCGGACGCCATCATCGGACGACGGAAAAGGTCGCGCTTTTCCACGTTGACCGGCTTGAGCCCTTGTGTGTTGCGGGCGGCATGATCCAGCGCCCTGATGGCCTTTTCGTCGGATTCAACTGCCAGAACCTGCGCATTGCGCGCCAGTCGCAACGCAAAGGTGCCAATGCCGGAAAACAGATCGGCCACGCGCTTGGCCTTGCCCACATGGGCCAAAACCAGCCGTGCCATGGCTTCTTCGGCCTCAACGGTGGCTTGGCAGAAGGCACCCGGCGGCATGTTGACCTTCGCGCCGGAAAAATCCAGCAGCGGCTGGTGTGGCTCAATCACGGTTTCGCCATTGACGGAAACGCGGGCAATGCCGCGCATTTTCAAGGTGGTCTCTGTCAAAGACCGCCGCTCACGGTCTGGCAGACCTCCGCGCACGCCATCAATGGACACATCCAGTCCGGTGGTGGTTTCGGTCACGGTCATGCGGAAATGGTCGGAGCCGGTGGCAATGGCGGCCCCAAGAGCACGCAACTCCTCCAACCGGGATAAAATCCCGGTGGAGGTGATGGGACATTCTTCCAGCTCGACGATATGGCGCGATCCGGCCTGATTAAAGCCGATCAGCAGACCTTTTTCGCGTTTGCGGGCGGTAAAGACGATGCGCCTGCGCTCGCCGGCATGGGCCTCGATCACATCGGCCACATCGGTTTCAATGCCTTTGGATTTCAGGGCGGCAATCAGGGTGGCACGTTTGAACATATTATAGGCAGGCTTGGCCATATGTTGCAGCGAACAGCCGCCACAGGTACCGCCCACGCCATCTAGGCCAAAATGCCGACAGAGAGGCTCGATCCGATCTGCGGAGGGCGTGGTTACGGACATGATGGTGCCGTGGTTTTTGATCCGCGCCACGGCCACGGTTTCGCCGGGCAAGGAAAAGGGAACAAAAATCGGTCCATCCGGGCCGTTGGCAATCCCATCGCCCTGTGCGCCGAGACTGTTGATGACAAGGGTTTCCGTGCTCATGCGTCGTCCTCAGGCTTGCGTCCTGCCAGCAAAAATTCAACATTGCCATCACCACCGGCAATGGGGGAGGGAATCATGCCAAGGCTTGTCCAGCCCATGTCCTCTACCAGCCAGCGTTCCAGCTCAGCCGCCACCTGCGGCGCGGTGTCCGGCTCTTTCAGCAGGCCCGCCTTGCTGATGGCATCGCGGCCAGCCTCAAATTGTGGCTTGACCAGCAGCAGGCAATGGGAGCCCGGCTCGGCCAGCTCAAGGGCAGGTACCAGCGCCAGCTTGATCGAGATAAAAGAGACATCGGAGACAAGGAAGGTGAAGGCCTCATTGTCAATGTCGTCCGCCTCGAGATAGCGGGCGTTCAGCCCTTCGATATTGGTGACGCGCTCATCGTTTTGCAGGCGCGGATGCATCTGCTCGTGGCCAACATCAATGGCGATCACATGCGCCGCGCCGCGCTGCAACAGCACTTCGGTAAAGCCGCCAGTGGAGGCTCCGACATCCAGACAGATGTGGTCTGTTGGGTCCAGCCTGAAATGGTCAAGGCCGGCCACCAGTTTCAATGCCGCACGGGAGACATACTCCTGCGCTGGATCGTCGATCTCTATGGTGGCATCGGCTGCAAACACAAGGCTGGGCTTGGTGACAACCTTGCCATTGACCTTGACGCCGCCGCGTTGAATGGCATCGCGCGCCCGTGAGCGGCTGGCGACGAGATTAAGGGAGACCAGCAATTGGTCGAGACGTTGTGGTTCTGATGTGGACATGCACCGTCAATGACGTTTTCCGGGGCCAGTTGCAAGCACTCTTGCTGATTTTAGTCTATTCACATCAAGAATGCATGACGCGCCTCAATCGGTTTTCGTGGGCGCGGTTGCAGTGCCATCCACAGTAAATTTGCCGGGTTGCGCTCTGGCCTTGATATTGCTCAATTCTGACGCGCATCTGTCTCATAAGATGTAACGGTTTGTTAGCGGCATTTGCGGCAATATTGCCTGAAGAGCAGGATTTTGCGACATGCCAGCCCTGAAGCGCCTCTGTTGCGCAAGGGTTGGCTCGTGTTGCGAATCCTCATGCGTACAATAAACCTGCACTGCGCAGGGACAATGGAAGAAGGCCGCCTTAATGTCTTTTCAGGATTTATCGCTCAGCAAAAAGCTATATTTGACATTCATTGCAATCATGGCCGGGTGTTTCGTGGCCTCTGGTGTGGTTTTCATGCAGGGCATGGCCGCCAAGGCGGCACTGGATGAGCACGCCCACGCTGAGCAGATGACTGCTTCACTGGGGGTTGCGCTTGAATCCATGCTGGAAGAGGCGGTCAATCATCGCGGCTATCTGCTGTTCCGCTCGGACAGCACCTATAAGGCAGTGTTCGACAATCGTGAGAAAATGGTCAAGGCCATTGATCAGGCAAGCCTTGCTGCTCAGGACCATCCGGCGGTTTTAAAACTTCTGGGTGAGGTGAAGCTGGCGGCGGATAATTTTCACAACAAGTTGGTTATGCCCCAGCTTGAGGCTGCCAAGGCTGGCAAGCCGATCAATGAGGTGTTGCAGCTCAAGAGCAGCCCGCAGGGCAGCGAGCTGGATGCCTTTCGTGAAGCGGGTGGCAAGGTCAAGGCCATGCTGGCTGATCTGACTGAGCAGCAACGCAGCATTCAGACGGGTGCCCATGACAATCTGCAATTGGCCTTGTTTGGCGGCAGCGTCGTTGCGGGTGGCATGGCGGTGTTGCTGATCTGGCTTCTGGCCCGCTCGATTGTGACCCCCATCACCGGCATGACCAGCGCGATGACCCGGCTTGCCGAAGGCGACCACGGTGTGGATGTTCCAGCGGTTGATCGCGCCGACGAAGTGGGCCGCATGGCCAAGGCGGTTCTGGTGTTCAAGGAGGCTGCCATTGAAAAGCAGCGCCTGACGGGGGAAACGGAAGCTCTGCGCCTTCGCGCCGAGGCCGAACAGCAGGCCGCGCAGGCCGCAAAGCAGCGCGAAGCCGATGAAATTGCCTTTGCGGTGGGCGAACTGGCGGAAGGCCTCTCGGCTCTGGCCAATGGCAATGTTGCCCATCGCTTGACCAAGCCATTTGTTGAGCGCCTCGACAAGCTGCGGCTCAATTTCAACGATTCTCTGGAGAAATTGCAGGCAGCCTTGCAAACCGTGGGGACCAATGCCCACGCGATCAATGCCGGTGCCGCAGAAATCCGCGCCTCTGCCGATGATCTGGCCAAGCGCACCGAGCAGCAGGCCGCCTCGGTGGAAGAAACGGCAGCAGCTCTTGAGCAAGTCACCCGCACGGTAAAAGACAGCGCCCGCCGCGCCGAAGATGTCGGACAACTGGTGGCCTCGACCCGCACGGGTGCCGAGCGCTCCGGTGCCGTGGTGCGCAATGCGGTGGCCGCCATGACCGAGATTGAAAAATCCTCTGGCGAGATTGGCAATATTATCGGGGTGATTGAAGACATTGCCTTCCAGACCAATCTCCTGGCGCTGAACGCAGGCGTGGAAGCCGCCCGTGCTGGTGAGGCAGGCAAAGGTTTTGCCGTTGTGGCGCAGGAAGTGCGGGCGCTGGCTGAGCGCTCCGCCAATGCCGCCAAGGAAATCAAGGTGCTGATCAGTGTCTCCAGCGGCCACGTTGGCACCGGCGTGTCGCTGGTGGGCGAAACCGGGCGTGAGCTTGAACAGATCGTTGTCGCGGTTCAACAGATCAGCGAAAACATAGCGGCCATTGTCACCGCCAGCCGTGAGCAATCGACCGGCCTGTCGGAAATCAACACCGCCGTCACCGCCATGGACAATGGCACCCAGCAAAATGCTGCCATGGTCGAACAGCAGACGGCCGCAAGCCACACATTGGCAGCAGAGGCCGATGGTTTGATGGCGCTGTTGCGCCAGTTCAATCTTGGTAACACATCAGCAATGTCCCGCCCATCTGCGCCGGCAGCCCGGTTTGCGACAACTGATAATGCCCAACGCCGGACGGCTGAACCCGCGCGCGCACCAGCCAGACTTGCCAGCAAAAGTGCCGCAACGGCGGTGCCGGTGCAGCAGGAATGGTCGGAATTTTGAGCCTGAACAAAGTACACGCGCACAGGTTTTTATCTGCCGCTTCCCCCGCTGGCAAGCCAGAGGGGGAAGCCGCGAGTGAAAACCTTTGCGTTGTGCGTGATTGGCCATCGCATACAGATGTGCCGATCAGCCCTTTTATCCCACAACCCCAAGACCAATCTGCTTTTGCCCAAGGGCTTTGAACACAGTCTCGACAATGCCTTTGGCATCCAGTCCGGCCTGTTGATACATCACGTCCGGCTTGGCCTGATCAACCCATGCGTCGGGCAGGGCAAGGCTTCGAATTTTCAGGCCATGATCCAGCAGGCCCTCGTTGGCAAGCAGATGCAGAACCTGCGCGCCAAAGCCGCCAATCGCACCTTCTTCCACCGTCACCAGCACTTCATGATGGCGGGCAAGCTGGCGGATCAGGTCCACATCCAGCGGCTTGGCAAAACGCGCATCGGCAACGGTGGTGGACAGGCCAGCGGCATCCAGATCTTCCGCAGCCAGCAGACACTCCGCCAGGCGGGTACCGAAAGAGAGAAGGGCAACCTTGGTGCCTTCCTTCATCACCCGGCCCTTGCCGATCGGCAAAATCTCGCCGCGTTCTGGCATCGAGACGCCCACGCCCTCGCCACGCGGATAGCGGAATGAGATCGGGCCGTCATCATAGGCGGCGGCGGTGCGCACCATGTGCTTCAGTTCGGCCTCATCGGCGGCGGCCATCACCACAAAGCCGGGCAGGCTGGCCAGAAAGCCAACATCAAACGAGCCTGCATGGGTTGGGCCGTCTGCACCAACAAAGCCTGCGCGATCAATCGGAAAGCGCACCGGCAGGCCCTGAATGGCCACATCATGCACCACCTGATCATAGCCGCGCTGCAAGAAGGTGGAGTAGAGTGCGCAAAACGGCTTATAACCCTCAGAGGCAAGCCCCGCCGCAAAGGTGACGGCGTGCTGCTCTGCAATGCCCACATCAAAGGTTCGCTCTGGAAACAGCTCATGCAGCTTGTCCAGCCCGGTGCCCGACGGCATAGCGGCGGTGATGCCGACGATCTTGTCGTCATGGCGGGCCTCTTCCACCAGCGCATCGGCAAACACGGCGGTATAGCTTGGCGCGTTGGGCTTGGCTTTGGCTTGCGCGCCGGTGATCACATCGAATGTGTTGACGCCGTGATATTTGTCGGCAGCCGCTTCGGCGGGGGCGTAACCCTTGCCCTTTTGCGTCACCACATGGATCAGCACCGGGCCTTTGCTATTGTCGCGCACATTGCGCAGCACCGGCAAAAGATGGTCAAACGAATGGCCGTCAATCGGGCCAATGTGGTAAAAGCCCATCTCTTCAAACATCGTGCCGCCGGTCACATAGCCGCGCGCGTGCTCCACCGCGCGGGTAATGGCGCGGTCAATGTTCTTGCCAAGGTATGCCGTCAGCTTCTTGCCAATCTCGCGCATCCCCATATAGGTGCGGCCAGAGGCAAGACGGGCCAGATAGGCGCTCATCGCGCCTGTGGGCGGCGCAATCGACATGTCGTTGTCGTTGAGAATCACAATCAGCCGCGCATCCAGTGCGCCTGCATTGTTGAGCGCTTCAAAGGCCATGCCCGCCGACATGGCACCATCGCCAATCACGGCAATGACATTGCGCTCGGTCTTGCCAAGCTCTGCCGCCACCGCCATGCCAAGGCCCGCCGAAATTGACGTGGACGAATGGGCTGCCCCAAACGGATCATATTCGCTCTCGGCCCGCTTGGTGAAGCCGGAGAGGCCGCCTTCCTGTCGTAGCGTGCGAATGCGATCACGCCGTCCGGTGATGATTTTATGCGGATAGCATTGGTGTCCAACATCGAAGATCAACCGATCCTCAGGGGTGTTAAAGACCTTGTGGATGGCAATGGTCAGTTCCACCACGCCAAGGCCCGCACCCAGATGGCCACCTGTGACCGAGACGGCATCAATCATTTCGTCGCGCAATTCACGGGCGAACTGGGGAAGATCCTTGTCATCGATCAAACGCAGATCAGACGGCAGGTTCACTTGATCGAGCAGCGGCGTATTCGGCTTGGATGTCACGGGCTCCGGCCTCTTTTGTGTGTCATTTCGCCAGACTATTCTGGTCTGGTATGGGCGATTGCCAAGCCAAAGCAGATGTGTTGGGCGGTTGTGAGGCAGTATTCTGTTGCCTGCACTTGACGTTATATAGGCGCTAAACTCCCATCGGAAAAGGGATAAACGCCTGCGTCTTTCCAGGGGCAGTCTTATGCGCCATCCAGCGGCTCCACCCCGTTGGGTTTGCCCGCCCGGTCCAGCCGGATTTTTTCAATACGGTTTTCGGCAGCCGACAGCAGGGTTTCGCAATGCTTTTTCAAAAGCTCGCCGCGCTCATAGATGGCAATGGATTCATCCAGCGCCACATCGCCCCGCTCCAGCCGCGCCACGATTGTTTCCAGCTCAGAGACGGCTTTTTCAAAGGAATAGGCGGCCAGATCAGGTGCGGCGGTCTCAGTCATACTCAACCCTTCATCAATCTCGAAATATGCAGGCCAGCCGATTCGGCCAGTCCTTCCAGATCATAGCCGCCTTCCAGCAGGCTGACGACCCGGTTTTTGGCAAAACGGTCGGCCACTTCCATCAATCGGCCGGTTGCCCAGTCAAAATCCTCGCCCACCAGATTGATCTGCGCCAAGGGGTCGCGGTGATGGGCATCAAAGCCTGCCGAAATCAGGATCAGGTCTGGCGAAAAATCATTCAAGGCGGTCAATATGCGTGATTTGAACGCCTCGCGGAAATGATCGGAGCCGGAATTTTCAGACAGCGGCGCATTGACAATGGTGTTGTGCGCACCCGTCTCGTCTTTTTTGCCGGTCCATGGATAGAGCGGCATCTGGTGGGTGGAACAGAACAGCACCGAAGGATCATCCCAGAAAATATCCTGTGTGCCATTGCCATGGTGCACATCCCAATCGACAATCGCCACGCGCTCAACACCATGCACAGTTTGCGCATAGCGGGCGGCAATGGCCACCGTGTTAAACAGGCAAAAGCCCATGGCCTTGCTTTTTTCGGCATGGTGGCCGGGTGGGCGGCCTGCCACAAACACATTGTCGGCCTTGCCGGTCATCACATCATCCACACCGGCCATGGCCCCGCCAATGGCTGTCAGCGCACATTGCAGGCTCTTTTGCGAGGCGTAAGTATCGGCCTCCAACTGGTTGATCTGGTCTTCCTCTTCCGGGATTTGCCGCATGACGGCGATAAAATGCTCTTCCGGGTGGGCCAGCATCACCACATCTTCATTGGCCTGCGGGGCCTGCCTGCGCTCAAGGGCGGCAAAGTTCGGATGCTCCAGCGCAATGTTGAGCGAGCGCAGGCGGTCGGCCCGCTCAGGATGACCTTTTGGCGTGTTGTGTTCCAGAAACAGTGGATTTTCATAGAGCCGTGTGGTCATGGGAGATCCTTGTGCCATGGTCTGTCATGGTGGGTTTTATCTCTGCAAGGGGCCGTGGTCCAGCCTTGCAGTGTATGCTTTTGGTCTTCATAGTCGACTGACAGGCAAGGGGGAGCTGATATGGCCAAAAAAGAGCGCAATGATGTCATGGACACAGTTGTTGGCCTGCGCGATGCAGGCATGACAGGGCGCATCAACAACAGCGCCCTTCTGGCTCTTTCGGAAGAGGCGTTGGCGCATTTTTGGCAGGCGCGGCCGCAGATGGAGGTCGAGCCGGATTTTCGCCCCACAAAATTCGAATGTCGTCTGTATGACGCCCTCAAGCCCGGCGACCTTGTGCGTTTCACCGTCAGCGTCGATAAAATCGGCGGCAAGTCAGCGGGCTTTGCCATTGCCGTTGATTGCAACAGAACCCGCGCCGCTGACCTTGAAATCATCTGGACAGCCGTGAACCCTGAAACGGCAGAGCCAGTGGCCCTGCCGGAGGTCTTGCGTGACTGGCTTTATCAATATTTGCCTTGAGCCTGTTCAAGCCCGCTTTGGCAACAGCGGATAGCCGACCATAACGGCGCGGGCGGCAAGCGTGGCGATGGCGGCCTTGATCAGATCGCCGGGGATAAAGGCGAGTGAGCCGATCAGAACCTTGTCAAACGGGGTTCCTGTCACCATGGTTACCCATGGCATTCCGATGGCATAGACCACGCCAATGCCGCCAACAATGCTGGCGAGAAAAAAGCCCACGCTCTGGTGCAGGGCCGATTGGCCCGGTTTGACCAGTTTTTCTGCCAGCAGGCCAGTGACAAAGCTGCCAAAAATCCAGCCGTAAATATAGCCGCCGGTGACGCCCATCAGCACATGCAGCCCGCCATTGCCGCCTGCCAGAACCGGCAGGCCCATGGCCACCAGCACCACCAGCAGCGCGTAGGACAGCGCGCCGCGTTTTGCACCCAGAATGCAGCCCGCCAGCATGACGCCCATGGATTGCGCCGTGATAGGCACCGGAATGAAGCCCAGCGTCACCGGCGGGATCAGCCCCAGCACAATGATGATGGCGGTAAACAAGGCGATGAGAACGAGGTCTCTGGTGTTCATAAGGCAGCTCCCGTCAGCAATTGATAGTTTTTCAGTTTATAGATTATTTCAATTTACTGACTGCGAATGTCGCGCGCGTCAATAGCGTCGGCGATAGAATCTGCTTCCTTCAGGGTAAGAATGATCAGCGGGCCGATCATTTTCAGCGGCCGCACCGGCAATCCCCGCGCCAGATGGGCATCTTTCAGGGCCTGATAGCGATGGGCAATATCGGGCACAAACCGCAGCACAAGCCCCAGCGCGAGGCTGACATCTGCCGCCTTTAGCAGGCCAAGCCGCTCCAGCGGCGCAAGAAGAGCTGTCAGCGCTTCCATGAAGGCGTTGATGCTGGTGGTGGCGGTGATGGTGGCGGCCAGAAAAACCACAGCGACAAGCCGAAGGCTGCTGACGAGCGCCGCAAATGGCGTAAGCACAATGGCATTGATGATGGCAAACAGAAGAATGGTGATCAGAACCGGGCGAAGGCGCTTAAAGGACTTTTTCATGCCAAGGCCAAGGCGCAGATAGATCAAGCCACACACCAGCGCCGCCAAAGCCTGCACCTGCACCAAGGGCGTAAACGCCAGCACAATGCCCACCGCCAGCAGCAAGGCCAGTTTTGCCGTGGCTGACAGTCGGTGAAAGAGGGTGTTGCCGTCGATATACAGGCTTGTCAGCATATTGCCAGATCCTGATAAAAGGCGGTTGCCTCACCGGCGTCGCCATCAAACACCAATCGGGCCTGATCAAACACCAGAACCCGATCAAAACTGGCAACAAGCTCCAGGTCATGGCTGATCACCAGCGCTTGCTCATCCAGCGTGTGAATGGTGCGGACCACCCGCGCGTGGTTTCGCAGGTCCAGCTGATTGGTTGGCTCGTCAAAAATCACCAGTTTCGGCTTTGTCACCAGCACAGCGGCAAGGGCCGCCAGTTGCAGCTCTCCGCCCGAGAGTTCATGGGGGCGTCGCGCAAGCAGGGGGGCAATGCCCAGTCGTTCCACGACAGGGGCAATTGCCGCCTCAAGGGCTGCCCCTTTGAGGCCGCGGGCCTTTGGCCCCATGGCAATATCATCCCCCACCAGCGGCAGGATGATCTGGTTTGCCGGGTTTTGAAAGATGAAGCCGGTGAGCGACAGCACGGCTTTGGCGTCTTTGACCGTGTCCAGTCCATCCAGCGTCACACGGCCTTCGGTTGGCTTAGTCAGGCCATTGATAAGTCTTGCAAATGTGGATTTCCCAGACCCATTCAGGCCAATCACGCCAATGCGGCGTTCGGTGAGCGACAGGGTCAATGGTTCCAGCGCCAGGCGGCCATCAAAAACCACTCCGGCCTGTTCAAAGTCGATTTGCACGATGCAAATATCCTTATTGTGTTGCAAGAGGGTTCTATACCGGGCGCGGGCATAAAGGGAAGTACCATGTTTTGAGGTTTACAGATGCCGCATCCTTTGCTCCTATGGCATCGATCCAAACACAGATGAATCTTTCGTTTGGATCGATGCACTATGGCGTTTCCGTCCCTCCCAAGGAGCCGAATTTTGACCTCAGATTTTCATCAACCCGTTGATGCTGGCATCATTCCTCGTTTTGCCGGTCCTGCCACGTTCATGCGCCTGCCGCTTGTCACCTCAGCGCACGGGCTGGATATTGCTCTTGTCGGTATTCCATGGGATGGCGGCACCACCAATCGCGCCGGTGCCCGCCATGGTCCGCGCGAATTGCGCAATCAATCCAGCCTGATGCGCCGCGTGCATCATGTCTCGAAAATCGAGCCGTATCGTCTGGCCAATGTCGCTGATGTCGGTGATCTCACCGTTAATCCGATTGATTTGATGCTGGCGCTTCGCCAAATGGAAGAGGGCATTGCTGCCATTCTGGAGGCTGGTGCCATTCCCCTGATCGGCGGCGGCGATCATCTGACCACCCTGCCGGTGCTGCGGGCGGTGGCAAAGTCGCGGCCCGTGGGTCTCATTCATTTCGATGCCCATTCCGATACCAATGACAGCTATTTTGGCGGTCAGCGTTATACCCACGGCACCCCGTTCCGTCGCGCCATTGAAGAAGGCCTGCTGGACCCGAAGCGCACGGTGCAGATCGGCATTCGCAGCTCGCTCTATAGCGCCGATGAGCATGACTGGGCCAAAGAACAGGGCATTCGCATCATTTATATGGAAGAGTTTACCCGCCGTGGCCCAGACGATGTGATGGCGGAAGCCCGCGCCATTGCGGGCGATGGTGCAACCTATGTCAGCTTTGACATTGACAGCATCGATCCCTCCATGGCTCCCGGAACTGGCACGCCGGAAATCGGCGGGTTTCTCACCCGCGAGGCGCAGGCGATGGTGCGGCTGCTGGATGGTGTCAATATTGTCGGTGCCGATGTGGTGGAAGTCGCCCCTCCCTTTGATGTTGGTGGTATGACCGCCATTGCTGGTGCCACCATGATGTTTGAGCTGCTGTGCGTGATCGCAAAGGCGGTCGATGAGCGCAGGTAAAGACCTTTCAACCCTTTGGCCAAATGCGCCAGAGGGTTGAATTTTTCTCTTGAACAAAGAGTGAACATTGCTTATCGTCGCGCTATGGCTCAGGTGATCGACAACCCAACGGCAAGGCGGATTTTTCTGGAGCGGCAGGGGTTGAGCAACCCGCCGGGCAAGGCGCTGTCACGGCAAGGGCTTTTGGCGCTGATCGATGATCTCGGCTTTGTGCAAGTGGATAGCATTGGCACGGTCGAGCGTGCGCATCACCAGATTTTGTTTTCGCGCAATCAGACCTATCGGCGGGAGGATTTGACGGCGTTGCTGGAGCAGGACCGGCTGCTGTTTGAGCATTGGACCCACGATGCCTCGATTCTGCCCGTGGCCTTTTTTCCCTATTGGAAACATCGCTTTGCCCGTGAAGAAAGCCGCATTCTGGAGCGCTGGCGCAAATGGCGCGAGCCGGGCTTTGAGAGCGCTTTTGATGACACCTATCGGCGGATTGTCGAGGGCGGCCCGGCGTTATCGCGGGAGTTGAAAGAGGGCGACCATAAATCCGGCGGCTGGTGGAACTGGCATCCGTCCAAAACCGCGCTGGAATTTCTCTGGCGCACCGGCAAATTGACGATTGCGGGGCGGGAGAATTTTCAGAAAATCTATGATGTCAGCGAAAAATGCATCCCTCCTGAATATTTTGCGGCAAATGTCAGCTTTGATGCCTTTCTGGACTGGGCCTGCCGCGCGGCATTGACGCGGCTGGGCTTTGCCACCTCTGGCGAAATCGCCGCATTCTGGCATTTGGTCAGTCCGCAAGAGGCCAAGCAATGGGTGGAGGCTCACCGCGATGAGTTGGAAGAGGTGATGATCAGCCCCTCGGACGGTGGCAAGCCAAGACCCTCTTTCGCGCTCGCCGAACATCTTTCCACACTCATGAGCGCACCCGCGCCACCAGCGCGGGTGCGGGTTCTCAGCCCGTTTGATCCGCTGATCCGCGACCGGGCGCGGGCGGAGCGGCTGTTTGGTTTTTTCTATCGCATCGAGGTGTTTGTGCCGGAAGCCAAGCGGGACTACGGCTATTATGTCTTTCCGCTACTGGAAGGCGATAGGCTGATTGGCCGCATCGACATGAAAGCCAACCGCAAAGCGGGCACGCTGGACGTGAAGCGCTTATGGCTGGAAAAAGGCGTAAAAGCCTCCAGCGGGCGGCTGGAAAAGCTGGATGCCGAATTGCAGCGGCTGGCACGGTTCACGGGTGTGGAGCATGTGGTCTATGGGGAGGGGTGGATTTCGGTGTGATTTGATTTCATCCTGCTCTGTCTCCTGAGTTGAGATTTCTTTGGATTTCATTGGTGGTATTTTTTTGCTCCCGTATTGTGCCGTAGCACTATGTTATAAGCATTGCAGCGATTCACGCTGAAAGGACTCCCATGACGCCGTTTTCCGAACTCAGACAGCAGGCAGGCCTCTCCATTCAGGATGTTGCCAGCGAGATGGGGCTCGATGAGCGAACTGTTGACGGTTGGGAACGTGGAAACATCCCTGCCCGCAAGCCTGTTATGGAGCTATTGCGTAAAAAGGCCGCCGAAAAGGGGCTGGCTGGTGCAGAAATGTTTTCTTTCATTGATCTGTTTGCAGGCATTGGTGGCTTCAGGCGTGCATTTGAGCCGCTTGGTGGAAGGTGTGTGTTTACGTCAGAGTGGGACGTCTTCTCCCAGAAAACATATCGCGCAAATTATGAGATTGATCATGAACTGGCCGGTGACATTACGGCCATTCCTGCTTCCGATATTCCGGCTCATGATGTATTGCTGGCGGGCTTTCCTTGTCAGCCATTTTCGCTTGCAGGTGTTTCCAAGAAAAACTCGCTAAACCGCCCTCATGGTTTCCAATGCGATGTGCAGGGTACGCTTTTCTTCGATGTCGCCCGCATCATACAACATCACCGGCCGAAGGCCTTTTTGCTGGAGAACGTCAAAAACCTGAAAAGCCATGACAAGGGCCGTACGTTTGAGATCATAATGCGGACCCTGCGTGAAGATCTGGGGTATAACGTTCATCTGCGCATTATCGATGCACGCGCCTGGGTCCCCCAGCATCGTGAGCGGATTTTTATCGTCGGTTTCCGCGATGAAAATGAATTCGATTTTGATTCGATGATTCTGCCCCCTCTTGAAAATAATCCTTGCCTTCGCTCTGTTCTTCACCCGGAGGATGGCAGCGAAGCTGCCGATGAGCGCTTTACGACCGGCCATGAGGGCAAAGTTATGGACCGCTACACGCTCTCGGATCATCTCTGGACCTATCTCCAGAATTATGCCGAAAAGCATCGTCTTGCTGGCAACGGCTTCGGATTCGGCCTTTTCGGTCCGCAAGATGTAGCCCGTACTCTGTCGGCCCGCTATCACAAGGATGGTTCGGAAATTCTGATCCGGCAGACGGACAGAAATCCACGCCGTCTGACACCGCGTGAATGCGCCCGTCTTATGGGGTTTGAAAAGCCTGGCAGCAAGCCGTTTGAGATCGTGGTTTCCGATACTCAGGCCTATCGTCAGTTTGGAAACGCTGTTGTCGCGCCTGTGGTTCATTCAATCGCAGGACAAATGCTTCCCTTTATTCTTGAGAACCGGGCTAATGCAATGGTGATGGCTGCGCAGGACATTAAAGACGTTGCCTGATATTGTAGACCAGCAGACGCGAAGTCGGATGATGTCCGGGATCCGGGGTGCAAACACAAAGCCCGAACTTGCCATTCGGAAGGCGTTGCATCGCCGAGGCTTCCGCTTTCGGCTTCATGCCCGGGATGTGCCTGGTTGTCCCGATGTGTTGCTGCCCAGGTATCGCGCCGCTATCTTTGTGCACGGTTGCTTCTGGCATGGCCATGACTGTTCTCTTTTCCGTCTGCCGGGCACAAGAACCGAATTCTGGCTGGCAAAGATCGACCGTAATCGCACACGTGATACGCAGGTTATGGCACAGCTGTCTGAGCAGAGCTGGCGTCAGCTGACAATTTGGGAGTGTTCTTTTCGCGGGCCTGGACAGCTTGGGTTTGATGAAACCATCGAGCGGACGATAACCTGGATCAGGTCCGGTCATGGCAGCTTGCAAATCCGTTCGGAGGTTTTATGAAGCAGGGAGGCCTGTCAGATTACTTTGTCGGCGTTGGTGCAAAGACGCTGAAAGGAACGGAGATCGACCCTAAAGTATCGCGTGGGCATGAGCTTCAGGGCATTAGTGACTTTCGCGCCTTTCTCGGGTCTCCTTCTGAGAAAACGAAGATTGATGTCACGTATGTCTGGCTCAGCGACGAGGAGCCACCTGTCAGTCTTTCGATGACCGGCACATGGTATGACAGTCGTAAGGGAAAGGCGCATCGTGAACCGGAATATCGGCTTTATTATCCGGCTGCTTCCGAAGAGGTCGTTTATCGAGCCAAATCAGGCGACACACTGTTTCTGTGTATGCCCCGCGGTGGATCACTGGTTGCACTCTTCTGCGCGCATGGAACCTCAATAGAGCAGCAGCTTCTATGGTTGTTTGGTCTTGGTCTCACGGCAGACAATGTCATATCGCAGCGTGATTACCGTCAATATGGCGGGCGTAATCTCGATCTGGTCAGCCGTTATATCCTGGAGTTGATCAATGTCGAAGTCATCGCCACAGAAGATCAGTTCCTTGACAAGATCGTTGCCAGGTTCGGATCAAAATTTCCTGGAACAAAGGAATTTTCTGATTTTACGCGGCAGCTCGCTCAGGATGTTGATGCAAACGCGGATCCTGATCTGGCGCTTCTTGAATGGATGGACCTGGAAGAAAGGCTTTTTATGACGCTTGAGCGTCATATCGTGGCTGACCGGCTTCATAAAGGTTTCGTCACGGATGGTAAGGCTGATGTCGATGATTTCGTTAAATTTTCCCTTAGCGTTCAAAATCGGCGGAAATCACGGGCAGGCTGGGCACTTGGAAATCATATCGAGGCGCTTTTGAAATGTCACGGTATCCTTTACAGACGGGAAGCGACGACTGAAAAACGAAATGGGCCGGATTTTCTGTTTCCTGATGAGGCTGCTTATCATAATCCGGCCTGGCCTGTTTCGAAGCTTACAATGCTTGGCGCTAAAACAAGCTGTAAGGATCGCTGGCGACAGGTGTTGAGCGAGGCAGATAGAATTGAAGAAAAGCACCTTCTGACACTTGAGCCAGGAATCTCCGTGGCTCAGACGGATGAAATGAAGCGATCAAAACTACAGCTTGTTTTACCTGAAAGGGTGCATGGTACCTATCAGGTCTCGCAGAGGAGTTCTCTGATGAAGGTTTCGGAGTTTATCGGGCTTGTGCAGGCACGGCAGATATAGATGATATAAATAATATGCGCTTGGAGAGCATAACAAAATCGAGGTAGATGCAAATGCAGCGCATCAGTGCTGCTCGGTTTATTGACTCAGGTCAATTCTGTTTCCCCGCCTTATCCGTCCTGATCTTTTCAAAATTCACCTTGGTCAGCAGCATGTCCTTGTCGGCGTAATGCACCACGTCATTGGGGGATCGGGTGCCGACAACCAGATAGGTACAGTCCTGTGTTGAACGGTTCTCAAGGCAGTGGCCAAGGGCCACGCCTGCCTTGAATGTGGCGGCGTCGCCGGGGTGCATGTCGGTGATGGTGTCGCCCTCGTGCAGGGTGGCGATACCAGAGAGCATGTAGATAAACTCATCTTCCTGCTCATGCCAATGCTTGTGGGATGAACGGGAGCCGGGAGGAAGGGTTTCGACAAAGGCTCCGAATTGCGTCAAACCGCCTGCGTCGGAGAGAAGGCGAGCTTCGTAAGGGCCAAGTTCAGCGTTGATGCCTTCGCCGGTCTCTTGCTCATATTTGGCATCTTCGGGGCGAATGATGGGCATGGCATGGTCCTACTGGTGGTCGTGATCGCACAGTGCATGGTCCGAGAGCGAGCGCAAGACGTAGCATTGCTCAACCGTATGGGCGGCGCAATTGGAAACAATGCGCTCCAGCTCGCTTTCCAGCTTTTTCAACTGGGCGATTTTACGCCGGACGTCCTGCAAATGGTCCTGGGCAATCAGATCGGCTGTGGTGCAAGGCTCATCAGGATGGCCGCTCAAGCCAATCAAATCCCGGATCGCTTCAATGGTAAAGCCCAGATCGCGGGCATGTCGAATGAAGCTCAGTCGCTCCAGTTGTTCGCGGCTGTAGCGCCGCTGATTGCCTTCCGAGCGCTCCGCAGCAGGCATCAATCCCATCTGTTCGTAATAGCGAATGGTGGGAACCTTCACGCCGGTTCGTTTTGAAAGCTCGCCAATACCGTACATCGTCGCCCCATGTCATCGTGTATCAAACACAGAATATCGGTATCGGGTGGCGTGATACAACCACTTCATGGTGAGAATTGATTCTGAAACGCAAAAAGGGACATGCCGCCACATGTCCCTTTTTCCCATAGCCCCATTGAAAAAGGGACTATTCCTCGTCTGAATCCATATATTCCATGTATCGCGCCTCAACCCGCTGGGTTGACGAGTTGGAAAGGGCATCTTCAGCCAAAGCGACCGATGTTTGCGAACCTGTTTTTGCAGCGCTATCCTTTTTTGAGGAATCCAGACTCCATAGGGCATTCGCCAGAGATGCCGAAAGAAAGGCACTCGTGGAATTGCCACCTGCGCCACGTGAACGGGGTGCAGCAACGGGCTCAGCAACAACATCTTCAGCACGGGTCATGCCTTGAATGTAGCGGCTTTGATACTGTGAATTGCTCAGGCTGCTGTCGATCCTCATCGCAGGCCCTCTTTCTGTTGGCTTCGTTAAAGCTTTATTAACTTTTGAAGCTTGCGCCAGGCTTGCGTCTTTTGATTCTTGTCCGAGTGATGGTGGCCTGACAGCGGAAGGGGCCTAGATATAGTATATATTGATTTTCTACTTCGAAATATTGTTATAAGCGCATGGAAATCGGGGGTTGATTGAAATAGTGATCTGTCAATTTCAAGTTCCATCAGCGATTGTATTGCGGGGCAAAAAGTGAAATTCGAGCCGTTTTATGGACCCGTTGTTGTATCGATCTGCTCGCGCAGTGCTTTCAGGCATTGCTCAAAGGCGGTGAGATCGGTGTACAGCGCATCCGGTGCGGCGGCATGTATGGCAATGGGTCCGCCCCGCCGCTCCACACCGCCATGCAGCATCAGGTTTTCGATCATGTCAAAATTTTCCAGCGACAGGCCATCTGGCCCACGCTTGCGGCCATCTGCGGCTTCATGGACGTTGCCCTGATAGAATTCGGCGGTGCGGTCAAAATGATTGCTGGCGATATTGGTATAAGCGGCGACCAGCTTGCCCTGAGCACACATATAGCCCAGTTCAAAAGCCGTGCCGGGATCCGCTGCAATGCCGCGAAAGGGCGTCAGATTGGCAATCACCCCATCGGCGGCATTCATCATGCCCTCATCCACGGCGCTGATTTTCAGGCCAAATTCATGCAGGGTGGGGGCTGGCTCAATGGAAATATCGCCCGGACAAATCGGCTCAAATCCGTAGGCGCGGGTGATCGTCGCCTTGGCATCCAGCACCGCGCGGGCATTGGGCAAAAACACTTCGGGACCGGCGAGATAAAGCTTGAGCGACATAGGGAGACTCCAGAAAACCAGAGTCCCACCTCTATCAAGCCCTCAACACTGACGTCACCTGCAATTGTTGGAAACACACAGATTCCAGCAGTCTTCTGTTGTTTCAGGCAATTTCGGTGGCGGTAATCTGAATGCCAAACCCTTCCAGGCCGACATAATGGCGCTCGCGCGAGGCGATCAGCCGGATGGAGGTCACGCCGAGGTCTTTGAGGATCTGCGCGCCAAGGCCAATTTCCAGCCACTCGCTATCTCGGCTCTGTGCCTCTTTATGGACCTCGCGGTCATGCTTTCCTGCGCGTGCGGTGGTGGATGCGCCAACGCCCACCGAGCCTTCGCGCAAATAGACAATCACGCCCCGGCCTTTGTCAGCAATCCGTTTCATGATCCCATCAATCTGGCAGGTGGCACCAAAAACATCAGCAGCCACATTTTCCAGATGCAATCGCACCGGAATATCGTCGCCATCCCGAATATCCCCAAACACCACGGCCAGATGCTGCATCGGATCCCAAGGCAGGGAATAGGCATGGGCCATGGCCTTGCCATAGGGTGTTTCAACCGGAAAACTTGCCTCAAGCTCAATCAGCGTTTCCTTGCGCTGACGATAGGCAATCAGATCGGCAACCGACACCTGCTTCAAGCCGTGGGTTTGCGCGAAAGCCGACACTTGCGGACCACGCATCACGGTGCCATCGTCGTTGACCAGCTCTGAAATGACACCAATCGGCGGAAGATTGGCCAAGCGGCACAGATCAACCGCAGCTTCCGTGTGGCCAGAGCGCATCAATACCCCGCCCTCGCGGGAAATCAGCGGAAAAATATGACCGGGCCGGACAAAATCGGCAGCGCCGACATTGGGATTGGCCAGATTGCGCACCGTCAATGTGCGGTCATCGGCGGAAATGCCGGTTGAGGTGCCGTGTTTGAAGTCAACGCTGACGGTGAAAGCCGTGGTATGGGCGCTGTCGTTTTCGGCCACCATGGCTGACAGGTTGAGGCGCTTGGCCTCTTCCTTTGGCATGGGCGCGCAGACAATGCCGGAGGTGTGGCGCACGATGAAAGCCATTTTTTCCGGTGTGCAATGAACGGCCGAGACAATCAGGTCGCCTTCATTTTCGCGGTTGTCATCATCCATCACCACCACGATTTCACCCGCTTCAAAGGCGCGGATGGCATCGACGACACGTTTTTGTTCATAGCTCATGGAAAAATCTCATCTTTTGACAACGTGAATCGCAAGCGTTTGATGGCGGGCGGATTATTTTAAACGCCCGGTCTGGCCGCGGTCTCGCAAGTAATGGTCAGCCAGCGTGCAGGCAATCATGGCCTCACCAACAGGCACGGCGCGTATCCCCACGCAAGGGTCATGGCGGCCCTTGGTGCGGACATCAACGTTTTGGCCATTGGCATCAATGGATTGGCGCTCGGTGAGGATCGACGAGGTTGGCTTGATGGCAAAGCGCGCAACAATCGGCTCGCCGGTGGAAATGCCGCCCAGCACGCCGCCCGCGTGGTTGGATAAAAACAGTGGCTTGCCATCATTGCCCATGCGCATCTGATCGGCGTTTTCTTCGCCGGTGATTTCGGCGGCACCAAAGCCATTGCCGATTTCCACGCCCTTGACGGCATTGATCGACATCAGCAACGCGGCAATATCCTGATCAAGCTTGCCATAGATGGGAGCACCAAGGCCCGCGGGAACGCCCTCAGCCACCACCTCAATCACCGCGCCGACAGAAGAACCAGCCTTGCGAATCCCATCCAGATACTCTTCCCAGATCGGAACAATGGCGGCATCGGGTGCAAAAAACGGGTTTTGCCCCACCTGTTCCCAATCCCAATTGTCGCGGTTGATCTTGTGCTTGCCAATCTGCACCAACGCGCCACGAATGGTCACACCGGGCAGCACCAGCCGAGCAATGCCGCCGGCGGCCACGCGGGCTGCGGTTTCACGTGCGGATGAGCGTCCGCCGCCGCGATAATCCCGAATACCATATTTGACATCATAGGTGTAATCGGCATGGCCGGGGCGATATTGTCTGGCAATTTCGCCATAATCCTTTGAGCGCTGATCGGTGTTGTCAATCATCAGCGAAATCGGCGTGCCGGTGGTGATCAGGCTGCCATCGTCCTGTGGCATGACACCGGACAGAACCTTGACCAGATCATCCTCACGCCGCTGGGTAACAAAGCGCGATTGACCGGGTTTGCGTTTGTCCAGCCAGACCTGAAGGTCTTCAAGGGTGAATCTCAAGCCGGACGGGCAGCCGTCGACGACAGCGCCCAAGGCTGGACCGTGGCTTTCGCCCCAGGTTGTCACGCGGAAAAGATGGCCGAAACTGTTATGCGACATAGATTAAAACCAGATCAAAAGGTGGGGTTTTTCCCCTGTGGTATGGAATGTCACTCTTACTGCATAATTTCTCAAATCGAAAACAGTTTCATGTCCAATTGAACCCCAATTGAACAATGTTCAGCGATTGCCGATCACGCGCTGCTGTAGGGTCACACCGCGATCAGGAGGCCTGACGCTGGTTTTTCTGGAGCGCGAAGGCGGCAAAATCCTGGGCTGACAGCGGATGGGCAAAGGCGAAACCCTGCAACAGGTCACAGCCAAGATCACGCAGGATGTCAGCATGGGCCTGTGTTTCAACGCCTTCCGCAATGGTGCCAACCCCAAGCGAGCGGGCAATTTCGATAATGGAGCGGACCAAAGCCCGCTCCCGGCTGGAGTTGAGGATGGGCATGACCAGCTGGCGGTCAATTTTCAGCCGCTTTGGTTTGATCTTCAGAAGACTGATGATGGAGGTGTGGCCGGTGCCGAAATCATCAATCTCGACATCAATGCCCAGATCTTTGATGTTTTCGATATTCGAGGTGACGGTATCATCATTGTCGTCGAGGAAAATCGATTCCACCAGTTCAAACGATATTGAGCCTGGCGGGATGCGCAGGCCTTGCAGGCTTTCGACCAGATTGGCATCATGCAGCCGTCTGGCAGAGACGTTGACCGAAATCTTGGGCACAGTAATGCCCATGGTGGCCCAGCGAAGCCGGTCACGAAGCGCGCAGTCCAGCACAATCTTGTCGATTTGTGCCATGATGCTCATGTCTTCGGCGACTTTCAGAAATGTTATGGTTGGCAATATGCCCCGTTCCGGGTGATGCCAGCGCACCAGCGCTTCGGCTCCCACCAGTTCCATGCTGTTCGCACAAAACTGTGGCTGGTACCAGGCGGTAATCTCGTCGCGCTCCAGCGCGGTCAGCAGCTCGTCACCGATGCGGCGTGAGGTGGCAATATTGGCTTGCAGGCTTTGGGTGAAAAATTCATAGCGGTTTCTGCCCTTTCTTTTGGCCTCATAGAGCGCCAGATCGGCATCAATCAGAATTTTTCGGGCATCAGCTTTGATGCCATTGGCCTCGGCAATGCCGATGGACACGCCAAAACGACACATGAAGCCTTCAAAATCAAAGGGAATGTTCATTTCCCTGATAATCCGTGCGGCCAGATCAGCGGCAATCTGCTGATCAACACCATCCCGCAGCAGCACGACAAATTCATCGCCGCCAATCCGGGCGACCAGATCCGGATAGATGACGTGGCGCTGCAACACCTCGGCGGCGTTGCACAGCATCGCATCGCCGGCTGCATGGCCCAGAGTGTCGTTGATTTCCTTGAAGCGATCAAGATCGAGGTGAAGAATGGTGAAACGGGCGTGGCTGGTTCTGGCAAGACTGGTCAGCCCATCCAGTTCCCGATCCAGTTTTCGTCGATTGGCAAGCCCGGTCAGCGGATCATGCAAGGCATTGTATTCGATCCGGTTCTTGGTCAGTTCAAGCTCAATGTTGCGCGCCTCGGCCTCGGCCTTGGCCTTGCGCAATTCTTCGGTCAGCAGCACGTCTGCGGTCACATCAAAACTGACACCACTGAGCTTGCGGCCACCGTTGCGGTCAACGCGCAATTGCCCTGTGGAGCGCACATAGCGGACATCGCCATTCTCCAGGATGATCCGGTGGGTGGTGTTGATGCGGCTTCCTGTGTCATTGGCCGTTTTGGCAGTGTCAAGCAGCATCTGCACATCCTGAGGGTGCACATTCTTCAGCCATGCCGCTTCACTGATATAGCCGCCTTCGGGGGTAACATTGTACAATTGGCACATCCGGTCATCCCATACGGTGCGCCCTGTCGAAAAATCATGCTGCCAAACGCCGCAATTATAGGAATCAAGCGCCAGCTCAAATCGTTCCGACAGCTCTTCCAATTGCTGTTCCCGGATGGAAAGGTCATCCAGCGCCAGTTCCAGCTCTGCATTCTTGATGTCTGATCTTTCCTTGGCGGTGCGCAAATCATCCTGCATGGCCACATCAGATGTAATATCCATGAGGATTCCCGTGACACGGCCGGGCGTTGTCTGGTTGGAATAGGCACCGACAGAGCGGATATGCCGCGTGGTGCCATCTTTAAGCTGAACCCGGTATTCTTCGACAATGGCAGTGTCGCTCTCGCGGCTGCGCAGAAGGTGTCGCTCGACCTTGCTGCGATCGTTCGGCAGCACTGCGGCCAGCCAGCTGTCAAAATCGTGCGTATTGGCATGGACAGCGCGCAGGCCATGCAATTGTGTGGCGCGGCCGTCATGGCGAATGACCGCTTCACCGTCTGTCAATTCCCATATGCCAATGTTGGAACTGTCCATGGCCAGCTCAAACCGCTTGGCCAGTACCCTGTGGCGCTCTTCGACGGCCATGATTTTTCGCCTGTGGCGATTGCGTGCCATCAGCAACAGCGCGATGCTGGAGAAAAGTGCGGTGAAGATCAATCCAACAAAGAGCAATGCCCACCAGAAATTGACCAGTTCTGGCGGAGCGTTTGTCCAACCCGTGCCTCGATACGTCCCAGAGCGGGCCACCAGGTGTAAATTGCCGTTCAGCAATGGAATATCCCGTGTCTCCAGTGCATCCTGCGCAAGGTCTGGATTGGCAGTCTCCGGGACGCTGGCAAGCGGATGGTTGAGGCCGTCGGCCTGCGCGATGACCAGAAGCTCGATCCGGGGCGGCGTTATGGTCTGGTTTGATGCAGGCTGAATTCTGTGTCTGAAAGCGGTCTCGATCAGCTTTGCACCGTCAATAACAGCCCGCAAACGCACCGGAGATTGCGAAGACGGATCGGACGAAACCACATTCAGTTGCAGTCTGCCGTCGGCCAGAACGCGAAGACCGGGTATCTCCATATCCGGGCCGGATAATGCTGCGCCATCGTTCGGAATCAGTGAGAGCGAGACCATATGGGGTGCACGGCGAAGAATATCCTGCGTGAGCCTGTCGATGCTGGTGGATGATGTTGCAGCGCTCTGCGATAGCACATTGGCAACGCCGGAGAGAATGGCCAGATCCCGATCCAGATAAAGAGAGATGAGCGTTTCAGCATGTTCGAGCTGGTCATGCGCATGGCTTTGAACAGTCTCAAGCGTGCTCTCGGCATTCAGACGATCAAGATAGAAAAGCATCCCAAACAACAAGGCAAGGGAAAGGCACAGCAAAAGAAATATGGACTGATTGGAGAAATAAATTTTCCCAAGGGTTTCTTTTTTTAACTGAATGGCCATTCCTGATCAAGACTCTATTTTAGATCGATGTGGTGTGATTTATCGATGGCTGGTGTCATTCGATAGTCTTTCTTAAGATATACATATTTATGCCACATGTATACTTAATCAATATATAATTTTCCTGTAAAATACATGGGTTTTTTATTGCAATCGGTTGATCGACTGTGGCAATCGCGGAAGGCATACCGTGTGTTGTCATGGGGCCTTTACGATCCGGTCTGGTCATCGTCTCGTGCATGGATCCGAATGGAGGTTTCGGCTGTGTCTGGAAAAACGATGCGTAAACAAAAACATAGTGCATGTTGCCGCGAACTGGAATGCTGCGGTCTTAAACTATTCAGGATATTGTTAATTTAGCATTGCTGACGGTGTTGTGCCCCGACTATTTCTGGGCGTAGTTAACCGGTGGATATTGAGGATGATTGCTATAAATCTGAGTCATTCTACTGCATAATTCCTTAAATCAGCCTCGTTTCAGAACAAAAATCGTGGGATCGTTTGCAGGCAGAGCTGCGTTAAGATGAAATGTGCTGCATGTATGAACTGAATGCGTCAGCGCATGAGCTGACTCAAGGAATGATCCGAAGGCCGTGTTGGTGTTGATTTCTGCTCGATACGTGCCGCTGATGCTATAACAGGGACCATGACATGCCGATTTTGATTGCAATGCTGATGATGGTATTTTGTTTCGTGGCTCCGATGTCGGTGGCAGCACAAAGTGCCGATGTGGAATCCGCCATCAAATCGATCAATACGCAGAAATCGACGCTGACCCTTGACGATGGCAAGACTTACTCGCTGCCCGCTGAATTCAACTTTGATGGCCTGTCTGCGGGCGTCAAAGTGATTGTTTATTACACGGTGGTCGATGGCGTGCGGGTGGTGGACGATCTACAGGTCGTCAACTAAAGCCTGTCGCAGTGAATAGGATTCACTGCGACAGGCTTTAGCTCTTTCTTTTTCGCATGGACGTTATCGTTTTATTGAGGACAATAAAACACGACATGCTGTAGAGTTTGGCAAGGAAAAGTGCAGCCCGGTTTTTCTGATCAGACAAACGAAAACAAGTAAATTAGAGTTTGTCTGATTCAATCTGCACTGGACACAGCGCAAATGTTTTTATGTGCGGTTCCCCCCTCATCCCCCTGCCGGGACCTTCTCCCCGCAGGGGAGAAGAGATGTGGGGCAAGCTTTCGTTCAACATCAAACGGAGGCCCGTTGCTAAACCCTTGGTATCTTCTCCCCTGCGGGGAGAAGGTGGCGGCAGCCGGATGAGGGGGTGGCGTAGCCGAAAAACCTTTGCGTTGTGCACTCTGTCAATCTGAACCTTGCAAACTCTATAGCATCGTTCCATAAATCGGAATCACAGTACACGACGCAAACGTTTTGATCTGCCGCTTGCCCCCTCATCTCCCTGCCGGGATCTTCTCCCCGCTGGGGAGAAGAGGCATGAGGTAGCGTTTTGTTCTTGCGGCATTAATTTTAAATTCAGTGCTGTCAGCCTGGTCTCTTCTCCCCTGCGGGGAGAAGGTGGCGGCAGCCGGATGAGGGGGTGGCGTAGCCGAAAAAACGTTTGCGTCGTGTACCATAGATCGGAATCGGCACGATGCTATAGCTTTTTGTTTTTGCATCGGATTTTTCCGAAAACCGGAGCCACTTTTCGGTCCGATGCTCTAACGGCCTGCCATATCATGAGGCTCGAGCCAGTGCAGTTGGCGCGCTGCCATATCAATTTTCAGCACGCGGTCTTGGGGAATGCCCATGCCGCAGGCTTCATCCGCATCGACACCGCCAAGCAGGCGGAAAAAGCTGCGGATGACGCCGCCATGGGTAACGGCAATGGTCGGGCGTTTGAGTGAGGCAAGCCATGCCCCTGTGCGCCACGAGAGAATTTCATAGCTTTCGGCATGATCGCCCGGTGCCAGAAAGTCCCATTTGCCGCGTGAGCGTTCCTTGACACGATCGGGATAGAGGGCTTTCAGCTCGGCGGTGGTGTTGCCTTCCCAGTCGCCAAAACAGATTTCTTTCAGCCGATCATCCATCTGATAGTTCAGAGGATCAAGCTGCATCTGGCTGCGCATCAACTCCATGGTCTGGCGAGTGCGGCCAAGCGGGGAAGCGACAAAATCATAGTGGTTCATGCTGTCACCCAGAACGGTCGCCAGCAATGCACCATTGTGCATTGCCTGCGCACGCCCGGTTGCGTTCAGGGGAATATCGGTCTGACCCTGAAAGCGGCCTTCAGCATTCCAGTCCGTCTGACCGTGACGTATGACATAAAGTAGCACGGGCAGACGAACCTTTTTAATCGTTACTCTTTGACCACCGAAATATCGGGGGCATCAACGGCTTTCATCCCAACGGTGTGGTAGCCGCAATCCACGTGGTGAACCTCGCCGGTCACGCCGGTAGAGAGGTCTGACAGCAGGTAAAGGCCGGATGTGCCAACCTCATCTGTGGTCACATTGCGCTTCAGTGGCGAGTTATATTCGTTCCACTTGAGAATATAGCGGAAATCGCCAATGCCTGAGGCTGCCAATGTCTTGATTGGACCGGCAGAAATGGCATTGACGCGAATGCCGCGACCGCCCATGTCGACGGCCAGATAGCGCACGCTGGCTTCCAGCGCTGCCTTGGCCACGCCCATGACATTGTAATGCGGCATGACTTTTTCCGCACCATAATAGGTCAGTGTCAAAAGCGAGCCGCCGTCATTGAGAATGGCTTCGGCCCGCTTGGCAACGGCTGTGAACGAGTAGACCGAAATATCCATCGTCCGGGCAAAGTTGTCGCGGGTGGTATCCAGATAGCGGCCGGTCAATTCATCCTTGTCGGAGAAAGCGATGGCGTGCACGACAAAATCAATTTTGCCCCACTTGTCTTCAACGTTTTTGAAAACCGCATCAACGCTTGCCAGATCCGTCACATCACAGTCACCTGCCATGAAGGCTTCGAGTTCCTGTGCAAGTGGTTCGACACGTTTTTTCAGCGCGTCGCCTTGCCATGTGAGCGCGATTTCCGCGCCGGCATCCCGACAGGCTTTCGCAATACCCCATGCAATTGAGCGATTGTTGGCAACACCCATAATGATGCCACGCTTGCCTGCCATGAGGCCCGATACTTGAGCCATGCTTTGCTCCCTGAGACTTTCGATTGGCCTTGCCTATGGCATAGGCGGCTCAAGGGTTCAAGCGTTACCACACGTGTGACGGGGTCTGTCCTGCAACAAATACTGTTAGGAACGGTAACAAAGGGTGTGACGCATCCCTGCCAGACAGGCAGATCAGCCGGTTTTTGCGGTTCGGCCGATGCTCAGGCGACATGCAGGCGGCTTTTTACAGGAAAAGCCCGTGCTTCATGACTTTCATGAGGTCACGCAGTTTCTCATTTGGCTTTTCCCAAAGGGTGACCCGCAGATCGACCACCAGAGCACCGCGCTCATTCGGGCCGCTTGGCAGGCCCATATTGTCGATGCGAATGGATTGGCCGGAATCGCTCCAGGCAGGAATGGTCACGCTGACCGGCCCTGACGGCCCTTCAATTGTTGTTTCGCAGCCGAGAACGGCATCTTCCAGCGGCAGTTTCAGGGTGCAGTGAATGTCATAACCATCCACGGTAAAGGGTTCAGCTCTCAAAACCCGAAGCGTTGCCAGCACATCGCCGGTTTGCATTCCCGGCACTTTCAGCCCCTTGCCTTCCATGCGCACAATCGTGCCATCGGTATGGCCCGGCTCCAGTGGCAGCCACAGATCCCTGCCGTCGCTCAAGTGCAAGGTGATAACATTCTGCTGCAAAAGGTCATCAATGGCGATGGTGGCCTCGACCGATATGTCCGGCACTTTTTCCAGCACGGGTGCTGGCTTGCGAATACGCCGCACCAGTGAGGTGAAAATCTCGATAACAGGCAAGGCAAGGCTGCGCACCAGCGGAATGTCCGGGCTGCTGTCATCCTCGGGCTTTTTGCTGCTGTCAGCTTTGCGCTCCTCTGCTGCCGTGTCCTGCGAAGGGGGCTGGCCTGCGGCCTGATCTGGTGTCGATGAGCGCTGCTGCTGTGGGTTGGCCTGCGAGCTTGCCTGAGAGCCGGATTGCGAACTGGCCTGAGAACTAGCCTGAGAACTGGCCTGAGAGCCGGATTGAGCGCCTGATTGGGCGTTGGCGGCATTGGTTGCCTGCGCTTCGGCGGCTTTTGCCTTGGCTCTGGCGGCCTCGACCTTGACGTTCAGCGCTTCGGCCGCTTTTTCCGCCTTGGCCCGCTCTGCCTCAATACGGGCAAGATCAGCCATGATGCGCTCGGCATTGGCCTTGGCCTGGCGGGCGCGTTCGGCGGCGGCGCGGGCTTCTTCCCGCTGTTGCATGATTGTCTGTTCGCGCTTCATGGATTCCATCTGGGAAAGACGCTGGTCGTAGCGGCTGCGCTTGTCCTTGTCTTTGAGCAGGTCATAGGCCTGTCCGATCTCGGCAAAACGCTGGGTGGCACCCGGATCATCCTGATTCTGGTCCGGGTGAGACGTTTTCGCTTTCGAGCGCCAGGCAGCTTTGATTTCTTCAGATCCTGCATCGCGCCGGACGCCAAGAATGGAATAAGGATCGCGCATTTTACCACCAACCCGATACAAAAGCGGTTAAATTGACATTACTCCTTGCGGTATCATTGTGGTTTCACAATGAGGCATACCCACTTTGAAGTTTGCCGCAAACACTGTTTTGTTCAAGTGCTTGCGGCAATATTTCGTGATACTAGGAAGAATGTGCTAACTGGAGGTTACCTGCGCAGAGGGCGCGGAGTGGCCCTTTACGCAATTGCCCCGTTTTTCCGGCTTGCCCCGTTTGAGCTGTTTTTTATCAATGCGTTGTTTTCCATGGGGAATATGAGACGTCCCCATGGCTGAATAGGCAGCAAAGCTGTCCTCTCGCGCCGGTTAAGCGCAACAGTGCTTTTATACTATATGGTAAAACTTGATTTAATTTTTAGCAATATCTTTGTCATCAATCGACCCTGTCCTGTCGATTGATGGACGCGGTGCTGGCTGATTGTCAGGATTGCTGGTTAAAGCTCACCAATTGCCATTGGCCATTGCCCACCAAGCAGGCGCGACCATAAAACTTGGCAATGCCGTCATAGGCATGGCGGCTGGTAACAAAGGCACGGCAAACCACACCAGAGTTGCTGTCCTCGGCAATGGTGGTGATCACGCCTGCGCTTCCTGTCGTGGTATTGGCCCATGGAACAGGTGTTGTGCCCAGCCGAACGAGATCAGCGGAAGAAACCGCGTTGCGGATGGTGTCCTGATCCGAGGTTTTTTCCGGTCCGGTCGGAATGGTCCCTGTGGAGATCGAACGATCCACCTTGGCCGTATCGCCAAAGTCCAGCACGTTGCCAACGCAACCACTGGCAATGAGGCATAGTGCCGCGAATGCAGAAAATCGCACACCGGCGAGGGCGTGTCCCTTTCTGTATCGATCTGGCTTTGCTATGTCTTCCAAGATCAATCCTGTCTTTCATGCGTGGCATAATACCCGCGCATTTTGGGAGTATTTAACATAATATGTCGCAAAATGAGTTAACAAGTGGTGACTTCTTCGAAGCACATGACCCATTCGGCCTGTTTGAGGCGTGGTTGACCGATGCCAAGGCCTCGGAAATCAACGATCCCAATGCTGTGGCGCTGGCGACGGTGGATGAAACGGGCCTTCCCAATGTCCGCATGGTTCTCCTGAAAGACTTCGATAGCCAGGGTTTTGTGTTCTATACCAACTTCGAGAGCCAGAAGGGTACGGAGATTCTGTCTCAAAAGAAAGCAGCGATGTGCTTCCACTGGAAATCTTTGCGTCGTCAGGTGCGGTTGCGCGGCGAGGTCGAGCAGGTATCGGATGCGGAAGCGGATGCCTATTACCAGACGCGGCCGATTGGCAGTCGTATCGGGGCCTGGGCCTCGAAACAGTCGCGTCCGCTGGAAAGCCGCTTTGCGCTGGAAAAAGCCGTGGCCGAATATACGGCGCGCTATGCGCTGGGCACGGTGCCGCGTCCGCCCCATTGGTCCGGCTTTCGCATCAAGCCATTGACCATCGAATTTTGGCATGATCGCAAATTCCGTCTGCATGACCGCGTCGAATTTCGCCGCGATGATGTTGATCAGCCGTGGACGAAAGTGCGCATGTATCCCTGATATTCATGGGAATCAGCATGGAAACAGTCGGAAGGGAATGCCAGACGCCAATGCCTTGACGCAGGCAGGCGTCTGGAAGTGGCCGTTGAGGGAAATGCGCGGCAGGCTGTGAAGAGTGCCATAATGATCGGCCGTCAGTGTGCCGGGGCGGGTTGTGACGCCAAGTGCCAGGCCAGCATTCCGCACGGCCGCAATCGTTCTGGCATCAATGCTTCTGGCATCGCCATAGGGATAGGCAAAGCCCGTCGGACGCTGGCCCGACAGGGCCTCGACATAATCAAGCGATGTGGCAATCTCCTGTTGCAGCTCATCATCGTTGAGAGGCACCAGAGCGCGGTGGCTTAAGCCATGAGCACCGAGGCTGACCAGCGGGTGGGCGGCAAAATCCCGAAGATCGGCCGTGGACAGGATGCTGTCTTCAACAATCCTGCTGCTGTCAATACCATGGTGCAGCGCCAGCCGGTTCAGTGTGTGAATGGCCTCGGCTTCATGGGCTGTGTTGATGCAGGCGGCAATGTGATTGAAGGCCTGCTGCTTTTGCGCTGGCGTTTTTGCCGCAAGGATGCTGCTTTTTCCATGCATGGCAAAATCAAGCTGATCAGCCTTGCGCACCAGGGCCGCCAGCGTCTCCCACCACAGGGTATGGCTGCGGTTTGACAGGCCCTGACAGACAAAGGTGGTGAAAGGGGCCTCAAAATGCTCAAACACCGGCAGCGCCATGCTGCGGGTGTTGATGTAGGCATCATCCAGCGTGAAGGCGGCAAAGGGCCGATTGTTGCGCGCGGGCTGGGCCAGTCGCTCTGGCACCTGATCGAGCCGGATGAATTCATAGTTTTCGCGCCATAGCGTGCGAAGTGCCACGGCCAGAAACTGCGGCGTGATTTCGAGATGCCGGTTCGGGTCTGGCTCCTTCGCCTCATAGGGGCGCACCTGATGCAGGGTGAAAATGCCACCGAGGCCGCGGGCAGCCTGCATCACCTTGAGCCGTTGCAAGATCAGCGTGGTTGCCAATCCGCCTGCAATCAGCCTGTGTCTGATCCCTGCCTTGCCCATTCTGCCTCACGTTCTGTTGCTGCCTGATCATGGACGCAAACAGATACAATGTTCATTTCCCAACTGTTTGCCCGCTCAAAGGAAATCCGTCAAGCGGGCATGGGTTGGCGGGCATGGGTTGGCGGGCATGGGTTGGCAGGCATGAGTTGGCAGGCATGGGTTGGATGCTGTGGCTATCGGGTGTTGCGCAGGTGAAGCAGCATCCCCGCGGTGGTGGCAATGGCGGGTATGATGGCCACAAAGCCAAAGAGAAAGCTGCCGCTGACGGCGTGACGCACCACGGCATCGGATGCGGTCTCGGCAAATCCTGCGCCATTGGCAACCAGCCCGGCAAAGGCGGCTCCCAGCGCATAGCCTGCGGATTGCAGGGTTGGCAGCAGCGCCGATGTCTTGTCCCGATCTGTGTCCTGGCTCTCTACCATCAGAGTCTGGTTGAGAAAGCCCCATGCCATGCCAAACGCCGATCCAAGGGCCACAAGCGACAGGGTCAGCAGGGGCAATGACGGATGGGCGATGGCAAAGGCCACACCTGCCAGCGCGCAGGCTTCCACCACAACGCCCCCAACAATCAGAATGCGCTGTATGCGCCCATCGGCAATATTGGCAATACCAATGGCGGTGGCACTCCAGCTCAGGGCGGTCAAGGCACCCATGGCTCCGGCAGCGGTTGGTCCCATATGCCACAGATGTTGCAGACTATAGACCAGATAGACGCCGCTGGACGCTTGTGCAAACGGCATCAGCAACACGGTCCACAGCCCGAGGCCAACCGGGGTTACGCTTGAAAAGGCCCCGTCGGGCAAGATCGAATGCAAAGCGCTTTTGTCGAGCACCACAAACATCACCAGAGCGGTCATGGCCAGCCCGATCATGGTGTTGCGGGATATGACAAGCCCGGTGAGATTCGCCGCCAGCAGCATGACGAAGGCAAACAGCAGCAAGGTCAATCGGCCTGCGGGAACGCTGCTTTTCAGCGTTTGAACGGTGTCTGGTGTGGCAACAAAGACGGCGATCAGCAAAAATATGGCAATAATCGGGACGTTGATCAGAAAAGCGGCCCGCCATGATAGGGTTTCCGTCACCACACCGGCCAGCAGCGGTCCGCCGAAAGCCGCCACGGCCCAGACGCAGGCTTCGAGACCAAAGACTTTGGCAATGAGCCGACGGGGATAAATTTCGGGAATCAGCATGTAGCACACGGCAGCAACCACGCCTTCACCAAGACCTTGCAGAATGCGCCCCGCAATCACGCCTGCCATGGATGTGGCGCTGGCAGCAAGCATTGTCCCGGCCAGAAAAATTGCGGTGGTTGCCACCAATGCGGACCGGCTGCCCATCCGGGACTTGAGAGTTGCGGCGCTGGCCCCGGCAACAATCGATGCCGCCAGATAGAGTGTGCTGGCCCAGGGCAATAATTTTGCCCCGCCAATCTCGGTCACGGCCGAGGGCAGGGTGGTGCTGACCAGAAAGGCATTGAACGCATACAGACCCACGCCAATGCAGAGCATCAGGGTGGTGATCAAATAGGGAGCACGCAACAGCTCGCGCCAGCGTCCGTCCTGCTGCTCTGCGGTCGGAACTGGCGCAATGTTATCGCCAACATCCTGAATTTCAATCATTTTATTTTCCTTCAAAAGGCAGTGACAAACCAATATCGGGCACGCTACAACCTCAACCTAAGTTGAGGTAAAGAGGAAAAATAACATCATGCACGGTTTAACGGTGGGCGAGGTGGCCAGACGCAGTGGGGTGGCGGTATCTGCCTTGCATTTCTATGAGCGCAAGGGCCTGATTTCATCCCATCGCACCTCTGGCAATCAGCGGCGCTATGATCGGGATGTGTTGCGCCGGGTGGCTATTATCCGGGCGGCGCTGGCTCTTGGTATTTCGCTTGGCGAGGTGGCCAACCTGCTGTCGGGCCTGCCCAAAGGGGCGGTTCCCTCGCGGCAGGATTGGCGGCGGATTGCCTCAATCTGGGCCGAGACGCTGGATCAGCGCATCCGCGTTCTGCACCGGCTGCGCGATGATCTGGGCGGCTGTATTGGCTGTGGTTGTCTGTCCATGACGCATTGCACCCTTTTCAACCCCGAGGATGCGGCCGGACAGCGGGGCAGCGGTGCGGTTTTGCTGGGGGAAAACGATGAGAACGGATCGGGAAACCCATCAGATTCCACAGAGTTGCCATAATTGCGCAACCTTTCGTTAATGATATTGGGCAAGATGAAGGCGTCGAACGATTTTCGCCCCATTTTGGGGCTAATGGCGGCACGAGCCTGTTGGCTTACCTCTTGGTTTCTTGGCATATCAGTTACTTGGCATATCGGGGTCTTTCGTGAAATTTTGCAGTTGTCAGTCTGGGGATCGCATGAACAGGGTTCTGGTCGCACTATGGTTTTTTCTGTCGATCAGCATGGTTGCCACATCCGCTCAGGCCGGCGGTGCACAGTTTCTTCTCGATGCCCGAACCGGCCGCGTCCTTGCCTCTGAAAATGCGGATGTTTTGAACCATCCTGCGTCCCTCACCAAGATGATGACGATTTACATGGCGTTCGATGCCATTCGTCGTGGCACGTTGGCGTGGGATAGTCCGGTTCCGTTTTCCAAACATGCAGCCTCACGGCCCCCAACCAAGCTCCGCTTGAAGCCGGGTGATCAGATCACGGTGCGCGAGGCAATTCTGGGAATGATTACCCTGTCTGCCAACGATGCAGCCGCAGCTTTGGCCGAAAAAATCGGTGGCACCGAAGAGGGGTTTGCCGCGATGATGACGGCGAAAGCCCGTCAACTCGGAATGCCCAACACCACCTTTGTCAACGCGTCCGGCCTGCCGGATACCAGACAGATTACCACGGCGCGGGACATGTCGACGCTGGCCATTGCCCTTCTGCGTGATTTCCCTCGTGAATATCCGATGTTTGCCACGCGCTCCTTCAATTTCCGTGGTCGCACCATCAATGGTCACAATAATTTGATGTACCGCCTGAAAGGTGTTGATGGCATCAAGACCGGCTATACCGATGCCTCCGGCTTCAATCTCGTCAGTGCCTATTCCGATGGCAATCGCCGCGTTATTGGTGTGGTCATGGGTGGCCGCACGGCCGCCAGCCGCGATAGCCTGATGGCGCAGTTGATCACCAAAAACCTCCCCAAAGCGCAAGGCGGCAATTCGCTGATTGCCAGCGCCACGCCAACAGCTCCAATTGTCATTGCCCAGGCCAGCGGCAATATTCCCAAGCCGGTTGATCGCACAGACACAATCACTGTGGCTGATGTTGATGTGCCAGTGCTGGGGTCGCGTTTCGGCAATGCTTATGCGGGTGGCAGCAGCAACAGCGCCGCCGCTGCTACAGAAGCAATGATTGCCGGTGCCCATCCACGCCCGCTGAAACCCATTCCACTGCGTCGTGATGGCGAGTGGCAGATTCAGATTGCAGCGGCCCCCAGCGCCGAAGAAGCCATGAGCCTGTTGCAGTCTGTGCGCGACAAAATCGGCGGCCCACTGGCAGAGCGCGATATTTACACCGAAGCCGTCACCCACAATGGCTCCACCGTCTATCGGGCCCGCTTCACCGGCTTTCCCAACAAGGATGACGCCCAGAACGCCTGTGACCGTCTGGTGAAAAGCGCCTATGATTGCGTGCTGATGCCCGCACGCGGCTAGGGCAAATCGACATTCAGGCTTGAGCGGGCTGCAAACGGTAATTTTCTGCGATCCGGTGCTCATGTACTCAAGTACACTCCGCTCCGGTTCTCGAAAATCACCGTTTTCGCCTCACTCAAGCCTGAATGGCGATCCGCCCTAACCTCCTCCACTGTTTTAATCATCCTCTGACGAGCCCTTTCGGGCTCGTTTTTGTGTGTTCTCCTGCTCGACAATCTTGCTGAACTGCGTCATAAAGTCAAGAACGAATGGAGAACAAAATGATTGAAGGTCTGACGGAAAAATTTGAGATCGCCTCTGGAAAATACGCCAAGGCCAATGGCATTGAGCGCGATGCCGACTGGTTCTTGCTGAAGCTGGCGGAAGAGGCGGGCGAAATGCTGCAAGTGGCCAACCGCCTCAGTGGCCGCAGCCGCTCCAAAGGCATGAGCGAAGAGGAGATTCGACAATTGCTCGCCGATGAAACGGCAGATTTATTGGGTCATGTGCTGCTCTTTGCCCGCCACCATGGGCTGGACCTCAACGCTGCCATTGAGCGGAAGTGGCGGTTTACTCCGTCAGCATAATTCAGTCGCCAAAGAATGCGCAGCACTGGTGCAAATCATCAATCACCAGCGTTGCCATGGCGCGGATTTCGTCGGTGGGCGGCAAAAGATCAGGTACCATTACCGCCATCATGCCAGCGCTGGCTGCCGAGCGGATGCCGTTGTGGGAATCTTCCAAGGCCAGGCAGTCTTGTGGAGCAATGCCGAGCTTGGCGGCAGCGGCAAGATAGGGGTCCGGGGCGGGCTTGCCATGGGCATAATCGCCCTGGGCAATGATATGATGGAAGCGTGGCAAAATACCAAAATCGGCCAGATGGTGCTGCACCTGTTCGTGATTGGAGGAGGTGCAGATGGCACGGGGAATGCCATGGGCATCGAGCGTATCGAGCAGCGCCAGAACACCGGCTTTGAGATTGAGCTCCAGCGCCATCAACGCATCAAAATGCTCAAGCCATGTGATGCGAAACGCATCTGAGTCAAAATCATCGCCATAATGCTCTTTCAAAAGCTGGGAGATACTCGGCCATGGCCTGCCCAACATGCCTTCATAAACGGAAGGGCCAACCAGCAAGCCAGAGTGTTCACCGGCTGAAATCACCGATTTACGGTAGAGAATTTCACTGTCGAGAATCAGGCCATCCATATCAAAGATGACCGCTTTAGGCGTGCGGGGGAGCATCAGATAAAACGTCCTTGGCTGCAATCAGACTGTGCGGATATTCAATACTGTTGGTTTTACGTCCGCGTTCCGCCCACCGTCACCTGATCCATGCGCAGATGTGGCTGGCCGACGCCGACGGGCACCCATTGTCCGGCCTTGCCGCAATTGCCGATGCCGGTGTCGAGCTTCATGTCATTGCCAATCATCGACACGCGCTTCATCGCTTCCGGGCCATTGCCAATCAGCATGGCTCCCTTGACGGGCGCGCCCAGCCTGCCATTTTCAATCATATAGGCTTCCGTGCAGCCAAACACGAATTTGCCCGAGGTAATATCCACCTGACCGCCACCAAAGGAGACGGCGTAAATGCCGTTTTTGACCGAGGCGATGATTTCTTCCGGGCTCTTGTCGCCAGACAGCATATAGGTGTTGGTCATGCGCGGCATGGGCTGGTGCGCATAGCCCTGGCGACGGCCATTGCCGGTGGGTTTCATGCCCATCAGCCGGGCATTCTGGCGGTCCTGCATATAGCCCACCAGACGACCGTTCTCGATCAGCACATTATAGGCCGATGGCGTGCCTTCATCATCCACGGTGATCGAGCCACGGCGGTTGTTGATGGTGCCATCATCCACCACGGTCACGCCGGGGGCTGCTACCATTTCGCCCAGCAGCCCGGCAAAGGCCGAGGTTTTCTTGCGGTTGAAATCGCCTTCCAGGCCGTGGCCCACGGCTTCATGCAGCATCACGCCCGGCCAGCCATTGCCCAGCACAATATCCATGGTGCCGGCAGGGGCTTCAACGGCCTCCAGATTGATCAGCGACTGGCGCAGCGCATCATCGGCACCCGCCTTCCAGCTGTCGGTGTTGAGAAAATCATCAAAGCCCACGCGACCGCCAAAGCCGAATGAGCCGGTTTCCTGCCGATCCCCTTGTCCGGTGATGACGGAAATATTCAGCCGGGTCATGGGGCGCACATCGCGCACGCGGTGGCCATCGGCGCGCAGGATTTCCACCACCTGCCAGCTGGCGGCAATCGAGGCCGACACCTGCCGCACCTTGGGGTCTTTGGCGCGCAAATAGGCGTCAATATCGGAGAGCAGTGCGACCTTCTCTTCAAAGCTCGGGCTGCCAATCGGATTGTCGTCGCCATAGAGCTTGGCATTGGTGCGCTGTGGCGCGCTGGCGTAAGAGCCGCTGTGGCCATGGGTCACAGCACCCACCGCATCGGCGGCCCGGGCAAGGGCGCTGATCGACAGCTCACCGGAATGGGCATAACCAACCGCTTCGCCAGCCACCGCCCGCAGGCCAAACCCCTGATCGGTATTGAAACTGCCGCCTTTCAGGCGACCGTTATCAAAGGAGAGTGATTCGGCTTGCGCATGTTCGATATAAAGCTCACCGTCATCCGAACCTTGCAGCGCCTTTGCGACCGTCTGGGAGAGGGTGTGCTCGTCGCAGTCAAACAGGCTTTGCAGGTCGGTGTTCATGGCAGGCTCCTTGGGTGTTTCACCTCATGTAATCGGAGTTTGTCCGTTGAACAAGGGTCAGGCCAGCGAGATCCCGGCGAGATCAAGGAAGAGCGTCATAGCCTTCGGCAAAACCATTCAGCGCCACGGGAATGCCCACCCGGTCCTGATCAGAGGATTCGCGCACGGCAAATACGGCATTTTTGCCCGAGCGCAACACCTTCATCAACTGGTCGTCGATTTCAACTTCCACATAGCAGCCCTCGGCAAAGCAGCGGGTGAAAGCGGCGGTCCCAACTTTGTTGTTGTCGATAAACAGATCCATTCCATCTTTCAGTAACACGCCCAGCGGTGCCAGAATGCGCAGGATGCGGGCCTTGCGGTCGGCTGTTTTCAGCACCACCACCGACAGGCCCACTTCCGGCCTGTCATCGGCAATCACGTTTTGCATCAGCGCGCATTGCTCTTGTGATGTGCCGGCAGGCGTGTCGCAAATGATCGACCACGCACCATGGCTGGACCGCACTGTGCCCGGCTGCGGTTGTTGTGCTGCCACCAAACCCGGCTGCAATGCCGCTACAACGCCTGCCGCAAAAAGCCCGGCCCGCAACACTCTCTGGAAACCCATGGAAACCTCTGGAATTCTGTTCACTCTGCTTATGGTCGTCTGCTGCTGCACTTAACATGTGTCCGGCGCATCAAACACCCCATGTAGCGTGGGATCATGACCGAAACAAACCCAATTTGAGCCTTTTACGGTGTGATTGTTGCGAAACAGGATCAAGTGGCACCAATGCCATTCTCTTTTTCAGTTTACTGAGGCATAATTGGGACGCAAGGCGAGGCTGGCACAACAGGATGCCAGCAAAAATGGATGGCGTGCTTATATTTGAAAATGCTGCACCAATTACCTGTGATGCGTGTTGCGAATTTGTCAAAATTGTGGTTTTAAATTAGAATGATATCAGGGAGTGCGCGCTTGCCATTGATTTGGATCAAGCGTGGGAGGAGAGCCAGCCGTGATAAAAAAGATTTTATACAGTTTTGCCATCTGTCTTTCGGCCGCAACGGCGGCCATGGCCGATCAGCCGGTTGAGTGGCAAATGGATTTGCAGCCCTATGCCACGCCGGTGATGGAGCAGATTCGGTGGTTTAACCATTATACACTGTGGTTTATTGTGCCGATCACGCTGTTCGTGTTGGCGTTGTTGATTGTGGTTGCGGTCAAGTTCCGTGCCAGTGCCAATCCGGTGGCGTCACGCACCAGCCACAATGCGGCGATTGAAGTGGCCTGGACGCTTGGGCCGGTGCTGATTCTGTTTTTTCTCGCCATTCCGTCGTTCAATCTGCTCACCTATGAGCTGACGATCCCGGAAAAACCGGATTTGACAGTCAAGGCAACCGCCACCCAATGGCAGTGGAACTATGAATATGCCGGTGACAATCCGCTGGCTTTCGACAGTTACATGCTGAAAGATCAGGATCGGGCGGCGATTGGCAAGGAAGACCACAAGATGTATCCGCGCCTGCTGGCGGTGGATAACGAGCTGGTTCTGCCAGTCGGCAAGACGGTGCGTGTGCTGGTGACGGCAGCGCCGACCGATGTGATCCACTCCTTCGCCATGCCATCTTTTGGCGTCAAGATTGATGCGGTGCCGGGTCGTTTGAACGAAACCTGGTTCCGGGCCGATCGTGAAGGTCTGTTCTATGGCCAGTGTTCGGAATTGTGCGGCAAGGATCATGCCTATATGCCCATTGCCATCAGGGTTGTCTCTGAAGACAAATATAAAACATGGATGAGCGCTGCGGGTACGGACCTGCCGGGTGCCAACAAAGCGCTGATGGCGGCCGTGGATGGGGTGAAATCCTCTGTCCAGCTCGCCCAGAATGTTTCGAACTGAGAGAGGGAGTGAGGACAATGGCCGGACCAGTCACTGAGGGCACCCATGCTCACGAACATCATCATGATCACAAGCCGGGATTTGTATCCCGCTGGTTTTTTTCAACCAACCATAAAGACATTGGCACTCTCTATCTGATCTTCGCCATCATCGCAGGCATTATCGGTGGTGCACTCTCCGTTGCCATGCGCATGGAATTGCAGGAGCCGGGCATTCAGATTTTCCACGGCCTTGCGGCTATGGTCTATGGCTTTGAAGGCGATGCCGCCATTGATGGTGGCAAGCACATGTATAATGTGTTCACAACGGCCCACGCCCTGATCATGATTTTCTTCATGGTCATGCCCGCCCTGATCGGTGGTTTTGCCAACTGGATGATTCCGATCATGATCGGTGCGCCGGATATGGCCTTTCCGCGCCTGAACAATATTTCCTTCTGGCTGATCGTTCCGGCCTTCCTGCTGCTGATTCTGTCGATGTTTGTCGAAGGTCCGGCGGGGGCCTATGGTGTTGGTGGGGGCTGGACCATGTATCCGCCGCTGTCCACATCCGGCCAGCCGGGACCGGCTGTCGATCTGGCGATTTTTGCCCTGCACGTGTCTGGAGCATCCTCCATTCTCGGGGCCATCAACTTCATCACCACCATTCTCAACATGCGTGCGCCGGGCATGACCCTGCATAAAATGCCGCTGTTTGCCTGGTCGGTCTTGGTCACGGCGTTTTTGTTGCTGTTGTCTCTGCCGGTTTTGGCTGGCGGCATCACCATGTTGCTGACGGATCGTAATTTCGGAACCAGCTTTTTTGCGCCTGAAGGCGGTGGTGATCCAATCCTGTATCAGCATCTGTTCTGGTTCTTCGGCCATCCTGAAGTCTATATCCTGATCCTGCCGGGCTTTGGCATTATCAGTCACATCATCTCGACCTTTTCCAAGAAGCCGGTTTTTGGTTATCTCGGCATGGCCTATGCCATGGTGGCCATTGGCGCGGTTGGCTTCGTGGTCTGGGCGCATCATATGTATACGGTGGGTCTGTCTTTGTCGGCCCAGCGCTACTTTGTGTTTGCCACCATGGTGATTGCGGTGCCCACCGGCATCAAGATCTTCTCGTGGATTGCCACCATGTGGGGCGGATCACTGTCGTTTCGAACGCCAATGATCTGGGCCATCGGCTTTATTTTCCTGTTCACCGTTGGCGGTGTGACCGGGGTTCAGCTGGCCAATGCCGGTCTTGATCGGTCCTTGCATGACACCTATTATGTGGTCGCGCATTTCCATTATGTGCTGTCTCTGGGGGCGGTATTTGCAATCTTTGCCGCGTGGTATTATTGGTTCCCGAAAATGTCGGGCTATATGTATAGCGAGTTCATTGGAAATCTGCATTTCTGGGTGATGTTCATTGGTGTGAACATGGTGTTTTTCCCGCAGCATTTCCTTGGCCTTGCTGGTATGCCGCGGCGTTACATTGACTACCCGGATGCGTTTGTGGACTGGAACAGGATCTCCTCTTACGGTTCCTACATCTCGGCCGTTGCTGTTGGTATCTTTCTGTTTGGTGTGTTCGAAGCCTTCGCCAAAAAGCGGGTGGCGGGTGACAATCCCTGGGGTGAAGGTGCCACCACACTGGAATGGCAGCTCTCTTCTCCGCCGCCATACCACCAGTGGGAACAGCTGCCGCGCATCAAGTAAGTGATAAGCCGTCAACGCCGTGGTTAAAGCCCGGCACGGCGTTGACGAAACAACAGTCAGGACAGGACATGGCAGCCATCAACGATCATGATATTCTCGGCTCGGAAGGGGATATGACCCTGTCTGAAGCCAGTGCGCGCGATTTTTTCGCGCTGCTGAAGCCGCGCGTCATGTCGCTGGTGGTGTTCACGGCTTTTGCGGGTCTGGTGCTGGCACCGGGAAGTCTGAATCCCATTTTGGCGGCCATTGCCGTGCTGTGCATTGCCGTTGGCGCGGGTGCGTCTGGCGCGCTCAACATGTGGTATGATTCCGACATTGATGCGGTCATGGTCCGCACGGCAAAGCGGCCGATTCCGGCAGGCCGTATTCGTCGGCCAGAGGCGCTGGCGTTTGGCGTAACGCTTTCGGTGTTTTCCGTGGCCATCCTTGGCTTGACGGTCAATTGGTTCTCGGCGGCTTTTCTGGCCTTTACCATTTTCTTTTACGCTGTTGTCTACACCATGTGGCTGAAGCGCTCGACGCCGCAAAACATCGTGATTGGCGGGGCGTCGGGTGCCTTTCCGCCAATGATCGGCTGGGCCTGCGTCACGGGTGGCGTCTCACTCGATAGTGTCATCCTGTTCATGATCATCTTTTTGTGGACGCCTGCGCATTTCTGGGCCTTGGCCCTGTTTAAGATGGGCGATTACGGCGCGGTTGGTGTGCCGATGATGCCGAATGTGGCCGGTATTGCATCCACAAAACGGCAGATTTTTATCTATGCGGTGTTGACGGGCCTGTTTGCTGTGGCACCCACGGTTACGGGTCTCGCCTCCATCTGGTATGGTCTGGTGGCGACGGTTTTGAGCGTGGTGTTTGTGGTCTATTCCATTGCGGTCTGGCGCATGAAAGACGGCGATGAGCGCATGGTCTCTGCCCGTAAAATGTTCGTCTATTCGATCTTCTATCTGTTTGCGATTTTTTCAGCCCTGCTGGTTGATCATTATGCAATGGGCTTCAGCGCCTCTTTCGCGGGGAATGTTTGATGGAAACAGTCAGGCTGACAGAAGCTCAAAAGAAGTCGAGGCGCAGCCGCAATATTGCACTTGGGCTGGTGTTGGCAGGGCTGGTGGTGCTGTTCTATCTGATAACGTTGGTGAAAATCAGCGGCATGGGTCAATAGAGCAGAGAGGTCCAGACGGCCTAAAAGACCAATAGGGAAAGGCAGGGAGGAGCCATGACGCATTCGGGAGGAGAGAGCGATTTGGGACAAGAAAAGGGCCAGCGCAAAAACCTGACGGTGTTTTTTGCCTGTCTGGCCTTTGTTGGCTGTGCGGTGGGCATGAGCTTTGCCGCGGTTCCCTTTTATCGCATGTATTGCCAGTTGACCGGATACAATGGCACCACCCAGCGGGTTGAGCAGGCGTCCTCGGTGATTCTGGATCGCAAGATGACTGTCACGTTCGATGCCAATGTGTCCACTGGGCTGAACTGGGAGTTCAAACCCCTGCAAGCATCTGTCTCGCCGAAGATTGGTGAGACGGTTCAGGCGAATTTTTCTGTCACCAACCGTTCTCCTTACCCCACCAAGGGGCAGGCGGTTTTTAACGTGACGCCGATGGAAGCGGCGGTCTATTTCAACAAAATCGAATGCTTCTGTTTTACCGAAACCACCTTGCAGCCGGGCGAAACCGTGGACATGCCAGTGGTGTTTTATGTGGATCCAGACATTGCCAGCCAGCCGGAAACCAAGGGCATTGGCACGATGACGCTGTCTTACACCTTCTATCCGCACGCCAGCGAAAAGCCGGTGGCGGCTTTGCCAAACGGCGCAGATGTGGGCGCGCCGAAATTATGATGTTGCCGTCTCGCAAAGGCCGGACTGGTGTTTGCGGGCGGGATTGAAAGACGAGATAACTTGCAATGCAGGAAGGCTTGCAATTTGAGCGAAGAGGAGGACACTGTCTTCGCAAGCGTTGCAAAGGATAAGGGATAGAGCAGTGTGCGGCCAACGGCCAGGCACAGCTCAAGGAGAGACGTCTAAACCGGGGATTGCTGACATGGCCGACGCACATCAGAAACATCATGACTACCACATCATTGATCCAAGCCCCTGGCCATTGGTTGCCTCGATCGGGGCGTTTTTCATGACCTTTGGTGGCGTTGGCTACATGCGCTATCTGCATGGCGGCTCGTTCAAGCTTTTCGGGTTGGAACTGGCGCATCCGTGGCTGTTTTTCATCGGTCTGGCCATTACGATTTTCACCATGATTGGCTGGTGGGCCGATACGATCAAGGAAGGCAATGAGGGCGCGCATACCCGCGTGGTGTCGCTGCATCTGCGCTATGGCATGATCATGTTCATCGCCTCGGAAGTGATGTTCTTTGTGGCCTGGTTCTGGGCGTTTTTTGATGCCAGCCTGTTTCCCCATGAAGCGATTCAGGCTTCGCGCCTTGCCTTCACCGGCGGGCAATGGCCTCCGAAGGGCATTGAAGTGCTCGATCCATGGCACCTGCCACTCTATAACACCGTGATTTTGCTGCTGTCGGGCACCTGTGTCACCTGGGCGCATCACGCGCTGCTGCACAATGATCGCAAGGGCCTGATCAGCGGTCTGACCCTGACCGTTTTGCTGGGAGCCTTGTTTTCCTTCGTGCAGTTCTATGAATATGCCCATGCGCCTTTCGATTTTAAAAACTCGATCTACGGTGCCACCTTCTTCATGGCCACCGGCTTTCACGGCTTTCACGTGCTGGTGGGTACCATCTTTCTGCTCGTCTGCCTGATGCGCGGCCTGAAAGGTGATTTCACTCCGAGACAGCATTTTGGCTTTGAGGCGGCTGCCTGGTATTGGCATTTTGTGGATGTGGTCTGGCTGTTTCTGTTCTTCTCCATCTATATCTGGGGCGGATGGGGCGCGCCACTGGCGCATATGTAAGAGTTTTTGTGACGATCAGGAACAAGGCGGCGTGTAAGCGCCGCCTTTATTGTTCAAAACCGTGAGCTGGTGGATTTATCATGGCAGATAACAGCGATTTTCCGCCGATTGAACCGGCCAGAGTAGCGCTTTCTGTCTGCTGCCCGCGCTGTGGTCAGGGCAGACTGTTTCAGGGGCTGTCCACACTCAAGCCAGCCTGTAGCGCTTGCGGTCTGGATTACACGACGGTTGATCCCGGTGATGGCGCGCCGATCTTCGTTATTCTGATCGTCAGTTTTCTGGTGGTCGGCATGGCACTTTATACCGAGATCACCTATGCGCCCGGCCTGTGGGTGCATTTTGCCGTGTTTGGACCGTTGGCAATGGGCTTGTCGCTTTGGCTCTTGCGGACTGTCAAGGCGTTGCTGATCAGCCTGCAATATAAAAACCATGCCCGGCAGGGCGTGATTGACCGGAATTAGGACAGGCTTATGATGCGTGCAAAGACAATCCTGAGCGGTCTTCTGGTGCTGGCAGCATTGGTGACGCTGGTGATGCTGGGCACCTGGCAATTGCACCGCCTGAGCTGGAAAGAAGGTCTTCTGGCCGATATTGAAAGCCGCCGCCATCAACCGGCGGCAACAGTCGAGGACATGGACAGACTGGCGCGTTCGGGTGGCGATGTGGATTACCGCGCCATGAGCGCTGTCGGAGATTTTCTCAACGACAGGGAACGCCATTTTCTGGCGACCTATCAGGGGTCTGCGGGCTTTTATATCTATACGCCGTTGCAGCTCGCTGATGGTCGCTATCTTTTTGTCAACCGGGGTTTTGTGCCGGAAGACAAGAAAGACCCCAACACCCGCATGGGTGGGCAATTGCTGGGACAGCAACGGATCACCGGGCTGGCGCGGGCAAAACTCACGCAAAAGCCGTCTGCGCTGGTGCCGGACAATGACACTGTCAAAAACGTGTTTTACTGGAAAGATCTGGAGGCCATGGCGGAAAGCACTGGCCTGCCAGCGGACAAGGTCCTGCCGTTTTTTCTGGATGCCGGGCCAATGCCGGTGCCGGGGGGGCTGCCCATCGGCGGGGTCACGCAGATTGATCTGCCCAACAGCCATTTGCAATATGCGCTGACATGGTATGGGTTGGCGCTGGCCCTTCTGGTGATTTCAGGGGTGGCGATTGTTCGAAAAAGCCGTGACAGAAAATAGCCTGTTCAGGCGTGAAACATGACAGACGGAGGGGAAATGTCAGTTCTTGCCAATATTTTTGTGGCTCTGGTTGCGCTGGAGCATTTTTATATTGTTGTTTTGCAAATGTTTATGTGGACCGGGCCGCGCGGTCGCAAGGTCTTTCGCATGAATGCGCAGAAGGCCGAAATGACCAAGGTCATGGCCGCCAATCAGGGGCTTTATAATGGGATTCTGGTGGCTGGTCTGGTGTGGTCGCTGGTGCAGCGCGATCCGCTGTTTGCCTTTCAGCTGAAATTGTTTTTTATTGGCGCCGTGATCACGGCTGGCCTATATGGAGGCTTAACCGTGTCGCGGCGCATTGTCATCATGCAGGGCGTGCCCGCGATTATCGCTTTCCTCTTGGTGCTTCTGGCTGGAATTTGATGGATATTGTGACGGCAAAACCACCCTTGATGATCCGGCTTTGCGGCCCACGCGGCTTTTGTGCCGGTGTGGACCGCGCCATCCAGATTGTTGTGCTGGCGCTCAAAGGCTATGGTGCACCCGTCTATGTTCGTCATGAGATTGTTCATAATCGCTATGTGGTGGAAGGACTTGAGGCCAAGGGGGCGGTGTTTGTCGAAGAGCTGGATGAAATTCCGCCTGAGCACCGTAAACAGCCCGTGGTGTTTTCCGCCCATGGCGTGCCAAAATCCGTGCCGGAAGATGCGGAGGCGCGCAATCTGTTCTATCTGGATGCCACCTGTCCGCTGGTATCCAAAGTGCACAAGCAGGCGATGCGCCATCAACGGCTGGGCCGCCACGTCATTCTGATTGGCCATGCTGGCCACCCGGAAGTGATTGGCACCATGGGGCAATTGCCGGAAGGTTCGGTTTCCCTGGTGGAAACCGTGGAGGATGCGGCAGTCTATCAGCCGATTGATGCCGAGAACCTCGGCTTTGTGACCCAGACCACCCTGTCTGTCGATGATACGGCAGGCGTGATTGCCAAGCTGCAAGAGCGGTTTCCGGCGCTCAAAGCCCCTGCCGCCGACAGTATTTGCTACGCCACGACCAATCGGCAGGAGGCCGTCAAACAGGCAGCACCCGGTTGCGATCTGTTTGTGACGGTGGGGGCACCCAACTCGTCCAACTCAAAGCGGCTGGTGGAAGTGGCGCTGAAAGCCGGAGCCAAGCGCTCGATTCTGGTGCAGCGGGCCAGCGAGCTGGATTGGGACGCCATTGGCGACATCCGCAGCCTCGGCCTGTCTGCTGGTGCTTCTGCGCCAGAAGTGGTGGTCAACGAGATTATTGAGGCTTTCAAAGCCCGGTTTGATGCCACGATTGAGCTTGCGGAGTTTTCGATTGAGGATGAGAATTTTCTGGTGAATCGTGAGTTGCGCAATATCGAGCTGACGCCCGAGGATATGGCGTTTGTGAATGGGTGAGAAGCGACGGCGCAGCCGGAAAATCCATCTGGTGCATCGTCCCTCGCTCACTCCATTAATCTCTTCACCGTTGCGACCGGCAAAAACATCCGCATGGGATTGGATGGCAAAGGTTGAAATCCGTAGCCCTGGTAAAGCTCAATCCGACGCGCGATGCGTTCACTGTCGCCGCAATCCAGCACATCCAGGATAATCACGGCGATGCCGATGCTTTCTGCGGCTTTGGCTATTCTGATAAGGCAGTCCACAAGAAGGTCACCGCCGTAGCTTTGACCGCGAAAGCGCTGGTCTCGGCCAATCATGGAGATATAGGCTGCGGGAATGCTACCGTGGCCGGGTCTTGTTCTGGCAAATTGAGCAGGCAAATCACTGTAATCAAGAGCGTGGCTGTTGATGGCGTAGAAGCCAATGATGGTTTTGCCATCCTCAGTCATCACGAAAACGCGAAGATTGCCTGCCTTTGAAAGCTTATTGGCCGTTTTGCGGATGAAATTATCCACTTGCGCAATGCCACAGGAAAAAGCCGCTCGATCGTGCTTTGCTGGATCAAGCGGCTCAATAACGGGTTTGGGATCAATGGTATCCGGCATTATTTGGAGGAAACCGTCTGACCATGGTGTTTAAATGCTGTCTTCAATGCGTCCGTTGGTTCCGGTGGTTTATCCAGCGCTGCAAACAACGTGCTGTGGTCAACAGGTTGCAGGAAGGTACGCTCATGCGCGGCAATTGTTTCTATCGCGGATTTATAGGCTGCATTGATGGTAAAGGCAGAATCATCAACGCCGGATAGGGCCGCTGCACGCTGTATCACCTGCTTGATCCGCGTCTTTGTGCGAAAATTCATGCGGGCATCATTCGGCTCGTCGCGGTCACTGATCAGGTTGCTGGATGAGAGCATGTCTTTTCTCCTCAACGAGAGTTTCAATTTAATGTACGTTGTTTGAACGTACATGTAAATATCTGCTGCGCGGATTGCGCCATTTCCTGTGCCTCGCCCCATTCCGGGCTGGCACTCACGCGGCTGCCATTGTATCCCTATCCGAAATCAAACCAGAATGCGGACCTTCCCTGTGGCAGTTTATACCGATATTAATGAGGTCGATCTCAAGGATTTCCTTTCCCAGTATGAAACAGGCGCTTTGCTGTCCTTCAAGGGCATTGCCGAAGGCGTGGAAAACAGCAATTTTCTGCTGCACACCTCCGAGGGCGCGCTGATTTTGACCCTCTATGAAAAGCGGGTGGAAAAGAATGATCTGCCGTTTTTTCTGGGGTTGATGCATCATCTCTCCGAGCGCGGGTTGAATTGCCCGCTGCCCTTGCCGCGCAGGGATGGCGCGCTTCTGGGCGAATTGTCCGGGCGGCCAGCGGCGCTGATCTCGTTTCTCGAAGGCATGTGGTTGCGCAAACCTGAAGCCCAGCATTGCCGTGCGGTGGGCGCTGCCTTGGCGCAAATGCATGTGGCAGGCGAGGGGTTTGCGCTGAAGCGCCCCAATGCCCTGTCGGTTGACGGCTGGCAGGCGCTGTGGGCAAAGTCCGAAGAGCGTGCCGATGAGGTATTGGCTGGCCTGCGGCCCGAGATTTCGGCGGAACTTGCGCATCTTGTGGCCCATTGGCCGCAAAATCTGCCCGCCGGTGTGATCCATGCCGATCTTTTCCCAGACAATGTCTTCTTCCTCGGCGATGAACTTTCGGGTCTGATCGATTTCTATTTCGCCTGTAATGATTTTCTGGCTTACGATCTGGCCATCTGCCTGAATGCGTGGTGCTTTGAAAAAGATGGCAGCTACAATATCACCAAAGGCCGGGCGATGATTGAGGGCTATCTGGCGGTGCGGTCTCTGTCGGATGCGGAAGTGGCCGCCATGCCGGTGCTGTGCCGCGGCTCGGCGCTCCGGTTTTTCCTCACCCGGCTCTATGATTGGCTGACCACGCCTGCCGGGGCGCTGGTGGTGAAAAAAGACCCGCTGGAATACCTCAGGAAACTGCGATTCCATCAGGCCGTTGAGACCGCTTCCGATTATGGATGGCCGCAATGAAGCATGTCGAGATCTACACTGATGGTGCCTGCTCCGGCAATCCCGGTCCGGGTGGCTGGGGTGCGGTGCTGCGTTATGGCGAGGTGGAAAAGGAGCTGTGCGGCGGCGAGGCTGAAACCACCAACAATCGCATGGAATTGCTGGCGGCGATTACCGCGCTGAATGCGCTGAAAAGTGCGTGTGAAGTCGATCTGCACACCGATAGCAAATATGTGATGGATGGTATTTCCAAGTGGATTTTTGGCTGGAAGAAAAACGGCTGGAAGACGGCCGATAAAAAGCCGGTCAAGAATGGCGAGCTTTGGCAGGAGCTGGACGCCGCCAACCAGCGCCATAAGGTGACATGGCATTGGGTCAAGGGTCACGCTGGCCACCCTGAAAACGAGCGGGCCGACGAGCTGGCGCGCAAGGGCATGGAGCCGTTTAAAAAAGGCAATGGCCACAAAGCGTTGACGGGCGGCTGACGCCCACATTGCAACTGGAGCGAAATGCGGAAAAGTTGGCCGTTCCGAAGAGTGTAGGGTGATCGGAACGGCCATATCATGCTGACTTTGGGGGAAACGTCAGCTTGATGTCTTCATGGCCTGCGCCAGCTTGTCGATGTTGTAGCGGAACATGGCCTCGTAGGTTGCAGCCGGTCCGCCCTTCTTGGACAGGGCTTCGACGTAAAGTTCGCCGCCCGATTTTGCGCCCGTTGCCTTGGCAATCTGCTTGACCAGGCGCGGATCGTTCGAGTTTTCAAAGAAATAGGTTTTGACGTGTTCGGCCTTGATCTGGTCGATCAGCTTGGCAACGTCAGCGGCCGATGCTTCGCTCTCTGTGGACAGGCCCAGTGGTGACAGGAAGCTGATCTTGTATTCGCGGCCAAGATAGCCAAAGGCATCGTGGCTGGTCAGAATCTTGCGCTCACCCTCGGGAATGGCGTCCAGCTTTGTGTGGGCGTAGGTGTTGAGTGCGTCCAGCTTGGCGATATAGGTCTTGGCATTGGCTTCGAAAGCCTTGGCATCTGCCGGATCGGCAGCGGCCAGCGCCTTTTCGATATTGCCCACCCAGACCTTGACGTTGACCGGGCTGTTCCACACATGCGGGTCGGTCACGGTCTTGCCGTCCTCTTCCATGGTGCGGGTGTTGATGCCCTCAGACACCACAACAGGCTTGCCTTTGTAGCCCGACGCCGAAATCAGGCGATCCATCCAGCCTTCCAGACCTTCGCCGGACACGAAGGTGACATCAGCGGCCTTGAGTTTTTTGGCGTCGGTTGGCGATGGCTCGAATTCATGGGGGTCGCCATTGGGACCGACAAGGCTGGACACCGACACGTGCTCACCGCCAACATTGCTGACAACATCGGCCAGCACGGTGAAGGATGCGACAACCTTGAGGGTTTCAGCATGGGCCGCCACAGACGAGACCGTCATGATCAGGGGAAGGGCGGCAGACAAAAGCAATGAGCGTTTCATATCAAGGGTTCCTTGGGTCTTAAGCTTGCAGATGAGAACGAGGTAAAAGCCGGCGCACAAAGCCGGAAGGGGCAAACAGAATCGATAGGCCGTAAAACAGGGCCGCTGTCATGATGATGGTGGGGCCGGAGGCCAGCTCCAGATGATAGGAGGCAATCAGGCCCAGATAGCTGGAGACAATGCCGGTCAGGGCGGCAATCACCATCATGCTCGGCAGATTGCGTGACCACAGTTGGGCAATGGCGGCTGGCAGCATCATCAGCCCCACGGCCATCAGCGTGCCGAGCGCCTGAAAACTGGCGACCAGATTGAGTACCACCAGAAACAGAAACAGAAAATGGTAGACGGGGCCTTTGCCGCCAACGGCCCGCAGAAAGCCGGGGTCCATACATTCCGCCACCAGTGGGCGATAGATGATGGCCAGCGCCAGCAGCGAAAACGAGGCAATGGCTCCGATCTGATAGAGCGCTTCATTGTCGATGGCAAGGATGGTGCCAAACAACACATGCAGAAGATCGATATTGGAGCCTCTGAGCGAGACGATCAGCACGCCCAGCGCCAGCGAGGTCAGATAGAAACTGGCAAAACTGGCATCTTCCTGCAATACCGTGGAGCGGCTGACAAAGCCCGACAGCAGCGCGACAGACAGACCCGCCACAAGTCCGCCAAGCCCCATGGCTGTCAGCGAAAGAGAGCCTGCCAGCAGATAACCAATGGCCGCACCCGGCAGCACCGCATGGCTCATGGCATCGCCCACAAGGCTCATACGCCGCAGCATCAGAAACACGCCGATGGGACCAGAGCCAAGGCCAAGACAAACCGCCGCCATCAATGCGCGGCGCATGAAACCATAATCAGCAAAGGGTGCTATCAGCAGATCATAGGCTGTCATGCGGCTGGCCTCTGCATGGTGTTGTCTGGACGGCAGATTTCGGCGTCTTCATCCCAGCGCTCGGCCATGGCGCGGGCTTTCAGCAGATTGGCAGGCGAAAGCGCCTCTTCGGTCTTGCCCCAGCTGACCAGCTCGCGGGCAAGCAGCATTGTGTCTGGAAAATAACTGCGCACCTGCTCAAAATCATGCAAAACCGCAATCACCGTGCGGCCATCACTGTGCCAGCGCATGATAATGTCGATCAGATCGCGGGTTGTGCGGGCATCAATGGCGGTAAACGGCTCATCCAGCAGGATGACCTTGGCATCCTGCAACAACAGCCGCGCAAACAGCACCCGTTGAAACTGTCCGGCAGACAGTGCGCCGATATGACGTTTTTCAAAACCGTCCAGCCCAACCGTTTGCAGGGCCAGACGGGCGCGCTCAATATCAGTCCTAGCAATACGGCCAAACGGCCCGCTGTTGCGCCACGCGCCCAACAGCACGGTATCCAGCACCGAGATGGGAAAGCGCCGGTTGATGTCGGCCGCCTGGGGCAGATAGCCAAAATCAGTGCGGACCAGCGTGTGTTCAACGGAGCCTTCCGCCGGGCGCAATTCTCCCATGATAGCCTTGAGCAGAGTGGACTTTCCAGCGCCATTGGGACCGGCAATCGCCGTCAGGCTGCCACGCTCAATGCTGCCGCTGATGTGATGAACAGCCGGGTGGCGATCATAGGCAATTGTCAGATTATGGAGTTTTATCACGCTGGATGTCATTGCAATGCCACAGCCCATTGAATGCCAAGCCAGATAACCGCAATCAGCACCACGGCAACGCCCACACGGGTCAGTGCCGAATGCGCCAGCAGGCTGGGAATGGGGATGTCTCTGTCTTGCACCGCATGGCGCTCCATATATGTAATAACGTTACGTGTAATGGTATAACAAATACGGCAAATGAATGGCAAGGACAGAATGCGAATGAGGTGTTGATACTGCATGATTCCTGAAATCGGAGTCGATTTAAGGAGAAAATTATGCAGCAGATTAAAAGTGTTACAGCGTCCTGTGTCCGCCATATATGGTGAGAGGCGCTGTAGCGTTTGCAATAAAAAAGCCCTGAAAGCTCACTGCTTTCAGGGCCTTGATGATCAATCATCAGCCATGGAGCACAGTGCACGACGCAAAGGTTTTGATCTGCCGCTTGCCCCCTCATCTCCCTGCCGGGATCTTCTCCCCGCTGGGGAGAAGAGGCATGAGGTAGCGTTTTGTTCTTGTGGCATTAATTTTAAATTCAGTGCTGTCAGCCTGGTCTCTTCTCCCCAGCGGGGAGAAGGTGGCGGTAGCCGGATGAGGGGGTGGCGTAGCCGAAAAAACGTTTGCGTCGTGTCCTGTGAGCCATGGTGCAAAAGACTTTGGCAACAAAGTCTCTCATCCGGCAGGCGGCAGATTACAGGCGCTCCAGCATGGCTTCTGCGGACGATACGGTGGCCTGACCGGGGTTTTCTTCAATGTCGAGGCTTTTCACCACGCCATCTTCCACCAGCATGGCGTAGCGCTTGGAACGCACGCCAAGGCCGCCCGCCGACAGATCCATGTCCAGACCCAATGCCTTGGAGAAGCTTGCATCCCAATCGGCGAGGAAGTGGATTTTGCCCATGCCGCCAGAGGCCTGCGCCCAGGCACCCATGACGTGCCAGTCATTGACCGACACCACGGCAATATCATCGACGCCCTTGGCCAGCAGCGCGTCGCGGTTTTCCAGATAGCCGGGCAGGTGGTTCAGGGTGCAGGTGGGGGTAAACGCGCCGGGAACGGCAAAAAGTACAACCTTCTTGCCCTTGAACAGCGCGTCTGTGGTGATCTCCACCGGGCCGTCTGCGGTCTTTTCCTTGAAGGTTGCGGCGGGAAGCGTTTCGCCGAGTGCGATGGTCATGAAATCTCTCCTCGTTTGAGCATTTGGCAAGATCAGTGATCCTGCCTCATGGCTTTACTATAGGTGGCGATGTTTCGAAGGCAAGGGGTGCTTCCATGGCGCGCTTGTTGCCAGCCGCCACCAGAATATGCCAGGTTTTTCCCGAGATCGCATAGTTGCGCGGCAATTTCGGCAGAGCAATGCGCAATGACCGATGAATCCCCTTGTTGGATAGTGTCTGATATTCGGTAAACAGATAGCCTTCTGGCCCGGTCAGCAGAATGCGGGGCTCGTCTTTTGAGCCTTCAGGCAGGCGCAGATTGACATCCAGAGCGGAAAGATCATCAGCCATATGAAAGCCGGTGACGAAAAAATCATCGGTGGGGGTGGCGGGCAGGCGGGCCTTGGCCTTGTCGATCAGCTGCGCCTCGGCCACATTCGTGGTTTCCTCGCGGCTGAGATCCACCACCAGTTCGGCCTGAAATGGAATGCAGATATTGTGACACAGGCCAATGAAGGCGGTAACCTTCAGCGGATTGTGCTGCTCACGATTGACATGGCTGAGCGTGAAGGGAAAAACCACCGGGCTGTCATAGCCAACATCACGGATCTTGCCGAGATCGACCCGCTTTGGCACCGGAAAACTCAGCGCAGACAGCGTGACCGTGCTGCCCGGTGCCGCTGTGATTTGCGGTGGAATGCCGGAATCACCCGGCTCGCGCCAATAGGTGAACCAGTTGGTGTTCGGCTCAATCTGTAAACCTGCCTGACGGGTACCATCGGGAGAGGGTGGCAGCACAATCAGCCGCATACGTCCGCCATCGCTGCTGGCCCATGCTGACGTGGCCGCTTGCGCCCCTGTGAGACTGGCCGCGACAGAAAAACCGATGATCAGGGCGGACAGAAGCGGCCGCAACAGAAAAGAATGCTGTGTCATGCTGCCTGTTTAAAGGGATGAGAGGGGGCATACCAGTCACACATTGCCATGCTCTATCATTTTTGGTTGATTGATCGGCTTATATGCCGCATCTTGGATGAACGATAGATGACACACAATCTGACTATGGATGTTCCCTGAGCTGAGTTGGAGGCAGTATGGCATTTTCGACCCTGACATCCGATCGAGAGCGTGGCTTTCTTGATGGCCAGTTTCTGATTGCCATGCCCAGCATGGCTGATGGCAATTTTGCCCGCTCGGTGATTTATATCTGCGCCCATACCTCGGCGGGTGCCATGGGCTTTATCATCAACCGTGCGCAAACGGTGACATTTGCCGATATTCTCCTGCATCTCAATCTGATCGATCAGCATGAGGCAATCATGCTGCCGGATAAAACCCGCAATTTCCCGATTCAAACAGGTGGCCCGGTCGAATCCGGTCGCGGCTTTGTGCTGCATTCCGAGGATTATCTCAGCGATAGCAGCATTCCCGTCAGCGACGATATTTTGCTCACGGCAACGCTGGACATTGTCCGCGCCATTTCCGACGGGCGCGGCCCCGCCCGCGCCACCATGCTACTGGGCTATGCAGGCTGGGGCCCCGGCCAGCTGGAGCGGGAAATTGCCAACAACGACTGGCTCAATTGCGCCGCATCGGACGATCTGATTTTTGATCCAGCCTTGAGCGGCAAATATGATCGGGCGCTGGCCATGCTGGGCGTCAGCGCGGCGACCCTGTCGTCACAGGTGGGGCACGCCTGATCCTTAGGGTCAACACCCATCCTGATTGGGTTTTGGCCCTAGGATGAGGACTCAATCATATCCATGCAATAACAGTTGAAACGAGAGCGAGGGCGGCGAGATAGTTTGTGGCAAGGCGATCATATCTTGTCGCA
>NZ_JACHLU010000005.1 GCF_014204625.1 Gillisella vitis | reverse complement strand
CGTTTTATTGTCCTCAATAAAACGATAACGTACATGCGAAAAAGAAAGAGCTAAAGCCTGTCGCAGTGAATCCTATTCACTGCGACAGGCTTTAGTAACGGCTGTAGCGTTCTTCTGGTTGCGGGGATTTGAGTGCGCTGCATCCGCAAGCGCTGGAACTGCCAATTTTAGCGGCGGTCAGAAGGGCGACACGTGAGGCGAGCATCGAGAGGCTGGGTAGAACGCTCTCCTGTAGCAGGCTTCCCCGGCTACGATCCATGTAATCGTTGAAGCCTGCGGTGACGAAGGCGCAAGGCACAAAGCAGGCCCCGATCTCGCGCGAGAGGGTGGCTTCCGGCGCAATGGAGTGGTTGATCACATCGGCACCCATGGAGCGAAAGGCCAGCGCCTCGGCCGGGCTTGTCAGGCGGGGACCGTAGGCATGGGCCGCAACAAGCCCTTGTTCTATGCCATGGACCCTGCATTCCGCAGGCCAGATAGCGCGGGCCGTCTCGGCCAGAATGTCAGCACAATGGGGGCAGACAATCTGCTTGCCAGAGCAATCGAAACGCTGCCGACCCGGCAGCAGCGAGTATGGGGTTTGCGTCAGCTCGATAATGTCAGCATTGATCACCATATCGCCGGGCTGGATGGCCTTGTTGACGGCCCCCACCGTTGAGCAGGCGATAACGTGGCGAACACCGGATTCCATTAACACCCAGAAAGCCCGCCGATGACAGGAATGGTCAATCTGATCGCGCGGGTTGCCGTGGGAGTACATGCACAGGGCTTGCTTTGTTTGGCCGTCTGCGGTGATGCTGCCGTCGAATTCGAGCAGCTTCCAGTTATCCGTTACACCATAGGGGGTGTCAAAGGACAGGTCACGGGCCAGCACGGTGACGCCCGGCATGGCGACATCTTCCGGGAATGCCAGCCCCCAGTTGGCTGAACCTGTGATGATGGCCAGCCCGGTTTTTGGAATTTCGGAAAGAACAGTAGTCTGCGTCATTGCAAATCTTTCATGCTGTCTGGCCGCGATCGCGGAGATTGAGAAACAGGACCACACCCGAAATCAGCAGGGTCCATAAGGTCGAAATGGCGGCAATCGTCGGGTCGATCTGATCCCGTAACGAGATGAACATCAGCTTGGGCAGCGTGGTGCTTGGGCCACTGGCGACGAAGATGGAAATGACAGCTTCATCAAGCGATGTGAGGAAAGCCATCAAAGCTGCCGTGGTCAGGCTAAGGCCGAGTTGAGGCAGGATGATGCCTCCCATCGTGCGAAACCAGTTTGCTCCAAGGCTGCGGGCTGCCTGTGCCTGCGCCCAATCAAAGCGGTTCAGGGCCGGATAAAGCACGATCACCGTAACCGGAATGGCAAGAACGACATGTCCGGCGAGCACACCTGTCAATGTGCCCACGAGTTTGAGCTTGGCCAGCACAAAAAACAGACCGATAGCAAGCAGGATGCCCGGCGTCACCGATGGCGACAGCAGCACGCCATATATTGTGTTGGCGCTGCGTCCGCCCAGCCGATTGAGCGCAAAACACGCGAGGAAACTGACAGGCACGGCAAGGGCCGCGGTAAGGAACCCCAGCAAAAGACTGTTGCGCAGTGCAGCCATCCATGCCGGTGAGGTAAAGAAGGCCTCATACCAGCGCAAGGACCATGCTCTGGGGGGAAACTCCAGCAGATTGGAGGCGGAAAATGACAGCGGCACCACAATCAAGGTGGGCAGCATCAGAAAGAACAAAACAAAGCCCGCGAAGATCCACAGCAGAATCTTGCTCAGTTTATTGTCTGGATAGGCATTACCCATGGCGGACTCCCCATGTCAGAGATTTGCGCACCGCAAACATCATGCTGCCAATCATGAGAACAAGCACAAGCAACAGCACACCCAGCGCACTGGCTGATCCCCAATCCTGAAATGTCGAAAGGGTCCGGTCGATGCGCACTGAGATCGGGTTGACTTTGCCGCCACCCAGCACGGCAGGGGTGATGAAGAATCCCAGTGTGTAGATAAAAACGATGGTGGAGCCGGAGAGAATGCCACCCACTGAGAGCGGCAGAATGATTGTGCGCACACAATGCCAGAGGCTTGCCCCCATGCTGGCGGCGGCACGGATAATGTTATCATCAATGTCCCGCATTGCGGCATAGACCGGCAAAACAAACAGCGGCAGCATGTAATGAACCATGCCGATCAGTGTGCCGTTGAAGTTATAGACCAGTGGCAAAGGAGCATCCGTCAGGCCCAGACTTTGCAGGGTGGAGTTAACCAGCCCATCCTTGCGCAGCAGCACAAGCCATCCATAGGTGCGCACCAGAATCGATGTCCAGAGTGGCAGCATGATCAGCACGAGCAACCGGTTTGCAATGCGGGTGCTGGTGCTGGCCAGCGCCAGGGCCAATGGGATGCCGAGAACCATGCACAGGACGAGTGTTGTGCCTGATAGCGCGAGCGTCGTGCCGAGGGCAGACCAGGTCAGGCTGCTGGACAGAATCTTCGTGTAGTTGGCGGCGGAGACATTACCGCCAATATCGAGGAAGGATTGCCGCAAAATCCAGAAGACTGGCAGGAGCGCTGCGAGGCAGACCAGAAACAACGCAGGCAGTGCAAGCGACAGGTAAAAACGGCGCTCACGCCGGGCATCTTTCAAGAAGCTTGCGTTACTCATCGTGCCATTTCCTCTGGCAGAATGTGGACGCTGTTTTGGGTGGCATAGGCTGTCACGCTTTGGCCCGGTTGCATCTCGGCACAGCCGTGTGCACGGGTCGCAGGCACACTCAGCACAACGTCTTCGCCGCTCGCTGTTTTCATGTTCAGCAGCCAGTTTTCTCCGCGGAATGCTTTGTCAGACAGAATGCCGGTCACGCTGACGGCATCCACGCCATTTGTGGGAGCCTCCAGATGAAAGCTCTCTGCCCGGATCATGGCGAAACCATCGGTCACTCCGGGCATGGAGGTGAGGCTTGCTGCGGGCAGAATGTTGGCTTCTCCCATGAACTCTGCCACGAAACGGCTTTTGGGCCGATGATAGATTTCCGAGGGCGTGGCGATCTGCTGGATCTCGCCTGCATCCATGACGGCAATCCGATCTGACATCGTCAGCGCTTCACGCTGATCATGGGTGACATAGATTGTGGTAATGCCAAGTTCGTCATGCAGTCTGCGGATTTCGAATTGCATATGCTCGCGCAGATTCTTGTCGAGCGCCGAAAGCGGCTCATCCATCAGCATCACCCGCGGCTCAAAAACAATGGCGCGGGCCAGTGCCACGCGCTGGCGTTGGCCGCCGGACAGGGCCGCGATGTTGCGCTCACTATGGCCTTCCAGTTTCACCCGCGCGAGTGCCTTCAGCGCACGGGTGCGGGCCTGTTCTCTTGGCACTTTGCGCAGAATGAGGGGATATTCGACATTGGCAAGCACGCTCATATGCGGAAACAGGGCATAATTTTGAAAGACAATGCCGATGTCGCGCTTATTGGGCGGCAGCCGGGTCACATCCCGGCTGCCGATGATGAGAGAGCCGCTATCAGGGCGCACAAAGCCCGCAAGTGCCATCAGAAGCGTGGTTTTTCCTGATCCGGATGGCCCGAGCAATGTCAAAAATTCACCGGCGGCAATATCCAGCGAAACGTTATTCAGCGCGACATAATTGCCGAATGCCTTCAGGATAGTGTCAACGGTTATGGGAAGCGAGTTTGTGGACATGGTGATAGCGGTTCCCGGCCAGGTCAGTGGTTCATCATTTCGTCGAAAGCAGCCTGAGCCGCATCGCCGTTTTTTACCCACCAATCTGCCTTGGAGAAAACCGAGGTCTCGACATTGCCGGGGGCTGTCGCCAGCAGCTTCAGGCGGTCTGCGGGGATGAGACCACCTTCATAAGCCTTTTGATTGACCGGACCATAGGCAATGGAATCCGTGAGTTTTGCCTCCAGCTCCGGCTTTGTCATGGCAGCAATGAGCTTCATGGCTGCATCCTTGTTGGCAGAGCCTTTTGGCACTGCGAGGCAATCAGTGCCGATAACGGATCCCTTGAAGCTGTAATCAACCGTGCCGCCATCGGCTTTCGCGCTTTGGGCGCGGCCATTCCAGGTGACGACGAGATCGGCTTCGCCATCTTTGAGAAGCTGGGCTGACTGGGCACCCGAGGTCCACCAGACAGCGACATGGGGCTTCAGTTCCTCAAGGCGGGCAATGGCGCGCTTCAAGCCGTCAGGCGTGTTCAACATGCTATAGACATCGGCAGGTGCGACACCTTGCGACAGAAGGGCGATTTCAATCAGATCCTGTGCATTGGCGCGCAAAGCCCGCGTTCCCGGAAATGCCTTCACATCCCAGAACTCGGCCCAGGTCTTCGGCGCTTTGGCTCCGAACGTCTTTGTGTTCCAGGCCATCACGGTGCCGTAGGAACTGAAGGGGTAGCAATAGTCGGATTCCGCGCCTGCTGGCAGCGACTTTTTATCGATGATCGAATAATCCAGCGGTTCCAGCAAGCCTTGGGCTGCGGCCTGAGCGCCTTCGGGCGAGCCGAGATGGATCACGTCCGTGGTCACGGCCCCGGCAGTCACCTGCATCTTGAGGGCCGCAAAGCTGTCGCTCTGGGTCTCTTCCGTGACTGTAAAGCCAAGCTGGGCGGCAGCCGGACCCCACATGGCCTGTTTCATGGCGGTGCCGTAATCGCCACCCGCTGTTGTGATGGTCAATGTCTGTGCAGCCAGTGGGCTGGCGGCAATGATTGCGATAGCGGCTACCGATAAGCGCAGCATTTGAAGCATGGTCAGCATCCTTTGTTCACCTCTGAGGAATCACGATATTGGGGCTTATCACCCTGTTTTTTGAAATCGTAACGTTACGATTGATCGTTATCTGTGTTTCGTCAAGTGAAATTTTGTCTGATCAATCTCCCTGCTTCCAATTTCTTCATGGAAAGGGCAGTGTGGCAACACGATAAACCAGGCAAGATTCACGGATGTCATGGCATTGAATTCCAGATCAAATCTGAGGCAAATCGCGTTGGAGCTCGGCCTGTCGGTGACCACGGTTTCGCGCGCGCTGAAAGACGGACCAGAGGTGCATCCTGACACGATCAAGCGGGTGAAGGCGGCGGCGACTGCGGCGGGCTATGTGCCAAACCTGCATGGCCGCGCCCTGCGCACAGGTCTGACGCGCACGCTCACCGCCATTCTGCCGATGGAAACGCGCGACTACCTGTCCGACATCGCAAAATTGCCCTTGATAGAGGGGATGACGCTGGCTGCACGGGAGCGCGGCTATAGCCTCTCGGTCTATTCAACAACGCCCGAAGAAGACCCACAGGAAAACCTCAGCCGCCTGATACAGACCGGCGGCGCTGATGGAATCGTCATCACCCGCATGGTGGCGGAAGACCCGCGCATCCCTTTCCTGCTCAAGCGTGGCATTCCCTTCATCACATTTGGTCGCAGTGACAATGCGGCTGACTATGCATTTGTCGATGTTGACAACGAGGGCATTGCCTTGGAGGCATCCCGTATCCTGCTTGAAAAGGGTTGCCGGCGTGTTGCGCTGCAACTGCTGACCCGCGAGGACCAATACAGTGCTGCGCGTCTGGCGGGCTACAGCCAGGCCATGGCGGAGGCCGGATTGCCGATCGAACCGGATATGATTGGTCATGAAGATTTCACCATGGAAGCCAGCGAGGGCTGGATTTCACGCCTGCTTGACTTGCCCGATCCGCCGACTGGTCTGGTCTGTGCCAACGAGCTTGGCCTGCTTGGAGCGCTGAGCGCCACCCGGCGAAAGGGGCTGACTGTCGGACGCGATTTTCACATTGTGGTGCGCGATAACACCCATATGTGTCACTATCTGTCGGTTCCACTCGTTGCCCAGTTTGTCGATATGGTGGCTGTTGGGCAAAACCTTATTGAAGGGCTGGTTCGGCAGATTGAACAGCCAGAGACCCCCCGTATGCAATGCGTGCTGACAGGAACGGTAGAGCTGATCGCCAATGGATAAGGTATTGCAGGTGCCACATGCCTGACGTATTGCGGCATTGGTTGTCTTGGCGTTTTCGACAAAGCCATTGACTGCACGCAACAAAGCCTGTTTGCTTTCCGGCGTTGACGGAGAACGCATCTGGCCTATGGAATTGTAGTGTGGGACGAAGACTTGTAAGGCATCAGACGGTTCGGCCCTTGGAGGATCGTGATGCTCAGGGCTTAAGTCATGAAGATATAGCAGACCATAACGGGCGCGCCGTGTCGGCGCTTTTGCTGCGCCAAGGGCCAATGACACGTCAGGAGCTTGCAGCATGGCTGAAGCTCACGGAACCGGCCATCAGCGGCATTCTCCAGCGATTGCTGTCGGTCGGACTTGTCTCCAAAGGCAACCGCCAGACCACGGCCCGTTATAAATCTGCGGAATTTTCACTTGTGTCATCAGGCGCTTACGGACTGGGTGTTGAACGTTGCCAGCACGGTGGCGTCCTGAGCTTGAGCAATCTGGCTGGTGATATGGTCTTTCATCAGCACTTTGACCGTGATGATGCGTTCTTTGCAGCTCTCGACAAAATCGTGCAGGCGGGGGTTGGCTTTCCCGCTCCCATTGGCGTGGGTCTGGTGATGGGTTCGGGTAAAAATGACGAGTTTGACGCAAGACTGGGCGGGTTGCCTTGCTTCATTCTGTCAAAACCCGAAGCGGTTCTCGCTGGCGAAAGACTGTTTGGTATTGGTGAGCCGGAAGGCGGGCTGGTCGTGGTGCTGATTGATGATCAAGTACAGGCGGGTTTGATCATCAACGGGCGTTTCTACCACGGCACCCATGGCAGAGCGGGTGCCATTGGTGCCATGCGTCCTGGTCTGGCGGCAGGCACGCTCGATATGATGGCCAGTGCGGCCTCTTACAGGGCTTTCATTGCCGCGCAGGGCGAAAGCCAGGTTGATCGCTGGATTGAACAGGCAGCAAGCCGCCTTCTGGATGGTGTGGTGACAATCGCGGGTTTCATCTCTCCGGGGGCGGTGCTGCTCGGTGGGACATTGCCAACAGATGTGATTGGCCGGTTGATTGACAAGATCGATGAGGCCCGTCTGGGCAAAGAGCGATATTTTGTGCCCGCAGCCTGGATTCCGCCCGTGCGTCCTTTGAGTTTTACAGACAGAGATACTGCTTATGGTGCTTCTGTCGCGCCGTTTATCGAGTTGTTGTTGCCAAAATCCTAAAGCATGTCGCGTTTTATTGTCCTCAATAAAACGATAACGTACATGCGAAAAAGAAAGAGCTAAAGCCTGTCGCAGTCAATCCTATTCACTGCGACAGGCTTTAGAGTTTGTCAGGGAAACGTGACCTCGGTTTTCTATGGCTGACATGATTGAGCCGAAGGCGGTCTTATGGCGGTTGTGAGCGGTGAGCGGCTCCTGTGTGCGGGATCGGCGGAGGGAAGACAGAGCCGGTCGGCAAGCGCCATGGCGGCAGCGCCGAGGGCTGCCGCATCCTCGGAGGCGGCAGCACGGTGCAAGCTTGGGGCCGCAACTCCCCGACGGCTGATGTCCTCATGCACGTAGAGCAGCAATTCATCAATCAGTCGTACAGGCAGCCGTCCCCCCAGAATGATGCCATCGGGGTCGACCACCATGCCAATATCGCTGACGGCTTCTGTAAGATTAACGGCCATTTTTTTCAGCCAGCCGCTGAGAAGGGCGCGCCCACGTTCATCGAGTGTTAGAAGATCCGCAGGCGTCGCAACATCCAAACCATTGTCAGCAAGGTAATCGAGCAGCACGAACATCGACAATATATCGCCCAGAGGTCTGGTTTCTCCGGCAAACGGGCCGGTTGTGACCGCCGTGGGCAGCCAGCCAATTTCGCCACCCAGACCCCCTGCCCCCTTGTGGCGCACACCGTCAATCACCAGACTGCCACCAAGGCAAGCCGACACAAGAATATAGAAAAAGCTGCGCATTTCAGTGCCCAGCCCATATTCAATCTCGCCCAGGGCGGCGGCGTTGGCGTCATTGTCGATATAGATCGGGTGGTCGGTGATGTGCGACAACGCCGCGCGCGCATCAAAGCCACTCCATTGGCTGTAACTGTCTGGCAGGCCAATCACCTGCACTTCGCCAAGCCAGTCTGGAATGGCAAGGCCAATGCCCGCAAGCCGCGATTCTGTGATCACCTTTCGGCGCAAAAAGGACGATACCGCATCTTCCATCAGCTTGACAAAGGCGTCCGGCAGCAAAAACCGTAACTCATGATGGATGCGCCCGCGCACATTGCCCACCGCATCCACGGCCACAATGGTCAGGTGATCGCGGTCAATATTGGCACCGATGGCAAAGGCACCTTCCGGGTCGATCTCCAGCTCAATGGCGGGTTGGCCACGCAAGCCTTGGCGGCGGCGCGCTTCCATCACCAGCCCTTCATCCAGCAGCTTATCGACAATCCGGGTGACAGCCTGTTTGGTCAGGCGTGATCGCTTGGCAATTTCGGTGCGCGAAATTGGGCCGCCACGGTGAATGGCGTTCAGGATAATGGCCCGATTAAGGGCTGCGGCCTGCTCGCCATTGGCTCCTGCATAACTCATCTTACTCACGAATCTCCTCGCCGCCCGACACCGACAGCGAGAAAATCATGCACCATAGACGTGCGGGGTGAAAGCATTTTCAAGCGGATTTCGACAGACGCCAACTCTTCACCTCAAACGGTTTCAGCGCCTGCGCATCCGCCGCTTCCATTGGTTCTTCCAAAATGCTGAGTGCACCGCTCACAGTCCAGCCATCCGACGGCTTAAGATTGAAGCTGCCCCGACGACCGGCTGGCTCATACACACGCACAATCAGGCCATTGCCATCCTCGGCAGGCTTGATGGCAGAGAGCGTCACATCAAGGCCCGAAGCTGTGAGCGGCCGCCATTCACCCGCGGCCTTGCCTGTGACCGGCACGGCAATCAGCGGCTGGTTCAGATCATCCGCCTCTTCGCGCACCTGACCTTCATACCATGCACCTTCATGGGGCATCAGGGCATAGGTGAAGGATTGATAGCCTTCATCGGCCAGCGGATCGGGGTAGATCGGCGAGCGCAACAGAGACAGGCCCAGCACATTGCCTCTGGCCGAATGGCCATATTTGGCATCATTCAGGACCGCCATGCCAAAGCCCGGCTCGGACAGATCAATAAACCGATGGGCCGGTGCTTCAAACATCGCCTCATCCCATGAGGTGTTGGAATGAGTGGGGCGCTCCACCACGCCATAGGCCACCTCACAGGTGGCGCGGTTGGCGCTGACCGCCACGCCATTTTCAGCTCGAAGCATGACGCGGCGCTCGTGCCAGTCAATTTCCGTGAAAATATCGACACGGCGGGCATTGGCGGCAAGGCTCAAGGTCTGCACAATGGTGGAGTCACGGAAGCGGCGCCTGATGCGAATCGCAGCGCGGTGAGCGGTGTTTTCCACAAGCTCAATGGATTCGTAGGCGGTCAATTCCTCGGATTTTTGGCCATAATCATCTTCCATATCCCACGCATCCCAATTGCGGGGCTTATCGGCGGTATAGGCAAACAGCCGGTTGGCACCGCCCTCGACCGCTTCGCGGCCCGATGGCTTGTGGAAGATGGAGGCAATTGAGCCGTCATCTGCCAATGTCACCTTGATGATGGCATTTTCCAGCGTGTTATTTGTTGCTTTCAGGCCCCGTTTGGGAGCAAGGGCGCTGGCTGGCAAAACGCTGACACCGAGGGCTGGCACCGTGCCTTCAGCCGCTAAGCCGTTGCCATCCAGCGTCAAGCGGACTGGCCGAGGGCTGAGGGTGGGGTTGATCACCAGCACCGCGCCATCATTCCCCTCTGGTAATTGCCCAAGAATGGCGTCAACAGCCGATTTTTGCGCCGCTGCCCCATCTTTTAACACCTGTTCAAGCTCGGCCTTCGCATCCACATAGACCTCGGCAATCGAGGAACCGGGCAAGATGTCGTGGAACTCGTTTTTCAGCACCACCCGCCATTCCGGCTCCAGCGAGCGCGGCTGATCTGCACCCAGCAGATGGCCGAGCGACGCCAATGTCTCAGCCGTGATCAGGCTGCGCTCGGCCTTGCGGTGCAGTTTTTTGATGGCGCTCTGCGTGGTCAGTGTGGCGCGGTGCAGTTCCAGATAAATCTCGCCTTTCCACACCGAGACAGGCGTGGTTTTGGCCATGGCATGGGCGTCTTCAAAGAAGTCATGCACGCGCATCCAGCGGGCTTCGGGGATAGCCGGGAAGACGCGAAGCTGTTCTTCCCGCACCACCATTTCCGGGCTTGGCCCGCCGCCGCCATCGCCATAGCCAACGCAGAGCAGCGTGGTGTCGTAACGGTCTTTCTGACGGAAGTTTTTCCATGTCGGCGTAATGCAATCGGGCCGCACAAAGCCGTTATAGCCTTCCATTGGATTGTCAAAAGAGTGGGCCAGAACCCGGCTGCCATCCAGACCTTCCCACCAGAACAGATCATTGGGAATATGATTGCTCTCAGACCAATTGACCTTGATGGTGAAGAAGCTTTTCATACCGCCCTGTTTGAGAAGCTGCGGCAGGGCTCCGGCAAAGCCGAAGCAATCGGGCAGCCAGCAGACGCTGTGGCGCGTACCAAACCGCTTTTCAAAATAGCGTTGGCCGTAAAGGATTTGCCGGGTCAGGCTTTCTCCTGTGGGCATATTGGTGTCTGGCTCAATCCACATGCCGCCCAGGGTTTCCCATTGGCCGTCCTTGGCGCGCTCAACGATCTTGTCGAGTAACTCAGGATCATCCTCTTCCAACTGCCAGTAATAATGGGCGGTGGATTGGTTGAAGCGGAAATCCTTGGATGTTTCCATGATCGACAGCGCGGTGTGAAAGGTGCGGCGCATCTTGCGGCGGGTCTCGTCATAGGGCCAAAGCCAGCACAGATCGATATGGGCATGGCCGGTCAGCGCCACCTTGCCCTGCGGGGGGAAGCGCTTTTGAAGTTCGCTAAGGCGGGCGATGAGCGCATAATAGGCCTGATCCAGCTTGACGCGCTGGGCATCTGTCAGGCCTTCGGGATCAGCCTTCAGCTCTGGCAGTCGCCAGATTTTTTGCTGCATCACGGCGGGGGCGGTGCGGGCCACATAATCCGCCGTCGCCGATGGCCAATCGATGGCGTAAAAGGCCTGTTCTGCGGCGTCCAGCAGATAAGGCACTACATCATGCCCCTCCAACACCCTGAGCGCTTCGGCAATCTGGCGCATCAACAGCCCCATGCGGTCCACGGAACGATCAATCCAGAACAGCTCGGCGCGTTCCAGCTTGGGTACACGTACCGGCTCGCCAAACGGAAGACGTGGAACCGACTGGGCGTGCAGCGAAAAACTTTGTGAAGGCGCTGCAAACTCGCGGTGATAGGGGTCAAGCCCATAGCGCTTGAGAGAACCATCCTTTGCCGTGATGCTCAAAAGGCTTTCGCCGCCAAGATTGAGGTAGAGGTAGGTATCCGCAAGCGGCCAGCCTGCGGGCACCGTCACATCTGCCGTGAAGCCAATAGGCGGCGTCTTGTGCGGCCATGCCTCGCCCACGGCAATGGGTTGACCGTTAAAGCTCCAGCCGTCAACGGTCACGGTTTTGCGGGCGCGCCAGAACTGGAATTCGGCGTTGCGGACTTCGATCCGCTCAAGGCGTTGGGTGTAGGTCAGGCTCATGGTAACTTCCTAAAATCTTTCAACAGAATGGGTTCAACCCTTCACGGCTCCAGCGGTCATAGCGCCCAAAATCAGGCGCTGGAGCGAGAGGAAGGCGATGATGGCAGGCACCACGGAGACAAGGCAGGCCGCCGCGAGAAGCTGGATGGAGGAGTCATTTTGCGTGCCGGCATATTGAAAAATGCCGACACCAATCGGGGTGAGGGATTCCTTTGTAATCAGCAGGAACGGCACCAGAAATTGCGACCAGCCGCTGATGACCGCAATGATGAAAGCCGAGGCTATGCCGGGCGTGGACAGCGGCAGAATAACCCGGATAAACACACCAAACCGGGTGCAGCCATCCATCATCGCGGCTTCATCTAGCGTTTTGGGAATGCCGTCGATCGAGCCTTTCAAAATCCAGGTGGAGACCGGAACGGCAAGCGCCACATAGACCATGGTGGTGCCGAAATGGCTGTCCAGCAGGCCCATCGCCGCCATGTAGCGATAGAGCGGAACCATGATCACCAGCGGCGAAATCATCTGCACCGACAACAGCGCCATCATCCACGCGCCCTTGCCTTTGAACTGAAAGCGCGAAAAGGCATAAGCCGCAGGCAGGGCAACAATCAGGCAGCCTGCCGCTGACAGACTGGAAAGTTTCAGCGCATTCCAAAGGTAAGAGATGAACTTGTCCGAGGACAGGATCATCGCAAAATTATCCAGCGTCGGCGCTTTGGGAATGAAACGGCTGACACCCAGAAACACTTCCTTGCGGGTGCGAAGTGCCAAAGACAAAAGCCACAGCAGCGGCCATGCAAAAAAGGCAAAGGTGAAGGCCATGAAAAGATAGCTCAACGCATCGCCAATACGTTCACTCGTGCGGGCTTTCATTGCTCATCTCCCCTTGGCAGAAAGGCGGCATAGATCAGGGCAAGCCCCAGTGAGATCACCAGCATGAGAATGGACAGGGCAGCACCTGCTGCCAGATCATAATTGCGAAACACCACATTGAACGTGTAGAGCGACAGCACTTCAGTGGCCCGCCCCGGCCCGCCGCCGGTGAGCGAGATGATCGCATCAAAGCTATTCAGCGTCTGGATGGTGATCAAAATCAGATTGACCAGAATGGCCGACTTCAACTGCGGCAAGGTCACATAGCGAAGCCGCTGATCGGCCCGCGCCCCATCCACCGCTGACGCCTCATAGAGCACCGGATCAATCGCCTTGATGGCGGCATACATCACCACCATGGAAAAGGCGGTGCCGCGCCAGACATTGGACAACACCACCGACCACATCACGAGGTTGGGATCGGAAAGCCATTGTACGGGGCCAGCCCCCACCAGCCGGAGCAGGCTGTTCAACCCGCCAAACGGGGCTTCGTTAAACAGCATTTTCCAGATAATACCACCGGCAATGCCCGGCACCACCCAGGCAATCAGCGCCGTGGTGCGCAAGATTGTTGCGCCGAACAACCCGCGTTTTTCCGCCCGCACCACCACCAAGGCGATCACAAGGCCAAACAGTTGCTGGGCCAGAACCGAACCCGCTGTGAAGGTGAGCGTAACCCACAGGATCTGTGGAATTTCCGCACGGGTCAGCGTGTTGATCAATGTTGTGATGGTATAGCCGCCGTCATCACCCAACAAGGTGGCCTTGGTGAAGGCAAGGCGCAGCACATCCAGTACGGGATAAAGGTAGAAAATGCCCAGCACCAAAATCAGCGGCATCAGCCAAGGGGCTGCCTTTGGTCTATGGCGGCTTTGGGCGGCACTCGCCGGAATGCTGATAATAGCCATGGATTGCACCTTCTGAAATCAAACAAAAGAACTGCGGAGCTTTGTCTGCTCCGCAGCCTCAAACAACATTCAGTGGCGATCATAGGCCGCAAGCGAAGCCTTGAAGGCTTCATCAACAGCCGCATCCGTGCTTTGCGTTCCCGTCAGCACCTTGCCCATCATGATCTGAATCTGATTGGAGATTTCAGGGTAAACAGGTGCGCCGGGCCGGGCCTGCCCCACCTTCAGAGCCGCTGAGAAGGCCTTGTTGATATCAGACGAGAAGATTTTGTACTTGTCATAGAGGTCTGCACGGGTCGGCAATTGCCCCTGAACCTCGTTGGCTGGTCCCATGTAGACATCGCGGGCAAGATCAGCACACATTTTCACCTTTGCCGGATCGGAGGCAAAAGAGGCTATCGTCCAGCCGCCTGTGCCGGTCGAGCGCTGATCCTTGGTGGGACCGGGCAGCGGCGAGAAGGTCCATTTGGCCAGCTCCTCCGGCTCCAGCGCGGCTTGCAACTGGCCATATTGCCAATTGCCACCCACAAACAGGGCCGTGGTGCCAGCCGCAGCCGCAGCATTGAAATCATCATAATTGCCAATGGTGGCCACCCGTTTGGGGGCTGCACCGGATTGTACCAGATCACGATAATAATTCACAGCCTTGACGAATTTTTCGCGCTCAGCCCCTTCACCGAAAATTGGCTTGCCGGTCTCATCCACCAGCTTGCCGCCTTGCGCCCAGAAATTGGCCAACCAGTCAAACGTGGTGCCTTCATAGCGCGAACCGTTGAACAGAATGCCTTCCATGCCCTTTTTCACAGATTGCAGCGCGGCGGCCTTGGTTTCATCCCAGGTCTGCGGCGCATCGGCAATGATGTCTTTGTTGCGGTAGAGAACGCGCAGATCGGTAGACCACCACCAGGCATAAATCTGGCCGTCAGCTCCGGTCATCCCCTCCCGAACGAAGGGGAAAAGCTGGCCGATCTCTTCCTTGGTAAAATAGGGTGAGAAGGATTTCAGCACACCAGCTTTTTTGAAAACGGGCAGCACGAAGGAGTCAACGGCTGCGCAATCAGGCGCATTGCCGGACTTGGCCTGCTCCACCATGCGGGCCTGCTCCTGCCCTATGTCGCCCGACATCATCTGCAATTCAATGCGCCAGCCGGGATGTTTGGCGATAAATTGATTGAACAGCTTGCCATAGCCTTCAGCCACAACCGGATCATTGTTGCGCGGGCCATCCGTGGTCATGCGGAACGTCATCTTATTGGGCGCGTCAGCGGGGCCAACCGTGTCGCCGGTGATCATGTCACTGGCATTCGCAACCGCCGGAGCAGCCATCAGCGCAACGAGCGCCAGCGCATGTCTGTTGTTATGCATGTGTTTTCCTCCCGATACCGCCGGCTGCTGAGTGCCATGCGTTAAAAACCCTCAATTGCGGGCAAGCCCCGCCTCCATGTCATTCGATGCCCGCCGTCTCCTCCAACAGGCATCTTCCCTGAGCGCAAGAAATAGATTAAATCACTTTTGTTTTGCGTCAAGCATTTTGTCTGGGAGGAAATCATGGCTGTGGTGCGGATTGAGAATTTGCGGAAGCATTACGGGGCTCTGGAGGTCATCCACGGGGTGAATCTCGATGTCGGCGATGGGGAGTTTCTGGCCTTGGTTGGCCCCTCCGGCTGCGGAAAATCGACCTTTTTACGGATGATTGCAGGATTGGAAGAGGTCAGCAGTGGCCATATTTTCATTGATGACCTGTGCATCAACGAGCTGAGCCCGCGCGAGCGCGACATTGCCATGGTGTTTCAAAATTATGCGCTCTATCCCCACATGACAGTGGCCGAGAATATGGGCTTTGCCCTCAAGCTTGCGGGGCACTCTGCGGCTGACATTCATGCGCGTGTGGCAAAGGCCTCCGCTGTTCTGGGGCTTGAGCCTTACCTGAAACGCAAGCCCGCAGCCCTCTCGGGCGGGCAGCGTCAGCGCGTTGCCATGGGCAGGGCGATTGTGCGCGACCCCAAGGTTTTTCTGTTTGATGAACCCCTTTCGAATCTTGATGCCAAGCTTCGCGTGCAAATGCGCTCGGAAATTCGGGAGCTACAGAAAAGATTAAACGCAACAACCATTTACGTGACCCATGATCAGGTCGAGGCGATGACCATGGCCGACAGGATTGCCGTGTTCAACAAAGGCGTGCTTGAGCAATTGGGCACACCGCTGGAGCTTTATCACCGGCCCGCCAATCTTTTTGTTGCAGCCTTCATTGGCTCGCCGCAAATGAATCTGGTGTCGGGTGACGCAGCCCAGCGTTACGGTGCGACAACCATCGGCGTCAGGCCGGAGCATCTTGTGCTGTCGCAAGATCAGGATGCATGGCGCGGCGCGGTAGTGGCGGCGGAATGCCTTGGCAGCGACACCTTCATCACGCTGGATTGCGCAGGCTTTGGAAAGCTGCAAGTTCGCACCAGTGGCAGCTACGAGCCAAGGATCGGTGACGTGGTCAGCATCAAGCCGATGGAAGGGTGCCTTCATCGGTTCGACACGCTGGGCAGGGCGAAAGAGGAAAGATTGCTTTGAGAGGTGCCATCGCCCATGCATTATGATGAAGCCCGTTCGGCTCAGACGATGGTGGATGGCGCACCGCCCTGCGCACTGTGAAGCCGGCGATAGGCACCTTCCTTGCGGGCCAGCAGTTCCGCATGGTCTCCGTCTTCGACAATCCGGCCGTCCTCGACGACGACAATACGATCGGCGTTGGCGATGGTGGCGAGCCTGTGGGCGATGACGAGCGTGGTGCGACCGGCCGAAAGCTCGGCCAGCGATTGCTGAATGGCGCGCTCGGTTTCCGTGTCGAGCGCCGAGGTCGCTTCATCGAGGATCAGGATTGGCGGGTTCTTGAGAAAGATGCGGGCGATGGCAAGCCGCTGCTTCTGTCCGCCGGAGAGTTTGACGCCGCGCTCGCCGATGATGGTGTCGAGGCCAGCCGGAAGCGACGCGATCACCCTGTCCAGTTTTGCCCGGCGCGCTGCGTCCCTGATTTCCGCTTCGGTTGCATCAAGGCGGCCATAGGCGATGTTGTCCCGGATCGAGCCTGCAAACAGAAAAACGTCCTGGGCGACGATACCAATGTTGGAGCGCAGCGACTTCAAGGCGATATTGCGAATGTCGATGCCGTCTATGCGGATCGCGCCACCTGTCACCTCGTAAAAGCGCGGCAGCAGCGAGCAGATCGTTGTCTTGCCTGCACCGGACGGGCCGACAAAGGCAATTGTCTCTCCTGCCTTTATCGAGAGATCAAGACTGTCGAGGATGGATTTGCTCGTGTTGTAGCCGAAAGACACCTTGCGGTATTCGATATTCCCCTTCAGTCGCGCGATGGATTTTGCATCGCTTCGGTCGGCAATATCCGGCCTCGTATCGAGGAACTGGCAATAGCGCTGGAAGCCTGCGATGCCCTTGGGATAGGTCTCGATGATCGAATTGATCTTGTCGATCGGGCGGAAGAAGACGTTCACGAGAAGCAGGAACCCGACGAACCCGCCGGCAGTCAACTCTCCGCGCACCACAAACCAGGCACCCGCCAGCATCACCACCACCTGCACGAAGCGCATCGACAGGTAGGAGAGCGACATGGAGGCCGCCATCACCTTGTAGGCGGCAAGTTTGGTGGCGAGATAGTTGCCGTTATTCTCGGCAAACAATGCCCGCTCGTGATCCTCATTGGCAAAGGACTGCACCACGCGGATGCCGCCGACATTTTCCTCGATACGCGCATTGAACTCCGCCACCCGGCCATAGAGCGCGTGCCAGGTCGCGGTCATGCGCTGGCCGTAGACGGTGGTCAGAACGGCCGTAACCGGCACGATGATGGCTGTCAAAAGCGCCAAGGGCACATGCACCCACAGCATCAGTGCAAGCGCGCCGATCAGCGTCATGATGGCGATAAACAGATCCTCCGGGCCATGATGGGCCACCTCGCCAATCTCCTCGAGATCCTTTGTCAGCCGCGCCACCAGATGCCCGGTCTTGTGGTTGTCGAAGAAGCCGAAGGAGAGCTTTTGCAGATGGTCAAAGGCCTTCCGGCGCATCTCGGTCTCGATCTTCAGACCCAGCATATGCCCCCAATAGGTGACGATGACCTGGAGGGCCGCATTGACCAGATAGATGAGGAACAAACCCAGCGATGCCAGCGCGATCACGCCGAGCTGGTTTGTGGGCAGCAGCCTGTCGATGAACAGCGTCACGGCCACGGGAAAGGCCAGTTCCAGTAACCCAGCCGCGACCGCACTGGAGAAATCCAGCGCAAACAGGCGGCGATGGGGGTGATAATAGGCGGCGAAGCGCTTCAACAGATCACTCATGGAACCCTTCCTCAATCCTGTTGCTACAGGGGGTATGACGTACAACAGGGGCGCTTTCAGTCACATTTTCTGGCACCAGCCCCTCGGTTTTGATCTGCTCGATTTTCCCCCATTCCGTCAACTTTGATGTACCGCGTCCTTTGGGGACGATCAGTGGGGTGCCGGTAAGGGGATCGGGGATGATGATGGAAGACAGGCCGAACACGGTTTCGACCAGCGCTTCGGTCACGATGGAAGAAGGGTCTCCCTCAGCCAGAATAGCGCCGTCCTTCATGGCGATCAAATGCGTGGCATAACGGCAGGCTTGGTTGAGATCGTGCAGCACGGCAACCACGGTGCGGCCGTGCGTATTGAGATCAGCCAGCAGGTCCATCAACTCGATCTGGTGGGCGATGTCGAGGAAGGTGGTCGGTTCGTCGAGCAGCAGCAATGGGGTTTGTTGCGCCAGCACCATGGCAATCCACACCCTCTGCCGCTGGCCGCCGGATAGCTCATCCACCTGACGGCCGGAGAGATCCGTGACGCGAGTTGCTGCCATCGCCGCGATGACCGCCTCCTCGTCGGCGCTTGACCATTGCCGCAGGAAGGACTGGTGCGGATAGCGCCCGCGCGCCACCAGATCCGCCACCGTGATGCCATCCGGCGCGATAGACGACTGCGGCAAAAGGCCGAGACGGCGGGCGACCTCCTTGGCCGGCAGATTGGCAATGCTGCGCCCGTCGAGCATGACCTGTCCCGCCGCAGGCGTGAGCAGCCGTGACAGGGCGCGGAGCAGGGTGGATTTGCCGCACGCATTCGGCCCAACGATGGCAGTGAAGCCACCATCGGGGATGGCGACCGACAGGCCGGTCGAGATTGTGCGTGCATCGTAGCGCAGGGTCACGGTGTCCGCACGCAATCGGTCGGGCATGGGGTGGAGTGTAGGATTGGGATGTGTGGTGGTCATTTGCGACCCTCGCGCATGAGAAGAAAGAGGAAATAGAAGCCGCCGATGCTGACCGTCATGACGCCGACGGGAAGCTGCAAACCGAACGCATGTTGGGCGGCCCAATCTGCGGCGAGCAGCAGAAGCCCGCCGGTCAGTGCCGAGGGAAACAGCGCAACACCTGCCGAGCGGGTGATGCGCCGGGCGATCTGCGGCGCGCAGAGCGCGATGAAGGAGATGGGCCCCGCCGTGGCCGTGACAATGGCCGTCAGCGCCACGCCCAACAGCATCAGCCAGGCCCGGGTACGGCCCGCATCGACACCGGAGGCGCGCGCCGCATCCTCGCCCAGCTCCAGCTGGCGCATCGGGGATGACAGAAAAAGCGTCAGTGGCAGCAGAATGCAGAGCACCAGGGCGACCGGCACGAGCTGTTCGACGCCGAGGCCATTCAGCGAGCCTGCGCCCCAGATGGCGGCAACCATCGCCACCTGAAGATCGGCCTCGCGGAGCATCCAGACATTGAAGGCAGACAGCATGGCGGCCACACCGATGCCGGTGATGATAAGCCGAAAGCCCTGTATGCCCTGCCGGTAGGCGAGCAGATAGACGGTCATGGCCGTCAACACGCCCCCGACCAGTGCGCCGGCCGCCGTCTCGTAATAGCCACCGGACAAAAGCAGCATGACGACCAATGCGCCGGTATAGGAACCAGCCGAGAAGCCAATAATGTCAGGCGAACCGAGGGGATTCCGTGTCAGGCTCTGGAAAATGGCCCCGCTTATGCCAAGTGCAGCACCCAGCAGAACGGCCAGAGCCACGCGCGGCAGACGCCATTCGACGACGATCATCCGCACCATGTCCTCTCCCCGGCCCGCGAGCGCCCAAAACACCTGCGGCAGGGAAATCGGATATTTGCCGCTCAGCAGCGACAACGCGGCCAGCGCGGTGGTGAGCGCCAGCAGCGCCAGCGTGAGCATCAACCCACGCCCATCAAGCCGGAACGAGACGCGGCCAGACAGCAGGCGCACGGTCAACGAGGAGCGACCAAAGTCGATCTTCGCGGTATAAGGGCGGGTGGATCGCAGCTTCCTCATAGCCCGCTCGCTGTCTTCCGCCGCGACAGCGCAATCAACACCGGCGCACCGAGAAAGGCGGTGACGATACCCGCCTCCAGTTCCCCCGGATACAGCACCAGCCGTCCGGCAATATCGGCGATGAGCAGCAGCACCGGGGCGTAGATCATCGTCATGGGAATGATCAGGCGTTGATCCGGCCCGGTGAACCAGCGCACCACATGCGGCACCATCAGCCCGAGAAAGCCGATCGGGCCGCAGGCCGCCGTTCCGGCTCCCGCCAGCAGCGTGACGGCCACGAGCGTCAGGATGCGGGCGCGCAGAATATTGGCCCCGAGCGAACAGGCCAGATCATCGCCCAGCGCCACGGCATTCAGCGAAGGAGCGGCAACAAGGGCAGCCACCAGCCCGATGCCGATAAAGGGGGCGACCGCTAACACGACATCCATGGCCCTGCCCGCGACCGAGCCGATCGCCCATTGGCGCATGGCATCGAAGGCCTGCGGGTTCAAAAGCGTGACCATTGAGCCGATGCCGCCGAGCACCGCCGACAGCGCCACCCCCGCCAGCACCAGGCGCACCGGCGTTGCCCCCTCGCGTCCCGTCGCGCCTAAGCTATAAACGGCAAGCGTGATGATGATGGCACCGAGAAAGGCAAACCACAGCAGGGCATGGATCGACTGAACGCCGAACAGCCCGACTGCCAGCGTCACGCAAAGCGTCGCCCCGGCATTGACGCCCAATATGCCGGGATCGGCCAGCGGATTGCGCGTCGCCGCCTGAATCAGCGCCCCGGAAACGCCAAAAGCCGCACCGCACAGCAGGGCCAGCAGGGTACGCGGCAGCCGGTAATCGACAATCACGATATGATCGACCGAACGGCCATCATAGGCAAACAGCGCTTTCAGCGCCGAGGCGATCGGAATAGCCCGCGCCCCGACCAGAAGGCTGAGCTGCGACAGGGCCACCAGCAGCACAACACCAAGCAGCAGGCCGGTGAGGCGCGCCGCACGCCGCGGCCTTACGGCTGGAGCCTGCGCATCGACCTTGATGGAAATCGCGCTGCTCACACCCGGGCCTGCCCTTCGATCCAGTAGCCCACAGCATCGATGCGGGATTTGTCAAAGCCCAGATCATCCCGGAAATGCGTGCGGCACGCTGCCACCGCTCTGGCCTCGCCTGCAATATAGATATAGCCCGGCCCTTCCGGCAGCGCGGTGATCTGGCGTGCAATGCGTGGCAGCTCCGTATAGCCGGGCCGCTCCGGCTTCAGCCCGTGGCAGGTGTGCCAGCTCACCTCCACATCGGCCACCGTCTCGATTATCCCCCCGATCTCCTGACGATCCGCGTCCGACGGGATCTCCACATGCACCACCGCCGGAAAACCTTCCGGCAATTCCTCCAGCACACGGCCCACCGCTGGCAGGCCCGTCACATCCGCCAGCATCAACAGCCACCGGCTGCCCTTGGGCAACCAGAACCGGCCTTCCGGATTGCAGATCCCGACAACGTCGCCCACTTTGGCCGCCATCGCCCAACTGGCCGCAACACCGCCCTCATGCACCACCATGTCGAGCACCATCTCGCAGGTTTCAGCATTCCAGCGGCGCACCGTATAGGGCCGGTTTGGCGCATAATCCGCCCCCTCCGGCATCTCCCATTTGCCGTTCTCACCCAACACCGGCAGCGTCACTGGCGTGTCAGCATCCGCTGGCACCGCAAGGCGCACCCATTCATCTGGATGCCCGCTTGGCAACAACCGCTCGCCACCCTCCAGCTTCAACACCACCCGGATCATCGATGGCGTCAGGTACCCAACCTCCACCACCGTGGCCAGAAAATTGTCCTCCACATAGGCCTCGTGATCATGATCCTCGACGCCCGAAAGAGCATGTGCGTTTGCGTGCATATCAGTGTTTCTTTGCAATGGCTGCGGCCTCCATGCGGGGAAGGAAGCGGGGATAGGCATAGGGAACGGCGAGCACGTTCGGCCAGGAGGCCGCCCAGATTTCCGCGGGGTCATCCAGTGCGACATATCGGCTCTCGCGGACCGATGAGAACATCTGGAACAGGCGTTGATTTTCCAACGCTGCGCGGGCACCGGGTTCGTACCACATGACCAAGACATCAGAGGCAACGCTTTCGAGGTCTTCAAGGCTGGCATCTGCGGCAACATGCCCGGCATTTGCGCTGGCAAGCTTCTGGACCCCCGGAGACGGCTGCATGCCGATTTCGATCATCCAATCGACGCGCGTTTCACCCGGCAGATAGACAACAATCCGGCTGCTGCCCGCGAAATAGGAGCCGAAGGTGAAGCTCTTGCCCCTGAGTGCAGGATAGGTGCTGCCAAAGCTTCGCAACAGGCGCTCAGTCTCGGAAACAAGCAACATCGCCCTATCATCCATGCCGAGAATCGCACCGGCCATTTCCGTCTGCTCACGCCACCCGGCCCGCCACGGCCCGCTGCGATAGGCAATCGTCGGAGCGATCCGGCTCAACCGACTGTAGGACACCGCATCGATTGCGGAAAAGACGCCAACAATGAGATCCGGCTTCAGCCGCGCGATTCCTTCAAAATCAATGGTGGTGCCATCAAGGAGTTCCGGCTTGCCCGTATCGAAATGACGTTCGGACCAGGGCGTCATGCCGCTGGGAAACATGCCTGAAGAGACGATGGCAATCGGCTTGCAACCGAGCGCGAGGAAAGGTGCCTCATCTCCATAACCGATCGTGACGAGCCGAAGTGGCTTCGAGCGCAACTCGGTGCTCCCGAAAGCATGTTCGATAACCCGCGGATAGGTGCTGCCCTGCGCCCGTGCGTAAGACGGCAGCAAGGCCATTGCCGCCGTCTCAATCATCAAGGCGCGCCGTGTCATGTAGCGCATCGTCAGAACTTGAACTTTGTCGAGATACTGAAACTGCGCGGCTCGCCGTAATATCCCGTATCGAAGTTTCCAAGACCCACGTAATATTTCTTGTTCAGAATGTTTTTGGCGTTGAATGTCACCTCGATTTTTTCTGTGACCTTATATTTCGCCATCAGGTCGAGCAGGAAAACATTCTTCTGGACAATATTTTCATAGACATTCGCGGGGCTCCAGACAAAACCGTAGATCTTATCCTGCCAGCGAACGCCGCCCCCGATAGTCAGCTTGTCCCATGCGCCGGGAAGCGTGTAGGTCGTGGAGAGCTTCACGACACTTTCGGGGGCTGTCGTTTGAAGAAACGAATAGACCCTCTCGCCATCCGCCTTGCGGGCATGGGCATAGGTGTAACCTGCATAGACATTCCAGTCCGGCATGATCTCGCCAGACGCCTCAAGTTCGAAACCCTTGGTCGTGACGCCGTCGGCAGTCGTGTAATAATATTCCCCGGTACTGGTATCAATTCCGGCGGCTTCAGCAACGTTATCTTGCTTGATCATGAAAATGGCCGCACTCGTGTTCAGCTTGCCATCGAAAAGCGCAGCCTTCACGCCCGTTTCGTAACTGTTGCCTTCTTCGGGTTCCAGAAAGGCACCGCTGAAATCCTGGCTTTCTTGCGGCTTGAAAATGCTGGTGTAGCTTGCATAGGCCGACACGCTGTGATTCAGATCATAAATGACACCAAGGTAGGGTGTAAGCTCACCCTTTGCCGAATACGCGCTCGCACCACTCCAGCTGGCCGAAGCGTTGTCGTAATTGCCCTTGTCATCGTAGTCATACCAGCTCATCCGGCTGCCCAGCACGAAGGACAGATCGTCCGTCGGACGAAGCCGGGTTGCGGCATAGGCACCGTATTGCGTCAGGCTATTTTTGTATTTGCCGGTAAGGTCAAAATCAGGCTCATCGGTATTGCCGTCCCAGGTGAAGAAGTTGGGTACCGCCGCATCGTAATTGACGCCGCCATAGCCATACAGCGGTCCCTTCGTCGTCTTGCGCGAAGCCGTGGCACCAAACATCAGGTCATGCTCTCGACCGAACAGTTCCACCGGCCCCGAAACCTTGGCGTCGAACGTGTCCTGAACCAATCGGCCAACATATTTGCCGACATATTGATAGACACCGGCACCGGTTATCGGATCAGGATAGCCGCTGCCCGCAGATCCCAGAACACTGTCATGCCCGTTGCGGCGGTGATCGTAAGTCAGCTTGGCCTTCCAGCCATTGTCGAATTCATGATCCAGCGTTGCAAAGATGTTGCTGCTAAATGTTTCGCGCCTGCTCCAATCGGCTGCCGGATTTGTCGATACATCGAAATCGGTACGGCTTCCGTCACTGAAGAACATCGGCAATCCTGTCCAGCTGGAGCCACGCGGCCTGTCGCGTTGGTAATCTGCTCCGAGCGATAAGGTTGTGTTGTCTGTCAGATCTGCTTCCAGAATACCGTAGAGGGTGAATGATTTCTTTTCATAATGGTCAAGATAGGACTCCGTATCCTTGAACGAGCCTGCTATTCGGCCCCGCAAAGTACCATCCGGATTGATGGGGCCTGACAGGTCCAATTCGGTACGGTAGGCATCCCAGGAACCGGCAGTGCCCGTCACAGACCCCTGAAATGTGTCGGTCGGCCGTTTGCGCACCAGATTTACGGCAGCGCCGGGGCTGCCTGCCCCTTGCATCAGTCCGTTTGCCCCCTTCACGATCTCCACCCGATCATAGATCGTTGTGTCGGGATTGCTGAGGCCATAGTCGTAGACACCCTCATTCTGGATGACCACACCATCATACTGAAACTCGCCCACGGTGAACCCGCGTGCGAGATATTCCGTCCGGTCGCTGTCATATTTCTGAATGGCAATGCCACTGGTGGTTTCCAACACATCTTGCAGGCGCGTGCTGCCTTGATCTTCCATGCGCTGACGCGTGACGACCGTGACGGACTGTGGTGTTTCCCGGATCGAAAGCGGCAAGCCGGTTGCTGTTGCCATCTGCGAGGTGGTGTACGACCCCGACCCCTCGGTTGTCGCAGTCTGTCCCTGCACCTGAATCGTCTCCAGCACGGTCGAACCATCAGCCGAGACAGTGCCGCTGGCTGCCGATGGCGCGGAAATGATCACCGAGGTTGCATCCGTGAAGGAATAGTTCAGGCCCGTTCCTGCCAACAACTGGGCAATGGCCTGTTCGCGCGTGGTGGCACCTTTGACGCCATTGGATGTTTTATCCCGGACGATGGAGGCATCATAGGAAATCTGGGTGCCGGACTGGCTGCCGAAGCTGGCAAGCGCCCGGTTCAGGGGGCCTGCCGGAACGGAATAGCTTGCCTGGGCTTGCGCAACCGTGCTGGCCGCCACGCCACCGCAAACGGCGGTGGTTGCCAGCAGCGCGGCGATCATTGCCTTGCGACCTATATTGCGAAACTTCACTGTCCGAGACCCCTGCCCCATCGTCAACCCACTCCATTAGAACATGTTTGAGGGCGTGCAGGTTCGTCCGGTTTTGCAGCCCCTATAGGGTGATACGGACGGGCGTGGAAAATTTTCCGATTTTTCTCATGTTTTTTATACGGGTGAGATAACGGTGACGAAAGGCGTTATTTTTCTGACCCTTGCGCCGAAGGGGCGCACAACGGCATCCAATGCCCGCAGCGGATCACCGAGATCGAAAACACCGCTGACGAGTCGCTCGCCGAGGAACGGATCGGCCATGACCACCTGGCCCGCCTGCCAGCGGGAAATGCGCGCCACGAGCGCGGAGACGGTTTCGTTCTCCGCAACAATCATGCCCTTTCGCCATGCCGCGATCTGGAACGGCTCGCGCTCTCCACGGTTGATGCTATGCGACGACAGGTCGAAAGCCAGCCACTGGCCCTCGCGCAGCCGTTCCGCGCCTCTCGGCGACAGGCCGGGTGCCTGCGCCTCGACCAGCCCATGATCGACGGAAACGGACACCACGCCTGCATCGCTCGAAACATCGAACGCGGTGCCAAGCACCGTGACCGAAAACCCGCTGGCATTGACCGTGAAGGGGCGAGCCGGATCCTTCATCACCTCGAAATAAGCCATGCCGGACAGAAGATCGATGTTGCGCTGGCCATTGGTGAAGTGCAAACCGATGGCGCTGTCCGGCCCCATGGTGACCATGCTGCCATCCGGCAGGGGTATAGTCTTGAGTTCGGCAGTGGCTGTGATGACATCGGCGCGCGCCTTCACCAGCAAGCCGGGCAAAAACGGGGAGCCCGCACCCATGGCACCTAAGCCAAGCGCACCGCCAATCATGAGATTGCGGCGGGTCAGGCCAAGGCTTTCGCGCTGAGCGGCGCGTTTGCGATCGGTCAGAATCTTGCCGGTCATGCCGTGAATGGCGGCAACTTTCGCCCATGCCGCCTCATGCGCCGGGCTTCGGCTGATCCAGGCGCGCAGCATATCGGCAGAAACCGGGTTGCCGGCATCGTTCTGCAAACGGATGGCCAGATCCGCCGCTTCACGAAACAGCCTGCGTTCTTCCGATATGTCTTCCATGCCGCTCCTCTTCAGGCGTGCCACCCGCATGATGGGTTGGCGAACATTGCCTCTATTGCTTTATACGGATGACAGACATGGAATTTCCGTAGCATCGACATGTTTCTCAAAGGCCGTTCAGCCGGTCTTCGATGTGCTCGTAAGCGTCGCGGATCAACACCCAGGTCCGGGTTGTCGACATGTCCAGCCGTTTGGCGACTTCGGCAATGGTGAGTTCCCCCATGCGGTGCAGTTCAAAGGCTTCCCGCACACGGCGCGGCAGCTCCGCCAGCGCCGCCTCGACCAGCTTGAGTTTCTGCCGGTCGTAAACCAGAGTTTCCACCGAGGGCGCGGGATCAGCAATTGCGGCGAAATCTTCATCGGAGAGGTCCGCACGAACGAAAAGTCGCTCGTGTCGATGATGGTCGATGCCGAGATTACGGGCGGCCTGATACAGATAAGCTTTCGGATTGTGACTCGTCACGGCAGCCGATGGCGGCGACGCCAGCACTTTGAGGAACGTATCCTGGGTGAGATCCGCCGCGGTTTCAGCATCCATGCCCCTGCGGCGCAACGACCGCGCAATTCCCCTGGCGTGATGCCGGAACAGGTTTTGTATGTCCCAAGTCAATTGTCTGCCTGCCTTTCACTCCGACACGTCAAAACAGTGTGGGAGTGGAAGAGAGTTGAAACGCCGGTGCGATCCGGAAGATAATTCGGTCAAATTACCCATGGCAAAATCCTTCTTCCAGAGCGGGAGCGACTGTTCACATCCTTTTATCTGCAATTGAAATTCTCCAGCAAGCGAAATTTTCACAAGCATTTCAATGAGGATTTCAATTCGATTAGAAACTTGTCGATAAATGTCATGTTATTCCGCAAGATAGGTCCAGAGTGATCTTGGCAGCGACCGTAAGAGCGCACGAAGCACTTGTGAATTTTCTGACCGATGTTGCAAGGTGGCAACGAAAATCTGGGCAGCGTAATTTTAGAGTTTGTCAGGGAAAAGTGAAATCTGGTTTTCTCTGACAACCTCTAAAGAACGTAGGCTGAACCGGAAACGGTCAGGTAAACGAGGTCGCCCGGCATTGGCAAATCAAGGCGAGAGACCCGGATGGACAGGCAGGACGGTGCATCGGTGGCATCTGGTATGGCAAAGGTCACGGTTCCCGTTGCGCCTGAAAACTCCACATCTGCTACGTTGACCGGGTGGCTGTTGTCGATGAGGGTATGACGGATTGAAATCTGTTCCGGGCGGAGCATGATTTCGCATTTTCCAGTAAACAGCCCTTGGACCGGGATTTTGCCGAGGCAGCAATCTGCGACACCGTGAGACACATCGGCGGATAAAAGAACAGCGTCGCCTAAAAACAGTGCCGTTTGCCGGTCTGCCGGGCTCTCATACAGTGTGCGTGGTGTGCCGACCTGAACCAGAGAGCCATCGCGCAGCACAGCCAGCTGATCTGCAAAAGACAGGGCCTCGGTTTGGTCATGGGTGACAAGAATGGTGGTGATTCCGGCATGGCTGAGCAGTTTTGAGACGGCTTTGCGCATGGTTTCCCGAAGGCCGGTATCCAGTGCCGAAAACGGCTCGTCCAGCAACATCAGTCGGGGTTGACGGGCAAGTGCTCTGGCCAGTGACACGCGCTGCTGCTGGCCACCGGACAGTTGGTGCGGTCGCCGGGTCAGCATAGCGGCGTCCAGCTCTACCATCTCCGCCAGACTGGCGATACGCTTTTCACGGTCGGGCGCTCCACGCTCAATGCCAAAGCCGATATTGTCAGCCACGCTCAAATGGGGAAAAAGCGCGCCATCCTGCGAAACCAGCCCGATGCCGCGTTTATGGGCAGGAACCAGAAAACCGGCCTTGGCCTGCAATTGATTTTTCAGGGTGATCTGGCCGCTATCAGGCATTTCAAACCCGGCAATCAGCCGCAACAAGGTTGATTTTCCAGACCCGGAGGGACCAACAATTGCGGTTTTGCTGCCTTCAGGCACGGCAAGCGAAAGATTATTCAGCGCGTGGGTTGTGCCATAGTGTTTGCTGACAGTGTGAATATCAAGAAAGGTCATTGGCCTGCCGTACGTTTGGATTGCGATTGCAACAAAAGCGTGAGGGGCAGTGATAAAATCACCATCATCACAGCGTGCGGTGCCGCCGCCACATAATCGATTTCACTGGTGAGAGACCAGAATTTGGTGGCCAATGTCTCCACACCGTTGGGCGAAAGCATCAGCGTTGCCGTCAGCTCGTTGGTGATGCCCATGGCAACAAGGGCAATGCTGGCCGCAGCACCGGGAGCCGCCAGCCGCATGGTGGTGAGCCAGACCGCTTTGCCCGGGCTTTTGCCAAGGCTCATGGCGGCGCGTTCCAACTCAATCGGTGCCTGTGCAATGCTTGCACGCAGGCCCACCATGGCACGGGGTAAAAACAGCAGGATATAGGCAATAATCAGCGTTGCGAAAGTTTGGTAAAGCGGCAAAAACAGCCGCACCGTGATGGTCACCAGCGCCAGCGCCACCACAACCCCAGGCAGTGATCCGACATAATAATGGCAGGCTTCCAGAAGTCGCTGAAAACGTCCGGGTGCGCGCACCGACAACCAGGCCATCGGCGCTGCCGTCAACATCGCCAACACCCCACCAATCAATGCCAGAAGAATGGTCTGTATAAATGCATTGCCAACCGTATCCATGCGCCACACGCTGGTTCCGCCAATGTAAAGCCAGCGCATCAATGTATAAATCGGCACGCCAAGAGCCAGAACGGTCACAGCACCCATCAGCATCAAGGCGGGAAGCAGATAAAATCCAAGTGCGCGTCGCTGTATTGGTCGGATCGAGCCGGAACCGACGCGGGCATACCGTTCACGGCCGCGCAAAAGATTATCGAGCGACAGCAGCAGAATGCAGCACACCACCAGAACACCACTGAGCATATTGGCGGCTGTGCTGTTATAGGCAGACTGGAATTGATCAACGATAGCGGTTGCGAAGGTATCGAAGCGGATCATGACAAACAGGCCGTATTCTGACAACAAATGCAGAGCGACCAGCAGTGCTCCGCCCAGAATGGCAAGCCGCAATTGCGGCAGGATGACCTGAAAAAACACCTTCCACGGCCCAAGCCCTAACGATGCAGCCGCATCTTCAATGGCCGGATCAAGCCGTCGCAACGTGGCGGCAATCGGCAGATAGAGGAACGGAAAATAGGCAACGACAGAAATGAACACCGCGCTCCAAAGCCCATGCATACCGGGCGACACGCCAATCCACGCATAGCTATGAACAAAGGCGGGCACGGCAAGCGGCGTGACCATCAGCCATGACCAGAGATTGGGAAAGGGAAGACTGGTTCGCTCAATCAGCCATGCAAGACTGACAGCCAATGCCACCGTGATTGGCACAGTGGCGCTTTCCAGTAGCAGTGTGTTGATCAGCAAATCACCAACGCGACCACGAAACACCAGCTCGACAACTGTTTGCCAGCCAACATCAACCGTCACCCAGGCAATGAAGCCGAGAGGAACAAGACTGAACAGGGCAACGATGCTGGCAATCAAAAGCAGCCCGACATGCGCATTCCAACCACGCAAGCCAGAGTGCCTTGCCTTTGGTGCATATGTCTGCGCGCCTTGCGCCTGTTGTTCGTCATCTTGCAGCAAGATTGCCTGATCGCTCTGATTTTTCTACGTTTTCTGACTGTCATGTCATTGCGCAGATCTCGAAATTTGCAACCGCTTTTGACCAAAGCGGTTGCTGTTTTCTGCCGTAAGCCTTTCTTGATGAAAAGACAATAGTTTCAGGCGCGAGCAATAAGGAGTTAGAGAATGCCCGCTGCTGTCATCATCTCGGTGACCTTTTTGTTGTTCAGCTTTGTTGGCTCAACCTTTGGCGCATCAAGATCCTTCAGAGGCACGAGTTTGGCGTTGGATTCTGCCCCCGTAGCAACCGCATATTCATAGGAAGTGCCGTTCTTGAGAATGGCCTGACCTTCTTTGCCGGTCACGAATTTCAGGAACGCCTGAGCATCCTTCATGTGCTGGGTCGATTTGATAATACCGCCGCCGGAAATGCTGACAAATGCGCCGGGATCCTGATGCTTGAAATAATGCAGGGCAACGTTCTTGCTGTTTTCGCCGGTCTTGGCCTGATCACCAAACCAGTAATAGTGATAGATGACAGCGCCTTCAACTTCACCAGCATTGACGGCCTTCATGGCAACGCTGTTGCCCTTGTAAAAGCTGGCATTTTCTTTCAGGGCCTTCAGCCATTTGGCTGTTGCCTCTTCTCCCTTCAGCTCCAGCAAGGCGCTGACGATGGCCTGAAAATCCGCACCGGAAGGAGATGCCGCCCAGCGACCTTTCCAGGCTGGATCAGCAAGATCGAGCAGGGATTTTGGCAGCTTGTCTTCTGTCAACCTGGTCTTGTCATAGGCAAAAACGGTGGAGCGGGCAGCAATGCCAATCCATTGGCCATTGGCCGGACGAAACTGCGCCGGAACCTGATCGAGCGTGTCTTTATCAACGGGCGCGAACAGCCCGGCGTTGTCAACAACAGCCATGGCAGGCGAATTTTCGGTCAGGAACACGTCGGCTGGAGAGGCTTCGCCTTCCTGTACCAGCTGATTGGCAAACTGCATGTCGCTGCCCTGACGAACCGTAACCTTGATGCCTGTGGCCTTGGTGAAGGCGTCAATCCATTCACGGGTCAAGCCCTCATGCTGAGCATTGTAGACGATAATGCCCTCGCCATCCGCTGCTAGGGCAAGGGAAGCTGGGCTGGCGGCCAGAAGTGCTGCAACAACAGCAAGAGTTTTAGCGCCACGAATACGAGAGGTTTCCAATTTCGTCTCCTGTCAAAGTCACTTGGTCTATTTTCCCGAATAGATAAGGTGAGTTACCAAGTCAAGTTCTTGACTTGATGTTTTTACTCAACTTACACACTCGTGACGAATATATTCACATTGATCACGGGAAAGTGTATTATTGTTTTACTTCATATATTTTTTAAATAATCACGGATTTTCTATCGGAAGGTGTGTATCTTTACTGCATAATACCTTAATCCTGAAATGACTTGAGCGAGAATAATCTCGCAGATTTAACGTTTTAAAGCATCCTATCAAGGAAGGTTTGCGGCGGTAATGGGAGGGATTGCTGCCGCACCATCGGCAAGAGTGCCACTCCCATTGTGCACGAACACCGCGTTAGAGGCGAGATTAAGGCCCGCAGCCTTGAAGGCGCTTAACAGCCGTTTGATGCCTTCTCGCTTGATAATACTGGGGTTGCCGGGGCGGGACGTGAACTTGAAGCGGATCACCATCGAGTTTTCATTGACCTCCTGAATACCCTGCATCTTGAGTGGCACGAGAAATTCATGGCCAAATTCCGGATCTTCCAACATGCTGAGGCCAACTTTTTTGGCGGTGCGGCGAATGGTCTCCAGTTCTGCATCCCGGTCAAAGCGAAGTTCAAATTTGACCGTGCCCCAATCGCGGCTGAAATTGGTGACGGCTGCAATCTGACCAAAGGGGATGGTGTGGATGGGGCCATTCTGATGCCTGAGGCGAATGGAACGCAATGAAATTTGCTCGACCGTGCCTTTCAATTTGCCGGTATCAATATATTCGCCGATGCGAAAAGCGTCTTCGGCCAGAAAAAACACGCCGGAAACCACGTCTTTGACAAGGGTTTGTGAGCCAAATGACAGCGCCAGCCCCAGAACACCAAAGCCTGCCAGCAGCGGCGCAACATCCACGTCCAGCGACGACAGTGTCACCAGCACGGCAATGGACACCACGGCACTCAGAACCAGATTGCGCATGACCGGCAATACGGTTGACAGGCGGCTTGCCGTTTTATGGGCAGCATCGTCATCATGGCCGGGCAATTTGACGCTGTTGTCCGGGGAGACCGCATCGAAATATTTCCACAGAAAGCTGCATACGAACCAACTGCATACGGCTGCTATGCCGAACTGCTGAAGATGCGCAAGCCATGTGGTGGTGGGTATCCCTGCCCCCTCGAGCAAAGGCCGCCACAGGATAATGGTGAATTGTATGCCGAAAACCCAGCAGGCACCTGCGAAAGGAATGCGCAGGGCCCACAGCAGGACGGAATGAAATCCCGGCCCGGAGAGTGCCGCGCGTCTGGTGCCCAGAACACGGAAAAACGCAGAAAGACCCCGGCCCAATATCGGCATCAACACAAAAAGCACCTGGCTTGTGCCTGCAACGCGCGACCATGTCGCATTCTGGGCTGTGCCGGTGACGAGAAACCCTAAAAGCCAGATGAACAGTGCCGACAGTGCATAGAAATAGACGGTGGCGGCACCCGCAGCCCGTGCCAACCCATTGGCGTCCCGCCCGGAAAAGGCCAGGGCAATGTCCTTGCGGCCCACGATCAGCCAGATGAGCTTATAGATTGTCACAATGGTAGAGCTGAGAAACAGCCAGCCATCAATGGCCATCGGGTCCAGACCCCGTGTGTCGGCGATTCTTAAAGATGCGGCGATAATGCCGGATAATGCACCAAAACCAATGGTCATTCCAAGATGCCAACGGGGATTGGCAATGTCCAGCAAGGGTCCAGATGGACCGTTGTGGGCAAACAGAAGGCGGCCAGCCGTTGCAAATGTTGCCGTCATGGAGACCGTTTGAAGCAGACCGCCAGCAACCTCGCGGGCAAATGAGCCGGAGGCCAGAGCCAAGTGAATGCTGCTACGGGCAATCGCCACAAAAATCACCAGGGCGCAAAGATCGCCGATCAGCCGCAGGGCTGCGATGGAAGCCTTGGCAAGCGGTGCCCGATCAGATTTCAGTTTTGGCAAAAACCGCGTAAAAACAAACAGAAATGCCGATGCGGCGCTAAGGCCGGCAAGGATGGCAATGATGACTGTATAGCCGACATACTGCATCCCGGCGTCCTCTTTGGACAGGGCGATCCAGCTATTGTGAAAGGCTGTTGGCAGGCCATGCAATCCGGTCAGAGCAATGTCGCCACCTCGCACCAATGTTTCCAGCACGTCGCTGTAAGCAGACATCATCATGTCACTTTGCATGGCGCTGCTGTCTGGCTGCGATGGGGTGGTGGGGACGGCACTCCACTCCACCACCACCGGCTTGCCGAGACGTTTGGCCGCATCAAGCGCTTTTTCAATGTCGCTGCTGCTCTGATTGGGGCCAATATGAATTGTAACGGTATCGTCGGCGGCAATGGCGGTGGAGGCAAACGCACCTGACATAATAAAAAATATCAACAATAACAGATGTATGACCCGTTGACGTGTGGATTGTGAGTTGCCGTCCATCCTGTTTTCCTCTGCGCAAACCTGTGTGCACCTGACAGCGGGCACGACGATTGAGCTGCGGCTTATGGTGGCACATTACAATACAAACGTAGCTTTTCGATAAATCACTGTGGCGAAATTGGCACGGTTTGGCATTACCTTGGCAATGGGTGAAAAACGCTCTTGGCTTCCATTTTTGAACGGGCTACAGTTTGTTCAGTATCAACACGTTCAGGGGAGGTTTATGATGTCATATTTTTCAAACTTCCCCGTGGCGTCAGCCAATGTGGTTTCCGCTGTCCGACCGGGCGGCGTACGACGTGTCGCTGCATAGCAGCACATGTGTGTTGATGGCTCTGCTGTTCAGGCTCTGAGCTTTTCTCTTTTCTCATAACGAGCACTTCCGTGCGCATGTCTGTCGCGCGGTTTTCTCCTTCTCTCTTTCGTGAGGCCGGCATATGCCGGAATTTTGCTATGTTTTTTGGAAAAAACTCCCGGCGCACCGGGGCGTTTAGCAGCGTTTTTCGCTTTTGCTGGATTCATTGGCGACGTCAGCCCGGACGGGCAACGTTTATGGTCGGTGCCGTTTTGCTCTCGACATTGGCAGATGTGCTGACTCCGCTTTTTTCGGGCCGTCTGGTTGATGCTGTGGTGACTGGCAATGCCAGTGATCCTCTGGCATGGAACAGTGCCCTCACAGCCTTTGGCTGGTTGATGGCGCTGTCAGCAGGCGCGGTGGTGCTGCGCCATGCAACATTTACCACCATCATTGCCTTTACGTTGCGCAGTATGGCCGACATTGCGGGCGATGCCTTTTTCCGCATTCAGCGGTTTTCCAGCGATTGGCACGCCAACAGCTTTGCAGGCTCCACGGTGCGCAAGGCAACGCGCGGCATGTGGGCGCTGGATCTGCTGAATGATACTGTTTTTGTTGCGCTTTTTCCCTCTGTGGTCATGTTGATCGGCTCGACACTCCTGATGGCATGGCACTGGCCATTGATGGGCCTGCTTGTCGGGGTTGGCTCTGTGCTGTTTCTGATCTTCACCGCCAGCATGGCGCTGGGCTATGTTGCGCCCATGGCCAGTCTGGCCAACAGCTGGGATACCCGCCTTGGCGGGGCGCTGGCCGATGCCGTGACCTGCAATGCTGTTGTCAAGGCATTTGGCGCAGAAACGCGCGAGGACGAGCGGATCACGCGCGTGGTGGATAAGTGGCAGGATCGTACCCGGCGGACATGGACTCGCGGAACGTTGAACGGTTCCTTGCAGGCGGTTTTGCTGACGATTCTGCGTGGCTGTGTTCTGGGGCTGGCACTTTGGCTGTGGGCCAGCGGGCGCGCCAGCGCAGGTGACATTACCTTTGTTCTCACAGCCTTTTTCATCTTGCAGGGTTATCTGAGAGAAGTGGGAATGCACATCCGCAACCTGCAAAAATCGGTCAATGATATGGAGGAACTGGTCTGGCTGCATGATCAGCCGCTTGGCATTGAAGATGTTCCGGGTGCCAAGCCAATCCGTATTGAAGAAGGGCTGATTGAGTTTGACCGTGTGACGTTTCACTATGGTCGTCACACCGCGCCGCTCTATCAGGATTTTTCGGTGACGATCAAGCCCGGCGAACGTGTCGGTCTGGTTGGGCATTCGGGGTCGGGAAAGACCACATTTGTCAAGCTGATTCAGCGTTTGCATGATGTGAACGGTGGGGTGATCCGCATTGATGGGCAGGATATTTCCCGCACACAGCAGGCGGCGTTGCGCAGGCAGATTGCCATTGTGCAGCAGGAGCCTATCCTGTTTCACCGGACTCTGGCAGAAAACATAGCCTATGCCAGACCGGGTGCCAGTCAGGTTGAAATCGAAAATGCCGCCCGTCTTGCCAGTGCTCACGGCTTTATTGAAGCCTTGCCGAAGGGCTATGCAACCATGGTGGGCGAACGTGGCATCAAACTGTCGGGTGGTGAGCGCCAGCGGATTGCCATTGCCAGAGCATTTCTGGCTGATGCGCCTATTCTCATTCTGGACGAGGCAACATCCAGCCTTGATTCAGAATCGGAAATGCTGATCCAGACGGCAATGGAGCGGCTGATGCTGGGCAGAACCACCCTGGTTGTTGCTCACCGTCTGTCCACCGTGCGCTCGCTGGATCGACTTCTGGTGTTCGACCATGGCCGGATTGCCGAAGAAGGCACCCATGCAAGCCTGATCAGCCTCAACGGCGGCATCTATCGCGGCCTGTTTGAGCGTCAGGCGCTTGAGTTGACCAAGGGGCTGGTGATCGGTGAATAAAACACCGCAGCGATGTCGGCCCATCCACTGCCGCAATGAGGACAGGAGGGGGTTATCCCCTCTCCGCCGATTGCGGCAGTGAGATTGTGACTGTCAGACCACCCTCTGCTCCATTGGCGGCGATGACATCACCGCCATGGCGCTTCAATGCTGTTTTGGCAATGGCAAGGCCAAGGCCATAGCCCGAGGATGAGCCAGTGGCACCGGAGCTGGTAAAGGGCCGAAATATGCTTTCAAGATCCTGTAGCGGCACGCCCGGGCCTTGATCGGTGACGACAATGTAGAGTTGATTGTGGCGCGTATCAGCCGCAACCGTGACTGAAGTGTCATTGGCTGTGTATTTCACGGCATTGCGAATCACGTTTTCAATAGCGCGGTAAATCAGCTCACCATTGACTGCGGCGACGAACTGGCCATTGCGTGTGAAGGCAATCGTCACTCCTTTGTCACTGGCTTCGAATGCCGCGTCCTGCACAATGTTATCAACCAGATCGAGAATATCGATGACCTGCTTTTCATCCCCATTCTCGCTGGTGGATGAAAGCCGCGCCAGTGTCAGAACCTCGCCCACCAAGCCGTCCAGCCGCTCAATCTCTCTGTCCATCCGATCCAGCAGGCCCGGCAAGCGGCCCGGATTTTTGCGCAGGATACCGATGACAGCTTGCAAACGGGACAAGGGTGAGCGCAACTCGTGGGAAATATCATGAAAGAGCCGTTGGCGACTGTCATGCAATTCCTGCAATCTCGATGCGCTGATGTCAAAATCCTTGGTCAGAACCGCAATTTCGTCATTGCGGTTTTGCACTGCATCATGGATGCGAATGTCGAAATGCCCTTCTGCCAGCGCTCTCAACCCTTTACGGAGACGGTTTACCGGCGTGATCAGATATTTTCCAAGCACAAATGCCGAAAACAGACTGGCAACCACGGCGGTGATCCACGGAAGCAGGAAATGCCAGTTATGGCGTAGTGACCACGCTGGCGGAGGCGGTAAAATCACACGGTAACAGCGATCAGCATAGGGTATGATAAGTGTACGCAGGTCTGTGCCTGCCCCACATCCACTGCCTGTTGTTGCTGGTATAAGATCAAGCTTGGCATCGGGCACTTCAGGCAGAGCATTCTTGAGGACGTCTTCCGACTGAAGGCCGTCCTGATGGCTCAACCTCTCTGTCAACAAGGCGACAATCAGCTTTCTGTTGCGCTCAAATTGCATCGCTCCGGGAAATTGCGGGGTGTTGAGCCACGCAATGGACACGCCCAGCATTGTTGTCAATGTCATGGCCAGCCAGACGATTATGAAGAATTTCCAAAAAAGACGGGGCATGAAGGGCCTGATGTCCGGGGTTACATGGATGATCGCATGTTTGTGAAATGCGCCGCGCTGACAAACTCTATATTTCTTTGTTTTCGTTTGCCTGATCAGAAAAACCGGATTCCACGTTTCCCTGGCAAACTCTCGCAGACCGCTGAAATCTGCTCGATGGCCTATACGTTGTCCTGCAAAAGAATATAGCCCTGACCGCGCACGGATTGAATCCATGTCTGCCCATCCTGCCGCACGCCGAGTTTATGGCGAACACTGCTGAGGTGAACGTCAATGCGCCGATCAAACGGCGTGAGGGGACGCCCAAAAACCGTTTGCGAAATATCCTGCTTGGAGACCACATGCCCACCATTGCGCACCAGCAATTCAAGCAGGTTATATTCTGTGCCTGTCAGTGCCAGTGCCGTGCCATTCAAGGTGGCCTGTCTGCTGCCCGGATTGAGAATCAGATCGCCGCTGGCGACCTGCGATACCACATTGGTGTTTTTCGTCTTTCGGGTGCGCCGTAAAATTGCGCGTAGCCGGGCGACCAGCTCCCCCGGAGAACAGGGTTTTGAGACATAATCATCCGCCCCAAGATCAAGGCCGGCAATGCGATCAATCTCATCGCCACGCGCAGTCAGCATCACAATCGGAACATCGCTGGTGCTGCGGATATGTTTCAACACCTCAACGCCATTCATGCGGGGCATCATCACGTCCAGCACGATAATATCCGGGCCGTCCAATGTTATTTCCGCGACAGCTTTGGAGCCATCATCGGTTGTGGCAACCTCAAACCCTTCTTCGGTGAGATATTCCGAAAGAAGCCCGGTGAATTCAAGGTCATCGTCGATTAGAAGAACGCGGGTCATCGCTTTGCTCATGATTTGTTCAAGCGAGTATAAGTGGAAATATCAATTTCCAAATGTTTTTTACATAAATTTACGATCTGAACCCTGCATGAACCTCACGGATCGGGACAGGCCCGACCCGTGAGGCCTGGTGATCAGGAGGCTTGCTTTCCAGCCGTCGCATTGACGGCCTTGCGATGGCGCGTGCGCCAGTCGCCCAGAAACAGCAGGATCGGGGCCGCAATAAACACCGACGAAATCGCCGCAACAACAATGCCGAACACCATCGGCACGGCAAAACTTGAGACCGCACTGCCGCCCCAGATGGCCATGGGCAGAAGGGCCAGAAAGGCTGTTGCCGAGGTGTAGATGCTGCGCGCCAGCGTTTCATTGATAGACATATCAATAATGTCACGCAGGGGCATGGATTTATAAAGCCGCATGTTTTCACGCATACGGTCATAAACCACGACCTTGTCGTTCACCGAATAGCCCACCAGCGTCAGCAGGGCAGCAATGGCGGTGAGGTTGAAATCCATGCCGGTCAGGGCAAAGAACCCGAGGGTTTTGGTCACATCCAGAACGAGTGTGACAATTGCGCCAACGGCAAAGGGCCATTCAAACCGCATCCAGATATAGGCCATCATGGCAATGCTGGCCAGCAGCACTGACAAAAAGCCTGCCGTTGCCAATTCACCACTGACCTTTGGACCCACAACCTCTGTCTTTTGAACATTGGTGGTTTTGTCGATCACAGAAAGCTCGGTACGCAGTTTTTCAACGGCTGCCGTTTGCGCTTCTTCACCGCCCGGCTGACGCTCGACCCGGAGCAGGAAGTGCTTTGGATCACCAAATTGCTGTAATCCGACATCGCCAAGGCCGAGGCTTTCAAGCCCCGTGCGGAAGGTTGCAAGGTCGGCTGGTTGATCCGTGGAGATTTCCATCTGGATACCACCCTTGAAATCAACGCCATAGTTCAGTCCGGGTGTGACGAAAAGAATGACAGAGGCAATGGACAGAAGGGCCGAGAGGCCAATGCCAAAGAACCTTGCATTCATGAAGCGTATTTTCGTGCCTTCCGGCACCAGTTGGAGAGACAGAAGTGATTTTATATCCAGCGTCTTCAGCTTCATGCGGCCAACCAGCCCGATCATGATCACCTTGACGATGGAAACGGCGGTGAAAAGCGAAATCACAATGCCCAGACCCATGGTGACGGCAAAGCCGCGCACAGGGCCAGAGCCGAACCAGAACAGCAAAACAGTGGCGATCAAGGCCGTCACATTGCTGTCGATGATGGTCGAGTAGGCGCGGCTGAAGCCAGCATCCAGTGCGGCCATGGCGGTGCGGCCTTTTCGGGTTTCTTCCCGAATGCGCTCGTTAATCAGCACGTTGGCATCCACCGCAAGGCCAATGCCAAGCACAATACCGGCAATGCCCGGCAGGGTCAGGGTAGCCCCCAGCAGCGTCAGGCCAGCAAAGGTCAGGATAACATTCAAGGTCAGTGCCAGATTGGCCAGCAAGCCCCATGCGCCATAAAGCACGAACATGAAGGCAACCACCAGCCCAAAACCGATCAGGCCGGTCATGATGCCGACTGAAATGGCATCGGCTCCAAGATCAGCACCAACGGTTCTTTCTTCCACCACCGTCAGTTTGGCGGGCAGAGCGCCTGCGCGCAACAGCGCGGCAAGGTCATTGGCAGACTGAACCGTGAAATTCCCCGAAATTTGTCCAGACCCGCCGGTAATCGGCTCGTTGATCACCGGGGCACTCAGAACCTTGTTGTCCAGCACAATGGCGAAGGGCTGGCCAACATTGGCCTGGGTGATTTCGGCAAAGCGCTGGGCACCTGTGGTATCGAAACGGAAGGAAACCACCGGCTCATTGTTGTTCTGGTTGAAGCTCACTCTGGCATCGGTCAGATGGTCGCCTGATAGAGCGGCACGGGAGATAATCTGATATTGCTGGCCTCTGTCATCCGCAACGGTTTCCGCACCGGCTGGCATACGGCCATCAGGACCGGGAACGGCCATCAGATGGAAGCTCATTTTGGCGGTCGAGCCAAGCAGATCGCGCAGACGTTTTGGATCTTGCACACCAGGAAGCTGGACAACCACGCGGTCAGAGCCTGCGCGCTGGATTGTTGGCTCGGCAACGCCGACCTGATCCACACGCTTGCGAATAATCTCAAGGCTTTGGTCAACAGCTGCCGTGACCCGATCAGCAAGGCCCGCATCGGTCAGTGCCATGGTGATTTGCGCGTCGCTGCCTGTGATGGCAAGATCGGCACTGCCGGTAACACCAACCGATGTCGAAAGCTTTTGCAGTTCTGTAATCGCCGCCTGTCGCTGGGTTGCATCAGTCAGTGTGATGACCAGTTGCCTGTTGATCTGTCGCAGCGAAGACACTTTGATGTTGGCTTGCGTCAGGGCCTGACGGGAATCCTGCATCAATGTCTGAAGGCGTTCCTTGATCAGATCGGCGGAGTCAACTTCCAGTACCAGATAGGAGCCACCGCGAAGGTCAAGACCAAGCGAAACGCGGCTATGCGGCAACCAGGAGGGCATTTTATCAAGTGTTGATTGCGGCAACACATTCGGCAGGGCTGTCAAGAGGCCGAACAGGATGACAATGGCATAGGTGGCCAGAAGCCAGCGGGAAGTTCTCATCTTCAATCATTCCAGAGAGGGCATTGGCTTTTGTGCATATCGCGCAAATGAGCGCACATGCTGACAGGGAAGCCCGGATCAAGCTTTGATGCGCTGAAACTGCGCACCGTGTGATGGACTATCCTTAAGCAATGGGGGTGCGCGTGGTTGATGGCTCTCTCTTGGGAAGAAACGGATCCCTGACAGCGGGATCAGTGGAAATCTGCGGTCAGGATCGTAAGAGGTCGTGACATCCAAGACCCCGCTGAGAATATAGGGAGCGGCGTCTGGAGGTGCGCCTCCTTTGCCATCATCTCGATCCGCACCCCGAATGTGGCTGTTTTCGTTGCGGGCGGCCAGATGCACACCAGTGCGCACTGCGCTAAAATCCACATCGCCTGTTGTGCTGTGGGCGGGGCCAAATGTGCTGACAGGAAGCCACGGACACAGCAACAGATAGGCAAGCAGAACCATGCCCGCCGTCAACGCCGTGCTGAGACTGGGCGCGCAATCCGCCTTATTGCCAATGCAAGGCTGTGATCCATAGCTTTTCATAGGGGTTCGGTTAACACGCCTTTAATGCCTTTGTCGACTGCAAGCGTGTTTGATTTTGCGGCTGCTATGTCCTTGCCAACGTCAATGGTGGGGTGAGATAGTCGGAATCCTCCAGCAGAGTCGCTGACGCAGGTTTGGTGTCGATTATGAAAACCTATCTAAAAGCTCTCGCGCATCGTGATCGAACCGAGGCCAGCGATCGTCATCTGGCGTTTTATCTCACCTTTATTGCCGGTGCGGCCAATGCGGGCGGGTTTATGGCGGTTCATCAATATACGTCCCACATGTCTGGCATTGTATCCTCGCTTGCTGATAATCTGGTTCTGGGAGAGATTGAGCTTTTTCTGTCCGGCTTTGTCGGATTTGTGTTTTTTCTCGTTGGGGCCGGAGTTTCTGCCATTTTGATCAATTGGGGCCGCAGGCGCGATCTGCGCTCGATTTATGCGTTGCCGCTTGCGTTGGAGTCTTTTTTGCTGGTGGTTTTCGCTCTATCCGATGGTCTGAAGCCGATCGACCATGATTTGGTGCTCTTCATTATCGCCCTGCTGTGCTTTGTCATGGGGCTTCAAAATGCGATTATCACAAAACTCTCCGGCGCGCGCATCCGCACCACTCATGTGACCGGACTGGTGACGGATATAGGCATTGAGCTTGGCAAACTATTTTACTGGAATGGCCACCAGTCTTTGGCGGCATATGCGCCGGTGCGGGCGGATATGCCAAAGCTATGGTTGCTCGCGCGTATGGTGCTACTGTTTTTCCTGGGCGGCGTCAGCGGTGCTATCCTGTTTCAACACATTGGCATTTCAGCCGCGATCTTTCTGGCGGTTCCGGTTGCGGCTCTTGCGGTTTTTCCGTTGCTCGAAGACTTTCATGCACGCGGCGGAAACAACGATATGCATTGAAAAACACACGTAAACAGAATGGTTTCTCATCAATTTGCGCTTATGATATTGACCTTGCGCTTCGGCTGGCTATAAAGCCAATCAGAATCGATAGAGAACCATATCGATCCGGGCTGATGTTACCTTTAGCCTTAAGATGGAAGAGTGTCCGAGTGGTTTAAGGAACCGGTCTTGAAAACCGGCGTGCGGGAGACCGTACCGTGGGTTCGAATCCCACCTCTTCCGCCATTTTTGAAATCCCTACAGTTCACCAACGTTCAAAAAGCCTTGAATATCAAGGTGTATGTGTACTCTTAGAGTGCGCCATCGTTCGCAATAGATCCCATGTATCCCGATGTTTTCGGGGTAGAAATGGGGGTATGTGAAAAAATGGTGGGGGTATCGATAGGGGATGACATTTGCTGACCGACACGCAAATCAAAAAGGCCCAATGCTGCCGGGATGTGATCAATGTTCTGAGGGTGCCGAGGCCGGTGCACAATATTTCATATCAATTCGACGGAATCGCAGTTTGAGACGGCAGCCTGCCTCCGGCGGCCAGCAGATGGTCAACTGTGTCGATGTCCTGAAGAGCTGCGGAACCGATCTCCACCAGAATGACCGGGAGATTGCTGTCTGCTATGGCGTCTCGTGCGCCGACATCACCGCGTAAATTCCGCAGTGCACCTTGGAGTGCACGCGGCAGGATAACGGGGTGGCCTGGTACACCTGTCGAGCTTGCCCGAACGACGGAAGCGCCAGCGCAGGCGCAAAAAGCGTCCAGCAGGATATTCAGATGACGGGCGGTAATGTTTGGCATATCGGCCAGCATCACAAGAATGCCATCAGCCTGTTCAAGGTTGGGAGCGCCCATGCCTGCCGCAAGAGAGCGCCCCATTCCTTCCGCATAGTCTGGATTATGGAGAGTGGACAGGTTTAAACCGACAAGTGCTGCCTCGATCGCGTCATGCCGACATCCAGTCACCACCGTGACAGTCGATGCCGTGCTTGCCAAAGCCTGCCGCGCTACGTGACGAACAAGTGGCTCATCATGCAAATGTGCCAGCAGCTTGTGGTTATTCGGGCCGCCCATCCGCGTTGCCTGCCCTGCCGCGAGAATGAGAATGGCGATGTTCAACGGCCTGATACCTTTCCGATCGGTGGATTTCTCTTCAGGACACCACGGCGGCCCGCGCAACAGCAATGTCGGCAATGATGGACAGCGCCAGAGTATGAGCGTCTCGTGCCTTTGGAAAGAGACCGATGGGCGCACGAATATGGTTCATGGATTGCTGATCTACCCCATGTTGCATGAGTGCTGCGCAACGGCGTTCATGGGTCCGCGCGCTTCCCAATGCTCCGATATAAAAGGCCGGGCTGTTGAGCGCTGCCATGAGCAGGGGCAATTCCCGATCAATATCATGATACAAAAGCACAATGGCTGTGTCCGTATCCATCGCCATATCTGCCTTGGTTGTGCAGATCTCAGCCGTTTCATATCCTGCGGCGGTGGCAATGCGGCTCACTGCTGCCAATTCCATCGGCTGTCCGGCCAACAGAATACGAACGGGTGGGCGATAGGGCCGCACAAAGCCGTCCTCACCCCAGTTCGCCTGGGTTTGATCAATGACTGCTTCCAGAGTTTGTGATCGCGCATCATAGGCCAGCGCGGCTGGACGGCGCACCGACAGGCAATCCAGTATCGTGCGCACGGCATGATCATTGCGCAGCACATGGATTGCCAGACGGATGGAGCCGCCGCAGGCCAAGCGGATGTCGAAAAATGGCGAGCCTTCGCCGAGATGTAAAAAGCGGTCATGGCCTTCCTGTATGGCGTTCATCACCTCTCTGGCCACCGCCGCCTCGACGCAGCCGCCAGAAACGTGGCCGCAAAACAGACCGTCCGCCCGCACCGCCATCTGGGCGCCCAAGGCCCGTGCCGATCCACCGCGGATTTCGGTGAGCGTGACAAGACCGCATCCAACACCTTGCGCGAACGCATCCACCAAAAAGCGCAGGATAGCCTGCGGGTCTTCGGTCAGAAACGCTGGACGCGGCGCATGTTCTGGCCATGGCTCGGTTTTTTCAGGCATGGCTCGTCCCTTCTCCATCATCGCGTTACAGCGCCAGATAAGCCTCCTTGAGGTCGGTGCGGCTGTCCAATTCGGCTATGGTGCCGGTAAACTGGGTGATGCCTTTCTCAAGAATATAGCAACGATCACTGATCAGCCGGGCAAAATGCAGATTTTGCTCGGACAACAAGACAGAAACCCCTTCCCGCTTCAAGAGCATGATGGCGTCTGCCATTTGCTCGACGATTCTGGGGGCTATTCCCTCAGAGGGTTCATCCAGCAACACCAGATAGGGATTGCCCATCAGGGTTCTGCCGATGGTCAACATCTGCTGCTCACCGCCACTCATGCGTCCAGCCGGTCTTTTGCGCATTTCGGCGAGATTGGGAAAGATTTCATAGATGCGTTCGGGCGACCAATCCGCGCTTCCATCGCGCTTGGTCTGGCGTCCGACTTCGAGATTTTCTTCAACGGTCAGTTCCGTGAAAATCCGTCGGTCCTCCGGCACATAGCCCAGCCCCTTGCGGACGATCTCGAAAGGCGCGAGTTTTGAGATTTCGTCATTGCGAAAGGTCAGCGTGCCCTCCCGGCGGTTCACCAGCCCAATGATTGATTTCATTGTCGTGGATTTTCCGGCACCATTGCGACCCAGCAGCGCCACCACTTCGCCTGCCATCACCTTGAGGCTGACATCAAACAGAATATGGGCAGGTCCATACCAGCTATTCAGGTTTGCAACGTTCAGCATATGTCAGTGCTCCTGCTTGTAGAGAGTGCCAGAACCCAGATAAATCGCCTGAACATCTTCATTGGCCCGCACTTCGGCTGGCGATCCCTCTGCGATCAACTGGCCACGATTGAGCACGATGATCCGATCAGCATGTTCAAATACGATGTCCATATCATGTTCGGTGAACAGCACGGCCAATTGCCGTTGCTTGGCAATGCGAGAAGTGAGCTGCATCAGCAGCATACGTTCTTTTGTTGCCATGCCGGCCGCAGGCTCATCCATCAGCAGCAGTCTGGGATCACCGGCAAGGGCAATGGCAAGTTCCAGCCGTTTGATGTCACCATAAGGCAGCTCCCGGCAGGAGCGTTCAGCCTGTTCCTTCAAGCCGATCAGGTCCAGAAGTTCATCGGCTTCAGCCTTGAAATTTCTGCCGAGATTGCCGAAAAAAGCCAGCGGAGACACAGCGCTCAGTTTTGCAGACTGAATGGCCAACTGGACGTTTTCACGCACCGTCATGGACAGGAAAGTCTCGGCCACCTGAAACGTGCGCCCCACACCCAGACGGGAAATCCGCTCCGGCGAGAAGCCGGTGGTATCCTTGCCGCAGATACGAATCCGGCCTGAATCCGGGCGGATTTGTCCGTTCAGCATGTTGAAACAGCTGCTTTTGCCTGCGCCATTGGGACCAATCATGGCCAAAAGCTCACCCGGGGCAACGTCAAGCGATACACCTTGTACCGCTTTGACGCCCTGATAGCTTTTTGTGAGGTTTTCGACGTGTAAAAGAGCGTCTGTCATGCAGCACCTTCAGTCTTTGCGACGGTCAATGGCCCTGGTTGTTGTCTTCGTGCTTGCCAGCTTGCAAAGATCTGGCGGCTCGTTCCAACAATGCCTTGCGGGAAAAGCACCACGAGAAGCACAATCACGACGCCTAAGATCAGGCGCGGGAAATCCGTGTTGCTCATCAGCCAGATCGATACCACTTTATAAACAACGGCCCCCACGACACTGCCCGAGATTGTGTTGAAGCCGCCGAGCAGAACCATGATCAAGCCATCAACAGAGGTTGAAATTCCAATCACGTCTGGAAAAATACTGCCCTTTTGGAAGGCGAGCAGGACCCCGGCAAGGCCTGCAAAAAAGGCACTGATCACAAAGGCCACATGCTGCACATGGCGTTGGTGAATGCCGATCGTTGCAGAGCGCATGGGCGAATCCCGCAAGGCCCGCAAGCTGTAGCCAAAGGGTGAAAATGTCAGAGTGCGCAAGGCAGCCACCACGCCTGTGGCACAAACAACGGTGAGCCAGTAATAGGCCTGAGGACTTGAGGCCCAGGCAGATGGCCAGACACCAACAATCCCGTTGTCCCCGCCGGTGAAATCGACCCACTGGAACACGATGGACCACAGAATCTGGGCGTAAGCCAGAGTCAGCATGGCGAAGTAGATGTTGGACAGCCTGACGCAAAACCATCCGGCAACAATGGCGAAGGCGGCGGCAATCAGCGGTCCGACAAACAATGCCAGTTCCATTGGCATATTGAAATATTGCACGCATAAGGCCGCGCCATAGGCACCCAGTCCGAGATTTGCCGCATGGCCAAACGAATCCAGACCGCCCACAGACATGAGAAACTGCAAGCTCATGGCAAAAATGATCGCAATCATCACTTCAGCGGCAACGCCAATGCCATAATCACCCAGAACGAAGGGCAACAGAAGCGCCAGCAGCAGAGCGAAAGTGCTGCTGATCCGGCCAGCGGAGCCAAAAGGTTTCCATGCTCCACCCTCAGGAGCGGCCGCATTGCGAGAACGGACGATCTGCTTGCCCAAAAGCCCCCATGGACGAAGCACGAGGACAATCGCCATGACCGCAAACATCAGCACCAGCGAGATACCCGGCATGATCAGAATGCCGAAGGCATTGAGCTGGGACACGATAATCGCCGCCAGAAACGCCCCACCAATGCTGCCGAGACCACCAATCACCACAATTACAAAAACCTCGGTGATGATGGAAAGATCCATGAAATGCGTCACTGCATCGCGCGGGATTTGCAATCCGCCACCAAAAGCCGCCAGAAACACGCCCAGCGCAAAGACGCCGGTAAACAGCCATTTTTGATTGACGCCAAGGGCATTGACCATTTCCCGGTCCTGTGTTGCGGCGCGCACCAGCAGTCCCCAGCGGGTGCGGTGCAGCAGCAGCCAGATCATGCCAAACACAACCGGGCCAAGAAAGATCAGCACGAAATCATAGACCGGCATGGCATTGCCAAGGATGGAGACTGCGCCGGAAAGACCAGGTGCGCGCGGCCCTACGAGGTCTTCCGGTCCCCATAACAGCCGCACCGCATCTTCCGCAATCAAGGTAATGCCGAAGGTGGCCAGAAGCTGGAGGAGTTCGGGCGCATGGTAGATGCGGCGCAGCAGAAGAATCTCGATCACCACACCGATGATGGCAACGGCGATGGCGGCAACAACAAGGGCGGCCCAAAAGCCCAGAGGCGTTTGCCAGCGGATGGTGAGGCTATAGGCGATGTAGGCACCGATCATATAAAAGGCACCATGGGCGAAATTGACAATTCGCGTCACGCCGAAAATCAAGGAAAGACCGGAGGCAACGAGAAACAGCGAGGCGGCATTTGCCAACCCCGTCAGGAATTGGACGACGTAAAGTTCCATGAAGATCCCCTTGTTCTTCCGCTTCAAGAGAAGAACATCGTTTTACTGGCGATTGTCGCAAGCACTGGAGTTTGTCAGGGAAAGGCGGACGCCGGTTTTCCCGAAAAGACAAACGAAAACAAGAGAGTCCAGGGAAGGCGACGCTCAATGTTGCAGCGTCGCCTTCAGTCGTTTTATGGGCGAAGCTTTGCTGCTTCGGCTTCCGATGGCAGAAAGTCGTTGCCATTCTGATATTTGAAATCAACCATCACGCCTTTTCCATCCTTGAGGGCCGTTTTACCAACAAAAGCCCCGAGGGTCGATTGGTGATCGGTAGCCCGAAAGGCGGCTGGGCCAAATGGGGTGTCGAAGGTCGCACCTTTTGCCGCCGCAATCAGGTCATTGACATCGGTGGACTTGCTGCGCTCGACAATTGCCGCCGCCGCTTTGATCAGCGAATAGCCGACAACAGAGCCGAGGCGTGGATAGTCGTTGTAACGCGCCTTGTAGGCATCCAGAAATTTCTTGTGGTCTGCGGTTTCAATCGACGACCACGGATAGCCGGTGACAATCCAGCCCTGTGGCGCATCGGCCTGAAGCGGATCAAGATATTCCGGTTCACCCGTCAGGAACGACACCACGGAGCGACCCTTGAACAATTCCCGCGTTGTTCCTTCGCGCACCAGTTTCACCAGATCGGCACCAAAGGTTACGTTGAGAATGGCTTCCGGCTTGGCGGCTTCAATGGCCTGAGACACAGACCCGGCATCAATCTTGCCCTGCGGCGGCCACTGTTCGGCAACAAACTCCACGTCCGGACGGGCTTTTTTCAAAAGCTCTTTAAAGACAGCCACGGCGCTCTGACCATATTCGTAATTTGGCGCAATGGTTGCCCAGCGCTTTGCTGGCAGCTTTGCCGCCTCCTGTGCCAGCATGGCCGCTTGCACATAGTTGGACGCCCGAAGGCGGAAGGTGTAGTCATTGCCCTTGGACCAGACCATGGCATCCGTCAGCGGCTCGCCGGCCAGATAGAACACTTTTTTCTGCCTGGCAAAATCGGCAACGGCAAGGCCGACATTGGAAAAGAACGAACCCGTCACCATGACGACGCCTTCTTTTGAGACCAGTTCATTGGCGGCGGTGAGGGCTTCACCCGGCTTGCCGCCGTCGTCCTTGGAGATGACCACGAGCTTGCGTCCCTTGATGCCGCCCGCTGCGTTGATTTCATCAACAGCCATTTCCCAACCCTTTTTATAGGGCTCGGTAAAGGCTGGCAGACTGGAATAACTGTTGATTTCTCCAATCTTGATGTCGTCAGCCATGCCTGTTCCTGCCCATGAAAGGGCAAGAAGCATTGCGGAAATTCCCAATACTGTTTTCATCATTCCGTTCCTCTGGGGTTGCCGCTGAGACACGGCTTTTATTTTTGTGTTTGTGTTGCATTGCGCGTTCAAACTTGCGCGTTTGTATTTCGATAAGCTCGGTATTGCCAGACACTTTGTGGGTCTGACGCGAGATACGCAGGATCAGATGGATGCAAGCCATTGTGCGATGTCAGCGGAATCCGTCACATCGGCGTACTTCTGATGCATGTCATAAAGATTGGCCTCATGCGGGGCCTTGGCTCTGTCGCCACAACAGTCGCTTGCGACCAGAACGTTGAAGCCGGATTGAACCGCATCCACAACCGTTGCCCGCACACAGCCCGATGTTGTGGCCCCTGCGACAATCAGCGTATCAACACCGGCACCGGCCAAAAGGGCCGCAAGCGCTGTTCCGTGAAAAGCAGACGCACCCTTCTTCGAAATCACCGGATCATTGGGCTGAATACCCGTTGCGGCATCAATCTCCACAAGACGGCTGCCCTCCAGCAGGGCCGCCATGCCACTTGCCTTGCGAAGCCATGGCAGCATGGTAATTTCGCCGGGATGATAAGCGATTGTGGTGTAAATCACCGGAATGCCTTTGCTTCTGGCAAGATCGGTCAACCGGCGGGTGGCCGCCATCTCGGCGGCCATATTGGCCGCCGTGGGGTAGAGCGTGTCGGTAAACCCATAGGTAAAATCGACAACGACAATTCCGGGACGTGAGCCGCGTGGAACGGGCTGCCCGAAACCAGCGGTCTGATAAACTTCCTGCTGCGACATTGTCTCGTCCTTTCCGCGGCAAGTTTTAGCCGCGCGCCATCTGGATGTCTTTCACAACGAGGTCGCCATCGATAACGATCGCTTCGTCATCCAGAAACAGCGAGCATCCCCGCATCGGAATGTCGAGATGGCAGGCCGTATCATTGGGACCGCCCAACTCGTTGTTGGGACCTGTCGAGAACATCACATTGCCGTAGAAACTGCGTGGCTCCATGCCCATGCCGCCGGGGAAAGCGCCCGGAACAAGATTATGCCATTTGGCGTGCGGGTTCATGCCCCAGCCAACATGGCTCATGCCCATGCCACGCGGATCATTGAAGGCATCCATGTAAGACTTGACCAGTTCCGCATCCAGCCCACCGCGAATATCGGTGACCCAGCCCTTTTCGATGGTGTAAATGATCGGATCGCGCACATAAATATTCTGCGGCAATAAAATATCGCCCGGTGCCACCACGATCTGGCCATCCACGCCATCGTCGTCACCGCCGGTAAAGACAAAGCCAGACGGCCAATGGTCCCAGCGGCCGGGTTCATCCGTGCAGGCATATTCTGTCACGGTCGGGTAGGTGTTGAGCTTATAGGTAACATCGGTTCCATGCGGCGAGGTGATGCGCATGACCTTGGCCTTGGCCAGCATGGTGCCTGCGATTTCAACCTTTTCGCGGATTTCCTGGGTGGGCAACATTCTGGCCAGCAATTCCGGTGGCTCGACAGCCGTGAGAATCCGGGTGCCTGCGGCCTGAATGGCCATTTGTTCTGGCGAAAACAGCAGGAAAATGCAGTCAATCAGCATGTCACAGGCTTTGAGCGCCTCAACCGCATCGGGCATGGCCGCAAGGCCGGTGACGCCGACATTCCAGCCGCCGGTTGGCAATGGTGAAGGCAGCCGCATATGGTACATCAAAGCACCGAGGCGCTGGCCTGCCGCCATGAAGGCATCGGCATAATCCAGCCGTTGATTGCCCTCGGTCAAAACAATCAGTTTTTCGCCTTCGCGCACGCCGGACATTTTCAGCTGATGCAGGCAGATTTCGGTGAAGCTTGCGTGATCCATGATAATCTATCCTTTTACTTGGCGGAGCGGGCGGGCAAAAAGTCCAGCGTAGCATTCAAAAAACCGTCCAGATCATCCCAAGGGATCATGTGGCCAGCCTTCTCGACAATCCGAACCTCAATGCCCGGCGCAAGTGTTTTGATCTCTTCGATGTCATCAGTGCCGATCACCGTGGCACCTCCGGCGACAACAAGGCGCATCGGCAGGGTGAGATGGGAAAGATCGGCGTGAATATCGTCGGTCTGGAAACCATCATATGCAATGCGGATGGCATCCAGTTGACAGGTGTGTAGCCATTCGGCACGCAGCGCATTCTGTTCATCCGTCCAGGTGGGACAGAAACGGCGCATATCTTGGCCTGAGCATCCCTTTTGCGCCATGAGAATTGAGTCTTCGTACCAGTTCCATGCGGAAGGGTAGGCGCGCCGTCCCGGTCCTGACACCGGCGGATCAACAAGAACGAGGCCGGAGAAAGCATCCGGCGCGTGTCGCGCGGCCCGAATGGCGATGCGTGCGCCCATCGAATGACCAAGAATGATCGGCTTTTCAATGCCTGTTGCTGCCTGAAGTGCCACAACATCAGCCGCCATGGCATCCAGCGAATAGTCCAGATCACCCGCTTGGCTGAGGCCCCGGCCCCGCACATCCAGCACGTGCACATCAAAGGCGGCACTCAGGCGCTCGGCCACAAAGCCCCAGGTGATGGCGGGCGAGGTAATGCCCGGCACCAGAAACATGGCCGGACCATTCCCCGGAAAATGCAAAACATGCTGGCGAATGCCGTTTGCGTTGATATGATAACCTTTGGTCATGGGATACTCCTCAATAGGCACCGGACAACAGCGTGCCGCCGCCTGGCACACGGGTGTCGAGATCAAGCGCACGCAGCATCTGCCATGTGGTGGCAACCGCTGCTGTCAGGGTTGGCTTGCCGGTGATGGCCTCGACCATGGAAACCGCCGACAGCGATGGCATCTGCACGCAGGCCGACAGTACCACAACATCAACATCATCGGTTTTCATGCTCCGCACAATGGCGGGCAGGTTCATGGGGTCATGGGCGGCGACAGCCAGATTGTCCGGGATTTCAAGAGCGCGCCAGTCGGAAACCTCGATACCCTCATTGCGAATATAGGACACCACCAGTTCTGTCAGCGGCTTCATATAAGGTGCCACCAGCGCGATACGTTTGGCCCCGAGAGCCTTGAGGCCATCGACAAGCGCACCGGCAGAGGTCACCACAGGCGCAGGATTGCCGTTTGCAACGGTCACACCATGCAGACGGGTCTGGCTCTGCTTGTGATAACCAAACCCCATGGCCATAATCGCAACCAGACAGGCATAGCCCATGACATCGACGCGGGCATCGGAAAGCTCAAGCGCACAGCGGTCGCTGTCTGCATCCATGGCAGCCAGCTCCTCTTTCGTCACATGCTTCATTCGCATACGCGAAGAATGAAAGGTGAAGCGCTCTGGCGCTACCAATTCGCGGGCACGCAGAAGCGCCGGGATTTCGGTTTCCATCGTGACATTTGAACTTGGGACGATTTGGCCGATTCTGAAAGTCTTCATGCTAGGCTCCATCAGGTGATGGTGTGAGATTAATTATTCAAATGAATAATTACAAGCCTGTTTTTTTTGCAAGCGTCAAATTTGTGCGATTGCAACATAAAGCCAAACAATGCCAGAGGGTTATGTCTCGGCCTTTCTGCGTTTGGATCAGTTCAATGAAAAACAGGATCGGTGGAAGCCTGAATGTTGATCCGCGCGAAGCGAGCCGAGGTTTAATTCGAGGCCCTGAGGCCGGCTGCCAGAAAGCGAACGAGCTGATCGAGCATGTCATCTTTGCCGAATGCCGTCAGGTGACCCTCGGTGAGATCGCCAATCCGTCCCAGATCGTTCAGCATGAACAGATAGGCGCCCACAAGAAATGCCATGCGCACGCTGACAATATCTTTTGGCACATCCGGCAAGACGTGAGACAGGGCCGCGATATAGCGCTTCAACGATGCGTCATAGACCTCGCGCCTCAACCGCAGCGCATGTTCTTCCGGCTCTGCATGAAGCCGCGCCTGCATGGCCACAAAGGCGGCACCATTCGGGCCGGAATATTTCATATCCCACTGCGGCTTCAGATAGGCGTAGACGAGATCGTCCACGCTCGGAGTGTCCTTGGCCGCCAGCAATCGATCGAGGTTGGCGTGTCTGTTGCCTGCCAGAACGCCGCCGCGCCGCTTGAAGCAGGCATCGAAAAGGTCAACCTTGGAGCCAAAGTAGTAGCGGATGAGGGCCTGATTGACGCCTGCGCGCGCTGCAATCTCGCGCATATTGGCTCCCTCAAAGCCCAGTTCACCAAACACCAGTTCGGCATGGTCAAGAATGTCGTCACGCAGATCCGGTGCTGTTCCGGCTGTTTCGGACTTGGAAGGACGCCCCGGGCCCCGGTTGTTTTTCTTGAGATCGGTCACGCCGTCATCCTTGTCATGCGTCTCTTGCTTGTCCGCTTTATCGATCGTTGCAGGTGTGTGGTGTTAAATCAGCCGCTTCAGCAACCGAATAAGCTGATCCCGCTCCAGCGGGGCCAGTGGCTCCAGTGTCGCTTCGCTGATGTCATGCATGGTGGGCATGACGGTTTCGAGCAACTGGCGACCGATGTCCGTGATGAACAGCGTATAGCGTCGACGATCTTCGTTGTCTTTTTCCACATGGATCAAATCGCGCGACAGCAGGCGTGCAACAACGCCTTTTGTTGTTGCCGCATCCATGCCCACCATACGTCCAAGGGCGTTCTGGGAGACCGGTTCGGATGCTTCGCGCAGGCGATAGAGCGTGGAAAACTGCGTCGGCGTCAAGCTACCGCCCGTCCGTTCCATGAAAAGTGCCATATGTCGCTGGGATGCGAGGCGCAGTAGAAAGCCGACCTGCTCGTCCAGGACATAGGAATCATTTCGGTTGATCATCAAAGATTTCCAGCTTCTGGTCAGTCTTGAGCGAACTGAAGCATACTGTCGCCCCCCGTCAAGCCGAGAATTACACCCGTGACCAGTGTGGCGGGATCTGGTTGCATGTCGCCACAGAAGCAGACTGCCTAAAAATACAACAAAAACAGTTTTTGCCCGTATCATGCGCAAAAAAATCCGCTTTGCTCTCAAAATTCATTTGCATACAAACGAGTTTTCTGTTGAATTTCTGACAAGGGTCAAAAAAAGCCCAGAGGGAACCATGACAGACACGCTCAGCTTGACCGTGAACGGGAGAGTGCATCCCCTTCAGAATCCGGGGGATAGAACCCTCCTCGATATTCTGAGGACCGAATTGAGTCTCAAGGGTGCCAAATACGGCTGTGGCAAAGCGCAATGCGGCGCTTGCACGGTGCTGATTGATGGCCTGCCGGCCCGCTCCTGCGTGTTGCGGGCAAAACGTGCTGTTGGCCGGGAGATCACCACACTGGAAGGGCTTGCCGATCCTTTGAGCGGTGAACTTTCTGCGGTGCAGCGGGCCTTTCTGGAGTGTGAGGGGGCGCAATGCGGTTACTGTCTGAACGGTATGGTGATGAGTGCCAGCGCATTGTTGCGTGCAAACCCCTCCCCCACCCGCACAGAAATCTGCGATGCCCTGCGCCATAATCTGTGTCGGTGCGGGACGCATCTGGAGATTATCGCCTCTGTCGAGCGGGCCGCCGTTTTGATGCGGGAGGCCATTCATGACTGAAGATGCGCGTCCCGGCAGTCTGTCTGTCTATGATGAGCTGGCCTCCGGGCCTGCCGTTTTTCTCAGGATCGATCACCACGGCCTCGCTACGGGTTATAATGGCCATGTCGATCTGGGAACCGGTATCGACACGGCGCTAGCCCAGATTGTTGCCGAAGAGCTGGACCTTCCGATGCGCGCTGTGCGCATGGTGCTGGGTGATACGGCTCTGACACCGGATCAAGGCCCGACGATTGCCTCTGAAACCATCCAGATTGCGGCTCTCCCTTTGCGGATTGCGGCAGCGCAGGCGCGTGTTTTTCTCATCCATCAGGCCGCCCGTCGTTTCAATGCGTCCGTCGATGACATCAAGACTGAAAACGGTCATGTTCACCACCGCGACAAATCCTTCAGCTATGGCGAGCTGATTGCAGGCGAGACGGTTTCGCTCAAGCTTGACCCGGCAACCCCGCTCAAAGACCCCAAGGATTACCGCATCGTCGGGCAGAAAACCGGACGCCGCGATCTTCCCGACAAGCTGCGCGGCATCCATCCCTATATTCATGATGTGGATGTGGCGGACATGGTGCATGGCCATGTGATTCGCCCGCCGTACTCCGGGCGTGATAGCGGCGCTTTTATCGGGCATAGCCTGATCAGCTACAATGATACGGCAGTGAAAACGCTGCCCGGCTTTATCGCCATTGTGCGGCAAGGTGATTTTTTGGGCGTGGTGGCTGAGCGTGCCGATCAGGCGCAGTTGATTGCGGAATCCTTATCGGTCGAATGGCATTTGCCACCTGACATTCCAGATATGACCAACCTGCGTCGGGCGCTGAAAGATCATCCCTCCACACCCCGCAGCCTTGATCAATCCGGCAATTTTGCGCAGGCCATCAAAGAGTGTGAGGTGTCCCGCGAGCGCACCTATATCTGGCCCTATCACGAGCATGGATCCATCGGTCCTTCCTGCGCGGTCGCCGACTGGAACAAGAGCAAACCCATCATCTGGTCCGGCACGCAAAATCCGCACATGCTGCAAGGCGATCTGGCGGCACTGGTGGATATTGTCCCAACCGACATTGAGATACGCCGCTATCAGGCGGCGGGATGCTATGGCCGCAACTGTGCCGATGATGTCTGCGGCGATGCGCTGCTGTTATCCCGTGCCGTCGGGCGACCTGTTCGGGTTCAGTTGACCCGAGCGCAGGAACATCTGTGGGAGCCAAAAGGGGCTGCCCAATTGATGGAGGTGCAGGGCGGGCTGAAATCCGGCGCGCTCCATGCCTACGCTCTTGATAGCTGGTATCCCTCCAATCGCGGCCCCAATCTCGCCTTGCTGCTGACGGGTCGGATCAGCCCCGAGCCGCGCCCCTCTGACATGGGCGACAGGACCATCATTCCGCCCTATCGAGTGCCCAACAAGCGCATTACCGTGCATGACATGGCACCGATTGTCCGGGCGGCCTGGATGCGCGGCGTGTCTGCCCTGCCCAACACCTTTGCCCATGAAAGCTTTATCGATGAGATGGCCTTTGAGGCAGGGGAAGATCCGGTTGCCTTTCGCCTGCGCCATCTCGACAATCCCCGCGAGGCCGAGCTTGTGCGCCGCACCGCGCAGCAGGCGGGCTGGGAAGAGCATGGCGGTCCGCGTTTGCGCCGCGAGGGCCGCATGGCCTTTGGTCAGGGATTCGCCTTTGCCACCTATGTGCATGGCACTTTTCCCGGCACGGCAGCGGCCTCGGCCGCCTGGGTTGTGGATGTGGCGGTGGATATTGAGACCGGCGAAGTCACCCTGTCGCGCATTTTCATCGGTCAGGATCAGGGGCTTGTCATCAACCCCGATGGCGTGCTTCAGCAAATCCACGGCAATGCCATTCAGACAACCAGCCGCATTCTTGTGGAAGAGGTCACGTTTGACGAGATCGCGCCCACGCCCCAGAGCTGGGCAGCCTATCCCATCCAGAGCTTTCCGGCGGTTCCAGACATTGAGACCATGCTGATTGCCCGGCCCGGCGATCCGCCGCTTGGTGTGGGCGAAAGTGCCGCCGTGCCCAGTGCGGCGGCGATTGCCAATGCGATTTTCGATGCCACCGGCGTGCGGATGCGCGAAGTGCCGTTTACGCCGGAAAAAATGCTGGCGGCACTGAAGGGGGCTGGCGGAACGCCGCTGCTTGAAAGCTCTGGCCCGAAACAGAAAAAATCCTCAGGACGTAAGCTCGCTCAATTGCTGGGGCTGGGCACTGTCCTTGGCGGCATTCTGACGCTCGGTGCCGTGTCCATGCCCGTCCACCGCGCTATTGCACCATCTAACGCTCTCTCTCCCGGCATGTTCTCAGAAGCCATGCTTGAGCGTGGACGGCAGGTTTTTGCGCTTGGCAACTGCGCCACCTGCCACACGGCAGAAGGTGGCGCTGCCTCTGTGGGAGGCCGCGCCATCGAAACCCCGTTCGGAACGGTTTATTCCACCAATCTCACACCTGATCCTGAAACAGGGCTTGGACGATGGAGTTTTGAGGCGTTTGAACGTGCCATGCGCCACGGCATCAGCCGCGACGGCCACAATCTCTATCCCGCCTTTCCTTATACCGCGTTTGCAAAGATGAGTGGCGAGGACATGCTCTCGCTTTATGCCTATTTGCAAACGCTAGAACCCGTGCATCAACAAACGCCGCAGGCCCAGATGATCACGCCTGCAAACCTGCGCGCCACCCTTGCAGTCTGGAACCTGCTCTATCACGACAGCACACCTTTCCAGCCGGATCTTTCCCAGAGCGATGTCTACAACCGGGGTAAATATCTGGTGGAAGGCGCTGGCCACTGCTCTGCCTGCCATGCCCCACGCAATCTTGTTGGGGCCGAGAAACCTCAACTGACGGGAGCAATGATCAAAGGCTGGTATGCACCCGCAATCGCCGGATCACAGGCGGGAAACCATGGCTGGAACGAGGACAGGCTGTTCAGCTATCTGCGGCACGGACACTCCGAGATTGCCACCGCGTCCGGCCCCATGGCCGAGGTGGCGGCCAGCCTGACGGCCTTGCCGGATGATGATATTCGCGCCATGGCCCATTATCTGTCGGCGCACATTGAGACGCCGAAAAACCCGGAGAGCGTCACACAGGCGTCTTCCCCGGAGTTGCCCCCCAGCCGTGCAAGCCGACTCTATGAAAGCGCCTGCGCTGTCTGCCATGAACCCGCCATCGCTGGCACTGTGACGGCGGCGCAAACCTCGCTCACACAATCAGCAGCGCTGCGCGCACCTGTGCCCGATGCGCTGTTGACGGTGCTGGATGAAGGCATCAAAGCCCCCGATGCGCTGGATCTGCGCGATATGCCGTCTTTCAAAAACGAATTCACCAGCGCCGACAGACAGGCGTTGGCCAATTACCTGCGCCAACGCTTTGCACCTGATCTTCCACCCTGGTGATGCACTTCGTCAGGCATCGGGAAAACAACACCCTTGATCGTTCGCATACAAACAATTTGAGATGAAAGGACACATGATGACCACGTCCATAGAGAAAGTTGAAATCGCCGTGATCGGTGCAGGCCTGGGAGGGGCAGCGGCCGCAGCTCTTCTGTCAAAGGCCGGTTTCGACGTGCATTCTTTTGAACAGGCTCCGGTCTTTACCCGTATCGGGGCAGGCATTCACATCGGCCCGAATGTGATGAAGATTTTCCGCAAGATCGGGCTGGAAAAGCGGCTGGAAGACATCGGCGCGCACCCGGATTTCTGGTTTTCCCGCGACGGAAACACCGGCGAGTATCTCTCCCGCATTCCCCTCGGCGACTATAGCCGTCGGGAATATGGTGCATCCTACATCACCATTCACCGGGGCGATTTGCATGCCGAGCAGATTGCGGCACTGGATAAGGACCGCGTCCATTTCGACCATCGCCTGACGGGCATTGAAGAGCGCGACAATGATGTTCTGCTGACATTTGAGAATGGCCGTCAGATTTCAGCCGGTCTGGTGGTCGGTGCCGATGGAATCAACTCTGTGATCCGCGACATATTGCTTGGTCCGGAAAAGCCGCGCTTCTCCGGCTGGGTCGGCCACCGCGCCGTGCTGAACATGCACAAGCTGCGTGCAACGGGATTGGAGTTTGAAACCTGCGTCAAATGGTGGTGGGAAGCGTCACGGCATCTCATGGCCTACGCCACCAAGGGCAATGGCGACGAATATTATTATGTCACCGGCGTTCCCGTAGATGGCTGGGAACACGAAGCCAGCTTTGTTGATAGTTCACGCGAAGAAATGGAAGCGATTTTCGGAGGCTCCCATCCGGTCGTTCAGGCCCTGATTGATGCAACAGAAACCGTCACAAAATGGCCGTTCTGGAACCGTGATCCTCTGAACCTGTGGAGCCGCGGCCGTCTGGTGATGCTCGGCGACGCCTGCCATCCAATGCGTCCCCACATGGCACAAGGGGCCTGCATGGCCATCGAAGATGCTGCCGTTCTGACCCGCTGCCTCGAAGACAGCGGCGTTGCCGGTTACACGGACGCCTTCTCCTTGTACGAGGCCACCCGCCGCGAGCGGGCAACCAAGGTGCAGACCATATCCAACGCCAATACATGGCTGAAGCAGCCAGAGGACCCGGCTTGGGTTTATGGTTATGATGCATTGACGGCAGCGCTGGGCTGATTCTTGCATAGAACATGAAACCGGACCCGGTTTGAGAGTTTGTCAGGGAAAAGTGGAATCCGCTTTCCCTGACAGAATCTACAAACTGGCCAGAAATGTTGATGCACTATCGCTGATCCGCTGCTGCTCGTCGGCAGAAAATCTGTCGTAGGTGCGTACCATCTGCGCCATGCGCGGATTGTTGCCAATCCTGTCACGGTTGCGGGCAATGAAACTCCAGTAGAGCGAATTGAAAGGACATGATTGTGCGCCTGTTCGCTGTGCGACATCATAGGTGCAGGAGCCGCAATAATTTGACATGCGGTTGATATAGGCACCGCTTGCTGCATACGGTTTTGAGGCGAGAAGACCGCCATCGGCAAACTGGCTCATGCCAATCGTATTGGGCAGTTCAACCCATTCATAGGCATCGGAATAGACGCTCAAATACCATTCGTGCAGGGCATGGGGGTCTATGCCTGCCAGCAATGCAAAATTGCCCGTTACCATCAAACGCTGGATATGGTGAGCATAGGCCTGCTGCCGGGTTTGCGTGACAGCGGCCTTTACACAGGCCATTTCGGTTTCTGCGGTCCAGTAAAATTCAGGCAGTGGTCTGTGGTGGTCGAAGAAATTTTGCCGCTCATAGCCGGGCATTTTGAGCCAGTATATGCCGCGCACATATTCTCGCCAGCCGATAATCTGACGAATGAAGCCCTCTGCGGCGTTCAGCGGCACGCGCTCGGCGAGATAGGCCGCTTCCACCTGTTTGCAGACCCGCAAGGGATCAAGCAGCCCACAATTAATATAGTGAGCAATGACAGCATGGTAGAGGAATGGTTCTCCCGCCAGCATTGCATCCTGAAAATCTCCGAAATTCGCAAGGGCATGATCTACGAATGCCGTAAACGCTGCCTCGGCATCCGCGCGCGTCACTGCAAACCAGAAGGGTTCGAGATCACCGAAATGATGGCCGAACCGGGCCTGTACCAGTGTCAGCACGTCTTGCGTGATCGAATCTGGTTTATACGTTCTGGGACGGGGCATAAACAGATCGGCAGCGGCAGGCTTTCGGTTGTCACTGTCAAAGTTCCATTTGCCTCCCAAAGGCTGATCGCCATCCATCAACAATCCGGTCTGGCGGCGCATGTCGCGGTAGAAATATTCCATCCGCAACTGCTTTCGGCCTGCGGCCCACGCCTGAAATGCGGCTGGAGTCGATAAAAAACGATGATCGGGAAGAATGTCGACCGGCACCGAACATTGCGTTTGCCACTTTTCAATGTTGTGCAGCACGCGCCATTCGCCGGGTGTGGTGACAATGATGCGTTCCGGCTGGTGATGACCGACTGCATTCGCAACCTGCGCACAAAAACTGCCTTTGTTTTCGGGGGCATCCAGCGTCACATAATCGACAGTCCAGCCTGATGTTCGCAGCTCTTGCGCAAAATGGCGCATGGCAGAGAAGATAAAGGCGATTTTCTTTTTGTGGTGACGCACATAGGTGGCTTCATCATGAAGTTCTGCCATCAGAATGCGATCCTGCGCCGGATCACCGGCGGCAATGCTGGACAGGTCCGGCGTCAGCTGATCACCAAGCACAACAATAAGATTGCGAAACTTCTCCATCATAAATCCAGTTGCAGTTGGCCGTCATCGGCTGTTTTTTGCTTGGTTTGCCGCGGGATGCGTGTCGCACCCGCCTTGCGGCTACCATGCTTTGCCACAATGACGCGGGCTGTGTTGCGGTGCTGGTCGCTTTTGCGAATTGTATACAGCCTATCACGCGCTGATCTGGCAGCCGTTGCATTGTCTACAATGGGCGCGGGATAGAGCGTGGTTGACATCCCCGGCCAATGCCAGGGTTCATGAATAAACCCATCGGGCACATCCCGGAGTTCCGGCAGATAGTGTCGCACAAAACCGCCCGTGGGGTCATGATCAAGCCCCTGTTTGATGGGATTGTAGATTCGGATCGTATTGATGCCCGTTGTGCCTGATTGCATCTGCACCTGTGGCCAGTGAATGCCGGGTTCGTAGTCAACAAATTTTCGCGCCAGATGAAGCCCGCTCTCGCGCCATGGAAGCCAGAGATGGTAGCTGGCGAAGGACATCAGCATGGCGCGCATCCGAAAATTGATCCAGCCATGCTGGTTAAGAGCTCTCATGCAGGCATCGATAAACGGATACCCGGTCATCCCATCGCTCCAGGCCGCAAGCCAGCCGGGATCAGCACGATCAGGACGGATACCGTCATAGGCACGATGCATGTTTTCAAATTCAATCCTTGGTTCGTCCTCCAGTTTTTGCATGAAGTGACAATGCCAATGCTGGCGACCACTGAAGGAGGCCATCGATGCGCGCCAGGCCTTGGATGTCGGATCGTCCGAGGTTTTTAAAGTGCGCATCCGCGCCCAGCTTGCCTGCGCTACCTCACGCATCGAAAGCGTGCCCCATGTGAGGTGCGGCGACAGGCGTGAGCTGGCATCAAAGGCCGTCACCGGACTGGACATCTGATAGCGATAATTGCGACCCCGTTGGTTGAGAAAGCTTTCAAGCGTTCTCATTGCCGCCATACGCCCTCCTGTTTGACGATAAGGACAGGGATCAGGGGCAAGACCGAGTTCGGCCTCGGTGGGGATATGGGTTGGCCAATCTGCGCCAAGAGGTGGCAATGCTTTTGGCGCAGGGGTTATTGGCTGCGCCATGTCCTGATCCCAGGCGCTGGCCCAGCCATTGCGTGATTTCAACCGGCGAACGACACCAAATTGCCGTGCCTCATGCCATGGCACGCCTGCTCTGCCTGCCCACGCGGCAACAGCCTTGTCGCGCTGGTAGGTCCAGCCATTTCCTGTTTCCTCATGGCTCCAGATGGCTGCGATTCCATGGCTTCGATGAATTTGTGCGAAAATTGAAACCGCCTCACCGACCATCACATGCAGCGGCTGACCAAGCTGGCCGAGGGTATTTTGCAGTTCGGTCAGGCTTTCCGCCGCGAATGCCCATTGTCTGGCCGACATATCCGGCTGCGCCCACAAGTCTGGCTCGACAATATAAAGCGGCAACACAGGCCCGGTCTTTGCGGCCATCGCCAATGGTCGGTGATCGGCAATCCGCAGATCCTTTTTGAACCAGACAATATGAACATTCTGGTTCATGCCGGGAGAGTTCTCCTTGACCGGGTCGAAATCTGTAATGGCTATGAAATAGGCGGGCATTGCCGATTGGCAAGCGTGGGGAGCTGAAAAATCCTCAGAGAGGCAATGTCCGCATTGCGGTCTCCGCCTTCATTCGCTGTTTCCTGAGGTGATGTGGCTGCGGTCGAGACCGTTGTTGACCAGCATGACCATCGAGCGGCCTCCGGCGAGAGTGGAAGACGGTTTTCCGATATGGCAAACGAAAACAAGAGTAGGCTGGAGTCTGTGGACATTCGACCTTGCGCGGGCTGCAAACGGCCATTTTCGCCACGCCCAACGTCGAATGTTTCCATATCCTGGCTCTGCGCTTACTGAAACTTATCCAGCATCTTGTAATACATGCCCACCAGCGGCAAAAACCATGGTTTGCCAAAATGCCCCGGCACGGCGGGCCAATCGAGACCTTTGAGCGGATTGGCATCGGGCTTGCCCAGAATGGTATCGGCCATGATCATGCCAAGATGGGTCGAGAGCTGCGCACCATGGCCGGAATAGCCCATGGCGTACCAGATACCATCCTGATAGCCCGCGCGGGGATAACGATCCTTGGTCATATCCACCAGACCGCCCCAGCAATAATCAATCTCGACCTTGGCCAGTTGCGGAAAGATATTGGCCAGACTCTGGCGCAGGATTTCGCCGCTCTTGGCATCCGAGCGTTGATCGCTTGATGCGGAAAAGCGCGCACGTCCACCAAAAATCAGCCGGTTATCCGGTGCCAGGCGCCAATAATTGCCGATATTCATGGTATTGACGCAGGTGCGGTTGCCCGGCATCACGGATGCCACTTCGGCATCGGACAATGGCCGCGTGGCAATCAGAAACGAGCCAACGGCAATAATGCGGCGTCGGAAATAGCTGAAATTGGCCGTGGTATAGGCACCGGTGGCCACCAGAACATTGCTGGCTGTGACGGTGCCCCGCGACGTGGCCAATGTGTGAAGACCATTGCTCTCGGTCTGGCTGGTCACAAGCGCCTGCTCGGCAATGACTGCGCCATGACGATGGGCGGCCTCTGCCAGACCCACCACATAGCGGCCCATGTGCATCATGGCGCTCTTTTTGGACAGCATGGCACCATGAAAAGGCGAGCCAATCTCACATTTCAAATCATCGGGAGACAATAACGCCGTGTCTGGGTCGGCTTCTGCGTGCAGCGCTTCAAAATTGCGGGCAAGCCCATCGAAATGCTGCGGTTTGGAGGCCAGTTTCAGCTTGCCAGCGCGGCGAAAGTTGCAATCAATCCCCTCCTCGTCAATCAGCGCCTCAATGGTGTCGATTGAACTGTCGAGCGCTTTGTAAAGCGCAATCGCCCGTTCCTTGCCCAGCTCGGCTTTGGCACCCAGATAGCTGTGCGCCAGGCCATTGTTGAGGTGTCCGCCATTGCGGCCTGAGGCACCCCAACCAATGCGTTGTCCCTCCAGCACAATGACCTTTGCCCCGGCTTTCGCCAGTTGGTGGGCGGCAGCCAACCCGGTGAAGCCGCCGCCAATCACCGCGACATCATAATGACCTTCAAGCGGGCCAGTCACGCCATCTAAAAAGGTCGGGGCAGTATCGTGCCAGTAAGAGACAAATTTCATTGTTCAAAGCCCAAATACGCCAGCGAGACCGGAAATATCGGAAATCTCCTGATAGCCATAGTAGGGATTGGCCGGTTCATGGCCACGGTTAACCCAGACCTTGCTCTTGATGCCGAGGTCATGGGCGGTCATCAGATCATAACGGAAAGAAGACGACACATGGGTAATGTCTTCCGGCCCGCAACCAAGCATGTCGAACATATATTCAAAACCCTTCATGCGTGGCTTGTAGGACTGCGCCTGCTCTGCCGTGTATACGGCATGGAACGGTGCGCCGAGCTTTTCGACATTCGACATGATCTGTGCGTTCATGGCGTTGGACAGGATCACCAGCGGAATTTCCTTGGCCACTTTGGCAAGACCGGCTGGCACATCGGCATGAGGCCCCCAGGTTGGCACACGCTCATACACGGTTTTTGCGTCTTCATCGCGGAAGGTTACACCGTTTCGCTTGCAGGTGCGCTCAATGGCATTGTGCACCACCTCTGCATAGGGCTTCCAGTCGCCCAGCACTTCATCAAGACGATAAGCGGAGAAGTTTTTAACGAACTCCGTCATCTTCGGCTCGTCCAGCTGTGCGCCATAAATATCCCGGGCGGCTTCCGCCATCTGGAAGTTGATCAGCGTGCCATAGCAATCGAAGGTAATGTATTTGGGACGGAAGGGGGCCATGTGTGTTCAATCCTTGCAGAACATTTCAATCAGGTTGCTCCATCATAGGCAGAGCTGCGCCAAGCCGTTCACCGCAATTGCTACATCTGAAAGCAGAATGTTGCGTATCTCGTGTGTCGTTTGGCAGAGAGTTTCGTGAAAGCGCCAAAGCAGCAGGCCTTGCACCCGTCAAAAATACAGGGTCACGGCATAAGATGCGGTGATGGCCCAGAGGAACGGCCAAACATACCAAGGACGCGCCATCGTCAGGACGATCTTCTTTGTCTGCCGGTCTATCAAAGGTGCAATGGACACACACATTGCAGGATAGTGGTATGCAGGCAAGCCAGATCGAACTCACAGCCTTTGGCCCAGACCATATCGATGGCGCTTTCGCGCTATCGCAGCAGGCTGGCTGGCCCCATCGCAGGCAGGACTGGGCCATGGTTCTGACACTCAGCAAGGGTGTTGTGGCGCTGGAAGAGGGCCGCGTGGTGGGAACCGCCATGACAACGCTCTATCGTGATAGCTGTGCCACCATCAATATGGTGATTGTTGATGCCGCCATGCGTGGTCGCGGTCTTGGTCGCAAACTGATGGATATGGCGCTGGCGGCCGCAGAGGGGCGCGAATGCCGGTTGGTGGCCACCCAGGACGGTCTTCCGCTTTACGAAAAGCTCGGCTTTGCAGTCAGCGGTGAGGTCGTTCAGCATCAGGGCATTGTGGTGCCGGACCTTGAGGCCGATAGGTCTGCAAGCACCTCAATTGCATGGGTTGATAAAGATGTTGCGATCGCGTTGAGCGCACTTGATGCGCAGGCTTTTGGTGCCGACCGCTTTTCGCTGTTTGAGCAGCTGGCTGATCAGGGCAAGTTTGCGGTTCTGCGCGATCAAGGCCGCATCAGCGGCTTTATCGGGCTTCGGGCTTTTGGTCGTGGCGAGGTGGCTGGCCCGCTTGTGGCCAGCAGTCTTGATGATGCCAAGGCTTTGCTTTCTTTTGTTTTTACCGAGCGCGCCGGTCATTTTCTGCGTGTTGATACGCTGGTGGATACGGAGCTTGCGCCGTGGTTGGCAGACCATGGTTTGCTGCATGTTGGCGGTGGCTTGCCGATGCGCCGCAATGCTGCACCGTTCAGGCCTTCGACTGTTAAAACCTATGCACTCGCCAGCCAGGCACTCGGCTGATTTTTTGGAGATCGAGCAATGTTGAGCAATTCCCTGATTGAACTGGACCGCGCCCATCTGGTCCATCCTGTTGCCTCCTACCGCGGCCATGAAAAGGCAGGCGTGCGTGTGTTGAAATCGGCAAATGGTGCCACCGTCACCGATGCCAATGGCCATCAATTGCTGGATGGTTTTGCCGGTCTTTGGTGCGTCAACGCTGGCTATGGTCAGGAAAGCATCATTGATGCCGCAACCAGACAGTTGCGTGAACTGCCTTACGCCACCGGCTATTTCAGCCTCGGCTCTGAGCCCGCCATTCGGCTGGCAGCCGAACTGGCAGACCGGGCACCCGGCGATCTCAACCATGTCTATTTCACACTTGGCGGCTCGGATGCGGTGGATAGCACCATCCGTTTCATTCGCTATTATTATCATTGCAAAGGCACGCCGCAGAAAGACCAGTTCATCTCGGTGGAGCAGGGCTATCATGGTTCGTCCACCGTCGGCGCTGGCCTCACGGCGCTGCCGTTGTTCCACGCCGGTTTTGGTCTGCCGTTTGACTGGCAACATAAAATTCCGTCGCACTACGCCTATCGCAATCCGGTGGGCAATGATCCGGCAGCCATTATTGCGTCCTCCGTTGCCGCCTTGCGGGCCAAGGTTGAGGAACTGGGTGCAGAGCGTGTGGCCGCTTTTTATGTGGAGCCAATTCAAGGCTCCGGCGGCGTGATTGTTCCGCCCGATGGCTGGCTGAAGGCCATGCGTGATGTTTGTACTGAACTGGATATTCTGTTTGTGGCCGATGAAGTGATCACCGGCTTTGGCCGAACCGGCCCGCTGTTTGCCTGCGCTGATGATGGTGTGGTGCCCGACCTGATGACCACGGCCAAGGGCCTTACCTCCGGCTATGTGCCCATGGGTGCCGTTTTTCTGTCAGATAAGGTCTACAACACCATTGCCGATGGTGCGGGTGCTGCGGCCATTGGCCATGGTTATACGTATTCGGCCCATCCTGTCAGTGCCGCCGTTGGCCTTGCTGTGCTGAAACTCTACGAAGACGGTTTGCTGGACAATGGCCGCAAAATGGGTGCGCGGCTGATTGCCGGTCTTGAAAGCCTGAAAGATCATCCACTGGTGGGAGATGTACGTGGTCGCGGCATGTTGGCCGCGATTGAAATGGTGGTCGACAAGGACAAGAAAACCCCTCTGCCTGCGGCGGCGGCTCCAGCGACACGGGTGTTTGAGCGCGCCTGGGACAATGGTCTCGTCATTCGTGCCTTTGCCAATGGTATTCTGGGCTATGCCCCACCATTGTGCTGCACGGAGAGCGAAATCGACGCCATTGTCGAGCGCACCAGAAAGACGCTGGATCAGACGTTGGCAGACCCGGATGTACGCGCCGCGATGGCGTAATCGCCAACGCCGCAATCTGTCAAAATAGCGCGTCAGGCAGAGATTCAAAATTATCTGCTGTCTGGCGCTTGGTATTCAGGAAGAAACAGGCCGGAACTCCTGTAAAACTAGGTCTATTGCAAGAGCATAAACTGTTTTGGCCATTCAGATGGCCTTGTTCAGGCTCTTGCCACGAGATTCACGTCACCCCGCCTTTTAAGCCAGATGCAGGGGATGTCAGAGAGCAAGAATTTGCGCGCAACCGGAGATACAAGCCGGAGCGGCACAATCCACCACCATCAATAAGGGGAATGTCATGACAGACAAACACATACAGAACTGGACAGGCGCGGACGATGCAATGGTTGAAAACGCCATTCGTCGCGGAGCCACCCGCCGGGAACTGATGCAATTGATGCTCGCAGGCGGCGTTGCGCTGACGGCGACAGGCTCCATTCTGGGTCGCGCAACCAGCGCCATGGCTGCAACCCCCATCAAGGGTGGCGCTCTGAAGGCCGCTGGCTTCTCCGCTTCCAATGCCGATACACTCGACCCTGCCAAGGCGTCACTTTCAACCGATTACGTGCGCTGCTGCGCACTGTATAACCGGCTGACGGGTCTGGACAAGAACGGTGCAACCACGATGGAGCTGGCCGATTCGTTCGACAGCAAGGACGCGCAGGTCTGGACCGTGAAGCTGAAAAGTGGCGTCACCTTCCATGATGGCAAAAGCCTGACGGCTGACGACGTTGTGTTCTCGCTCAAGCGCCATCTGGACCCCGCCGTTGGCTCCAAGGTTGCCAAGATTGCTGCCCAGATGACAGGCATCAAGGCCGTTGACAAATCGACTGTCGAGATCACGCTCGCTCATCCCAATGCTGACCTTCCCACCATTCTGGCGATCCACCAGTTCATGATTGTTGCTGATGGCACCACGGATTTCTCCAAGGGCAATGGCACGGGTGCCTTTATTCTCGAAAAATTCGAGCCGGGTGTGCGCTCGATCATGAAGCGCAATGGCAATTACTGGAAGGCTGGTGGCGCGCATGTCGACAGCTTTGAATTCTTCGCCATCAGCGAAGACAATGCCCGTGTGAATGCGCTTCTTTCCGGTGACATTCAGCTGGCGGCTTCGATCAACCCGCGCTCGATGCGTCTGGTGGAAAGCCAGACCGGCGTGGTTCTGTCCAAGACCACCTCTGGCAATTATACCAACCTCAACATGCGGCTGGACATGGCACCGGGCGACAAAAAGGACTTCATTGACGGTATGAAGCTTCTGGTCAACCGCGATCAGATCGTCAAGGCAGCATTGCGTGGCCTCGGTGAAATCGGCAACGATCAGCCTGTGTCGCCTGCCAATTTCTATCACAATGCCGATTTGAAGCCAAAGGCGTTCGATCCCGACAAGGCCAAGTTCCATTTCCAGAAAGCGGGTGTTCTGGGCCAGTCCATTCCTGTCATTGCCTCGGAAGCGGCAAGCTCATCGATTGATATGGCCATGATCATTCAGGCCTCCGGTGCAGCCATTGGCATGAAGCTTGATGTGCAGCGCGTTCCTTCTGACGGATACTGGAACAATTACTGGCTGAAGGCGCCCATCCACTTCGGCAACATCAATCCGCGTCCAACGCCTGATATTCTCTTCTCGCTGCTTTACGCATCTGATGCGCCCTGGAATGAGAGCCAGTACAAGTCGCCAAAGTTCGACAAGATGTTGCTTGAGGCGCGCGGCCTGCTGGACACTGCCAAGCGCAAGGAAATCTACAATGAGATGCAGGTGATGATTGCCGAAGAAGCCGGCACCATCATTCCGGCCTATATTTCCAACGTGGATGCCATCAGCACCAAGCTCAAGGGCCTGGAATCCAGCCCATGGGGCGGCATGATGGGCTATGCCTTTGCCGAGAACGTCTGGCTCGAAGCTTGATGCATCTCCCGCCGGGGCACCCATGCCCCGGCGGGATATTCAAGCGTCAACGCGGCACTGTTTTGACAATCGCAAAACGCTTTGAGCGTGTCGTCACAGCCGCTCATTGAATGCCGTGATCTCTTTGAACCCCTCACAGGAGTGCCTGCGTGAACAATCGCGTCCTGTCCCTCGTCCTGAACAGACTGGCCATTGCCGTGGTCACGCTGGTGATCGTGTCGCTTACGGTGTTTATCGCCACGACCCTTCTGCCCGGTGACACCGCCACCATGCTGCTGGGACAGGCTGCAACGCCTGAAGCAGTCGCCGGTTTGCGCAAGGCCATGCATCTGGATGAACCTGCCGTGTGGCGGTTTTTGCAATGGGTTGCCGGCATGGCCCATGGCGATCTTGGCATATCCTATGCCAACAATCTGCCCATTACCCAGTTGATTTCCGACCGTTTTGCCAACTCGATGAAGCTGGCAGGCATCACCACGCTGGTTGCCGTACCCTTGGCCCTGACGCTTGGAATTACATCGGCGATGATGCGCGGCTCGCTCTATGACCGCATTGTTACCGTGCTGACCATTGGGGTCATTTCCGTGCCGGAGTTCATGATTGCCACCTCCGCCGTTCTGGTGTTTGCGGTCTATCTCAAATGGCTGCCTGCCCTGTCCTTTGCCAATGAAGTCCATAGTTTTGAAGGCTTTGTGCGGGTTTACGCCATGCCGGTGCTGACCCTGACATTTGGGGTGTCAGCCCAGATGATCCGCATGACCCGTGCTGCCGTGATTGAAACACTCAACACACCCTATGTCGAAATGGCACTGCTGAAAGGCGCGTCGCGTCGGCGCATCGTACTGCGGCACGCATTGCCCAATGCGCTTGGCCCGATTGTCAACGCCATGGCGCTGTCCCTCTCCTATCTGTTGGGTGGTGTGATTATTGTCGAAACCATCTTCAACTATCCCGGCATTGCCAAACTCATGGTGGATGCCGTTTCCACCCGCGATCTTCCGCTTATTCAAAGCTGTGCGATGATCTTCTGCCTTGGCTATCTGGCGCTGATTACGGCCGCAGACATTATTGCCATCCTGTCCAATCCGAGGCTGCGCTGACCATGACGATTGAAGCAGACACCCCTTCCGCCACTCCACGCGGCCCCCGGCTTGGGTATCGCATCAATGCCGTTGGCATTATCGGTCTGGTGCTGATTGTTGCCTGGGCGCTGATTGCCATTTTCGCACCGCTCCTGATCCGTTATCCTGCCGGTGATATTGTCGATTTTGACTATTTCGGCCCCATGAGCAGCGCGCTCTGGCTGGGGTCTGATTATCTGGGGCGCGACATGTTTTCGCGTATCATCATGGGTGCGCGCTACACGGTGGGCATTTCGCTGGCGGCCGTGACCATTGCCTGTTTTTCGGGCGTTGTGCTGGGCATGATTGCGGCTGTGGCCGGTGGCTGGCTGGATACGATTTTGAGCCGTCTGCTGGATGCGCTCAACTCCATTCCCTCCAAGCTGTTTGGCCTTGTGGTGGTTGCTGCTGTTGGCTCGTCGATTCCGGTGCTGATCATCACGCTTTCGGTGATCTACATTCCTGGTGCCTACCGTTTTGCCCGCTCGCTGGCGGTCAATATCAATGCGATGGATTATATTACGGTGGCGCGGATTCGCGGCGAGAATATTTTCTACATCATTCGGGCCGAAATCCTGCCCAATATCACCGGCCCGGTGCTGGCAGATCTTGGCCTGCGGTTTGTGTTTATCGTGCTGCTGTTGTCTGGCCTGTCGTTTCTGGGGCTTGGGGTGCAGCCACCCTATGCGGATTGGGGCGCGCTGGTGCGTGAAAATATTGGCGGCCTGCCCTTTGGTGCGCCTGCCGTGATTTTTCCGTCGCTGGCAATTGCCACGCTCACCATCAGCGTCAACATGCTGATTGACAATCTGCCGAAAAAAATCCGCGATCGGAGTTGATGATGGCCAATCTCGTTGAAATCCGTGACCTGAAGGTCGAGGCCACCACCGATTCAGGCCGCCGGGTCGAGATCATCAAAGGCGTCAGTCTGGATATTGCTGACGGTGAGATTCTCGCTCTGATTGGCGAAAGCGGCTCAGGCAAAACCACCATCGCGCTGACCTTGATGGGGCATGTGCGCCCCGGCTGCCGTATGAGCGGCGGCTCTGTCAAGGTTGGTGGACAAGACATGGTTGTTTTAAGCGAAAAGCAGCGCGCGCGCATTCGCGGCACCGAAGTTGCCTACGTGCCGCAATCAGCGGCAGCCGCCTTCAATCCGGCCATGACCATTCTCGATCAGGTGATTGAGGTGACCGCCATTCATAAGCTGATGCCGCCAGATCAGGCCCGTGCCCGCGCTGTTGAGCTTTTCCGCGCCCTCTCCCTGCCCAATCCCGATACCATCGGCAGCCGCTATCCCCATCAGGTTTCGGGCGGACAATTGCAGCGCCTCTCTGCGGCCATGGCACTGATCAGTGATCCGAAGTTGGTGATCTTTGATGAGCCAACCACGGCGCTGGATGTGACCACCCAGATTGAAGTGCTGCGCGCCTTCAAATCGGTGATGCGCAAGGGCGGCATTGCCGGTGTTTATGTTTCTCATGATCTGGCTGTGGTGGCGCAGATTGCAGACCGTATTGTCGTGCTCAAAGGCGGCGAAGTGCAGGAGGTTGGCACCACAAGCGAGATTTTGCACAACGCCCAACACCCTTATACGCGCCAGCTTCTGGCCGCTCTTGAGCCAGAGCCGCGGGGCGTAACCCAGGTTATTGAGGAAAACCAGAAGCCACTTCTGGAAATTGAAAACCTGATTGCGGGCTATGGTGACCGTCAGGCGGATGGCCTGCCTGTGGTGCAGGTGGTACAATCTGTCAGCCTGACGGTGGAAAAAGGCCGCAATCTCGGAATTATCGGCGAATCCGGCTGTGGAAAATCCACCCTTGCCCGCTCCATTGCCGGTATTTTGCCCTCAGCCAGCGGCCATATTATCTTCAATGGCCGCGAACTGGGCCGCAGCGACCATGAGCGCACCCGCGATCAATTGCGCGAAATTCAGATTGTGTTTCAGTCGGCAGACACGGCCCTTAACCCGGCAAAATCCATCGAGGATATTCTGGGCCGTCCACTGACCTTTTACCATGGCTTGAAGGGCCGCGAGCGGCAAAACCGCATCAATGCGCTGCTGGATATGGTGCATTTGCCGCGCGCCTTGCGTCATCGCCGTCCGTCAGAACTGTCTGGTGGCCAAAAACAGCGGGTTAATTTTGCAAGGGCGCTGGCGGCGGACCCAAAGCTTATTCTTTGTGATGAAATCACCTCGGCGCTGGATACGGTGGTGGCCGCTGCCATCATTGATCTGTTGAAGGAATTACAACGCGAGCTTGGCCTGTCCTATATTTTTATCAGTCATGATCTGTCTGTGGTCGAGGCCATCTGCGATGAAATCGTGGTGATGTATGGCGGCAAAAAGGTCGAGCAGATTACCCCGGATCAGTTGAAAGCCCCACAACACCCCTATTCAAAACTGTTGTTTTCATCGGTCCCCAAGCTTGATCCCACATGGCTCGATACCCTCAATCAAGACCCGGAACTGGTTCGGGCCTATTGCAATCGATAGCAGTTTGTCGAGGAAACACCTGCCCGTCAAACAGCTTGCGGGCAGTTCGGATCGTGCCTGCACCGCGAAGGCTGCCATCATCGTCAATGTCTAAAAACACATCCATACTGCCGGTGGGATGCTCAATCACGTAATTGCCATCCTTGGGCGCGTGTACCAGTTCAAAAGCCGGACTGCCGGGCAGCCGCGCTGCTGTGGCCACGGTGACGGCGGCCAGCACGCCCACAGATGCATGAACCCGGTGGGGAATGAAACTGCGGGTCGAGAGCGAACCGCCCGCTGTTGGGGCGGACACAAGGGTCATTTTCGGAACGGATTTATGGGTTACATCCCCCAGATTCATCAGGGGGCCAGCCTGTAACCGGATGGTCTCAAGTCGGGTTTTCAAGGCTTCATTCGCCTCCAGCGCCTCCCGGCTTTCCTGTCCACTGACACCAAAATCCGAGGCGCGTAAGATCACGCAAGGCATACCATTGTCGATCAGGGTTGCCTTGATGCCGTCGATCACATCCACCACCCGCCCGGTTGGCAAAAGCGCACCACACATCGAGCCGGCAATATTCATGAACAGCAGCGGCACCGCTGCCGCGGCGCCCGGCACTCCGGCAATCTGGGTGGTGCCGCGATAGCTGACTTTGCCGTTGGGCGTCTGGATACGCGCAACCGCCACCTCGCCGGTGTTGAGCATGTGAATCCGCACCGGCGTTTCGGCCCCCGCCACCTGCACCAGGCCACGCTCAATGGCCGCAGGGCCAACGCCTGCGAGGATATTGCCGCAGGGTTGAGCATCGCTGACCACGGCCTGATCAACAAACACCTGAAGAAACAGATAGTCCACATCCGCATCATCACGGCTGGATGGCGAGAGGATTGCGACTTTCGATGTCAGCGGATCAGCCCCGCCAATCCCGTCGATTTGGCGTGGATCGGGCGAACCCATGATCCGCAACAGCACATCATCGCGCGCAGACGCATCAGCGGGCAGATCCTGTGCCAGAAAATAAGCCCCTTTTGACGTTCCGCCACGCATCAACAGACAGCGAATGCCGTCCTCAGACATATTTCAACCCCTTCTCGGCCAAACGCTCGCGCATGTTGTAAATGTCCAGCCCAAGCTCGCCTGCGGCAAGCCGCTGTCTTCGCGCCTCCTCGCTGGCAATGCGCTTTTGCGCGGCTGCCAGCACGGTTTGCGCCTCAGCATGTTTGACAACGCAAACGCCGTCATCGTCGGCGACAATCACATCGCCTGCTTCAATATAGGCTCCGGCGCAGACGATTGGCACATTCACGGACCCCAAGGTTTCCTTCACGGTGCCTTGCGCATAAATGGCCTTGGACCACACTGGAAACCGCATCGCCGTGAGGTCTTTGACATCTCGCACGCCCGCATCAATAATCAGCCCGTTGCAGCCCCGCGCTGCGGCTGATGTCGCCAGCAAATCGCCGAAATAGCCATCTTCGCAGGGTGATGTCGGTGCCAGCACCAGCACATCGCCCTCACGCAATTGCTCAATGGCCACATGGATCATCCAGTTATCACCGGGAGGGGCTGAAATGGTGATGGCTGAACCGGCAATCTGTGCACCGCTGTAAATTGGCCGCAACGAACTTGCCAGAAGACCCTTGCGCCCTTGCGCCTCATGCACGCTGGCCACACCGGCACGCGCCAGACCTGCGATAACCTCAGGTTCAACTCTTTGAATATTTTGTACGACAACAGGCATGGTCAATGTTCCTTTTTCACGATCGGCGGTGTGCCGTGGGTGTGGAAGGTCTCAATGGTTTTCAGCCCCCAGGCCTGGCCCTTTTTGCGCTCGGTTTCGGTCCACACCACCGGCTGCCAATCGGGGGCGAGAATAAGCCGTGCACCGGCATTGGCCAGTTCCACCCGGTTGCCCGCAGGCTCCCAGACATAGAGAAAGAAGGTGCCCTGAATGGCGTGTTTATGCGGCCCGGTCTCGATATGCACGCCGTGCTCTAAAAACAGATCGGCGGCACGCAGAATATCCTCGCGGGTATCGGTGGCATAGGTCAGATGATGCAGGCGGGCAAAGCCATTGCCATGCTCTTCGGTGCAGGCCAGATCGTAGGTTTTGTTGTTGACCGTAAACCAGCAGCCACCAATGCGGCCATTGTCCAACTGGATCATTTCCGTCACCTTTGAACCAAGGCAGGTTTCCATAAACCGGCGAAATTCACGCACGTCGGACGCCAGCAAATTCAGGTGATCCAAGCGACGTGGATGGCATCCCCGACCATGATAGCGCTGGGCGATGTTTTTCAGTGCCGGGCGCTCGCTCTCCGGTGGTTGATAGCGCACCGTCTCCCAGTAGATTTCAAAAACATGGCCAAACGGGTCTTCAAAGCGAAAGGCGCGGCCATGGCCCAGATCGCCATCGACCCAGCCGATCACCTTATAGCCGCTGGCCTCAATGGCGGCCACGCGCCGCATCAATGCTGCCTCGCTTGATGCGCGATAGGCCACATGGCCCACGCCTGTGGTGTGGTGGCGGGTCAGTTTCAGCGTGTGAAATTCATAATCGTCAAAGGCCCGCAAATAGGCCGAATTGTCATCCTGACCTGCCAATGTCAGGCCATAGACATTGACGAAAAAGTCAAGGCTCTTGTCAAACTGGTCCGTATACATCTCGACATGGGCGAGATGGGCAATATCAAAACAGGGTTCCATCGGTTTCTCCTCCCGTGGGCGTCGTTACAATTCATCCACCGTGCGCGGAAAGACCGACTGGAAGCCCTCTGCATACTGTGATGCCCGTCCGCCGGATTGTCCGCCAGAATTGCGTTGGAAATGATTGGCGCGGTTTTGGGCCACCCGTGTGTAAAAATCCCAGAGGTGCTCCTGTCCTTCCATACATTCAATGGCGGCGCGTTTTTTGTCCCACACAGGGGTGATGTCCAAAAACACATCCGGTTTCCAGCCCATCTGTTCGGTCTGATGCGGCTCGAACAGGTAAAGCTGGGGGGCGCCGAGCACTTTTTCGCCCGGCTTGTGGCCCCAGGCCTGGGCAATCATCCGCGCTTCCAGCGCCACCTGAGTGGTATACATATGGTCGGTGTTATAGGGGTCGTATTGGGAATGGCTCATCATGAAAGCGGGCTGAACCGCACGGATCACATCCACGAGGCGGTATTTGTCATCATCGCTCAAGCGCAATGGATAATCACCCAGATCAAAGCAGACAAGATCGTGAACACCCAGTGCGGATGCCGCTTTTTCTGCCTCAAGCCTGCGCGCCGCCTTCACCCGCTCCAGCGTCATATCCTTTTGCTTCCACAGCTTGGCAGATTCGCCGCGCTCGCCAAAAGACAGGCAGACCACTGTGACCTCATAGCCCAACTGTGCGTGCAGCGCGATGGCCCCGCCGCAACGCCAGACAAAATCTGCCGCATGGGCACTTATCACCAGTGCTGTCTTTTTTTTCTGCATCGTTGCCGTCATCGCATCCTCCATTGTCTGCCTCCACTCTGAGCCGACAACCATCCAATGCCAATTCCGTTTCACGACGGAACCAATAAGTTTTGGCTATAGCGACTAGGATTCAGGCACGGAATTTGCCACACTTGGTCAACATCAAATGGACAAATTCATATGCACAATAACGATCATGACTTGGGCAGGCCGATGAAAATTGCCATGATTGGATTTGGAGAGGCGGCACAGGCTGTCGCTGCCGGATGGCGCTCTGCCTCTGCCGAGTTGCCGCAATTGCCAATTTCTGCCTATGATATTCAATATCAGGGCGATTTGTGTCATGGTCTGAAGCGTATCTGCACCCGGCTTAATGTGCATTGCGCGCCCTGCGCGGATGAGGCGGTTGCCAACAGTCGTGTCATTTTCAGCCTTGTCACGGCAGATCAGGCCATTGAGGCAGCCATCAGTGTCAGCCGATCCATTATGCCGGGGGCATTTTATTTCGATTGCAACTCCTGCGCACCATCCACCAAGCAGACGGCGGCACAGATCATATCGGTTGCCGGTGGTCACTATATTGATGTTGCTATCATGGCCCCCATTCATCCGAGGGGCCATCGCACGCCTCTGTTGATTGCATCAGACCGGGCTGAAGAGGCATGTGCGCTACTGGAAGCGCTTGATATGCAGGCCAGCATCGCAGGCAGCGAGATTGGTCAGGCTTCGGCCATCAAAATGCTGCGCTCGGTGATGATCAAAGGTCTGGAGGCGCTGAGTGCGGAATGCATTCTGGCAGCACGGCGTGCAGGCGTGGAGGATGCGGTGATTGCCTCGCTTCAGGCTTCTGATCCCGGTCTTCAGTGGCAAAGCCGCCTGTCCTATAATCTGGAGCGCATGATGGTGCATGGCACCCGGCGGGCCGCAGAAATGCAGGAGGTGGCGAAAACCCTGCGTGATTTGCAGATCCCAGATCGGATGGCCTCGGCCATTACGGCGTGGCAAAGCCAGATTGGCAGCCTTGGGATCAAGCCCGGACCGGACAGTCTGTCAGATCGCGCTGATCTGGTTCTGGACCATCTGGCGGATGAACCCCGTTGAGCAAGTCTGATCACAGACAGGCATCATGCCCCTATAATCTGCGGCATCTTCGGATTTTTTTGTCGGTGGTTGATACCGGCTCTGTCACAAAAGCAGCGCAGGCTTATCATGTCTCGCAACCTGCCGTTACACAGGCTCTTTCGAAAATGGAGCAACAATCTGGTGTTGCTCTGCTGACACGCACCCCGCAGGGCCTGTTTGCCAGCAAGGCTGGCGAGGTTTTGTGCTGTCGCGTGCGGCGGGCTTTTGCGTTGCTTGATCCTGCCTTTGCCGAGATTTCGTCCCGGCTGCACCGCACGGCAAGCGTCGCGCAGCTTGTGGCATTGATTGCGGTTCGGGAAGCCGAGAACTTCACCTTGGCCGCCCGCCAGATTGGCCTTGCTCAGGCCACCGTCCACCGTGCCATCAGCCAGCTTGAGCATGAGGTTGGCCGCCCGCTGTTTGAGCGCAGCCCCCATGGCATTGTCGCCACCCGGCAAGCGCAAGCATTGGCGCAGGCGGCGCGTCTGGCCTTTGCTGAACTGGCACAGGCCGATGCCGAGCTTGCTGACCTGACAGCCAGAGATGGCGGACATATCGTGGTGGGTGCCATGCCGCTATCGCGCTCCTATGCATTGCCGCGGACCATTGCGGCGTTTCGAACGGTGCGGCCAAGCGTGCCGGTGCATATCGTCGAAGGGCCTTACAACGACCTGTTGGCAGGCTTGCGCCGAGGGGAAATCGACTTTTTGATCGGCGCTTTGCGTAACCCCACGCCGATTGCTGATGTTGAACAACAGGCACTGTTTGATGATACGCTGGTGTTGCTATGTGGTGCCAGACATCCGCTGGCCGCAGGTAAGGATATTTCGGTGCGCGACCTGCTGGACTATCCCTGGATTACACCGCCTGCGGGCACACCGGCCCGCAGGCATTTTGATGAACTGTTTTCACAATCTGGTAATGCACCTCCCAAAAGCATTGTGGAATCAAGCTCTTTCATTCTCATGCGGGAACTGCTCGACAACAGTGACCATCTCGGTTGTACCTCTGCGCTGCAAGCGGAGGCTGATATAGCTCGTGGCCTGCTGAAAGCATTACCGCTGGATATGCGCCACACGGCACGCCCAATTGGCCTGACATTGCGAAAAGACTGGCTGCCCACACAGGCGCAAAAACAATTTCTGGATCTGCTGCTGGCCCAGACAACAGACCATTTGCGATGACCTGCCACAACCACAGACAGTACAGGAGCAATGGTCGTGCCCAAACGTTGTTTACTATGGCGACGCAATGGGCCACAACAGTTTGAGCGTCGGACTCACTGTCAGCCAGAATACGGCAACAGTATTCGATACCAGGCGTCGCATTGGCTGGCATAGCAACCGGCAGCACGTTCTTTGACCTCAAACAAACAAGCCTTTAAGCAAAATCAAGAAGGACAGGACCATGATCCGTTTTGCCATTGACCCCGACAAAGTTGCCAAGCCTGCCGAAGCCTCCGCCTCTGGAAAAGCCGGTGCTACCACCGAGGAAAACCAAAAGACCGCAAGCAAACCACGCAAGTCTGCTGCCAAACGGGCTGTTGACGACACGGATGACAAAAAATTGCTCTGACCTTTGTTGGCGCAGGCCAGCACCGACGATGGCAATACACCAGCAGGTGAGGCCTGATCAACCAGATCTGGTCTCGCCATTGCCACCAAAATGAAAAAGGTCATTGTTGGGGAGCGTGACTTTTTCGTCGCTTTTGACACCCTGCGCACAGAAATTTACGAAACCGCGAAAAAAGTCTATCTAAGCGGGAAAAATAAAGACACATACGTGTTGAAGCCGGACGGCTTCAGCTAAAAAGAGCGGGTGATTTTTCACCCTTGCTGTCGTTACAGCCACGCATGACAGTGCTGTGACAAAAATGGAAGCGGGTTCTCACCCGCTGTTATGGAGATGACACGCGCGGGCTCTATGGAGAGCGGCAGAACATGCCGCTTGATCCATTGTCCGGAGCCTCCATGAAAATCATCCAGATCACCGATACCCACCTTAGCCCGGTCAAATCGCATTTCACCGAGAACTGGGAGCGGCTTGCGGCGTGGATTGTCGAGACGGGTGCAGACCTTGTGGTGCACACCGGCGATTTGACCATTGATGGTGCCGATCTTGATGCGGATATGCTCTATTCCATTGAGAAAATGCGCACCCTGCCAGTGCCCATGCTGATCGTTCCGGGTAATCACGATGTTGGCCACCTGCCGGGGTCTGACCAGCCGGTCAATCAGGAGCGTCTTGAGCGCTGGCAAACGCTGGTTGGTCCCGATCGCTGGGTGTCGGACCATCCGGGCTGGCGTCTGATTGGCCTTAACAGCCTTATCATTGGCTCTGAAAGCGCTGAGGATGAAGCACAATTTCAATGGCTGGAAGCCCAGCTTGCCAGCCGTGAAGGCCGTCAGGTGGCTATTTTTGCCCATAAGCCTTTGTTTGTGGATGCCGCCGATGAAGGCGACAGCGGCTATTGGGGCATTCGGCCAGCCCAACGGCAACGGTTGTTTGATCTGTTTGCCGCCCACCCCGTCAAGCTGCACGCCAGTGGGCATCTGCATTGGGCATGGCAGGGCGAACATGCAGGCATCACGCTGGTCTGGGGACCACCGTCCTCTTTTGTCATACAGGATTTTGAACGCGAAATGCCGGGCGAGCGGCTGGTTGGGGCGGTCATTCACACGCTGGGAGACCAAGGTGTCTTCAGCGAGATCGTCAGCCTGCCGCAGCTCACCCCTTTTTTGTTCGATGAACTTGTTGCGGAACTTTATCCCAAGGCAATCCGCCATCAGACTGAAGAGGCCGCACAATGACCGCGCTATCTCTTAAAGGTATCACCAAATCCTTTGGCGGCAACCACATCCTCAAAGGCGTGAGCTTCGAGGCGCGTGAGGGTGAATTCATCGCGCTGGTTGGCCCGTCCGGCTGCGGCAAAAGCACACTTTTGCGCATTGTCGCCGGTCTTGACCATGCCGATGGCGGCGACATCATCATTGGCGGACGCGATGTTTCAAGTGTCAATGCGGCTGATCGCAATGTGGCGATGGTGTTTCAATCCTATGCGCTCTATCCGCATCTGACAGCGGGGCAAAACATTGCCGTGCCATTGGCCATGCGCCGCTTGAGTGCGGCTCAGCGTTTGCCGGTGATTGGCAATCTTTTGCCCGGACAAAAGGCCATTCGCACTGCCATTCAGCACCATGTGCATGAGATGGCCGCATCCCTCAAGATTGATCATCTGCTGGATCGCAAACCCGGCCAGATGTCTGGCGGCCAGCGCCAGCGGGTGGCACTTGCGCGTGCCATGGTGCGCCAGCCCAATGTGTTTTTGATGGATGAGCCACTGTCCAATCTCGATGCGAATTTGCGGGTGCACGCCCGTGGCGAAATCGTCGATCTTCATCGCCGCGCTGGCGTGCCAACGCTGTATGTTACCCATGATCAGTCCGAGGCATTGTCCATGGCGGACCGTGTGGCGGTGATGATCGGCGGTTCCTTGCTGCAACTGGCAACGCCGCAGGAGATTTATGATAATCCCGCCCATGTCGAGGTGGCGCGCTTTCTGGGCCAGCCGCGCATCAATGTGCTGGATGCGCAGATCGACAGCGCTGGTCTTGTACGCTTTGGCGCGCTGACGCTGGCGGCCCGCGTGCCGCCACAGGCTGGCAAGGTCATGCTCGGTATTCGGCCAGAGTTTGTGCGAATCGGGGCAGAAAACAACGAGACGCTGCCCGCTCATGTCGAGCGGCTGGAGTTTTTAGGTTCCGAAGTGGTTGTCTATGCACGATTGGCTGCAATTGGCGAATTGGTCGTTGCCAAAATCACGCCTTCGCAGGCGTCAATCTTGCGAACCGGCAGTGCCATCTATGTGGATTTCCCGATTGATCGGATCTTCCTGTTTGGCGAAGACGGCGCACGGATGAAGATTGAAGCGGTGTCCCATGCCGGTGTGCTGGAGGCGGTGCGGTGAGTGTTGCAGCCCTTCAATCCTCCATCAGCACGATACAGCGCGTGCATCAAGACCGGCAGGCCCGCACCGGCTGGCTGCTGGTTGCCCCGGCACTTGTTCTGATCCTGCTGTTCATCATCCTGCCAACCGTGGCCGTGGTGCTGCTTGGATTTACCGATTTTGAGCTGGGGTATCCGAGCTTTCATTTCATCGGCCTGAAAAACTATATCCATCTGTTTTCAGACCGCACCTTTCGCATTTCGCTGTGGAACACCACCTTCTACACGCTGATCGTGGCCCCGGCCTCCATCATCCTCGGTCTTGGCATCGCCTTGATGATCGAGGCGGAGCCTTGGGCCAAGTCCTTCTTCCGCACGGTGTTTTTTCTGCCCGTTGCCTCGCTGATCGTCGCCATGGCAACGGTGTGGCAATATATGCTGCATCCCACCATGGGGCCGATCAACATCATGCTCTCGATGATCGGCATCGATGGGCCAAACTGGCTGGGTGCCTCCAGCACCGTGCTCTATAGCTTGTCGATCATTGGCGTCTGGCAGTCCGTTGGCTTCAACATGGTGCTGTTTCTGGCAGGTCTCACCGCCATTCCCCGTGATCTCTATGCGGCTGCCGAAATTGATGGGGCAAAGCACTGGCTGGATCGCTTTCGTCTGGTGACGTGGCCGATGCTGGGACCAACCACGCTGTTTGTTACCACCATCAGCATTATCAACGCCGTCAAAGTGTTTGAAACGGTGAAAACCCTCACTGAAGGCGGACCCAACAAGGCCTCGGAAGTGCTGCTCTACACCATCTACCGCGAAGGCTTTGTGTATTTGCGGGTTGGTTATGCCTCTGCCATGACCGTTGTGTTTCTCGCAATCCTGATTGTGCTGATGTTCATTCAATACCGGGTTCTGGACAAGAAGGTGCATTACTGATGGCAACCCCCCGCACCTCTGACATCACCCTTGGCCGGATGATCCGCTTATGCGTGCTATCGCTGATCGCGCTGATTTTCTTCTCGCCCTATATCTTTTTGCTCTCAACCTCTGGTAAGGCGCAGGCGGATATTTTCACCTCATCGCTGACCATCATTCCGCAGCATTGGTATTTTGTCGAGAATTTCACCAAGGCGTTTTCCCGTGTGAACATGCCGCAATTGCTGTGGAATGGCGTGCTGGTTTGCGGCCTGATACTGGTCTTGCAGGTCATTATCGCTGTGCCGTGCGCCTATGCCATGGCCAAGCTGCAATTTCGCGCCGCCCGCACCATGATGATGATGGTGATGCTGGGTCTCTTGATCCCCATCCACGCCACCGCTTTGCCGCTGTATGTGGCTTTTGACCGGCTATCGCTGCTCAACAGCTATACGGCGCTGGTGGCTCCATTTTCGATCTCGGTGTTTGGCGTCTTCCTGTTTTTGCAGTTCTTTCGCGCTCTGCCCGATGATCTGATCCATGCCGCTCGCCTCGATGGCATGTCGGAAATGGAGATTGTCACCCGCGTGATCGTGCCCAATGCCTGGCCTGCCATCACGGCCTTTTCGATCTTCTCGGTTGTTGCCCATTGGAATGATCTGTTCTGGCCGTTGATCGTCATTTCCAAACAGGGCCTTGCCACCCCGCCACTTGGTCTGCTGTTTTTCCGCGCCGCCGAAGCGGGCGACGATTACGGCGCGCTAATGGCCGCCACCCTTATCATCACCCTTCCCCTCGTGCTTGCCTTTCTGCTGGCGCAGAAACGCTTCGTTGAGGGAATCACCATGACCGGGCTCAAAGGCTGACCGGTCGAAAAATCAGGAGAGCACCATGAACAACTTCAAAAAGCTTGCTGCCATTGCGGCAATCGGCATGGGTTTCACCGTGCAGGCCCATGCAGAAACCGTGCTGACCGTGCATTATCCCATGCCCGGTTTCTTCAAGGACGTGATGGACACGATCTCGAAGAAATTCATGGAAGAAAACCCCGACATCAAGATTCAGTTCGCCAGCCCCTCGCCCACCTATGAAGATGGTATTCAGACCATCATGCGACAGGCGGGCACCTCTGAAATGCCAGACATCACCTTCATCGGCCTCAATCGTCTGCGCATGTTGAACGAGCGCAACATTCCGGTTGATTTGACGCCACTGGTTGCCAAAGAAGGGGCCAAAATGGCCGAGCAAGGCTTCTCGGACACGATCCTGAAGCTGGCACAGGTCAAGGGCAAGCAGGTGGGCCTTGCCTTCGCAACCTCCACCCCGATCATGTATTACAATGCCGATCTGGTGCGCAAAGCCGGTGGCAATCCTGATGTTCCACCAAAGACCTGGGATGACGTGATCGCGCTGGGCGGCAAGATCAAAAAGCTTGGTGACGGCGTGGAAGGCATCGACTTCCGCTGGCAGGGCGATGACTGGATGTTCTCGGCGCTGCTGTTTGGCGCTGGCGGCAACATGCTGTCTGCCGATGAGACCAAAGTGATGTTTAACGGTCCTGAAGGTCTCAAGGGTGCCGAAATCCTCTCGCGCATGGTCAAGGAAGGCGGCTTGCCGGTGTTTACCAAGGCGGCAGGCGAACAGGCCTTTGCGGCTGGCAAGGTTGGTTTTGAGTTCCAGACCACGGGAGCGCTTCGCAACACCATCAAGAATGTCGGCGGCAAATTTGATCTGCGCACGGCCGAAATTCCGCTGCTTGACCCGGTCAACGGCAAGCTGCCAACCGGCGGTAATGCTGTGGTGATCCTGACCAAGGATGCTGTTAAGCAGGACGCTGCCTGGAAATTTGCCAAGTTTGCATCCGGTCCCTATGGCGCATCGGTTGTTGTTCCCGGCACCGGCTATGTACCCAACAATGAACTGGCCGCGAAATCGCCGGACTATCTTGGCAATTTCTACAAGGAAAATCCGCTGTTTCTCGCCGGTCTCAAGCAGATGCCGCGTATGGTTCCATGGTATGCCTTCCCCGGCAGCAATGGGGTGAAGGTGACACAGACCATCGTTGAAAACCTGTCGCGGATTGTTGAGCAGAGCGCGACACCAAAGGAAGCGCTTGATGATGCGGCCGCCGATGTTGCTGATCTTCTGCCACGCAGCTAAAATGGGTAGCAAAAACCTCTAGCTCGACGCTTCGTCATCCTCGGGCTTGTCCCGAGGATCTGCTGTCGCCGAATAAGAAGTTGATTTTATTGATAAAAATTAACGTGATTGGATGCTCGGCACAGGACCGAGCATGACGTCGAGACATTGGAAAACTTTATCAACAATCTGACGCCGCTCGGCATAGGGCGGCGTTTTTTATTCAGCAAGCGAGCGCACCGTTCCACCAATCCGCAAACTGTGCGGTACGTTGAGGTGGCGCGGTTTGCTGCCATTTTCGGTCATATCGATCAGCAATGACGCCGCCGCCGCCCCCATGCTGGCATCGGCCATTTCAATGGTCGTTAAGGGTGGATCAATCAGGCGACCAAGGGGAATGCCATCAAAACCGGCGACGGATATATCAGCAGGTACGTTCAACCCCTCCCGCCGCAGGGCACCGATGACGCCAAAGGCCAGCAGGTCATTGGAGGCGATCATGGCAGTTGGTTTGAAAAGCTTCATCGACTGGCTCAGATCCAGCCCGTCATAGCCATTGAGAAAGCCCACTTCCAGCGCCGGATGCGGCGTAAGGCCCCGATTTCGCATGGCAGCACAATAGCCCTCATAGCGCAATCTGGCCCGATCAGATGCTGTGAACGATCCCGAGACAAACAGGATGCTGCTGTGGTGATGATCGAGGATATGGTCACACAATTGCTGACCGGCCTGAAAATTATCGGCGGCAACCGAGGCTGGAAAGCGTGCGGTGGGCAGATTGTGCAGCAACACCGTTGGCGGCAACACCCTTGGCAGGTTGGCCGCATTGGCCTGCGGATCACACAAGGTCAAAATCAGCCCGACAGGACGCTCGGACACCAGATCGAGAATGGCTTCGGCCTCTCGCACCGGATCATAATCCGATTGGGCAATAATCACGCCATGACCAGACACGCGGGCGCGCTTTTGAATATTGGAGAGGGACGCTGCAAAGACCGGGTTGGTGATGCTGGGAATGAGCACGCCAATCATTGGTTTCTGGCGCAAGCGATGCGGCAAAACCGGATTGGCCGCCGGGCGATAGCCCAGCTCCATGGCCGCTTTTTCCACCCGCCGCGCCATGCGCTCACTCACCGGCCCACTTTTGTTGAGCGCCCGCGAGACGGTGGCCGTTGAGCAGCCAGCCTTTAACGCAATCTGTTGCAGCATGTTCATACCCATTTCCGTGACATGCAAAGATGCAATCATCGCCATTTCACAGATAGGCTGAAGCTGTGACAGTTTTTTAACCGTGCGTGATCAGACACTGCTCAGCAACAGGCTCGTTTCGCTGTTGGCCACGCCATCAATCATGCGCACCTCCCGCAAAACCCGGTCGAAATCCGAAAGATTGGCGACGCGGATATTGGCCACCAGATCCCAATTGCCATTGGTGGAATAAAGCGAATAAATCTCAGGCAGGCTCTTGAGTTTGCGGATCACCTGCGTGGTTGATTTCCCCGTCACTTCAATCATCATCACAGCCTGCACCGTGTCGTGCTCATAGTCCTGTCGCACGCGCACGGTAAAACCCATTACGGTTCCGGTTTCCAGCAATCGCTCCAGCCGTTTTTGCACGGTACCGCGTGCCACACCCAGCGTATCGGACAGAGTGGACAGCGAGGCGCGCCCATCGCTGCGCAAATGTGCAATAATACGCCGATCAAGACTGTCTGGTGTATAGTCTGTCACTCAACCCCTCCATGAGCATTTCGCTAAAGTTATTGATCATTCTGTTCAATTTATAGCGTGTTTCGATCGAAAAATAGCCTTTCGAACAGATATTTCCCTCTGCTAATCTGTCTCTGCCAGCATGTGCCAGAGGAGATGATCATGCCCACCACAGCGCCTTCGCAAAAAGCCATCATTCCTTTTGTCAGCGTTGAAAACATGATGCGGCTTGTGCATCACATCGGCATAGAGCCGCTGCTTTTGCAGCTCACCAACGCCATTGAAGCCGATTTTCGCCGCTGGCCCTTGTTTGATAAAGTCGCGCGTGTGGCCTCCCATTCGCTTGAAGGGGTGATTGAGCTGATGCCAACCTCCGACGGTGAGGTGTATGGCTTTAAATACGTCAATGGCCATCCGAAAAACACCGTCAAGGGCTTGCAGACCGTCACAGCCTTTGGCCTTTTGGCGCAGGTGTCCAATGGTTATCCGGTGCTGCTGTCTGAAATGACCTTGCTGACAGCCCTCAGAACGGCTGCCACCTCGGCCCTCGCCGCCCGCTATCTGGCCCCCAAAGCGGCGCGCACCATGGCGCTGATTGGCAATGGCGCACAGGCCGAGTTTCAGGCCCTGGCCATGCGCGCTGTTGTTGGTATTGATCACGTCAAACTCTATGATATTGACCCCAAGGCCACCCAGAAAGCCCAGCGCAATCTGGAGGCCATGGGCATGAAGGTCACAGCCTGCACGTCATCTCAGGCCGCAATCGAAGGGGCTGAGATCATCACCACCTGCACGGCAGACAAGCAATATGCCACGATTTTGACCGATAACATGATTGGTGCCGGAGTGCACATCAACGCCATTGGCGGCGATAGCCCCGGCAAGACGGAGCTGCATTCCGACATTCTCAAACGGGCCGATACCTTTGTGGAATATCCACCGCAAACGCGCATTGAAGGCGAAATCCAGCAGATGGGGCCGGATTATCCCGTCACAGAACTGTGGCAGGTGATTACCGCAGACAGGCCGGGCCGTCACGATTCAGGCCAGATTACCCTGTTCGACAGCGTCGGCTTTGCCATTGAGGATTTTTCGGCCTTACGGCATATCCGCACCCAAATCACCGGCACTGATTTTTATCAAGAACTCGACATGATTGCTGACCCTGACGATCCGCGCGATCTGTTTGGCATGTTGCAAAGGGCGAAATGAGCGTTTCTGATCATGGGTCATGACCTTGCGGAGCGCCTCAAGTTTCAGTAGTAAATTTTTACCAAATCTACTGATCTCTGTGGTGGTACGCCATAGAATGGTCCCAGAGGAAGCCTTCCATGGTCACATTGCGCGAAATTGCCAAAGCTGTTGGTGTTTCTTCCGGCACGGTATCGCGGGTTCTGAACTATGATCAGACGCTCTCCATTTCTGAAGCCAAGCGGCAGGCGATTATTGAGACAGCAGAAGCGCTCAATTATGAAACGCCGCGCAATCGCAACCGGCGCAATGGCCAGTTCGGGATGCCATCAGCATCTTTGGCCACCAATGCGCCGGTTGCCATTGTGCATTTTCTGGAGCCGGAAGAGGAGCTGGCCGATCCCTATTATATTGGCGTGCGGCTGGGCATTGAGCGCCGCTGCAATGATCACCAATTGGAAACAACCAAGGTTTTCAGTGTGCCGGAGATTAAGGATTCCAGAGCCTTACAGGGTGCCGCAGGGATCATTATCATTGGCAAGCACCCGCTTGCCACCATTGAGAACCTGGTGAATTTGTCGCGGCCAATTGTGTTTGCCGATGTCAATGCGCACCTCGATGCTTATGATTGCGTGCTCTCTGATCTGAGTGTGGCGACCACCAAAATTCTGAATGGGCTTGCGTCTGCGGGCTATCAGCGTATCGGCTTTATCGGCAGTTACGGGCTGGTGGATGAATATGCCGTGGTGCAAAGCGGGCGCTGTGAAGCCTATATCGACTGGCACAAGGCGCGCGGGATCTTTGATGAAAGCCTGATTGCTGCTGGCCTTAACGGCAATACCTGTTCGCAAAACCTGCGACTGGAAACGGGATACCAGCAGACGCAGAGCCTTCTGAAGCTCACTCCAAGGCCAGATGTGATTCTATCCGCCAATGATAATATGGCCATTGGAGCCTATCGTGCCATTCAGGAGGCGGGCCTGACCATCCCGCAGGATATTGCAATCGCGTCCTTCAACGATATTCCCGTGACGCAATTTCTCAATCCGCCGCTGTCCACCATGCAAATTCCGGGCGAACACATTGGCGAAACCGCTGTTGATCTGCTGGTGGAGCGATTGATGGGGCGCGATTATACCAAGCACATTACCATTCCGACCAAAATGCAATGGCGGGGCAGTTGCCGCTCCCCGAAGGGTGAATGATGTCGTTTTAAGCGCAAAAAATATTTAGTAAATTTTACTTGCGTTTTTCTCCCGATCAGAAATACTGAGGCCAAGGCAGTGGAGGCTGTCCAAGTCATGCATCTCGGGAGGATGAGCGTGAACATATTTTCAAAGACCAAAACAATGATGGCGCTGGCCAGCACAAGTCTGCTCGCCACCACTGCCGCTATGGCAGGGGAAGTCACGATCTGGTGCTGGGATCCAAACTTCAATGTTGCCATTATGAAAGAGGCGGGTGCGCGCTATAGCGCAAAGCACCCCGGCACAACTTTCAACGTGGTCGATTTCTCCAAGGAATCCGTACAGCAGAAGCTGCAAACCGGGCTGGCATCCGGCACCGCCGATTCCCTGCCGGATATTGTGTTGATTGAAGATTACGGCGCGCAAAAATATCTGCAATCCTTCCCCGGTGCCTTTGCCGCCCTGTCAGGCAAGGTCGATTATTCCGGTTTTGCACCCTATAAGGTCAGTCTGATGACGCTGGACGGCAAAACCTACGGTATGCCGTTTGATGCCGGTGTCACCGGCCTTTATTATCGCAAGGATTATCTGGAACAGGCCGGTTTCAAGCCGGAGGATATGCAAAATATCAGCTGGGATCGCTTCATCGAGATTGGCAAACAGGTGTTGGCCAAGACCGGAAAACGCATGATCACACAGGATAGCAGTGATAACGGCCTGACCCGCGTGATCATGCAATCGGGTGGACAATGGTATTTTGACGATGCTGGAAACCTGAATGTTGAAAACAATGCGCCTTTGAAGGCGGCCATGCAAATTCAGGCGACGATGCTGAAAGATGGCATTGTCAAGCGCACCAGCGGCTGGACTGATGCCGTTTCTGCCTTTACCTCCGGGGATGTCGCTGCCGTGATCAGTGGTGTATGGATTACCGGCACCATCAAGGCACAGGCCGATCAGGCCGGAAAATGGGGCGTGGCACCCATTCCAAAGCTGGATGTGAAGGGTGCTGTTGCTGCGTCCAACCTTGGCGGATCAAGCTGGTACGTGCTTGAAAAGTCAAAAGAAAAAGATGAAGCCATTGATTTTCTGAACGAAATTTACGGCAAGGATCTGGAATTCTACCAGAAAATTCTCACCGAGCGCGGCGCCGTGGGTTCGCTTTTGGCAGCGCGCACGGGAGCGGCTTATAATAGGCCAGATCCGTATTTTGATGGTGAGAAGGTCTGGCAGGATTTCTCCGACTGGTTGGCTAAGGTTCCCTCCGTCAATTACGGGATTTTCACCGCTGAAGTTGATACCGCTGTTCTTGCCAATATGCCCTCCTTTATGAAGGGCACACCAATTGATGATGTGATGAAAGCCATTGCCAGTCAGGCTGAAGGCCAGATGCAATAAGATTTCCTCCCGGAGGGCCGTGCAGCCACCGTGTTGCACGGCCACTTTCCCACACACTCATTTTCAAAAGTGGTTATACGTATGGCAGCGGTAAAACGTGGCGGATTAGGCCGATATTACGATGTGAATGGCTGGCTGTTTGTGGCCCCTGCTCTGGCGCTGATCTCGCTTTTCATGGTTTATCCGATTATCCGGTCGCTGATCCTGTCGTTCTATTCAGGCCGCGGCATGATGATGAAATTCGTTGGCTTCAATAATATTGCCCGGCTTGTCAACGACCCGGTATTTTTGACAGCCTTGACCAATACCATGACGTTTTTTGCCATTCAGGTGCCTATCATGCTCACGCTGGCGCTGCTGATGGCGGTTGCGCTGAACAATCCGAAACTGCGGTTCTCCGGCCTGTTTCGTACCCTGATTTTTCTGCCCTGTGTGTCATCGCTGGTGGCCTATTCCATTCTGTTCAAGAGCATGTTTGCCCCGGAAGGTGTGGTCAACAATACGCTGATCATGATTGGGGTCATGTCATCGCCGATCAACTGGCTGACGGACCCTTTCTGGGCCAAGGTGCTGATTATCATTGCCATTACCTGGCGCTGGACCGGCTATAACATGATCTTTTATCTGGCTGCCCTGCAAAATATCGACCGCTCGATTTATGAGGCCGCCCGGATTGATGGTGTGCCAGCATGGCGGCGGTTCCTGCATCTGACAATTCCCATGCTGAAGCCGGTGCTGCTGTTTACCACCATCACCTCGACCATTGGCACACTGCAATTGTTTGATGAGGTTTATAGCCTCACAGAAGGAACAGGCGGCCCGGCCAATGCCACGCTGACACTCTCGCTCTATATCTACAATCTTACCTTCAAATTCATGCCGAACTTTGGCTATGCCGCCACGGCGTCTTACGTGATCGTGCTGATGGTGGCGGTTCTCTCCATGGTGCAATTTTATGCTGCAAGGGAGCGCCAATGACCCGCCGCTTTGGAACATATCTGCAATATGGCTTTCTGTCGTTTGCGGCTTTTCTCTCGGTGTTTCCATTTATCTGGATGGCAATTGGGGCAACCAACACCACATCGGATATTATCCGGGGCAAGCTTTCGTTCGGCTCGGCGCTGATGGCCAATATCACCGGCTTTTTCAATGCCGTGGATGTGCCACTGATCATGTGGAACTCTGTAAAAATCGCGGTGTTTGGCACGCTGATCACCCTGCTGATCTCGTCTCTGGCGGGCTATGGCTTTGAAATGTTTCGCTCAAAACTGCGCGACCGGATTTATGCCGCCGTGCTGCTGACGTTGATGGTGCCGTTTGGGGCGCTGATGATCCCGCTGTTTTTGCTGATGTCCAAAGCCGGGCTGATCAACACCCATATTGCCATTGTGCTGCCCGGTCTCGCGTCTGCCTTCATCATTTTCTATTTTCGTCAGGCATCAAAGGCTTTTCCATCGGCTCTGCGCGATGCGGCCAAGATGGATGGGCTGAAGGAGTGGCAGATCTTTCTCTACATTTATCTGCCGGTGATGCGTTCCACCTTTGCTGCCGCTTTTGTCATCGTGTTCATGCTCAACTGGAACAATTATCTTTGGCCGCTGATTGTGCTGCAATCCAACGACACCAAGACGATTACCCTCGTCGTGTCATCGCTCGCTTCGGCCTATTTTCCTGAATACGGCATCGTGATGATCGGTACCATTCTCGCCACTCTCCCAACACTTCTGGTCTTTTTCGCCATGCAGCGCCAATTCGTGCAAGGCATGCTTGGCTCGGTCAAATAGGGTTTTATCATGCGTCGATATGAGAATTTCAATGCCAACTGGACCTTCGTTCACGGGTTTGAGCCTGCCTGGACGAACACTCTCCAGAGCGGCGAAACCGTCCGCCTGCCACACACGGCAGTGGAGCTGCCCTATAATTACTTTGATGAAAAGCTCTATCAAAAAGCCTTCACCTATCAAAAAGTCATCGCATGGGAGCCGGGGTTTGAGGGCCGAGAGGTCTCTGTCGTGTTTGACGCCGCCATGGCGGATGCGGTTGTGACCCTCAATGGGCAGGACATTATCGCCCACAAAGATGGCTACACCCCGTTTGAAGCCCGCCTCACCCCACATCTGAAGCATGGTGATAATCTGCTTTGCGTCAAAATCGATGGGTCTGAAAACCCGGAAATCCCGCCCTTCGGGGGCCAGATTGACTATCTCACCTATGCGGGGATTTATCGGGATGTCTGGCTGAAAGTGACCGATCCGGTGTCGATAAAGAACATCAAAATTGAGACGCCGGATGCTTTGGCTGATACGAAAAGTGTCACGGCCAAAATTATTCTCGCCAATCATCAGTCACTGGACGCTTCCGGCGCCGTGACGGTGACAATCACCGACAAAAACGGTGCGGCAATTGCCAGTGCAGAAAGCCCGCTCACGGGCACGGAAACGCTTGTGACACTCTGCGGCATTTCCAACGCAGCCCTGTGGGATCTTGAGAACCCGGTTCTTTACACCTTGAGCGCCGAGATCAGCACCGCCCATGGCAAAGACGGCCTTTCCAGTCGCTTTGGTTTTCGCACGGTTGAGTTTCGCACCGATGGCTTTTTCCTCAATAACAAGCCAGTCAAACTGCGTGGTCTCAACCGCCATCAGGCATGGCCGCATCTGGGCTATGCCATGGGGCGGCGCGGACAGGAAAAAGATGCGGATATTTTGAAGTTTGATCTGCGCTGCAACATCGTGCGCACCTCTCACTATCCGCAATCGAAATGGTTTCTCGATCGCTGCGACGACATCGGCCTGCTGGTGTTCGAGGAAATTCCCGGCTGGCAGCATATTGGCGGTCTGGAGTGGCAGCAGGAATCGATCAAAAACGTTCGCCGGATGATTGAGCGCGACTGGAACCACCCCTCAATCATCATCTGGGGCGTGCGCATCAACGAGTCCAGAGACAGCCACGATTTTTATGTCGAGACCAACCGAGTGGCCCGCGAACTGGACACAACCCGCCAGACGGGCGGCGTACGCTGCATTCCCGATAGTGAAATGCTGGAAGACGTTTACACCATGAACGATTTCGTGCTGGGCTTGGAGGAAATGCCGGGCAACAACCGTGGCCGGGTGGTGATCCGCGATCAGACCGAAGTGACCGGACTGTCCACAAAAGTACCCTATATGATTACCGAATATAACGGCCATATGTATCCCACCAAACGCTGGGATCAGGAGCAGCGGCAGGCCGAACATGTGACCCGGCATCTGCTGATGCTGGATGCGGTTGCGGGCGATGCCTCGATTGCGGGCTGCACCGGCTGGTGCATGTTTGACTATAACACCCACAAGGATTTCGGCTCCGGCGACCGCATTTGCTATCACGGCGTCATGGATATGTACCGCGAACCCAAACTGGCGGCCTCTGTCTACGCCTCACAGGGGGATGCCTCAGGCGGCGTTGTGCTTCAACCTGTAACCTTTTGGGCGCGTGGTGAGCGCAATATTGGTGGCGTTCTGCCGCTGATCATTCTCACCAATTGCGATTATGTCGAGCTGACGCTTGGTCAAACGCTGACCAAGCGGGTTTACCCGGATCGGGAGACCTACCCGCATCTGCCGCATCCTCCGGTGATCATCGATCAGCGCAGCATCACCAGAGAAGAGTTTGGCACGTGGGGCCTGACGTGGATGGGCGGCACCGTGACAGGCTATCTCGATGGAGAACTGGTCAAAACCGTTGAATTACCAGCCGATCCGATGCCAACAAAGCTTGAGATTGTGGCCGATGATACCGCCCTTGCCGCCGGAGAAAAAGACACCGTGCGGGTGATTTTGCGTGCCCTCGATCAGGGCGGCAATGTTCTGCCGTTCTTTGACGATCCGGTTGCGCTGTCGCTGGAAGGCCCCGGCCGTATCATTGGGCCTGCTCTGTCGAGCTTCAAAGGCGGCGTCACGGGCCTGTGGATCGAGGCGGGTGAGGATGCTGGCACACTCACATTGACAGCCACCTGCCGTCCGTTTGGTACCCAGACCATCACCTTGACCGTATCGTGAGGCCGACCCCATGACCAATGTCTCGCTTGCTGCCATCTGCAAAAGCTATGGTGCTCTTGAGGTGATCAAGGGTGTTGATCTGGAGGTCAAATCTGGTGAATTTGTGGTGTTTGTTGGTCCCTCCGGCTGCGGAAAATCAACGCTGCTGCGCATGATTGCCGGTCTGGAAGACATTTCGGCGGGCACCCTCACCATTGGGGGCAAGCAGATGAATGATGTTGATCCGTCCATGCGCGGCATTGCCATGGTGTTTCAGACCTATGCGCTGTATCCGCACATGACTGTACAGCAAAACATGGGTTTTGCCCTGCGGTTTGCTGGCATGGATAAATCGGAGATCAACCGGCGTGTCCGTGACGCGGCCAAAATTCTTGAGCTGGACGCACTTATGGCCCGCAAGCCCGCCCAGCTTTCCGGGGGGCAGCGTCAACGGGTGGCCATTGGCCGCGCGATTGTGCGCAAGCCGGATGTGTTTCTGTTCGATGAGCCGCTGTCCAATCTTGATGCCGAGCTTCGCGTCAATATGCGCATCGAGATTGCCCGCTTGCACAAGGAGTTGAACGCCACCATCATCTATGTCACCCATGATCAGGTGGAGGCGATGACACTGGCCGACAAGATTGTCGTGATGCGGGCCGGAAAAGTCGAGCAGATCGGCTCACCCTTGCATCTTTACGATGATCCCGACACCATGTTTGTGGCGGGCTTTATCGGCTCACCGAAAATGAATTTTCTCTCAGCCCATGTTGTCGAGACAGGGCAGAACCGGGTAACAATCGCCCTTGCCAGGCAACCAGACATACAACTCAGCCTGCCTCTGTCTGCGACAGTGTCGGTGGGGCAGAGCCTCAGTCTTGGCTTGCGCCCGGAGCATTTTCTGGCGGAAGGCGAAGGTGATGCGCAGTTGACGGTCGAGGTGGATGTGACCGAAAATCTGGGCAGCACCAGCTTTGTTTATGCCAGATTGCGAGATGGTGAGCCTGTGATTGCCGAGCAGCGCCAACGGCGGACAGATCAGCGGCAAAGCACTGTCACCCTCGGCATTTCAGCCGGCAAATGCCTGTTGTTTGATGACAATGGCAATCGTTTGCGCTGAAGCGTCGCCTTACGGCCAGTCGTGATACTCGACATTGGCACGTGCAGAAGACGGCGTCGATGCCTGACGCACCGCCCGGCGGTAGCGTGCAGGCGACAGGCCGGTTTTGCTTTTGAAAAAATGACTGAAATGGGCGGGGTCTTTGAAGCCAAGTCCGTCGGAGATGTCACGCACACTGCGGTCCGAGCGTTCCAGTCGGGATTGTGCTTCCTGTGCCAGCCGCTCGTGGACAAGCTCAATTGGTGCACGGTTGAGATTGCGCCGACAAATGCCATGCAGACGGTCCATCGAGATGCCCAATTGCTCTGCATAATAGGATATGGGCCGGTGCTGGCGAAATTCCGCCTCGACCAATTGTCGAAACTGTTGCAACAGCGTCATTCCACCTGCGGACAGCAGGCCAGCCGGTTCATTGGGTGTGTTATGCCGCCACGCCCACAGCAATAACAGCCGAAGATAGGCTGATACCACCATGTGCGAAACCTGTCCTTGCGCCTGAACCTCTGCAACAAAGCCCTGAAACAGCCGCTCCAGCATCCCGCATTGTTCTGTATCCAGCCCGCTGAAGAGACTGGCTGTGGTCATGAAACGGCGAATGGCAGGCGATTCTGGATAATCACCAATCGCATCGGCCATCACATCCATTGCCACCCCGATCACATAGCATCTGGACCCTGCGGCCAGCCGCAAACGCAAGCCCGGTGACGGCGGCAAAACCAGCAGGCCCGGCCCCTCCAGCCCATCCCGGTCCTCAGCGCCTCCCAAAACCAGACGGCCATGACTGAGAAGCGCCATATGGGTAAACCAGCGGTGGAGCTGATTGTTCAGGCGAAAGCTACGCTCTGCAAGTGCTGGTTCTAAAACCTCGGCATGCACCTTTCGCATCAAGGCGAGTTCATCAACCATGCCTGCTCCACAAAACTTCTGCTTATATTCCCAGTTTTTTACAATTTATACCCAAATATCGACATTCTACTCAACAGGCAATGCTGTAATCTCACCTTGGCCTTTGGGAGGAGGCACGGGAGATGATGCCAGCGCATTTAAGCAGATCAGATAAGAGTGCAGACAAAGGCCTCGCACCTGAAAAAGGACAGGCTGTGCCGCTTCAGGCTGATCTTCTGATTGGTGGCAAATCGGTGAATGCGTCATCTCATCAGAGTTTTAGCTGCATCAATCCGCTCTCTGGCGACATCACAACCATTGCCGCCGCCGCAAGCTCTGAGGATGTGGATCGGGCAGCACGCAGCGCTGCCGCCGCCTTTCCGTCGTGGTCAGAAACCCCTGTTTTTGAGCGTCAGGCAATTTTGGAAAAGGCAGCCGATCTGCTACTTGCCCACAAAGACGCATTTGCCCGCGTGATGATGCTTGAAACGGGTGCGACCCGGCCATGGTGCGATTTCAATACGGAACATGGTGCGAGAATCTTTCGGGATGCCGCCAGCATGACGCACCATATGGTTGAATTACCGCGACCTGAAACGATGGAGCAGATGCACTCCTTTTCGATCCGCCAGCCTGCGGGCGTCTGTCTGGCCATGGCGCCATGGAATGCGCCGATATTGCTGGCTGTGCGCTCGATGGCGCTGGCGCTGGCCTGTGGCAACACCGTTATTCTGAAGAGCTCTGAACTTTGCCCGGCAACTCAACGATTGCTGGGAGACCTGTTGCAACTGGCTGGCTTGCCAGATGGAGTTTTGAATATCATCTCCAACGCGCCCGCAGATGCTTCCGTGATTGTTGAGGCGCTGATTGCCCATCCTGTGGTGCGGCGGGTGAATTTTACCGGCTCCACCCGTGTTGGCCGGATCATCGCCCAGATGGCGGCGCGCCATTTGAAGCGCTGCCTGCTGGAACTGGGCGGCAAGGCCCCGCTTATTGTGCTGGACGATGCCAATCTGGAAGAGGCCGCAGACGCAGCAGCGTTTGGAGCTTTTCTCAATCAGGGCCAGATCTGCATGTCCACAGAGCGCATTATTGTGCTGGATGCCATTGCTGATGATTTCATGAGCCTGTTTGTGGCCAAGGCGCGGGCCTTCAAAGCTGCCGATCCAGCTCTGGCCACACATCCGCTTGGTGCATTGATTTCAGTCGAATCCGGCCTGCGCATTGCCGCGTTGATCGATGATGCCGTCGCCAAAGGTGCCAAAGTCGTGGTTGGTGGTCAGGTGCGTGAGGCGTTGATGGATGCAACCGTGGTTGATCACGTCTTGCCCGGAATGCGGCTTTATCGGGAGGAGAGCTTTGGCCCGGTGGTCTCCGTGATCCGGGTTTCAGATGTGGATGAGGCCATCACCGTTGCCAATGATTGTGAATACGGTCTTTCGGGTGCGGTGTTCAGCCGCGATCTGCATCGCGCACTCGCGGTCGCCCGACGGGTCGAAACCGGCATTCTCCACATCAATGCGGCAACCGTTGCCGATCAGCCTGATATGCCGTTTGGCGGGGTCAAGGCTTCGGGCTATGGCCGCTTTGGAGGAGAGGCCGCGCTGGATGAATTTACTGAATTGCGCTGGGTGACGGTGTCGCTTGGGCAAAACACCACCAAACAGAGTGATAAAATCAAAAAGTGGAGGAAAGAACATGTTTGAAATTCAACAGATTATCGGTGGCAAAAAGGTTGGAGCCATATCCGGCAAGACGTTTGATCGGATTGATCCGTTTACCGGCCAAGTGGCCAGCCGTGCGCCCGCCTCTGGCCTTGATGATGTGAAGGCAGCGGTTGCGGCAGCACAGGCAGCCTTTCCTGCATGGTCGCGCACCGCGCCAAGCGCTCGTCGCGCGCTGTTGTTGAAGGCTGCTGACATTATGGATGCCAAGGCTGGCGATTTTGCCAAGCTGATGATTGCGGAGACAGGCAGCACTGGGCCATGGGCAGGCTTTAATGCCATGCTGGCCGCTGGCGTGTTGCGCGAAGCTGCCAGCATGGTCACGCAGGTTCAGGGTGAGATTATTCCGTCTGACAAGCCCGGTATGCTGGCCATGGGTGTGCGGCAGGCTGCTGGTGTTTGCCTCGGCATTGCGCCGTGGAACGCGCCGATTATTCTTGGTACGCGCGCCGTTGCCTGGGCGATTGCTTTTGGTAACACCGCGATTTTGAAGGCCTCGGAAGCTTGCCCCGCCACCCATGTGCTGATTGGTGACGTGCTGGTGGAAGCGGGCATCCCCGATGGCGTTATCAACGTCATCACCAATGCGCCGGAAGATGCAGCGCAGGTGGTGGAAGCCTTGATTGCCGCCCATGAGGTGCGCCGTGTCAACTTCACGGGTTCCACCAAGGTGGGGCGGATCATTGGCGAGCTTTGCGGCCGCCACCTCAAGCCGGCCCTGTTGGAACTCGGTGGCAAGGCGCCGTTGATTGTGCTGGAGGATGCCGACATTGATGCCGCCGTCAATGCTGCTGTGTTTGGCTGCTATGCCAACAATGGTCAGATTTGCATGTCCACCGAGCGTTTGATTGTGCATGAAGCGGTTGCCGATGAATTTGTGCAGAAGCTGTCCGCCCGTGTTGCGGCTCTGCCAGCCGGAGATCCACGCGGCCATGTGGTGCTTGGCTCTCTCGTCAATCCGGAAGCAGCCCAAAAAATGCAGTCCTTTATTGATGATGCGGTGTCCAAGGGAGCAACCCTTGCTGCTGGTGGCAAAGTCACTGGCAGCGTTGTAGCCGCGACCCTGCTGGACAACGTCAAGGAAGGGATGCGCAGCTTTGACGAGGAAAGCTTCGGCCCGGTCAAGCCGGTGATCCGCGTCAAGGACGAGGAAGAGGCGCTTCGCATTGCCAATGACACGGAATATGGCTTGTCAGCTGCTATCTTCAGCCGGGATGTCCACCGTGCGCTGGCGCTTGCCGCCCGCATTGAATCGGGTGTGTGCCACATCAATGGTCCAACCGTCGCTGACGAAGGCCCGATGCCCTTTGGTGGCGTGAAAGGCTCTGGCTATGGCCGCTTTGGCGGCAAGGCGTGCATTGCTGAATTTACCGATCTGCGCTGGATCACCATTGAAGATCCAAACCAGCATTATCCTTTCTGATAAAGGTATGATTTAAAATATAAATCCGGGAGAGGCATTTGCCGCTCCCGGATTTTTTTTGGCAAGGGTCAACCCCGCCGTTATGTCTTTTTCTTGAAGGCTGGCTGCTTCATGGTGCGTGCATCTTCCTGCATTTCCAGCCACATGGCGTTCAAAACCGCGAACATTGCCGCCAGCGGCAATCCGAGAAGCCAGGCAAAGTACCACATGATATTTCCTTTCCCGGTCAATAGACCGAATGCGCGTTGGCTTTAACGTCTGCTTCCGTCACCTTGCCCCACAGAACCTTGTAGACCCAGGCGGTGTAGGCAAGCACGATCGGCACGAAGATGACCGCAGACACCAGCATCACAAACAATGTCTGCTGAGATGATGACGAATCCCACACTGTCAGCGAAGACCGTGGATCAATCGTTGAAGGCAGAATGAAGGGGAACATGGTCAGACCGACCGATGATACGACACCGATGATCGACAGTTTTGAGAACAGCAGGGTCGAGACTTCCCGGCCAGCGCGCAGACCAAGGAAGGTCAGCAGGCCGCCGAGCACACCCAGCACTGGCGCAATAGCAATCCATGGGCGGCTGTCATAGGCAGACATCCACGAACCAGCCTGAATGGCCTCTTTGTACAGCGGGTTGGATGGGCCACTTGCCACAGAAGGAAGCGTGATCTGATAGCCTGAGATGCCGCCAGCCAGCCAGACGCCTGCAAGGATATAGGCTGCAATGGTGATGAGTGATGTCACCGAGCCAATGGCACGGGCGCGGTCACGCACGGCACCTTCGGTTTTCAGGTTCAGCCATGCTGCACCATGGGTCACCAGCATCATCAGCGAGACAACACCGGCCAGAAGTGCGAAGGGGTTCAGAAGTCCAAAGAAGTTTCCTTCATAGAAAATCCGAAGATCCTCATCCAGTCTGAAAGGCACACCTTGCAGCACATTGCCCATGGCAACGCCGAAGATCAGCGCAGGTACTGCACCGCCAACAAACAATGCCCAGTCCCAACAATTGCGCCATGTGGCACTGTCGCGCTTGGAGCGATATTTGAAGCCAACCGGGCGCAGGATGAAGGATGCCAGAATGGCAAACATCGCCAGATAAAAGCCCGAAAAGCTGACGGCATACAAAGGAGGCCAGGCGGCAAAGATGGCACCGCCACCTAAGATAAACCACACCTGATTGCCTTCCCAGACGGGACCAATGGTGTTGATGGCAACCCGGCGCTCGTTGTCATTGCGACCAACGAAGGGCAAAAGCGCGCCGACACCCATATCGAAGCCATCCGTGAGAGCAAAGCCCGTGAGCAACACGCCCAGCAGTATCCACCAGATCACACGCAGGATGTCCAAGTCGATGAGTTGATTGAGGATCATGATGATTACTCCGCAGGAAGGGGGGCGGGAGCAAGACGATTGCTGTGCTGCTTCTGCCAGTTTTCAGTTTCATTGACGTCAATGTAAGGGCCCTTGCGGATGTATTTGATCATCAGGCCCATCTCGATGATGAACAGCACGGTGTAGAAGGCGACGAAGCCTGCCAGGGTGATCAGAAGATCGAGCACGCTGAGGTTCGAGGCCGACAGAGCCGTGGGCAGCACACCATCCACAGTCCATGGCTGCCGACCCAGTTCGGCAACAATCCAGCCCATTTCAGCGGCAATCCACGGAGCCGGAATGATCCACACGGCAATCCACAAAGCGTAGCGTGGAAACTGCATCCTGCGGAACGACACCATGTAGAAGAACCACACCATCACGCCGATGAAGGCAAAGCCGAGCGCCACCATGATGCGGAAGGCCCAGAACAATGGCATCACTGGAGGCACTGTGTCATTGGCAGCCTTGATGATCTGCTCAGGCGTTGCCTGACGTGGATCATCGTTGTACCGCTTCAGCAGCATGGCAAAGCCGAGATCGGCGCTATGGTTTTCAAAGGCAGCCTTGTCGGCGTCTGTCATCTTGCCCTTGTTGGCGCGGACATTCATCAGCGCGTCATAGGCAATCAGACCAGAGCGAATGCGAACCTCGGCCTGGGCGACCAGCTTGTCGATCCCCGGAATTTCATTGGTCAGCGAGCGAGTACCAATCAGGCCCATGACATAGGGAATATGGATGGCGTAATGAGTCTCGCGTGCTTGCTGGTCAGGAAAGCCCAGCAGTGTGAAGCTTGCCGGTGCGGGTTGGGTTTCCCACATGCCTTCAATCGCCGCCATTTTCATTTTCTGTGAATGGCTGACGCCGTAGCCAGACTCATCGCCCAGAACCACAACCGAGAGGGCGGCAGCAAGGCCGAAGCTTGCGGCAATGGCAATCGAGCGCTTTGCCAGATCAATATGGCGGCCTTTCAGCAGGTACCAGGCTGACACACCCAGAACAAATACGGCGGCGGTGACATAACCGGCCGAGACTGTGTGGACAAATTTGGCCTGCGCGGCTTCATTGAAAACGACATCGTAGAAGCTGGTCATTTCCATACGCATGGTCTGCGGATTGAATTGCGCCCCAACCGGATTTTGCATCCAGCCATTGGCAATCAGAATCCACAGAGCCGACATGTTCGAGCCAATCGCCACCAGCCATGTGACAATCAGATGCGCGCGCGCCGACAGCTTATCCCAGCCGAAGAAAAACAGGCCAACGAATGTGGCTTCCAGAAAAAAGGCCATCAGCCCTTCAATTGCCAAGGGTGCGCCGAAAATATCGCCGACATATTGGCTGTAATAGCTCCAGTTCATGCCAAACTGGAATTCCATGGTGAGGCCCGTGGCCACACCCAGGACGAAGTTGATCCCGAACAGGGTACCCCAGAATTTCGTCATCTGACGCCATATGGGCCGTCCCGTCATGACGTAGACGGTTTCCATAATGGCGACGATAACGGAAAGTCCGAGTGTCAGGGGAACGAAAAGGAAGTGGTAAAGCGCCGTCATTGCAAACTGCAAGCGCGATAGCTCTATGATATCGAGTTCCATTGTCTTGACTCTTTCTGACCCGAAAAAAATGCATTTGAGATGCACATGCTCTGTCTCTACCGCTCTGGCTGATCTTGGTATTTGATCGAAATCAAAAAGGGCGAGAGACATGCTGCGTTGCGCCAATGCGCCGCACCACAGTTTAGCCAAGCACAAGCATCCGGTCTGCGACATCCCATTCCACAGCCTGGTGCGAGGCCATCACAATGGCAGCCTCGGGCAAAAGGCGGCGAATACCAGCTAAAACAGCGCGGGCGGTCGCCTGATCAAGGCCTTCGGTTGGCTCATCGAGCAGCAAAAGCCGGGGATTGCGCAAAAGCACGCGGGCAAGCACCAGCCGTCGCTGCTCACCACCGGACAGGCCTGTGCCGCCTTCACCAAGACTGCTTTCAAGCCCGCCCCGATCCTGAATCACCTGCGCAAGCTGCATAGCGGACAGCACCCGCCATGCCTCTACCTCCTTGAGATGTGGTCGGGACAGACGCAAAGCATCCATCACTGTGCCACTCATCAAAGCGCTTCTCTGCGGCAACATTGTTGCAAGGCTTAACAGGTCTGCCTGTGGCAACGTCAGCACATCATGACCCGCCAGATACACATGACCCGAATCTGGGACAATCTGGCCAATAGCCAGCAACAGCGCCGTGGTTTTGCCAACGCCACTGGGGCCTCTCAGTACCACAGTTTCGCCTGCGCGCACTGAAAACGACAGATTGGTCAAAATCTGGCGACCAAACTGGCTGTAGCTAATGTTGGAGACTGTCAGAATGGGGTGGTCCCGATGAGCGATCATGACAGGCGCAGCGGTTTCTATATGCGCGTCCCCCTGCTGCATCTGTGCCTCAACGCGCCTTGCCGCATCCTTCATGCGGCCAAGCTCGGTCAAACCCCGATGAACCGGGGCGATCACCTCGGTCATGGCAAGGGCTGTGAAAAAGCCAAAGGCAGCCATCGGCGCATCAATCACGCCTGCCTGGGCAAGGCTGATACCAAAATAGAGACTGGCGGCGGCCGCAAGCGTGCCGCCGCCCGTCAGAAACAGGCCTGCCAGCCGCTCACTCCGATCAATTCTACTTTGTTCGCGTTGTAATTTGTCCTGCGCCATCAGCACCTTATGGCGGCGGTGTTCCATCTCGCCCGATACCATCAATTCTGGCCGCGCGCGGATCAGCTCAATATAGCGCAGCCGCAACGCCTGAAGTGCTTTTTGCGCCATGCGCGACGGCTGGCCTGTGGTTTTCAGCACCAGCGTCAGGGCCAGCGTCAAACCTAAAGCATAGCTGGCCAGCTGAAATGAGGCGACAAGACCGCTCTCCAGCCACCACACCAGCGCAATAAAGCCGCCAAGCACCAGAACGGTAGAGACCAGCGGAATAAAGAGCCGCAGTGCCAGCCCATCCAGCGCATCAACATCCAGCGTCAGATGGTTGAGACGCTCAGATCCGCGCAAGCTGGCCAGCAACCGAAGCGGTGCTTTGGTCATGGCGGCCAGCAATTGGCCGCGCAGGGCTGCAAGCCCTCTCAGTGTTGCATCATGAGTCAGCACCCGTTCGCCATAGCGCGCAACAGCACGCCCCAGCGCCAGCGCACGAATGCCCGCACTGGGGCCGAAAACATTAAACGCAATGCCTATGCCAGCCAGTCCCGCCACGCCTGTCGCACAAATAAACCAGCCAGACAGACCCAGAAGCGCCGTTCCGGCACTCAACACCAGAACAGATAGCAGAGTCCCAAGAAGCAGGGACCACAGATGGACACGCCAGACGCGCAGAAACAGGCGACCAAGACGGATCATGCCACCTGCTCCCATGGGCGTGCCACATCCAGCCTGATCTCGCGGCCCAATTGGGCCACCAGACGCTGATCATGGGTGGCGACAATCAGGGTTTTGCCGCGGCGTGCCAGCGCCAGCAGGCTCTCCGTCACACGCCGGGCGTTGTCGGCATCCAGATCGGCAGTTGGCTCATCGGCCAGCACCACATCCGCATCGGCATAAAGTGCGCGTGCCAGCATGATCCTGCGTGCCTCGCCGCCCGAAATCCCGCTGCCAGTTTCGCCAAGCCGGGTTAAGGCACCACGTGGCAGGCTGGTCACAAGATCATCCAGCCCAACAGCACTCCGTGAGGCATTCCAGCGGCTTTCATCAAAGCTGTTGCTGCCTGTAATATTGGCACGCAGGCTGCCATGATGAAAATGGGGCGTTTGCGACACCCATGCAAGGCGCATTCTCCATGCGTCGGCGCTGTCATCATCCAGCAGCACACCGGCAACCTCGATTCGGCCACAGTGTGGACGGACCAGACCCGCCATCAGTGCCAGAAGTGTGCTTTTGCCGACGCCACTGGGGCCAGTTATGGCCACGGTTTCGCCCGCCCTGATCAGGCAATCAGGATAATGTATCATGCCGCCATCGGGCCGGGTATGACAAAGGCCTGCGATTTTAAGCGAGATGGTGCCAGCCAACACCGGATGTATATTGCCTGCACCCAGCATCAGGCTTTGGGGTGTTGCTTCAAGTTCAGCCAACTCTTCAGCCACGCCGAGCGCTGCGGCACGGTCGTGCCACGCCGATGCCAGATCACGCAAAGGTGCGAAAAAATCTGGAGCCAGCAACAGCATAAAAATACCGCCGCCAATGGTGAGCGGCACGCCATAAGTGCCGAAATGCAACTCACCCAGCAGTGTAAACCCAACATAAACCGCCACCATGGCAATGCCGATGGCCGAGAACAGTTCCAGTACAGTCGAGGACAGAAAGGCAATTTTCAACACCGCCATGGTCCGCTGACGCAATCCGTCAGCACGATCAAAAAACTGTTTCACCATCACATCGCGGCCATCCAGCAATTTGATGTCAACCAAGGCATTCAGCCGTTCCAGCAGCAGTGCATTGAGCGATCCGGTCTCTTTGAGGTGTTTCAGGCTGGCATCGCGTGCAGCGAAGCCGATCAAGGCCATGAAAACCGGAATCAGTGGGCCTGAAATGATAAAAATCAGCGTGGCAAGCCAGGAATACCATGCGGTGACAGCCAAAATCACCAGCGGCACCGTGCGGGTTTTGAACGAGGCGATATGATAGCGCGCAAGATAGGGCAAAAGCAGATCCAGCTTGTTGGCAATCAATTGCGCACCGAGCGCCGAAGAAAAACCATAGCCAGACAGGGGTGAAACCCGACTTTCCCGCGCAAGCAAGGCCTTGCGCTCTTCCGCAATGACCTTTTGGGCTGCGCAGAACGCAATGCGTCCACCTAAGGCATCAAGACCATGGCGCAGAAACCCAAGGCAAATATAGAGCAAAACCGCAAGCCCTGCGCTGACATAAGGCATAGACTTTGACACCAGCGCCCCAAGGCTGATCGCCACCAGCAGGCTTTGCAACAGGGCAAGAACGCTCGCGCAAAGCGCAAGAAGCCCTGCCTGACGAAGGCTGGAGGCGACTCGCTTTTCTATGGATTTCAATCTCTCGGCACCGGGGTCCGAGGTCTTTTTTTTGCTGAACGTCACGGCTAAACCTGAAAACACGTTTACTTACATTGGTGTTTATAGGTTTGCGCACAACGCAATATGACATAGATCAATTTTACGATGATTGTGGAGATGCCATGAGGCTTTTCCATGGCCGCATATGTGCGGCCATGGGAATTTGATGTGAGCCTTAAGCGGCCCGCTTGAGCGCGTCACCCAGCATGGACACGATGTCGTTGATCTGTGATGTTTCGATAATCAGCGGCGGCGAAAGTGCGATAATATCGCCGGTGACGCGGATCAGCAGGCCCTTTTCGAAGCAATCGACAAAGACATCGTAAGCGCGCGTACCCGGTGCACCCTCACGCGGGCGAAGCTCGATACCGGCAATCAGGCCAATGGTGCGAATGTCGATGATGTTCGGCAGCCCCTTCAGCGAATGGATTGCGTCATGCCATGCATCCTGCACGCTTGCTGCCCGTGTCAGCAAGTTTTCATCACGGTAAATGTCGAGCGTAGCAATGCCGGCAGCGCAGGCTGTGGGGTGACCGGAATAGGTATAGCCATGGAACAGCTCGATCTGGCTATCGGGACCATGCATCATGGCGTCATGCACCTTGCGGGCAGCAAATACGGCTCCCATGGGAATGGAGCCATTGGTGATGCCCTTGGCCGTGGTGATCAGGTCTGGCGTCACACCAAAATAATTGGCGGCAAAAGGCATTCCCAAACGACCAAAGCCGGTGATGACTTCATCAAAAATCAGCAGAATGCCGTGCTTGTCGCAAATTGCCCGCAGCCGCTCCAGATAGGCTTTTGGCGGAGGCAGCACGCCGGTAGAGCCTGCCACAGGCTCGACAATGCAGGCCGCAATGGTTTCTGCCCCATGCAGCGCCACCAGACGTTCCAGATCATCTGCCAGCTCCGCACCATATTCCGGCTGGCCCTTGACGTAGGAATTTCGCTCCAGATCATAGGTATGGCGCAAATGGTCGGCGGGGATTTGTGGAAAAACACGGCGGTTGTTGACCAGACCACCTACGGAAATGCCGCCAAAGCCAACGCCATGATAGCCGCGCTCACGGCCGATCAGCCGGGTGCGCGTGCCCTGGCCAATCGAGCGCTGATAAGCGATGGCGATTTTCAGCGCGGTATCCACCGATTCTGAACCGGAGCCGGTGAAGAAAATCCGATCCAGCTTGTTCTCGCCTTCGCCGGGCGCAATTTCGGCCAGACGCTCGGCAAATTCAAAGGCAATCGGGTGCCCCATCTGGAAGGTGGGTGCAAAATCCAGCGTCATCAGCTGCTTTTCAACGGCTGCCGAAATCTGGCGACGGCCATGGCCCGCATTGACACACCAAAGACCTGCCGTTCCATCCAGAACAGTGCGTCCATCGTCGGTGGTGTAATACATGCCCTCGGCGCTGGCCAGCAGGCGCGGAGCCGCCTTGAACTGACGATTGGCGGTAAAGGGCATCCAGAAACTGTCGAGGCTGGGACTATTGGGTTTGGAATGAACGGTCATGGGAATCTCCTTTGATGGGCCATCACGGCCATGGTTTTGGTTTTCGAACAAGTCCTTTTCTTGATTTCATCAAGCCATTGAAATCTATAGGGTGATATGGTTAGATTTGCGATATTTCGAACAACGGAAACGCAATCCTCATGTCAGTCGATATTGGCAATCGCCTTCGCAGTTTGCGAATGCGCCATAACCTCTCTCAGCGGCAGCTGGCCAAAAAGGTTGGTGTCACCAATTCCACCATTTCGCTGATCGAATCCAATGCTTCCAACCCCTCGGTTGGTGCTCTCAAGCGCATTCTCGATGGCATCCCGATTGGCCTTGCTGAATTTTTTGCTTTTGAGCCAGACAAGCCCAACAAGGCATTTTATCGCGCTGACGAGTTGACCGAAATCGGCAAGGGTAGCCTTTCTTATCGGCAGGTGGGCGACAACCTGTTTGGCCGCAGCCTGCAAATTCTGAAGGAATGCTACCAGCCCGGTGCCGACACTGGCAAGGTGCCGCTGGTGCATGAGGGCGAAGAAGGCGGCATTGTTCTGTCAGGACGGTTGGAAGTGACGGTGGATGATGAGCGCCGCATTCTTGGCCCCGGTGATGCCTATTATTTTGAAAGCCGCAGACCGCACCGTTTCCGTTGCGTCGGCCCGGTGCCCTGCGAAGTCATCAGCGCCTGCACACCGCCAACCTTCTAAAGTTTGTCAGGGAAAAGTGGAATCGATTGAAGGCGAAAGTCATGCAGCAGATTAAAAGTGTTACAATGTCCTTTGTGCGCATCCGATAACGACACCTTAACAGGCTGTTGAAAAAGAACTTTGGATACTGACAGTTGGGCCTGATAACGGCTGGAAAAGGACTCGGCAAGGTCAACGAATCGTGCCATACCCTTGATACGGTTTCTTGAATAAATACGCTTGTATTTCGCATCGAGGATCAAATCGTTTCATCAGGGAAAAACGCATTGCTGGACAATATCGTTTCGTCAACGGATATGCGCATTGAGCGGCACGCGACACAATTGTCGCGGCAACTCAAATTGCTGTCGGAGCATTTGTTTCCGCCGCACTCGCAAAAGACGTTGCGCACGTTTTCCTCTGGTGATGCGGCGAAACTGATCGGTGTGTCCGATGGCTATCTTCGACAGCTTTCGCTGGATGGGCGTGGCCCCTCCCCTCAAATCTCTGAGAGTGGGCGCCGGTCTTACACGCTTCCTCAGATCAATGAACTTCGGCAATTGATTGCGACCACCAAGCCGAAAGACGCCATTAGCTATTTACCGCACCGCCAGGCCGGTGAGAAGCTTCAAACCATTGCCGTGACCAATTTCAAGGGTGGCTCCGCCAAGACGACGACGACCCTCTATCTGGCGCAGTTTCTCGCCTTGCAGGGTTATCGTGTGCTGGCCATTGACCTTGATCCGCAAGCGTCGCTGTCGTCCATGCTGGGGGTGCAGCCGGAGTTTGACGTTGGCACGGGTGATACTCTCTATGGGGCGATTCGCTACGATCATGAGCGTAAACCGCTGAAAGATATTATCCGAAAGACATATTTCACCGGGCTGGATCTGGTTCCGGGAAATCTGGAGCTGATGGAATTTGAACATGACACGCCACGCGCGCTTGTTGAAAGACGCGCACATCAGGGCGAGCCATTCTTCAGCCGTGCCGGCGTGGCGATTGCTGAAGTTGAAGACAGCTACGATATTGTGGTAATTGATTGCCCGCCTCAGCTCGGTTATCTGACTCTTGGCGCCGTCTGCGCGTCCACATCGTTGTTGATAACGATTCACCCGCAAATGGTGGATGTTGCGTCGATGAGTCAGTTTTTGTTGATGACCTCGGACCTGCTTTCGGTGGTGCGCAAAGCGGGCGGTAATCTTTCCCATGACTTCATTAAATATGTTGTGACCCGACATGAGCCTTTCGATGGGCCTCAATCGCAAATTGTTGCTCTGTTGCGCGGTCTGTTTGCCGATGATGTCCTGACGGCAACCATCCTCAAATCAACCGCGATTTCTGATGCGGGCCTGTCAAAGCAGACACTCTACGAGATTGAACGGGGGCAGGTGCGAAAGGCCACCTTTGACCGCGCCATGGAATCTGTCAACGCGGCCAACGCCGAAATCCTTGATAACCTGAAGAAAATCTGGGGTCGGAAATGAGCAGGCGGGGAAAAAATCTAAGCGATATATTCCAGGCCGCCACGCAGGAGTTGGCCGCGGCCAACTTTTCGGATGGGCAGGCTGACGCCCGGATGCCGGCCGGCCCAATCAAGTCCATGGCGTTGACCCTTGGAAAAATGGAGGAGGAAGCGAATGCGCTGAAACAGGCGCTTGGCACCGGCCAGATTGTGCGAGAGCTGGAGCCGGATCTGGTTGATCCTTCTTTCATGCGGGATCGCATGGATGAAATTGCATTTTCCGATGACGATGTCTTCTTGCGTTCGATTGCGGAGAATGGTCAGGAAGTGCCGATTCTTGTCAGGCCGCATCCTGACCATGGCGGGCGCTATCAGGTGGCTTACGGTCATCGGCGACTGAAAGCTGCCGCACAGCTTGGTATCAAAGTCAAAGCCATTGTCCGTGATTTTGATGATACGGCGCTTATCGTGGCCCAGGGTCTCGAAAACAGCGGCAGAGAAAGTCTGTCTTTCATTGAGCGCGCTGTTTTTGCCTACGGGCTTGAGCAGCGCGGCTTTAAGCGTCGTGATATTGGCCTTGCGCTTTCCACCGACAAGACAGAGCTGTCAAAGCTGATTTCGGTACCCTTGACGATTCCGCTTTCAATTATCAAAGCCATTGGCAGTGCCAAGGGTATTGGGCGCCGAAAATGGCTGGCTTTGGTCAGTGTCTATAATGATGATCGACAACAGGAGATTGAGCGTTTTTTGTTCTCCAGAGAGAGCCAATCTAAGCCGTCAGACCAGCGATTTGAGGCTGTTTATGTACGATTGGCTGATGGAGCGAAAAGCAGCAACACTCTGGAAGAATGGAGTCCGCGAGCCGGTGGTGAATTGGCCGGAAACATCAAAATGACGGCCAAAAAGTTTTCGCTGACGCTGACAAACAGGGAAGCGGCAGGGTTTGGTCAATTTTTATCCGAAAAACTTGACGAGATTTACGAAGACTATCGTCGTCAACAAGGAGATTAACCGCAAAAGAAAAAGGCCCCCAAACGTTTCCGTCGTGGAAGCCCTTCTCGAACTGTAGCAAGCAGAGAATCGCATTTCCTCGAATCATAGTCAAGAGTTTTGGCACCGTTTTGGTGAGCGTTTTTCTTTTGCCTTTTGAAAGGTGAGAGAAAATGCAGATTGGAAATGTGACGACGCCCTTTGGGCGGCGATCAATGACGCTTGCCTTGGTCAAAAACCAGCTCGATACGGCTGACGCCAAACCAGCCAAGGCCGTCGATAAATGGAAAGTTTTCCGCAACGCCTGCGAAGCACGCGCGCTTTTGGGCATCACCCAGCCGGCGCTGTCGGTGCTGAATGCACTGCTGTCATTTTATCCTGAAGCAGAACTGTCGGAAGAATTTGGATTGGTGGTGTTTCCATCCAATGTGCAATTGTCTGTGCGCGCTCATGGCATGAGTGGCACAACATTACGGCGTCATCTTGCGGCGCTTGTGGAGGCTGGGCTGATTATCCGCAAAGACAGCCCGAATGGCAAACGCTACGCGCGCAAGGATCGGGCTGGTGTGGTCGAAACGGCCTTTGGCTTCAGTCTGGCACCGATGCTGGCGCGGGCACAAGAGCTTGCGGCCATGGCGCAGCAGATCGAGGCTGACAAGCAGGCGCTTCGTCTGACCAAGGAGCGGCTGACGCTGTGCCGCCGTGATGTGCGCAAGCTGATTTCAGCGGCAATCGACGAAGGTGCCGCTGGTGATTGGACCATGATTGAAAACCATTATATCGGCATCGTAGCCCAGATTCCACGCAGTCCAACCCGCCTTGAACTCACTCCGATCATCGAGGAATTGGAGATGCTGCGTACGGAAATCATCAACATTCTGGAAATGCAGATGAAATTCGAAAAAACAGATGGCAATGATCACCAGAATGGATGCCACATACAGAATTCAAATACCGAATCCACACATGAATCTGAACCTCGCTTCGAAAAGAAGCAGGACGACGCCAAACCGTATCAGCCGAAACCGATGGCCGAGCCGATAAAAGCATTTCCCCTGAGCATGGTGCTGCGGGCCTGCCCGACGATGGGCGACTATGCCCAAGGCGGAGCGATTGCCAATTGGCGTGAGTTGATGGCGACAGCGGTGCTGGTACGATCGATGTTGGGCATTAGCCCATCGGCCTATCAGGACGCCTGCGAGATCATGGGAGCTGAAGGTGCGGCCGTGGCTATTGCCTGCATTCTCGAGCGTGGCGGTCATATCAATTCGCCTGGCGGCTATCTGCGTGATCTGACACGGCGGGCACAAAGGGGTGAATTTTCGCTTGGACCTGTGCTCATGGCCCTGATCAGGGCAAATGGGGCAAGCGAGGTGAAAACCGGATGATTGGCGACGGGACATCGGCGATAGAGCACCGGACCGAAAAGTGGCACCGGTTTTCGGAAAACTCCGATGCAAAAACAAAAAGCTATAGCATCGTGCCTGAAATTGGCATTGGCACGATGCTGAACGCCCCCTTGCGGTTATGAAATCATGAAAGAGTCATCTGCTTTCAAACAATTGCAGTTGAGCACGGCGGCTGTAGGGTCAATCAAGAATTGCCACGGCACGGCACCATCCCGCAGAGCCATCCTTGATTTTAACCGGCAGGCAAGACACCGTGAAGCCAGAAGGTGGCAGTTCGTCCAGTCGTGTCAGCTTTTCCAGATGCAGGAAAAGACCATCACGCCCGGCTTTATGCCCTTCCCAGATCAAACCTGCATTTTGGGTTTCAGCAAAACGCTTGGCTGTGGCGGGAAATGGAGCATCCCAGGACCAGGCATCCGTGCCGGTAATATGGACACCTTGTGACAAAAGCCAAAGCGTTGCCTCCCGGCCGATACCGCATCCGCGACCGACGTAATCCGGCCTGCCATAAGCAGCACCGGCTGCGGTATTGACCAGAACAATGTCAAAAGGCTGGAGATTATGGCCGCTCACAGCAAGGGCTGTACGAATATCATCTGCAGTTGCCACACTGCCATCGGGCAAATGGCGCAGGTCAAGCTTGACACCCGGGCGTATGCACCAATCGAGGGGCACTTCATCAATGGTCCAGGCGGGCTCACCGCCATTCATGGTGGAGGCAAAATGCCACGGAGCATCAAGATGCGTGCCATTATGGGCTGTCAGGCTCAGATGTTCCACTGCCCAGCCCTCGGCATCCGGAAGGTCTTCAACGGCGAGACCGGGAAAGAACCGCAGGATTTCTTGCGCACCTTCGTGGTGATCAGAGTAAGTGATCTTTGGGCCTAGACCCGGTGGGTCGGCAGCAATGTCATTTTCGATCGCAACAGATAGATCAATGATGTTCATGCTAAATCTCCATAAAGGGCGGCCTCGGCCAATGTGTGTAAATCGTCATCGGCTTTGAAGCCAAGGGCCAGTGCGGCGGACGCATCAAGCCTCGGCATGTTACCGAAGACTCGGGTGAGATTTTCATCCTTGCCCCAGTCTATCAATGCTCTGCGGTTGGTGATGCTCTCGACAGCCAAGGCGATTTCAGCGATTCCTGCATGTAAGACGGGAGGCTGAATGACCGTTGGTGATGGTTGCTGAAGCCTGGCAGCATGAGTTAGAACATCCACGGCTGCCCGGCGTGACATCCACCAACAGGTGGCTGAGGCCGGAACCGGGCATGCATAGGCTTCGCTTGCGGCAATCTTGTGAAAGATAAGGCTCATGAACGCCGAGCCATGCCCGCTTTCGGATGGTGGGCGCGCCACAAGGCCGGGAAAGCGAAGACTGATCGCAGACAGATCACCGCGCCGGGTCATGTCAGAAAGAAAGATTTCCGTCATCAGCTTATGGGCACCATAGCTGAGCAATGGGCGTGGCGCGGTGCTGTCGGTGACGGTATGAGAGCCAACATCGCCATAGACGGCAATGGATGAGGCAAAGACGAAACGGGTGCCGCGCTTGTGCGCGGCGACCTTGCGTGCAAGCTCCAAGGGTGCCAGTAGATTGGCCTGGAGGCCAAGTGCGGGTTGCTGTTCGGCCAAAGCGCCGGGGACACTTGCCAGATGAAAGACAAGATCAAATCCCGGCTCCAGCAATTGGTCGAGAAAGCGGCTGTCGGCAAGATCTCCGACAAGCTGGTCTGCCCCCGCAACGTTTGCCGCAGTCAATTGTCTGTCTGTCAGAACAAGGCGTGATAGGCTGGCACACTCTGCCGCAAGCCGACCCGTCAGATTGCGTCCCAGAAACCCGTTCGCACCCGTGATCAGAACGCGCATCAGCCTTTGACCACTTTTTGATCGATTATGCCGAAGGGTGTGGAGCCGTCTGGCATCCGCGCCTCCATGTGCACCCGGTCACCAAAGGATAGAAATGGCGTTTTCGATGCCCCCTCATCCAGCAGTTCGATCACACGGATTTCGGAAATGCAGGATGAACCAGCCGAACGGTCGCTATTGGAGACAGTGCCCGAGCCGACAATGGTGCCTGCTGACAATTTGCGGGTTCGGGCACAGTGGGCAATAATCTCGGCAAAGGAAAAGTGCATTTCTGCGCCATTGGCGTGTCCGACTTCGCGGTTATTCACCGCAACATGCAGCGGCAGCTTCACCCGGCAGTCCTGCCAGAAAGGTGCGATTTCATCCGGGGTGATGGCAATCGGTGCAAACGCTGTTGAAGGCTTGGCTTGTAACCAGCCGAAGCCCGCCCGCATTTCACGGGGGCCAAGGGCGCGCAGTGACCAATCGTTGATCTGTACGAGCAGGCGGATATGCTCAGGTGCGGACTGGGCGGAGGTTCCCATGGGCACATGCGACAGGATCACGCCAAATTCGCCTTCCATATCAATGCAATGGGCCTCGTCGGGAAATTCCACATCGGCAAAGGGACCACGCAGATCGTCGCTTGCCCCCTGATAGACCAGCGGAATCGTCTCAAAATCCGGATTGACCGGATTGTTGAAAGCTTTGTCCATCAATCGCCCATGATTGAGAAATGCCGAGGCATCCAGCCATTGCGGTGCCCGAGGCAAGGGTGCCATGCAGCGGTGCGGCTCAAACTTGAGCGCAAAAGCATCATCCCCTGCATTCAGCCGTTGATAAAGTTCGGCAAGACGGGGGGCAGCGTCTTCCCAGTTTTCGAGCGCATGTAACAGGGTCGGGGCGATCCCGACGGCCGAACTGGCGCTTCCAAGATCACGCGAGACAACCCACAATTGGCCGTCAGGGCTACCGTCGTTATACGTGACAAGTTTCATGGCATACTCCTCTCTCGAAATTCTGCGCCCGGGATATTGGGCTGTGCATCGACATTCAATGCCCATGCAGGCTGGCGGCAATGACCGGATCAAATGTGCCTGACACCAATACAAACAACATGCGGCACATCTTGCCCGACCGATTGGCCCATGCATGATTGGTTCCGCGCTGAATCACCACAGAGCCGGGCTTGAGAAGTGCTTCACCATCATCCAGAACAAGGGTCATTTCTCCCTCAATCACAACCCCATAATCAACGGACTCTGTCCGGTGCATCAATGGATGTGGTGAGTTTTCCGTGACTGTCGAGGCGGCCTTGTCCCCAATCTGCGTGAAGGCCTCTCCCATTCTTGCCGCACCGGATACTAAAAAATCCTCCGTGTCGGGCGGTATATCAACAAAGCGGAAGCGGGTTCCACCAGCGGGCGGCGGCAGCGTTAGCGGCCCGAGTGTTGGATCATCGCCGTTATCGACGGGTGCAGGGCTGGCCTGCGTGGCCCAGACCTCGTGAAAAAGGGTTCCAGGAATGGCTGAAAGCTCCACAACGGTCGGCAGAGGACCAGCCATGGTGATCATTGAGCATCCGTCAGGGCGATGACCCGTTACGATACGTGTAATGGCAGGAAAAGATGTCATGGATGTTTTGCCTTGTTAAAAAACAGAATGGAGAGGACGGCTATGCCAACCGCTGCGATACCAAGGGCACCAAAGCCCAGATTTTCGCCCAGTGCACCGCCAACAATGGGGCCAAGGGCGGCACCAATCATCAACATGGCAGGTGTTGCGGCAACCGCCCGGCCGGAAGGCTCAAGTCTGGCCAGTATTCCGAAAGCGAATGTATGGGTAAAAATCTGTACGGCAACGAAAATGGCAGCCGCAGGAGCCCAGAAGATGAAGGCCGTTGCTGACGTGACAATCAATGCCAGCACAGCTTGCACGGCAGGGCCAAGACGGACCATCAGCATTGCCGATACTCTTGTTTGCAGAAACATCGAGAGAGGTGCCGGTAACAGGAAATTGACGATTCCGAGTGCGACCAGCACCAGAAGTACGTTTCCAGCTTCAAAGCCTCGGCTCTTGCCAATCACCTCGACAAAAGAAAAGACCATCGACTGGTTGAATGTCATGAGGCTGATGCCAAAAATAGTGAACCACGTTGCACGGCTGAAGGGGATTGATGCTTTGTCTTCCAAAGGAACCGGATTGAGAAACAGGACAGCGCTGGCAACGCTGGCTATGGCCATAACCGCCCCGAAAATCTGAAATAACACCGGGCCGCCCCGAAGGATCAGCAATTGCGGAATGGCTCCAAGCAGAACGATGCCGAAAAGACCAATAGCGAAGCCTGCGAGTGCATACAGTCGGTGTGGGTTTTCAGCCCGGCCTATTGTGCCGTGCACCATGGAGAGTGCTGCACCGATGGATAATCCGGCGATCAGGTGCAAGACAGCCAGCGGCAAAAATGCAGAAAGGGTTGAGGCGATAAAAAACACCAAAGCTGCGACACCATAGCCAATCGTGGCCACAAATCGCTGATTCAAGCTGTTAAGCCGGGGCGCAATGACCGAACTGGCAAAAAAAGCCCCAAAAAGAAACAGAGTTACAACACCACCGGCCTGTTGGGGCGTGAACCCGAACCGTTCGACCAGTGCGCCAACCCAGACTGGCAATGCAATAAGATCAATCATGCCAGCGCAATGCGCAATCACAAGGGCGGCGGTGCCACCCACTCCAAATTTCTGCCCAGACATATTAACCTCCCGGAACATTGCGGAATGCATGGCAGGCGACCTCCTCCAATCGCCCAACCATCAATCAGATGGCCTCAGCCAAAGTCCTCATGGAGGTCTGCATGATGTTGGCGTGTTCCTCGCGGTTGCCACCATTGATTTCGATGTCGGCAAGACGTCCGGAATTTTCGACAACCATGCGACACCGTTCCCAGCGCCTGGCTTCAAATGCTGACAAGGCATGGTTGATGTCTGTGCTTCGCGCCACCTCTTCGGCGAGCACCATCGCATCTTCAATGCCAATGCAGGCACCCGCGGCAAGATGTGGGGTTGTGGCATGAACGGCATCGCCGATCAAAACAACACGTCCGCGATACCATGGTCGAGGCATCAGCATCTGTTCAAGCGGCCGGTAGACGATCTGGTGTTCTTCACCAATATCCTTGGCAATCTGCTGGATTGTTGGGGATGCGAAATTTTGCAGCAATGCCTTCACCTGTGAAACGAAGGTCTTGGGGTCCACGAACGCATTGGTTTCGCGGTCTTCTGTCAGGAACAGATAGGCAGAACCGTGGCCAACAGGGCTGATACCGGCTTTCAGCTTTGGCCCCATCCACATGGCGACTGTCTCGATCCCTTCTGGCTTTGGCAGGACTGCGCGCCAGATTGACTGACCGATAAAGCGGGGTTTCGGCGCATCGGGAAAAATAGACCTGCGGGTTGCGGAATAGAGTCCGTCTGCGCCAATCACCAGATCATAGATACCTGTGGTACCATCACTGAAGACGACTGTGACTCCACCTTCAGCGTCTGTAATGTCCGTAAAGGTTGCGCCCAGACGAACATTGACGCCAGAGCTTAGAACAGCCTCGGACAGCACTTTGGCAAGGGCTGGTCTCATAATGCCGCCACCGCCAGGAATGTCAGGGCCTGCAACACGCGGGGTCGGCAAGTGGACAAGAACAGCATCATCCGGGCCGCGTATTTCAACACCATCGGAGGCAAACCCTTCCTCCATGAAGCGTGCCATCAAGCCCAGTTGATTGAGAACCCGCAAGGTTGAGCCGTTCACCGTAATACCGGCACCATAGGAGCGCCACCCGGCATCAAGCTCGACCAGATCGACATCAACGCCCTGCCGTGACAGTTGCAGAGCGGCGGTCATGCCGGAAAATCCACCGCCGATTACCAGTGCTTTTTTGACATTAGAATTCATTTTCTTCTCCTCCCGGATGCTCGGTGATGACTACATCGCCAGCATCAGTCACTTGCAAATTGACGCGCGTCAGGCTTTGTCCAAGACATGGCCCAAGGACGCATTCTCCTGTTTCCATTTCAAAAAGGGCACCGTGTGAATGACATGCGAGGTGGGTACCATCGCCGTTCAGATAGGCGTTTGATTTCCAGGCCATTGGCGTTCCTCCGGCAAAATGCGGACAGGAATCCAGCCAGCCGTGGAGCCGACCATTTCGCTTCAACACGATAATTTTGCGGCGCGCCGACGGCGAAGGCAGAAAGCCCTTCGCTTCGCCCTCGGCGATGTCGGAGACATGGCACAGAGGCATGGTCATTGCTGACAGCGCGTGTTCCATGTCGTCACCTTAGCCCTTTGCCCCTGGAGGCGGACCGCTTGGAGCCCATTTTTCACGCATCTCAAACAGCATGATCTGTGAGTTTTCCGCGCCCATAGGCGCTTCACGGGCCACCCAATTGTCATCGTGCTTGTCCATGTCGGCGTCATATTCAAAATGGCAGCCAAGTGGGCTGTTGAAATACCAGAACCAGTTGGAGCCGAATTTGTGGCGCCCCGGACCCCAGAAGCTCTGATAGCCTTTTTTGATGAAGCGTGTTCCAGCCACCATCAATTCGGTTGGTCCACCCATGTGAAAGGCAAGATGTTCGCAGCCCTTCATGTACTCCGGGGTGCGGATGAAGAAGAGCGTATGGTGATCGTCATTATCCTTGGGACGCAGAAACGGCCCCGTGCCCTTGAACATATCCGTGATGACAAATTCGAGCCGCTCGCAATAAAATTTTGCAGCAATATCAATGTCGGGGACGAACAGTACAACATGGCTTAAAGATCTCGGCGCTGCTGGCATGTCCTCCCAGACACCAATTTCATTGGGTTTGCGCTGGGCGGGTGCGCCTGGGGCGTTGATTTTCTCTGCGGGCATGTCGAGAACACGGCGAATACTCACCTGAAACCGAAGTTCGAATCCCAGATCGTCCTTCGTCTCAATCGAACCATTGGACAGACGTGTCACCCGGCGATCTTTTGAGAGTTCTGCCTCAATCGCATCAAGATCTTCCACGGAGCGCACGCCGTAGATTTGCTGGCGCAGCATGTTTGCCGTGGGCAGCGGCGGCGGAAGTGATGGGTCCGATTTGTGGCGGATAATGATGCCTGTCCCATCAAGAGCTTCGAAAAGACCACCCTTTTCGGTAAAATCGACAGGTTTCAGTCCAAAAGCGGTCAGGTATTCACGACAGCCTTCAATGTCATCCACACCGAAGACCAGATAATCGGGACCAATAATGTTCATAGGTGTCTCTCCTGTTCGCCGATCATCAACGGATCGGGTAGAGTAAATATTCTTTGGCAATGACCATGACCGCAGCCTGTCCTTCGACCTGTGTCGACAAGGCGGGCTGATACACATCGGCAAAGCTGTAGGCGCTCTCAAGATCTGCGAAGCGGAAGGTGTCGATGGCAGTAATCGGACCGGGAACGAGAGCGAGATTTCGGCTGTAGCCCAAGGTTTGCGGCATATCCTTGCGCGCTGCACTCAGTGTTTCTGGAGCCAGCACGGTATCTTTCCCCATCACGACGAACAATTTGTAGGCATCGGGCTGGATCGTCGCAGGCTCGATCATCGTTTCTGAGTATGGCAAGCCCAGAACGCGGACCGTATCGACCATTTTCGGCTCATCGGGCAGCAGCCGTTCGCGGTAATAATCTGTCTCACGCGAGGCTTTTGCACGGGCGAGATCGGCAAACCAGACTTCGGTGACAAAATCGAAGCCGAATGCCAGCGGCTCATGGGCGGGATCACCCGATGCGAATGTGCTGTCGATGGCATGGTTCTGGACATAACCGCAGGGCGCATTCTCAGGCTCCCGAGCGATATAGTCGAGCAACAGGGCACCGTGGATGTCCTTCATGTGGCAGCGATGCTCGCGCAAGGTCTGGCCCGGACGCCGGCGTCCACACATGATCAGCTTGACGGTCATGCCATATCTCCCACGGCTGTGCGTCCGCCCAGCACTTCTGCCACCCAGTCAGCAATATAGGCCCCGGCATTGGCCGAATTGTCGAAGCTGGAATGTTGCACGCCGCCGGTGCGGGCATCGAAAATTTTCAGCTCGCGCTTTGGGCTGTTGACCAGCTGGTCATAGGTTTCCTGTGCCCAATGCAGTGGAATCTGGCTATCTTTTTCGCCATGGGTAACAAGGAAGGGCACGCGAATGCGATCAAGAATGCCGTTGAGATGAACCTTTTCGGCAATCTCCATAAATGCATCCATGTCTTTTGCACCCCAGACCCAGCGCACGTGATCCCAGTAATGCGGTACGGGAAAATTCCCCTCTTTGGACAGCCGCTTTTTTTGAACATCACGCCAGTCGTGATTGGCACCCCAGACCACACCGCAGGCAAAACGCGGCTCAAAAGCCACGGCGCGCGGGCAATAATAACCGCCCAAGGAAACGCCTTCCATGCCAATGCGCTTTGAGTCGATATGTGGTTGGGTTTCCAGCCAGTCAACGACACGGCTTGCCCAATGTTCGCTATCAAAGCGGGCTGTCAGCCCGTGAAGGCGCAAGGCTTCTCCGGTTCCCGGCTGATCAACGACAAGCGAGGCCACGCCACGCTTTGCCAGCCAGCCGGGCAAGCCAACCAGAAATTTCATTTCCTTGGTGCTGTCGAGACCATTGACCTGCACCAGAACAGGAGCCGGACCGGAAACTCCTTCGGCTGGAACATAGAGCGCCGAAAGATGCTTGCCTTCATAGGGTATCTCAACCCGGCGACAGGCTGAACCGGACAGCGAAAGCCCCTTGGCAAAGGTATCAAGAAAGCGCTGATACAGGGCCTTGCGCCCTTCTGATCCATGGGCCTGCATACGCTCGGCGGTCAGCAGATAATTGGCGGCACGGATCAATTTGTCGCCTGCGGATATCAGACGCCCCCTGCCCTCGTCTTCTTCGGCAAGGCTGATCAGCTTGTCGCCCATGGTCACCCAGGTCTGGCGAAAGGCCATGACACCTGCTGCATCCGGGGCTTTTGCGGCCTCCAGCAGCGGGGCGCACATCTCCTCGATCTCGCCCATTCGTGCACCCATCTCGATGGAAAGGTTGACGGACAGATTCCAGACGTAATTGGTGGGAAAATATTTGAACATCCTGCATCCTCTTTATGGCAACCGCTTATGGCCGCTTATGGCAAGAGAATATCAGCACACGCCGCCGTCATGGCTGCGCAATGTTTTTCTCCTCCCGAAAACAGATTTAACGAAAAGCAATTCGTTTATGAAATTGCTTATTTCAATGACTTGTATTAATTGCATGAATATATGGGAGGCATGATCATGCGCTTTAAGAATCTCGACCTTAACCTGCTGGCAGCTCTGGATACGCTGATAAGGGTGCGCAATGTCAGTCGTGCTGCGGAAGAAATGTTCATTACCCAATCGGCCATGAGCAATGCTCTGGGGCGTCTGCGCGATTATTTTGATGATCCGCTTCTGATTCAGGTTGGGCGTGCCATGGAACTGTCGCCACTCGCGTCCTCGCTTGAACAGCCTTTGCGTGACATTATTGTGCGGATTGAGACGGCTGTTGTGTCCACGCCATCTTTTGAGCCTGCACACTCCCATCGTGCAATCAGTCTGGTTGTGTCAGACTATACATTGCATACGTTGATCCCGCCTTTTCTGCGTAAAGTTGCGGCACGGGCACCGGGTCTGCGACTGGATCTTAAACCGCAGCAGAATTTTCCACATCTGCTGCTGGAGCGTGGTGAGGCCGATCTGCTCATCGCGCCTACGGTGTTTTGTTCCAGCAATCATCCCTCTGAAATTCTATTGGAGGATTCCATCTGCTGTCTGGTTGATGCCGCTGGTCCGCTGGCATTACAGCCGCTTGGTCTGGATGATTTTCTTGCCGCCGGTCATGTGATCATGCAGCCACCCAATGGCGGCGAAAGCTTTGCCCTGCGGGTGTGCAGGGAGATGGACATTAAAATCCGGGTCGAGGTGACAAGCTACTCATTTTCCTCGCTTGCGGCGCTGGTTCAAGGTACATCCCGCATTGCGCTGGTTCAGCGCAGTCTGGCCGAGCGTATGGTCAAAATGGCAGGTGTTGCGATACAACAGCCACCAATAGCCTTTCCCTCCTTGTCACAGTCGGTACAATGGCACAGTTACCGCACGCGCGATCCGGCTCTGGTCTGGTTGCGGACGCAGCTTGTCGAGGCGGCTGCCGAGTTTTTGCCACGATAAACGGTGGTATTGTCAACCGTTCTATCGGAATAATTCGCACTAAACTATTTATTCAATCAATACATTCTATTCCAATTGGGAATTTTACATTTATCAAGCCCTTGTCTAACCAGAACAGGGATCGGCGGATGGTCAGGGAGTTGAGGCAGCATCCGCTGACAGGGTCGTGTATGCAAGCAAACTTGCAAAAGCTGCTGTAGGGGCAAGTATCCGTTCTAAAAACCATGTTCTGTGTCTCTGGCACAGCTCTATCTTTCACGATTCATGGCGATGCGTGAAAGAGCGATGCACTGCATCGTGCGATGAGCAGATCGGCTTTCCCTATTGTGAATGAAGACGGGTTGGGTGCGGGAACATCCACCTTAAGTTATTGTATTTCCATGAGGAGGAGGAACAATTCATGAAACAGACGAGGATTTTAGCGGCGACGGCACTTGTCTCCATCAGCTGTCTGGGGGCTGCCGAGGCTGCCGAGAATGGCAACACACAATATGCGCCCGGATCAGCCCAGTTTTACGCAGGTGCCATCCCTCCTTTCGAAGGTTTCTACTTCCTGTCGCAGACGAGTTATTTCAGCGCCAACAGAACCAATGATGGCAATGGCCATGAAGTGCCGATCGATTTTCATGTGAAAGCAGCAGTGGAGACGCTCAGGTTCGTCTATGTGTCCGATGTGCACATCGGTGACGCCCAGCTTTGGGGACAGATTGTTCTGCCGCTCATTCATCTCGACATTTCCACGGCCTTTGCCAGCGACAAGACAAGCGCTTTTGCCGACGCAACCGCCACCGTTGGGCTGGCATGGCATCCGGATCAAAGGCAGACATATATCTTTGGTCTTGATGTCGGCGTGCCCATTGGAACCTATGACAAGGATGCACTGGCCAATGGCGGCCTGAATCATTGGTCTGTGCAGCCGACCTTGGGCTATCATTATTCCGACCCGCAAGGGTTGGAACTGGCAACAACCGCCCGCGTTATTTTCAATTCCGAAAACACCGATACCCATTATACCACGGGTAACGAGTTTGTGTTTGATTATGCCGTTGGCTGGAATTTCGACAAGGTCAGGGTTGGAGCAACCGGCTATTACATCAAGCAGTTTACCGACGACAAGGGACCGGGCGTTGGCTCCGACGGCCACCGTGGCGAAGGTCTGGCTATTGGTCCCTCCCTCACCTATAGCTTTAACCCGGGAATGCAGGTCAGCACGTCCTGGCAACATGATGTTGTTGCCAAAAACCGGGCGCAAGGAAACACGGTCTGGGTGAATTTTGCCACGAAATTCTAGAGTTTGTCAGAGAAAAGTGGAATCCGGTTTTCCCGAAAACACAAACGAAAACAAGGGAATTTAGAGTCTCACTGCTCATTGCGCAGAGTACACGACATTTTAGCTTTGAGTGCTTGGCTCCCCCTCACCCCGCCTCCGCTTTGCTCGGCGGACCTCTCCCCGCTAAAGCATGTCGCGTTTTATTGTCCTCAATAAAACGATAACGTACATGCGAAAAACAAAAAAGCTAAAGCCTGTCGCAGTGAATCCTATTCACTGCGACAGGCTTTAGGGCGAGGAACCCGTGAACGTTGCTGTTCTTTCCGTCTTCTCCCCTGCGGGGAGAAGGTGGCGGCAGCCGGATGAGGGGGTGCGAAGCCCAGAAATACGCGCGTCGTGGACTCTGGTCCAACTTGAATCTGGCAGACTTGCATTTTCGGCTATTTCTCGTCGCCGATAAATCGATAGCCGACCCCGGCTTCCGTGCAGATAATGGCGGGTTGTGTGGGGTCGCGCTCGATTTTCTGGCGCAACTGGCCGATGAACACCCGCAGATAGTGAAGATCTTCTCCATGGGCGGGTCCCCAGACGGATGTGAGCAAGGTCTTGTGGGTGACCACACGGCCCGCGTAGCGCGCGAGCAGCACCAGCAGGTCATATTCCTTTGGGGTCAGCTTGATCGGTGCCATGTCACGTGTCACCAGCCGCCGCACGGTGTCTATCGATAGGCCATCGACAGCAAAATGGGTGGTCACAGTGCTTTCGCGGTTTTTACGCCGGAGGGCTGTGCGGATACGTGCGGTGAGTTCGCCGATTCCGAAAGGCTTTTCGATATAATCGTCGGCGCCGAGATCGAGTGCTGCAATCTTTTCGCTTTCGCGGTCGCGGGCAGAGAGAATGATGATCGGAATGTCTGACCAGCCTCGCACACTGCTGATCACCTCTTTGCCATCCATATCCGGCAGGCCGAGATCAAGGATCATCACATCGGGCGCCGCTGTTGCCGCAGCCTTGAGCGCTTCAGCGCCGGTTGCCGCCTCAATCACATGGTAGCCTGCCGCCGTTAATGCGGGCCGCAAAAACCTCTGAATCTGAGGTTCATCGTCAACAACCAGAATACGATCAAGGCTCATGATGTCCTTTCCTTGCGGGACAGATCTTTGATCGGAAATCGCATCACAATCCGCGTGCCTCGCTTTTTCAGAGCCGGACTTTCTGCCTTGATTGTCCCGCCCATGGCGGAGACAAAGCCTCTGGCAATCGACAATCCCAGTCCGGTTCCGGGGGCGCGTCCATCAGGCTTGCCACGTCTGTAGAATTTTTCAAAAACCCGTTCAAGATCGTCCGCGGAAATGCCCTTGCCAAGGTCGGTCACAGAAATCAGAACGTCATTGGCATCGCGGCGGGCATAGACATTGATGGGTTCAGTACCACCATATTTGACCGCATTATCAAGCAGATTAAACAAAACCTGCCCTAAAAGCACACTGTCTGTTTCGATCAATGGCAGATCAGGCGCAATGCCTACCTCAATCACGCGACCGGGAAAATATTTTCGCGCCCGCTCGGTTGACGCGCGCACAACATCTGCCACGTCCACCCAGTCACATTTCAGTGTTAACATGCCCGCTTCAATGCGGCTCATGTCGAGCAGGTTGGCAACAAAACGTGACAGTCTCTCGCTTTCCTGTTCAATGGATTGCAGCAGATCATCGCGGCTTTCGGCGTCCATCTTGTCGCCAAAGGTGCGAAGGCTGCTGACGGCCCCGGTTATGGTTGCAAGCGGTGTGCGCAAATCATGGGAAATCGATGACAGTAACGCATCGCGGTAGCGCTCGCCTTCCAGTCTTGCGGCCTGCTCTATGCTGGTTTTTGACAGGCGCGCCCGGTCAATGGCAATGGCGGTCTGGTCGAGAATGGCGGTCAACGCTTTTTCTCCGGCGGCATCCAGAGCGCCCTCCCCCCGCTCGATGCCGCACACGCCCACGGCACCATGGGGGGTCATCAAGGGCCTGAAATGAAACCGGCTGTTGGGCAATGTGCCGGTGTCCTTCCCGGCTGGCTCCTGCTTTTCATAGGCCCAGCGCGCTGCCGTCATGTCCGTCACACCCGGCTCGGTGTCTGGCGGCCAGGCGGCCATGGTTTTCAGATCGGTGTCTTCAGGCAATAGCAGAATGGCATTGCTTTTGACGCTGGCCTGCAATTGCGTCACGGCGGCCCAAAGCACTTCGTCTGATTTGATCGTGCCTGACAGCTTTCTGGAAAAATCATAAAGAGCCTGTATGGCCGTGGTGCGGACCTGTGCTGTTTCGGCCTGCTCACGCAGCCGCGCAGCAAGGCTGCCAGCCAGAACGGCGGCTCCAAGATAGGCAAAAAGTGCAAAGACTTCATAGGGTTCGGCAACGGTGAATGTATAGCGCGGCACAATAAAAAAGAAATTATAGGCAAGCGTTGAAAGCCCTGCGGCCACCAGTGCCGATAACAGGCCCGCGGTTGTGGCCGCAGAAAGAACCGCAAGCAGAAAAATGATCGACAGGTTCGGCAAATGCACAAACGTGTCGATGGTGACGCCGATGGCTGTGGCGATGGTAACGGCGAGTGCGGCCACAGCAATGGAGCGTGGCACTCGTGCCAGATCGGCAGGCTTGCGAATTGGCTTTCGTTTTGGCTCCCCCTCCTCTGCCGGAACCAGATGAATGGCCACCCCGGGCGAGCGTCGGGCAAGAGCGTCGGGCAGTGAGATGCGTGGGATAGAATACCATGGCCGTTTGCGCGAGGTGCCAATGACCAACTGTGTGGCGTGTTCCCGGCGCACAAGCTTGATCAGTTCCTCGGTAAAATCATGGCCATTGAGACGCCTGACATCTGCACCCAATTGTTCCGCCAGTTGCAGGGTCCGCTCCAGCCGCTGCTGCCCCTCCCCGCCTTCGACATCACGATCGGCCCGCTCAACATGCACAACGATCCACGATGCGTTCAGCCCGGAAGCCAGCCGGCTGGCCGTTCGCACGACTTTTTCCGATAAAGGGTCCGGGCCAACACAGACAACCAATCGCTCGCCACTTGCCCACGGTCCTTCAATGGCATTTTGCCGCAGATAATCGATCATCTGATCGTCGACCCGGTCGGCCGTGCGGCGCAGCGCCAGCTCGCGCAGCGCCGTCAGATTGCCAATGCGGAAAAATCGGTCAACGGCGCGGCTGGCACTTTCTGCCAGATAGACCTTGCCATCGCGCAGGCGCTCCACCAGTTCAGCGGGCGGCAGATCAACCAGCAGCACCTCATCGGCCTTGCTCAACACCGTATCAGGAACACGCTCGCGGATTGTCACCCCGGTAATCTGTGTCACCAGATCAGAAAGGCTTTCGAGATGCTGGATATTCAACGCTGTCCAGACATCAATGCCCGCTTCAATCAGCTCTTCAATATCCTGGTAACGTTTTGGATGGCGCGCATCCGGCGGATTGCTGTGGGCCAGCTCATCGACGATCAGAATGCGGGGCTTTCGAACCAGCGCCGCATCCAGATCCAGTTCCTGCAAAATGCGGCCACGATATTCCACCGGGGAGCGAGGCAGAATTTTCAGACCATGAAGAAGATCTGCCGTCTCGCTGCGGCCGTGAGTTTCTACCAGCCCCACAACAATATCCACGCCGTTATCCTGCAAGCGACGCGCACGCATCAGCATGGCATAGGTTTTGCCGACGCCGGGAGCTGCCCCCAGAAAAACCGTCAGCTTGCCCCGGCGGTCCTGGTCCGCCAGAGCAAGCAGGGCATCCGGGTCCGGACGGTGATTGTGATCGTGACTGCTGGCGACCATGCGGCGTGTTAGCCCTTCAATGCATCAAGCGAAAGATTGAGCTTTAGCACATTCACTGCGGGTTCGCCTATAAAGCCCAGCAGCGGCGTTGAGGTGATTGTATCGACCAAAGCGGCGACTGTCTCCTGCGGCAAACCACGCGCCTTTGCCACTCTGGCAATCTGGAGTTTGGCAAACTCTGGCGAAATATCAGGATCAAGACCAGAGCCGGAGGCCATGACGGCATCGGCGGGCAGTGGCCCCTCAATGCCGGTGTCATGCAGCCGCTTGATGTTGGCAGCAACGCCATCGCGCAGTTTGGCAGACGTTGGGCCAAGGTTTGAACCGCCAGAGGCCTGCGCATTATAGGCATCCGGGCTGGTTGCAGACGGCCTCGGCCAGAAATACCGATCGGTTGCGAAGTTCTGGCCAATCAGGGCTGAGCCAATGACCGTGCCCTCCCTGATGATGAGGCTGCCATTGGCCTGAGCGGGCATCAGCGTTTGTGCAACGCCAGTCATGGCCAATGGATAACCAATGCCGGTGAGCAGGGTCATCAGGACAACAAGGGAGAATGCGGGACGAAGATGATGGAGCATGATCTTACACCAGATTGAAAAAGCCGACCGCAAGGTCGATGATTTTGATACCTGCAAACGGCAGTATCAAACCGCCGAGGCCATAGATGAAGAGGTTGCGACGCAACAGCACGGCAGCACTGGCAGGGCGATAGGCAATGCCCTTGAGCGCTAAGGGGATCAGCGCAATGATGATCAGCGCATTGAAAATAACCGCTGACAGAATGGCGGATTTTGGCGATGACAGCCCCATGATGTTCAAGGCACTGAGCTGCGGATAGGTGACAACGAACAGTGCGGGAATGATTGCAAAATATTTTGCGACATCATTGGAGATGGAAAAGGTTGTCAGCGCGCCACGGGTCATCAAAAGCTGTTTGCCGATGCCAACAATTTCGATCAGCTTGGTGGGGCTGGAATCGAGATCAACCATATTGGCGGCCTCGCGGGCAGCTTGTGTGCCGGTTTGCATGGCCACACCGACGTCGGCCTGCGCAAGGGCAGGGGCATCATTGGTGCCATCACCACACATGGCCACAAGGCGACCGCCCTGCTGCTGCCTGCGGATATAGGCAAGCTTGTCCTCTGGCTTGGCCTCTGCCAGATAATCATCAACGCCTGCTTCCGAGGCAATTGCCGCGGCCGTCACAGGATTATCGCCGGTAACCATCACGGTGCGAATACCCATGGCTCTCAATTCCGCAAAGCGTTCCTTGATGCCCGGTTTGACCATGTCCTTCAGGTGGATGACGCCCAGAAGCCGGGTTCCATCGGCAACGGCCAGGGGCGTGCCGCCGGTGCGGGCCACTTTTTCAACCGCCTGACGGAAGGCGCTCGGCGCTTTTGTCTCTGTGATCCCTGCAAAGTGCAAGACAGAGTCGACAGCACCTTTTCGCAAACGCCGTGTGGCAATATCGCAGCCGGAAATGCGGGTTTCTGCCGTAAATGGCACCACCAGATCAATGGTCACCTCAGGCGTGCTGATACCGTAGGCGCTGGTGGCCAGCGCAATGATCGAGCGGCCTTCCGGTGTTTCATCTCCAAGGCTTGCCAGCAGGGCGGCCTCTGCCAGTTCTGCCGGGTTAACGCCGGGGGCTGTGAGAAAATCAGCAGCCATGCGATTGCCATAGGTGATGGTGCCGGTCTTGTCCAAAAGCAGGGTATCAACATCGCCCGCCGCTTCAACGGCGCGTCCCGATGTGGCAATGACATTGAAGCGCACAAGCCGGTCCATGCCGGCGATGCCGATGGCAGACAGCAGTCCGCCAATCGTGGTTGGGATCAATGTGACCAGCAGTGCCGCCAGCACGGTGACAGACACCACCGTGCCCGAATAGCCTGCCAGACCCCAGACCGAGACAACAACAATCAGGAACACCAGCGTCAGCCCGGACAGAAGAATGGAAAGCGCAATCTCGTTTGGTGTTTTTTGCCGCTCGGCCCCTTCAATCAGGGCAATCATGCGATCGACAAAGCTGGAGCCTGCCTGAACGGTGATGCGCACCTTAATCCAGTCCGAGAGAACTTCTGTTCCACCTGTGACAGCAGAGCGGTCGCCACCGGATTCACGAATAACGGGGGCAGATTCACCCGTAATGGCGCTTTCATTGACCGAGGCAATGCCCTCAACCACTTCACCATCACCGGGGATCAGTTCCCCGGCGACGACATACACGACATCGCCAATCTTCAGCGTGCTGGCGGCAATGGTTTCTTCCTCGCCATTGGGCAGAATGCGGCGGGCAACCAGTTCAGATTTGGTGCGTTTGAGGCTTTCGGCCTGCGCCCTGCCCCGGCCTTCGGCCACGGCTTCTGCGAAGGTGGCAAACAGCACCGTGAACCAGAGCCAGGCGGCAATCTGCCCTGAAAAGGCACTGTCACCAGAGTGCGTGACGAGATCGCGCAAGAAAATGACCGAGACAAAGGCGGCGACAACTTCAGTGACGAAAATCACCGGATTGCGAATGAGCTTGCGCGGATCAAGCTTGATGAAGGCGTCTTTGGCGGCTGGGCCGATGATGGACGGATCCATAAAGCTTAAGGTGGAAGATGTGCGAGACATGGAAATCACCATCAAAACGTTTGGCCAGCGAGCATGGAAAGATGCTCAACAATGGGACCAAGGGCGAGGGCAGGGAAGAATTGCAGGCCACCGAGGATCAGGATGATCCCGATGAGAAGGCCGGCAAAAAGAGGTGTGGTGGTGGGGAATGTACCCGCGGAGGCTGGAATTTTCTGTTTGGCCGCCAGTGATCCTGCAATCGCCATGACCGGCACGACATAGCCGAAGCGACCGAGCAGCATCGAAATTCCCAGCGTGGTATTATACCATGGCGTATTGCCGCTCAGACCGCCCATGGCCGAGCCGTTGTTGCCAGCCGCCGAGGTGTAGGCATAGAGAATTTCGGACAGGCCGTGCGGGCCGGGGGTGCCGATACTGGCGACCGCGAAAGACAGCATGGCCGAGATCGCGGAAAAGCCGAGAATGACAGTTGGCAGGATCAGCACCGCCAGCATGGCGAATTTCATTTCACGGGCTTCGATTTTCTTGCCCAGAAATTCGGGTGTGCGCCCAACCATCAGCCCTGCGACAAAAACCGAAAGGATGGCAAAAACAATCAATCCGTAGAGACCGGAGCCAACACCGCCCGGCAGAACCTCGCCAAGCTGGATCAGAAACATTGGCACCAATCCGCCCAACCCGGTGAAAGAGCCAATCATGCCATTGACACCACCATTGGATTCACCCGTGGTAACAGCGGCATAAAGGGCGGTCATGGCCTGGCCGAAGCGGACTTCCTTGCCCTCCATATTGCCTTGAAGGCTGTTGATGCCAAGTGATGTGAGGATAGGATTTCCCTGCGTCTCTGCCCAATAGACGACGGCGACACCGGCAAACAGCAGGATGGCAATGGCCGAGACGAACACCCAGGCCTGACGGCGAACACCTGTCATTTCGCCAAAGGTAAAGACAATCGCTGAAGACAGCGACATCATGGCAAAAATATTGAGGTAATTGGCAATGGCATTGGGATTTTCAAACGGATGAGCGGCATTGGCGTTGAAAAAACCACCGCCATTGGTTCCGAGCTGCTTGATTGCTTCCTGGCTTGCAACCGGCCCAACCGCAATGATCTGCCTGGCACCTTCCAGCGTCGTGGCTGTCACCGAACCATCAAGGGTTTGTGGCAGGCCAATGGCGACAGACACCAGGGCGAGAACAAGGGCAAGCGGCAAGAGCACGTAAAGGGTTGCTCTTGTGACATCGACCCAGAAATTGCCAATGGTCAGGCTTTGCGAGCGTGAGAAAGCTCGGGTTACCGCAATTGCCAGCGCAATGCCGGTGGCAGCGGAGAGAAAATTCTGGGTGGCGAGACCGGCCATCTGGGTGAAGTTGCTCATCACCGCTTCGCCAGCATAGTTTTGCCAGTTGGTATTGGTGGTAAAGCTGACAGCCGTATTGAAAGACAAATCGGCAGGCAGATTGGCAAAGCCTTGCGGGTTGACCGGCAGATAGGCCTGCAATCGCATAATGGCGTACAGAACTGTAAAACCTGCAAGGGAAAACGCAAGCATGGCAAGCGTGTAGGCAAGCCATCCCTGTTCCTTATCCGCCTTGATGGCAGATAAACGATAAAAGCCCCGCTCCAGCGGAGCCAGAATTGGGGACAGCACTGTTTTATTGCCAGAGAAAACCGCAGTCATATAAAGACCAAGCGGTTTTATCGCAGCAAGTGTTATCAGAAAGGCAAGGCTGATTTGCAGCCATCCGGTCAGGGTCATGGGAGGTGTCCTCGGACAAACTGGGCAGGCTGGGCAGCGGCATTATACGGTTTTCCGGCCAAGCCTGCGTCAAACAACGAAGTTTAGAATTTTTCCGGCCGGAGCAGGGTTGCCACCAGATAAATCGCAAGTGCTGCTGCAATGATAAGGCCAATAATGGGCTCAGCCATTGCGCCCTCACAAACGCTGGAGGGAGCGGGCGTAGAGCGCGAGCACAATAAAAGTGCCCGCCCCAAGCGCAATGAAGATGATGTCGGACATAGCCGTAACTCCTGTTGGTTTCAGGAGACAATCTATCGGGATGTCAGGTCAGGTTTCGATTGCGAAGAGTGTGTACCGACATAAGGAAAACATAAAGACGGCGGACCGGTCAGTGGATAGAGGCCTGTCGCAATGGCAAAAACTTTACAGTTGTAAAGGTCGCATCGTTGGCAATAACCGGGTTAATCTCTGCTTAACTAAAAACACCTTGAGAAATTGGTGTGTTTCTGCCATCTATGACGGATATTGTCTCGCATAGAGCCTGCAACCGTCAAGAGGGTTTAATGCCTCCGAATCCGTTTCATAGCGACAACGACACCGCGTCGAAAATTGAAAGCTACACATCAAAGCTCTCAGCCGAACTGCGTGAGATGCGCGAGGCGGTTTATCCGCCTGAAGCACGCAAAACATTTGTGCGGACCTTTTCGACCCTTGATCTGGTGCGGCTGTTAAAGGTGCCGGAAAGCACGCTTCGGCAGCTTTCGATTGAAGGCAAAGGTCCGCAGCCGGAACGGCTGGACAACAACCGCCGTGCTTATACGCTGGAGCAGGTGCGCGAGTTGAGATCTTTTCTGGCTGAGATGCGCCCGGATGATGCGGGCCATCTTTTGCCACACCGTCGCAACGGCGAGAAATTGCAGGTCATTGCCACGGCGAATTTCAAAGGTGGAAGCTCCAAAACCACGACCTCCATCCACCTGTCACATTTTCTGGGTTTGCAGGGCTACAGGGTGTTGTGCATTGATCTTGATCCGCAGGCATCGATGACATCGCTGTTCGGAATTCAACCGGAATTTGACCTCGGCGATAATGAAACGGCCTATGCTGCTCTTCGCTATGACAATCTGCGCCGCTCCTTTGCCGATGTGATCCGCCCCACCTATTTTCCGGGGGTCGATCTGGTGCCGGGCAATCTGGAGCTGATGGATTTTGAGTTTGACACACCGGCAAACCTCACCTCGCGCAGCCGCGATGAGCTGGGTCTGTTTTTTGAGCGCCTGCGCAAGGCTTTGGCGCGTGTCGAGGATCGATACGATATTGTGATTCTGGATACGCCGCCATCGCTTGGCTATTCAACGCTTGCGGCCCTGTATGCGGCAACCTCTCTGGTCATTACCGTTCATCCCGCCATGCTGGATGTGGCATCCTGCAATCAGTTTTTGTTGATGATCTCGGATCTTGCGGGCGTGCTGGATCAATTCGGCGCGCAATTCGAGCATGATTTTTTGCGGTTTTTGCTCACGCGGGTCAATCCAAATGACGGGCCGCAAAAATATATGTCGGGTGTGATGCGCAGGCTTTTTGGCAATGATGTACTGGTGGCGGAAGCGCTTGAATCAACGGCCATCGCGGGCGCGTCGGTCGCAAAAAAATCGCTCTATGAGCTCGAGTCCGGTGAAGTGGGCCGGGAAGCCCTTCGTCGTGCGATCGAGAGTGCAGATCGGGTTAATTTTGAAATTCTTGCTCTGATCCATAAAGTCTGGGGGCGTAGCGAATGAAGAAGAGTATCCTGCAAAGAATGGCTGCTGCTGAAAATCGAGAAGGCGCAGAACCGGACGCTTCTGATAGATCACAGCCGATGAGACGTCATTCATCTCCGGTGATCTCCAATGTTGGCAAAGTCCTGTCCCAGCTGTCGGAAGACAGCATATTTTCGCTTGATCCAACCAAGATCGAGCGCTCGCCCTTTATGGACCGTTTCGCCAGTGATGTAGATGCGGAAAAAGAGCTTGAGGCGCTTCGGCTCTCCATTGAAGCCGAAGGGCAGAAAATTCCAGTCCTTGTGCGTCCGCACCCAACCAGGGCCGATCACTATCAGCTGGCCTACGGCTACCGCCGTCTTGCGGCTATTCTTGCTATTATGGCTGAGTCTGGCCAGCCGGAAAAAATAAAGATCAAGGCCTATGTCCGCGAGCTGACAGATCGGCAGTTGATTGAAGAACAATCGCTGGAAAATGGTGTTCGGGAAAATCTGACATGGATTGAGCAGGCGATGTGGGCGGTGCAGCTGAAAGCGGCGGGCCTGTCCAATCGGGCCATTTGTCCGGTTCTGGGGCTGTCCGAGGCTGCGGTCTCGCATCTGTTTCGGGTAACATCGGTGGTTCCTGACGACGTTGTCTACGCCATTGGTCGGGCAAAAACGGTGGGCCGTCCGAAATGGACCGCCTTTGCTGAGCTGTTGAAAGACAGATCGGCGCTTGAGCGGGTGCGGGCTGCCACAAAAACAGCGGCCTTTCTGCAAGCTGACGGACCGGGCCGCATTGCGCTGGCCATGCGCGCCGCCAGCACGTTGGCGGCCCATGATGGCACCGATGATGATGTTGAATCCCACGATTTTGTTCTCGACAATCGGCTGTTTTGCCAGATGAAAAGCACGCCCTCGGGCACGCGCATGACAATTCCGAAAAAAGAAACCGCATTTGCCCAATGGCTGGCTGCACGCTTGCCGGATTTGATGGCTGAGTTTGATCAGACGACTGCATAATTCCGTAAACCGGAATCGGTTTAAAGGGGAGATTATGCATCAGATAAAACGATTTATAGCCCCGCGCACCTGTGCAGTGTGCGGGGTTTTTGCATGTCTCATCTCACGCGATCACGGCTGAGTCTGCGTTCATAATGGCTATTGACGCAAGTCATCCTATCTATAAGATAGGTTATATTATGAATTTCACAAAACCAGCAGGGCAGGGGTCTGGTGCGATCGGTCACAATGAGGAGGATTGTCGCTTCAACCCTTGAAGCCTCAGGCCAGTGGCTTGGTTGCGGATGATGTGGGCCGTCTTTCTGTCGGCGCATATATCCGTAAGGCTCTGGCTGGCTGTTCAATCTCGGGAGTATCCAGAATGTATATCGGAACGCAACTTCCAGCTCGCCATGACGACGATTATCGGGTCATGAAACAGCTTGGTGTCAACAATGTCTCGGCCAATCCGGATGGTTTCTGGCGTGACTGGGATATTGCCGCGTTGGAACAGTTCCGCCAGAAGGTTGAAAGCTTCGGCCTGACGCTGGATATGCTGCAATTGCCGATGCATTCTCAAACGGTGGATGGAGCGCCGTGCAAGGATATTATGCTGGCAGGCCCCAATCGGGATGAGCAGATTGACGGCATTTGCCAGCTGATTGAAAATTGTGCTGCCGCTGGCATTCCATCGGTGCGTTATAATTTCAATTATATCGGAATTCCCCGCACCCCAATGGAGCCGGGCCGGGGTGGCTATATGGCCGAAGCCTTCCGCTGGGATCTGGTTGATCAGAACGAGCCGGGTCCGGCCGGTATTCTCTCGGAAGAGACGATCTGGGAGAGGGCTGATTATTTCCTTGCCCGCGTTGTTCCCGTGGCAGAGGCTGCCAATGTGCGGCTGGCCTGCCATCCGCATGATCCTGCAACCCCGCCCGGCTATAAGGGCGTCACCCGTATTCTGGGGTCGGTCGAAGGCATGAAGCGCTTTGTGCAGATGCATGAAAGCCCGGTTCATGGTCTTAATTTCTGCATTGGCACGCTTGGCGAAATGCTGGAAGATGTCAGCGAAGCTCCTGATGTCACACGGTGGTTTGGCGAGCGCGGCAAGATCATGAACATCCACTTTCGCAACATTGTCGGCAAGCGCTATTCGTTCCGCGAAAGCTTTCTGGATGATGGCGATATTGATATGCCCGCCATTATCGATGTGCTGCGCGACACGGGCTACCAATATATGGTGATGCCAGACCATGCCCCGACGCTTTCGGGCGATAATCAGCAGCAGGTCGCCTTTGCCCATTGCTATGGCTATATCGCGGCCCTTTTGCAGACGCGGACATAAGGCAACAAGACTTTGTCTGATGCTTTCCAGGCGACAATAACAGGAAAACCCATGTCCTTACCCCATAAAATCAGTGTCCCGTTGCAAGCGGGCAATCTGAGTGAAACCTTGCAGGCCATTCTGGACGGCAGCGAAGGCCCGCTTCATCTGACGTTTGAGCCGGGAGTCCATCATTGCGGCGGCTTGCGTTTGCGCTCTGATCTGACCATCGAGCTTCCCAAGGGTGCCGAACTGCATTTCATTCCCGATTATGATGCCTATGCTGCAACATCTGTTGGGATTGTGGCGGAAGAGAGCGACCGGGGCATGTTGGTGGCCGCAGGGGCGAGCAATCTTGCGATTATCGGGGATGGACGCATCTTTGGCGATGGGGCCGCCCGCTTCACCCATGGCGAAGACGGGGACATGGGAACCTTGGTTGCCCACAAGCTGCGCCCGCGTGTCATTGTTCTGGAGAACTGCCGCAACGTGCGCATTGAGGGTATCCACATTCACGATTCCCCCATGTGGACCATGCATTTGGCCGATTGTGATGATGTTGAGATCATCGGCGTTTGCGTCGACAACAATCGGCGGATGCCCAATACTGACGGGATCGTCATCGACGGCTGCCGCAATGTGCGCATTAACGGCTCCAGCTTTCGCACCGCAGATGATGGTATCGTTCTGAAGACGACACGGCGCGAGGATGGTCGGCTGACCGGCCCTTGCGAAAATGTCAGCGTCAAGGATTGCATTGTGGAAAGTCGCTCCTGCGCCTTGAAGATCGGCACGGAAAGCTTTTCCCCCTTTCGCAATATTGCCTTTGAATCGGTGACAATCGAGCGCTCCAACCGTGGATTGGGGATTTTTTCGCGCGATGGCGGTCTGGTGGATGGCGTCCGCTTTGCCCACATCACCCTTGCCTGCCACGAAACCCCGGCCGGCTTCTGGGGCTCCGGCGAGGCGGTGACGATCAATACGATTGACCGCCGCCCAGAAGAAGGTCCGGCGGGTCTTGTCAGCAATATTGTCATTGAGGATGTCACCGGCTCGATGGAAGGGACCATCAATCTCGTCGCCGAGCGGCCAGGGGAGATTTCCAACGTGGCAATACGCCGTGTGCACCTCAGGCAGCAGCCCGGCCCATTGGGAACGGCACTGACCTATGACATTCGGCCAACGATTGATGATCGTTTTGACCGCTTTCCCAAAGATAAAGGCGCTGGCCGCGTCAATGCCTGGCGTTTTGGACCGGACGGCAAGATCATCGGCTTGATCGACTATCCCGGTGGAATGCCCGGCATTTTCGCCAGGGGTATTGCGGGATTGGTGTTGGATGAGGTGGAGATCGAGCGACCGCAGGTGCTGCCGGCTGGCTGGAACCCGGAAGCCGTGATTGAAGAGACATGCAATAGTTGATTTTGACTCTGCGTACCACCTGTGGCCTGTTCTGCATGAAGAGATCACAGGTGGGATAAAATCATATGTCTGCATTTTTCATCAGATGACTTTGAAAACTTATAATATGACTTGTTGACAAGCCTGCGCTGCCGGTGATAGCGTTTTTTTCAACGGACGAGATATTGAGGAAAATCATCTATGCGGCCCCAGGAAATCAAAACCATTCTCGGATCTGGATTGCTGTCTTTTCCGGTGACGCATTTTGATGCGAACGGAGCCTTTGCGCAGGAGAGTTACCAGTCCCATGTGGCGTGGCTATCGGGTTTTGATGCGCCCGTTCTGTTCGCGGCTGGCGGCACGGGGGAGTTTTTTTCGCTCACCCCTGCTGAAATTCCGCAGATTGTCCGTGCAGCCAAGGAGGCGGCAGGGGATACGGCCATTGTTTCCGGTTGTGGTTATGGCACTGACATGGCGGTGGAGATTGCGCAATCTGCGCAGAAGGCTGGCGCTGATGGCATTTTGCTCTTGCCGCACTATCTGATTGATGCGCCCCAGGGCGGTCTTTACGAGCATGTCAAGCGTGTCTGCCAATCCGTGGATATTGGTGTGATGGTCTATAATCGGGACAATGCGGTGTTGCAGCCCGATACGCTGGCCCGCCTTTGTGATGTCTGCCCTAACCTGATTGGTTTCAAGGATGGTACGGGTGATATTGGCCTTGTTCGTCATGTCACGGCCAAAATGGGTGATCGTTTGACCTATCTTGGCGGAATGCCGACCGCAGAGCTTTTTGCCGAAGCCTATCTGGGGGCGGGGTTCACCACCTATTCTTCCGCCGTGTTCAATTTTGTGCCGCAACTGGCTGTTGATTTCTATCGCTCCTTGCGGGCAGGCGATCGGGCGGCTTGTGAACAGGTGCTCAATGAGTTCTTTTATCCTTTCATGGCCATTCGCAACCGAAACAAGGGCTATGCTGTGTCTGCGATCAAGGCGGGCGTGCGCCTGCAAGGTTTTGCCGCAGGCTCTGTCCGCAGTCCGCTGTGCGACTTGACGGCAGAGGAAGAAGCCATGCTCGACGCCCTGATCGAGCGTAGTAACAGCAAAAGACAAGCTTGAGGATGTGGTGCCTGCGCAAAGCAGGCTCTATCATCATATGATGAGTTAAGTGACCTTTTTGAAATGCTGCCATCTTCGGGGGAGGGGAGGGTCCGGCATGATAAGGCCCAGTCAACAACGTAAGGCCAGACAACAACGTAAGGGAGGAATGATATGCGCAGACATTCGACAATGGCACTGATGGCAGGGGCGGCGCTCATGGTGATGAGTGCACAGGCATTTTCTGCTGAAACGATCAAGGTCTGGTCACGCCAGACGGATGAATCTGTGAGTATTCTGAAGGCGCTGACGTCAGCTTTTACCGCAGAAACCGGCATTGAGGTCGAGATTTATAACACCGGGACCGATTTCGAGCAGCGCCTTGCCCGCGCTGCTGCCGGGCGCGATCTGCCGGATGTGGTGGTCAATGACGATTCGGCCCTCGGCCAAATGCTCCGGATGGGGATTATCGAGGAAATTGACCCGTCTTCAATCAAAGGCAATCAGGACATCGCAGCGACGGCATGGAACAGTGCAAAATCCAGCGACGGAAAATACTATTCCGTGCCGGTTTCGGCCCAGGCCTTTGCTCTGTTTGTGCGCAAGGACTGGCGCGAGAAGCTTGGCCTTCCCCAACCCAAAACATGGGACGACCTGCATAAGCTGGCCGTCGCTTTCACCCAGGACGATCCTGATGGCAATGGCAAGGCCGATACATTTGGCATGACCATTCCCGGCTCCACCGTTCGGGGTTACACCAGCTGGTTTATGAGCAGTTTCATCTGGTCGGCGGGCGGCAATTTTGTTGAGCAGAGCAAGGCAGGCTTCAAGCCTGATCTCAATACGGAGGCTGGCGCAAAAGCCCTTGGTTTTGTGCGGTCGCTGTTTTGTGAGGGCCTGACCCAGCCGGGGGCGATCAACGCCACCACTGGCGATGCCCTGCCAACATTCCGCTCCGGTCAGACCGGCATTTTCCTGTCAGGCCCCTATCATATCGCCCAGATTGATGAGCAGCCGGGCAAAGACAAGATCGAAGTCCTGCCGCTGCCGGGTGGGTCCGGCACGCCTGCCGCCCTTGCAGAAGGCACGAGTGCCTATATCATGAAGGGCACGCAGCATCGGGATGCCGCGAAGACATTCATCGAATTCTTCATCTCGCCCAAGGGGCAGGAAATTGGCATGGCGCAAGGCTCGGGCCACACCCCCCTTGTGCGTTTGCCGGTCAACAAGAATGTCGATGTGAATGCCATTCGGCAGGATCCGCGCTGGCAGACTTTCAAGGAGGTGTTCGACAAGGACGGGCATTATGTGCCGCCGGTTCCAAACTGGACGCCTGTTCGTCAGCTCACCGCTGACGGCTTCAACCGCATTCTGTCGAATTGCAAAGCCGATATTCCGGCAGAGTTGAAAACAATCGATACTGAAATGGCGGCGGAACTTCGCAAGCAAAAGGCACTTGCAGCCCCCACTCCATAACTGTGTTGTCATCCCGCACCGGAACCATTCCAGTGCGGGATGACCCGTATCAACAGTCACGAGATTGCTATGCCCGGATCGATTCACTCTTCTCAAGAGCGCCCTGCGTCACCTGCCCTGATGTCAGCACCAACCCTTGTGGCCAGACGCAAGGCTTCTCAACGGCGGCCGCGCAAATGGCGTTCTGCTCTGGTGCCTTGGCTGTTCCTTGCTCCGGCATTGATCATCTTTACGTGGTTCAAATTCTATCCGATGTTTTCCGGCTTCATGATGTCGTTCTATAATGTCCAGTTTTATAGCGATAGTGAATGGATTGGCTTTGACAATTTTACCCGCGCCTTTACCGATCCGGATTTGGGCGTGGCTGTGTGGCATACCGTCACCTATGTCGTCGTCGGCACGATTTCATCGTCTGTGCTGGCGTTTTTTCTGGCACTTTCTCTTGAGGGGCAGGCGCGCCATTTGCGCTTCATTCGCACAGCCATCTTCCTGCCTGCCATCACCAGTGCCGCCATCATTGCCGAAGTCTGGCGGATTTTGTTCAATTCGGCAGATTATGGCGTTGTCAATTCGCTGCTGGGTCTGGTGGGAATCGCTCCGCAAGGGTTTCTCACCGATCCGTCGCAGGCACTCTGGGTACTCATTCTGATGCAGGTGTGGAAGAGCACACCTTATGACATGGTTATTTTCATCGCCGGTCTGGTGGGGATCAACCGAGAACTTTATGACGCTGCCAATGTTGACGGTGCCAGCCGGTGGCGAATGCTTTGGCATGTGACCCTGCCCGGAATCATTCCTTCGATTTCCGTGGTCATCATGCTGTCCTTCATCCGCGGCATTCGGGTTTTTGCCGAGGTTTACGCCACAACAGGCGGTGGCCCTGCGGGGTCTACCGAAACGATCATGACGCATATCTACAAGGTTGGCTTTCAAGACCTTGATTACGGTTATGCATCTGCCGTTTCGCTTCTGCTCCTGCTGTTTACGGTTCTGCTGACCTTGATCCAGATGACGATCAAGTCGCGGATGTCCAACTGAGGAGGATACCCATGCATCATCAGTCTCTGTCCGTGCGATTTCTGCGGATCCTGCTCTATAGTGTCGTGATCATCGCCTTTGTCGGGCCATTTTGGGGCATCGTCGTCACCGCGTTCAGCGGCCAGATTCTCAAGCCGGGGCAATTGCTTCTGTGGCCCATTCATCCGACGCTGGAAAATTTCCGCATGGCGTTGATCGATCTGCGTGTCTGGCGCTATTTGCTCAACTCGATGATTGTCGTGGTGTTTGGCACCACGTTTCAGGTGATTGTCAGCGCCTTGGCCGCCTATGCGCTGGCCCGCAAGAAATTTCCCGGTGCCGCCATCGTCACGCTGCTGATTCTGTGCACGATGATGCTGCCTGAAGAAATCATTTCCATTCCTCTTTACCTGATTGTGCAAAAGCGCTTTCCCATCGGCGATCTGTCGATCTACAACACCTATGCCGCCATGGTGCTGCCGGTTGTCGGCTGGGCGTTCTCGATCTTCATGCTGACCGAGTTCATGCGGGCCATTCCCAAGGAACTGGAAGAGGCCGCGCGTATTGACGGGGCCAGCGAATGGCAGGTGTTTTTCCATGTTGTGTTGCCCCTGGTGCGGCCAGCGCTGGGAACAGTGGTTATTTTTGGCTTCATCATGATCTGGGATCAATATCTTCTGCCCTTGATTGTCGTGAACGACAAAGTGCTCTTTACCATGCCGGTGATGCTGGGAATGCTGCGGGTGGATGAGACGATTACGCCGAATATTTTCGTGGCCGCGACGCTGCTGGCCATGGCTCCACCGATCATTGTCTACCTGTTGCTCCAGAAACAGTTCAATCGAGGCATCATCTCTGGTGCTGTCAAAGGTTAACCGCGCCCTTTTGCGCGAGAATAAATGAGGAATGTCATGGGAGCTGTATCGCTGCATGGTGTCTGCAAGTCATTCGGGGCGGTAGACGTTATCAAGGATGTGTCGATCGACATCAATGAAGGGGAGTTCTGTGTGCTGATCGGCCCCAGTGGCTCGGGCAAGTCCACTCTGTTGCGGATCATTGCCGGCCTTGAAGATTGTTCTGATGGCGAAGTCCATATCGGTGGCCGGGATGTGACCAGCCTTGAGGCAAAAGAGCGCAATATTGCCATGGTGTTCCAGAGCTATGCGCTTTATCCACAAATGACAGTGCGCGAGAACATGAGTTTTTCCTTGCGCCTTGCGCGGCGGCCAAAGCAGGAGATTGCCGAGAAAATCGACAGGGTGGCGCAGATGCTCGGCCTTGAGGCCCTGCTGGAGCGCCTGCCCAAGGAACTGTCCGGTGGACAGCGCCAGCGTGTTGCCATGGGCCGGGCCATTGTGCGCAATCCGGCTGTGTTTCTGTTTGATGAGCCGCTTTCCAATCTCGATGCCAAGTTGCGGAGCCAGGTTCGAGGCGAAATCCGCGATCTGCACCAAAGACTGGCGACAACCTCTGTCTACGTCACCCATGATCAGGTTGAAGCCATGACCATGGGACAGAAAATCGTGGTGCTGCGGGATGGCCGTGTCGAGCAGGTCGGCTCCCCCCTTCAACTTTATGATTCCCCGGACAGCGTGTTTGTCGCAGGCTTCATCGGGTCTCCAGCCATCAACATGATTGAAGGTTCGGTCAGTGATGACGGCAAAACACTGTTCCTTCCGCACAGCCAGACCCAGCTGATCATTCCGCAAGGGCATAGCGACATGGGTGGACGCCACGTGTTGCTTGGCGTGCGACCTGAATATTTGCAATTGACGGATCTCAACACGCCAGGAACAATCCCATGTGTCATCAATGCGGTTGAAAGCACAGGTTCAGACACAACAGTGATCTGTGATACGGCCAGCGGAAAAGTGTTGCTATCGTCCAAGCAACGCAGTCAACTGCGCCCCGGCGAAAAGCTGGGCCTGGCGGTGCAGCATGACAAGATTCTTCTGTTTGACCGCCAGACGGAACGCCGAATTACAACAGCTTGATCATTGCCTGCACGAGGCTGTGCTGTCTCGTTCAGAAGGGGAGCGAACATCGGAAACCAGAGTATACGATGCAATAACCACTTGTTTTTGCTTGTTGCTCCGTTCAAACGGTGTTTCACCGTTGATCGATCATGGCTCCCGTTGTAGGTTCGCGTCGCGTCAACATGCCGCAAAATGAAAAAAGGAACTGAAATGGCGACCGGTACTGTAAAATTTTTCAATGAAGACAAGGGCTTTGGCTTCATTACTCCTGAAAATGGTGGCGCGGACGTCTTCGTTCATGTCTCTGCTTTGCCGCGCGGCGATTCGCTCAGAGACGGTGACAAAGTCAGCTTCGAGATCGGCCAGGACCGCAAGACCGGCAAATCGAAGGCTGAGAACGTCAGCGTGCTGTGATCACGGGATAGCGACTGGTCTGCCCGTTACTGCGGACAGACCAGTTGCCTGCTCCATAGACACTGTCGCAGCTTATGGGCATTTAAAAAGACTTATGGTGTTCACGCAGCACTCTGCTTCAATCATCGATGATGTCCGCCAGATCGGATAATGTTTAGCTTAAACTGATCAGGCATTCTGCCGTAAACTTATCCGTTACAAGCATATCAATAACGCCGGTGCGAAGGGCACCAGCGATGGCATTGACTTTTTTGGCACCGCCAGCGAGCGCAATAACGCGCTCTGTTTTGGCCAGATCTTCCAATGAAATCCCAATGACGCGCTCATCCAGAGGCGTTTTGACAATCTTTCCATTTTTGTCAAAAAATCTCAGAGAAACATCGCCAACTGCGCCCGCTTCCGCCAGATCGGCGAGTTCGCGTGCGGAGAAAATATTGCCGGAGCGCGCCAGCAACTCGGATGGCTCAACGGCTCCAATGCCCACAATGGCCAGCGTGATATTACCAAACAGGTCCATGGTTTCGCGCACAAAAGGTTCGCCAAGCATCAACAGTTTCGCTTCGCGTGATGTGGTAACACCCTGAACAGGCAGAAGTTTTGGCTCGGCCCCCGTCAGCTTTGCCAGCCGGGTGGTGAGCTGTGTGGCGTGAGTCTGCACGGAGGGGTCACCCATGCCGCCCAAGGTCTGCACGACATATTTGGCCCGGGCACTTTTTTGCGGATGAATATTCTCAACCATTTTGAAAATGGTCTGGCTCCAGCTGGAAACGCCGATGATTTCGCCGGGGGCCAAGGTCACTTCCAGCAAATGCGCCGCCGCCTCACCAATGCGGGCCATGATGGCACCGTCGCGGTCTTCCGAACAATCCACCACCACGGCTTCCGGCAGGTTGAAGCGTTCGCGCAGCGCGCTTTCCAGATCGCTATAGGTGCCCACAGGCGGTATCACCGTGGTGCGGACAATGTCCTCAGCCTCGGCCCGCTTCAGCATCCGCGACACGGTGGCTTGCGACAGGCGCAGGTGTTGCGCAATGTCCGCCTGCCGTTTGCCTTCGATGTGATACATCTGCGCCACGCGAGAAATCAGGCGGAGTTCGTTCAGCCGTCCCATGCTTGCTCCGAGTGTGAATTATTATTCACCTTTATCGGGAGAATAGACAAAGGTCGAGCGGGCAATTGCATCTTGCCACGTGTTGAGACGCTCTTGCACACCTTGCGTTTGTGGATAGATCGTCCGGTTGGCTTTTGGCAGCGCGGAAATGGCGGCGAGATCGGGCCATATACCCAAGGAGAGCCCCGCCAGATAGGCGGCACCAAGGGCGGATGTTTCCGGCGCTTCACATTGAATAACCGGATGACCAAGAAGATCAGCAACACATTGCATCAAAAACCGGTTCTGGCTGGGGCCACCATCCACATAGAGCGCACCAAACTCGCCCCCAGTCTGGCTTTTCATGGCGGCAAACACATCATGGACCTGACAGGCGATGGAATCGGTGACGGCACGGGCCATCTGGGCGCGGGTGGTGCTGAAGTTGATGTGCGAAAACAGCGCCCGCGCCTCAGAATCCCAATAGGGTGCACCGAGGCCAACAAAGGCGGGCACAAAGCCGGGGCCGTCGGGTGTGGCGGTGGCGGCGAGGTCCACGAGGGCGCTCACATCGGGCAGCCCCAGAATTTCGGTCATCCACGGCAGGCTTGCGGCAGAGACCAGAATATTGCCCTCAAATGCATAAGTTGGCTTGCCGTTCAGCCGCCATGCGACGGTGGTGGTAATGCCGCGCTCTGGTGCGATAAAATCGGGCAGGGTGGTCATCACCGATGAGCCGGTGCCAAAGGTGACTTTGCCGTCGCCAGGGTTAAAAGCTCCATGGCCAAACAAGGCGGCATGACTATCGCCAATCGCGGCCCGGATCGGGGTGCCGTCCGCAATGCCGGGAACGTTGAGTGTGGTGCCGAAATCATCGGAGCTGTTTAGCACCTGCGGCAAAACCGACTTATCGACGCCGAAAATGCTGCAAAGCTCATCGCTCCAGCTGTGGGTTTTCAGGTCCAGCAATTGGCTGCGGGCGGCGTTGGAGGCGTCGCAGGCGTGGGTTTTGCCAGCCGTGAGGCAATGGATCAGCCAGCTATCGATGGTGCCAACCCGAAGCTTTTTGCCCTTCGGTGCCCTGTCCAGTAGCCAGCGGATTTTCGGGCCGGGAAACATCGGGTCCAGCGGCAGACCAGTGATGGCTTGCACGCGGGGCAAGTGGCCTGCATCGGTCAGAGCGGCGCACACCAGTGCGGTGCGTCGGCATTGCCAGCTCACCACCGGGCCAAGCGATAAGCCGGTGTCTGCATCCCATATGGTGACGGATTCGCGCTGATTGGAAATGGCGATGGCCTCGACCTTTGCTGCGGGAGCGTTGGCGAGGCAGGCGGCGATGGCTTCCAGAACCGATTGCCAAACGCGATTCGGGTCTTGCTCCACCCAGCCGGATTGCGGGTAGGTGATGCCGACCGGAGAGGAACCCCGGGCCAGAATTTCGCCGGTGTGTGAAACCAGAATGGCCTTGGAATTGGTGGTGCCTTGGTCAATGGCCAGAATGGTGCGCATGGGGTGGGGTCTCCCGAGATTTTAAAAAAGCAGGTTATCGTTTTTCTATGCCGCTTGCCCCCTCATCCCCCTGCCGGGACCTTCTCCCCGCTGGGGAGAAGAGATTTGGGGCAACCTTTCGCTCCACATCAAATGGAGGTGCGGTGCTTTCAGCTTGGTCTCTTCTCCCCAGCGGGGAGAAGGTGGCGGCAGCCGGATGAGGGGGTACTCTGGCTCTGCCGCTCAAAGCACTCTTACTTCCGCCGGATCAACGCTTGTGCCGCATCCGCAATGGCTGCCGGGCTCATGCCGAACTCATCCAGTAAAAACTCCGCAGAGCCTGTGGGCGCAAAAATGCCGGGAACGCCAAGGCGCTTCATCGGCACGGGTGCATGATCCACCACCACTTCGGCCACAGCAGAGCCAAGCCCGCCAAACACCGAATGCTCCTCAGCCGTCACAATCGCGCCGGTTTCTTTCGCAGCAGCGATAATCGCCTCCTCATCAATGGGCCGAACCGTTGCCATATTCAGCACCCGTGCGGAAATGCCAAGGCCTGCGAGAATATCAGCAGCCTTCATCATCCGATGGGTGAGGGTGCCGTTTGCAATCAGCGTCACATCCGCGCCGTCGCGCAAGGTGTTGGCCTTGCCCAGTACATATTGATGGCCTTCCGGCAAAAGATCAGGAACGCCAACCCGCGATAGCCGCAGGAAGCATGGACCAGCGTAGCTTGCTGCCCATTCTATCGCTGCTGCCGTTTCAATCCGGTCGCAAGGAGCAATCACGGGAAGGTTGGGCAACACCCGCATCCAGGCGAAATCCTCAATGGAATGGTGGGTTGGTCCCAGTTCTCCGTAAGCCATGCCTGACGAAATGCCGACCAGCTTCACATTGGCGTTGGAATAGGAAATGTCAGCTTTGATCTGCTCCAGTGCCCGCCCGGTGAGAAAGGGCGAGGCCGCGCAGACAAAGGGCAGGCGGCCGCCATTGGCAAGGCCCGCACCCACGCCCACCATGTTTTGCTCGGCAATGCCGACATTGATCAGCCGTTCTGGAAATTTTGTCTTGAAACCGCCGAGCTTGGAGGAGCCGACACTGTCGTTGCACACCGCAACAACCGTGTCGTTTTCTGCGGCCAAACGCTCCAATGTCTCTGCAAACGCATCGCGGCAATCGTGTAATTTGGGAGATAAAACAGGCGCGTTCATTCGACAGCCTCCGACAATTCTTTCAGGGCAATTTCATATTGTTGCTTGTTGGGCACTTTATGGTGCCAATCCACGGTGTCCTGCATGAAGGAAATGCCGTGGCCCTTGTTGGTATGGGCAACAATGCAATGGGGCTTGCTGCTGCGATGCTCCAGTGCGGGCACAATTTCCGCCATCACATTTCCGTTGATTTCACTTACATCCCAGCCGAAAGCCTCCAGCTTGGGGCGCAAGGGCGCAATGTTGTTGGTATCTGAAAGCGCTGCCCCCTGCTGGAAGCGGTTGTGGTCGATAATCAGCGTGAGATTATTCAAGCCAAATTGCGCCGCCGCCATGATGGCTTCCCAGTTGGAGCCTTCCTGCATTTCGCCGTCGCCAGTAATCACATAGGTGTGGTAGCTGGCACCCGAGAGCTTTGCCGCCTTGGCCATGCCAACCGCCACCGGCAGGCCGTGGCCCAGCGGCCCGGTGTTGGTCTCCACACCCGGAACTTTGTTGCAATTGGGGTGGCCATTCAGGCGCGAATAGGGCTTGAGGAAGGTGGATACCTCCTCTTCCGGGAAAAAGCCGCGCTTGGCCAGCACCACATAGAGCGCACAGGCCGTATGGCCCTTGGACAGCACAAAGCGATCCCGCTCCGGGTGTTTTGGCTGATCGGGCCAGACCCGAAGTGTGCGAAAATACAGAGCGGTGAGAATGTCGATCACCGACATTTCCCCACCAATATGACCCGCACCGGCCTCATACACCGCTTGCAGGTCGCGCAGACGGATCTGTCGCGCAATAAGCTCGAGCTCTTTCGGCTGCATTTAATCCTCACTGAATAAATATGCACATAAAGATATTTTTGCACAAAGCTGGTGTTAGTCAAGGGTGTTTGCTGAAATAACTCGCTCTGTCGCATGTGTTCGTGTGTTGGCGCTTTCGCTTTTTGCATGGTTTTGGGTGCTATCGTTTTGTTTATGCGTGGTTTACCTCAAATCACCTGCTGGCTCTGTTCGGATCGATACATTGCAGGCTGAACTTCATCGTTGACAGTTGGATTTTGGCTTGGTAATGAATTTTACAACAATTGTGCATATTTATTCTTGCGTGGAGGAAATCACCCTCTCAGGGTGTCAATGCAAGAGAAGAGTGATGGGTGAGGGAGAAATCATGGTTGCGCTTGACGTTAAAGAACACAGCCGCACGTCAATGGGTCTGTTGTCACGCCTGAGTGGCGCGACTGGCCCCCTGATTGGATTGATCGCGCTCTGCATCTTCCTCAGCATTGGAACGGACACGTTTCTGTCTGTTCGCAACGGTCTGAATATTCTCGATCAAATTACCGTTTTGGGCATCATGGCGGTTGGCATGACCTTCGTCATTCTCATTGGCGGTATTGATCTGTCGGTCGGCTCAGTGCTGGCGCTTTCCATGATGGTGATGGGCTGGACGGCTAATGTCGCGGGCCTGCCCATGGGTGCGGCCATTGTGCTGGCGCTGATTGTCTCGGGCTTTAGCGGGCTTTTGGTGGGCATTATGGTCACGGCTTTCCGTGTTCCGGCCTTTATTGCCACGCTTGCGATGATGTCGGCGGCGCGTGGCGTGGCCAATATGATCACTGATGGCCAGCAGATTGTCGGCTTTCCCGATTGGTTCATGATGCTGGCGATTGACCGGCATTTTGGCGTGCTGACGGCCACGGTGTTTCTGATGCTGATTGTGGTTGCCGCTGCATGGGTGTTTCTGCAATTCCGCTCCGAAGGCCGTATGCTCTATGCCGTGGGCGGTAACCCGGAAGTGGCGCGTCTGGCAGGCATCAAGGTGCATGTCGTGACCATCGCCGTTTATGTGGCCTGCGCGGTGCTGGCCGGTCTTGCGGGCATTGTGCTGGCGGCACGTCTGGACTCGGTGCAGCCTTCCAGCGGCTTTGGCTATGAGCTGGATACCATTGCCGCTGTGGTGATTGGTGGCACGTCGCTGTCCGGCGGTTCCGGCAGCATCGGCGGCACGTTGATTGGTGTGCTGATTATCGGTGTGCTGCGCAATGGTCTTAATCTTCTCAACGTTTCGCCCTTCGTGCAGCAGGTGATCATTGGTGTGGTCATTGTGCTGGCCGTTGGCGCTGAAACGCTTCGTCGCCGCAGGGCGTAACGATGGATGGGGCAGCAGCGGAGGCTGTCCCTGCATAATTCCGCGCCACATGCTTGGAGCGGTTTGGGGGCCTGAGGGCGGAGGACGTACCGATGGTCAGGTTTAATCTATGGAGGAACGCATGAAACTTTCCCGTTTGTTGCTGACATCGGCAGCTGCCCTTGCCCTGTCGTTGAGTGCCGCTCAGGCCAAAGAAGTGAAGAAGATTGGTCTGGCTGTGGCCAATTTGCAGGCCAATTTCTTCAACCAGATCAAGCAATCCGTTGAGGCCGAAGCCAAAAAGCGCGGCATTGAAGTGGTGACTGTGGATGCCAAGGGCGATGGCCCGACGCAGGTTAATCAGGTGCAGGATCTTCTGACGCAAAACATTGATGCGTTGATCTATATCCCGGCTGGTGCTGCTGCGGCGACCGTTCCTGTCAAGCTTGCCCACACCGCCAAAGTTCCCGTCATCAACGTGGACCGCAACGCGGAAGGTGCTCCGGGCGATACCTTCATTGCCACCAATTCCGTCTCTTCTGCCAAGGCCGTGTGCGAGCACATCATCAAGCAGGCTGGCGGCAAGGGCAATATGGTCATCATCCATGGCCAGAAGGGCACCACGCCGGAAGTGGATCGCACCAAGGGCTGCATGGAGGCCGTCAAGGCCAACCCCGGCGTGAAGATTGTTGCCGAGCAATGGTCCAACCTGTGGAGCCAGGATGAAGGCTTCCAGATCATGCAGAACATGTTGCAGGCCCACCCTGACGTGAACATTGTGTTCGCGCAGGCTGACGGTCTGGCACTTGGCGCGGCACAGGCCATCAAGGTTGCCAACCCATCGCAGAAAATCGCTCTGGGCGGTTTTGATGGTGATACGGCAGCGCTCGAAGCCCTGAAAAACGGCGTGTTTGACGTGACCGCCACTCAGCAGACCCAGAAAATGGGCCGTTTGGCTGTGGAAATGGCTGTGAAGATTGTTGCTGGCGAAAAAGTCCCTGCCGAGCAGCTTCAGGATGCGACCTTGACCACCAAGGACAATGTCGCTGGCTTTATCGCCAACCATCCGTAAGCAATCCATTTAGAAGGCGGGTGCGCGATGACAGATCCGGTTCTTTCCCTCAAGGGCATCTCCAAGCGCTACGGCAAGCTTGAGGTGCTGAAAAATGTCAGCCTTGATGTCCATGCAGGCGAGGTTGTTGCACTTTTGGGCGAAAATGGTGCGGGCAAGTCTACCTTGTCCGGGATTATTGCCGGGTCGCGCGCGCCGTCTGAAGGGTCCATGACATGGCTGGGGCAGGATTATGCCCCGGCTTCTCCCCGCGAGGCCATCGATAAGGGCGTGGTGCTGATCCATCAGGAACTCAAGCTGCTGCCGGAATTGTCGATTGCCGAAAATGTCTTCATTGGTCGCTGGCCGATGAAAAACGGCGTGGTGGACCGCGCCCAGATGGTGCGCCGGGCGCAGGAGCAGCTCTCGCGGCTCAATCTGCATATTCCCGCCACTCGCAAAGTTGGTGGTCTTTCCACCGCCAATCAACAATTGATCGAAATTGCCAAAGCCTTGGCGCTCAATGCCAAATTGCTCATTCTCGATGAGCCAACGGCAGCTCTTGGCGGTGCTGAAACCGAAGCGCTGTTCGAGCAGGTGCGCAAGCTGCGCTCTGAGGGCGTTGGTATTATTTACATTTCGCATCGCATGGATGAGATCAAACGCATCACGGATCGCATTGTGGTGCTGCGCGATGGCGAGCGCGTGCAGGATTTTGCTGATAGCGCAACGCCAGTGCGCACCATTGTCGAAAGCATGGTGGGCCGCTCACTGGATCGGCTGTTTCCAACGGTGCCAGAACCCACCACCAAAACCGTGTTGAAAGTGGAGGGCCTCACCTCTGTGGAGGGCGCGTTCAACGATGTCAGCTTTGAGGTAAAGGCAGGCGAGATTTTCGGCATTGCCGGGCTGATTGGCGCAGGCCGCACAGAACTGGTGCGGGCCATTGCCGGGGCTGATCCAGTGCGCTCTGGCACAGTTGTTTTGAATGGTGAGCAGCTTTCGCTGAAAAGCCCCAAGGATGCGATTGCCAAGGGCATTGTCATGGTGCCGGAAGATCGCAAGGATCAAGGTCTGGTGGTCAGCCACCGGATTGGCGAAAACATCATCTACGCCAATCTGGATAAAATGGGCAGCCGCTGGCTCATGCCTGCCATGAAGCGCCGCTTTGCCGATGCGGCCATCAAAGCCTTTGGCGTCAAGGGCCGCTCCGATCAACTGGCGTCGGACCTTTCTGGCGGCAATCAGCAAAAGGTGGTGATTGCCAAATGGCTGACCCGGAATCCGCGCGTGGTGGTTCTCGATGAGCCAACCCGTGGCATTGATGTGGGGGCGCGGGCCGGGATTTATGACATCATTGTTGGCCTCGCCAAAAGCGGCGTGGCGGTGATTGTCGTCAGCTCCGACCTTGAGGAAATCCTCGGCGTTTCCAACCGCATCATGGTGCTGGCGCAAGGCAAGCAGACCGGCATTCTCAATCGCAGCGAAGCCAATGATGTATCCGTCATGGAGTTGGCGACCCAATAGGGTCGTCGATATTCGGGTCTGGAGCGGCTGCAAACAGCAATTTCCTGCGATCCGGTGCTCACGTACCTTGAGTACGCTCCGCTCCGGTTCTCGGAAATTACCGTTTTCGCCACCTCCAGCCCCAAATCTCAACGACCCTAAAAAACAGAATTGATTTAACAGAGAAAGGAAGAGCGATGACTGACATCACTCTCAACGCGCCCAAGCTTTTCGATCTTTCCGGTCAGGTTGCCTTTGTTACGGGCGCAGGCAGCGGCATTGGTCAGCGCATTGCCATGGGCCTTGCCCAGTGCGGGGCCGATGTGGCGCTGGTGGATCGCCGGCAGGATGATGGCTTGGCCAATACGGCTGATTTCATTACAAAGGCGGGCCGGAAATCCATCCAGATTGCTGCCGATGTCACCCATAAGGTATCCTTGATTGACGCCGTTGCCCGCACGGAAGCCGAGCTTGGCGCGCTCTCGTTGGCCGTCAATGCCGCAGGCATCGCCAATGCCAATCCGGCAGAAGAGATGGAAGAAGATCAGTATCAGACCCTGATGGACATCAACCTCAAGGGCATTTTCCTCTCCTGCCAGGCTGAAGCCAATGCCATGCTCAAGCATGGGCGCGGCGCGATTGTGAATATTGCCTCCATGTCGGGCGTGATCGTCAATCGGGGCCTCAGCCAATGCCATTATAATGCGTCCAAGGCGGGCGTCATCCACATGTCGAAATCCATGGCGATGGAATGGGTGGGGCGCGGCATTCGCGTCAACACCATCTCGCCGGGCTATACGGCCACGCCGATGAACACGCGTGCGGAAATGGTGCATCAAACCAAGCTTTTTGAAGAACAGACACCGATGCAGCGCATGGCCAATGTGGATGAAATGGTCGGGCCTGCGGTGTTTCTGCTGTCGGATGCGGCCAGCTTTGTCACGGGCGTTGATCTCTTGGTCGATGGCGGTTTCTGCTGCTGGTAAATCAAGTGCGCGGAGTGTGATGATAATGTCTCTTCTCCCCAGCGGGGAGAAGGTGGCGGCAGCCGGATGAGGGGGTGCGAAGCCCAATATCCCCGCTGAAACAACAGATAAACGCCCATTCATCTGAGGAGCAAAGACCATGACCCGCTTTGACAACAAGACTGTGGTGATCACCGGAGGCAGTCGCGGCATTGGGGCTGCGATTGCGCGGCGTTTTGCCCGTGAGGGTGCCAATCTCGTGCTGTCTTCCAATGAAGAGCAGGTGTATGCGGTGGCCGATCAGATCAAGGCGGAGGGCGGCAAAGCCATTGGCTTTGTTGGCGATGTGACCGATAAAGCCAGTGTCATCGCGCTGTTTGATGCCGCTGAAACTGCGTTTGGCTCGGTTGATGTGTCCATCCAAAATGCGGGCGTCATCACCATTGCCCGCATTGAGGATATGACCGAAGTCGAGTGGGACAAGGTTATGGCCGTCAACACCAAGGGCGTTTTTCTCTGCGCACAGGAAGCCATAAAACGTATGCGCAAGCACGGGCGCGGTGGGCGGATTATCAATACGGCCTCTGGCCAAGCCCGCGACGGCTTTATCTACACCCCCCACTATGCCGCGTCGAAAATGGGCGTGGTGGGCATCACCCAGAGCCTTGCCAAAGAGGTTGCCACGGACAACATCACCGTCAACGCCTTTTGCCCCGGCATTATCGAGACGGATATGTGGGCCTATAATGATCAGGCGTGGGGCAAGCTGCTGGGCAATTATGCCCCCGGCGAATTGATGAAAGAATGGGTTGAAGGCATCCCCATGAAGCGGGCAGGCAGCGGCGAGGATGTGGCAGGCCTCGTGACCTTCCTCGCCAGCGATGATGCCGCCTATATCACGGGCCAGACCATCAATGTGGATGGCGGATTAATCATGTCCTGAGCTTTTCGTAATGCTTGAAACTGGCATCAAGCTAACAATTATGCTTTGCACTTGATCTGCAAACATCGGTCTGCGATGCATGGCCAATCCCCGTTTCAGAGTATCTTGACGGGTTTTGTCCATTGGATCAGCACAACGCAACCCTCTTCGGATGTCACCGAATGAATGGTGCCTGCCGGATTGGCGACAATGGAGCCAGTGCCGTAATGGCCAAACTCATCACTCTGCGAGCCTTCCAGCACCAGAATGGTTTCCAATCCCTGATGCAAATGGCGCGGCACGCCTGCACCCGGCGCGTAGCGCAACAGCGCCAGCTCTGGCTCGCCTTTGACAAGGCGGCAGATTTCCACGCCCTCGCGGAAATATTCAAATTCGCATTCCCGCCAGCGATCGGGCAAAAACGCGGCAATCGTCCATGGTTCAGTCATTGAGCGCATCCAGAATAAGGTCGGTGGTGGTTGTCCAGCCAACAATGGCGGATTGAGCCGTTATCATCTCGATGGTGGCCTGTTTGAAATGCGGAAAATAGCTTTCCGTGGCGTCCGTCGCCAGCAGGCACTCAAAGCCCCGGTCATTGGCCTCGCGCATGGTGGTTTGCACGCAGACTTCCGTTGTCACACCTGCAAACACCAGTTGGCGGATGTCCTTCGCCTTTAAAATATCACCCAGTTCAGTTGCGTAAAACGCACCCTTGCCCGGTTTGTCGATGACGATCTCCCCTGGCAAAGGAAAAAGCTCCGGGATGATGTCAGCCCCCGGCTCACCCGCAACAAGCACTCGCCCCATGGGGCCGGGGTCGCCAATTCTGAGCGACGGATTGCCACGTGCACGTTTTGCAGGCGGGCAGTCGGCAAGATCGGGTCGATGGCATTCGCGTGTATGAATGATGGTGAGGCCCGCTTTGCGAAACCCGGCCAGCAACCGCGCGGTGGTGGGCACAATGGCCTGCAACAGGGCAACATTGTTGCCAAGGCTTTCGCCAAAGCCGCCCGGCTCGACAAAATCGCGCTGCATATCAATGACAATCAGGCCGAGATGGGCAAGGTCCAGTGGAAAATCAAAGGGTTCGGCTTTTATCTGTCTCATCAATGATGCCCCGCCATGTGTTTTCCAATCTCTGCTGTTTTGGCCGTGGTAGCGAGCGTCTCATAGACAATCTGCCCATCCGACATCACCAGAACACGATCGGAAAGCTCCAGAATTTCATCCAGATCCTCGCTGATCAGCAACATCGCCGTGCCGCTGTTGCGGGCTGCCATGATGCGTGCGCGGATTTCGGCCACGGCGGAAAAATCGAGACCAAAGCAGGGATTGGCAATGATCAACAGATCGACCGTGCCGCTCAATTCTCGGGCCAGCACCGCCCGCTGGACATTGCCGCCAGACAGCGAAGCCATTGGTGACGAGAGAGATGCCGTTTTGATCTTGTATTCATCCACCCGTTTGCTGGCTTGCTCAACCATCCGCCCACGGTCGAGCCAGAAGCGGGGACTGTCATTTTGAAAGTCGAAATTGCGAAAGAAGATATTTTCGGCAACCGTCATCCGGGGTGCACAGGCATTTTTAAGCGGCTCCTCCGGCAGATAGCGCACGTTGAACTGCCGCGCCTGCGCCCGGCTGGCCTGATAGGGCGTGTTTTGAATGCGAATGTCACCCTTTTGCGGCACACGTTGGCCGGTCAAAATCTCCATCAATTCCATCTGCCCATTGCCGGACACCCCGGCTATGCCGAGAATTTCGCCGGATTTGACGTGGAGATCAGCAATATTGATGGATTTCAGCCCGGACCGATCCGGGGCTTCCACGCCTGTTACCTGCAACACCACAGGGGCATTCTCCATGGCAACCCGTGCCGCCGGGCGGATCAATTCCTTTTCGCCAATCATCATCGCCGCCATATCCGCGGGCGTCAGATCCTTGGCCTTGCCGCCGCCCACATGCTCGCCCCGGCGCAACACGGAAACCTCGTCGGCAAAGGCCGTGACCTCGCGGAATTTGTGCGAAATCATCAGGCAGGTGAGTTGGCCGGATGTGGTGAGACCGCGCACCATGCCCAGCACTTCATCGGCTTCTGCGGGCGTCAGCACCGAGGTTGGTTCATCCAGAATGAGAAACCGCCGTCCGAGATAGAGCTGTTTCAGCAATTCCAGCTTTTGCTTTTCGCCTGCCGCCAAGCGGCCCACTGGAATATTGAGCGGCACCTTGAAAGGCATGTCCGTCATAAAGACGTCGAGTGCTTCCCTTTCCCTTGCCCAATGAATGCGGGCGGGCGCATCAGCCCGGCTGATCACCAGATTTTCCGCCGCCGTCAACGACGGCACCAGCGTGAAATGTTGATAGACCATGCCCATGCCCAAATCATGGGCGGCGCGGGGGTCGGGAATATCCACCTCGCGGCGATCGACAATCATCTGCCCTTCGGTGGGGCGGTAAAAACCCATCATGCATTTGACCAGTGTTGATTTTCCAGCCCCATTTTCGCCCAGCAGCACATGGAATGAGCCGGGCGCAATGGTGATCGACACATCATGCAGGGCGGTAAAATTGCCAAACCGCATGGTCATGCCCACTGTTGAGAGGCCAATGGCGTGATCTGGATTTCCGTGTTTTTGCGGCGGCACTCTCATGGCAGGGCACTCACAAGTTGGCCGGAGGAGGCAACCGCGCCAAACACGCCGCCCTGCATCTTGACCATCTTGATCGCCGCCAGATGATTGCCGTGATCCGTGGCACCACAGCAATCTTCCAGCAGCAGGCATTCAAAGCCCCGGTCATTGGCCTCGCGCATCGTGGTATGCACGCAGACATCGGTGGTGATGCCGGTCAAAATCAGGTTTTCAATGCCGCGTGTGCGCAGGATCAATTCCAGATCGGTGGCGCAAAACGAGCCTTTTCCGGGCTTGTCAATGATCACCTCGCCGGGGAGCGGCGCAAGCTCATTAATAATCTCCCAGCCCGGTTCGCCGCGCACCAGAATGCGCCCGCAAGGACCAGAATCACCAATGCCTGCACCAATCTGCTGTGAGCGCCAGCGCTTGTTGGGCGGAAGGTCCGACAGGTCCGGGCGATGACCCTCGCGGGTGTGAATGATATGGTAGCCCTTGGCTCGCATGGCAGTGAGAGCTGTCTTTATCGGCTCAATCGGCGCGCGGGTCAGGCTGAGATCATAGCCCATTTTATCGACATAGCCACCGATGCCGCAAAAATCGGTCTGCATGTCGATGATGATCAGCGCGGTATTCTCTGGGCGCAAATCGCCGTTGTAAGGCCAAAGGTAGGGGTCCGCGTGTACGGTTGTCATATCGATGCCTTTTATTTGGTAATGCTGAGTTCGCCGGGGGCTGCTGTGAGCTGGCGCGTGGGCGAACTGGTTGCAATCAACAGTCCAAGCGTCAGAACATAGGGGGCCGCATAAAACAGATAGTAGCCCTGACTGATGCCGATGGATTGCAGCGCCGGGCCAAGCGCGCCCGCACCGCCAAACAGCAGCGAGGCATAGAGGCAGTAAATCGGGTTCCAGCGGGCAAAAATCACCAGCGCCACAGCCATCAGGCCTTGGCCGGATGAAATGCCCTCGTTCCAGCTGCCGGGATAATAGAGCGAGAGATAGGCCCCGCCAATTCCGGCCAAAGCTCCACCTGCCGCAGTGGACCACAGACGCACCCGGTCGACATTGATACCAAGGGCGCGGGCCGCATCGGCACTATCGCCCACCACGCGGATGGTCAGGCCCACACGGGTGTTTTTCAGCATCCAAGCCGTGGCAAAGGCAATGACAATTCCCAGCAGAAACAGCACATTGATATTGAGGGCGGCCTGCACCTGCGCAATATCCGACCACCAGCCAAAGGGAATGGCGGGCAGATGCGGCGCGGTTGGTTGCACATAGGGCTTGCCGAAAGAGAAGGCGAGGCCGGAACCAAAGATCATCAGGGCAAAGCCAATGGCAATGTCATTGACCTTGGGTAATTTGCAGATCCAGCCGTGGAAAAGGCCAAACAACAGACCACAAAAACCTGCCGCCAGCGTACCGACCCAAGCCGAACCTGTGTGATAAGACACGGCGTAACCGCTCATGGCACCGAAGATCAGGATGCCTTCAAGGCCCAGATTGATACGGCCAGAGCGTTCTGTGAGGCATTCCCCGACGCTGACAAAAATAAAAGGGGTGGACACGCGGATGGCACCACCGAGAATGGCCAGCGGAACGCCCCAAACGCCAATATCTGTCATGGCTGCGACCTCCCCTTGAGACGTGTTCGGACATTGATGCGATCACGGAGACTGTCGGACAGCAGGATCATGATGAAAATCATGCCCTCGAACACCACAATCGTCGCATCCGGCAGTTCCAGCCGCCGTTGCACCAAGCCGCTGGAGGCTTCAAAGCCTGCAAACAGGATGGCTGAGGGAATGATGGCAAGGCCGTTGTGGCGGGCCAGAAAGGCGATCAGAATCCCGGTATAGCCATAGCCCGCCGCCAGCGAGGCATTGGCAGAGCCATGCACCGCAGCCACTTCAAACATGCCCGCGAGACCTGCAAACGCACCACCGACAGCGGCAAACCCGACGATCAACAGGCCGGTGGGCAAGCCCTGCACCTGCGCTGCCCGCACATTGCCGCCAACAATGCGGGCGGCAAAACCCCATGTCGTGCGCTCAATCAGCACCCAGCAGAGAATGCAGGCAACAATGCCCACTGCCAGGCCCCAATGAACACCAAGGCCCGGAAGCTCACCAACGCGATAGGCATCGGGCAAGGGTGTGGTGGAGGGCTTGTTGAGACTTGCGGGATCGCGCAGCGGGCCTTCCACCAGATGGTTCATGATGGCGATGGCAATATAGGCCATCAGCAGGCTGGCAATGGTTTCATTCACACCACGATAATGGCGAAGCGCACCCACTGCACCAATCCATACCCCTCCAGCCAAAGCACCGGCAAGAGCCATAAATACTATGCCAACAGGGCCGGGAAGCGTTGGGGCAATCATGCTGGCGGCACCCGCCGCGACACCGCCCAGCACGATTGCTCCCTCACCGCCGATGACCACGAGGCCAAGGCGCGCCGGAAGCGCCACACACAGCGCCGCCAGAAGCAGCGGTGCCGCGCGGGCAAGGGTGTTTGTCCATGAAAAGGCGGTGCCAAAGCCTGCTTTGTAGACAAGAGCGTAAAAGGTGATGGGTGACTTGCCGATTGTCAGCAGAAAGATGGAAAACACAATCAGTCCGGCCAAAAGAGCAGCAATCGGGAGCAGTACGGCTTCCAGCGTGTCATAGGCGTCATTCATCGACATATTGTCTTTTGCAACGACACCGATTGCAAGATCCGTCTGCACGCTCATAGCTGCCCCCTTCCATCAACCATGCTCAGGATGTCGATCCGACCACGCCTTCCACCAGATAATTCATGCTTTCCAGCTTCACGTCGGTTTCCACGAAAGACTGACCCGCAGTTGCAATCACATTGCCCTTGTTGTCCTTCATTGGCCCTTTGATGACGGCATAACCACCTTTCAGAATTTCAGTTTGGGTGGCCTCAAACTGCTTGCGGGCGGCATCAGTGACAGCCGGGCCAAGCGGGCTCATTTTCACAAAGCCTTCAGCCAGACCACCACGTACAAAATTGTCGATTTGACCGCCGGAGAGCGTGGCTTTGACCATATCGGTGTAGACCTTGCTCCAGTTCCACTCGGCACCAGTCAGGTATTTGTCCGGTGCAAGGGCGCTTTGATTGGCGTGGTAGCCGCACAGATACATGCCGCGGCCTGCCCCGGTTTCCATCACCACCTTGGGACTGTCCACATGGCAGGTGATCACGTCTATGCCCTGATCGGCCAGAGCATTGGTGGCTTCTGCTTCCTTGACCGCCAGCGACCACTCGCCAGTGAAGATCACCTGACAGGTGATTGTGGGATCGACGGAGCGTGCGCCAATCAGGAAGGAATTGATGTTGAGCAAAACCTGCGGAATAGGCTTTGCGGCCACAAAGCCAATCTTCTTGCTCTTGGTCATGTGGCCCGCCACCACGCCATTGAGATATTGGCCCATGCAGATATAGCCAAAATAGGAGCCGACATTTTTGGGCTTGTCCGGTGTCCAAAGGCCACCGCAATGCTCAAACCGCACTTTTGGATATTTCGGGGCCATGGTGAGAATATGAGGGTCGAAATAGCCGAACGAGGTTGGAAACAAGAGTGAAGCGCCATCAAAACTGATCATGCTCTCCATGGTCTTTTGCACATCAACCGTCTCGGGCACCCGTTCCTCTTCAACGACGGTCACACCGGCCATGGCCTTGACGGCGGCCGCCCCTTCCGCGTGGGACTGGTTATAGCCGTAATCATCTTTTGGTCCGACATAGATAAAGCCAACCGTGAGGTTGGCGGCTTTTGCAGCGTTGAATGGAAGAAGGCTGTTTGCAGCAACAAGGGTTGAAAGCCCCGCAGAATTGCGCAGGAACTGGCGACGGCTTGGTATCCGAAAATTGCTCATGGAAAAGTTCCCCTCAGGCGTGGTGACGAGATTTGGTTGATCTTTGTGGGGGGCCTCTTCTTGTCCGCTGGAGCCTCCCGCTTTGGCACCTAGTAATTCAAATGCGAGCGCTTCTGTCTTGTGCTAAGTTTTGCCAAAGCCGATGCAAAAAATGCAGCAGCGTAAAAAGGGGAACTCATGCGCCATCTCACCTCGCTTCGCTATATCGATGCGGTTGTCAAAGCAGGCTCGATCCGCAAAGCCGCCGAAACACTCGCCATCACCTCCACGGCTCTCAACCGCCGCATTCTGGCGATGGAGGAAGAGCTGGGCGTGCCGATTTTCGAGCGTCTCGCCCATGGGGTCAGGCTTTCCAGCGCCGGTGAGATTCTCATTCACCACATCCGCAATCAGCTTTCGGATATGGAGCGGGTCAAATCCCAGATTGCCGATCTGTCGGGTGTGCGCCGTGGTCATGTGTCCATCGCTTGCAGTCAGGCGCTTTTGCCCTATTTTCTGCCAGGCCAGATTGCGCTCTATCGCAAGGATCACCCCAACGTCACCTTTGGCGTGCATCTGCGCGACCGCCAGGCTGCCGAGCAGGCCCTGCTGGATCATACCGCCGATCTGGCGATTGTGTTTGAACCCGCGCGTCTGGCTGATTTCCTGACCTTGATGCGGGTCTATCAGCCCGTACACGCCGTTATGGCTCCAACCCATCCTTTGGCAGCAAAGGAGGTGGTGCGCCTGAGTGATTGTTTGAAATATCCGATTTCGCTGCCAACGGCCCAATATGGTGTGCGGCACCTGCTCGATATTGCTGTGCAATCATCGTCGTTGCGTTTTGAGCCTGTGGTCCTGTCTGACAGTTTCGAGTTCTTGCGGAACCATGCGGTTGCCGAAAACATTGTGACGTTCCAGATTCCGATCGGCCTGGTGGACCATAAAATGACCAGCGACTTTATCGCTCGCCCGCTCGACAAGCGCGATGTGCCCGCAGGCGTGCTCTATATGGGGCAACTCAAGGGGCGCACTCTCCCTGTTGCCGCCGCCCGGTTTGCCGCTCAGATTTCCAATGCTCTGGCGGGACAATATGAGGTGTCGTGAACGGCGACAGCTCCGGTTTTGTCGAAAAGACAAACGAAAACAAAGAAATCGAGTGTATACCCATGACATTACAGCCGTGAGAGCGTGCTTTGCCAGTCTGGCCGCTCAATGATGGATCGGGCACGCAACAGTTTCCACAATCCATATTTGCTGAAATCAAACTCCAGCAGTGAGATTTTATTTTGCAGCATGGACCAAAGCGCCCATTTGATGTCGGCCAGGGCCTTGTAAACCGTGACCCGGTTCATCATTCGCGGATCAAATGTACCGAAATAGGCTTCGATCATCGCCGCCTCGGTGTCGGTATCGAAAAACATTTCGGTGCTCCAGGCCCCAAGGTCATAGCAGCGGTCGTTGTTTGACGAATATTCATAATCAATCAACACCAGATGATCGGTGGGGCTGAGCAGGAAATTTCCGGGCATCGGATCATTGAAGCAAGGAACGAAATCGAGGCCCGCGGCCTCCAGCGCCTGCCGCGCCTGGCCGTAAGCGGTGATCAGGCCGTTTGTTGCATCCGGCATGGAGGCCGAGACCGTGGCAATCTGTTCACGATGTTCCTCAATCATGTCAAACACGGTTTTGGTTTGCGATAGGGGTTCGCAGCCATGCAGTTTGCGATAGGCCCCAATGACAGCGAGGCGCACGCTGTCGCGTAGAAAATCCCGGTTCGAGGCGGTGCGGTAACCGTCCACGAATTCGACAATTTCGACGCCTTCAGGTGCGTCAATCTGGAGAACCCGTGGGCCAATGCCAGCAGCCTCTGCTTTCAGACTGGCCTCAAGTGCCACTGCACGGTTGATAAACATTTCTGTTCCCCGTCCGGGAATTTTGACAAAGTAGCTTCTGGAATCGCCCGCAATCCAGACCCGCCAATTGGAATTGCTGATGCCGCCCCCTACGGCGGCAAACTGGCTGATACGGCCTTTCCATGCTGGAATATGCTCAAGCACGCGCTCAATCGTCAGGGGCGTATCAGTGCTGTGGCTTGGCTCAGACATGGCGAATCATCTCCTGATAGTCGACGGTGCTGGTGGCCATACGGCAACGAAGCCAGCGCCATTGTCCGTATTTGAGAAACTCGAGATTGCGGCGGGGCGATGCAGCATCCATGAACAGGCCCCAGAGTGCCCATTTCAGATCATCGGCAAAACGATAGGCGGTCAGGCGAGCGCTCGAGGAAAGGCGAACCTGCCCTTCAAGCATTTCCAGAGCGGACCCGTGCCGGGCAGTGTCGAGCGGAAAAATCTCGTTGACCACCACGGCCAGATCAAACAATGGATCGACATTGCCGGCCTCATCGAAGTCAATCAGTTGCACGGCACCATCTGGCCCCAGCATGATGTTGGAGGCAATTCCATCTGCATGGCCCGGCACGAGATCAACGCCTGTGGCGGCAATCGCCTGCGCCAGTTGATCGGCCAGAGCGAGCATGGCTTCTGCATCCTGCGGCCAATGGATGGCAATGGGCCGTGCTTTGGCTGCCAGATCACGGATGTCGGAAAACACATTGCGATTGACAGGGAAGGGGGCAAGGCTGTGAACGGCACGTTTGACCGACATAAGCCGCTCAAAGCCATCACCCGTGCTCAATTGGTGCAAACGTGCAGGTGCCCAGTTGTCACCAAGATAATCCATCACCATGCCGTTGCCGTTCCTCAGGCATAATCTGGGCTGTGGCGTAAGGCCAAGCATTGATGCCGCCTGAGTCATGGCAAAAACTGCCGCACCATCTGGGGGTTGAGGAAGATCATCATGCCAGATTTTCAGCACGTAACGGTGCTGTCCATCACGGGTTTGAATCACGCAGGTCTCGGCATCGACGGCATGGTGTGAGGGGGAGACTGTCGCCGAAAAAGGTGGATGCATCAGATATGGCTGCCCGAGCCATTGCGCAATTTCACCTTGAACAATCTCACCTGGATCAAGCAGCTTGTCAGAACGTGTCATGGTCATTCACCATCGTGTCTTTGCCGGGTAGCGAAGCCCGGTTCAATGCCAGAACAAAGCCGGTAGCTGGCTTCCAGCAGCAGGCTGGTTCCAGCATCCATATCGTCATCATGCGTTGCTTCGGCCTCATTGTGGGCAATGCCACCGATGCTTGGCACGAACACCAGAGCGGTCTGGCAAAGCCCGATCAGGCTCAGGGCGTCATGCCCTGATACCGTATCAAGGCGCATGGGCTGTTGGCCAAGGGCTGTGCTGCACATCTCCAGAAACGTCACCATGGTTTCTGGCATGGCGCGTGCCCGTCGTAGCGACCGCGATGGACGGTGCAGGACAACGGGGGTGTTTTCAGCAATGGTATCCAGAGTCTGCTGAAACCCGCTTTCCGCTTCCATCAGAATATCATCGTCAGGGGAGCGTATTTCGGCGGTCAGTTCCACTCTGGCTGCGACAACATTGGAGGAATTGGGTGCAACAATCATTCTGCCAACCGACGTGTGCACCATCTGCGGTGTCTGATCGGCCAGCCGCCGCAGCGCGTCAATGGCGCGTGCTGCTGCAAGCAGGGCATCGCGCCGTTCCGCCATTGGCGTCGGACCCGTGTGGGCCTGCACGCCTTCAAATACAAGCTCGAGTTTGGCAGCGCCCCAGTTTCCTGTCACCAGGCCAATCTGTCGGCCTGCCGTTTCAAGTCGCGGTCCCTGCTCGGCGTGAAGTTCGATGTAGAAGGCAGGCATGGCAGGGCGCGCATCCGCGCCGCGATAGCCAATCAATGACAGAGCGTCTTGCAGTGTCACCCCTGCGTCATCCCGGCAGGCCAGAGCAAAATCATCAGAGTGATGGCCTGCAAATGCACCGCTGCCCAGCAGACTGGGACGAAAACGCGCACCTTCTTCATTGGTCCAGTTGACCAGACAGAAATTCCGTTCAAAGCCGTGGCCCTGCTGTTTTGCAGCCAGCAGCAATTGGCCAATCTCCAGCGCGGCCATCACGCCAAGGGTGCCATCAATGCGTCCTCCACGCGGCTGGCTGTCAAGGTGGGAGCCAATCATGACACAGGGTGCATCATGGCTACTCGCCAAGCGGAACAGGCCGAACTGATTGCCAACCGCATCCACAGCGATCTCGGCACCCGCCTGTTGCAACAGCGCCCGCAGGTGATCACGGGCTTCGCCATCAGCCGTTGATGCGCACAGTCGGGAAACGCCACCTGTCGGCAGAGCACCAAACCTTGCAAAGGCGCGCACCAGATCACCAACCCGGCCGGGCCGCACGTTCAATCCATCAGGGATGCAGGATGTCCACCTCATGCCGGACAAATTCCTGCTGGAAATGCGGCGGTGGTGCCTTGTCGCAAACCACGGTCAGCGGCTCCTCCAGCCCAAAAGTTTTCAGATAGGCCTGACGGTCGAATTTGCCAAAATCCGCCAGCATCACCCGGCGTCGGGCGCGACTGCGCAAGGCCTGCCTGAGTGTGGATTCGTGCTCCTCGTAATCCATCCACCCCAGCGCGATGTCGCAGCCGCCAATGCCCATGAAGGCCATGTCGTAAAAATAGCGCCCGACATAGGCGATGGTTTCGTAACCCACCAGCGCATTGTCCTTGGTGCGGAGCGTGCCGGGGGTCAGATTGACCCTTGGCAGGCTTTGTCCCAGCAAAAGGGTGATGTCCAGCGAATTGGTGGTGACGGTAATGTTTTTGCCAATCAACTGACGGGCAAAAGCCAGTGTTGTTGTGCCGGTATCGAGAAAAATCGACATGCCGTCGGTGAGCAATGTCTGGGCAAGCTCGCCCACCCGTGCCTTGCCGCGCATATTGTGCTTGCCGCGCTCGATCAGTGGTTGCTCCTGATCCAGCCGGGGCGGAACCGCACCGCCATGCACCCGGCGCAACAGGCCGCGCCGCTCCAGCTCGGCCAGATCGCGCCGCACGGTTTCTTCTGAGACGCTCAATCCAGTCGCCAGCACGGCCACCGCAATCCGCCCCTCGCCACGGAGATGACGCAGAATTTCCTCGTAGCGATGTTCTGCCATGCCTGTTCCTTGCCCTCCATACCGACGGGTCATTATCGCCGCTGGTTGCAGGAATTTCTATAGATCGCGTCCTGCTCATGGGCTCTTGTCCCCGACTGAAATCAAATCGGGTGCCTTGCGATGGCGGGTTGCCTGCTCGTAATCAGCCGCGAGAGACAAAAGCCTGGCTTCTGACCACAATGGGCCTACGAACACCAGGTTAAAAGGTGAGCCACCCTCATAATGTCCCGCCGGTATGGTCAGGGCCGGAAGACCGGCGATATTGATTTCGCACACTGTTGTTTCGTGAATGCTGTCTTCGCCCACACGTGGCGGCAAGGGATCACGCATTTGCGGAAAGACCAGAGCATCCAGTTGATACTTGGCCATCACTGCATCGAAAATAGAGAGATACTGTTCACGCACCTTTAGAAACGCCTCCATGGAAGGGGGTGTTTCGGGGTCGGCCATGCATTCCAGCAGTTCTGGCATATGGTTCATGAAAGCCAGCACGCCGCCTTTTGCAAACGGGTCCTCAGCGCTGACGGCTTTGGCAAAATCCTCATAGCTGGCAAAGGGATTGCCGGAGCCGAGACGCTTCAGATAGAGCACCATGTCATAGGGCACGCATTCCATGCCACGGGCATCATAGTGGTCCAGACCGGGCACCGGCTGGCCCAGATCAGCAAAGCCACTTCCCTGAAATGGATCAACAATCAGTGTGGTACCAAGGCCAGTCATTTCGCCTTGTGCCCGTGCGTAAAGCACTTCGGTGGCGTCAGACAGCGGACGATTGCGCCAGCCGGGACCATAAAGCCCCAGTTTGGCCCCCTTCATGGCGTTGGGCGTGATGGATGCTGCGTAGCCGCCCACAGGCCGCTTGCCAATGCCTGCCACGGTTTTGGGGTCTTCAACGCAATAGCCCGCAAGAACATCCATCACCAAGGCTGCGTCTTTCACGCAGCGGGCAATCGGTCCCACCACATCGCGGGTGCTGCCCGCCAGTGGCATGACGCCTGCGTTGGGCACCAGTGCGAAGGTTGGCTTCAGGCCAACAAGACCTTGCGCCGAGGCCGGATTCTGGATCGAGCCGCCGGTTTCTTCGGCGAGGCCCAGAATGGCCATGCTGGTGCCAACGGCCGTTGCCGTGCCCGCGCTGCTGCCACCGGGCATACGGTCGGGTGCGGCAGAATTCAGAGTTGGCCCGGCCCAGCTATCGTTGGCGTGGCTGCCGGTGGCGCTGAGCACAGGCACATTGGTTTTGCCCAGAATAATACAGCCCGCAGTTCGCATTCGTGCGACCACGGGCGAATCCCGATCCGGCATCAAATCCGTGCCGCCGGTGCCGCTGTAGAGAAGTTTCCAGCCGCCCGTGGTGGGAAAACCGGCCATGTCCATGGTGTCCTTGACCACAATCGGAATGCCCGCCAGCGGTCCTAAAACCTCGCCCGCCGCCCGCCTGCGGTCAATCTCGCAAGCATCCTCCAGCGCCTCCGGGTTGGGAAAGATGATGGCGTTATAGGTTGGGTTATAGGTCTTGATGCGGTCCAGAAAGGCAATCGTCAGCTCTTCTGCGGTAAAGGCACCACTGGCAAGGCCAGCCGCTGCTTGCTCAACCGTCATTTCCACCAGATCAATGCTGGATGGGGTCACATGCTGGTTCATCATACATCTCCTCGAAAAATCAGGCCAATTCGGCAGCGGCTTCCAGCCGCTCAATGTCATGCATGGCATCAGGGGGAACTTCGCGGGTAATTTCACCGCGTTGCAGGATCAGCACCCGCTCGCTGACGGCGGCAATAAAGCCAAGATTTTGCTCGACCAGCAGAATGGCGAGGCCCCGGCTGAGGGCTGCGGCTTTGAGCGTATCGGCAATCTCTTCGATGATGGAGGGCTGAATGCCTTCCGTTGGCTCATCCAGCAGCACAATACGGGGATCACCGCACAGGCAGCGGGCCAAGGCCAGCAATTGCTGCTCACCGCCGGAAAGTGCTCCGCCGCGCCGATCCAGATAGGCTTTCAGGCGCGGAAACAGCTCCAGAATATCAGAGAGAACGTCGGCTTCCGGGCGCTTGGACAGACGGCACCCCACCCGTAGATTGTCCATGACCGACAGGCCCGGAAAAATTTCGCGGCCCTGCGGCACATAGCCGATGCCGGATCTGGCAATCGTGGTGGGGCTTGCCCCGGTGATGGATTTTCCTTCAAACGACACTGTGCCATCACTGGTGGGCAAATGACTGGTTATGGTGCGCAGCAAAGTGGATTTTCCCATGCCGTTGTGGCCCAGAATGCCGACCCGTTCGCCGGGAGCAACACTGAGGCTCAAGCCTTGCAAAATCGGGATACGGCCATAGCCGGAGCGCAGGTTTTTCACCTCAAGCAGTGGAGTTGCGTTGCTCATGCCGCCGTCCTCCCCAGATAGACATCGCGCACCCGCTGATCCGACAGAACGGTATCCACATCTCCCTCCACCAGCACGGCCCCTTGGGCAAAGACGGTGACGGTTTTGGCAATCATGCGAATGAAGGCCATGTCATGCTCCACCACAATCACGGCCTGGGTTTTATTGATTTCCTTGATCAATTCAGCCGTGCGGCGCACTTCCTCGTTGTTCATGCCGGCTGCTGGTTCATCCAGCAGGATCAGGTCGGGCTCTTGCGAGAGAACGGTGGCAATCTCCACCCATTGTCGTTGACCATGGGCCAATTGCCCCACCAGACGGTGGGCAAGGCCGGTGAGCCGCAGGCGCTCCAGCACGTCCGATACAATTTTGCGCGCCGTTGGGCCGGTGCGCTGACGCTGGGCGGCCACCAGCACGTTTTCAAATACGGTCAGACCATCGAACACATTGGGCACTTGTGTTTTGATGCCAACGCCAAGGCGGGCAATCTCATGCGGTTCTGCGCGGGTGGTGTCGGTGCCGCGAAAGGTGACCTTGCCTTCGGTTGGGTGCAATTGCCCGGTGAGGATTTTGAAAAACGTGCTTTTGCCTGCTCCGTTGGGGCCAATCAGGCAGCGCAATTCGGATTCGGCCAGCGTGAAATTCACATCCCGCACCGCCGTGACCCCACCAAAGCGCATGGTGATGTTTTTCGCATCAATCAGAGGAACAAGCGTCATGGTTTTGCCTCCTGTGGTTTTGCGGCAATGGGTTGTGGAGCTGGTTTGAGTCTCAAAAGAAGTGCTGCAATGGAGGGCAAAATGCCCTGCGGCACCAGAATGACGAAGATGACAAGGATGATCCCCATGCCGAGGCTGGGGTTGATCACCGCTTGCGTGCCCGACAGATTGATCAGCGCCTGCATGATCACCGCCCCCAGAATGGGACCAAGCAGCGTGCCAATGCCACCGACCAGCACCGAAACAATCGCCTGCGCCGACATCGACAAAGCAAACACCGATGGGTTCACAAACCCGCCCCAAGCCGCATAAATGCAACCGCCCAGCCCGGCGATGGCCCCGCTGATGGCAAAGGCGGCCAGTTTGTAAAAGCGCACATCATAGCCCACCAGCATGGCGCGGGTTTCGTTTTCCCGGATGGCAATCACCACCCGGCCAAACCATGTGGCCAGCAGGCCACGCAGCAACACATAGATCAGCAGCAGCGCGCCCATGGCGACATACCATGTGCCTTTTTCATCCAGCCATTGATCCGGCTCGCCGGGAATGTTGAAAGGCGCAAGCCCCGGCATTCCGTTAAAACCGCCAAGCTGGGCGCTTCCAATCCGATATTGATCCCCCGATGTGCTGTTGGACAGTTCATAAAGGATCGTGGTGACGGTCAGCGTGATCACCCCGACATAGGCATCGCTGATCCGGCCATAGAACATGAAATAGCCCAGCAGGGCAGCAAAAGCGGCGGGAATGATAATCGAGAGCGCAATGGCCCCGGTGGAATCGCCAAAATTGATCATACCGACCGCATAGGTATAGCCACCAAGGCCAAAAAACGCCGCCTGCCCAAACGACAGGATTCCGGCATAGCCCCAGAGAAAGGCTTGGCTCAGCGCCAGAATGGCCACAGCCACAAACAGCGTGGCCTGAAGCAGGCTGAAACCATCGAGAAACAGTGGCATGAGTAGCAAAGCAGCCAGCCCAAGCCCTGTTACCGTGAGAAAACTGAGAAGACGCGAAGAGATGGGCAACGTCATAGGCTGCTCCTGAAAAATCGGCCGGTAATGCCGTTGGGCAAATTGCGGATCAGCACAATGGCTGCCACCAGCAAGGCCACTTCGCCAAGAACCGGGGTGGATAGGAAGGATACGATTTCGTTGATCAGGCCAAACAGGCCGGACGCCAGCCCCGTGCCCATGATCACCGCCGGTCCGCCGCCCAGAACGGTGATGAAGGCGCGGGCCACATAGGCCACCCCCATGGAGGGCGACACGCCGGAAATGGGCGACAGCAGCCCACCCGCAAAGCCCGCAAGGCCTGCGCCCAGCGCAAAGGTGGACATGAACACCGTGGGCGGATGAATGCCAAGCGATGCCGCCATGCGGGGATTTTGCATGGTGGCCCGCAGGATCAGGCCAAAATTGGTGCGGCGCATGAGCAAGTAAAGACCGCCAAGGGCAATAATGCTGGCCGCCAGCAGAACCAGACTGTAGCCACTGGCTCCATAACCGCCAATGTTGAAGCCACCGACCGGCGTGGGTACGGAATGGATGACATTGCCGAAAATACTGGTGATCAACCCCACCAGCCCAAGGCTGATGCCCCAAGTGGCCAGCATGGTGTCAATCATCCGGCCATAGAGAAAGCGGATCACGCAGCGCTCGAGAATGAGGCCGATCAGCGCCACCACAATCGGCGGCAAGATCAGCAGCGCAATCCAGATATTGACGCCATATTCCACGGCGGTCGCAGCCGTATAGGCCCCCAGCATCATGAACTCGCCATGGGCCAGATTGATAATCCGCATCATTCCGTAGATCACCGCAAGACCAACGGTAATCAGCACCAGCGTGGCCATGCCGGTGACAATATTGAAGGCGATCAGGCCATAAATATCCATGCTTTATCCTCAAGTGATCAAACGCGAAAAGCCCGGCGGGTTGGGAGAGACCCGCCGGGAGGACTGTTAGAACTGAGGTGTGAACTGCGTCTTGGTATCGGGATTGGCAATCAGATCGCAACGCCCGCCGGTATCGGCCGGATATTGATCTGGAAATGTCGCCAGAATTTCCCACTTGCGGTTTTTAGGCTCGGCCAGATAGGTCGGACGAATGGTGGCATGGGTCTTGGGGTCCATCGTCACCTTGCCAGCAGGCGCATCAATGGAAATGCCGCTTTCAAGTGCCGTGATCACTTTGGCGGCCTCGACGGAGCCCGCCTTTTCCACGGCTTTGGCCCAGAGCATCACGCCGTCATAGGTGGCGGTTGCCAACTCGGAAATATCCTTGGCATCCTCGCCAATGAATTTTTGCAGGCCAGAAACGAACCCCTTGGCGGCGGGCGTATCCAGATCCGGATAGAAACCATAGCAGGTGACAATGCCGTCGGTGGTGGAAACATCCATGGCCTGCAATTCATCACCCAGACCAAACACGCTGGAGCCAACCGGAATTTTCGCCTTCATGCCTGTGGCATCCCACTGACGATAGAACCCAAGGTGATTGGCACCGACCAGAGCCGAGAGCACAAACTCTGGTGCGGCCTGCTGAATGCGGCTGATGGTCGAGGCAAAGTTGGTGACGTCCAGCGGCAGAAAGTCCACGCCCGCCACGGTGCCGCCATTGGCGGTGACAAATTTCTTCATCCAGTCGGCGGTGATATGGCCGTAATTATAGTCAGCGGCGATGATATAGGTCTTCTTGCCCCAGTTCTTGGTGGCATAGTCGACCAGATGGTTGACCGTTTGCGCAGGCGTGGTGCCGGTGCAAAACACATTGTGGTCGCAGACGCCGCCTTCATATTGGGTGTTGTAGAAATACAGTGTCTTGGTGCGATCAAAAATCGGGCGGATAGCCTCGCGTGAGGATGATGTGATGCCGCCCTGAATGACATCCACCTTGTCGCGCATCGCCAGTTGCTGGGCGTATTGGGTGTAGAGTTTGATGTCGCTCTGGGTATCAAAGGCTTTCAATTCGATCTGACGACCGAGCAATCCGCCTTTCTCGTTGATCTGGCTGACGGCATATTCGGTGGCCTTGATCATCCGGCGACCTTCAAGGCCAAGTGGTCCTGTGGCATCCAGCAGACTGCCCATCTTGATGGGGGCTTCCTTGGAAAAACCTTGTCGTACAAATGCTGGTGCGGCCAACATGCCCGCACCCATGCTCCCCAATTGCAGGGCCCGGCGTCGTGTCATGGAAAAATGCGAATTTGTCATTGTGTTCCCCGGCTTGTTATTTGACTGTTTTGACTGAATTGCGTCATACAGTCATGGATATGCAGGGATCATGCCAGTTTATAAACTCTAATATTTCAAATATTTATATCATTATTGATTCTACATATGGTGAGCTATGCTCATAATATAATCAAAAATAAACAAAATGGGCAAAACGGGCAATGCGTTGCAACACAGCCATGTGCAACCTTTTGTATGGAGTGTTTATCCTGAGATTTGCTGAAGCTGGTTTTGACATTCTGCAATTTTAAGTATTTGTGATCATGTTGGGCACTCTATAGTTTGTCAGGGGGCCGTAGATGCCGGTTTTGCCGATAAGACAAACTCAAATGAACCTGACAGACTCTCGGCGAGCGGAGTGAAGCCTTGGACGATTGCACCCTCACACATGCGCAATTATTTTCCATGCTGGCATGCCAGCGCCGTGCTTTTGAGCAAGAGCCATACCCTTCTGTGGCAATGCGCCATGACAGGCTGAACCGGCTTGGGCGGCTTTTGAAAGACCAGCAGGAAATGCTGTGTGCGGCGGTCTCCAGAGATTTTGGCCATCGCTCCAGTTTTGAAACGACACTTCTGGAAATCGTGCCGCTCATGGGGGCATTGCGTCATAGCCGCAAGCATTTGCGGCGCTGGATGCGACCAGAGCGGCGTGGCTGTTCGATTGAGTTTTTTCAGATGGCCAACCGGGTGCACTATCAGCCACTCGGTGTTGTTGGCATCATGGCACCCTGGAACTACCCGTTGCTGCTTGCCCTTGGGCCATTGATCGACATTCTGGCGGCCGGAAACCGGGCGATGATCAAACCTTCAGAATATGTGCCGGAAACCTCGGCCTTGCTGGCCAGACTGATTGGTGATTATTTCACGCCAGAGGAGGTTGTTGTGGCAGAAGGTGGGGTTGATGTGGCATCGGCATTTTCCGCCTTGCCCTTTGATCATCTGGTTTTTACCGGCTCGACCCAGGTGGGAAAAAAGGTGATGGCTGCTGCTGCGGCCAACTTGACCCCGGTTACTTTGGAACTGGGGGGCAAGTCGCCGGTCATTATCGCCCCGGACTATCCTGTTGCCCGCGCGGCACGGGACATAACCTTCGGCAAGCTGATGAATGCTGGCCAGACCTGTATTGCACCAGATTATGTGCTGGTGCAGAGCGAAAAGCTCGACACGCTTGTCAAGATGCTTGTGCAAGAAGCACACCGATCCTATCCCGCCGCGACAGCTGCCGCACATTACACCAGTCTTGTCGGTGAGCGCGCTCATGCCCGTCTTGTCAAAGGGCTTGAGGAATGCCGCGCGCGCGGTGTCAGGGTTGTGACGGCAGATATGGTTTTGCCAGCCTCGGCAATGCGCATTGCTCCAACCCTGCTGATCGATCCGCCGATGGATTGCCTGTTGATGGAGGAAGAGATCTTCGGCCCCCTTCTTCCAATCGTGCCATACAATACAATAGAGGACGCCATTGCTTTCGTCCGGTCGCGTCCTCGCCCTTTGGCGCTCTATATTTTTACGCATGATGGTTCTGTCGAGCGGCAGATTCTTGCGCAAACGATTTCAGGCAATGTCACCATAAACGGTACAGTTTTGCATATAGCGCAAAACGACTTGCCCTTTGGCGGCGTCGGCGCGAGCGGCCTTGGTGCCTATCATGGACGGGAGGGCTTTCTGCGCTTTTCCCACCAGCGTGGAATTGCCAAAGTCCGCCTCTTCAACCCCGCACGTCTTGCGTCGCCGCCCTATGGGCATCTCGCACGTCTTCTCACCAAATTCATGGGGCGGTTTTAGAGCGGCGTGCGGCCTATCGGCTGCTTTCGCGCACGATCAGCCTGGGCTGGATCAGAACATGACCAATATCGGGCTCGTCATCAAGAATGTCGAGGATAAGCTTGCCCGTGCGTTGACCGATGTCTCGGGCGCGGGCGTTGATGGTGGTGAGTGTCGGCACACAAATGCTGCCGATTTCATAATCGCCAAAGCCGCCAATGGCGATATGGGCTGGCACGGAGAGGTTTCGGCGCTGACATTCCGTCAGCGCGCCAAAGGCAGACAGGTCAGATACACAGATCACGGCTTCTGTATCTGGAAAATCCTGCAACAGGCGGGCCATGGCATTGGCTCCTTCTCGCATGGAGATTGGTGGGGGGCCTGCGGCAATCAGCCGGGATGTGTCCAGCCCGTGCGCCTTCATGGCATCAAGAAAGCCCAGGCGGCGGTCACTGCCACGGGTGTCGCGGCCAACATCACCGCCGATGAAGGCAATACGGCGATAGCCGACCTGCACAAAATGATCGACCATGTCGCGCACTGCGCCAGCATTGGAAAAGCCGACATAGTGGCCAATCGGTTGCGTCGGAACATCCCAGGTCTCAATCACGGGAATATGCGCATTTTCGAGCAGCTTTCGGGCACGATCGGTATGTTTGCCGCCGGTGACAACAAGAGCCTGAGGCTTGCGGCGCAGGAGTTGCTCGATCAGGCGTTCCTCTTCCTGCATGTCGTAATTGGTGTAGCCCAGCAGAATCTGCATATTGCGAGATGCAAGCGTTTCAGACAGGCCGCCAACGGTATCGGCAAAATTGGCATTGTTGATCGAGGGGATGGTCACGGCCACAAAGTCGGTTTTCTGTGAACGTAAATTTGAGGCGGTGGAATCGAAAACATAGCCCAGATCTTCAGCAGCCTGCAAAATCGCTTCACGGGTTTCCCTGTTGATCAGGCTGTCAGCCTTGAAGGCACGCGAAACCGTCATGGGGGAAACGCCCGTTATTCGGGCAATGTCGGCCATGGTTGGCGGTTTGCGATTTTTGCTCATCAATGAACCTTTGTTGTTGATCCCACCGTACCTTGTTTTTACGCTCTTCAGAGCGGAAACTCATTGGCCAGAGTCACATGATGGTGGATGCGGCCATCAAAGAACTCGGCCAGAACCTGTTCGGTGGCAGCGCGGGCCTCTGTGCGCACGGGGCTGGCAAGGGCGGCTTCCACCGCTGCCATATCAGGATAATTGATGGCAAGGATCATTGGAAATTCCGGTGCGCCATCATCGCGGGCCTCGGCAAAGGACACGCGCACATCCAATGCGCCGGGAAACTGTTGCCATTTTGGCAGAATATTTGCCATGACAGCGGCGCGAAAAGCCTCCGTCTGGCCGGGCTTGATGCTGCCCTCAAACAATGCGTAACGTGTAATCATGGCGAAATCTCCCTTTTTGCGCCTGAGAAAAACTCCATCAAGGCTGCCTGATCTTCTCCTCCGAGACCGGCGGCCGTGAGCATACGATGCACTTCCGCGCAGACTGCCGTCAGCGGCATGGCCGTATTGGTGCGGCGCGCCAGATCCTGTGCGCCGTTCAGATCCTTGACCATATTGTCGATGCGCCCGGTGCGCCGATAATCCTTGGTAGCAAAGCGCGGCATATATTCCTGAAGAATGGCGCTGTCAGCCCGCCCGCCCTTGAGGGCTTGCGGGATTTTGGCCGCATTGACACCAGCATCCAGCGCAAGCTGGGTTGCTTCGGCAACCGCCAGAAAATTCAGGCCGCACAGCACCTGATTGATCAGTTTTGTGGTCTGGCCAGCGCCAACCGGTCCCATGTGGGTGTAATTGCTGGCAACATGCTGCAAGACTTTATGGGCGTCTGCCACGTCCTGTTCACTGCCGCCTGCCATCAGCGTCAATTCACCAATCAAGGCTTTTGGCGCGCCACCCGACAAAGGACTATCCACCCAGCGCAAGCCCTGATCGGCGGCTTCTGCGGCAAGATCCCTGGTGGCTTCCGGATCAATCGATGACATATCGATAATCAAGGCCCCGCGCCTGGCGCCAGCGACAACGCCATCCTTGCCAAACACCGCCGCCCGCACGATTTTGGGCGAGTTGAGGCTGAGAATGATGGTGTCGGACAGTGACGCGGCCTGCGCTGCCGTTTCAGCATCTAACGCACCCAGTGCTGTCAGCACGGCGCGTTTTTCGCGGTCAAGATCGAAAACGCTTAAACGATTGCCGGTTTTGACCAGACGTGTACCAATGGCGCTGCCCATTGCGCCAGCACCAATCAAGGCGACTGCGTTGCTCATGATCTTGCCTCCGTCCATGCTGACAGGATGGTTGAAATGATGTCATCCAGCGATTGCTCAATGCTGACTGTCAGGGCCAGCTCGTCATCTTGTGGCGGTTCCAGCGCTGCAAACTGGCTTTCGAGCAATGAGCCCGGCATGAAATGGCCAGAGCGCTTGCCCATGCGCGCGGCGATGACCTCGCGGCTGCCCGCCAGATGCACGAACAGCACAGGCTCCGACACTGCCGCGCGGATGGTATCGCGGTAGCTGCGCTTCAAGGCCGAGCAGCCGATAATGGCCGTACCTTGGCGTGCCTCCAGTGTTTTGCCGACATGGGCAAGCCAAGGCCAGCGATCATCATCATCAAGCGGTTGGCCCGCACGCATCTTGGCGATGTTTTCCGGCGGATGCAGGTCATCGCCATCAACATACGTCGCGCCGAGCTTTTCTGCCAATGCAGCGCCCACCGAGGACTTGCCACAGCCGGACACACCCATGATCACAATCTTCTGTGCAGTTTTCATCTCAAAGAGACACCGTAATGCCGCCATCGACATAGAGAATATGTCCATTGACGAAGGTTGAGGCATTGGAGGCGAGGAAAATACAGGCTCCGACCAGTTCATCCACCTTGCCCCAGCGCCCGGCGGGTGTGCGTTTTTCAAGCCATTCAGAAAAGGCGGGATCATTGACAAGGGCGGCGTTCAATGGCGTGTCGAAATAGCCGGGCGCAATAGCGTTGCATTGTAATCCGTATTTTGCCCAATCAGTGGCCATGCCTTTGGTCAGATTGCCAACAGCGCCTTTGGTGGCGGTGTAGGGGGCAATGGATGGTCGCGCCAGTGCCGTTTGCACGCTGGCGATGTTGATGATTTTTCCCTGTCCGCGCCCAATCATATGGCGGGCAGCAGCCTGTCCAACATTGAAAACACTGGAAATATTGGTGCGCAACAGTCGCTCAAAGGCATCCACGGGAAACTCTTCCAGCGGGCCACGGTGCTGCATCCCGGCATTGTTGACCAGAATATCAATGGGGCCGGTGTGTTCTTCAAACTGATCAATGGCGGCGCGGGCGGCTGCATGGTCGGTGACATCAAAGGCCAGAATATCGACGCCTGTGTCAAATTGTGCTGCTGCCTGGGCAAGCTTTTCAGGATCGCGGCCATTGAGCACAATGGATGCGCCCGCGGCTGCCATGCCTTTGGCCAGAGCCAGCCCAATGCCTTGCGACGACCCCGTCACCAGGGCGCGTTTGCCGGTGAGATCGAAAAGAGTAAGAGACATGGCGTCCTCCGGATTTTTTAGCTCGACAAGCGTTTGTTTCATTGTTTATGTTATCGATAACATATTCTGTCAAGCTGTTTCCATGGGAGGAAAAGCAAAATGGCTAAGCCTGAAATTTTACAGGTTGGAGCGTATCCGCAATGGGATGAAGAGCCGCTGAATGAGGCTTTTCAGGTGCATCGCTATTTTGATGCCGCTGACAAAGCTGGCTTTCTGGCCGAGATTGGTCCGCGTATCCGTGGCATTGCCACGCGCGGCGAATTGGGGGCCAATCGCGCCATGATTGACGCCTGCCCAAATCTCGAGGTGATCTCGGTCTATGGTGTTGGCTTTGATGCGGTTGATCTTGCAGCCTGCCGTGAGCGCAATATCCGCGTGACCAACACGCCCGGCGTGCTGACCCATGATGTTGCCGATCTGGGCGTGGCCATGATGCTGTGCCATTCTCGTGGCATGGTGGGCGCGCAAAGCTGGGTTCAGGATGGAAGCTGGGCTGACAAGGGAACCTATCCGCTCAAGCGGCGGGTCTGGGGCCGAAAAGTGGGCATTCTCGGTCTTGGCCGCATTGGCTTTGAAGTGGCCAGACGGCTGAAGGGCTTTGACATGGAGATTGCCTACAGTGCGCGCAGTCCCAAGCCAGAGGCCGAGGGCATGACATATATTGCGGATCCGGTGGCGCTTGCGGCCCATTCTGATTTTCTGTTTGTCACACTGGCAGCCTCTGCGGCAACGCGCCATATTGTTGGCCGCGATGTGATCGCAGCTCTTGGGGCTGATGGACTGCTGATCAATGTGTCGCGGGCGTCCAATATTGACGAGGAGGCTCTGCTGGATGCGCTGGAAAGCGGCGCTTTGGGCGGTGCGGCGCTGGATGTGTTTGAGGGCGAACCACAGATCAATCCGCGTTTTCTCAGCCTTTCCAATGTGTTGCTGCAACCGCATCATGGCTCGGGTACCTTTGAGACCCGAAAGGCCATGGGGCAATTGCTCCGCGATAATCTACAGGCGCATTTTGCCGACCAGCCATTACCGAGTCCGGTGTTGTAAGGAGAATCTGATGAGAGCGATTGTTGCCCATGCGGCTAAAGATGTCCGCATTGAACAGGTTGCACAGGAAGAGCCGGGCGTGGGGGAGGTGCGGTTGCGGCTGGCCACGGGCGGCATTTGCGGCAGTGACCTGCATTATTACAACCATGGTGGCTTTGGTGCCGTGCGTCTGAAGCAGCCGATGATTCTGGGCCATGAAGTGTCGGCGATTGTTGAAAAGCTGGGCGAGGGGGTCACAGAGCTGGAGGTGGGGCAACTGGTGGCCGTTTCACCCTCCAGACCGTGCCGCACCTGCCGTTATTGTCAGCAGGGGTTGCACAATCAATGCCTGAACATGCGCTTTTATGGTAGCGCCATGCCGTTTCCGCATATTCAGGGTGCCTTCCGCGAAAGTCTGGTGGCCGATGTTCTGCAATGCGTTGTGGCAGACGGATTGACACCGGGAGAAGCCGCCATGGCCGAACCTCTGGCCGTGACGTTACATGCCACGCGTCGGGCGGGCGACATGCTGGGCAAAAAGGTTCTTGTCACCGGCTGCGGACCGATTGGCGTGCTGTCCATTCTGGCGGCGCGGCGGGCCGGGGCTTCTGAGATTGTGGCAACTGATCTTTCAGATTTTACCTTGGCGATGGCCAAGACGGCCGGCGCTGATCGCGTGATCAACTCCAGGGATGAACCGGACGCTCTGGCTGCCTATTCGGCAGACAAGGGCACCTTTGATGTGCTGTATGAGTGCTCCGGTGCTGCTGTGGCGCTGGCGGGTGGCATCGCGGCCCTTCGGCCGCGCGGCGTGATTGTTCAGCTTGGTCTTGGCGGCGATATGACATTGCCAATGATGGCCATTACCGCCAAAGAACTGGACCTGCGCGGCTCTTTCCGCTTCCACGAAGAGTTTGCAGTGGGAGTGGAGTTGATGCGCAAAGGCCTGATTGATGTGAAGCCGCTGATCACCCACACGGTTGCTCTGGATGACGCCATCTCGGCTTTCGAGATTGCGTCGGATCGCAGCCGGGCGATGAAAGCGCAAATTGCATTTTCTGAGAGTCTGTCAGGTTCAGATTGAACCAGAGTACACAACATTTTAGCTTTGAGTGCTTGGCTCCCCCTCACCCCGCCTCCGCTTTGCTCGGCGGACCTCTCCCCGCTGGGGCGAGGAACCCATGAGCGTTGCTGTTCTTTCCGTCTTCTCCCCTGCGGGGAGAAGGTGGCGGCAGCCGGATGAGGGGGTGCGAAGCCCAAAAATACGCGCGTCGTGTACTATAGCATCGTTCCATAAATCTGAATCGGCACGATGCTATAGCTTTTTGTTTTTGCATCGGATTTTTCCGAAAACCGGGGCCACTTTTCGGTCCGATGCTCTATGAGATTGAACCAGACAGACTCTGGATTCCTTTGTTTTCGTTTGTCTTATCGGGAAAGCCGGGCTCCACTTTTCCCGGACAAACTTTAATTCTGTATCTGCTTCAGCCAGAGAAAATAGGCGGCGTGGTCAAGTTCTGCGCCGCCTTTGTTATTGACTAGGTCATCAAAGCTTGACCGAACCTGCTCCGACAGGGGCAATGTCAGCTGGCTTTCCGAGGCAACCGTGAGGGCATTGTTCAAATCCTTGAGCTGTGCCACCGAGCGCCCACCGGGGGTAAAATCGCTTCTGACCATGCGGGCACCATGCAGATCGAGAATGCGGCTATCGGCAAAGCCGCCGCGTAGCGCCTCGCGCAACGTGCCGATGTCACAGCCAGCGGATTGCGCAAGCGTAAATGCCTCGGCAACGGCGCCGATGGTGATGGCCACAATCAGCTGATTGGCCAGTTTGGCGGTCTGGCCGGTGCCGATTGCCCCCATGTGGGTCGGTCTCCCCAGTTTTTCGAGAACGGGTTTTGCAGATGCGAAATCGTCCGGTGTGCCACCGACAAAGATCGACAGAGTGCGTTCAACCGCGCCCTTGGTGCCGCCTGAGACGGGCGCATCAATCATGCGTTTGCCAAGGCTTTTGGCAAAGCGCTCCAGTGCGCGGTCGCAATCTGGCTCAACCGAGGCCATGTTGATGATCAGCGCACCCGCTGCTGCGGCTTCAATGGTGCCGCCATCCTTGAGAACCGCGCGCGAGGCGGGACCATCAATCAGCATTGAAATGACAATGTCGGCATCTTTTGCCGCCTCAACCGGGCTGTGCGCCACCTTGGCCACATCGGCCAGGGCTTGCGCCTTGTCGATAGAGCGGTTCCACACGGTCACTGTGTAGTCCTTGGCCAGATGCCGCGCCATGGGCCCGCCCATCAGGCCGGTTCCAAGAAATGCGATCTTCGTCATGGGGTCTCCTCGCCGTGCTTGTCTCACTGAACGGATATGTTATCGTTACCATAGAGTTTGTCAGGGAAAAGTGGAATCCGTTTTTCCGAAAAGACAAACGAACCCAATGAAATTTGAGGATTACGGGAGGAAAAAATCAAGATGACATTCTTTAAGGTCGTGGATCCGGTGTTTTCCACCTATGTGCTGGGCAATGCGCCGGTCAAGGAAATCGCATCCGGGTTTGACTGGGTCGAGGGGCCTGTGTGGTTCGGCGACCTCAATTGTCTGATCTTTTCCGATATTCCCAACGACAGGATGTATCGCTGGATACCGGGGGTTGGCGCCTCCGTGTTTCGCGCCCCCTCCAATTTTTCCAACGGCAACACCCGTGACCGTCAGGGGCGGCTGATCTCCTGCGAACACGGCGGACGCCGTGTGACACGGACTGAATATGACGGCTCGATCACCGTGATCGCTGACCGCTATCAGGGCAAGCGATTGAACTCCCCCAATGATGTGATTGTCGCATCCGATGGGGCCATCTGGTTTTCCGATCCCCATTATGGCATTTCGATGGATTATGAAGGGATGAAATCCGAGCAGGAACTCCCCTGCAATCTCTATCGGGTGGACCCGACAGGCGAGATCAAAGCGGTTGTGACGGATTTCAACTGCCCGAACGGACTGGCGTTTAGCCCGGATGAAAAGCGGCTCTATGTTGCCGATACCGGCCGCATGTTCTCAGATGATCCGCGCCATATCCGGGCATTTGATGTTGGCGCGGATTGGGCCTTGTCCGGCGGTGATGTGTTCCATAGCATTGCGCCGGGCTGCGCCGATGGAATGCGGGTTGATTGCGATGGCAACCTTTGGTCATCGGCGGCAGATGGTGTGCACTGCCTTGCCCCGGATGGACATTTGCTCGGTAAAATTCTGGTGCCGCAGACCGTTTCCAACCTCTGCTTTGGTGGCCGCCATGGCCATGTGCTGTTCATCACGGCATCCACCAGCGTTTATTCGGTTGCACTCAATCGGCGAGGGTGATTCTGGCGGCGAGGGTGATTCTGGCGGCGAGGGTGAAGCCGATGCGTTTCTCCCGTTTTGTCTGATCAGACAAACGAAAACAACAACGCAGAGAGTCTGTCGGGTTCAATTTGAACCTGACAGACTCCAGTAAAAGTAAGGTCAAAACATCGATATAAAGGATGCAGCTCCTTGCAACAGAGTGGCGGTGACAGTCAGCGCTATAAGCGTCAGCAGCAACCCGAGCAAAACCATCAAGCCATCGCGCTCAATCAGACCTATCGCCAGCATACAGATTGCAACCACAGGAATGATATTGCCAAACGGGATGGGAAGGGCAATAGCGACCGCAAGCGTAAAGACAGGTAGTCCAAGAATGTAAGGCATGGCTCGACCTGTCAGCGCCTTCATGCGTCCTGGCCGGACAACGGCCTCGATTCGTCTGAGAACCGGGTCGGCGTGGCGATGAAGAGCCTCATAGGCCGACGGGGACAGTTGGCGATTCCTCAAAAAATGAGGAAGCCAGATGGAGCCAATGCCTGCGGCGAACTGAAGTGCGACGATCGCCAGTGCGGAGCCGAAGACAAGTCCAAATGGTCCCGGAATCGGGATCAGGGCCGGAAGCGCAAGCATCAGCATGATGAAGCCAAAGCTTATCCCATCCGTCAAGGTGAGCGCGTCACCGATTGTCAAACCGTCGCGTTCACGTGCTGTCTGCGCAAGGCTTGCGAGCGCCGCCGAAGCGGCGCCGGGTGCTTTGCTTGCGCCTTCATTTTCGTGTTTCACAATCAGGCTTCTCCATCACGGCTCTTCTCGCCTTGGAGAAGGCGTACAAGTGTGGAGCAATTCGGATCACCTGCATCCAAAAGCTGTACAGGTGACGTCCAGCCAATGGCAACGCCCACAGCCGTGGACATAGCCCAGCCCGGCTCCTCGCCTGCGCGTTTCAGAAGCTGCGGGCCTTGTGATGCCAGACATTGCTGCGACTGCTGGATCTGTTCAACTGGAAGTTTTGCACCATCAAAGCGCTCACGCATCTCACCCTGAAGTGGATCAATGATAAACATGGCAAAGAGCCAGGCTGCGACGTCGGAGATCATATATTCCCTCATAAATTACGGCAAACGTGTCGGAATTGGTCCGACATCACGAAAACGCCGAGGATTTCGCCAGAGGGGCCCGGACCAGCGGGTTGACTATGATATGGCGTTGGATTGCCCCCATTCAAGGGGTCGTGTTGCAGGGATCGGATTTTGATTGAGATAAGCCTGCCGTTTTGACTTTTCATGCAAGGTGCCTGAACCCCGGACGGTCAGGCGCCTTGATCGGCTATCACGGAAATCGGTGGCAGTCGTTCTCTAAAACGCTCATTCTACGTGATGATCCTTCTCTTTTAACCTTCCGAAGGGAACCAGTTTTGCGTTTCCGGTTCTGATGATTGACAATGTCTATTGATATTATAGACTTTAATCATCAAAGCTCAGGAGGCGGTCATGATGCGCAGGCAAGTGAACTTTACGGCAATGGCATTTTCTGTCGCGCTGGCGGCTGGGGGTCTCTCTCCGGTCTTTGCTTTTGCCGGGCAGGATATTCTCAATGTCTCCTATGATCCGACACGCGAATTTTACAAGCAATATGATGCGGCCTTCTCGGCCTATTGGAAGACCAAGACCGGAGAGGACGTGACGGTCAACCAGTCGCATGGCGGCTCAGGCAAGCAGGCCCGCGCCGTGATTGAAGGGCTGGAAGCCGATGTGGTCACATTGGCGCTGGAAGCCGATATTGATGTGATTGCCGAAAAAACGCAAAAAATTCCGGCGAACTGGAAAACGCTGTTGCCAAACAACAGCGCCCCCTACACGTCCACCATTGTTTTTCTGGTGCGCAAGGGCAATCCCAAAGGCATCAAGGATTGGGGTGATCTGATCAAGGATGATGTGCAGGTCATCACCCCCAATCCAAAAACCTCTGGCGGCGCGCGCTGGAATGTGCTGGCCGCCGTTGCCTGGGCCAAGAAGCAATATGGTGGCGATGATGCGAAGGTGCGTGATTATCTCACCAGGCTGTTTCAGCATGTTCCCGTGCTCGATACGGGCGCGCGAGGTGCCACGCAAAGCTTTGCCGAACGTGGCCTTGGTGATGTGCTGATTGCCTGGGAAAATGAGGCCTATCTCGCCCTTGATGAACTGGGTCCGGGTCAGTTTGACATTATCACGCCATCCATTTCGATCAAAGCGGAGCCTTCGGTCGCCCTGGTGAAGGGCAATACCGATCGTCATGGCACCACCAAAGTGGCTGAAGCCTATCTCGAATATCTCTATTCGCCGGAAGGTCAGAAGCTGGCGGCCAAGAACTACTATCGTCCATCCGATCCGTCCAAGGTTGGACCTGAGGATCTCAAGCGGTTTGCCAAGGTCGATCTGGCGACCATTGAAGATTTTGGCGGCTGGCAAAAAGCCCAACCTGAATATTTTGGCGATGGTGGCCTGTTTGATCAGCTTTACAAGCCAGCACGATAATCGACAATGACAGCTTCCTCTTTTCGAAAGAGCTGGCAGTGGAAACATCCGAGTGTCATTCCGGGGTTCGGTCTGACACTCGGATTGTCGCTGTCCATGCTGACGCTCATTGTTCTCATTCCTCTTGCGGCACTGGTGTTGCGGGCTGGCTCGCTGGGAGTGGGTGGCATTCTTGCCATTGCCATGGACCCCCGTATTGCGGCAGCCCTGAAAATCAGCTTTGTCACCGCGCTTATTGCTGCGGCCGCCAATGCGGTTTTTGGCACGCTGACCGCATGGGTTCTGGTGCGCTACACCTTTCCCGGCAGACGGCTGATGGATGCTCTGATTGATCTGCCATTTGCACTGCCAACAGCGGTTGCGGGCATTGCACTGACCACGATTTATGCGCCCAATGGCTTGATTGGCCAATGGCTCGCGCCGCTGGGAATCAAGGTGGCTTACACGCCCGTCGGCATTGTTGTGGCCTTGATTGCGGTTGGTTTTCCCTTTGTGGTGCGCACCGTTCAGCCGGTGATGGCGGAAATTGCCCGCGAAACCGAGGAGGCTTCCGCAACACTTGGGGCAAACAGGCTGCAAACACTGGTCTTTGTGGTCTTGCCGCCGCTCATTCCGGCCATTCTCACCGGCTTTGCTCTGGCGCTGGCGCGGGGTGTTGGCGAATATGGCTCGGTGATTTTCATTGCCGGAAATCTGCCGTTCAAGTCGGAAATCGCGCCGCTTCTGATCGTCATCAAGCTGGAAGAGTTCAACTACCCGGCGGCCACGGCAATTGCTGCGATCATGCTCACCATTTCATTTGTGATGCTGTTCATCATCAATGCAATCCAGAACTGGAGCCAAAAGAGGTTTAGTGATGGTTGATCATGGACATGTCATGCACAAGAGCCGTGATGCGGTGACGGAACCGGCCATCATTCGCTGGCTGTTGATTGGTCTGGCGTTTCTGTTTCTGGCGCTTTTTCTGGTCTTGCCGCTGGGGGCTGTGCTGGTGCGCGTGTTTCAGGCGGGCTGGAGCTCTTTTTCCGATACGCTGACCGATCGGGACACGCTGTCATCCATCCGCCTGACGCTTGCGGTGGCCGCCATTGCCGTGCCGTTTAATCTGATTTTCGGTATTTCGGCGGCCTGGGCCATTGCCAAATTTGAATTCAAGGGCAAAACCTTCCTGACAACGCTGATAGACCTGCCGTTTTCGGTGTCGCCGGTCATCTCGGGTCTGGTCTATGTGCTGCTGTTTGGTGCAGATAGCTGGCTTGGTCCGCAATTGCGGGCTATGGGCTTTCCGGTTGTTTTCGCCTTCCCCGGCATTCTGCTGGCAACGATTTTCGTTACCTTCCCGTTCATTGCGCGCGAACTTATTCCATTGATGGAGGCGCAAGGCACAGCCGATGAAGAAGCGGCGATCACGCTTGGGGCATCCGGCCTGCAAACCTTTTTTCGGGTGACGCTGCCTAACATCAAATGGGCGCTGCTCTATGGCGTTTTGCTGTGTAATGCACGCGCTATGGGTGAGTTTGGTGCTGTTTCCGTGGTGTCGGGCCATGTGCGCGGCAAAACAGATACGATGCCGCTTCAGATCGAAGCGCTTTACAACGATTACAACAGTGGGGGCGCCTTTGCCGTTGCCTCACTTCTGGCAGCGCTTGCTCTTGTCACCCTCATTCTCCGTACGCTGCTGGAATTGCGCTTCGGTGACGAGGTTGGCGGTGGCAACAAGCATAAATAAGCCCAAGGATACAGTCTCATGGACATCCATATCGACAGGATTCGCAAGGAATTCGGCGACTTTCCCGCCCTCCACGACGTTTCCCTGCACATTTCATCCGGCGAGTTGATCGCCCTGCTTGGCCCCTCAGGGTCTGGCAAAACCACTCTTCTGCGGCTGGTTGCCGGGCTTGAATTTCCCACACAGGGACGCATCCTGTTTGGTGCAGATGATGCGTCGTGGAAAAGCGTGCAGGAGCGCAATGTTGGCTTTGTCTTTCAGCATTACGCACTTTTTCGCCATATGAGCGTGTTTGACAATATCGCCTTTGGACTGAATGTGCGCACCAGCAAGGATCGCCCACCGAAGGCCGAGATCAGACGGCGGGTCGAAGAACTGATTGAGATGGTGCAGTTGACGGGCATGGAAGGCCGTTATCCGGGGCAATTGTCCGGTGGTCAGCGCCAGCGTGTTGCTTTGGCGCGTGCCATGGCAATCGAGCCGCGCGTGCTGCTTCTGGATGAGCCTTTTGGCGCGCTGGATGCCAAGGTGCGCAAGGAATTGCGCAAATGGCTGCGGGAGTTTCACGACCGCACGGGCCATACAACGCTGTTTGTGACCCATGATCAGGAAGAGGCGCTGGAACTTGCAGATCGCGTTGTGGTGATGAGCCAGGGAAAAATAGAGCAGGTGGGGTCTGCCGATGACATCTATGATCGTCCGCAATCAGCCTTTGTCTTCTCGTTTGTCGGCGATAGCGCCTCGCTGCCGGTTACGACCGAAAATGGCCAGGTGCTGTTCAAGGGTGAGACGCTCGGACTGGAAGCAGGCAAGGGAACCGGCACGCGCCTGTTTTTTCGCCCGCAGGACATTGCATTGCGTGCCAGTGGTCCGGCGCTTCAGGGTACGCTTGTTTCCAGTCGCAGGCTTGCGGGGGCGCGGATCGCCGAACTTGATCTGGGCTTGGGCGCTGATGCGCGGATTGAAGTAGAATTGCCTTTGAGCGTCGACGCAAAACAGGGTGAGATCATTCACTTCCTGCCGACCCGCTGGGCGGTGTTTTAGAGTGTGTCAGGTTCAGATTGAACCTGACACACTCTTTTTCCCTGACAAACGTTAAAGCCTGTCGCAGTGAATAGGATTCACTGCGACAGGCTTTAGCTCTTTCTTTTTCGCATGTACGTTATCGTTTTATTGCGGACAATAAAACGCGACATGCTTTAGAATTCGCTCCATCCACCCGACGATGCACCTGAGCTGGCAACTTTTGCCAGCATGGCGCGGGCAGGCGATGCGCTTGGCTTGTGGCTTGCGTTGGCAACAGCAAGCTGGCGCACTGGTGCGCTTTCCCCAATGCTATTGCCCAGTTTGAATTTTTCAATCAGCTGGCGCAGGCGTGCCGTTTCCTGCGCAAGTGTTGCGCTGGCAGCGTTGGTCTCTTCCACCATGGCCGCATTCTGTTGTGTGACCTGGTCCATCTGATTGACGGCTGCATTGACTTCGGAGAGGCCGGTTGCCTGTTCGCGGGCGGAGCTGGTGATGGCTTCCATATGTTCGTTTACCGCAACAATATTCTGCTGGATGGTGCGGAGTGCGTCGCCGGTTTCGCTCACCAGTTTCACACCAGTGCTGACCTCGTTGGAGGAGTTGCGGATCAGCTCCTTGATTTCCTTTGCCGCCTGCGCAGAGCGCTGGGCAAGCTCACGCACTTCCTGCGCGACCACGGCAAAGCCTTTACCCGCTTCGCCAGCGCGGGCGGCTTCAACGCCGGCATTCAGCGCCAGCAGATTGGTCTGAAAGGCAATTTCGTCAATCACGCCAATGATGTTGGAGATCTGATTGGAGGAATTTTCGATGCGCGACATTGCGCCCACAGCATCATCCACGACTTTGCCAGATCGCACTGCATTGTCGCTCGCAGTTGAGGCGGCATGACGGGCTTCATCGGCACGCTTGGAGGCATTGGTCACATTGACCGTGATTTCGTCAAGCGCTGCGGCGGTTTCTTCAAGGGAGGCTGCCTGCTGCTCGGTTCGCTTGGACAGGTCTTCTGCACTCTGGCTGATTTCACGGGTTCCATTGTCGATCTGGCTGGTTGAGTGTGCCACGGCCCCCAGCGTATTGCGCATCTGGGTCAGCGCGTCGTTCATGGCCTGGCGCAGCCCTTCAAAATCGGGCGCAAACGGTTTGTCCAGATTGAAGGAAACATCGCCCTCGGAAAGCCGTGTCAAGGCGTTGCCAATCGCGTTTACGGCATTGACCCGTTCTGTGACATCGGTTGCAAATTTGACGATCTTTGTGACTTTTCCGTTGGCATCGAGAATAGGATTGTAGGCCGCATTGATCACCACAAGCTTGCCATTCTTGCCATAGCGAGTGAACTCGGCAGCCTGAACTTCACCGCGGCGAAGGGCGGCCCAGAACTCTTTATAGTCTGATGATTTGGCGTATTCAGGGCTGACCAACATGCTGTGGTGGCGACCCTTGATTTCGTCCAGTCGATAATCCATGGCTTTAAGGAGATTCTCGTTGGCGGTGACGATTTCGCCCTCGGTTGTGAACTCGATAATGCCCTGAGAGCGGCTGATGGCCATCATCTGCCCTTGATAGTCCAGATTTTGCAGCCGCTCTTTGGCGTTTGCCCATTCAACCACAAAACCTGTTGTTTTACCGCTTTCCTGCAAGGGGGTCACGATGAGGTCGAAAGCGCGATGACCAACCCAGATCGTTGCCCTGTGCTGGGTCTTGAGCGCGGCCAGCATATTGCGCTGGTGCGAAGGGTTTTTGTGAAAAATATCGATGTTGCTGCCAATGAGCTTGTCAAAGTCGAAGCGAGGAAGTTCCTTTTTCAGATCCGACGCGGCCTCTTTCAGCAGCTCCATGACAGATTCGTTCATGTAACGTATATTGAGGTCAATATCTGCGATCATGATGTTTGCGGTGATTAATTTTAATGCATCAATTTGCATACGGGAAACACGAAACTGGCCAAACATCGAGTATCGCCTCCTAGCGACATGCTTATTCAGAGACGAATCACGGTCTCTATTCGTGTCATTGTGTGGAATTGGCCGCAACTATAAACTTATAGCTGCAATCCGCTCTTTTTAATATCGTAGTCGCAAGAATCTTAATATTTTAGAAATTCGAAAATTTATCTGATCAATTTTATGGACCCCTGACTTTTGATAGTGAATTCAGACCTGAATTTTGGGGGGTGTGGCTATTTTCCGATAACGTGCCCATGCCACTTGGCGAATGGTATGTGATGGGCGTTGGCAATCGTCAAAATCGACACAGACATGTGTGTGGCCTGAGCTGTTGGTTTTTGCAGATCTATGGTATCAATATGTATATTGATTTTATTAATAACTTGACTTTCAAAGAAATTTTACAAAACTAAAGATAACAACTTTTTCTTTGGATGGATGAATGCTGGCCATTTTTGCTGATGATCTGACGGGTGCTCTCGATTCTGCCGCCCCCTTTGCGGGACGTGGTCTGCATACGGAGATTGCGCTTGATCTGGTCGGAATTGATCTTGCGCTTGCGCAAGATCCCGCTGTTGTCTCCATAAACCTTGGCTGTCGGGAAGGATCGGAAAAAAATGCACGTGCGGCCACACATAACGCTCTGTCCCGGCTGCCGGTGGGCACGCAATTGTTCAAGAAGATTGACTCGCGTCTGAAGGGCCATATCGCCGCCGAGCTGGATATGATGTCGTTTCAACATGCATTGGTGGCACCTGCCATCCCGGAGTTTGGCCGGATTGTTGTTGCTGGCAAGGTTACGGGCTTTGGTGTCGATGTCCCGATTTCGGTGGCTGGCAGGTTAGGGTCAAGGGCAGGGGCCTGTCTCATTCCCGATATTGCAACACAAGCAGAGATGTCTGTTGCGTTGAGCGAAGCGCTGGCAGTGGGGGTTGATCTTTTCATTGGCGCGCGGGGCTTGTCCGAAGCGCTGGCGCAATGGATGACCGGACAGGCGCAGACGCAACTGGCTGCGATTCCAGATGGCAAAATGCTCTGTGTCATAGGGTCACGCGATCCGATTACGCTTGCGCAGATTGAAGAGTTGAAGCGGCGTTATCCAACCGATGACCGTCAGGCCCCCAATGGCCAATTGCTGGACAAACGCCCTGTTGATCAGCACATGACCCTTGTTCGGGCCGTGCCGGGGGCGGAGGAGTGCTCTGGGCAAGCGGTCTCATCGCATCTTGCTGCATCTGTTGTGCCTGTGCTGACGGGTTCTGTATCGACATTATTGTTATCCGGCGGGGCAACCGCAGAGGCCGTTCTTGCGCGCATGGGCGTTTCCCGATTTCGATTGATGGGTGAATGTATGCCGGGTCTGGGTCTGGCCTATGTGGACGGGTGCTGCATTATTGCCAAGTCGGGTGGTTTCGGGCAGCCTGATACATTAGCGAAAATTGCAGGTGGCATGATCACTGAGATAGGGCGATAAATGGCATTGTTGAATGGAGCGCCACGAAAGGGACTTCCCGATATTGTGTTTGAGCGGATGCATCGCGCCATTAAATCCGGCGCTTACAAGCCGGATGAGCGCTTGCCCACAGAACACGATCTGGCGACAGAATTCGAGGTTTCCCGCCCCGTTATTCGTGAAGCGCTCAAGCGCTTGCGCGATCAAGGGCTGATTTATTCACGGCGGGGTGCCGGTAGCTTCGTGCGCGCTCTTGGCCTGCGTGAGCCGCTTGGCTTTGGGCAATTGGAGAATATCGCCGATCTTCTCAACTGTTATGAATTTCGCCTGACGCTGGAGCCTGCGGCGGCAGAAGCCGCAGCCGTGCGCCATGATGAAGCGATGATGACCAGCATTTTTCAGGCGTTGGAGCTGATGCGGGATGCCACCAACCGTCAGTCCCATCGTGAGGATGCCGACTATCAGTTCCATCTGGCAATTTCACGGGCAGCCCAGAACAATTATTTTTCAACGGCCATGGAGGCGTTGAAGGAACATATCGCCGTTGGCATGAAGTTTCACGGAGCGTCGATCAAGAAGGAAGCCTCTGGCCTTGTGCGGGTTTTTGGCGAGCATGAAGCAATCGCAAAGGCCATCGCGGCCCGCGATGGGAAAATGGCACGGCACTTGATGTACACGCATTTGACCGGCTCTCGGGAGCGGTTGTTTTTATCATCCTCGCGGGAGTAGAATACTCCGGTTGACCCGGAGTATTGTGATAATGGGGTCAAAACGCGGCCTGATAGATGGCCAGGACATCTTCAATGCTCATATCAATGGGATTATTGTCCATCAGGCGGCGGATGGCATGGGCATCAGCGGCAAAGCGGGGCAACGCATCCTGTCTGGCTCCGTGGGCAGCAAGAGACATCTCGATGCCGAGGCTGGAGCAGAAGCCGCAGGCCGCAGCCCGAAGATGATCCTGATCCAGATTGTGGCCCAACCCAAGGGCATCGGCCACTTCCGCGGTTTTTTCGGGGACGGCGGGTTGGTTAAAGGCCAGAACATGCGGGAAAATCACCGCATTGGCCAAGCCATGGGGCAAATGCAACAAGGTACCGAGCGGATAAGCAATGGCGTGGCCAGCGGCCGTATTGACCGGACCAAGGCAAATGCCACCGTAATAGGAGGCCAGCATCAGGCCTTCGCGGGCTTGGGTATCTTCGCCATCCTTGACAGCGCGGGCCAGAAACTGCCCGACCAGACGAAACCCCATACGGGCAAAACCGTCGATCATCGGGTGGGCGCGACGGTTGGTAAAGGCTTCCACGCAATGGGCCATGGCATCCACCCCGGTTGCTGCCGTGACCGCCGATGGGACTGAATAGGTCAGCTCCGGGTCCAGAATCGCAAGATCGGCAATCAGATGCGGGCTTTCGACCGCAATCTTGCTGCCTTTCTCGCGGTCGGTGATCAGCGAGCGAATCCCGGCTTCCGAGCCGGTGCCTGCTGTGGTTGCTATCTGGGCAAGATGTGTATTGCGTCCCGCCACCTTGTTTGGTCCGGCCACATCGCCCAGTGTCTGCCCGGAGTCCCAGAGTGCTGCTACCAGTTTGGCAACATCCATCACAGAGCCGCCGCCAAGACCGACAATCAGATCGGGCTTGACCCGGCGCGCTTCAGCCAGCGCTGCATCCAGCGTGGCAATATCGGGCTCACCGGGAATGGCGTCAAAAACCGTGACTTTTCCCTTCAGATGCAGGCGATCGGCAAAGCCCGCCGTCATGGGCGAGGCAATGACCAGTGTCGAGCCAATTGATCCGGCCCATGGGCCAACCTCGTTGATGGTTTTGGCTCCAACAATCAGCCGCTTTGGCTGGTGGAGTGTTATCGCAGCAATGGCCATGGGATTATCCTTTCTCAGCGCGACCCGCGACGAGCTTGCGCGCGTAGGCTATGGCCGAATTCATATTGCCGTGGTTGGCAATGCCCTTGCCGGCAATGTCGAAGGCCGTACCGTGATCCACGGAGGTGCGATCAATTGGTAAGTCTACGGATACATTGACCGCAGTATCAAAGGCCACGAGCTTGATGGGGATATGGCCCTGATCGTGATATTGCGCCACAACCAGATCAAAGGCCCCGGTATAGGCCCGATGGAACACGGTGTCGGCCGAGATCGGGCCTTGTACGTCGATACCCTCATTGCGGGCCGCCGCCACGGCAGGGGCAATCTGGTCGTCATCTTCCGTGCCAAACAGACCGTTTTCGCCGCAATGGGGGTTGATGCCTGCAACGGCAATGCGCGGTTTTTCATAACCAATACGCTTCAAATGGGCGTCGCCCGCCCGGATGGTTGCCAGTATCCGCTCCGTCGTTGCGCGGCGGATGGCGTCCTGCAAGGACACATGGGTGGAGACATGGATCACTTTAAGCCGCTCTGAGGCCAGCAGCATATAGGCAGCATTCGCGCTTGTCAGGCTGCGCAACATGCCGGTGTGGCCATCATAGTGGTGGCCTGCAAGGTTCAGCGCTTCCTTGTTGATGGGGGCTGTGACGATACAGCCGATTGTGCCCGCCTCGGCATCCCGCACGGCCCGCTCGATAAAGCGAAAAGCTGCATCCCCCGCCACAGGAGACAAATGCCCCCATGGCAAGGGAGCGCCCTCGACGGGTAAATCAACGACAAAAGGGGCGAGATCCAATGTGAGGCCCAGCGCATCGCGGGCAGCATTCAGCGTTGCCAGATTGCCGTAGATTTTTGTGTGCGAGCGATCCGTTTCGGACATCTCGGCCAGCGCCCGAACTGTGATTTCTGGCCCAACGCCACAAATGTCACCAATGGTTATGCCAATGGTTTTGCTCATCTGTCTCTCCTGCTTGTCGTTTCTGCCCAGCCCTTGGCCAGGCGGACATATTTGATGGCGCGCCGATGATAGGTGTAAGTAATATGCAGGCTGCCGTCCGCGCCCTCCAAAAGCCATGGATAGGACATTTCCTGATTGCGGCCATCGGTCGAATCGTTTGACAGGCAGGTGCCCGGCCCGTCTTCCACCATCAGCCGGATCGGAAATGTCAGCCCGCCATCATCGGAAAGGCACAGGCTCACCGGCGCCCGTGGCACGCCCCAGACGGGCACGCAACCACCTGTCGGGTCTGCGTCTGGCCGGTCATCCTCAACGCCCAGTTCGTCATAGAGGGATGCACGACGATCAGATGATTGCGCCGCATTGACCGGATTGCAGATCATCGCCACCCGGCCGTTGCCGAGCCGTATGGCTGCGATGGATGAATTGTTGTTCGGCACATCCGTTGGCTGGGGCTGTGACCATGTGCGACCACCATCGACGCTCTCTGTGCGATAGACAAAATCGGCCTGCCTGCGCCGGAAAAGGGCTATGTGTTGTGTATCCCCGAGGGCGACCGGGCTCATGTGAACACAGCCGGTTGATTGGGCAAGCTCCTCGAGTTGCCATGTCTTGCCACCGTCCAGCGAGACACCCATGGCTGCGAGGTCATGGCTGCCATTCCATTTCTGACCGGGGCGCTGGATGCATCTGAAGATCGGCAGCAGCCATGCGCCATCATCGCGCACCACCAGCGGCGCACGAATAAAGCAGCCGCGCGGCAGGTCGAGATAATGGCACCCCTCGGCGACGAGTTGAGTGGGATGATCGGCATTGCGGTTAATCTCCACCATGCGGATCTGGCACTCATCCTGATTGCCAGAGGGTTGTGATGTGTGGAACAGCCAAAGCCTGCCATCGGGCGCAGTAAACAACACGGGATTCTGCTCGGAATGAGCATTGTCGAAGCTGAGCTGTTGGGCTGGTCCCCAGCACTCTGCATCTGGCGTCAAGACCGATGCGAAAATTGAAATATCGGATTTTCCTTCCAGTGTGCCGCCAAACCATGCGCACACCAATGATCCATCGCCAAGCCAATGCAGAAAGCTGGCATGGTTTTGCACCATGGGGGATGGCAAAATCGCTTCATGACGGTTTGCTGTCACGGCGGTGATGGTGCCCGTCATGGCTTGGGCTATGTCGTCAGGACTCATGATATACTCCTCTTAGGGTCGGAGCATTGCCAAATTTCAAAAGTTGTCAAGTTTAATGAAATGAACGAAAATGGATTAATGAGAAAAAATATAAGGCAATATATTGATTTAAAATTATAATTTTCAATTTATTTTGAAAATATAATTTTACATCCTGAAATAAATTGACAAATATGATTGAAGGGTTGATGTTTCTGGTGAGGAGAAGTGGAGCGGACCTGTGGTCTGCCCTGCCGGCAGGCAAAAGCACTTGCCAAAAGTGCCGTGCCGCAAAAGGCAATGCACATGGGCAGTGATGGCGCCGATAGATGAATGACATGGGAGGAGGAAGCATTATGAAGACAATGATGGTGATGAGCACGCTCATCATGGGAAGTCTTGCGACGGGTCTGTCGCCTGCGCTGGCGAAATCGGGAGAGGTCAAGATTGTTCTGGCAGAAGAGGCCGATCTGCTCGAGCCTTGCATGGCAACGCGCTCCAATATTGGCCGTATCATCATGGAAAACGTCAGCGAGACGCTGACTGAGCTGGATGTGCATGGCAAGAAAGGCGTGATGCCGCGGCTCGCGGAAAAATGGGAGCAAAACCCTGACGGTAGCTGGCGGTTTCACCTGCGCCATGGCGTGACGTTTTCCAATGGCACGACCTTCGATGCCAAGGATGTGAAGCACAGTTTCGAGCGCATCAGCAGCGACAAGAACGCCTGTGAATCGCGCCGCTATTTTGGTGGAATCACCGTCAAGCCTGAAATCGTTGATGACTACACAATTGATTTCAAAACAGATCCCGCCCAACCCATCATGCCACTTCTGATGTCGCTGGTGACGATTGTGCCGGAAGAAACGCCGATGGAGTTCATTCGTGAGCCGGTTGGTACTGGTCCCTACAAGCTGACAAACTGGACGCCCGGCCAGAAAATTGTGCTGAGTGCTCGTGATGACTATTGGGGCAAAAAGCCCGATGTGACACAAGCAACCTATCTGTTCCGCGCCGATCCATCGGTGCGTGCGGCCATGGTGCAGACGGGCGAGGCGGATATTTCGCCCTCCATTTCACAGTTGGATGCCACCAATCCGGCCACGGATTTTTCCTATCTGGACAGTGAAACAGTTTACTTGCGCATTGACCAGAACATCGCGCCTTTGAATGATGTTCGGGTAAGGCGCGCGCTCAATCTTGCTATCGATCGTCAGGCGTTCCTGGGCACGCTCGTGCCTGCGGGTGCCGAGCTGGCAACAGCCATGGTGCCGCCAACCACGCTTGGCTGGAACCCGAATGTCAAAGTCTTTCCCTTTGATCCCGAAGGCGCAAAGAAGCTGGTTGCGGCAGCAAAGGCCGATGGTGTGAAGGTGGATACGCCAATTACCATCATTGCCCGCACCGCCAATTTCCCCAATGTCACCGAGATCATGGAGGCCATTCAGGCCCAACTTCAGGATGTTGGTTTCAAGGTTGATCTGAAGTTTGTCGAAGTGGCCGAGCACGAGAGCTATTATTCCAAACCTTTCAAGGACGGTCGTGGCCCGCAACTGGTGGCTGCCATGCATGACAATTCCAAGGGCGATCCATCCTTCTCGATGTTCTTCAAATATGCATCGAAGGGAACCCAGTCCGGCTTTTCTGACCCGAAAGTTGACGATCTGATCCAGCGGGCATCGGCTGCCGTGGGTGATGAGCGTGCCAAGCTGTGGTCACAGCTGATTGCCTATCTGCATGATGATGTGGTGGCCGATGTGCTGCTGTTCCACATGGTTGGTGTTTCGCGTGTGTCGGAGAAACTCGATTTCAAACCAACCATCGCCACCAATTCGATGCTGCAACTGTCTGATATTAAAATCAAATAGCCTGTAGATCCTGTTTTGGTCGCAACCGTGGTTCAGGCGGCGGGCACAACCCCGCCGCCACTCCAGATATGAGGGCGATATGCTCAGATTTATCCGAAAGCGCTCCATTTCCAGCCTGATTTCACTGGTTGGTCTGATGGTGATGGTGTTTTTTCTCTCCCGACTGACAGGTGATCCGGCATCCCTGTTTTTGCCCGTGGAAGCCTCGGAAGAGATGAAACAGCAGTTTCGCCAATTGCATGGCCTGAATGATCCGATCCTCGTGCAGTTTATGCGTTATGTCGGTGATGTTCTGACCGGCAATCTTGGCGAGTCCTTGCGCAAGGCAAGACCGGCGCTGGGTGTTGTCACGGAAGCCTTCACCTGGACACTCTGGCTTGCCCTGATCACCATGACGCTGGTGACAACATCGGCCATCGTTGTGGGATCTCTCGCTGCGTTTCGTTCTGGTGGCATTTTTGACCGGCTGTCATCCATCATTTCGCTGATTGGGGCTTCGGTGCCTGATTTCTGGTTGGCCATTGTCGGCATTGTGTTGTTCTCCGTCTATCTTGGCTGGTTTCCAACATCGGGAACGGGTTCTGTGCTGCACTGGATCATGCCAATTGCGGTGCTGTTTGTGCGCCCCTTCGGCATTATCGTGCAGGTGGTGCGCGGCTCAATGATCAGTGCACTCTCGTCGGCTTACGTGAAAACCGCCCGCGCCAAGGGCGTGAAATCCGGTCCGATCATTTTTATCCACGCCCTGCGCAATGCGATGTTGCCGGTGATTACCGTGATCGGCGATCAGGCCGCCAGCCTTTTGAACGGTGCCGTGGTGGTCGAGACGATTTTCGGCTTTCCGGGCGTTGGAAAACTGATGATTGATTCCATCCTGCAACGGGATTTCAACGTGGTGCTGGCGGCCATTCTGGTCACGGCGCTGGCGATTTTCCTCATGAACCTGCTGATCGATCTGGCCTATGCGCTGCTTGATCCGCGCATCCGCCATTGAGGAGCCATTGCTATGAGCCTGTCCTCCACTGATTCTGCGTCACACGCTGAACCCTCTTTTGCAATCCGCATGGTTCGGATGCTCTGGGCTGATAAATTTGCCTTTTGCGCGGCTGTCTTTCTGCTTGGCATTGTCATTCTTGCGATAATCGGACCAACATGGCTGGGCGATGTTGCGATCAAGCAGAACCTGCGTGGCCGCAATCTGCCGCCGTTTGACTGGCAACGCGAATGGGTCTGGTGGATTGGTGCGGATTCGCTCGGCAGACCGCTGCTGGCCCGTATCATTGTGGCTGCCCAAAGCACCTTGATGGTCGCGGCAGGGGCTGTGCTTTTATCCTCGATGATCGGCACGGTGCTGGGCCTGTTTGCCGGGTATTCATCGCCACGTGTTGGCCAGATTGTGATGCGGCTGGCCGATGTGATCATGTCGTTTCCGTCGCTGCTGATTGCCGTTATCGTGCTGTTTTTGCTCGGCTCATCCATTCTCAATCTGGTGCTGGTGCTGTCCATTACCCGCATCCCGGTTTATGTGCGCACCACGCGGGCCGAGGTGCTGGAAATCCGCGAGCGCATGTTTGTGCAAGCCGCAACGGTGATGGGTGCTTCCTCCAACCGTATTCTGTTTCGCCATATCCTGCCGGTGGTGTTTCCGACGCTGACCACATTGGCAACGCTGGATTTTGCCTATGTGATGCTGGCCGAAAGTGCGCTGTCGTTTCTCGGTATTGGTATTCAGCCACCCGACATCACATGGGGCCTGATGATCTCGCAGGGGCGGCAATATCTCACCAATGCGTGGTGGCTGTCGTTCTGGCCGGGGCTTGCGATCATCATCACCACCATGTCGCTCAATCTGCTGTCGAACTGGTTGCGCATCGCGCTTGATCCGGTCCAGCGCTGGCGGCTTGAAATGAAAGGCGGCAAACATGACTGATCATCTGCTGGAGGTGCGCAATCTTTCCGTTGAGTTCCACACCATGGCCGGTGTGGTGCGGGCCGTGCGTGATATTTCCTATCACCTTGATCGGGGTGAAACGCTGGCGATCCTGGGCGAAAGTGGATCGGGCAAATCGGTGTCATCTGCCGCTATTATGAACCTGATTGATATGCCGCCGGGCCGCATCACCTCGGGGCAGATTTTGCTGGATGGTGAAGACCTGCTGACCATGGACCTGAAGGCCCGGCGTGAGGTGAACGGGCGGCGCATTGCCATGATCTTTCAAGATCCGCTCAGCCACTTGAATCCGGTCTATCCGGTGGGCTGGCAAATCCGCGAAGCCATGACCACCCATGGCGTGCCGGGTGAAACGGCCGCTTCCGAAGCGCTGCGCCTGCTGGGCCGCGTGGGCATTCCCGATCCAGCTGCTGCTTTGCATAAATATCCCCACGAGTTTTCCGGTGGTCAACGTCAGCGCGTGATGATTGCCATGGCGCTGGCGCTCCGCCCGGATATTCTGATTGCCGATGAGCCGACCACCGCATTGGACGTGACAGTGCAGGCCGAAGTGCTCGCACTTTTGAAAGAGTTGCAGCAGGAAACCGGCATGGGCGTGCTGATCATCACCCATGATCTGGGTGTGGTGGCCGAAATCGCCGATCGGGTGGTGGTGATGGAAAAAGGTGTGCTGGTGGAAACCGGCCTCGTCCGAGAGGTCTACAAGAACCCGCAACATCCCTATACCCAAAAGCTGATTGCGGCAGCGCCCGGACAAGGGGTGCTTCAAGAGCAAGACCTCAAGGGTGAGGTTCTGCTGTCGGTGCGCGATGTGCGCAAGCGTTATGGTGCCTTTGAAGCGCTGAAGGGCATTTCCTTTGATCTTCGTGCGGGCGAAACGCTCGCCATTGTGGGCGAAAGCGGTTCGGGCAAATCGACGCTGGCCCGCATTCTGTTGCGGCTGGACGAGCCGGATTCCGGCACGGCCCACTGGAAGGGCCGCGATCTGTTTCAATTGTCGCCGGCTGAGCTTTATAAGCTGCGGCGCGATCTGCAAATGGTGTTTCAAGACCCGACCCAATCGCTCAATCCACGGATGACGGTGTTTCAGCTGATTTCCGAGGCCTGGGTTATTCATCCCGATATTCTGCCCAAGGTAAAATGGCGCGCGCGTGTTGCAGAGCTTTTGGAGCAGGTCAATCTTAGCCCTGAGCATATGAGCCGCTATCCGCATCAGTTTTCCGGCGGTCAGCGACAGCGCATTGCCATTGCGCGCGCGCTGGCGCTGGAGCCTAAACTGATTGTCTGCGATGAGGCGGTGTCGGCGCTGGATGTGTCGGTGCAGGCACAAGTGATTGCCCTGCTGGATGGTTTGCGGCGGGATATGGGCATTGCCTTTATCTTCATTGCGCATGATTTGCCGGTGGTGCGTGATTTTGCCGACCACGTCATGGTGATGCAGCGCGGTCTGGCTGTGGAAATGGGCAGCGTGCGGCAGATTTTCGAGGCCCCGAACCAGCCCTATACCCGCGCCCTTCTGGCGGCCAGTCTTGATCCTGATCCCGATATTCAGGCTGCCCATCGAGCAGTACGGCAGGCGGGCGTTGCCTGAACATCATTCCAGTGGAGTTTTAAATGTCCAAACAAGCCTATGTCGCCCTCGTTACCTGTTTCAACCAGGACGAGACAATCAATTTTGAGGCCACTCGGGCGCAGGTGCGCCGTCAGGTGGCGGCTGGCAACAACATCATGTGCGCCGGAACCAACGGTGATTTCAGCGCTCTGACCTTTGACGAAAAGGTGCAACTGACCGAGCAGGTGGTGGATGAGGTGGCAGGCCGCGTCAAGGTGATTGTCAATGCCGGAATGCCCGCCACGTTTGAAACCCTGAAGCTTGCCCGTGAATTTGACCGGATTGGTGTCGACGCCATTGCGGTGATTACGCCGTTTTTCATCGCCTGCACGCAAGATGGCCTGATCAGACATTTCTCGACCGTTGCCGATGCCGTTCAAACCCCAATCTACCTCTATGACATTCCCGCCCGCACCCAGAATCATATCGAGCCTGAAACGGCCAGAGTGCTTGCCAGTCATGGCAATATCGCAGGCATCAAGGATTCAGGCGGTGCGCAAACCACGCTGGAAGCCTATCTGGCTGTGGCCAGAGACATGCCGGGTTTTGAGGTTTACTCCGGCCCGGATCATCTGGTGCTCTGGGCTTTGCAAAATGGGGCCGCTGGTTGCATTTCCGGGCTTGGCAATGCCATGCCAGATGTATTGGCCGGTATTTTAAGCGCTTATAATGCAGGTGATGTTGCAGAAGCGGAACGCCAGCAGGCCATCTATACCGCATTTCGAACCGATCTTTACGCGCTTGGCTTTGCCCCTGCCATGGTCAAACGGGCGTTGTATCTGCAAGATGCATCGGTTGGTGCCAGTCGTCAGCCCGCTCTTTTGCCGAATGCTGATCAGGATGCGCAGATTAAAACGATTTTGCATCGGTATCATCGCATTTAAAATCGGCTGAGACTGTCGATGTTTCATCCTGTTGTTCCTGTGGAATGATCAGCACGCGCCAGCATAAGACCTCGCTTTATCCGGGCAGGGCTGTAATTTATGTGTGATTCGGTTGAGTGCCTGGTGATGATTTTGTTCGGGACGACAGCGCCGTGCGCCATATATGGTGAGAGGCGTTGTAGAGTCCGTCTGGTTCAATCTGAATCTGACAGATTCTGGCGCTCAACTGACATGCCTAGAGCAAGCTCTGGCATTTAAAGACGGGTTGCTTTTACAAATGGATTACAACGTCGGCTTCAAGGCCGCCAATGCGTGGAAAACCTATGGTCACCAATGATGCATCTGCTTTCAGTTCAACGCAGCCTCTGGCCGTCGTGCTTGAACATGCCCGTATGCGGCGATTGTCTGTGCAAGACGTGTTCAAGTTCGCCGAAAGCCGCAATGCAAGTGGCCAGCGCGGTGAGGCGATAGAGCTTTACAAGGCGTGGATCGCTTACAACGATGTTCATCCTTTTTTACATCTCGTCTATTTCAATTATGCTGTCACGTTACGTCAGGCAGGCGATATTGCTGGCGCAATCAATGCATTTAACGCCTGCCTCAAACTCGATCCAAAGTTTGGTCAGGCCCATATCAATCTGGGACGTGCCTTTGAAGACAGCGGCCTTGCGGCCCTTGCCATTGAGCAGTGGCGAAAACTGATCGAGGTGACGGCTGAAAGCACGGCTGATAAAGTGTCACATCGGCTGATGGCGCTTCAGCACGTCGGTCGCGTCATGGAAAATGCGGGTCTGCTGGAAGATGCGGAAACCACGCTCTGGCAAGCCATGGAGCTGCGTCCCGACAAGACCGAGGCTGCCCAGCATTGGAGCGCTATCCGCCAGCGGGGCTGCAAATGGCCTGTTCTGGTGGCCTCTGAGCATGTTTCCATGCGGCATCTGCTCGATGGTTTGTCGCCGCTGTCTCTGGCCTGCTATTCGGATGATCCGCTGTTTCAGCTGGCTAAAGCCTATCGCTACAATAAATCCTTTGTCGGACGGCCCGATACCACCGGATTTGCGCGCAAGGTGGTGAAGCATAAGTCTGGAACGGGTCAGCGTCTTCGCGTTGGCTATGTCTCGTCGGATCTGCGCGATCATGCTGTTGGTTTTGCGCTGCGCGATGTGCTGGAGCAGCACGACAAATCCAGCGTTGAAATTTATGCGTACTATTGTGGCGATGCCGTGGCCAATGATGTGACGCAGACGCGGATGAAAGCGGCGATCGATTGCTGGCGCGATATTGCCAGTTTGAGCGATGAAGATGCCGCACGGCAAATTGCGGCTGATGACATTGATATTCTGGTGGATGTGAACGGCTATACCAAACACGCCCGGACACGGATTTTTGCCTATCGCCCGGCACCCATCATTGTCAATTTCTGCGGTTATCCCGGCACGATGGGCGGTCCGTTCCATCAGTATATGATTGCCGACCCGCATATTGTGCCGCCGGAAAACGAAATCTATTATACCGAAAAAGTGCTGCGGATCGCCTGCAATCAGCCAATTGACCGCAAGCGCGAGATTGCAAAAATCCCGTCGCGCGCCGAGGTGGGGCTGCCTGCGAATGCTTTCGTCTTCGCCTGCTTTAACGGGATGCAGAAGATCACTGAAGCAACCTTTGTCCAATGGATGACAATCCTCAAGGCAACACCCGGCAGCATTCTCTGGCTTTTGTCCGGCAATGATGACGTGGATCAGCGATTGCGGAAACTGGCGGAAGCCGCAGGCGTTGCGCCAGAGCGGTTTATTTTTGCGCCCAAGGCTCAAAATGCCCAGCATCTGGCGCGTATTGCGGTGGCGGATCTGTTCCTCGATACGTTTCCTTATGGTGCGCATTCTACCGCGGGCGATGCCTTGACCATGGGCCTGCCGGTATTGACCTTCCCCGGCAAGAGCTTTGCTGCACGTTTCTGCCACAGTATTGTTGCGGCCGCTGGCGTGCCGGAACTGATCTGCGACAGCCCGGAGCATTATGTCAAACAGGCAATTGCTTTTGCAAAGGCCCCCAAAACATTGCAGAAAATCAGAAAAGCGCTTCAGGACAAGCGGGAAACCAGCGTTCTGCGGGATATTCCAGCGCTGGCCCGCCGGCTGGAAACGCTGTTCTGGCAAATGCAGGAAGAGGGCGAGCGTGGCGAAACGCCGGTGCCGGATCTGCGCAATCTCGATCTTTATTATGAGATTGGAGCCGAGCTGGTTCAAAGCAATATCGTGTTCTGCGATGATCAGACCTATCGCCAGCGCTATCTGGAAAAGCTGGCCAACTATCACGATTACACGCCGATTCCCTATGATAACCGTCTCTGGACGGAAGCAAACATGGCGAAGATCTGAACATGGACACTCCAGCGGGCAAAAAGATTGCGGTGGTGGGTGCCGGTCTGTCAGGGGCGGTCATCGGGCGTGAGCTTGCCGAGGCGGGCTTTGAGGTCGAAATCTTCGATAGCAGAGACCATATTGCCGGCAATTGCCACACGGAACGGGATGAGAAAACCAATGTGATGGTTCATGTGTATGGGCCACATATTTTTCACACTGATGACAGTGAAGTGTGGGACTATGTCAACAGGTTTCAGGTTTTCAAACCCTATAGAAACCGCGTCAAAACGACGAGTGGCGGGCAGGTCTATTCCCTGCCGGTCAACCTGCACACGATCAATCAGTTTTTCGGCAAGACATTTCGGCCTGACGAGGCCCGCGCTTTCATTGAAACTCTGGCCGACACCACCATTGAAAACCCTCAGACCTTTGAGGAACAGGCACTCCGGTTTGTCGGCAAGGATCTGTATGAGGCGTTTTTCAAAGGCTATACCCAGAAACAATGGGGATGCTCGCCCACCGAATTGCCTGCCTCGATTCTGAAGCGATTGCCGGTGCGCTTCAACTATGACGACAATTACTTTTTCCATCACTATCAGGGTATGCCAGAACATGGCTATACGGATATGATCGGGAAAATCCTGGATCACCCGAACATCACGGTTCATCTGCAAACCTCATTTCATCGAGATCAGACAGCTGCTTTTGCGCAGGTGTTTTACTCAGGCCCGCTTGATGGTTATTTTGACTACCAATACGGCCGACTTGGTTATCGCACGCTGGATTTTGAACGCTTCACTTATGATGGCGACTATCAGGGTTGTGCGGTGATGAATTATGGTGACGTGTCGGTGCCGTTTACGCGCATCACCGAACACAAGCATTTCTCACCATGGGAAAGCCATCAAGGCTCGGTGTGTTACCGCGAATTCTCCAGAGCCTGTGAGCCGCAGGACACGCCTTATTATCCGATCCGGCTGGTTGAGGAAAAAGAACAACTGTCTCAATATGCCGCGCTGGCGATGCAGGAGGCATCCGTCACCTTTGTCGGCCGATTGGGCACTTATCGGTATCTTGATATGGATGTCACCATCCGCGAGGCACTGGACACGGCCCGGCTTTACCTGTCGTCCACCCGTGCAAATGCGCCAATGCCTGCATTTTTACATCCGCCGGTGTAGAGCCTGAGGGGCTCGCGTGTATTGTCAGCAACAGTGCTCATCATTCCGCGGCGATAAAGCGATGGGCATTGTCCTGCACGCTTGAGCGCAGAAAATCGATGACAGAGCGGATGCGGGGCACTTGCAGCATGTCGCGGTGGCACACGATCCAGTAATCCCGCTTGAGCACGACATCTGGCAAGACGCTGCACAATTCCGGATATTGTTGCGCAATAAACAGGGGCAGAACGCACAGCCCAAGGCCGTTGCGCGTGGCGGTGAGTTGCGCAAATATGCTGGAACTCTGAAATCCGGGTCGAATTTTCGGATGAATGTCGCCCAGATAATCCAGACCCGGTGCAAAGATCATATCCTGAATATAGCCGATGAATGCGTGGGACAGCAGGTCTTCTTGGGTTTTGGGCGCACCATTGTGTTGGATATAGTCTTTGGATGCGTAGATTTGCAGTTGATAATAGGTGAGGTGTTCAAAATGATAGGGACCGGCTTTGGGCGGATCGAGCACAACGGCCAGATCCGCCTCCTTGCGCGATAGCGCCATGATCTGCTGAATTGTCACCAGTTCCAGCGAAATCGCCGGATGGCGGCTGGAAAGATGTGCCAGTGTCGGGGCAAAAAAGAAATTGGAAAAGCCTTCTGGTGCCGACATGCGCACAACGCCACGCTGCATGACATTGCCAGCAGAAAGCTCCTCCTGCAATCGGGCTGCTTCCTGCTCGACCTTTTCGGCAGTTTCAACAAAACGATGGCCGATCGGGGTCATGACGTAACCTCTGGGGTTGCGCTCAAACAGTTTGACCTTCAGCGAAAACTCCAGCCGGTCAATCCGTCGTGACACCGTGGCATGGCTTGTGCGCAAATGGCGGGCTGCCGAAGACAATTGGCCGGATCGTGCGACCGCCAGAAAAAACTGGAGATCGTCCCAGGTGAATTGCATCTTTGCCATGGTCACTCCCAATCTGTTCAAAAATGAACAGCTCCTGTTTGTAATTAGTGTGCAAGTCGAGTTGCGTCAAACAACAATATCGCCGAGTATTGGTAATGACTGGCTGTTTTGAGGAGAATGGCTGGCAAATTTTGAACAGGCCCATTTCTGTTTGAGCCTATCTCTGGGAGGAGAAAGACATGAGAAACATGCTTCTGGCATCGGTGGCGATTTTTGTTGCAGGTGCGAGCGCCGCTCTGGCTGCGGCCTCTGACGGCAAGGTCAAGATCGGTATTCTCAATGACCAGTCGGGCGTCTATGCCGATTTCGGTGGTAAGTCTTCGGTTGAAGCGGCGAAAATGGCGGTTGAGGATTTTGGCGGCAAGGTTCTGGGCGTGCCGGTCGAGATTGTCGATGCGGACCATCAGAACAAGGCTGATATTGCCTCAAACATTGCCCGTCAGTGGTTTGATACCGATCAGGTGGATGCCATCATGGAGTTGACAACCTCCTCCGTCGCTTTGGCTGTGCAGGCCATTGCCAAGGAAAAGAAGAAGATCGACATTGTGACCGGCGCGGCCACAACGGAATTGACCGGCAAGCAATGCAGCCCCTACGGTTTCCATTGGGCCTATGACACCCATGCCCTTGCTGTGGGCACAGGCGGAGCCTTGGTGAAACAGGGTGGCGACAGCTGGTTCTTCCTGACGGCTGATTATGCCTTTGGCTATTCGCTGGAGCAACAGACGACGGATTTTGTCAAGGCCAATGGCGGTAAGGTGTTGGGCTCGGTCCGGCATCCGCTGTCCAACAGCGATTACTCGTCTTTCCTTCTGCAAGCCCAGTCCTCCGGGGCCAAGGTGATTGGTCTTGCCAATGCCGGCGCCGATACGCAAAATGCGATCAAACAGGCCTCTGAATTTGGCATTACCCAGGGTGGCCAACGTCTGGCGGCTTTGTTGTTCACATTGGCCGAAGTGCACGGCCTTGGCCTTCAGGCGGCGCAGGGCCTGACCCTGACAGAAGGCTTTTACTGGAACCGCGATGATGAAAGCCGCAAATTTGGCGAGCGCTTTATGAAGCGCACCGGCAAAATGCCGAACATGATCCATGCGGGCACCTATTCGGCCGTGCTGCAATATCTGAAAGCGGTGCAGAAAGCCGGGACAGATGAGACGGAGGCCGTGTCAAAAGAGCTGCACGCCATGCCGGTGGATGATGTGTTTGGTCGCGGCGGTACCGTTGGTGCCAATGGCCGGATGATCCACGATATGTATCTGCTGGAGGTGAAGAAGCCAGCCGAAAGCAAGATGCCGTGGGATTATTATAACGTGCTGGCCACCATTCCGGGCAAGGAAGCCTATATCGATCCAGCCAAGAGCGGCTGCGACCTCGTCAAGTAAACAGGCTGGGAACAATGATGAACGCATCCGTTGAACAGATGGAGCGGTCAGAGCCGCGGGTGGTTTTATCCGCCCGTGGTCTGCGCCGGGATTTTGGCGGCTTTATTGCCGTGCGTGACGTTAATCTTGATGTGCGCCATGCGCAGATTCATGCGCTGATCGGACCCAATGGAGCGGGCAAAACCACAGTCTTCAATCTTTTGACGAAATTTCTACAGCCAACGGCAGGCACCATCACTCTGATGGGAGAGGATATTACCAAGGCTGCTCCCGATAAGGTGGCGCGCAAAGGGCTGGTACGGTCCTTTCAGATTTCAGCGGTGTTTCCACAATTGAGCGTGCTGGACAATGTGCGGGTGGCGCTTCAACGCCCGGGCAATCTGGCGCATCAGTTCTGGCGGCCATTGTCTGCGCTGGATCAGTTGAACAGTCATGCGGAGAGCCTGCTGTTGTCCGTTGGTCTCAGCCGCGAACGTGATGTGCTGGCGGCTGATTTGTCCTATGGCCGCAAGCGCGTGCTGGAAATCGCCACGACACTGGCGCTGGATCCGAAAGTCCTGCTGCTGGACGAGCCTCTGGCGGGCATGGGGCAGGAGGATATTGGCACGATTGCCAATCTGATCCGCGAGGTTGCTGCTACCCGCGCGGTCTTGATGGTCGAGCACAATCTCTCTGTTGTCGCCGATCTCTGCCATCAGGTCACCGTGCTTCAGCGTGGCGAAATCCTGGCCGAAGGCGATTACGACACCGTCAGCCGCGATCCGCGCGTCAGAACGGCCTATATGGGCACGGAGGAAGACTGACATGGCGGCGTTTCTGGAGATCAAAGGACTTCATGCCTGGTATGGTGAAAGCCATGTGCTGCATGGCGTGGACATGACCGTCGCCGAGGGCGAAATGGTTACCATTCTGGGGCGCAATGGCGTGGGAAAAACCACCACGCTTCGCACCATCACCGGCATTTTGCGCAAGCGCCGAGGCGAAATCCGCCTGAATGGCCGCGATATGATGCAGGTGCCTCTGCATCGCACCGCCCATCATGGTCTTGGCTATGTGCCGGAAGAGCGCGGCATTTTTGCCTCGCTCAATGTGATTGAAAATCTGATGCTGCCGCCCGCCGTGGGTGAGGGTGGCATGTCACTGGATGAAATTTTCGAGCTGTTTCCCAATCTGCATGAGCGGCGCAACAGTCCCGGCACCCGCCTGTCCGGGGGCGAGCAGCAGATGCTGGCCATGGCGCGTATTTTGCGCACCGGCGTCAAGCTTCTGTTGCTGGATGAGCCAACCGAAGGGCTTGCGCCAGTGATTGTGCAGCGAATTGGCGATGTGCTGCGAAAACTGAAGGAGCGTGGCATGACGGTGGTGCTGGTTGAGCAGAATTTCCGCTTTGCCGCCCGTGTTGCAGACCGATTTTATCTGATGGATCACGGCGTTGTCGTCTCTGAATTTCCGGTGGGTGAATTGCCGGAGCGTATGGATACGCTCCACACGGTTCTGGGGGTATAGGCCATGACATTGATATTGGGTGTGCCTGTTCAGGCCTTGCTGGGCCAATTGCTGGTTGGCCTGATCAACGGCTCTTTCTACGCTCTGCTGTCGCTGGGTCTTGCAATCATTTTCGGCCTGTTGCGGATCATCAATTTTGCCCATGGCGCGCAATATATGCTGGGGGCTTTTACGGCCTACCTGCTGTTGACCTTTGCCGGTATTGGCTATTGGCCAGCCCTGATTTTGGCACCTGTCATCGTTGGCTTGCTGGGGGTTGTGGTTGAGAGGCTGTTTTTACGCAGGCTTTATGATCTCGATCCGCTGTACGGGCTGCTGTTTACCTTTGGTCTCGCTTTGGCGCTGGAGGGCACATTCCGCTATCTTTACGGCGCATCTGGCCAGCCCTATGCGACACCGGCGGGGCTGACCGGCGGCACCAATCTCGGCTTCATGTTCCTGCCGGTCTATCGTGGCTGGGTGGTGATTGCGTCGCTTGCCGTGTGTCTGGCCACATGGTTTTTGATTGAGCGCACCAAACTTGGCGCATATCTGCGCGCTGCCACCGAAAATACCACGCTGGTGCAGGTTTTTGGCGTCAATGTGCCGCTGCTGTTGACCTTCACCTATGGGCTTGGCGTTGCCCTTGCCGCCTTTGCCGGTGTTTTGGCCGCGCCGATTTATCAGGTCTCACCCCTGATGGGATCGAACATCATCATTGTGGTGTTTGCCGTCGTGGTCGTCGGGGGCATGGGCTCGATCATGGGCGCGATTGTCACCGGCTACCTGCTGGGCATTGCCGAAGGCCTGACCAAGGTTTTCTACCCGGAAGCCTCCAATATTGTCATCTTCGTCATTATGGCGATTGTTTTGCTCATCCGGCCCGCTGGCCTGTTTGGACGGGAGACCTGATATGGCCCACCACACGATCTCGACCCAGACGGCAAAGCGCGAACCCGCAGCCAAATCGATGGTGGTTTCGATGTTCAAAATTGCTCTTGCCGTGATGGCCTTGGGCTTGCTGCTCGCCGCCCCCTTCTTCGTCTACCCGATTTTTCTGATGAAGGTTCTGTGCTTTGCGCTTTTTGCCTGCGCTTTCAATGTGTTGCTCGGCTATACCGGCCTGCTGTCTTTCGGGCACGCCGCCTTTTTTGGCGGATCTGCCTATTTTACCGCTTATGTGGTGAAGGAGTGGGGCTTTCCGCCAGAGCTTGGTATTGTCACCGGCGTGGTCGGGGCGGCCTTGCTGGGTCTTGTCATGGGGCTGCTGGCCATTCGCCGTCAGGGCATTTATTTTGCCATGATCACGCTGGCCTTGTCGCAGATGTTTTTCTTCTTTTGCCTTCAGGCCGAATTCACCCAAGGCGAAGATGGCATTCAGTCGGTGCCACGCGGGCATCTGCTGGGCATGATCGATCTCAATCAGCCGCTGGCGATGTATTATCTGGTGGCGGGTGTGTTTCTGTTGGGTCTGTTCCTGATCTGGCGGTTTGTGCATTCGCCCTTCGGCATGATTTTGAAATCCATCCGCGAAAACGAGACGCGGGCGCGGTCGCTTGGCTATGCGGTTGCGCGCTACAAGCTGGGTGCCTTTGTGTTTTCGGCAGCGCTTGCCGGATTGGCAGGCGGATTGAAGGCGCTTGTGTTTCAGTTTGCAACCCTCACCGACGTGTCCTGGCAAATGTCCGGGGAGGTGATTCTGATGACATTGCTGGGAGGGATTGGCACCATGCTGGGGCCGGTTTTTGGCGCTGGTGTGATTGTGGCGCTGGGCAATTACCTCGCTACAACCGGGTTTCCCGTCACCATCATCACCGGCGTTGTCTTTATGCTGTGTGTGCTGGTGTTTCGGCGCGGCATTATTGGCGAAATCAATGCCTCATGGATTGGGCGCAAGCTGGGCTTAAACCAACATCATTGATGCGCTGACGTTGCGGCGAGCATCCTGACCGAAACCAGAGACAGTATCCATTTGTGCGCCCTTGGCACACAGAACGAAGACGTGCGGAGTGAAACATGGAGACGTTTGATTACATTATCGTGGGTGCCGGATCGGCCGGATGCGTTATGGCCAACCGTCTTGCCGCCGACCGTAACAACCGGGTTCTGCTGCTCGAGGCTGGCGGCAATGATAATTATCACTGGATTCATATCCCGGTGGGCTATCTGTATTGCATCAACAATCCCCGCACGGACTGGTGCTTCTCAACCGAAAAAGAAGAGGGGCTGAATGGTCGTGCGCTCAACTATCCCCGCGGCAAGGTGCTGGGCGGATGCTCCTCCATCAATGGCATGATCTATATGCGCGGGCAGGCGCGCGATTATGATCAATGGCGGCAATTGGGCTGCGATGGCTGGGGCTGGGATGATGTTTTGCCGCTGTTCAGGCGCTCGGAGGATTTCTACAAGGGAGCGGATGATCTGCACGGAAGCGGCGGCGAATGGCGGGTTGAGCGCGCACCCGTGCGTTGGGCCGTGCTGGAGGCGTTTCAGCAGGCGGCAAAAGAAGCAGGCATTCCCGAAACGGCGGATTTCAATCGTGGTACCAATGAGGGCAGCGGTTATTTTGATGTCAATCAGCGTTCCGGTATTCGGTGGAACACGTCAAAGGCCTTTCTCCGTCCTGCCATTGCCCGTGGTAATCTGACGGTTTTGACCAAGGCGCATACCAGGCGGTTGATCATTGAAGGTGACACTGTGCGGGGCGTCGAGGTCCATCATGATGGCACCACCAAGCGGTTTTTAGCGTCGAAAGAGACTGTTCTGTCTGCCGGATCGATTGGTTCGCCGCATCTGTTGGAGCTTTCTGGTATCGGCAATCCAGAGGTTTTGCGCAAGGCTGGAATTGACGTTGTTCATGCAGCCCCCTCAATTGGTGAAAATTTGCAGGACCACTTGCAGCTTCGGGTGGTTTTCAAAGTTTCCGGCGTGCCGACCCTGAATGAAAAAGCCTCCAGCCTGTTTGGCAAGATGGCGATTGGCATGGAATATCTGTTGCGCCGGTCTGGTCCTATGGCCATGGCTCCGAGCCAGCTCGGCATTTTCACCCGCTCCGGGCCGGATAAGGAGACACCAGATCTGCAATTTCATGTGCAGCCGGTCTCGCTCGACAAATTTGGTGAGCCGGTTCACCGTTTTCCCGCCATTACCGCCAGCGTTTGCAATCTCAGACCGGAAAGTCGCGGATCGGTGCATGTCCGCTCGCCTGATTTTGCGCTCCAGCCAGCCATTGCTCCCCATTATCTGACCAGCGAGCGAGACCGGCACATTGCCGTGCAATCGATCCGCATCGCCCGCACCATTGCGCAGCAGCCTTCGTTTGCACGCTTTAGCCCGCAAGAATACAAGCCGGGCAGCCACTTTGAGAGCGATGAGGATCTGGCGCGCGCTGCGGGTGATATTGGTACGACAATTTTTCATCCCGTCGGCACCTGCCGCATGGGAAGTGATCCAGACAGTGTTGTTGACCCGCGCTTGCGCTTGCGCGGTCTCAAGCGCCTGCGTGTCGCCGATGCCTCGATCATGCCGACCATCACTTCTGGAAACACCAACTCACCCACGATCATGATTGCTGAAAAAGCAGCGCAGATGATCCTTGCGGACAATCGGTAAAAGGTATTTCACCATGGCAAAAATAGCGTTCATTGGCCTTGGCAATATGGGATTGCCCATGGCGGCCAATCTGGCCAAAGCCGGACATCAGGTTTTTGGTTATGATGTTTCCCACAAAGCACTGGAGGCGGCACCTGCCCTTGGGATGACGCCAGTGACCGTGATGGAAGAGGCCGTCTCTGATGCGGATGTGGTGATCACCATGCTGCCCGCAGGCGCGCATGTGGTGTCCGTCTGGCAAACAATCACCCAACATGCAAAGGCGAAAAGCCTGTTGATTGATTGTTCGACCATTGATGTCGACAGTGCGCGGAAAGCCCATGCCATGGCGCAGGCCGCCGCATTGCCTGCGCTGGACGCGCCGGTGTCCGGCGGAACAGGCGGTGCCAGTGCGGGTACGCTGACCTTCATGGCAGGCGGGAGCAATGATGCCTTTGAACGGGCAAAACCTGTGCTGGAGGCAATGGGTCGCAAAATCGTCCATTGTGGCGGTGGCGGTGCCGGTCAGGCGGCCAAAATCTGCAACAATATGATCCTTGGCATCTCCATGCTGGGGGTGTGTGAAGCCTTTGCGCTCGGCGAACGGCTTGGTTTGTCGCACGAGGCGTTGTTTGAGGTGGCCTCGACCTCGTCCGGCCAATGCTGGTCGCTGACCAATTATTGCCCGGTGCCAGGTCCAGTGCCGACCTCGCCTGCAAACCATGATTATGCGCCGGGCTTTGCCGCACAATTAATGCTGAAAGATCTAAAACTGGCGCAGGAGGCAGCTCTTGCAACAGGCGCATCAACCCCGCTTGGCGCGCAGGCAGCGCAGCTCTACAGCCTGTTTGAGAAGCAGGGCCATGGCCGTCGTGATTTTTCGGCCATCATCGCGCTTTTGCGGGACCATCAAGCTTAACCAACCTCCCTTGTTGCAAAATGCGGGAAAGATGGGTTGAGCTTATCAGCTTCAAAGGCTATTTGCTGCCATACCCATCAACAACAAGGCGTATTCAGGCATGACACCCGTTTTTCTCGTCACCCATTCCGGTGGCTTTCATGCCGATGAGCTGCTTTCCAGTGTCATTTTGACCCGGCTTTTCCCGGATGCGCAGATTGTGCGCAGTCGGGCGGCGGACTGGATAACCCCTGCCAGTGATCGCATCATTTATGATGTCGGTGGTCTTTACGATGCCAGCGCACAGATTTTTGATCACCATCAGCGCGGTGCACCTGTGCGGGATGATGGCCAGCCTTACAGCTCGTTTGGCCTGATCTGGAAACATTATGGCCGTGATTATCTTGCAGCCTCTGGCGTGCCAAAGGCCCATATTGACGCTGTTCATACGTCGTTTGATGGCAGTTTTGTCCTGCCGGTCGATCTGGTCGATAACGGCGCACTTAGCCCCGCAACAGCAGGGCAATTGGCCGGACTGACACTGCCCGCGCTGCTGGAAACCTTGAAGCCGGTTTTTGATGAAACCGACCCGAAGGCCGAAGATCGGACGTTTCACGAGGCTCTGGCCATTGCCCGCGCCTTTGTCGAGGCGAGAATATCCAAAAGCGCTGCAAAGTTGCGCGCCGAGGCGGTTGTGCAGCAGGCCATCGAAACCGCGGGCCAGGGGCGCATTCTTGAACTGCCGATGGGAATGCCCTTCCGCCCGGCAGTGGTGAAGGCCGGAGCCGATCATTTGCTGTTTGTGGTGCATCCGCGAGGCAATGACTGGACGCTGATTGGCATTCGCCGTGCCGATGAAGGCTTTGATCTGCGCGCCGATCTGCCAGCGGGCTGGGCCGGTCTGACCAATGGGGATCTTGAAGCCGCCTGTGGCGTTGCCGGTGCCACGTTCTGCCACAATGGCCGCTTTATTGCCGCTGCCAAAACCCGCGAAGCGGCCTTGGCCATGGCCGAACTGGCGGTCACTGAAGCGCTTGCCACTGGACTGGCAAGCTGAAGGGCGACAATCGTTCACATCAATAGCGACTGAGCGCAAGATCGGCGGTTTCAATCTCCGGCTTGCGCCCGCTGATCACGTCACTCAGCATCCGGGCCGAGCCGCAGCTCATGGTCCAGCCCAGAGTGCCATGGCCGGAGTTGATGTAGAGATTGGAGAGGCTGGTGGCACCAATCACCGGCGTTCCATCGGGTGTCATCGGGCGCAGACCTGACCAGAAATCGGCCTTTGACATATCGCCGCCGGGAAACAGGTCGGTGACGGAATGTTCCAGCGTGCGGCGGCGGGCTTGGCCCAGATCATTGGTATAGCCCGAAATTTCGGCCATGCCTCCAACGCGGATACGGTCGCCCAGACGGGTGATGGCAATTTTATAGGTCTCATCCATCACGGTTGATTCTGGTGATTTTGAAGCATCGACAATCGGAATGGTCAGGGAATAGCCCTTGACCGGATAGACCGGCAGTTTAATGCCAAGCGGCTTGAGCAGAAGCGGTGAATAGCTGCCGAGCGCAACAACGTAAGCATCTGCTTTCGCAAGGCCCCTGTCGGTCAGCACGCCGCTGATCCTGCCACCCTCCACCTGAAGCGCTGAAATGCTGCGACCATACTCAAACACTGCACCCAGCTCTGTTGCTTTTGCGGCCAGCGCATTGGTAAATTTAAAGCAGTCGCCGGTTTCATCCTTCGGGGTCAGCAGGCCGCCAACAATCTTGTGCCGTGACGCTGCCAGTGCTGGCTCGATGCGGATGCAGCCATCGACATCCACCACCTCATAGGGAATGCCGTCAGCGGCCAGCGCTTTCACGTCCTTGGCGGATGCGTCAAGCTGGGCCTGGGTGCGAAACAGTTGCAGTGTGCCCTGCATTCGCTCATCATAGGCAATGCCGGTTTCAATGCGCAGGTCCGCCAATGCAATCCGGCTGTAATCGGCAAGTCGCAACATCCGGCTTTTGTTGATGGCGTAGCGGTCTGCTGTGCAGTTGGACAGCATTTTCACCATCCAGCTCAGCATGGCACCATCAATCTTGGGGCGCAGGATCAGCGGGGCATGTTCCATGAACAGCCATTTCAACGCCTTTTGCGGAATGCCGGGGGCGGCCCAGGGCGAGCAATAGCCGAAGGACACTTCGCCTGCATTGGCAAAGCTGGTTTCCAGTGCCGGGCCGGGCTGGCGGTCAATCACCGTCACCTCATGGCCGGACTTTGCCAGATAATAGGCCGTTGTGACGCCGATCACGCCTGCCCCAAGAATTGTGATTTTCATGCTGATCCCCGATGAATGGCTGGTTGGCGCTATTTTTTGGCTGTGGTTATTGAATATACTCGCGTTGATAACGGTGACCAAGGCGTGTCAATATTTCCCAGGAGATTGTGTCTGCCGATGCCGCAATCTCTTCAAGGCTTTGGTGTGGCCCAATCAGTTCAACCATGCTGCCCAAGGTCAAACTGTCTGCTGGAAGGGCCGAGATGTCGATGGTGAGACTGTCCATGGAAACGCGCCCGACAATCGGCAAGCGCACATCACCATAATAGGCAGCCCCCCTGTCGCTTAAGCTGCGTGGCAAGCCATCGGCATAGCCTGCTGCAATCGTTGCAAGGCGGGTTTCGCTTCGGGTGATATACGTTCCACCATATCCCACCCGTGTTTCTGCTGGAACGGTGCGGGTTTGAACGACGCGCACATTGAGCCGCACAACCGGATGGATTGCGTCGCCAGCTTTATCAGAAGGCACGCCGCCATAGAGCGCGATGCCCGGGCGCGCCAGCGCCCCATGGAAGGCCTTGTCCATGAAAATGCCGCCGGAATTGGCAAAACAGACAGGTATGGTGGAAAATTGTTCGGCAATCGCCTGCATGACTGCCTGTTGGTCAGCGTTTTGATCGCTCGCACTGTCATCGGCGCTGGCAAGGTGGCTCATCACATAGTGAATATCAAGGCCATCAAGCAGGGAAGGGCTGTTGATCAGCTGTTCGCGCTCCTGCGGGGCCAATCCGAGCCGCGACATGCCCGTATCAAATTGCAGAATTGCAGGCAGTGTTTTTCCAAGCGACTGTGCCGTTGCCTGCCAGTTGGCAATCTGCTCCAGCGAGTTCAGCACCGGAATAAACCCTTGGCTGGCTGCGAAATGTTCGCCACCGGGCAGCAGGCCATTGAGGATGAAAATGCTGGCACCGTTTTGAAGATATGCCTTCAGACTGGCTGCTTCCTGCAAATGGGCGACAAAAAATTTGCGGCATCCGGCAGCCCGCAATGCGGGTGCGACCTCGGATGCGCCAAGGCCGTAAGCATCCGCCTTGACCACCGCTGCGGCCTCCGCCGGGCTGACCTGTGCTGCCAAGGTTTGATAGTTGCGCACCAGTGCTTTCAGATCAATAACCAGATGCCCTGACAATGCTGCGGCAGGGATGGCGTGGCCACGTGATGAATCCATTGCATATTCCCCGGATTTTTCTGAAAGACTATTGGAATATTGAAGCAATGTTTGCGCAAAATATGCACAAACATTGTCATTTTGGCCCTTTAGCGCAATAATAAGCAGATCATAAGGAGATTGTTGCGTGAGCGGAATTGACGCCATAGACAGAAACATCATGCGGCAATTGCAGCTGGATGCGCGTGTGAGCAATACAAAGCTGGCGGCGGTTGTGGGGCTATCGCCGTCTGCATGTCTGCGCAGAATAGCAGCACTGGAAAAAGACGGCTATATCCGTGGCTATACGGCGCTGCTTGGGCAATCGGATGAGAAGGATGGCATTGCTGTTATCATCAACATCACTTTGGAGCGGCAGACGGAGGAGCACCTGAACCGGTTTGAAGCGGCCATTCGAAAATTTCCGGAAATTCAGGAATGCTTTTTGATGACCGGCGGGTCTGATTATCTTCTTAAACTTGAGGTGGAAAACGCTCATGATTTTGAGCGAATACACAAGGAAATTCTGGCCAAGCTGCCGGGGGTTGCCCGGATTCACTCGAGCTTTTCAATCCGCAATGTTCTCAGGACACGCCCTAAAAAGGTGGGCGGATAGAGTTTGTCAGGGAAAAGTGGAGCGCGGTTTTTCTGATCAGACAAACGAAAACAAAAGAATAGACAGTCTGTCTGGTGCAATCTCACGGTACACGACGCAAACATTTTGATCTGCCGCTTACCCCCTCATCCCCCTGCCGGGACCTTCTCCCCGCTGGGGAGAAGAGAGGTGAGGAAAGCCTTGTATTTCCTCACCATAAATCCCAGGCTCCGTGCTGTGGGCCTGGTGTCTTCTCCCCAACGGGGAGAAGATGGCGGCAGCCAGATGAGGGGGTGGCGCAGTCAAGAAAAAGTTTGCGTCGTGTTGTGGTTCAATCTGACCCTGACAGTCTGTCGAATTATGCATCATCACAGGTGGCTCTGCCACCTGTGATGATGCAAATGTCAGACGCTGCTCATTCGTTCTCAAGCCAGATAGGCCGAAATAACGGCTGCAATCTGGTCGGGGCTGAGAGAGCCCATTTGTGATTCCATCAATGTGCCCAGCTGTTCGCTGGAAAGCTTGCTGATGTCATCAGTTGACAGGCCCGCAATGCCGGTTGAGTTGAACGAGGCAATGTCTTCAGTCGAGAAGGTTGCCAGTTCTTCCGTTGTCAAGGCTGCCACCTGCGCCGATGTCAGGGCTGCGACCTGACCTGATGTCAGGGCTTCGGCCTGATCGGTGGTCAGCGATGCAATGACCCTTGTGCTCAAGCCGGAGATTGCGCTTGTGCTCAAAAGTACAATCTGATCGGTGGACAGCAGGGCAATATCATCGGTGCCCAAGGCGGCGGCCTGAATGCCGTTCAGGGCACCAAGCTGGGCTGTTGACAGCGCGGCAATCTGGGCGGTGCTCATGGCAGCGACCTGATTATAGGTCAGATTGCCGATCTGATAGGTTGTCAGCGCGGCCACTTCGGTGGTTGAAAGCGACGCGATGACGGCCGTGGACAGGCCCTGGATGGCCGATGAACTGATCAGCTTGAGTTCATCAATGGTGAAGGTATCCATATCCTCCACGGACATGCCCGCCAGAGCACTCGCACTCAGGGCGACAATCTGATCGGTGGAAAAGGCATCGATCTGGTCGGCGCTCAAGGCCGCAATCTGCGCACTGGTGAGGCCCTTGACATTTTCGGTGCTGAGCGAAGCCAGTTCAGCGGTCGAGAGGGCGGCAATAAATGCGGTTGGCAATCCTGCAATACCTTCAGAACTGAGGGCTGCAAGGTCTGCGGTCGAGAAGGCTTCGAGATCTTCGGCGCTCAAGCCGACAACGGCATCAGAGCTGAGGGCGGCAAGCTGGCTGCTGGACATTGCCGTGATCTGCTCAAGGCTCAAAGCCGAGACCTGAGTGCTTGTCAATCCGGCGATGCCACTGGTGCTCATGGCCGCAATCTGTTCGGTCGAGAGTGCGGCAAGCACGTCCGTAGTCAGGGTCGTGACCTGTTTGGAGGTCAGCCCGCTGATCTGGGAGGTCGAGAGGGCATCAATCTGATCTGAACTCAAGGCATTCAGCTGTGTCGAGGACAGGCCCGAGATTGCTTTGGAGCTGAGCGCTGCAATCTGTTCTGTGGTGAAGGCCGAGAGAGCGGATGTGGACAGACCGACGCTGGCTTCCAGATTGATCGCCGCGATGTCGGCCGTTGAAAAAGCCTTGAGGTCTTCAGAATCGAGGACTGCAATCTGCTTTGAACTGAGAGCGGCAATCTGGGTGGTGGTCAAGGCTTCGATCTGGTCCGAGGCCATGGCATTGATCTGGTCTGTGGACAGTCCGGCAATGCCTGCTGTGCCAAGGGCGGCAATCTGCTCTGTGGTCAAAGCTGCAATTGTGTCCGTCGATAGTCCGGCTATCGCGGTGGAGCTGATTGCGGCGAGGTCAGACGATGAGAATGCATCCAGATCATCGGTGCCAAGCATGGCAATCTGTGCCGAATCCAGCATGGCAATCTGGCTGGAGCTGAGTGCCTCGGCCTGATAAACACTCAACGCCTCGATGTGATCGGTTGACAGACCCTTGACGCTGGTGGAGCTCAAGGCTGCAATCTGATTGGTTGAGAGTGCCACAATATCGTCGGTACCGAGGGCAGAAACCTGTTTGGATGTCAGCGCCGCAATCTGACTGGTGGACAGCACCGCAATGCTGTCTGTGGTCAATGCATTGATCTGGTCGGTGGAAAAAGCTGCGATACTGCTTGTTCCCAAGGCGGCAATCTGTTCCGTGGTAAAGGCCGCGATCGTGTCTGTCGACAATCCTGCAATCGCACTTGAGCTGATGGCAGCAATGTCTGCGGTCGAGAAGGCCTCCAGATCGTCAGCCCCCAGCATTGCAATCTGTGTCGATGTCAAGACAGCGATCTGTTCAGAGGAAAGGGCTTCGACCTGAGCCGTACTCAAGGTAGAAACATTGTCTGTGGTCAGGCCTTTGATGCCAGCTGTGCTGAGTGCGGCGATCTGCTTGGTTGTGAGGATGGCAATATCATCGCTGCCCAGAACCGCAACCTGCTTGGATGTCAGTGCACTGACCTGTTCGGTGGCCAGCGCGCCAACCTGCGCCATGCTCAAGGCGTCAATCTGGCTGGTGGTGAGCCCTTCAATTCCTGCCGTGCTCAACGAGGCGACTTGCTCGGTTGTTAATGAGGCAATGACCTCCGTTGACAGTCCGGTTATGGCACTTGCATTGATTGCAGCCATGTCGGTGCTTGAGAATGCACTGATGTCCTCGGTATCCAGAGCAGCAAGCTGCTTGGAGGTGAGGGCGCTGATCTGCTGAGTTGACAACGCGCCAATTTGGTCGGTGGACAACACATTCACCTGATCCGTAGACAGGCCAATGATGCCCGCCGTGCTTATGGCTTCGATCTGATCCTGATCCAGAATTGCGATGTCGGCAACATCCAGCGCTGCAACCTGCGCGGAGCTGAGTGCCCCGATCTGACTTGTCGAGAATGCGCTGACCTGAGCAGTTTCCAGGGCTGCGATCTGCTTGGTAGACAGTCCGGCAATGCTGGCTGTGGTCAAGGCTTTGATTTGTTCAGAGGAAAGCGCTGCAATTGCGGTGCTGGACAAGCCGACGATTGCATCGGCATTGATGGCCGCAATGCTGCCTGTCGAAAGGGCCGCGATGTTGTCTGTGGTCAGAACCGCGAGCTGCTTGGATGTCAGCGCGTTGATCTGATCTGTTTCCAGTGCGGCAATCTGTGTCGTGCTCAATGCGGCCATCTGGGCCGTTGACAGGCTGCCGATGCTGGCTGTGCTCAAGACAGAAATCTGATCGGCTGTCAGCGCTGCGATGAGCGCTGTGGGCAAGCCTGCCAGCGTGCTGGAGGTGAGCGCTGCGATGTCTGCGGTTGTAAATGTTGCCAGATCGTCGGCATCAAGAACAGCGATCTGGGTCGAGCTCAAGGCGGAAACCTGAAGCGCTGTCAGTGCCTCCACCTGATCGGTGGTCAAAGAAGCAAGGCCTGCGGTTGTCAGCCCTTCAATGCCGTTGGTACTGAGGGCCGCAATCTGTGCGGTGGAGAGCGCTTCAATGCGGTCGGTTGCCAAAGCCTCGACCTGCTTGGATGTCAGCGCGCTGACCTGTGTCGTGGACAGGCCGCTGATCTGCTCTGTTGTCAGAGCGGCAATCTGCTTTGTTGACAGAGCAGCAACACTTTCTGAGCTGAGGGCTGCGATCTGTTCGCTGGTCAGCTCGGCAATAACGTCTGTTGCCAAGCCAGATACGGCATTGGTGCTGAGGGCGGCAATGCTGTCCGTTGAGAGCGCTGCCAGATCATCTGTTTGCAGCATTGCAGTCTGGCGAGATGTCAGCACAGCAATCTGTGTTGTCGTCAGCGCCACAAGCTGGTCTGTACTCAATGCGTTGATCTGGGTGGTTGACAGCCCGGAGATGCCGCCTGTGCTCAGGGCTTCGATCTGCTCTTCGGTAAAGGCCGCAAGATCGCCCGTTTCTAAAGCACTTACCTGAGTAGAACTCAACGCTGCCACCTGATTGGAAGACAGGGCTGTGATCTGACTGGAGGTCAGAGCTGTTACCTGTTTTGTGGTCAGTCCACTGATACCGGTCGTGGTCAGCGCGGCAATCTGATCGTTGGACAGTTGTGCAATGACGCTGGTTTCCAATGCTGTGATGGAACCTGCACTGATGGCAGCAATATTGGCCGTCGAAAATGCTGCAAGATCTGCTGTATCCAGAACCGCCATCTGTTTAGATGTCAGTGCTGCCACCTGAGTGGTTGTCATTGCTGCGAACTGTGCCGTGCTTAATGTATTGATCTGGGCCGTGGACAGGCCCGCAATAGCGCTTGCGCTGAGGGCTTCAACCTGTTGGCTTGAAAGTACGGCAACATTGCCTGTCCGCAATGCGGCGATCTGCGTTGAACTTAAAACCGAAATCTGTTTGGTCGAAAGGGCTTCGACCTGTGCTGATGTCAGAGCGTCCAATTGCTTGGTGGTCAATCCGCTGATGCCGGAGGTGCTTAATGCCGCGATCTGATCGGTTGACAGTGCCGCAATGACGGCCGTGGAAAGCTCGCCGATCATGCCTGAACTGATGGCGGCAATATCCTTGGTTGATAAACCGGCAACGCTGTTTATGTCGAGAGCTGCCAGTTGTGCGGCGGTCAGTGCGCTGACCTGCTTGGTTGAGAGAGCGGCCAGCTGATCGGAGCTCAAGGCACTTATCTGTTTTGTACTCAGTTGCGCAATGCTGTCGCTGCTTAAAGCCGCAACCTGCGCCGTGGAAAGGGCCGCAATCAGGGCTGTGGTGAGACCTGCAATTGCGCCAGTTGTGATCGCGGCGATGTCATCTGTTGAGAATTGTTGCAGATCATCCGTGCTCAGAGCTGCGATTTGCGACGAGCTCAATGCTGCAACCTGCGCAGAGGCCAATGCTTCGGCCTGAGCGGTGCTCATGGCATCGACCTGCTTGGTGGATAGACCGGCAATTCCACCGGTACTCAGAGCGGTAATCTGGTCGGTGGACATCGCCGTGATGTCATCCGTGCCAAGGGCGGCAATCTGGTCCGAGTTGAGTGCTGCAACCTGCTTGGTGGTCAAGGCAGAAATCTGATCCGCGCTCAGGCTGTCGACCTGTTTGGTCGTCAGCCCGGCAATGCCGGTCGTGCTCAGAGCGGAAATTTGTGTTGACGTCAGAGATGCAAGCACTCCAGTGGATAGGCCTGGTACGGCTGCTGATGCAATTGCTGCAATATCGCTTGTTGAAAATGTCGCTATATCATCGGTTTCAAGCGCACCAACCTGTGTCGAACTGAGAGCCGCTATCTGCTTGGTTGTCAAAGCTTCAAGCTGATCTGAGGTGAGGGCATTGATCTGGTTGGTCGACAGTCCGGTGATACCGGCAGTGCTGAGGGTTGCGATCTGGGTGGTCGTTAAAGCCGCAATGCTGGTTGTTGTCAGGGCAGCGACCTGGGTCGAACTGAATGCGGCGATCTGTGTGGTATCCATTGCCGCGAGCTGTGCGGAGCTGAGAACCGCCATCTGATCGTCAGTCAAGCCTTTGATGCCAGACAGACTTAAGACGGCCACCTGTGCGGTGCTCAAGGCCGCGACATCATATGTGGTCAATGCGGCAATCTGCGTTGAGGTCAGTGCAGCAGCCTGCTCTGTTTTCAAACTGCTAACCTGGTCCGTGCTGAGAGCGTCGATCTGGTCTGTTGTCAGTCGCGCAATAGCCGCCGCGGTCAAAGCGGCGATCTGATCGGTGCTGAGTGTGCTGATCTGGGTGCTCGACAGTCCCACAACGCCCTTCGTTCCCAGCGCGGCAATTTGGGTGGTGGACAGAGCCGCGATGCTGCTGGTGGTGAGGGCTGCAACCTGGTCTGATTTCAGGGCTGCGATTTGCTTGGTTGTCAGTGTTGCAATCTGCTCTGAACTGAGAATGTCGATCTGGTCGGCAGTCAGCCCCAGAACGCCGCTTGAACTCATGGCGGCAAGTTGGGCCGATGACAGGATTGCGATGTTGTCGGTGGTCATCGCTGCCACCTGAGCGGAGGTGAGCAGCGATATTTGTAGTGTGCCCAGATGGGTGACCTGATCTGTGCTGAGTGCATCGATCTGGTCTGTCGACAGTTTTGAGATGGCGCGGGTGGCCAGAGCGACAATCTGATCGGAGGACAATGCCGCAATCACGTCAGTGGATAGCCCTGAAATGCTGGCATTGATCGCGGCTATATCAGCCGTCGAGAAGGTTGCGACATCTTCCGTTCCCAATGCCGCGAGCTGGGTTGTGGTAAGATAGGCAACCTGTTTCGAGGTCAGAGCTTCAACCTGACTGGTCGACAAGGCTTCGATCTGGTCAGTTGTCAGTTTTGCCACGGTACTGACGCTTAAAGCTGCAATTTGTTCGGTGGTCAGGGCTGCAATAACATCGGTTCGTAAGCTCGATACAGCAGTCGGACTGATCTTCGAGATGTCTTTGGTTGAGAAATTTTCGATGTCATCAGGCTCAATGACGGACAGTTGTGTCGAACTGAGCGCATAGAACTGTGTCGACGTCAGCGCAACGAATTGATCCGAGGATAACGTGTCGATATGCGCGGTAGTTAACCCCGTAATGGCATTCGTACTCAATGCAGCAATCTGGGCGGTTGTCAGAGCTGCAATGTCTTCAGTGACCATGACAGCGATGTCTTTGGAATTCAAGACAGCGATCTGCTTTGTGGTAAAACTTGCAATTTGATCCGGGGTGAGAGCATCTATCTGCTTGGTTGTCAGATAAGCGACGGCTTTTGTGCTCATGGCTGCCAATTGAGCCGTTGACAGGGCTGCCACGGCATCGACAGTCAAGCCGGTGACGGCACTGTAGGTAATGGCTGCCATATCAGCCGTTGAAAATGTGGCAATATCATCCGTGCCGAGCGCTGCCATTTGCGCAGAGGTGAGCACGGCAACCTGCGTTGATGTCAGGGCACCCACCTGGCTGGACGACAGGGCCGTTATCTGCTCTGTTGTGAGGCGTGCGACAGCAGCCGTGGTCAATGCGGCAATCTGGTTTGTCGTGAGACTTGCGATAACGTCGGCAGGCAACCCAATGATGCTGCTGGTGCGGATTGCGGCGATTTCGGCTGTTGAAAACGTGGCCATGCCTGCCGCATCCAGAACCGATATTTGTGCAGAAGTGAGTGCAGCGATTTGGGTCGAAGACAAGACTTCGACCTGAGCCGTTGACAACGCGTCTATCAGATCGGTTTGCATACGCGCGATAGCGCTGGTGCTGAGGGCCGCAATCTGATCTGTGCTCAGGACGGCCACATCGTCTGTTCCCAGGACATAAGCCTGGGCCGCCGTGATGGCAGCAACCTGCTTGGTTGTGAACGCTGCAACCTGATCGACGCTGAGAGTGTCGATCTGGATTGTCGTCAAGCGTGCCACAGCGCTTGTGCTCAGCGCGGCGATCTGCGCGGTTGTCAGCTCGGCAATCACATCCAGCGTCAAGCCGGTGATGGAGCTGTTCTTGATTGCGGCCATCTCACTGGTGGTAAAAGTTGCAATATCATCCGTATCCATGGCCGCCAGCTGACCCGAGCTAAGAGCCGCAATCTGTACTGATGTGAGGGCCGCAACCTGGTCTGTGCTCAAGGCGAGGATCTGATCGGTGGTCAGACGCGCAATCGCCCCCGTGCTCATGGCCGCAATCTGGCTGGTTGACAATGCTGTTACATCATCGGTGTTCAAGGATGACGATTGTGAGGCACGAAGGGCTGCAATTTGAGCCGTTGACAGTGCCGCAATCTGTGTCGCATCAAGTGTGGCAACCTGTAAGGTGGTCAGGGTTGAAATGGCGGCAGTTGACAGGGCGGCGATCTGCGTGGTCGAAAACACGGCGATGACGTCTGTGGACAGTCCACGCGCGGCGCTGGACGAGAGAGCTGCAATTTCTGCTGTTGTGAAGGTATCCAGATCATCAGCGTCCAGAGTGGCAACCTGGGCAGAGCTGAGGGCTGCGATTTGCAGTGAGCTCAGGGCCTCGACCTGCGCCGTGCTGAACACGGCAATCTGGCTGGTCTTCAAACGGCTGATGGCACCAGTGGCAAGGGCGGCAATTTGATCCGTAGACAGTGCGGCAATGGCCGCCGTTGTCAAACCTGTCACGGCCTGATTGGTGATGGCGGCGATTTCTGCTGTCGAAAATGTTTCAACATCATTGGCATCGAGTGCCGCGAGCTGTGCGGAACTCAGCACGGCAATTTGCGCCGATGTGAGGGCTTCCACCTGATCGGTGCTCATGGCTTCGAGCTGGCTTGTCGTCAAACGGGTCGTGGCCGCAGTGCTCAAGGCGGCGACCTGCTCTGTCGTCAGGGCTGTGATAACATCCGATGTCAGCCCCGTTATGCCATTTCGGCTGATGGCTGCCATGTCTGCCGTCGAGAACGTCGCAATGTCATCGGTGCCCAGGATTGCCAATTGCGTCGAGCTGAGAGCAGCCACCTGACTTGTCGTCAGGGCTTCAACCTGATCAACGGACAGGGTGCCGACCTGATCTGTGCTTAATCCGCTTACGGCTCTTGTGGCCAAAACTGCAATCTGATCGGTGCTGAGAGTGGCAATATTCGTCGTGCTCAGGGCTGCCACCTGCGACGATGTCAGCACGGAAACCTGCAAGGTTGTGAGGGCGGCGACCTGATCGGTGCTGAGCGCATTGATCTGATCTGTGGTCAGGCGGGCCACCGCACTGGTGCTCAAAGCGGCAATCTGCTCATTGGACAGTTGCGCAATGGTGCTGGTTGACAGGCCCATGATGGCGTTGTTGGTGATGGCCGCCATGTCAGCAGTCGAAAAACTTGCAATATCGTCTGTGTCGAGAGCTGCGAGTTGTGACGAATTGAGCACCTTGACCTGGGTTTCGCTCAAGGCCTCTGCCTGGCTGGTGGTGAACGTGCCGATAAGCTCAACAGAGAAGGCGGCGATGCCGCTGGTGCTGAAAGCCGCAATCTGGTCGGTTGACAGCGCGCTGACATCGTCTGTTTCAAAAATCCTGACTTGCGACGCGGTGAGCACTGCAATCTGGCTGGTGGTGAAAGCCGCAATTTGACCGGTGCTGAGCGCTGCAATCTGTGCTGTCGTCAGACGTGCAACAGCGGATGTATTCAGGGCGGCAACCTGTTCGGTGGATAGTGCGCTGATCTGCTCGGTTGTCAGGGCAGCAATGGCACGGCTGCTCATGGCTGCAATCTGATCGGTAGAGAGGGAGGCGAGAGCTGCCGTTGACAGGCCCAAAGCGGCTGAACTGGTGATGGCTGCCATGTCGCTGGAGGAGAAGGTGGCCAGATCTTCCGTGCTGAGCGCTGCGAGCTGCGCAGAGCTGAGCGCGCCGACCTGCGAAGACCCCAGAGCTTCGGCCTGATCGGTTGTGAATGCGCCAATCTGGGCGGTGGTCAGAGAGGCGACCTGCGCAGAGGTGAGGCTTTGCACATCCTGCTTGTCCAGCACCGCAATCTGCGACAGCGTCAGACCAACAATGGCGGTGCGCGAAATCGACTTGATCTGTGCACTGCTGAGAACGCTGACCTCATCCTCGTCCAGTGCCGAAATCTGGTCGGATGAAAGCGCATTCATCTGTTGTGTGGTCAGTGATTTCCAGTCTTCCGACGTCCATGCCTGAACTTCGGAGGTGGAGAGGGACTTGATCTGGCTGATGCTCAGGGAAGTAACGATCGATGTCATGTGTCAAAACCCCAAGTCTTACAAGGATATAGAAATTGATTGAAGCTGTAACATGCTTAAACGCACGGGTTTGAGATCCGTATGGTTCAAAGTCTTCATCGTTCAGCCCCCATCATTCATGCCGTCTGTCATACGTTGAAAAATGCAACTTTCGGCACAGGAACAGTGAAGCGTTCCGATCCCGGCATTGTTGCACCCCGCGCAAGACGGTTTTCCAGCCAGCGGCCCGATTATGGGCGGGCTGGCTTGTCCGAACCTTAAGTTGATGAGGCGTTTTGGTGTTTCAGGTCGCAAATGTGTGAGCAGTTTCGACTTCGATCATGCTCGTACCGGCTGTATTTTATGGCCGTAAAAACGAAGAAACACGGAAATGGCTTCAGGCCCGATGGTAAAAACGGGATCAGAAATCAATTTCAAACAAGACGTCATGGCTTGCCACAACCATGCGGCCATCGGTGCCAATCCAGCCGCGAAACATGCCCGCTGTATTATAAGGTGCCGTGATTGTGCCATCTGCGCCAATGGCCACAAGGCCTGCGCCAATATCGTGCGGGGCAAGGTCGGTGAAGATGAGATGGTGGCTGGCATCAGCAAGACTCTCGCCTAAGTAGCGCATTCGGCTGGTGATGTCATGGCCCACCGCGTGGCGGATGAAAAACTCACCTTTGCCTGTGCCGGAGATGGCGACAACACCATCGCGTGCATAGGTTCCGGCACCAATAATGGCAGAATCGCCAATACGACCTGCTGGTTTGTTGTTAAAGCCTCCGGTTGAGGTGGCAGCGGCCAGATGGCCCTGGGCATCCAGTGCCACTGCGCCAACCGTGCCATGCTTCTCAGCTTCGCTAGCCTTGGCAGCGGTCCCCGCCTTGACATGGTCTTTCAGGGATGCCAGCGCCTTTAATCGTCGCTCGGTTGTAAAATAGCTCTGCTCCACCATGGCCAATCCCACATTTCGGGCAAAGTCATCGGCGGCAGCACCGCCCAGCATCACGGTTTCACCGCTGTGCATCAGGGCGCGGGCGGCGGTAATCGGGTTGCGGATCGCCCGCGTCATGGCGACGGCTCCTGCCTCGCCTGTTTTGCCATCCATGATCGAGGCGTCCAGCTCATGGGTGCCATCGGTGTTGAGAGCGGCCCCATGACCTGCGTTGAAATGTTCAGAATTCTCCATCACAACCACGGCGGCTTCAACAGCCTCGACCGCAGAGGCCCCATGCTGCAACAAGGCCCAGCCCGCCTGCAAGGCGCGCCTGAGATCGGCACGGGCGGCCTCCCATTCGCGCTCAGGCATATCCGCCTTGTTCATGACGCCGCAACCGCCGTGAATGGCCAATGCAACAGGATTTGAGAGTGCGTTGTTCATGTATGCCTCGCAAGATCTGGGGTGTTGGGTAAGCCAGCGTTACCGCAACATCGCGGACATGGCCGAGAGGCTGTTGATCATCCGCAAGGCATGTTCCACCGTTGGCGCTTCAAAAGCAATCTGATTGCCGCGCTCACGAACCAGTGTTGGCCATTGGCAAAACAGGTCCGCAAGCCGGGTGGATTGCGCTTCAATCGTCACGGCAATGGGGCCGGGCAAAACAAACGCAGGCGTCTGTTTGGCCGCTGCTACTGCGATCCTGACACCTTGGCGAATGGCTTCGCGGGATTGTGAAGGCGACAGACTGACGCCGCTGATTGCGCCACCCGCTTTTTTGGTTTCAACGAAGGTGGTTTTGGGAAAGAGATCCCTGTTTTCGTCAATAAAGACATCGTCACCGCTGGCCATGATCACCGGCACGCCATATTCACCGGCGAGTGCGCCATAAATGCCCGCTTCACCCAGCTCCTGGCCATTGAGGACGATTCGAGAAAAGGCAAAACTGTTGATGGTATGGGCCAATATGCCGTAACCCTGACCGCGTGAGTGATAACCGATCAGACAAACCCCATCGACACCCAGTTCAACACCAGACATCATGCTGAGATAGCGCGGCTTACCTTGAATGGCGCGGGCGCGTTCATCAAGGAGGTCAGGCGGCATGTTGCGAAACGAGCCGTGGGAATCGTTGACGAAAACCTCTGTGGCACCGCCGTCAAATGCCCCGGCAATGGCGGCATTCGCTTCATGGGTCATCAAAAGCCGGGCGCGTTCATATTCACCATTGCCTGGACGGGTTTGCTCCGGGTGATAGACGCCAGCGACACCTTCAATATCGACAGACAGAAGAATTTTCATGAATTTCTCCACTATGTAAAAAGCAAGCGGCGATTATTTCCGGTCGATTTTGGGGTCAATCGCATCGCGCAGACCGTCGCCCAGCAGATTGAAGGCCAGAACGGTTATAAAAATCGCAAGGCTTGGAAACAGTGCCACATGCGGGGCATTGACCATATCAGCGCGGGCATCGTTCAGCATGGCCCCCCATTCCGGCGTTGGTGGCTGTGCGCCCAGACCGAGGAAGGAAAGGCTGGCGGCGGTGATGATGGATGTGCCAAGCCGCATGGTGAAATAGACGACAATCGATGAAAAGGCACCGGGCAGGATATGGCGGAACAGAATGACGAAATCCGATGCGCCAACGCTTTTGACGGCTTCAATATAGGTCATATTCTTGAGCACCAGCGTGCTGCCGCGCACCAGCCGGGCAAAAGCAGGCACGGAGAACACCGCAACGGCGGCCACCACATTGACCATGGAACTGCCCAGAATGGCAACAATGCCCAAGGCCAGCAAAATACCGGGAAAGGCAAACAGCACATCGCAAAGGCGCATGACAATGCGATCCCACCAGCCTTCATAATAGCCAGCCAGAAGCCCCAGCACGGTGCCGATAAACCCGCCCAGCGTGACCGACAAAAGACCTGTGGCCAGCGAAATGCGCGCGCCCATCAGGATGCGGCTGAAAATATCGCGGCCCAGCGGATCAACGCCAAACCAATGGCTGAGCGAAGGCCCGGCATTGATCATATCATAGTCAAAGAAGTTTTCGGCATCGTAGGGCGTAATCACTGGAGCAGCGACGGCTAGCGCCATCAGAATGACAATGAACACCAGAGCAGCAAGTGCTACGGGCTGACGCCTGAATTTACGCCAGAACTCGCTCCAGGGTGTGCGCACAGCGCGATTGTCTTGCACGATGACGGCGATGGGGGCAGATTGGATGTCGCTCATGGCCTGCTCATTTATAACGGATTGTCGGATTGATGACGCCGTAGAGCAGGTCTACGACAAGATTGATCAGGATGAATTCCAGCGAAAACATCAGCACCAGTGCCTGAATGACCGGATAATCACGCTGGGTTACTGCATCAACCAGCAGACGGCCAACGCCCGGCCAGTTGAACACGGCTTCAACAACGATAGAGCCGCCGAGCAGAAAGCCGAATTGCAGACCCATCATGGTGACAATCGGAATCAGGGCATTGCGCAGGCAATGTTTGGCAATCACCACCCGTTCATTCAGGCCCTTGGCGCGGGCGGTGCGGACAAAATCCTCCTGAATGACATCAACAAAGGCCGCACGGGTAAAGCGCGCCATCACGGCGGCAACACCGGCACCGAGGGTCAAGGACGGCAGGATATAATGTCGCCAGCTATCAGCGCCCACGGTTGGCAGCCAGCCCAGCCAGACCGAGAAAATCTGCATCAGCAACATGCCCAGTGCGAAGGCTGGAAAGGAAATGCCTGAAACCGCAAGCGTCATGCCCAGCCGGTCGGGCCAGCGATTGCGAAACACGGCGGACAGAATACCAATGCCCATGCCAAATGTGACCGACCAGATCATGCTGGTCAGGGTCAGCAGCATGGTGGGCATAAACCGCTCGCCGATCTCCACCGACACTGGCCGATGGGTCCGCATGGAAACCCCAAGGTCGCCATGCAGCAGGCGGTTGAAATAGCTCACGAATTGCTGCGGCAGAGGCTTGTCCAGCCCCAGTTCGCTGCGCACCAGCGCCACCGTTTGCTCATCGGCATCCTGACCTGCGGCAAGACGGGCCGGGTCGCCCGGCAGCATATGCACGAACAGGAAAACCAGCACGGCAACGATGAGAAGTGTTGGCAGGAGCCCAAACAGGCGCTTCAGAAAATAATTGAACATGGCAACCGCAGCAAGACGCTTTCAGGATGATGATGAATTGCCCCGGCGCGATAGCGCCGAGGCCGTTATGGCGTGCAAGAGGCGGGGCCTCTGACGCCGATGTTTACTCGCTCACAGAAATATCAGAGACATCGATATTGCCGTCTGGCATGACATGGACACCGCTTAAACGCTTGGCAGATGCCGAGACATTTTGCTCAACAACCAGCGGTGCCCATGGCAGGTCTTTCATGATCTGCTCTTGCGCATCGGCATAAAGCGTCTTCTTCTCGTCGTCCTTGGTGGTCTTCATTGCTTTCGCAATCAGATCATCCACGGTTTGATTGCTGTAATAGGCGGTGTTGTTCAGCTTTGGCGGCCATGCTTCGGTGGCCAGCAGCGGGCGCAGCGCCCAGTCTGCTTCGCCCGTTGATGACGACCAGCCTGCATAATACATGCGCACCTTTGCAGTCTTCGCATCGGGTGCGGTCTGAACCCACTCGGTCCGCTGACCCGGCTCAAGCGCCTGAACCTGCAATTTGATGCCAACCTGTTGCAGCTGTTGCTGCACGAACTGAATGGTTTTTTGTGCCGTCGTTGTGGTGTAGGCGCTCCACAGGGTGGATTCAAAACCGTTTGGATACCCGGCTTCCTTCAGCAATGCGCGGGCCTTGGCCGGGTCATAGGGCCAAGGTGCCATTTTATGGGCATAGAGCACGCCCTCAGGCACGATACCTTCGGCAGGCTTGGCAAAACCGCTGAAGGCCACCTTGGCCAGCGCTTCCTTGTTGATGGCGTAGTTGATGGCCTGGCGAACACGCAGATCATCATAGGGCTTTTGCAGCATGTTGAAGCTCAAGTAACGCTCGATGATCGACGGGGAAACCGTGACATTGAGTTTGGCGTTCTGCTTCAGTGTGGCCACCTGCTCATAGGGCATGGGATAGGCAAAATCGGCTTCGCCGGTTTGCAGCATGGCAGCACGGGTGTTGTTGTCTGTCACCGGCTTCCAGGTGATGTCATCGACCTTTGGAAAGCCCTTGCGCCAGTAACCGTCGAACTTCTTGACCTTCACAAAGTCCGTCTGCTTCCATTCGACAAATTCGAACGGGCCGGTGCCAACCGGATGAAAGGCAATGTCCTTATTGCCCCATTTGGTCAGGGCCGCAGGCGAAATCATCGCCGCCGATGCGTGCGCCAGCGAATTGATGAAGGGGCCGAAAGGCTGCTTCAGCGTGATGCGCACCTCTAAAGGCGAAACGACCTCAACCTTGTCCATCTGATTGAACTGGTTGAACCGGGCCAACTTGTTGTCCGGGTTGCGAACACGGTCAAAATTGACCTTGACCGCGTCTGCATTGAAATCGGTGCCGTCCTGAAACTTCACACCTTCGCGCAGCTTGATGTCATAGACCAGACCATCATCAGAAACGGTATAGCCCGTTGCCAGAACCGGCTGCACTTTCAGATCCTTGTCGAAGCCAAACAGACCTTCATAAAAGGATTTGGTGACGGCGGTGGTCAGCGTGGTGTTGGTGTTATAGGGGTCAAGCGTTTCAGCCTGTCCGCCAAGGGCGAGCACGACATGCGAGGCAGCCAGCGCCTGGCTTGCGCCAAATGAGAGAAAGCCAATGAGCGCTGTGGTCAGAGCGAGCCTGGCAGAAAACGTATGCTTCATCAATATCTCCTGTGCTGGTTGGGTCAGTTTGGTAAGCGAGAAATTACATTTTGAACACGCCGATGCTGTGCCGGGCGACGAAATGGCCGGGGGAGACCTCGCACAGGGCCTCGACAACCGGCTCATCACCCTTGCGGCGCACCGGGCTTGGCAGGTCTTCCACGGCAAACTCCCGTTTCAGATGGCGGCGAGCCGGATCAGCAATCGGCACGGCGGCCATCAGCTTTTTCGTGTAAGGATGCTGCGGGTTTTCAAAGATGGCAGAGCGTGGTCCGATTTCGACAATCTGGCCGAGATACATCACCGCCACGCGGTGGCTGACGCGCTCGACCACGGCCATGTCATGGCTGATAAACAGATAGGAAATGCCCAGATCGCGCTGCAATTCCAGCAGCAGATTGACGATCTGCGCCTGAATGGACACATCCAGCGCCGACACGGATTCATCGGCGACCACCACTTTCGGGTTGAGCGCCAGCGCACGGGCAATGGCGATGCGCTGGCGCTGACCGCCGGAAAACTCATGTGGATAGCGCTCTGCGTGGGCTGCCGACAGGCCCACCCGCTCCAGCAGCCATGCCACCCGTTTGCGTGCCTCTTCACCCTTGGCAAGACCATGGATCAGCAGCGGCTCCATGATGGAAAAGCCAACCGTGAGCCGCGGATCAAGCGAGGCGAAGGGGTCTTGAAACACCAGCTGGATATTACGCCGCAGACCGCGCAATTCGCTGGCGGGCAAATCAAGCACATTGCGACCGTCAAACTCGACATTGCCGCTTTGGCTATCGACCAGTCGCAGCAGGGAACGGCCGGTGGTGGATTTGCCGCAGCCCGATTCACCCACCAAAGCCAATGTTTCGCCGGGATAAAGATCAAAACTGACCTTTTCAACCGCATGAACATAGCGATCAACGCGATTGAGCAGGCCGCGCCGGATGGGAAACCGGGTGACGAGATCACGCACTTTCAAGATGGGCGGCAGATCAAACCGGGCAGGCGGTTGCTCGGCGCTCACAGTTGTGGCGTCTGCGCCAACCAGATCAAACGCGCGCGGCCCTTCGGTACCAGCCATGGCTCCAAGGCGTGGCACTGCGGCCAGAAGCGCTTTGGTATAGGGGTGGTTTGGCCGCTCAAACACATCTTTCGATGCGCCATGCTCGACTTTTTCGCCCTGACACATCACCAGAACGCGATCGGCAATTTCGGCCACCACGCCCATATCATGGGTGATAAACAACACGCCCATGTTCATGTCGTCCTGAAGCTGGCGGATCATTTGCAGAATCTGTGCCTGCACGGTGACGTCGAGCGCTGTTGTCGGCTCATCGGCAATCAACAGCGAGGGGCGGCAGGCCAGCGCCATGGCGATCATTACCCGCTGACGCATCCCGCCGGACAATTGATGCGGATAGCGGCCAAACACATGTTTTGCTTCAGGAATGCGTACCAGATCCAGCATTCGCAGGGCTTCGGCCTTCGCACTGGACTCGCTTTTGCGCTGGTGCAGACGGATGGATTCGGCAATCTGCTCGCCTGCGGTAAACACCGGGTTGAGCGAGGTCATCGGCTCCTGAAAGATCATGGCAATATCGGCACCCCGAATATTGCGCATGGAGGGCGCATCCGCGGTTGCCAGATCAAGCACCGGGCCGGAGGCGGGGCGAAACAGCATTGAGCCTGTGTCAATGCGCCCACCGCCATGCTCGATCAACCGCATGAGGGCCAAGGATGTCACCGATTTGCCAGAGCCGGATTCGCCAACGATGGCAAGGGTTTCTCCTCGACCAACATCGAAACTGACATTGCGCACCGCACGAACACGCCCGTCGGAGGTGGCAAAGGACACGCTCAGGTCATCGACCGCCAGAACCTGATGATCCAGCAGGAAAGGCGCAGTTTTAAGCAATGCGGCAGAAGAGGTCATGGGTGATTTGCTCGGTCAGAAAGGGGCAGAAACATATCAGGTGAGGTCGGCATCAGGGTCTGGCGTGTCGTCAATTGGTGCCATTTTGGCCAGTGTTCTATGGGTGCCGCTATGGCCGCCATGCAGGTATGGAAGCACAGTCTCGGCAAGTTCGGTTGCTGCCTGCATCGAGCGGCCAGAGGCGTGGGCGACACTGGCCGTCAGGGCCTCGATCAGTGCCAGCGCGCTGGCCTCACAATTGGCAAAATAGGCGCTTTCAACATGCGCAAAGAGCGTCATATGGGCGTGGGCAACCAGCGGCGAGCTGGCATTGTCGGTCAAGGCCAGCACATTGGCTCCTGCATCTGCCATGCGTTTTGACAGGGTTATCGTGTCTGCCATGTAGCGGGGAAAGGCGATGGCCACAGCAAGATCACCGGGTTTGACGCCGCGCAGTGTGCGTGCTGCAAAAGAGGCACCCTCAATTGTTGCCAGAAGGCGCACGTCATCGCAAAACAGATCGAGCCTGCGAAGCAGCAGGCCGCCGTGCCATGCACTGCTGCCCAGGCCAATAATGTAAATGCGGCGGGCAGATAAAATGGCATTGACGGCGTGCGACAGCGCATCGATGTCCAGCGCCTGATGGGTGCGCTCGACATTGCGCGCCATGGTCGCCAATGTATCAACAAACACCTCTGCCGGGCCAAGGGTCTGATTGGGGGCCTGATCGGACCGCGCACGCAGTTTTTCCACGGGTGCCAATGCCGATTCATAGCCCAAAACCAGATCGGCGCGAAACTGTGCATAGCCTGAAAAGCCCAGCGCACGGGCAAAGCGATTGACGGTGGGCACCGAGACGCTGACGATGTCGGCAAGATCCTCGGCCCGCATTGCCGCCACGCGCAAAGGATAATCCAGCACGTAATCTGCAATCTGCCGGTGGGCAGGCGACAGCGTTGCATGGATGATGCGCTGCGAGATCGACATGCGATGCTGTGGTGCGGTCATTGGCTCACGGTCACTGATCGGTTAAATGATCTAAAAATATCACCATTTGATCAGTATAGATATTTTGCGATCAATCAAGAGATTTGTGAGCGTTTTCTGTGCAAGATAAGAAGTGCAAGAATTTTGCGCACAATGACGGTTTTTCAGTCTGGTTTTGTGGGAAGCAGGAAAAATCGCCTATGCTGCAATGCAGCACATATAATACTACTAATCGCTTTACAGCGTTTTTAAACCTGCTTATGAATAATGAAGATGCCATTGGAGGTGGTGTCTTTTTTGGGAGGAAATCAATGAACATGTTGTGCAAGCTTACACTGGGTGTAAGCATGATGGCGATTGCCTGCTCTTCAGCCATGGCCGCCAATCTGACGGTTGGTTTTTCGCAGATCGGCTCGGAATCCGGCTGGCGCGCGGCCGAAACCTCGGTGACAAAGATGCAGGCTGAAAAGCGTGGCATCACCTTGAAGTTTGCCGATGCCCAGCAAAAGCAGGAAAACCAGATCAAGGCCATTCGTGGCTTTATCGCGCAAGGGGTGGATGCAATCTTGATTGCACCTGTTGTCGCAACAGGCTGGGAATCGGTTTTGGCTGAGGCCAAGGATGCCAAAATTCCGGTGATTCTGCTGGACCGTGGTATTGATGCGCCACAGGATCTTTACCTGACATCGGTTGCCTCGGATCAGGTCAAGGAAGGTCGCGTTGCCGGTGAGTGGCTGGTCAAGGCGGTGGGCGACAAGGCCTGCAAGGTGGTGGAATTGCAGGGCACGGTTGGTTCGACACCTGCCATCAATCGCAAGAAGGGCTTTGAAGAGGCCATTGCCAAGCATTCCAACATCACCATTGTTCGCAGCCAGACCGGCGATTTTACCCGCGCCAAGGGCAAGGAAGTCATGGAAGGCTTTTTGAAAGCTGAAAATGGCGGCAAGGACATTTGCGCCATGTATGCCCACAACGATGATATGGCGGTTGGTGGCATTCAGGCCATCAAGGATGCAGGCCTTAAGCCGGGCACAGACATCAAGGTGGTCTCGATCGATGGCGTGCCGGATATTTTCACAGCCATGGCAGCCGGTGAGGCCAATGCCACGGTGGAGCTGACGCCCAACATGGCTGGTCCTGCGTTTGATGCGCTGGATGCCTATCTCAAGAATGGCAAAAAGCCTGAGAAATTCATCATTACGGAATCGAAGCTCTATACACCTGCGGATGATCCGAAGGGTGAATACGAGCGCCGCAAGGGCCTTGGCTACTAAACGTTAAAAGAACCGCGCTGGCCATATTGAGCCTGCGCGGTTCCTTTTCCAATGATCATTGAGTGGCCAGGTGACGACATGACACAGATCGAGACGGCCGTGCTGGCGGCAAAGGGTATCACCAAGACATTCGGCAGTCAGGTGGCGCTGAACACTGTTGACATCGCCTTTCAGGCCGGCGAAGTCCATGCGCTGCTGGGTGAAAATGGTGCAGGAAAATCAACGCTGATCAAAATCCTCACGGGTGCTTACGTGCCCGATGGTGGACAGGTTCTGGTGAATGGCGAGGCCATGAGCTTTTCGACGCCGCAGCAGGCGCAAGCTGCTGGCATTGGCACGGTTTATCAGGAGGTGAACCTGCTGCCCAATATGACGGTTGCCGATAATCTCTTCATCGGCCGTCAACCGCGTCGCTTTGGTCTGGTGGATAGCCGTCGGATGGATCGGGAGGCGCGTCGCATTCTTGCGGGCTATGGGCTGGATCTCGATGTTCGCGCCGAGCTGTCGACTTTTTCGGTCGCTGTGCAGCAAATCATTGCCATTGCCCGTGCGGTTGAGCTGTCCGGCAAGGTGCTGATTCTGGACGAGCCGACCGCGAGCCTTGATCGCTCTGAAGTGTTGAAACTGTTCGAAATTGTGCGCAGTCTGAAGGCCAGAGGTCTGGCCATTGTCTTCATCACCCATTTTCTCGATCAGGTTTTTGATCTGTGTGATCGTGTAACCGTGCTTCGAAACGGCTGCCTTGTTGGCAGTGAAGCCATTGCCGGTCTCAACCGCACCATGGTGGTGCGGATGATGCTGGGCAAGGATCTGTCCTTGCATCACGAGGCTGTGGCAGGCATTGAGGCGGACGCTGGCGAAAGCATGATGCAGTTTGAAAGCTACGGACTGGAGGGCAAGGTCGAACCTTTTACGCTGACTATCCGCAAGGGCGAGGTGATTGGTGTTGCCGGTCTGCTTGGCTCCGGGCGCACCGAAATGGCGAGATTGATGTTTGGTGTGGATGTTGCTGGCACAGGCCAGCTCAAGGTGGATGGGCAAGCGCTGCGCGTGCGCTCGCCGCGCGATGCCATTGATCTCGGCTTCGGCTTTTGCCCGGAAGACCGCCGCGCCGATGGCATTTTCGGCGACTTGTCGGTGCGTGAAAACATTATCATTGCCATGCAGGCCAAGCTTGGCTGGTTTAAAACCCTCAGCCGCGATGAACAGATGGAAATTGCCGGACAGTTTATCGAGGCGCTGGATATTCGCACCGCATCTGCGGAATTGCCGATCAAGCTGCTCTCGGGCGGCAATCAGCAAAAGGTGATTCTGGCGCGCTGGCTGGCAACCGATCCACGGTTCCTGATTCTGGACGAGCCAACCCGCGGCATTGATGTGGGTGCCCATGCCGAAATTGTCCGCATGATCAGCCGCCTGCGTGAAGATGGGCTGGCGTTGATTGTCATTTCATCGGAGCTGGATGAAGTGGTTGGCTATTCCTCCCGCATTGTGGTGATGCGGGACCGCAAAATGGTGGCCGAACTGCATGGTGCCGACATTACCCCTGACATTATTGTGCAAACCATTGCCGCCCAGCCGGAAGGGGCTGTCGCATGAAAATACCCTCCTTTTCCGTTCTGATGAAACCGCAATTTGCTGCACTGACTGCGGTGCTTTTGCTCAACTGGCTGGTGTTTCCCGGCTTTTTTGATGTGGCCTGGCGTGATGGGCGGCTGTTTGGCAGCCTGATCGATGTCTTGAACCGAGGCGCGCCCGTGGCCATTCTGGCAATTGGCATGACGGCCATTATTGCCACCCGTGGCATTTGGCATGACGGCCATTATTGCCACCCGTGGCATTGACCTGTCCGTTGGAGCGGTGATGGCGGTGGCCGGTGCCGTGGCGGCAACCTGCGCGGTTGCAGGCCAGCCATTGCTGGTGACGCTGTTTGCGTCCCTGTCGATCGGCGTGGTGTGCGGCCTGTGGAATGGCGCACTGGTGGCCTATCTGGGCATTCAGCCGTTTGTGGCAACGCTGGTGCTGATGGTGGCGGGCCGGGGGCTGGCACAGCTCATCACCTCTGGCTCGATTGTTACCTTCACCGATCCGGCGTTGATTTTCATAGGCACCGGCTCGTTTCTGGGCTTTCCCATGCCGGTGGTGATTGCGCTGGTGCTGATGCTCGCCACCCATCTGTTGATGCGGCGTAGCGCCATCGGCCTGTTTATTGAGGCGATTGGCACCAATCTATCGGCTGCCAATTACACCGGCCTGCGCAGCCGCACGCTGATTCTGGCGGTTTATGCTTTTGGTGGCCTGTGTGCAGGCATTGCAGGCACGATTGCGGCTGCCGACATTCGGGGGGCTGATGCCAACAATGCCGGTCTGTGGCTGGAGCTGGACGCTATTTTAGCGGTGGTGATTGGCGGCACCTCGTTGCTGGGGGGTCGGTTTTCCATTCCCATGTCGGTTCTGGGGGCTGTGATCATTCAGGCGATGAACACCGGCATTCTGGTGTCGGGCTTGCGGCCAGAGTTCAATCTTATTGTCAAAGCCATGGTGATCATCATCATTCTGGTGTTGCAATCGGACCGGGTGGCAACGTTGATGGGCTTTTGGACCCAGCGCAAAAAAAATGCCGTCGCACCTCAAAAAATTCAGACAACGGAGAAGGCAGGATGAACCCGCGCTATCGGCCTCTGGCTGCCACCACCCTTATTTTTGTTGTTGCTTACACTTTGTGCGTGATGCGTTACCCGGCGATGTTTTCAACGCGGGTGTTTGGCAATTTTCTCACCGACAATGCATTTTTGGGCATTGCGGCGGTGGGGGCAACCTTTGTTATCCTGTCCGGTGGCATTGATCTGTCCATTGGTGCCGTGATTGGCCTGACCGGCGTGGTTGCCGCCATCCTGATTGGCAAGGGCATGGACCCGCTGATTGTATTTGCACTGGTGCTGGCAATGTCGGCCTGTTTTGGTGCAGTGATGGGGGCGGTGATTTACTTTTTGAAAGTGCCGTCCTTCATTGTCACGCTGGCAGGCATGTTTCTGGCCCGTGGGCTTGCATCCGTGTTGACTCAGGATTCCCTGCCGATTGACAGTCCACTCTATCAGACGATTGCCAACCTCTATTTTCGCCTTCCCGGCGGCGGGCGCTTAAGCGCCATTGGCATTTTGATGCTGCTGGTTTTTCTGATCTTTGGCTTTGTTGCTCACCGCACGCGGTTTGGCTCCTATGTCTATGCTCTTGGCGGCAATCCGACTTCAGCGGCGTTGATGGGGGTTCCGACCGGATCGGTCACGATTGGTATCTATGCGTTGTCGGCGTTGTTATCGGGTCTGGCGGGCATTGTTTATTCGCTCTACACCTCGGCGGGCTATCCGCTGGCCGCGGTTGGCATCGAGCTTGACGCCATCGCTGCCGTGGTGATAGGCGGCACGCTTCTGACCGGCGGCTATGGGTTTGTGTTTGGAACCCTGATCGGGGTGATGTTACAGGGGCTTGTTCAGACCTATATCGTGTTTGACGGAACCCTTTCGAGCTGGTGGACGAAAATTGCAATCGGTGCCTTGTTGTTCATGTTTATTCTGCTGCAAAAGCTGGTCTTTCATGCTGGCACCGGCGCGGGCTCGGGGCGTGCACGACAGAAAAAGGCGCTCGCATGATTGAGCCGGGGAGCCTGCTGCGCTCCCTGTCCGGGCGGGTGACGGCACGTAATTTTCATTCGCATGTGATCAACGAGATTGGTGCGGGCGTCATATCTGGCCGCTTTCCCGTTGGCTCCATTTTGCCCAATGATGCGGCGTTGATGGACGAGTTCAACGTTTCGCGCACCGTGTTGCGCGAAGCCCTGAAAACACTGGAGGCCAAAGGGCTGGTGGAAGCGCGCCCGAAAGTTGGTACCAAAGTGGTCAAGCAGAGCCGGTGGAGCCTGTATGACGCGCAGGTGCTGGCGTGGTGTCTTGAAGCAGGGCCGGATGAAGAATTTTTGCGTGGACTGGAGAATGTGCGTCGCTCTCTGGAGCCTCAGGCTGCAAGCGATGCGGCCGCTCGCCACACAGGTGATCAGATCCGTCTGATGCATTACTGGCTGCGCCAGATGGAGCTTGCCCTTCATGAACCGCAGAGCTTTTCTCTGGCCGATTTCGAATTGCATCGCATTATTGCAGAAGCTGCCCGCAATCCGTTTATCCGCGCGCTGCAAGGGGTCATCGAGCTGTCACACGCCTTGGCCTATCGCGCAATTGTGCGCGATCAGCATGGCTATGATCTCACGCCGGTTCTTGCGCAGCACCACCTGCTGGTGATGGCCATTGAGCGCGGTTTGGCCGATGATGCGGGTGCTGCCATGGCCGGGACGATAGAGCAGGATGCCCGTATGGTGACAGCTTCCTTTGATGTCTGATGGTGCATTTACAGTGTTATCCATGCTCTGAAACCCTGCGAAATCCGATGGCACTTGAATTTCATCCGCAGAAGGGTCATTAAAGCGCCCTATACGGCTGGCTCCCGCTGGATCCTGTTGCTGTTGAAACGTAACCGTTGAACTTTGAAATGCGCACAATACAGATGCTGCATTGAAGGACTGAAACTGTATGCTCGGAAAAATGATTTCAAAGGCAAACAAGACTCTTCTCGTGAGGCTTCTTTCCGAGAACTTCAAGAGCCAGGCCCCCTGGTACGGGATTGCCATTGCGGCCATGATTGTTGTTGCCGCCATGACGTCTGCCAGCGCATGGATCATGCGCGATATTGTCAACAGTTCCGTCGTTTCCAGGGATATTCAAAGGGTTTTTGAAGTCGCAATCATGGTTGCGGTTATCTTTTTTATAAAAGGTATCGCCAGTTACATCCAGTCGGTTTTCTTGAGCAAGGCTGGCAATAACATCATTGCCCGCACCCAAAAAATGCTGTTTGCACGCATTCTCAAGCAAGGCGTTGCGTTTTACTCGAAATATCCGTCCTCGGAACTGCTGATGCGCATCACGTCCAATGCGCAGGCGGCTCGCTCGGTGATTGATCTGATCGTCACGTCTTTTGTGCGCGATCTGTTTACACTGATCGGTCTTGCCGCGGTCATGGTCATACAACAGCCATCGCTCACGCTTTTCTCTGCCATTATCGTGCCGGGTGCCATTTATGGTGTTCGCCATCTCACCAAACAGGTGAGAAAGATCATGGAGCAGGAACTCGCGTCTCTTGGCATGATCATCCAGAATGTTCAGGAAACCTCCACCGGAATCCGGGTCATCAAGGCGTTTGGCCTTGAGGGCTATATGAACGCCCGGATGGAAAAATACGTCAGCGAAGTCGAACAGCGCTCAAACAGCATTGCCAAGCTTGAGGCGGCCTCCAGCCCGATCATGGAAACCCTTTCCGGTTTCGCAATCGCGGGCGTTGTGGCATTGAGTGGTATCTGGGTGTTGCAGGAAGGCAATACGCCCGGCGAGTTGATGTCTTTCATTACCGCCCTTCTTTTGGCTTATGAGCCAGCCAAGCGGTTGGCCAGAATGCGCATCAGCCTTGAATCCGGCCTGATTGGTGTGCGGATGATGTATGAGCTTTCCGATCATCCGATTGATCTTAGCGAAAAAGACAATGCAGTCGAACTGGTGCCGGGCAAGGGCGAGATCAGCTTCCGCAATGTGAATTTTTCCTACGAGGAAAACCGGCAACTGTTTGATGATCTGAATCTGGATTTCCCTGCGGGCAAGACCACAGCGCTGGTTGGCCCTTCGGGCGGCGGCAAGTCTTCCATCATCAATCTTGCCATGCGCCTTTACGATCCAGACAGCGGATCGGTGATGATTGATGGTCAGGATTTGCGCGGCGTCACCTTCCGGTCCTTGCGGGATCGTATCGCCTATGTCGGGCAGGATACGTTTCTATTTTCCGGCACGGTCAAGCATAATATCGGGCTTGGCAAGGAAGGCGCTACGGATGAGGAGATCATTGCTGCGGCCAAGGCTGCCAATGCCCATGATTTTATCATGCGGATGCCGCATGGCTATGACAGCGATGTGGGCGAAAACGGCGGCAATATGTCGGGCGGACAAAAGCAGCGCATTTCGATTGCCCGTGCCATGTTGCGCAATGCCGAGATTCTCATTCTGGATGAAGCAACAAGCGCGCTTGATTCCGAGTCGGAATATCTGATCCGCGAGGCCCTGAGCCGTTTGACCAAGGATCGCACCACGGTGATGATTGCACACCGCCTTTCAACCATCACATTTGCCGATAACATTGTGGTGATGGAAAACGGTTGTGTGGCCGAGCAGGGCAAGCCGGCGGTTCTGCTGTCGCGGGATGGACCTTATCGACGTCTCTACGAGTTGCAACTGTTGCCAAGCGCAGAGCAGGCGATGCTGTTGTGAATGTTTTGGGTTGAGCACGATCCGGCGGTAACAAGATGACTGCCGGATCGTGGGCCATGTGTTTCAGTGTTGTTGGTGAATGACCATGGCAATTGTTTCTCTACCAACCGCATCGTTTTCGCTCGATGCTGGTTTTTACCGCCTGAATGTGCGCAATGGCGACGCGGCAATGGCGGTTGAGCTTGTTGATCGCAACAATCCGTTGCGTGCCTGCCTGCTGTTTGCGCAGAGCGCTGCCCAGACATATTTTCTGCATTTACAACACCCGCTGTATAACGGGATGATTGTGATGCATCACCCCGATGCAGATCAGCCGCCTCCGTCCGGGAACCCTTCTCTCGAATGGACGCGAATATCCAAAGCAGCTTATTACGCCGTCGGCTTGTTGGCTGCCACCAAATCACGGCGACTTCAGCGGTTTGGGCCGGGCGAAAAACTGCTGGTCACGGGTGGGTCGGCTGATAACCTTGCCAGTTTTGCCAGCCAAAATGTCGAGTTTCGCTATTTGCGCATGTATGGCCTCGATGATCGCTCCATCAAGGACAAGGGGTGGGAGCACCTGTTTGATGCGGCACAGCCGCTCTCAAATCAAAAGCACGTGCGCATGGAGGCTGTCGATCATCGCGCCTGCGTGTATGTCCATATGCATTATTGGGAAACATGGCCGGAAATTGAAGCCATTCTTCTCACGGAATGTACGGGGATGGACGTGATCGTCACCTCAAGCGTACAGGCCGACCAGCACTTTGCCAAAATCGCGGCTTTGTTTCCGCAAGCGCAGCTGATTGAAACGGAAAACCGTGGCAGAGATGTTGGACCGTTCATCGAGCTTGTATCAAAAGGTGTTTTTGATCATTACAACGCGGTCTGCAAGATCCATGGAAAGCTGTCGAAAAAGCATGGCAAGGAAACCGTGTCCGGCCTGCGTGTGCGGCGCTATATTCTTGCGTCCTTGCTGGCGAACGGCAATGGTAGCCGTGCAGTCGAGGCTTTTGCGGACCGATCGGATCTTGGTCTGATTGGACCTGAAAATCTGCTGTTGCCGCCAGCGGGTGCTGCTGTAAAAGCCTATATCAAAAGTGAATGGCCCATCATGAAGCGCGTGTTCAAGCGAGCAAACATTGATGTTGCCCCAAAGGATATTGTTTTCTTTGCGGGGACGATGTTCTGGTTTCGCCCGGCTGCCCTGTCGATTTTACAAAAGATGAACATGAGCCTTGGTGACTTTGATCGGGAGAATGGCGCAAAACGCTCGACATTACAGCATTCTTTTGAACGTATGTTTTGCACCTTCGTGAAGAGTGCGGGCTATAAAGTGGATGTGTTTTCACCATCTAGCCCTTCTGCTGAGACATTTGAAGCGGATAATTTGAATGCGTGATGAATTGAGTTTGATGGATGTGACGGTGGTCTCGGTCTGCTATAACAGCAGCGAGGTGATTGGTGGCCTGATCGACAGCCTGCCGCAGGCGGTGTCACTGGTGCTGGTTGACAATGGCGGCACGAATAATTTTCCGACCTTTGCGCCTGAGCGCAAGGTGACAATTGTGCGCATGACCGAGAATGAAGGATTTGGACGTGGCTGCAATGCGGGAGCGGCGGCGGCATCGACACCCTATCTGTTTTTTCTCAATCCGGATGTGCGACTGGAAAAAGGGGCAATCGAGGCCCTGTTGCACGCTGCACGTCAATATCCCAACGCCGCGGCGTTTAACCCACGCCTGATCAATTCGGATGGCAGCGCCTATTTTAAACGGCGCTCCTATCTTATCCCGAGGTCGCATTATCTGAAAAGGGGATGGCCGGATGACGATTGCGAAGTGCCGGTTTTGAGTGGCGCTGCAATTTTCGTCAAAAGAGACCATTTCGAAGCCCTTGGTGGCTTTGATCCGCAGATTTTTCTCTACCACGAAGACGATGATCTCTCTTTGAGGCTCAAAACACTCGGTCCGCTGATGTTTGTGCGCGATTCAGGCGTTGTCCATGCCAAGGGCTATTCTTCGGGACGCTCATCCAAAGTCGCGTTTTTCAAGGCCTTTCACATGGCGCAATCGCGGATCTATGCAGGCAAAAAACACCATAGGCCGATGCCGCTTCTCAGCGCTGCCCTGCATTGTGTGGTGTCCAGCCTGCTGCCTTTCAATTGGTTTTCCAGCCGCCGACGGGCCAAGCTCAATGGTTTCCGCAGTGGTGTGTATGCCGTGTTCAAACGGGATTATCTGCGATCGAGTCTGTCAGGTTCAGATTGAACCAGACAGATTCTCACTTCTCTTGTTTTCGTTTGTCTGATCAGAAAAACCGGGATCCACGTTTCCCTGAAAAGCTCTAAAGCCTGTCGCAGTGAATAGGATTCACTGCGACAGGCTTTAGCTCTTTCTTTTTCGCATGTGCGTTATCGTTTTATTGAGGACAATAAAACGCGACATGCTTTAGGCTGCGCTGCGAAATCCGCCAGCTTTGCCGCGGCCGTCGATGGTGAAGTGAGACACCAATGAGCGCAGTTTTTCGGCTTCTGCGGCCAAGGCACCCGATGCCGCGCTGGTTTCTTCCACCATGGCTGCGTTGTGCTGGGTATTCTGGTCCATATGGTTGACGGCGGTGTTGATCTCGCTCAGGCCAGATGATTGTTCGCGTGTTGCTGTGGCAATGGATGCAATTCTGCGATTAATCCGATCAATCAGCGCGCCAATATCGGTCAAGGCGGTGCCGGTGGTGGAGACCAGGTTGACGCCGATGGAAACTTCCCGTGTGGAATTTTCGATCAGGCTCTTGATTTCGCGTGCGGCATTGGCGGATCGCTGTGCCAGTTCACGCACTTCCTGCGCCACCACGGCAAAGCCTTTGCCTGCTTCGCCTGCGCGTGCAGCCTCAACACCTGCATTCAATGCAAGCAGGTTGGTCTGGAAAGCAATTTCATCAATGACGCCAATGATATTGGCAATTTGTGAGGCACTGGCTTCAATCCGGCTCATGGCCGCCACGGCATTTTCCATGACTTCGCCAGACTTGTCTGCGCCGCCGCTGGCCTCCAGTGCCACGTCACGGGCTTCTTCTGTCAGTTTCAGCGAGGATGAAATGTTGGCGGTAATCTGGTTCAGAGCGGCCGCTGTTTCTTCCAGCGAGGCGGCCTGCTGTTCGGTGCGGCGGGCCAGATCATTGGTGTTGCTGGCAATGTCGCGGGTTCCGGCATCGATATTGTTGGCCGTGATAACCACCATGGACAGTGTTTCGCGCAATTGCGCGACTGCGTCGTTGAAGTTTTGGCGCAAGCCTTCGTATTCTGCGGGCAATTGTTCCGAAATCGTGGCGGTCAGATCGCCATTGGCCAATGTTTGCAATCCGCGCGCCAGACTGTTGGTTGCGGCAGACATGGCGGCCAGACGGGCCTGTTCGGCTTCTTCACGCAAACGGCGGCGTTCTTCCTGTGCCTGACGGCTCTCATCGGCTTCACGCTGTAGGCTGGCTGCGGAATAGACGCTTTTCTTGAAAAATTCGACTGAGCGCGACATCGCGCCGATCTCGTCGCCACGCTCCTGATTGGGCACGATTGTATCCAGCTTTCCAGAGGAAAGCTTTTCCATCACCTCCGAGAGCGACACAATGGGATGCGTGATCGTGCGCAGCAAAACATAAAGGGCGGCCCCCACCAGCAGCAGAACTGAAAGCGCAATCATGGCCAGTGTGGTCAAGGATGCGTTGGCGTCAGCGGCAATTGCCGTCTTGTCGAATGCAATGACCATGGTGCCGATGGTCATCTCCTTGCCCTCTTCGGTATGCTTGAGAGGTGCGGTCGAGAAACTCAGGGTTTTTTCGGCGCTGCCATCCGGCTTTTGGGTCGCAGCCGTGCTGGCTGCTGCAATGACGTCCGGCTGACCCGTGGTGAAGAATGGCTTGCCGGTATCGTCAAGAATAACGGCAGCTCTGAAATCACGGTCTGTTTCGGCGGGCAGGAAGGTATCCTTGGCCAGTGCCTTGTCAAACTGCCACATGGCCGTGGCTGCACCGGATGATGCCATGGCCGACGTCAGGTCGACCTTCTGCTGGAAGGATTCCGTCAGGCTGGCGGTCCGTGACCAGCCGGAATAGGCTGCCACGGCACCCAGCCCAATCACGATGAGCGCCAAGGATGGCACCATGACTTGTGTGCGAATGGATTTGCTTTTCATCATCTTGCCACACCCTGAGAAGAGTAAAATTCGTGAAACGGTTCAAATGCGGTTACTTTTGCGGATCGAACCAATATTTGGCGTCCGCTTTCGAAAGATCAGCCGGGAAATTCGGGTTGTTGATCTTGATCAGCGTTCGATTTTTCAAATCGGCTTTTGTCAAAGCCGTCTGCACATCTGGATCAGACAGAAAAAGTTCATTGTAGCTGCCGTCTTGCCACGCGATTTCCAGACCGCGCATGATGTCGTCACGCAGTTTTGTATTGTTTTTTGCCACATAGATTGTGGTCGTGGACTCATATTGCAAAAGAATGGACTTTTCGACGGCAAGACCGGGTGCATTGGCAACTTCACGGGCTTGCTCATTGATGGCTTCATAGGCTCCGCGTGCAAAATGGTCTCCGCGCCGACCCATGGTCATCTTGTAGAGATTTTTGGCAGAGCCTGTTCTGACCTTCAGGCCTGATTTGCGCAAAACATCGACATCAGCCCAGCCAAGGCCCTGAAGGGCAATGAATTTTTTCAGATCGTCCAGATTTTTGACCTGACTGAACTCGTTTTGGCGTGCGCCGTCAATCAACAGAATGCGCATTCCCAGAAGGCCACGGTCGATTGGAAAAGGAACTGCAAGCAGCTTTTGAGATGTGCTGTTGGATGCGGCAGCCCACATAATGTCCAGTTTGCCACCACTGGCAGTCGCCTCAACCATGGCACCCGTCGTATTATAGCCGGTGGATGACGGCTTTAACACATAGGGGTTGCCAATTTTTTCAAATGCAAGTTGAATCGCCTTGAAGCCTAATGTCTTTTCTTTGTTCCCGCTTGAATTGTAGTAAATTGGCTGGGCGGTTTGCGCATTCGCGGTGGCCATCCAGTTTAAAGAGAGCGTAATCGATACAATAAAGGCCCGGAAAAGCATCAAGTCACCTCACGGTTATCATGCTTTCCTGATTAACGTGCCTGCCTTAATTTTCTCTGAAAACGATCAGATTTTCGCAGATAAAAATCGAAAAATCCATATAAAACATAGAATTAGAAACTGGTTAAATGCTAAAAAATATTAGCATGTGCCGACGCTTTCACACCGCACGGAGCAGAGGGAGTTCAAACGATCAGATCTTGCGTCACAAACCCGTCATGATTGAATTTTTGGCGGCAGGATGCCCTGATCATCGGGGCATCCGCCAACTTTCAGAGTGAGTCACACGCCCGACAGGCAGATGTATTTCAATTCAACAAACCCTTCGATGCCATATTTTGAGCCTTCGCGGCCAAGACCGGATTGTTTGACGCCACCAAAGGGAGCCATTTCATTGGCAATCATGCCGGTGTTGACGCCGACCATGCCCGCTTCCAGTGCTTCCGACACCCGGAAAATCCGGCCCATGTCCTTGGCGTAGAAATAGGATGCGAGGCCAAATTCGCTGTCATTGGCCATGGCAATCACCTCGGCTTCATCCTTGAAAGCGATGATAGGGGCAAGCGGTGCGAAGGTCTCTTCCTTGGCCACTTTCATCGCCTGGGTTACGCCGGTCATCACGGTTGGCTCATAAAAATTGCCGCCAAGGACGCTGCGCTTGCCGCCTGCCATCAATTTTGCGCCCTGTTCCAGGGCATCGCGGACATGTTCTTCCATTTTGGCAACGGCACGGTCGTCAATCAGTGGGCCTTGGGTGGTGCCGGTTTCCGTGCCGCGACCCAGTTGAAGGCCGGAGACTTTCGCCAGCAATTTCTCGGTAAATGCCTCGACAACGCTGTCTTGAACATAAATGCGGTTGGCGCAAACGCATGTCTGACCGGCATTGCGGAACTTTGAGATCATTGCGCCTTCGACGGCGGCATCAAGGTCGGCATCATCAAACACGATGAAGGGGGCATTGCCGCCCAGTTCCAGTGACAGACGCTTGATGCTGTCCGATGCTTCGCGCATCAACCAGCGGCCAACGCCGGTGGAGCCGGTGAAGGTGATCTTGGCGATCTTCGGATTATGGCAAAATTCGAGGCCAATCGGCTGGGCGTCGCCCGGCACCACAGAAAACACACCGGCCGGAATGCCCGCACGCTCTGCGAGAACGGCCAAGGCCAGCGCAGACAACGGCGTTTGCGCGGCTGGCTTCAAAATCAGGCTGCATCCGGCAGCAAGGGCAGGGCCTGCCTTGCGGGTGATCATGCCGTTGGGGAAGTTCCATGGTGTGATGGCAGCGCAAACGCCCACCGGCTGCTTGATGACCATAATGCGCTGGCCGGGATTGGCACCGGGAATAATATCGCCATCGAGACGCTTGGCCTCTTCGGCAAACCATTCGAGATAGGCAGCATTGGAGACAACTTCGCCCTTGGCTTCAGCCAGCGGTTTGCCCTGTTCGGTGGTCAGAATCAGCGCCAGATCATCGGCATTGGCGATGATCAAGTCAAACCAGGCTTTCAACGCTTTGGCGCGGTCTTTGGCGGTGCGCTTGGCCCATTCCTTCTGGGCAATTTCGGCCTGATCAATCGCGTCATGCACATCGCTGCGCGAGAGCGATGCCACATTGGCGATTACGGCACCATCAAACGGGTCGGTGACGGTAAAAGTCTTGCCATCGCTGGCATCCACCCATTTTCCGGCAACAAAAGCTTTTGAAACGAGAAGGGATGGGTCTTTCAGCGCGGTCTTGAGCGGATGGGTCATGAAATATCTCCGAAAAGTGTGAGCAATGCAGGTGTGCCAAGCGACACGCCTGAGAGAAACAGCAGCAGAAAAGCCAGACGCCGCATGGTGTCCGGCGAAATCGGTGGCGGCCAGCGCTTGGCGACAAAGGTAAAGGCGATCACCACAGGAATGGTTGTCAGGCTCCACCAAAAGTCTGGCGAGGGCATATTGCCTGCTGCTGCGACGGTCGCAAGCCGAATGGCCGCATTTATCGCAAAGACGGCAACAAGTGTTTCGCGCACGGCTGTCGGTTTTAAGGGCTGGCGATAAAGATGATAGACCAGCGGCGGGCCCGCGGTCGAAAACAGCCCGCCCATCAAGCCTGCAACGGAGCCGAAAAACACAAAAGAGGCTGTGCTTGAGCGCTGTTCAAGCGGGGCCGGTTTGAGCAGAAGCTGGAGACTGGACAGCACAATAACCCCGCCCAGAACCAGTTTCAGCCAATCCAGCGAGGCGGCAATGAGAATGCCCAGCAGCCAATAGCCCACCAGCAGAAACACGAGGCTGGATATGATGATGGGGATAAATTCGCGCACGGCAATATCGCGCCAGCCATGACGCAAGACCTGAAGTGCGTTGACGATGACCAGAACGCTGACCAGAACGGCGGCCTCGCGCAGAGGAATAACCCCGGTCAAACCAATGCCGCCCATCATGATCAAACCAAAGGCAAACCCCGTAAGGGTCTGCATATAGGCCGCAATCGCTGCCAGCAGCAGCAATCCGCCCAGACTGGGATCAAGACTGGCCATGTCCAGCGTCATAGGTGCCGCAACCCGTCAAACAGGGTCGTGAAACCCGAGCCAAGACGATAGAAAACGGCAGGTTGACCGAATGGTGTTGCAATGCTGATGTCTTCACCACCTTCAAAGACATCGCCGCTCCACATATGCACCCAGCGATCTCCCTTGGGCAGATAGAGCTCACGGCTCATGTCTCCGGCCTTCCACACGGGTGCCACCAGCAGATCGGCTCCATAGAGATAGGCATCCTGAATGTCGTAGGTGGCGACATCGGCCTCATAATGCAAAAATAACGGACGCTGGACCGGAAGGCCCGTTGCCGCAGCCTCGTGTGAGAGCGCCTTCAAATAGGGAGCCAGATGCACATAGATTGCGGTCATGCGGGCAAAATGCGCCAGAACCTGCGGGTCTTGATCAATCTGCACATTGTCTTTGGGACGGTTGCCTTCGTGACTGCGCATGACGGGCGTAAACGCCGCCATTTCGCTCCAGCGCATGATCAGCTCCGCTGTGCGGACATTGCCAAAAAGGCTGGTGTAGCCGCCAATATCGGAATGGTGATAGGCATTGCCCAACAGGCCCGATGACAGCGCACCGGACATCACCGTGACCAAACCGTCATGACGGGAGAAATCCACCGATTGGTCGCCACCCCATAACAGCGGGCAATGGGCCTGCACCCCGGTAAAGCCTGCGCGCATGAAAAACAGCGTATCGCCCGTAAGACCCCGGCTTTCTACCGCTTTGGCATTGACCTCGGCCCAGAGCGTTGGCCAGGCATTGTGCATCAACTTGGCATCAATGCCATTGGCCAGTTTGACATCGATGGGCAGATATTCGCCAAAATCGGCCATCCAGCCGGAGAGGCCATAATCCAGCATGTTTTTGCCGATAACCTCTTCAGCAAACCAGTCTGCTGCTGCCGGATTGGTGAAATCCACCACGCCGCAATCAAACTCGCCAAAATCAACCAGTGCTGTCTTGCCCTGCTCATCGGTTGCAAAATAGCCAGCGGCTTCGGCAATGGGAAACAGTGGGCCATCCACGCAGAGATAGGGGTTTACATAGCCCAGAAAGCGAATGCCCTCGGATCGTAATTCCTTGATCTTGTTGTGCAGGTCTGGATAGCGCTGCTCATTGGCCTGCCAGTCCCAAAACAGGCGTGCGCCGAAAGACGTGTGGCGAAGCCCGACCCAATCTTCGCACCAAAGGCCCGAGACTTTCACGCCAGCGGCGCGGAATTTCTCAAGTCGGGTGAAAGAGTTTTCCCCGTCCTTGAGACCAATGATCGCCCCACCATAGACCCAGTCTGGCAGCATCGGCTGGCGGCCGAAACGGGTGGAGAGTTGGCCGACCAGATCGACAAAGGTTGGAGCCGCAAACAGCTCAACACGCTCAGGTACAGCCCAGATTTCGACTTCGTGGAAATCGGCATTGCGGAAGTCAAACACCGAATAGGCGGTTGTTTCGACATGCACGGCAATGCGGCGCGAGGTGAGATAAGTGGGCTGCGGGTAGTTGGTGTTGTAATAATCACCGCCGGATTTGCCGGTGACATCGGCTTTCCAGGTGATTTCGGTGGATTTGTCGCGCCCCACGCCCGGCTCGGAGGTCCACAGCGGAAAGCGACGACCGCGCATGTCAAAGTAAGACATTTGCTCGCCACCGCCCCAGACATGTTCCGGTTCTTCGGCAACAAGGCGTAGCCAAACGCGGTTGATGGTGCCATCTTTGGCGGCAAATTCAAGGTGATTGCTGTTGATGGTCAAAACCAGCCGCACGGGCTGGCCCGGTGCATTGGAAAAGGCAATCGCATCGCCGGAAATTTCGGCATGGGTCAGCGGGCTGCGCTCGACAACGTAATCCTCGATGTCGAAATTGCCGCGATACATATCCATCCGCTCCTGCCCGTTGCCCACAAACAGGCAGGGCTTTTCCGGGCGGTGCGTGAGAACGGCGCGGCCATCAATCGAGAGCGTAAAGCCGGTATCTGACGTTTCAAGTTTCATGGGAACTGCTTTCAATTCTGAGTAAGACCGGCGTCAACGACGAAATTGGCCCCGGTGCAGCCTGAACTTTCATCGGAACCGAGAAACAGGGCAAGGCGGGCGACATGGCTGGCATCAAGGCGGAATTTCAGGGCTTGCAGATCGATGAACTGCTGATTTTGCTCCGGCGTGGTCCACAGCGCCAATTGCCGCTCGGTGACGATGGCTCCCGGCACAATGCAGTTGACCCGAATGCCGGAAGGGCCAAGCTCGCGGGCCAGCGTTTTGGTCATGCCATTGATGGCGGCTTTGGCAGTGGTGTAGCCCACCATGCCGGGGCGCCCGCGCATCCATGAGATCGAGCCGAGCATGATGATCGAGCCAGAGCCTTTTGCTGCCATGGCCTTGGCCACAGCCTGGGTGGCAAAAAACTGGTGATCAAGGTTCAGCGCCAGTGCGCGGTGCCAATACTCTGGCTCCACGGTGTCCATCGTGTGGCGGTCATCTTTCCCGGCATTGTTGATCAGCACGTCGATGCTGCCAAGCTCGGCTTCAATGGTGGCAATGGTTTTGCGCAAGGCGGTAATGTCGGTGACATCGCAATGATGAAAAGCGGCACCTGTCTCTGTTGCTATTGCGGACCCGGCGGCGTCATCAATGTCGATAAAGGTAACATTTGCACCTTGGGCGCGATAGGCGCGAACCATATCCGCGCCAAGACCCGACGCCCCGCCGGTGATCAGCACATTGCGGTTTTCAAGCGAGTGATAGCGAACGGTATCATAGGAAGCGGACATGGTGAGGCTCAGATCTCAGGATTGAAGAAAGGTTTAGGCAGGCCCGGCACATCGGTTTTCAGCGCAAAGATCGCACCCGACAGCGGATATTCAGTTAGCTCTTCAACTGGGCGACCAATGCGGGCGCTGGTGCAGTAAAGCGTTTTCAGATCAGGACCGCCAAAACTCACCATGGTCGGGCACTTGGCAGGCACGGGATATTCCGCCAGTAATGTGCCGTCAGGCGCATAGCGTTGCACTCGTCCACCTTCAAACAGGGCCGTCCAATAGCAACCTTCGGCATCCACAGCACCACCATCAGGACGGCCCTTGTCGATGTCGCTGCCAAAGCGGGCGAACACTTGTTGGTTGGAGGCAGCACCCGTCGTCACATCATAATCATAGGTGTAGAGCGTGTAACGCAGCGTATCGGAATGATAGAGCCGCTTGCCATCGGGTGAAAAGGCAACGCCATTGGATGTGAGAAGCCCGCCCGCCAGCTTTTCTAAGCCTCGCGCATCGTAACGGTAAAGACTGGCGATGCCGCGTTCGCGGGTTTCATCGACCGTGCCCGCAACGAAGCGGCCCATAGGGTCAACCATGCCGTCGTTAAAGCGGCTGATGCTCTGATCTTCCGGGTTATCCGCCAGTTTGCGGATCAGGCCTCCCGTGGCAGAGAGCAGCCAAATGCCTGAGCGCAGGCCCGCGATAAAGCCGCCGCCCTTCACAAGGCCAATACAGCCAACTTCCTCCGGTAAAAACAGCGCTGAGAGCCGATTATTGGCCGGGTCCAGCCGGTGGATGCGGCTTTGCTTGATGTCGACGAAATAGAGAACCTGCTCGGCTACCGACCACAGCGGGCATTCTCCAAGATCGGTCCGGGCATCGATGACCAGCTCGAATGTATTGCTCACACCCATATCCTCAGTAGGCCGCTGTGGGCTGGGTGGCGGGCTTTGCCTCGCCCTTCATCTGGCCGAGCCAGTCATGGGCGCGGCCGGTCATCATGGCGATGTCGGAGGCGATGGCTGCATAATCATAGCCATAGCCAATGAAGCGTTTCACCATCTCCGGGTTGGGGCCAACAATGCCGATGGGCTTACCTGCTGCATGAGCATCCTTGGCGGCCTTTTCAATCAGCGCCTGCACCTCTGGATGGGCGATATTGCCAATATGGCCCATGGCAGCCGAGAGATCGCCGGGGCCAACAAACAGAGCGTCAATGCCATCCACCGCCGCCATTTCCGGCAGGCGTTCAATGGCTTCTGGCGTTTCCAGCTGGATAATGGTGCAGATGTCGCGGTTGGCGTTTTTTAAGTATTCCGGCACAGAGCCGAATTTGGAGCCACGATGCACAGCCGCAACCCCGCGAATGCCTTCGGGCGGATAGCGGGTATAGGAGGCCGCCGCTTTGGCTTCTTCCGCATTTTGCACAAAGGGCAGCATCACAGTGCGCGCTCCGGCATCAAGGCAACGCTTGACCAGAACCTGATCGTTCCACGCCAGCCGCACCACGGCATCCGCAGGCGTGCAGCCAATGGCGCGCAGGATGTGGGCAAGATCGGAGACCTCAATCGGCACATGCTCCATATCCACCACCAGAAAATCAAACCCGGCATAGCCCAGCGCTTCAGCGGTGGCTGGGGCCGCTGCCATCAGCCATGTGCCGAGAGGGGTAGGACGGGCCTTGTCGGACAGCCAGGATTTGAAGGGGTTTACAATGCTCATGGCCATATCCTTAGAAAATCACGGGGTCTGGCACGGGGTCCGTGCCACTGAGAAAATCGAAATCGCAGCCCTGATCCGCCTGACTGACGTGGCGCTGATAAAGGGCGGCAAAAGAGCGGTCGTAGAGCTTGGCAGAGGGTTTCCACGCGGCCCGGCGGGCGGCAATTTCGGCCTCATCCACCTGCATGTTGATGGTGCCAGCCACCACATCCAGCGCAATCAGGTCGCCGGTTTTCACCAAAGCCAGCGGCCCGCCAACCGCTGCTTCGGGAGCTACATGCAGCACGCAGGTGCCATAATGGGTGCCGCTCATGCGCGCATCCGAAATGCGCACCATATCGCGCACGCCTTGTTTCAGAAGCTTTTTCGGAATCGGCAGATTGCCCCATTCTGGCATTCCCGGCGCACCCACGGGTCCGGCATTGCGCAGGATAATCACCGTGTCTTCGGTGATGTCCAGATCGGGATTGTCGAGCGTCTTGTTCATGGTGGCCGGATCATCAAACACAATGGCCGGGCCGATATGCTTGAGGAATTTCGGATTGGCCGCCGACGATTTCATCACCGCGCCATTGGGGGCGAGATTGCCGCGCAGCACTTCCAGCGTCTTGCCCTTGGAGAGCGGAACCACCGGATTGGCTTCATCCCGGATCACATCATCATTCCAGCAAGGCGCGTCCTTGATGTTGTCGCCAAGGGTCAGGCCATTGACGGTGAGGCAATCCAGCGCCAGATGGCGGGACATTTTGTGAAGAAGCGCTGTTAAGCCACCCGCAAAATAGAAATCCTCCATCAGATATTCGCCGGATGGAAAGACATTGGTGACCACAGGCACTTTGGCGGCCATGGCCGACATATCATCCAGCGTCAGCTCGACGCCCGCGCGTTTGGCCATGGCAATCATATGCACGGCGGCATTGGTGGAGCCGCCGAGCGCCATATAGGCCACCAGACCGTTCATGAAACTATCGCGGGTGAGGATTTTCGAGGGTTTCAAATCCTCCCAGACCATCTCGACAATGCGCACACCGCAGCTTGAGGCCATGCGCGGATGACCAGAGTCGGTTGCCGGAATGGAGGATGCGCCCGGAAGCGTCATACCCATGGCATCCGCAATCGAGGTCATGGTCGAGGCGGTGCCAATGGTGTTGCAGGTGCCAGCAGAGCGGGTCATGCGGCTTTCCAGATCCACCCAGTCATCCTTGGTGATATTGCCTGCGCGCAATTCATCCCAGTATTTCTTGGTGTGCGTACCCGCCCCGGTTTTGACGCCGCGCCATTGGCCGTTGGACATCGGCCCCGCCGGGCAGAAAATCACCGGAATATCCATGGAAATCGCGCCCATCAGCAGCGCAGGTGTCGATTTATCGCAGCCGCCCATCAGCACCGCGCCATCAATCGGGTGGCAGCGCAACAGTTCCTCGCATTCCATCGCCAGAAAATTGCGATAGAGCATGGTGGTGGGCTTTACCATCACTTCACCAACCGACAGCGCTGGCAGTTCCACCGGATAGCCGCCGGCCTGCCAGACGCCACGCTTCACCGCTTCTGCACGGTCGCGCAAATGGGCGTGGCAGGGGCTCATTTCGCTCCAGGTGTTGATGATGCCAATCACCGGGCGGCCCATGAACTCCTCGCGCCGCATCCCCATCTGCTGGGTGCGTTGCCGATGGGCAAAACCGCGCATGTCATCGGAGGCAAACCAGCGCTGGCTGCGCAGATCATTAAGATCGCGCTTTGGTGTTTTCTCACTCATCCCTTGATTCCTCCAGCCGTCAGGCCCGATACAACGCGCTCCTGAAAGATCACGATCAGCACGGCAACCGGCACGATGCCCACCACAAGCGCTGCCGAAATCACCGGCCACGGAAAGGCAAATTCGCCTTGATAAAGCTGGATGCCTACGGGAAGCGTGCGCAAGGTCGGGCTGGAGTTGAACGACAGGGCCAGAAGAAACTCATCCCAGGCATTCACAAACGCCAGAATGCCCGCCGTAAACACGCCCGGCGCACAGAGCGGCACCACCACTTTAAATAAGGCCCCAAGCCGGGTGCAGCCATCAATCATCGCGGCATTTTCCAGATCACGCGGAATGCTCTCAAAGAATGACACCAGCATTAGCGTGCAGACCGGCAGCGACAGCACGGTATAGGGCAAAACCAGCGCCACCCAGGTGTTGAGCAGGTTCAGCGCCCGCATGATTTCAAACAGCGGCACCAGCAGCGTGACCAGCGGAAAGGTGGAAACCGCAATGATCAACGACAGGATCAACCCGCGATATTTCAGATTGAGCCGCGCCAGCGCATAGGCCCCCAGCACCGAGACAAACAGCGTCAGGCAGGTGGACAGCAGTGCCACCATGAAACTGTTGAACAAAAACAGATGCAAAGGCTGATCGGAAAAGGCCCGCATATAGTTGGCTAAAGTCGGATCATGCGGCAGCCATGTGATGGGTTTTACGGTCAGTTCCGCCTCGGTTTTCAGCGAGGTGAACAGAATCCATAAAGCGGGAAACATGCCATTGATGATCAAAAGGGCGGCGGCTGCAAAACGCAAGGGCTTGCCGGAGAGCAGCGATGGAAAGCCAGAGGTATGAACGGCGCTCATCAATCTTGCTCCTTGGTGCGGATAACGCGCAGGTAAACGGCGGTGACGCACATGGACAGGGCAAACATCACCACAGCCAGCGCCGAGCCATACCCGAGATCGAGGAAGGACACCGTGTTCTGGTGGATATACATCGCCAGCGTCTGGGTGGAGGTGCCCGGTCCGCCGCCGGTCATCATGTAGGGAATATCAAAGGTTTGTAGTGAGGTGATGGTTCGGAAAATCAGACCCACCGCAATGGAAGGCTTCAACAGCGGCAGAGTGATTTCCCAAAACTGGCGGAGGCGGCCAGCGCCATCCACATCGGCAGCTTCATAAAGCGAGCGCGGAATGGTTTGCAGTCCGGCCAGAATGATCAGCGCCATGAAGGAGGATGTTTTCCAGATGATCGTCAGACAGATAGCGGCAAAAGCCCAGTTGGGTGAATTGAACCAGATGACACCGGGCAGGCCAAAGCGATTGAGGACATCATTGACCACGCCATATTCGGAATGGAAAAACCACGCAAAAATCAGACCGGCAAACGACAGCGGCAGCGCCCATGGGATCAGCAGCGACAGACGGACTGGCCATTGGGTGCGAAACGGCAGGTTGGCCAGCAACGCCAAAGCAAGCCCCACCACCAGCGCACCCGGCACGGTGATCAGCGTGATCAGCACCGTATTCCATGTGGTTTCCCAAAACACCGGATCGCTGATCATCAGCCGATAATTATCCAGTCCGACAAATTCGGCAGGCAGGCCGGAGGTCAAAGACAGATTGAAAAAGCTGGTATAGCCAAGCTTGAGAACGGGATAGACAATGATCAGCGCCAGCAGAAACGCGGTTGGAGCCAACAGCAGCACTGCCAGCGCCTTGTCGTTCAGATCCAGCCAGCGCATCCACAAGGGCGGCCGCTTTTCGATGTCATTGGTGATAGGCAGGGTCGAGGGGGGCACTGTTCCACTCCGAAAATGGGGAAGACTGGCCAAGGTATGGCCAGTCATTGAGATGGATGGCGGTGGCGTCAGCGCAAAATGCGCTTCAGCCGGGCCTCGATCTGGGCCGCTCCATCCTTCGGCGTCATCACGCCCGCCAACACGCCGTTGACGGTGGTGCGGATGACTTCGCTGACCTCGTTATAACGCGGGGTCACAGGGCGCGGCTTGGCGGTTTGCACCACCTCCAGCGCATTGGCAAACCACGGTGCGCTTTTCAGCACGTCCGGGTCTTTGTAGAGATCAGGATAGGTCGGCAGCAGCGAGCCATTGGCCGCCATGAAGCTGGAAACGTCCTTGCTGGAGAGATATTCCACCAGTTCCTTGGCTTCATTCTGATGGGTGGAATAGGCCGAAACGCCCCACTCCCAACCGCCAAGACAGGTTGCCTGTGTGCCGCCGGGCATGGCGGGCAGACGGGCAACGCCAACCTTGCCAGCAACGGCTGAATCCTTGCCCTGCGACTGCGCCCACGCATAGGACCAGTTGACAGCAAACACCACATTGCCCGCCTGAAACTCCTTGCGGGTGTCGTCGGTCGCCACTTCGGCAATGTTCTTCTTGGCGGTGCCATCGTCAACAAAGCTCTTCCACAGCTCCAGCGATTTGGTGGCCGCTGCCATGTCATAGGTCAGCTTGCCATTTTCGACCAGATTTTTGCCTTGGCTCCAATAGGGCAGCAGGAAGGTGCAGACCGCGCCTTCAATGGCCTTGCCCTGAAAGGACAGGCCCTGAAGGTCGGGGTTATGTTCGCCCTCGGTGATTTTTTTGGCGGCGGCCTTCAGCTCATCCCATGTTTTGGGTGGCTGAATGCCGTATTTGTCGAGCAAATCCTGCCGGTAATAGAGAAACATCGAGTCGGCAAAGGCGGGCAGGGCCACAACTTTGCCATCGACCGTGTTGGCTTCGGCATAGGCCGGCAGATAGGCCGACATGTCCTTGGCCCCAAAAGACGAGGTCCAGCCAGCGGCGGCAAATTGTGCCGGGCGAATAACATCAAGGATCAGCACGTCGAGCGAGGTATCCTTGGCCGACATCACCGTGTTGAGATATTGCGCTTGCGCCTCAGAGGTGTTGCCGCCGGTCTCGATGGTGACTTTGACGCCCGGATGCCTGGCCTCATATTGATCCAGTGCCTTGCGCCACAATTGCGGCTGATGCTGGCTGGAAACATAGACCTTGAGGTTGGTGTCAGCAAAGGCGGGTATCGCCGTTGTCAGCATGGTCGATGCAGCGATTGCTGCCAGTATTGTTGTGTATTTCATCTTTTCCTCCCAGATTGGATAATACAGACACGCATTGCCATGTCAGTGTATGGCGCGTTCGGTGGTTGCGTCGAACAGGTGAAGTCTGGTCGGATCAATACCGATCTTCAATTCTGTTCCCACGGTTGGCCGCATGTTGGGCGGCATACGTGCTGTGAGTGTTTCACCATTGATGGCAAAGTGAACCAGCGTATCGGAGCCAAGCGGCTCAACAACCTGCACATTGGCAGTCAGTGCCATGTCTGGATCGGATGAGGTGGTGAAATGCTCAGGACGAATACCGACAATCACGTCTTGACCCTCGACGACATCAGCATGGCTTGACTGAAGACGAGACAGAGGCAGGCGGTCGCCATTGGCAAAAGCGAGGGAGCCATCCGTGACCTTGGCCTTGACGAAATTCATCGCAGGTGAACCCACAAAACCACCAACGAAGACGCTGGCCGGGGTATTGTAAACCTCATCTGGCGTGCCAACCTGCTCGATGACGCCGCCACGCAGGATAACGATGCGATCTGCCAGCGTCATGGCCTCTACCTGATCGTGTGTCACATACACAATGGTGGTGCCAATTGTCTGATGCAGCCGTTTGATTTCCGTGCGCACCTGCCCGCGCAACTTGGCGTCAAGATTTGAGAGAGGTTCGTCAAACAGAAAGACTTGCGGACGACGCACAATGGCGCGCCCCATGGCAACGCGCTGGCGCTGGCCGCCAGAAAGCTGGCCGGGCTTGCGATCCAGAAGATGCGAAATTCCCAGCATATCGGCGGCTTGTGCAATGCGCGCCTGCGCATCATTGGCCGGAATGCCGCGTACTTTCAGGCTGAAACCCATATTTTCGCGCACGGTCTTGTGCGGATAAAGCGCATAATCCTGAAACACCATGGCAATATCGCGCTCACGCGGTGCCAGGTTGTTGACGATTTTATCGCCAATCCGCAGCTCGCCACCGCTGATGCTTTCCAGCCCGGCCACCATGCGCAGCGTGGTGGATTTTCCGCATCCCGATGGCCCGACAAACACGACGAACTCGCCATCGGCAATGTCCAGATCAATACCTTTGACGATTTTTACCGAGCCAAAGCTCTTTTCAATGCTTCGAAGGCTGATAGATGCCATTCCCGTCTCCCCGTCTACGGGACGCATGTATGCTGGCGTCCTCACACAAATCATAGCGCTACGATTTTTGAATGCAAGTTGAAAAAAATGACAGTTTTACAAAATTAAAGGGTGAGATTATTCTGATGTAATGAATTGATTTGATTGAGTGGGTTTTCCGGTTCCATGCTCTTGAACGAAAAAGACGCTCTCTTATGTGGTCGTATCAAGGATATGAAATCAGAGCGCTACGGAAAACAATGCAATGATGCAGGAAAAAGTCCCCCGTCGCCGTCGCAAGATGCAGAGTGTGACCATGACAGATGTGGCACAATTGGCGGATGTTTCACCTTCAACCGTGTCACTGTTCTTGCGCAGACCTGAGGCTGTCTCAGCTCTTGCCAGCCAGGCCATTGCCCACGCGATCGAAAAGCTGAATTATGTTCCCAATTTCATGGCAGGTGGGCTGGCGGCGGCCTCCTCAAGGGCGGTGAGCATTCTGGTGCCGTCGGTGCGCAATGCCTTTTTTGCCGAAACCGTGTCTGCCATGCAGTCGGCTTTGCGCAAAGAGCGGTTGCAGGTGATTCTGGGTCATACGGAATATGACGAGCGGGAAGAGGAAGATCTGGTGCGCATGGCGCTGTCGTGGGCACCGGCGGCCATTGTTCTCACGGGCCTGTCTCACAGCGCTGTGACCCGTCGGATGCTGTCGAAAACCAAAATTCCGGTGATCGAGATCTGGGAGCTTGGAAGCGCACAGATTGGTGCAGCTGTGGGCTTTCACCATGATCAGGTTGGCGTGGCCGCAGCCGAACACCTGCTTGGTCAAGGACGTCGGAACCTTGTTTTCATGGGTGCGCGAATGCATGAAGATCGCCGCGCCAGAATGCGCTGTGACGGATTTGTCGCCTGCGCCCGGAACGCGGGCGCGCATGTTCATATCGTTGAACATGCCGCCCCGGCCTCGGCAGAGGTTGGCTCAATGCTGGTGCAGGAAACCCTGCGGCTTTATCCTGACACGGACGGCATTTCCTGCTCCAACGATCATATTGCGCTCGGTGCCCTGTTTGCCTGCGAGCGGCTGCATATTGCCGTGCCAGAGCGGTTGGCGGTGGTTGGTTTTGGTGATCTGAGCTTTAGTGCTGCCTGCAACCCGCCACTCACCACCATTCGCCCATCGGGTGATCTGATTGGGTGTGAAGCTGCCCGCCTGATCATCGATAATCTGACTGGCAATCGGTCGCCGGAACCTTTGACGATTGATACGCGCTTCACGCTTTTGCATCGCCGGAGCAGTTAAGAGAGCAGTTAAGAGTTGGTCGCAAACCACAGCATATGACGCGCACCACCACGTTTGCCATTGGCGCGCACACCAACTTCTTCCGTTGCAAAGCCAATCTGACGCAGACGGCGGGTAAAGCCTGCATCCGGGGCCGATGACCACACCGCAAGCACGCCTTTGGGCCGCAGTGCCGCTCTTGCCGCATTCAGGCCTGCCATATCATAGAGGCCGTCATTGGAGGCGCGGGTCAGTCCGTCCGGGCCATTGTCCACATCCAGCAGAATGGCGTCATAATGGCGGGTATGGCTGCGGATCAGTGCACCCACATCACCGATATGAATATCAACCCGGGGGTCATCAAGGCTGCCCTGATGAATGGCAGCCATAGGGCCGCGTGCCCAGCTGACCACTGCGGGCACCAGCTCGGCAACGGTGACGCGGGCATCGTTTGGCAATGCGCCAAGGGCTGCGCGCAGGGTAAAGCCCATGCCAAGCCCACCAATGAGCATGGTCGGGCCTTTGCGCCCCACAATGCGCTCGCAGGAAAGGGTGGCCAGCGCTTCTTCAGAGCCTTTCAATCGGCTGTTCATCAGCTCTGTTGCGCCCAGCATGATTGAAAATTCAGTTCCACGCTGTTTCAGGCGCAGATCACCCGCATCACCGGGAATAGCGGCACTGTCAAGCTGGACCCAGGGAAGCATGGCGCGGCCTCATGATAAAGCATGTCGTGTTCGACTGACCTCAGCTAAACGATAACGCACATGCGGCACAAAAAGAGCTAAAACGTGCCTGCGGCTGATCAGCCGCAGGCACGTTTTAGACGTTCAAAGCCCCGTAACACAGGGTACATGGTGACGTAAAGTTATCATGGCTGAGATGTGGCGCAGAGTGCCCGGTTGATTTACTTCCCGACTTGAATCCCCTAAAGCCTGTCGCAGTGAATAGGATTCACTGCGACAGGCTTTAGCGCTTTCTTTTTCGCATGTACGTTATCGTTTTATTGAGGACAATAAAACGCGACATGCTGTAGAGACTTGGTGTTGTGAGGCAGGTTGGATTTGAGGACGATATGAGATTCACGGAAAAATTGCGGTATCGCGCAATCAAGGTTTTTGCCAATGCGTGCAAGGTGGCGTTCTCTGTGCATCTGCGGCTTTTTCCCAATGCCCGGTGGACAATTCCTGCCTTGGTGAAGCCTCGGCAGCAGGCACCCGGCCCGAAAGCCATTCCACGGATCATCTGGCAGACCAATTACACCAGCAGGGTATCGCTGCCCATTTACGTGAATTTCCTGTTTAATCGTTTCATCGCGCCCACCTACGAGTATCGCTATTGCGATGATGATGCTTGCGATCAGTTTGTTCGGGAATTTTATCCCGGCGCGGTCTGGGATGCCTATTCAAAATTGCAGGTGGGGGCCGCCAAAGCAGACTTCTGGCGCGTTCTGGTGCTTTTGGCCCATGGCGGCGTTTATCTCGATATTGATTCCAATCTTGCGGCTCCGCCGGAAGAATTCATCACGGAGGATGCTTCTGAAGTGTTGATTGCCATGAAAAATGGCGAAATCACCAATTATTTTATGGCCAGCGCCCCCGGCAATCCGCTGCTTCAGCGCATGGTGGACAAGATTGTTGCCAATATTGTTGAGAACACGCTGGCAAGTGTCTATGATATGACCGGCCCAACCGTTGTGGATGCTATCGCAAAAGAGGCCGGTGTGACACCGGCCAATTATCAGCTTGTTTGCACCCAAGGGCAGTTCACCAACAAGAAATCACAATATGTCGACAAGCCGAATGGCACATGGTGGACCGAGCAGAGCCAGAAATCGATTGTTAGAGAGAAGTAAAGCCCAGTTTTCTCGAAAAGATAAATAAAAACGAGAAATGAGAGCCTTTCAGGTTCAAGCTGAACCTGAAAGGCTCTCCGTTATTATCCCATCCGCTCTGACGCATAAGAGCCGGGGCTGGCTGGAAACACAATGGTGCGGTTGCCGCTGATAAACGTGCGGCGATGGATATGAGCGTGAATGGCCCGCGCCAGCACTTGCGCCTCGACATCGCGACCGATGGACACATAATCATCGCCCGATTGCGCATGGGTCACACGCGCCACATCCTGCTCGATAATCGGGCCTTCATCCAGATCGGCCGTGACGTAATGGGCGGTGGCACCAATCAGCTTTACGCCGCGTTCATAGGCTTGCTTATAAGGGTTTGCACCTTTGAAACTGGGCAGGAAGGAATGGTGGATATTGATGATCTTGCCAGACATTTCCTTGCAAAGCGCATCGGACAGCACTTGCATGTAACGGGCCAGAACCACTAGGTCGGCTTTTGTATCCCGCACCACCTGCAACAGCCGGGCCTCGGCCTCTGGCTTGTTGTCCTTGGTCACGGGAATATGGAAAAACGGAATGTCGTGATTGACCACCACTTTCTGGTAGTCAAGGTGGTTGGAGATAACGCCAACAATATCAATGGGCAACGCGCCAATGCGCCAGCGATAGAGCAGGTCATTGAGGCAGTGGCCAAAGCGCGACACCATCAAGATCACCTTCATGCGCTCTGAGGCATCGTTCATCTCAAACGCCATGGAAAAGCGTGTTGCGATTGGCGTAAAGCCTTGCGTCAGTGCGTCAAGCCCCAGACCGTTTTCCGAGAGAAATGAGATGCGCATAAAAAACTGGCCGCCGTCCTGATCATCAAACTGCGAACTGTCAATAATGTTGCAGCCCTGCTCGGCCAGATAACTGGAAATGGCCGCAACAATGCCTCTGGTGGAGGGGCAGGCAACGGTCAGAACAAATTTCATCGCAATATCCTCGGTATCCGTTCGCAAAAATGGTCCCGGAATCGTCCGGGACCGCTGAAGGCTTTTGGTCTGGAAGGTATCAAATGTCCAGCGTTGTCTGATGCTCCCATGGGGTGAATTGTGAACAATAGCTGGTCCACTCGCCATGCTTGAGCTTGAGATAGGCCGCTGAGAACTCCTCTCCCAAGGCCCGCTGCAACTCTGTATCGGCTTCATAGGCGCGCAAAGCATCCAGAAGGTTCAGCGGCAGTTTCGGGGCATCGGTCACCGTATGGCCTTCGCGGTACATATCAATGTCGTAATGCGGGCCGGGATCGGCATTGGTTTTGAGACCAGAAAGCCCTGCGGCAATGATGATGGCCTGAAGCAGATAGGGGTTCACGGCACCATCGGGCAGGCGCAGCTCAAACCGGCCCGGTCCCGGCACGCGGACCATATGGGTGCGGTTGTTGCCCGTCCATGTCACGGTGTTGGGTGCCCATGTGGCACCGGAAACCGTGCGGGGCGCGTTGATCCGCTTGTAGGAATTGACCGTGGGGTTGGTGACGGCAGCCAAAGCGGATGCATGTTTCATAATACCGCCAAGGAAGGTTTTGCCCTTGGCAGACAGGCCAAAGGGCATGGCCTTATCAGCAAACGCATTGACCTTGCCGTCATTATCCCACACCGAGATATGGGCGTGGCAGCCATTGCCGGTAAGGCCCTTGAAGGGCTTTGGCATGAAGGTGGCACGAAGACCGTGCTTTTCGGCCACGGATTTGACCATGAATTTGAAGAAGGAATGCTTATCAGCCGTCTTCAGCGCGTCATCATATTCCCAGTTCATTTCAAACTGGCCGTTGGCGTCTTCATGATCGTTTTGATAGGGCTTCCAGCCCAGCTCCAGCATATGATCGCAGATTTCGGCAATCACATCATAGCGGCGCATCAGGGCTTGCTGGTCGTAGCAAGGCTTTTCTGCGGTGTCGAACTCATCGGAAATGGCCTTACCATCGGCAGAGATCAGGAAAAACTCTGGCTCGACTCCGGTTTTGACCCGAAGGCCCAGAGAGGCCGCTTCTTCCACCAGCTTTTTCAGCATCACGCGCGGGGCCTGCTCCACCGGCTTGTCGTCCATGACGCAATCGGCGGCGACCCATGCCACGTCTTTTTTCCATGGCAGTTGGATGACGGAAGAGGCGTCTGGAACAGCAAACAGATCGGGATGGGCGGGGGTGAGATCGAGCCATGTGGCAAAGCCCGCAAAGCCAGCGCCATCCTTTTGCATTTCGGCAATGGCTTGGGCAGGCACCAGCTTGGCGCGTTGCGCACCAAACAGGTCGGTATAGCTGATCATGAAATATTTGATGCCGCGTTCAGCAGCAAATTGTGAAAGATCCTGTGTCACGTCGTTCCCCTGTTTTTATGGATTGAGACACATGTTGATAGGAAATGACCGCGTGCTTGGGAGGTCCACGCGGCCATTATGCTGTTAGAATCCGGCTTTGCCGGGATACCAGTTGGTGCCAGCCAGTGGCACTTGCGCCATGGCGGCGGCTTCCATGGTGAGGGCCACCAAATCCTCCGGCTCCAGATTGTGCAGGCGGTTATGGCCGCAAGCGCGGGCAATGGTCTGCGCTTCCAGCGTCATGACTTTCAGATAGTTGGCCAGACGCCGACCCGCCAGCACCGGATCAAGCCGCTTCATCAGTTCCGGGTCCTGCGTGGTGATGCCAGCCGGGTCTTTGCCCTCATGCCAGTCGTCATAGGCGCCAGCGGTGGTGCCGAGTTTTTGATATTCCTCTTCCCACTTCGGGTCGTTATCGCCAATCGCCACCAGCGCTGCCGTGCCAATCGCAACCGCATCCGCGCCCAGAGCCAGAGCTTTTGCCACATCCGCACCAGAGCGAATGCCGCCAGAAATGATCAATTGCACTTTGCGATGCATACCAAGGTCTTGCAACGCCTGAACGGCCGGGCGAATGCAGGCCAGCGTTGGCATTCCGACATTTTCAATAAACACATCCTGCGTGGCGGCGGTGCCGCCCTGCATACCGTCCAGCACCACCACATCGGCTCCGGCCTTCACGGCCAGCGCGGTGTCGTAATAGGGCCGCGCACCACCAACCTTGATATAGATTGGCTTTTCCCAATTGGTGATTTCACGCAATTCCAGAATTTTGATTTCTAGATCATCCGGCCCCGTCCAGTCAGGATGGCGGCAGGCCGAGCGCTGATCAATGCCCTTTGGCAGGTTGCGCATCGCGGCCACGCGGTCAGAAATTTTCTGTCCCAGCAACATACCACCGCCGCCGGGCTTGGCACCTTGGCCCACCACCACCTCAATGGCATCAGCGCGGCGCAAATCCTTCGGGTTCATGCCGTAACGCGAGGGCAGATATTGATAGACCAGCGTTTGGCTGTGGCCGCGCTCTTCATCGGTCATGCCGCCATCGCCGGTGGTTGTGGAGGTTCCAGCAATCGTCGCACCACGGCCCAAGGCTTCCTTGGCATTACCCGACAGCGCGCCAAAGCTCATGCCTGCAATGGTAATCGGCGTTTTCAGATAGATCGGCTTTTTGGCAAAGCGCGTACCCAGCACCACCGATGTATCGCATTTCTCGCGGTAACCTTCCAGCGGATAGCGCGAAATCGAGGCCCCGAGAAACAGCAGATCGTCAAAATGCGGCACTTTACGCTTGGTGCCAGCACCACGAATATCGTAGATACCAGTGGCGGCAGCGCGGCGAATTTCCGCCAGCGTATAATCATCAAAGGTCGCGGATTTGCGCGGCGGGGTATTGGGATTATGGTAGCTCATTGGTCTTCTACCCCTTGCCTTAGTAGGCGTCTGCGTTGTCAATGTTGAAATTGTAAAGCTTGCGGGCAGAGCCGTAGCGCTTGAACTCTTCCGGCTTCACATCGGTGATTCCGGCTTTAGTCAGAAGCTCTGCCAGCTTTTCCAGATGCTTGGGCTTCATCTGCTTTTCAATGCAATCGGCACCAAGGCTTTTCACCGTGCCACGCACAAACAGCTTGGCCTCGTAGAGTGAATCGCCGAGCGCTTCACCGGCATCGCCCAGCACCACCAGATGGCCGGATTGCCCCATAAAGGCCGACATGTGGCCGATATTGCCCTGCACGACAATATCAATCCCCTTCATGGAAATGCCGCAACGCGAGGCGGCATTGCCCTTGATCACCAGCAACCCGCCTTGGCCAGTGGCCCCGGCATATTGGCTGGCATCGCCTTCAATGATCACGGTGCCGGACATCATGTTTTCCGCCACACCTGGGCCGGCGGAGCCATGCACGGTGACAGTGCCGCCATCATTCATGCCCGCGCAATAATAGCCAACCGAGCCTTTAACCTCGACAGTCACGGGGCTATCAATGCCAACCGCCACCGCATGATGGCCGCGTGGATTGATGATTTCAAAATTGGTGTCATTGGCCCCGGATTTAACGGCGTGCAAAGCACTGTTCAGCTCGCGCAGCGGGGTTTGGGAAAGATCAAAAATAGGCATTATACGTCCCTCACGCTGCTTTTTCATGGTCCCAGAAGTAAACGGTGGCGGGTTCCGGCTCCCAGATGCGGGCCTCCTCGATGCCCGGCAGATTAACCAGCGCACGATATTCCGAGCCAAAAGCCACATATTGATCCGTCTCAGCCATCACCGCAGGCTTGCAGGCAATGGGATCACGCACCACGCCAAAGCCGGATTTGGTGCCGACCACAAAGGTGAAAAAGCCATCGAGATCATCCAGCGCACCCGTCAGCGCCTGCCCCAGATCTTTGCCCTTGGCCATTTCAGCCGTGAGGTAAGCTGCGGCCACTTCCGAGTCATTCTGTGTCTCAAATGTCATGCCGTCGCGGATCAGTTCGCGGCGCAAATTATTGTGGTTGGAGAGCGAACCATTGTGGACGAGGCATTGATCGGCACCTGTGGAAAACGGATGCGCGCCCAGCGTGGTCACGGCGCTTTCCGTTGCCATACGGGTGTGGCCAATGCCGTGGCTGCCGCCCATGGAACGCACATCAAAGCGGGCGACAACATCTTTCGGCAGGCCAATTTCCTTGAAAATCTCAACGCTTTCGCCAGAACCCATGATGCGGATATTCGGGCGAATTTCGTTCAAAACACCGCGAATCTCGCCAAGCTTTGCCGCATCAATATCAATCACCGCATGGGTGCTTTTCACCGTCACCTGTGCCGGAATGCCCGCCTTGGTGAGATCAGCATCGAGACCAACAAAATCCACCGAAGGTTCCGGTGATTGAATGGTAATTTTTGCCTTACCCTTCTCACCCGCGCCATAAATCGCAATGCCCGCAGAATCCGGGCCGCGATCGGTCATGGTGATCAGCATATCCGAGAGCATGGCTCCCAGCTGAGGTTCAAGGCTCTTGTCTTTCAGGAACAATCCAACAATGCCGCACATGGTCAGCCTCTCCATTTGTCGTTGGACAATGGCTAACAGGCGCGTTTGATAAAATCAATCCTAAAGAATAAAATTTTCCTGTTAGGCAATTATTTTTGATGCGGGTAAGAAATGATGGAAAGGTAGCGGGCGGGTAATGTTACAAGCTCTTCTGGGCCGTGCGGAGCGTCGGCATCAAAAAACAGGCTGTCGCCCGGCTGCATCCGGTAGAGGCTCTCGCCATGGCGATAGACCACCTCGCCCTCCAGCATGTAGAGAAACTCCATGCCCTCGTGCTGAAAGGTGGGAAACACATCGGATTCGGTGTTGAGTGTGATCAGATAAGGCTCCACCACCACGCCGGAGGTGTTGTTTTCAATATGGCCCAGCAGGCTGTAATGGTGGCCCGCGCGAGTACCGCGCCGCTCCAGATGCACGCCTTCACCGGCTTTGACAAAGCTTGCGCTGCGCGGCTCTTCATAGCCTTTGAAAAAGGCGGTCATCGGCACACCCAATGCCTTGGAGAGCGATTGCAGCGTCCCGAGCGAGGCGGAAATATTGCCATTTTCAATCTTGGACAACATGCCCACCGACATGCCCGTGGCCGTCGCCAGATCGGCAACCGTGATGCCGAGCTTCTTGCGGAAGGTGCGGACTTCATGGCCAATGGCCATTTCCAGATTGTTGGCCCGTGGCTCGCGCACAGCATGAGGGTCCTGCGCCAAAATTGCCTTGGCCGCCTTTGCTGCCTTTGTCTCACTCTTGGCCATGCCTGCCCCTTACTCCGCGTCTACACTTATATTTGTGAACCTACGATCTAACCGATTTTGGCTGAATGCCAAACTGCTGTTTGAAGGCGCGTGAAAAATGCGAGGCGCTGGAAAAGCCCGTGGCAAAGGCGATTTCCGAGAGCGACAGCGGACTTTGCTCCAAAAGTTTGCGCGCATGGGCAAGCCGCATGCTGCGATAGGTGTCGTGAAAGCTCAATGGCATATGGCTGGCAAACAGCCGATCCAGATGCCGGGGCGTAATGCCCACCAACCGTGCGATTGTCTGCCGATCCAGCGGGTTTTCCAGTGTGGCTTCCATTTTTTCCAAAGCCGTGACAAGGGCTGGATGATGGGTGCCAAAGCGCTCGACCGATGAGCCGCGCTGAGGCGCGCTTGCCTCAGTCACCGCGGTGTGCAGATACCAATCACTGACTCGACGAGAAAATTCCGGCCCCATCCGCTCGCCAATCAGGGCATGCATCATATCGAGAGGCGCAACGCCGCCACCACAGGTGAGGCGATCTCCATCCAGCACGTAGCGGGCCTGACGTGGGGCAAGGTCAGGGAAGGCTTCACGAAGGGCAGGGGCGTGTTCCCAGTGAATGGTAAAATCTCGTGCCTGTAAAAGACCCGCTTGCGCCAGGACATAAGCCCCGCTGGAAATGCCGCCAATGCGAACCCCTTGGCGGGAGAGTTTGCGCAAACTTGCGTGCATGTCACTGGTATGGATCCAGTCTATCGGATTGCCACCCGCCACCACAAACAGCGTGTGGCAGTTTTGGCCTTCCAACGCCAGATCCTCGCAGGGAATTTCAAAACCCGCCGAACAGCGCATCGCTTGCCCCTGAATGGAAAGCGGCTTGATGGCATAAAGCGGCGTCTGCGCCAGCAAGTTTGCGGCGCGCAGTGGTTCGGTGGCCGACGAGAAGGACATCAGCGCAAAATTCGGCGTCAGGATGAAGCCATAGGCCTGGGTGGAAGAGGGTTTTTCGCTCATGTCCCTTTTATATCGTTAAATGTCTTTTTTGTGCAATTTTAATTGGTGTGAAGCATCTAGTCTTCGAAGCACTGTGCGGTGGTCACAAGCCATCCCCCCGTCCACCCAATCCTGAAACGAGCGGGCATCATGCGCTATTCGGCTTTGTCGATTTTTCTGAACGGTCTTCGCGGCAATAAAAACTGGGCCGCCCATTGGCGACAGCCAGAGCCAAAGCCGCATTATGATGTGGTGATTGTTGGCGGCGGCGGCCATGGTCTGGCCACGGCCTATTACCTCTCCAAAACCTTCGGCATCAAAAACATCGCCGTGGTGGAAAAGGGCTATATCGGCTCTGGCAATGTTGGGCGTAACACCACCATCATCCGCTCCAATTATCTGCTGCCGGGTAACAATCCCTTCTACGAATTTTCCATGAAACTGTGGGAAGGGCTGGAGCAGGATTTCAATTTCAACGCCATGGTGTCGCAGCGCGGCGTGGTCAATCTCTATCATTCCGATGCCCAGCGCGATGCCTATACCCGTCGGGGCAATGCCATGCGCCTGCATGGCGTGGATGCTGAATTGCTGGACCGCGACGCCATCAAAGCCATGCTGCCGTTTCTGGATTACGACAATGCCCGATTCCCCATTCAAGGCGGCTTGATGCAGCGCCGTGGCGGCACGGTGCGCCATGATGCCGTGGCTTGGGGCTATGCGCGGGGTGCGGACACTCACGGGGTGGACATCATTCAAAACTGCGAAGTCACGGGCATTCGCCGTGAAAATGGCAAAGCGGTGGGCGTGGAAACCACCCGTGGCTTTATCGGTTGCGGCAAGCTGGCGCTGGCGGCAGCGGGCAATTCATCCCGCGTGGCTGAAATGGCCGGGCTGAAACTGCCGATGGAAAGCCATGTGCTGCAAGCCTTTGTCTCGGAAGGCTTAAAACCCTTTATCGATTGTGTCGTCACCTTTGGCGCAGGCCATTTCTACGTTTCCCAGTCGGATAAGGGTGGTCTGGTGTTTGGCGGCGATATTGATGGCTATAATTCCTACGCCCAGCGCGGCAATCTCGCCACTGTCGAGCATGTGACTGAGGCGGGCAAGGCGATGATTCCGTCTTTGTCGCGCATCCGGGTGCTGCGAAGCTGGGGCGGTGTGATGGATATGAGCATGGATGGCTCGCCGATCATCGACAAGGTGCATCTGGACAATCTCTATCTCAATTCCGGCTGGTGCTATGGCGGCTTCAAGGCCACGCCTGCCTCGGGCTATTGCTTCGCCCATCTGATCGCCAAGGGCGAGAGCCATGAAACGGCGCGTGCCTTCCGGCTGGATCGGTTTGAACGCTGCTATATCATCGATGAAAAGGGCCAGGGTGCCCAGCCGAACCTTCACTAAGGATTCTGATTATGGCGAGCCTTATTCCCTGCCCCCATTGCGGGCCACGACCCAAAGAAGAATACACCATCAAGGGGGCGGCCCTTACACGCCCAGCGCCCGATGCTGGCCCAGACGTATGGCACGATTACGTCTACCTGCGCGACAATCCCCGTGGAGCCTATGAAGAATATTGGCACCACACATCCGGTTGCCGCCGCTGGATTGTGGTGTGCCGCGACACGGCAAGCCACGAGATTTCCGCAAGCTTTGATGCATCAACACGCAAAGGGGTGCGCGCATGACATCCTATCGTCTGAAAAGCGGCGGTCTGGTGGATCGCACAACCGCGCTTGCCTTCACCTTTGATGGCAAAGCCATGAGCGGTTTTGCGGGCGATACGCTGGCCTCTGCGCTATTGGCCAATGGCCAGCAATTGGTGGGCCGCAGTTTTAAATATCACCGCCCGCGTGGCATTCTGACAGCGGGTGCCGCAGAACCCAATGCGTTGATGACCATTGGCCGAGGTGGGCGCACCGAGCCAAACACCCGCGCTACCATGCAGGAGCTTTATGCTGGTCTTGAAGCCAACAGCCAAAACCGCTGGCCAAGCCTTGAGCATGATATTGGTGCTGTCAACAGCCTGCTGTCGCCGTTCTTATCTGCGGGTTTTTACTATAAAACCTTCATGTGGCCCGCGAAATTCTGGGAAAAACTCTATGAGCCAGTGATCCGCAAGGCCGCTGGCCTTGGCAAAGCCAGCTATGAAGCCGACCCCGACGCCTATGAGAAATGCTGGGCGCATTGTGACCTATTGGTGATTGGTGCGGGTGCAGCGGGCTTGATGGCGGCTCTCGCTGCTGGCCGCGCTGGTGCGCGGGTTATTCTGCTGGATGAACAGGCGCAGCTTGGTGGCGGTCTTTTGGCAGAAACATCATTGATCAATGGTGTTGCTGCCTCTGATTTTGTCGCTACCACACAGGCAGAGCTGGAAGCGCTGCCAAATGTGCAAATCCTTGCCCGCACCACCGCTTTCGGCTGGTATGATGGCAATGTGTTTGGTGCCGTAGAGCGGGTGCAAAAGCACGTGGCAGAGCCTGCCGCCAACCGCCCGGTAGAGCGCCTATGGCGCATTGCGGCGAAGAAAGCCATTTTGGCCACGGGTGCCGAAGAGCGCCCACTGGTGTTTGGCGGCAATGATATTCCCGGTGTAATGATGGCCGGAGCCATGCGCCGTTATCTCAATCACTATGGCGTCGCGCCGGGCAAAAAGACCGCCATCTTCACCACCAATGACAGCGGTTACGCACTGGCGGCGGACCTTGAAGCCGCAGGGGTTCGCGTGACGGCCCTGATTGATAGCCGCCGCGATGCCACGATTGCTTATCAGGGCAAGGCGCGATTGGTGCGTGGCGGTTTGGTCAGCAATGTCCATGGCGGCAAATCTGTTGAGGGGTTGGATCTTTGGCGCGAAGGCCAGTTGGAACGGCTTGAAGTAGATAGTCTCGCCATGTCGGGTGGGTTTTCTCCGATCATTCATCTTGCCTGCCACAGAGGTGGTAAGCCACGGTGGTCGGACGAGCACTCGGCCTTTCTGGCTCCGGAGGGCTTGACCAATCTGGTTTTGGCGGGTTCAGCGTCGGGTGTCTTTGGCATTGCTGCGGCAATGCTTTCCGGGCTGGAGCAGGCGAAACTGGCGCTTGACGTACTGGGTTTTGTAATCCCCCCATTTGAACTGCCAAGTGTTGAGGGTGAGATTATCCCCACACCAGCAAAGCCAGTCTGGTCCATTCCCGGCATCAAGAGCAAGGCGTTTGTGGATTTCCAAAACGACGTCCATACCAAGGATCTCGGCCTTGCGGTGCAGGAAGGCTATGGCCATGTGGAGCTTGCCAAGCGCTACACCACCAATGGCATGGCAACCGATCAGGGTAAGCTCTCCAATGTCAATGCCATAGGCTTGTTGGCGGAAGCCCGGCGCATATCGCCTGCCGATGTTGGCACCACAACATTTCGGCCCTTCTACACGCCTGTGTCGTTTGGTGCGCTGGCGGGCGCATCGCATGGCAAGCATTTTCAGCCGGTGCGCAAATCCCCTTTGCATGATTGGGCAGCCAAGAATGGCGCGACCTTTGTGGAAACAGGCCTGTGGTATCGCTCTGCATGGTTCCCCAGATCCGGGGAAAATGGCTGGCGCGAAAGCGTAGACCGCGAGGTGAAAAACGTTAGAACCAACGCCGGTATTTGCGATGTGTCCATGCTGGGAAAAATCGAGGTCTGTGGGCCGGATGCGGCGGAGTTTCTCAATCGTGTCTATTGCAACGCCTTTTTGAAACTCCCTGTTGGCAAGGCTCGCTATGGGCTGATGCTGCGTGAAGATGGCTTTATCTATGACGACGGCACCACCAGCCGCATGGATGAAAATCGTTATTTCATGACCACCACCACGGCTTATGCCGCCGCTGTGCTGAACCATTTGGAATTTTGCGCCCAAGTACATTGGCCGGAACTGGATGTGCGGCTGGCATCTGTGACTGATCAATGGGCGCAAATGGCGGTGGCTGGGCCAAAATCCCGCGCCATTCTGCAAACGCTGGTGGATGATGACATTTCCAACGAGGACTTCCCCTATCTGGCAGCAAAGGAAGTGTCTTTGCTGGGCGGCAGGCTGAAGGGGCGGCTGTTCCGCATTTCCTTCTCCGGCGAACTGGCATTTGAGCTGGCTGTGCCTGCGGATTATGGTGAGAGTATCGCTGATGCGGTGATGCTGGCGGGCGAGGAACACGGCATTCAGCCCTATGGTATTGAGGCGCTCTCAGTCTTGCGCATTGAAAAAGGCCATGTCACCCATAATGAGATTAATGGCACCGTGGTCCCTGCCGATCTCGGCTTTGCCAAAATGGTGAGCAGCACCAAACCCGATTTCATCGGCAAACATATGCTCAACCGCGAAGGACTGACCGATGCTGACCGTCCGCAATTGGTGGGGGTCATGCCGCTGGATGCGGCAACATCCTTCAAAACCGGAGCGCATATTCTGAAGAAGGATGCGGAGCCGACGCTGGAAAATGATCAGGGGTATATCACGTCCTCATGCTTCTCGCCGCATCTCAATTCCACCATTGGCCTTGCGCTGGTGAAGGGCGGTGCCGCCCGCCATGGCGAGGAGGTGCTGGCGTGGAATGGCCTTCGGAACGAGTTCACGCCTGCGAAATTAGTCAGCCCGGTGTTTGTTGATCCCAACAATGAGAAGCTTCATGTTTAAAACCGCTCTTTCTGAATTTCCAATTCTTCGCCGGGCAGCGCTGGCGGACAAAAGCGTTGAAACATTTGGTGCCGTAACACTGGAGAGTGTGAAGGAGGCAACGGTGCTGCACGTGTTGGGCAAGCCGGGCAATGCGCCGCCTGCGGTGCCGCAAGGGTTTGATGCGCGCAGCGCTGGCCCCGGTCAATGGTTTGTCGTGGGGTCCGCCGATCAAGACCTTCCGATCTTTGATGACAGCTTTTTCATTGTTGATCAAAGCCACGGTCGCGTGCTGATCCGCATCAGTGGTGCGCCGGTGCGCAAAGTGCTGGCCAAAGGCACGGCGCTTGATCTCCACCCGGATCAATTTGCCATTGGTGCGGGGGCCACCACCCTGATTGGTCACATTGCGGTTAATCTGTCCCGTACGGGTGAAGACCAGTTTGAACTTCTGGTGCTGCGCGGTTTTGCGGAAAGCCTTTGGCATGAGCTGGAAGTGATGAGCGCGGAATTTGCCTGATCTGTTCTACAAAGCCCTTGTCATCTTCTTCGCTTTTGGCATACCATAATACTAAACGCAGTAAGAGGTGGCATGATGGCGGAGTTCGCGGGCGAGGGGGCAATCCGGGTTGAAAGACCCGGCAAGACGCTGCGGGAGCTGGCGTTGGACAAGGTGCGCGATGCGATTTTCAGCGGCCATTTCAAGCCCGGGGATCGGTTGGTGGAGCGTGATCTTTGCGCTCAACTGGGTGTCAGCCGCACCATTGTGCGCGAGGTGCTGCGCCATCTGGAATCGGAAGGGCTTGTTTCCAACCTTGCCAGCAAGGGACCGATGGTGGCGCATCTGGGTGTCGATGAAGCCCGTCAAATTTACGAAATCCGTGGTGCGTTGGAAGGCATGGCTGCAAGGCTCTGTGCCGAGAAACATGATCCTGCAACGGTCGAGCAGCTCGATGGTGCGCTGCAATCGATCCGGGATGGTTATGCACGGGCCGATATGGTTGATGTTCTGGCCTGCACCACGCAATTTTACCAGACGTTGTTTACCAGCATTGAACGCCACATTGCTTGGGATGTGGTCAAGCTGATGACGGTACGCATCAACCACCTGCGCTCCATGACCATCAAGACAGAGGGTCGCGCTGTTGAAGGCCCAGCCCAGATGCAAAAAATGGTTGATGCCATTCGGCGTGGCGATGGTGCAGCCGCAGAGCGGGCGGCAATTGAGCATGTGCGCCGCGCTTCTGAAATCGCGCAGGCCGCGTTGAAAAAACGCCAGAGCGCTTAAGCGGTCTGAGGATGATTTCAGTCCAATTTGCGGGCTTCAAAATGGCCTTATCCAGCCTCGGTGTACAATGCCGGGGGATTTCGTTTTGTGGGTAAAAATTTCCTAAAAAGAAAAAATAATTCTTTTCCGACAAGTTGCTTGACTCCAAAATTTCTTGGCATACCATAATATCAACAGTGAAATTTGAGGTTTGACCATGGCACTCCAGATCCGCAAGACGTTCCTGCAAATCGAGACAACGCTGATCGAGGGGGGCAAGGAAGCCGCAACACCTCTGAAGCTTTATGCGGCCTTTGCGATTATCAAAAACCCATGGGCTGGCCTCGGCTTTGTTGAGGATTTGAAGCCTGAAATTCATGCTTGCGCACCCGTTCTCGGCGAACTTTTGACCAAGATGATTATTGATGCGGTTGGCTCTGGCGAGGCCGTGCAAGGCTATGGCAAAACCGCCGTTGTCGGTCTTGATGGCGAAATCGAACATGCTTCGGCGCTGATCCACACCCTGCGTTTTGGCAATCATTACCGCACGGCGGTCGGTGCCAAATCCTATCTTGCTTTTTGCAACACCCGTGGCCCTGCCAATGCGCCGATCATGATTCCGCTGATGGACAAGAATGATGAAGGCCGTCGCTCCCATTATCTGACCATTCAGACCGCCATTCCTGATGCGCCCGCCGCCGATGAAATTGTCATTGGTCTTGGCGCATCCGTGGGTGGTCGCCCGCATCACCGCATTGGCGACCGTTATCAGGATCTGAAGGATCTTGAGATGGATCTGAACAATCCGGCTGGCGTATAAGAGGCGGAGCGGTGATGGAGATGGCGCAGATGATGAATGCTGATGCTCCACCCCTCCCGGTCTACGCGCGCCAGTTTACGGCGAGCGGTGCTGCCTATGTTGAGCGCGGTGCCGGTGAGCCGCTGGTGCTGATTCATGGCGTTGGCATGAGGCTTGAAGCCTGGTGGCCGCAAATTGAAAGTCTCTCAAGCACCCATCGGGTGATTGCCGTGGACATGCCTGGTCATGGCAAGAGTGCGCCTTTGTCCGAAAACAGCCAATTGCCGGATTTTGTCGGCTGGCTTGGGGACTTTATGGATGACATGCAGCTTGGCCCGGTCAATCTCGCGGGTCATTCCATGGGTGCCTTGATTGCAGGTGGGGCTGCCGTCAGTTTTGGCAATCGCATTCGCCGTGTTGCACTGCTCAATGGGGTCTATCGCCGTGATGCGCAGGCGAGGGCCGCCGTTTTGGCCCGCGCGGCATCGATTGCCAGTCAAGGCATTGATATTGAAGGGCCGCTTCAGCGCTGGTTTGGCGATGATGCCGTAAGCCTTGCAGCCCGCGCCCTGACGGAACATTGCTTGCGGCAGATGGATGTGAATGCTTATCGCACCGCTTATACCGCCTTTGCCAATGGCGATGCGACTTATGCCGATGGTTTGCCGCGTGTCTCATGCCCGGCCTTGTTTCTCACTGGCTCTGGTGATCCGAATTCCACGGCTTTGATGGCCGAAGATATGGCAGCGCTGGCTATCCATGGTTGGGCGCAGGTCATTGAGGGACATCGCCATATGGTCAATCTTACCGCGCCAAAGCAGGTTCATGACATTATGACCGCATGGCTGGCCCTACCGGAGGTGCAATCGTGACAGATCAATCGCTCGATCCACGCAGCCTGCGCGATGCTTTTGGCGCTTTTGCAACAGGTGTCACGGTGGTGACCACCATCAGCCCGGATGGCAAGCCGCTTGGGTTCACCGCCAATTCCTTTACCTCCGTTTCGCTTGATCCGCCGCTCTTGCTGGTGTGTCTGGCCAAGACATCGCGCAATTTTACGGTGATGACCGAGACAAAAGGCTTTGCCGTCAACATTCTTTCAGATGCACAAAAAGACGTTTCCAACACCTTCGCCCGCCCAGTGGAAGACCGCTTTGCGACAGTCGATTGGCAGCTTGGCCCTTATGGTTCGCCGGTGTTTGCCAATGTTTCGGCCTGGTTTGATTGCGCTCTGGAAAGCGTCGTTGAAGCGGGCGACCACGTTATTCTTCTGGGTCGTGTGCAGGCGTTTGAAAAGAGCGAACTGAACGGGCTTGGCTATGTGCGCGGCGGTTATTTTACCCCTGCGCTGAATGCCAAGGCGGTGTCGGCGGCCAGCGAAGGCACTTTGTATTTGAGTGCCGTTGTTGAGCGCGATGGTGCGGTTTTGCTGGTGGGTGAGAATGGCAAGAGCCTGCCGGGCTGTGATGCTGTGAGTGGCGATCCGTTGCAGGATCTCAAAACTCATCTGGAAGAGATAACGGGCCTCAGCATCACCCTCGGTTTTCTCTATTCGGTTTATGAAGACAAGACGGATGGCAGCCAGCATATTGTCTATCGGGCCTTTGCTGGGGAAGGGGTGGTGAAGTGCGGTCATTTCACCCCGCCATCCGCCTTGGCCGGTTTATCGGGGTCGCCAACCGCCGATATTCTCAACCGCTTTGCGGCGGAAAGCGCCCTTGGCAATTTCAGCATTTATGTGGGCAATGAAACTGCTGGCCGTATTCACACGATTTCTCAAAAGGCTTGATCGATGAAATTTTCTCTTTTCGTCCATATGGAACGGCTCGATGCCAGCCAGAGTCACAAGCAACTTTATGAGGAATTTCTTCAGCTCTGCGAGATTGCCGACAAGGGTGGTATGCACGCCATCTGGACCGGCGAACATCATGGCATGGATTTCACCATTGCCCCCAATCCTTTTGTGACCATTGCTGATCTGGCCAATCGCACCAAAAACGTCCGCCTTGGCACTGGCACGGTGATTGCGCCGTTCTGGCACCCGATCAAGCTGGCGGGTGAAGCAGCCATGACCGACCTGATCACCAATGGCCGTCTGGATGTGGGCATTGCCCGTGGGGCCTATGGTTTTGAATATGAACGCCTTCTGCCGGGGCTGGATGCCTGGAGCGCGGGCCAGCGGATGCGGGAGCTGATCCCTGCCGTCAAAGGCATGTGGGCAGGCGATTATGCTCATGATGGTGAGTTCTGGAAATTCCCCTCGACAACATCCGCTCCAAAACCGTTGCAGGAACCCATCCCGATGTGGGTTGCGGCGCGCGATCCCAACTCTCATGAATTTGCTGTTGCCAATGGCTGCAATGTGCAGGTGACGCCGCTGTGGAATGGCAATCCCGAAATTGAAAAGCTGATGGGGCATTTCAAAGCGGCTTGCGAAAAAGCGCCGGAGGTTCCGCGCCCGAAGATCATGCTGCTGCTGCACAGCTATGTCGGGGCCGATGAGGCTGATATTGCGCAGGCCGCCAAGGAACTCAGCATTTATTACAATTACTTCTTCGCATGGTTCAAGAATGAGCGCCCCATCCATCAAGGCCTGATTGAGCGTCTCAGCGATGAAGAGATTGAAGGAAACGCCATGCTTTCGCCCGATGTGATGCGGGCCAATATGGCGGTGGGCACGGCGGATGAGGTGATTGCCCGCCTGAAACACTATGAAGCGCTGGGCTATGATGAGTTTTCCTTCTGGATCGACACCGGCGTGAGCTTTGAGCGCAAGAAAGCCTCGCTGGAACGCTTCATTCGTGATGTCATGCCAGCTTTTGCGGAGTAGACCCATGCAGCGCTTCCAGCTTTATATCAACGGCGCATTTGAAGACGGTGAGGGTCGGTTTGAAAGCCTTGATCCCGCCACCGGAAACGCTTGGGCCGATATGCCGGAAGCGCGGGAAGGGGATGTGGACCGCGCAGTTAAAGCTGCCCATACAGCCCTTTACGATGGTCCATGGGCCAAAATGACAGCCACCCAGCGCGGCAAGCTGATCTATAAACTGGCCGATCTGATTGCAGTTAACGCACCAAAACTGGCAGAGCTGGAAACCCGCGACACGGGCAAGATTATCCGCGAAACCTCCTCGCAGATCGCCTATGTGGCCGATTATTTCCGCTATTACGCGGGCCTTGCCGATAAGATCGAAGGCTCTACCCTTCCGATCGACAAACCGGATATGGATGTGTGGCTCAAGCGCGAACCCGTGGGCGTGGTTGCCATGGTGGTGCCGTGGAACAGCCAGCTGTTTCTCTCTGCCGTCAAGATTGGCCCGGCCTTGGCCGCAGGCTGTACCATGGTGGTCAAGGCATCAGAAGATGGCCCAGCCCCGCTTTTGGAATTTGCCCGGCTGGTGCATGAGGCAGGCTTTCCGCCCGGTGTCATCAATATCATCACCGGCTTTGGCGCGGCTTGTGGCGCGGCGCTGACCCGCCACTCCAAAGTCGCCCATATCGCCTTCACTGGCGGCCCGGAATCCGCCCGCCATGTGGTGCGAAACTCGGCCGAAAATCTCGCCTCGACCTCGCTGGAGCTGGGTGGAAAATCGCCCTTCATCGTCTTTGCCGATGCGGACATCGAAAGCGCCGTGAATGCGCAGGTGTCGGGCATTTTTGCCGCCACCGGCCAGAGCTGCGTGGCGGGCTCACGGTTGATCGTCGAGCGCTCCATCAAGGATGCATTTCTGGAGCGATTGAAAGCCAAGGCTGAAGCCATTCGCATTGGTAGCCCGCTGGAGATGGCCACGGAAGTTGGCCCCTTGGCCACTCGCCGCCAGCAGGATCATGTGGATGCGCTGGTGAAGGCATCCGTTGCCAGCGGTGCCAGATTGGTGACAGGTGGGGTAAAGCCGGATGGCCCCGGCAATTTCTACCCGCCCACGATTCTTGATTGCGATGGCGTCAATTCACCGTCGATGGTGCAGGAATTTTTCGGTCCGGTTTTGTCTGTCGTGTCGTTTGAAACGGAAGCCGAGGCATTGCATCTGGCCAATGATACGGCTTTTGGGCTGGCATCCGGTGTGTTCACCCAAAATCTCGCCCGCGCCCATCGGATGATGAACGGCATTCGCGCCGGTGTTGTCTGGGTCAATACCTATCGTGCCGTCTCGCCGATTGCGCCCTTTGGCGGCTATGGGCTTTCGGGTCATGGCCGTGAAGGCGGCATGGCCGCCGTGCTGGATTATACCCGCACCAAAACCATCTGGCTCAAAACCTCAGATGACCCGTTCCCCGATCCGTTTGTGATGCGGTGAACGACCCATGCCCCAAACGGAATGGCCCACAAGAAGCAACCAGCGTTTGGGTAACGCAAGTTTAGCAGCATCAAACAAGGACACGGGAACATGAAAAACACAACCATCATTGCATCACTGGCCCTGTTACTGGGAGTATCAAGCCAGACGTTTGCCGCAGACATGGTCTTCACCAGCTGGGGCGGCACCACGCAGGACGTGCAAAAATCGGCCTGGGCCGATCCTTTCACCGCAAAAACCGGCATCAAAGTGCTTCAGGATGGCCCGACTGATTACGGCAAGATCAAAGCCATGGTCGAGGCCGCTGGCGTCACTTGGGATGTGGTGGATGTGGAAGGCGATTATGCCATTCAGGCCGGAGCCAACGGCCTGTTGGAAAAGCTCGACTTCAACACCATCGACAAAACCTCGCTCGATCCGCGCTTTGTCACCGATTACTCGGTGGGCAGCTTCTATTATTCCTTCGTCATCGGCTGCAACAAGGATGCCGTGAGCGCCTGCCCCAAAACATGGACAGAGCTGTTTGACACCAAGACATTCCCCGGTAAGCGGACTTTCTACAAATGGTCAGCCCCCGGTGTGATCGAAGCAGCCCTGCTGGCCGATGGTGTCACCCCTGACAAGCTCTATCCGCTTGATCTCGACCGTGCCTTCAAAAAGCTGGATACCATCAAATCTGACATCATCTGGTGGTCGGGCGGTGCGCAATCCCAGCAATTGCTGGCCTCTGCCGAAGCGCCGTTCGGCTCGTTCTGGAATGGCCGCTTGACGGCCCTTGCTGCCACCGGAGTGACGGTTGAAACCTCCTGGGCGCAAAATATCACGGCGGCCGATGCGCTGGTGGTTCCAAAGGGATCGAAGAACAAAGAGGCGGCGATGAAATTCATTGCCTTTGCCACCTCTCCGGAAGGACAGGCCGAAATGGCCGTTGGCACCGGCTATGCGCCAACCAACATCAAGTCTCCAGCCCTGATGGTGCCTGAAGTGGCTGAGACGCTGCCCGATCAACAGACGGCATCGCAGATCAATGCAGATATGGCCTATTGGGCCAAGCACCGTGACGAAATTGGTGAGCGCTGGTACGCTTGGCAGGCCAAATAATCCAGACTCCGATGGGCAGAATTTCCGCGCAAATGGTAATTTCTGCCCATCGGATTTCTGTCATCAATGGATGGTTTCGAGATAGAATTGCGCGAGGTTGCGGCCATGATGTCTGATGTACAGGGGATGGAGCAAAGCAAAGGCCAAAAGCCGTTTCGCTTCAGACCAGGGAATTTTGCCGCAACCCTCCCGGCTTTGCTGTTGATCATCCTGTTTTTTCTTGTGCCTGTTCTTGTCCTTTTGAGCCGCAGCGTGACCGAACCCGTGTTGGGTCTTGACAATTACGCCACATTGCTCGGCAGCAGCACCTATCTGAAAATCTTCTTCAACACGTTCTTCGTTGCCGCTGTTGTGACGGTGATGTCGCTGATCATTGGTTTTCCCGTTGCCTGGGCACTGGCCATCATGCCGCAACGTCTGGCCAATGTGGTGTTTGCCATTGTGCTGCTGTCAATGTGGACCAATCTGCTGGCCCGTACCTATGCGTGGATGGTGCTGCTTCAGCGCACCGGCGTGATCAACAAGACGTTGATGGGGCTGGGCCTGATCGACAAGCCGCTGGCCATGGTCAACAATCTCACCGGCGTGACCATCGGCATGACCTATATCATGCTGCCCTTCATTATCATTCCGCTCTATGGGGTGATCCGCAAGATCGATCCGGCCATTTTGCAGGCCGCAGCCCTGTGTGGCGCAACCCGGTTTCAGGCCTTGATTCATGTTCTTTTGCCATTGGCCGCGCCGGGCATGATCTCTGGTGCCCTGATGGTGTTTGTGATGTCGCTTGGTTATTTCGTCACACCGTCGCTGCTGGGAGGGACCGCCAATATGATGCTGGCCGAATTGATTGCGCAATTTGTGCAATCGCTGGTCAACTGGGGCATGGGCGGTGCCGCAGCTTTGGTTCTGCTGGTCGTCACACTTGGTCTCTATGCACTGCAACTGCGGTTTTTCGGCGTGGCCGGGCAGGAGAGGGTGTAACATGCTGCTCAATTTTCAAAGCCTCGGATGGTGGAAATGGGCTTTGCTGACCATTACCTTCCTCATTGCCGCTTTTCTGCTGCTGCCCATCGTCTTCATTGCGGCACTGTCGTTTGGCTCATCGCAATGGCTGATTTTTCCACCGCCGTCGTGGACGTTCAAATGGTATCAGGCGCTGTTTGCTGACCCCCGCTGGCTGGATGCGGCATGGACGAGTTTCAGCATTGCGCTGATGGTAACAGTGTTGTCGGTGTTGATTGGTCTGGTCGCTGCCTTTGGTCTGGTCAGAGGGCGTTTTGTTGGACGGGGTGCGCTGAATGCACTGTTCATGACGCCGATGATCCTGCCCGTTGTGGTTCTGGCCGTGGCGCTTTATGCCTTTTTTCTACGCATCGGGCTGAATGGCACCACCATTGGCTTTGTCATCGCCCATCTGGTTGTTGCCCTGCCTTTTTCGATCCTTGCTTTGACGGGCGCACTTCAGGGCTTTGATAAATCCATTGAAGATGCGGCGGTGCTCTGCGGGGCCTCCCCTTTCAAGGCAAAATTGCTGATCACTCTGCCCTGTATTCGCCACGGCCTTTTCTCCGCGGCAATTTTCTCCTTCCTGACCTCGTGGGATGAGGTGGTGCTGGCAATTTTCATGGCCAGCCCGACCCTGCAAACGCTGCCGGTGAAAATCTGGGCGACGCTGCGTCAGGATCTCACACCGGTGATTGCCGCCGCCTCAACCCTTCTGATTGCTGTCACCATTGTGCTGATGCTGATTGCCGCTCTGGTGAAAAAAGGACTGAAAGCATGACCCCTTTTCTCGAAATTCGTGGCATTCGCAAGCAATATGGGCCGGTTGTCGCGGTGCAGGATGTCAATCTGACGGTGGGGCATGGCGAGTTCATGACATTCCTTGGCCCATCCGGCTCTGGCAAGAGCACGACGCTTTACATCCTTGCGGGCTTCGAGCCGCCAAGCGAGGGTGACATGTTGCTGAAAGGCAGAACGATCCTCAACACACCTTCTCATCAACGCAATATCGGCATGGTTTTCCAGCGCTACACGCTGTTTCCGCATTTGTCTGTCGGCGAAAACATTGCCTTTCCGCTTAAAGTGCGCGGCTGGTCAAAAGCGGCCATCACCGAGCGGGTGCGGCAGATGCTGACACTGGTGCGTCTGGAAGGCTTTGAAGATCGCACATCGGCACAGATGTCTGGTGGTCAGCAACAGCGCGTAGCATTGGCCCGCGCTCTGGCCTATGATCCGCCGGTGCTGTTGATGGACGAGCCGCTCTCTGCCCTTGATAAAAAGCTGCGCGAGGAAATTCAGCACGAAATTCGCCGTATCCATCAGCAGACGGAAGTGACAATTCTGTATGTAACCCACGATCAGGAAGAAGCGCTGCGCCTGTCAGACCGCATTGCTGTTTTCTCCAAGGGCGTTATTGATCAGATTGGCACAGGTGAAGAGCTTTATGCCAATCCCTCGACGCGGTTTGTCGCAGAATTTATTGGTGATAGCGACTTTTTGCCCTGCCATGTGGTGGAGCAAAAGAATGGGCGTGCGCTTATTAAACTCAGTGGGGATATGACCATTGCTGATGTACCGCTACACGGAATGCCGACCCCGTCACTCAATGCACAATTGATGCTGCGGCCGGAGCGCCTGTCGCTTTCGACCACTAAGCTGGAGCAGTCCATTCCAGCGCAGGTTGAGGATATGACGTTTCTTGGCAATCATGTGCACGTGGCAACGCGCACGTCGGACAATGCCACAATTTCTGTTCGCTTGCCCTTTGGGCATAACGCCTTGTCTGGAATAGCGCGTGGAACCCATGTCTGGTTGAGCTTTGCGCCAAATGCGGCCCATGTGTTTGTTGGCTGATCCGGGCTAAACTTGAAGGTTGTTGATCTCATATAAGGTGTCAGTTATAGATTTCGAATACCGTAGCGCAAAAACGCAATGCGGACGATTAAGCAAAAATGGATTGGATCTATGGCAGGACGGGACGCGAACGCAGACGATGTGAGCGAAAACCGGACGAAGCATATGGCTGACCCCGATGAGATCATCGCCCGCGATATTCGGTTCGGCATCCTTGGCAATGCCAAACGCCATTGGTTTGGCGGCGACGTGATCAAGACGGCACTGCTGGATGGCCTGTCGATTTTTCTGCCGGAAGGCGAGCGCTATTTCATCCGCTCCCTAAAGCATTACGCACCGAAACTCCAGGACAAGGCGCTGGCGGCCGAAATCAACGGTTATTCTGTCCAGGAGGCTTACCATACCCGCGAACACCGCGATTATAATCTGGCAATGGCGTCGCTGGGATATGATGTTGATGAGATGGAGCGGCCGGTCAGGCTTGGTTTTGATCTGACCAAGAACCCATTGTATCAACTGGCCCTGACCTGTGCGATTGAGCACGTCACGGCCACCCTCTCCAGTGTCATTTTGCGCAAGACGGATCTGCTGGACGAGGCAGATCCGGCCTATCGGCGTCTGTGGATGTGGCACGCCCTGGAAGAGCTTGAGCATAAGGCTGTGGCGCTGGATGTGTTCAACGAAGTCACAAAAGATTTCTCAAAGTGGTACCGTTATATGCTGCGCGTTATCGCCATGAACGCCACGCTTATTCCTTTCATCATGATTGTTGTTCGAAATGTCAGGCTTTATGCGAAGACAGATGGGGTGAAAACCGGGTTCCGGTTCTGGCTCCGGTTTGTCTGGCTTGTTGCTTTCGCGCCGGGCTATTGGCGCAGATGCATGATTCCCGCCCTTCGCTATTATTTGCCGTGGTTTGATCCGCGCAACAGCGATGATACAGATTTGGTCAATAAAGGCCGTGAATGGCTCGCTGGTGAAATGCACGAGTTGCTTAAGACACCGGGCTGAGGACATAATATGACGAGGCGTCTCTTCACGCGCATTCTCGACAGCCTGTCAGGCGAAGCATTTCCGCGCACACGCAAGTGGTTTTGGCAGCGTGTCTATAACATTCTGTCGCTAACCTGGCGCGATAGAGACTGGCGCTTCATGAACTATGGTTTTGTGCCGGAAGGCGCGCCATTTCCTTTGAAGCCGGAGGATGAGGACGAGCGGGTCTTTATTGGTCTTTATCAACAGGCCATTGATGGTCTGGCGCTTCAGGGCCTGCGCGTGCTTGAGGTTGGCTCCGGGCGTGGCGGTGGCTCGCGCTATATCGCAAGATATTACAAGCCTGCCGCCATGATTGGCCTCGATTATTCTCCCCAGACTGTGCGGCTGGCGCGGCGGTTGAATGCCGATACCAAGGCCCTGTCTTTTGAAATTGGTGATGCTGAACATCTACCATTCCCTGACGGATCTTTTGATGTCGTCATCAATATTGAATCCTCCCATTGCTATGCCAACGTCAACGCTTTCGCACATGAAGTCGCGCGGGTGCTCACACCTGGCGGCTGGTTTACGTTCGCTGACATGCGCGGCAAAGGGTCTGTTGAAGAGCTTGAGCGTCAGCTGAGCGTGCCCGGTCTTGAGCTTGTAAGCCATGGCAACATCTCAAGCCGCGTTGTCGCGGCGCTGGACGCAGGCGAGGCAAGAAAGCGCGCTCGTATCAACAAGGGCAGGTGGATGCGCGGCTTTATGTCAGAATTTGCCGGGTCTCCGGGATCGCAACTTTATCAGGGGTTAGCTGGCGGTCAGGTGATCTATCTTGCCTACAGGTATCAGAAAGCGATCTAGTTTTACATATTATTATTCAAAAACAATGTTTTCCCGGTTTCATGACATTTTTATAAACTGCGCTGTTGACTTGTATTGTTTATGGTCCTAGAACCCGCCTCACCGAACGAGGCGTCGCTTCTAACGAGGTTGCGGTTTCGCTCTTAGAAATCACCCAGAGATTGGGCGCAAAGCCTGATTTTACCGAAG
>NZ_JACHLU010000004.1 GCF_014204625.1 Gillisella vitis | reverse complement strand
GTTTTATTGTCCTCAATAAAACGATAACGTATATGCGACAAAATAAGATCTAAAGCCTGTCGCAGTGAATCCTATTCGCCGCGACAGGCTTTAGATTCTTGTTTTCGCATCATATTGTTCCGAAAACCGATTCCGGTTTCAAGAAATATGTCATATGCCGAGCCGGTAAAAATTGCGGTTTCATCTCCTGTCTGCTATCGAGCCTTGAGATTTGGCATTACGCCATCACAAGGCCCGCAGGATTGCTGATTGTGTTCACAGTCGCCGGGGAGGTTCCCGCGTGACGGAGACTGGAATGCTGTTTATTTTGCTGGCCAAGGGGTTTTTATTGGGTATCGCCGTTGCAGCCCCCATTGGCCCTATTGGCACACTCTGCATCAACCGCACAATTCAGCGCGGCTTTTGGCAGGGTGCAGCCACAGGAATTGGCGGAGCACTGGGCGACACGCTCTTTGCCATTGCCGCCGCCGCTGGTTTTGCGGCCATGCAGGATGTGTTGAAGGAAATTTCCCTGCCGCTGAAAATTGTTGGCGGTCTCCTGATTCTCGCCATCGGCCTTCAAACCCTGAAGCCAAGGCCGGTCAAGCTGGTAAACCCCAAGGTGGACGCCAGCGATATTCTGCGCGTAACCCTCTCCACCTTTTTGCTGACCATTACCAACCCGGCAACCCTGTTTGGCTTTGTCGCCCTGTTTGCCGGTGCCGGACTGGCCGACACCGGCGGCACAAGTCCATTTTTTCTGGTCGCAGGCGTATTTTTAGGCTCCCTGTCGTGGTGCTTCATGCTCTGCGCAGCAGTCAGCTGGATGCATAAAAAGCTGCCAGACCATTTCACCAATTGGGTGTCCAGAGGATCAGCCCTGCTGCTGATCGCTTTCGGGCTTGTGTCTTTGGGAATGGCCGCCCGACAATATTGGGCTTAAACCGTTGCCTGCTCACGCTGTCTGGCAATCTCGGCAAGATCGGCAGCCTTCAGTTCAACCGATTCACCACAGCCACAGGCCGAGGTTTGATTGGGATTATGGAAGGTAAAGCCTGAGCGCAGCGTTGTGGTTTCAAAATCAATCTGCGTGCCCAAAAGATAGAGCACGGCGGCAGGTTCAAGCCACACTTTTGCGCCGTCATGCTCGATCATGTCATCCTTGTCATGGGGTTCGCGCACCAGATCAATAGTATATTCCATTCCAGCGCAGCCACCCTTTTTGATGCCCACGCGAATGCCCTTGGCATCGGGGCCGGAATTTTCGACAATTTCCTTGACGCGGTTGGCTGCCGCATCCGTCATGGTCATCACTGCAAAGCCCATTGGCTTTTCTCCTTCTCACAACCGGGGTCAAGATCCGGTGCTTCGATGATAAGAATGTAAGAGCTGGCTCTCAAACAGACAAGGGAGCGCTCAGTACCAACCCACCGCCACTTGCGCTTCTTCCGACATTCGATCCGGCGTCCATGGCGGATCAAAGGTCATTTCCACCTGCACGCCAGAAACGCCTTCCACCGCACCCACGGCATTTTCGACCCAGCCCGGCATTTCGCCCGCAACCGGGCATCCGGGGGCTGTCAGGGTCATCATGATTTTCACCATGCGGTCATCTTCAATATCAACCTTGTAGATCAGGCCAAGCTCGAAAATATCCGCCGGAATTTCCGGGTCATAGACGGTTTTCAGTGCCGCAATAATGTCATCCGACAGCCGCGCCACTTCTTCGGGCGCTAAACTTGTGTGGACGATGCCCTCACGAACATCTGGCTTTTCCTGGTTTTCGCTAACGCTCATCATCCTATCCTCAAGCAAAGAAGCTCTTTGCATAATCCAGCGCATCGGCCAGCGCATCGACCTCGTCACGGGTATTGTAGAGCGCAAAAGATGCCCTGCACGTCGAAGTCACACCAAACCGTGCCAAAAGTGGTTGCGCACAATGGGTACCTGCGCGAACAGCAACGCCGCGCCGATCAATAACCATAGACACATCATGGGCGTGTATGCCCTGAAGTTCAAAGGAAAAAATCGCTCCCTTGCCCGGTGCATTGCCAATGATCCGCAAGGAATTGATCGCAGACAACCGCTGATGGGCATAGGCGGTCAAATCGGCCTCATGGGCGGCAATTGCCTCTCGGCCAAGATTTTCCATATAATCCAGCGCATAGCCCAGCCCAATCGCCTGTACAATGGGCGGAGTGCCGGCCTCAAACCGATGCGGCGGATCATTATACGTCACAGTATCCTGCGTAACATCGACAATCATCTCGCCGCCGCCCATGAAGGGCTGCATCTGGCGCAGTCGATCCATCTTGCCATAGAGCACGCCAATGCCGGACGGCCCATAGAGCTTGTGGCCGGTCATAACATACCAGTCACAGTCAATGTCCTGAACATCCACAGGCATATGCACAGCACCCTGACTGCCATCGACCAGAACTGGAATGCCCCGCTCCTTGGCAATGCGGCAAACCTCTTTGACCGGAACAACAGTGCCAAGCGCGTTTGACATATGGGTGATGGCAATCAGCTTGGTGCGCTCGGTGAGACTTTTTTCGAACGCCTCAATGTGAAAGGCACCATCATCATCCACCGGCACCCAGACCAGCTTGGCACCTTTGCGCTCGCGCAGAAAATGCCATGGCACAATGTTGGAATGGTGCTCCATGATGGTGAGCACGATCTCGTCGCCCTCGCCGATCTCATTCATGCCATAGCCGTAGGCAACTGTGTTGATGGCTTCCGTGGAAGATTTGGTGAAGACCACTTCATCCACCGAGCCAGCATTCAAAAAACGACGTACTTTTTCACGCGCCGCTTCATAGGCGTCAGTCGCCGCATTGGAGAGAAAATGCAGACCACGGTGCACATTGGCATATTCGTTGGAATAGGCGTGGGTGATGGCATCAATCACGCTTTGCGGTTTTTGCGCCGAAGCACCATTATCAAGATAAACCAGTGGCTTATTACCATGCACCATGCGCGACAGAATAGGAAAATCCTGCCGCACTCTGGAGACGTCATAACTACCGTTTGGCTTTTGCTGATCAACCATGGGTTTCAAGCCAATCCGAAATCACCTCTTCAAGCGCCTCCGTGAGGGCTTCATCCTCAAGTTCCTCGGCCAGTTCGGCCACAAATGCCTTCACCAGCAGACCACGGGCAGGCTTTTGTGGAATGCCACGGGCCATCAGATAATAGAGATGGTTGTGGTCAATATCGGCAACCGTTGCGCCATGGGCGCATTGCACGTCATCGGCAAAAATTTCCAGCTCGGGCTTGACTGAAAACTCAGCCTCATCCGACATCAGCAATGTGTTGCAGGCCATGCGGGCATCGGTCTTCTGGGCGTCAGGCGCAACGCGAATCTGCCCCTGAAACACGCCACGGGCGCGATCAAACACCACACTGCGGATAATCTCTGTCGATGTCGTGTTGGGCACATCATGGCCGAGTGTCATGGTCACGTCGGTGTGACTTTCGCCACCCAGAAGATTGACGCCGCGCAGCATGAAATCCGAGCCTTCGCCCGCTGTTTTCACATGAATTTCCTGCCGAACCAGCTTGCCACCGGCGTTGATGAAAAACAGCTTCAACTTGGCATTTTCACCCAGAGACACCTTGATCTGGCCCAGATGCGTATCCGCCAACCCCTGCTGCTGCACAATCACCCAGGTGATCTCCGCACCGTCGCCCAGGATCAGATCGCTGACATTGGACACGAAAGCAGCGGCATCGCCAGCATTGCGGTGACGCTCGATAATCGTGGCTTTGGAGCCTGCGCCAAAGCGTGCCGGAATACGGGTATGAACATGCCCGCCGCCGTGACCCGCCTGAATCTCGATGACTTTTTCGACTTCAGCGTTGTCCGCTACGCTCAAAACATAGCCATCATGAACAAAGCTGCCATTGATCCGGCCAATGGCATCATCGCCTGACATGGCAACAAGCTCTGGCGCGGCCGAGCCATCGCGCAACGCCTCGGCATAGGCCGAAACCTTCACACCCTCCGGCGCGGACACCTCACGGCTCACACCCTGACGCAGTTCAAACACCCGCGCAGCCCCCACCACCGGCGCAACCGCCTTGGACACAACAGAACCAGCAACCTCGGGCAGTGCACGCAAAAGGGTTTTCAGGTCAGTATAATGCCACGCTTCAATCCGGCGTGTGGGCAAACCAGCCTTTTTAAGGTCATCAAACAAAATATCGCGCTGGCCCAACACCGCGCCATCACCCGGCAAATCGCCGAGCTGTGCGGTATAGGCTTCAACAAGCGCGGCCTCGGCAGGTGTCTGCCGGTTGGCAGCTTGAATGTTCATAGCAACACTCCCTCTCCCGACCAATCAGGCCGCTTCGCCAATGATGTCGGCATAGCCGTTTGCTTCCAGATCCAGCGCCAGGCTCTTGTCGCCCGTCTTGATGATCTGGCCCTTGTAGAGAACGTGAACCGTATCCGGCACAATGTAATCCAGCAGGCGCTGATAGTGGGTGATGACAATGGTGGCACGGTCTGGCGATTTCAGCGCATTGACGCCATCCGCCACAATTTTCAGCGCATCAATGTCGAGACCGGAATCGGTTTCATCCAGAATGCAAAGCTGCGGGGCAAGCAGCGCCATTTGCAGAATTTCCGCACGCTTCTTCTCACCGCCGGAGAAGCCAACATTGAGCGGACGCTTCAGCATATCGGGGTTGATCTTCAACTCGGCAGCCGCTTCCTTGACCAGACGAATAAAGTCCGGCGTCGTCAGCTCGGCCTCGCCGCGCGCTTTACGCTGCTCGTTCATGGCCACTTTCAAAAACTGCATGGTGGCAACGCCGGGAATTTCCACGGGATATTGGAAGGCAAGGAAAATGCCCTTGGCAGCGCGTTCAGCCGGGTCCAACTCCAGAATGCTCTCGCCGTTATAAAGGATCTCGCCCTCGGTGACTTCATAGTCTTCGCGGCCCGACAGAATATAGGACAGCGTGGACTTGCCAGAGCCGTTTGGCCCCATGATAGCCGCCACTTCGCCAGCCTTCACGGTCAGGTTCAGGCCACGGATGATTTCTGTGCCATCTTCGGCAATACGGGCGTGCAGGTTTTTGATCTCAAGCATGTCTTTGTTCCTGTTCATAGAGCGGGGAAAAGGCCCGCCTATCCAACTGCTTTGAACCCATTTGGATGTGACACTCTGGTCCATCATCCTTGGGCCGTCATCCTCGGGCTTGTCCCGAGGATCCAAGCCGTTTCAATTGTAATCAACCCACATTTTTGTACTCAAATGTGGACGGTAGACATTTTCCATTTCATCAATCCGCTCATAAAGGTCCATCCATGTCGGATTGAACTCTTCTATCAGGCGGATTTTCCATTCGCGCAGATAGCGCTTTATGGATTTTTCTCTTTGTATCGCCAGAACAATATTCGGATGACTTTCAAACCACACGAGGTTTTTCGCCCGGTATTTTGAAGTATATCCTTCGTAGACATTGTTCTTATGTTCCCAAGCACGTCCAACTAAGTCGCCCGTCACGCCGGTGTAGATCACACCTCTTGGTTTGTCGGACATTATATAGACAAAACCACCCATCCACTACTCCGCCAGCGTGGCAGATCCTCGGGACAAGCCCGAGGATGACGTCGCGTAAAAATGTTAACCGACCGAACCTTCAAGACTGATACCAATCAGCTTTTGCGCTTCCACGGCAAATTCCATCGGCAATTCCTGAATCACGTCCCGCACGAAGCCGTTGACGATCAGGGCAATGGCCGCCTCTTGCGGAATGCCGCGCTGCAAGCAGTAAAACAGCTGATCTTCCGAGATTTTCGAGGTGGTGGCCTCATGTTCAAACTGCGCCGACGAGTTCTTGGCCTCAATATACGGCACGGTATGGGCACCGCATTTGTCGCCAATCAGCAAACTGTCGCACTGGGTGAAGTTACGGGCATTTTCCGCCTTGCGGTGCGCCGAAACCTGACCGCGATAGGTGTTGTTGGAAAAGCCCGCCGAAATACCCTTGGAGATGATGCGGCTTGATGTGTTCTTGCCGAGATGAATCATCTTGGTGCCACTATCGACCTGCTGATGACCATTGGACACCGCAATCGAATAGAATTCACCACGCGAGCCATCGCCGCGTAAGATACAGGATGGATATTTCCACGTAATCGCCGAGCCGGTCTCAACTTGAGTCCAGGAAATCTTGGAGTTTTTGCCACGGCAATCGCCACGCTTGGTCACGAAATTGTAGATGCCGCCCTTGCCGTCCTTGTCGCCCGGATACCAGTTCTGGACGGTGGAATATTTAATCTCGGCATCATCCAGCGCCACAAGCTCAACCACGGCAGCGTGCAGCTGGTTTTCATCGCGCTGCGGGGCTGTGCAGCCTTCAAGATAGGATACGTAAGCGCCCTCTTCGGCAATGATCAGCGTGCGTTCAAACTGGCCGGTGTTTTTCTCGTTGATGCGGAAGTAGGTGGACAATTCCATGGGGCAACGCACGCCCTTGGGAATGAACACAAACGAACCATCGGTAAACACCGCCGAGTTCAGCGTTGCATAATAATTGTCAGTGACTGGCACCACTGTGCCGAGATACTTCTTTACCAGATCAGGATATTCGCGCACGGCTTCCGAGATCGACATGAAGATCACGCCAGCCTTCATCAGCTCGGCCTTAAAGGTGGTGACAACGGAGACCGAGTCAAACACCGCATCCACGGCAATTTTCGAGGTCTGAACACCCGCCAGAATTTCCTGCTCACGCAGCGGAATGCCTAACTTTTCATAGACCTTCAAAAGCTCCGGATCGACATCATCAATCGATGTTGGTCCAGCCGTGCTTTTGGGTGCGGCATAGTAATAAATGTCGTTGAAGTCGATCTTTGGATAATCAACACGAGCCCACGTGGGCTCTTCCATCGTCAACCAGCGCTGATAGGCGTCCAGACGCCATTGCAGCATCCATTCAGGCTCGTTCTTCTTCGCCGAAATAAAGCGGACAATATCCTCCGACAGGCCTTTGGGGGCCTTGTCGACTTCGATCATGGTTTCAAAACCATATTTGTACTGATCGACGTCGATCTGGCGGACCTGATCGATCGTTTCCTGTACGGCAGCCATTCGCGTTCTCCAATCTCGCCGGGTCCAAAGTCCGGCAGCTTGTCAACGTTGAAAGCGGGGTTCCGCTTCAATGTAGGTATTCAGGGCGAAATTTTCACCCCTGTTGTTTGTAAATCTCCCTTGCACAATTTTGACATTGCACAAGTATTCTCAAGTCTTACGCAGCATAACCAGACATTTGGCGGCGACCCGCTATCTTGGTAAACACTGACACAACCTTCTCAACCTCTTCAGACGTCGTGGCCGGACCAATGGAGAGCCGCAAACCGCCAATGCCTGCATCAACACCCATAGCCGTCAACACATGACTTTGCCCGACCTTGCCCGAAGAGCAGGCGGCTCCCGCCGAGAGCGAAACACCTTCCAGATCGAAGGCAATCTGCCCCGTCTCTGCCTTCAGCCCCGGCAGCGTGAAAAACGTCGTATTGCCAATACGCTCAGCGCCTTCGCCGTGGATCACCAGATCGTCTGCGGCTTTGCGCATTCCCGCTTCCATCTGATCACGCAAGGCTGCGATCCGTAAATTGCGATTTATCAAGTCTTTTGTTGCATATTCTGCGGCAGCGCCAAAACCTGCAATGGCAGCCAGATTTTCGGTCCCACCACGATGACCCTTTTCCTGGCCGCCACCACGGATCAACGGCTCCGGCATCAGCATTTCGCCCCGCGCAATCAGAGCCCCCGCGCCCTTGGAACCGCCGAGCTTGTGAGCCGAGACAATCAGAAAATCAGCATCAAGCGCATGAATATCAACCGGAATGCGCCCCACAGCCTGAACCGCATCCACCACCATCACACCGCCCTTGGCGTGAACCAGCGCTGCAATCTGCGCAACCGGCTGAACAACGCCGGTTTCATTGTTTGCCAGCATCACAGCCACCATGGGCAAACCATCTTCCGGCGCATGATTGGCAAGAAGAGCCTCAACAGCAACCACATCAACAACCCCGATTGGCAGCACCGGAATTTCAACCACAGAGTCAAACCGACCGCCCATCCGCACCGCTGGATGCTCGATGGCGGAAACATAAAGCCTGCCAACAGGCAAGCTGGAGCGACCCATCTTGAAGCGCGGGGTCAAGACCATATTGGCAGCTTCCGTGGCGCAGGACGTCAACACCACGTTTTGCGAAGACGCCCCCACCAGATCGGCCACCTGCCGTCTGGCTTTTTCAATCAGCGAGCGCGCAAGCCTGCCTTCATTGTGCACAGAAGATGGATTGCCGGGCATGGACAGAGCTGCCATCATGGCGTCACGTGCTTCATCAAGCAGCGGAGCCGTGGCATTCCAATCCATATAGATGCGCTCAATCGCCATCTTTTCCTCTGCTTCCCATCTTTTTACGGGTTTCAGTGCCAGCTTAATCTCAAGAAAAATGCATTTTCCTTGAAATTCTTATCCAGCCTGTCCTATGACACAAACAAACAACGTCGTTGAGCCATAAAATTTCGAATGGTTCTAAACTGCGTTTTAGAAAAGCTGAGTGCCCTCGTCAAGTCTCTTTGGACGGATGCGGGCCTAGATGCGAAAAAAGACACGCAAGACCGGAGTATCCATGCCCGAAGTCATCTTTAACGGACCCGCAGGTCGCCTCGAAGGCCGCTATCAGCCCTCCAAGGAAAAGAGCGCGCCGATTGCGATCATCCTGCATCCGCATCCGCAGTTTGGCGGCACGATGAACAACCAGATTGTTTATCAACTGTTCTACATGTTCCAAAAGCGCGGCTTTACGACACTTCGCTTCAACTTCCGCAGCATTGGCCGCAGTCAGGGCGAGTTTGACCACGGCGCTGGCGAGTTGTCCGATGCGGCTTCGGCGCTGGACTGGGTGCAGAGCCTGCACCCTGATTCGAAAAGCTGTTGGGTGGCCGGTTACTCTTTTGGTTCGTGGATCGGCATGCAGCTTTTGATGCGCCGCCCGGAAATTGAAGGCTTTATTTCGGTCGCTCCCCAGCCCAACACCTATGATTTCGCCTTCCTCGCGCCCTGCCCGTCGTCCGGCCTGATCATTCATGGCGATGCAGACAAGGTAGCGCCTGAAAAAGACGTACAAGGCCTTGTGGATAAGCTGAAGACCCAGAAGGGCATTCTGATCACGCAAAAGACCCTGCCCGGCGCCAATCACTTTTTCTCCGGCCAGGTGGATACCCTGATGGCGGAATGCGAGGACTATCTGGACCGCCGCCTTGAAGGCGAACTTGTGCCAGAGCCAGCCGCTAAGCGTCTGCGCTAAACGGCTGAATTATTTTTGTATATGGATTGCGCCGACTCACAAACTGACGTCGGCGCAACTGCCTTAAAACGAGGCCGCGCGATTTTTTAGGAAAAAACAACCCGATCAATCACGCAAACAATAGAAATTGACATTATATTAAGCTTTACGCTTCGCTTAAGCCCCTATTCCTTGACTTTATCGCGTTTTGGGCCTATGCCGCGCTGGCGTTAAAGCCTGTGTCTATGGCTGATCAACTTATGTTCGCAAGAACGGAACGGATAACATTTCCCTTTGACCACATTTGCTGACCTTGGCCTGAGCCAAAAAGTTCTTTCTGCTGTCACAGACGCCGGCTACACCGTGCCGACGCCGATTCAGGCAGGCGCAATTCCGCCAGCCCTGATGCGCCGCGACATTTGCGGCATTGCCCAGACGGGCACCGGCAAAACCGCTTCCTTCGTGCTGCCGATGCTGACCCTGCTTGAAAAGGGTCGCGCCCGCGCGCGTATGCCGCGAACACTGATTCTTGAGCCAACGCGCGAATTGGCCGCGCAGGTTGCCGAGAATTTCGAAAAATATGGCAAGAACCACAAGCTCAACATTGCTCTGTTGATTGGTGGCGTATCGTTTGATGAGCAGGATCGAAAGCTGGAGCGCGGCGCGGATGTTCTGATCTGCACCCCCGGCCGCCTGCTGGACCATTGCGAACGCGGCAAACTGCTGATGACCGGCGTGGAAATTCTCGTCATCGACGAGGCCGATCGTATGCTGGATATGGGCTTCATTCCCGATATCGAGCGCATTGCCAAGCTGATTCCTTTCACCCGCCAGACCCTGTTTTTCTCGGCCACCATGCCGCCGGAAATTCAGAAGCTTGCGGATCGCTTCCTGCAAAATCCAGAGCGCATTGAGGTGGCCAAGCCATCCTCAACCGCGCTGACTGTCACGCAGCGCCTGATTGCCTGCCCCAACAAGGATTATGAAAAGCGCGCCGTGCTGCGCGACATTATCCGGGCACAAGACGATTTGAAAAACGCCATCATCTTCTGCAATCGCAAGAAGGATGTGGCCGACCTGTTCCGCTCGCTGGAGCGCCATGGTTTTTCCGTCGGTGCCCTGCATGGCGATATGGATCAGCGCTCGCGCACCAATATGCTGGCTGGCTTCAAGGATAATCAGATTACCCTTCTGGTTGCTTCTGACGTGGCTGCCCGTGGTCTCGACATTCCAGATGTCAGCCATGTGTTTAACTTCGATGTTCCAATTCATGCCGAAGACTATGTGCATCGCATTGGCCGCACGGGTCGCGCTGGCCGCTCCGGTGCTGCTTTCACGTTGGTGACCAAGTCGGATACAAAATATCTCGACGCCATCGAAAAGCTGATTGCCAAGAAGATCGAATGGCATGATGGCGATATTGCAAGCCTTCCAGCCCCTGTTGAGGGTGAGAAGGAAGAGCGTCGTGGACGTGGCAGAGGTCGTGAACGCGATCGTGACCGTCGCCCGGCCGCAAAGGCAGAGCCAAGTCATAAAGCTGACATTGCAAAAGTGCAGGATAATGTCGAAGCGGCTGAGGAAGTCGTCGTAACTAAGGTGGAAAGCGTGAAGCAAGAGCGCAAGGCCGACAAGCGGTCGAATCAGGGCAATCGGGATCAGCGCCACAACCAATCGCCAAACCCGGCCAATGACGACCATCGTGAGCGCCGCCGCAACCATTACCGTGACCATGATGACGGCCCGACACCGATCGGTTTCGGCGATGACATTCCAGCTTTCATGCTGATTGTTGCCAACGCCAAGGCATAACATGAAGCCGGGTATCGATTTTCCCGGCGTCGGCGTGGGTCTTGCCATCTTAAGGGATGGCAAGCTTTTGCTCTATAAGCGGATGCGCCCACCAGAAGTCGGCTACTGGAACATTGTCGGCGGCAAGGTGGATGTGCTGGAGCCTGCTGAGCACGCTGCACGGCGCGAAGCGGAAGAAGAAACCGGCCTTTCCATCGGCAAAGTCGAATTTGTCTCTGTGACGGAGCAAATTGTTGCCGCTGATCGCCAGCACTGGGTCTCTCTGCTCTATAAAACAGAGGATTTTACCGGCGAAGCGCAACTGACCGAGCCGGATAAACTCTCGGACTTTGGCTGGTTCGCACTGGATGATTTGCCAGAGCCGCTTTCAGCTTTCACCAAAGCGATTTTGCCGTTTCTTCGCTGATACCTTCTTCGCACTCGGCTTATGGGTGCGAAATCCGGCCTCATAAGCCAGCGTCACCCATTTTGCCATCACATCTGGGTCATCAAACGCATCATCGGGAATGGACCAATAAGGCATGGCCACTGGCTTTTTTCCCTCGCGCTGATAGGTCCATTGTCGCGCGCCAGCCTCTTCAAATTTTGGAGCCGTCTCGGCATCTGCTTTCAGCAGAATTTCTTCAAACAAATCAAGCGCGATAATCACACCGTGATAGTAAATTCCCTTACCACCAAACATGCGGCGAATGGACACCGGACCAAGGGCGCTGAACATGTCCTCAATGTCTGCATTGTCCATCGCGCCAACCTGTCAATCACTCAACCGTGTGAAAACCCCGATTAAGATAGAGCAGGGAGGCAGCCTTGTCGCCCATTTTCAAGCCAATCACTTCACCAAACAACACCGTATGGCTGGCCGTGACCTTGCGATCGACAATGCGGCATTCATAAGCGGCAATGGCATCTGCCAGAATCGGCGCTCCGGTTTTGCCAACCTCCCATGTGCCCAGCGCAAAGCGCTCTTCGCTGCTCAACTTGCCAAAACCGGCAAAGGCCCCGGCCAGATCCTGATGCTGCGCGCCCAGCGTGTTCAGAACAAAGAACTCGCTTTGAAAAAATGGCTGATTGTTTTCATTTTGATTATTAATGCAGGCCAGCAGCATGGGTGGCTGATCCGACACCGAGCAGGCAGCAGTAATGGTTGTCGCGCGTCTGGCGTCACCAAAACAGGTGGTGATGATCTGCACATGTCCGGCGTAGCGGCTCATTGCTTCACGATAGTCCAAAGCATCAATGGCCATTGTCGCTCAATTACCCTTTATCGGAATCATCTCATCCATGCCTATAAAGCAAGATCAAACCATAGCCAAACCCTGCCTTTGGCAATTTTCCGTTTCCTTCGCGGCTTGACGTCGATAAGATCGACCCACACTCATGATGAACCGGAAGATAATGACCTTTCACCCTGTTTTTTCTGCGGCTTTCGCCAGTCTATTGCTGGCATCGACGCCCGCTCTGTCGATGAATATCGGTCTGGTTGCCCCGCAAAATGGTCCCTATGCCCTGCTTGGCCAGCAAATGCGCAACGGTGCGCTGGCCGCGGCAGATGCCACCGGCAACAGCCTTACAATCATTGATGAAAGCTGCACCGCAGACAGCGGCGCAGCCATTGCCGACAAGCTGATTGCAGCCAAAGTGGATAGCGCCATTGGCTTTCTGTGCAGCGAGAGTCTGGAGGGTGGACTTGCAAAACTGGCGGCAAGCAATATTCCGGTGCTGACGCTCTCGGTGCGCTGGCCCACCATTATGGAGGATGCGCTCAAGCAGCATTGGCCTTTTTACCGGATGGCTCCTTCCAGCAAGGCAGAAAGCAGTAAGATCGTTGATGTGATGATCAGCCAGTGGGCAGGCTTTGCCTTTGCTCTGGTGGATGACGGCACCATCAGAGGCCGCGAACTGGTTGATGCAATCCGTGCACCGCTGGAGGGACGCGGCATGAAGGCCGTGTTCACCGATACGTACCGCCCGGGGCAGGAGCAACAGATTTCGCTGGTGCGGCGACTCAAAAAAGCCGGGGCCACCCATGTTTTCATCGGTGGTGATCGCGCAGACATCAGCATCATTGCCCGCGATGCAAAGGCCGAAGCCATTTCCCTGACCCTGATGGGCGGCGACACCATGAAAGCCGTGGACAAGCCTGTTGCCTTGACCGATGGCGTGCTGGCCGTCACCACGCCGGATTATGCCACCCTGCCCGCAGCACAAGCGGCCGTTGGCGCACTTCGCAACCAAAATCTTGAGCCGGATGGCTACACCCTGCCCGCCTATGCGAGTGTGGAGTTTTTAAACGCCGCCAACCATAAAGCCGCTGGAAAGCCTCTGCGGGATGCGCTTGAAAAAACCCGCGTGCAAACTGCCATCGGCACGATCAGCTTTGGTGCAGACCATGATTTGGCTGATAATCCCTATCAGTTACTGGAATGGCGCGACGGCGCGTTTCACACGCCCGACACGCCATAATCTCACCCCTCATACGGCCAGACAGGCCGGGTAAACACACCGCCATCCACCCACAGGGTCTGTCCGGTGACAAAGCCCGCCGCATCGCTTGCCAGAAACATCACCGGGCCAACAATATCCTGTGGCGTTCCAACACGCCGCAACGGTGTCACCTTACCCCAGGTTTGCGCATAATCCGGTGCCTCCTCAAACGTCCGCTCAGTGGCAATCGCGCCGGGGGCAACGCAATTGACCCTGATGCCATTTGGCCCAAGCTCTACGGCAGCCACCTTGGTGAATTGCTCAACCCCACCTTTGGAGGCGGTATAATCAACCAGATTGGGAAAGGCTGTTTTGTTGCAGCCCGAACCAATGTTGATCACAGCACCGCCTTTGCCTGCCTCCACCATGCGTCTGGCCGCCGCCTTGGTGTTGAGAAACGTCCCCGTCAAATTGGTGCGGATCACGCGGCTCCAGTCGTCCTCTGCCAGATCCAGCAGGCGCGACCATGTTTGCACGCCGGCGTTGTTGATCAGCACATCCGGGGCCTGCCCTCTCCATGCACAGACCGTATCAAAAAAGTGCTCGACTGCCGCTCCATCGCCAACATCGGCACTGATGGAAAAAATTTTGCCACCGCCCTGCTCAACATCAGCCATCAGGCTTTGAGCGGGTGCATCATCGCCGACATAGCTGAAGGCGACATCATCGCCATTGGCCGCAAACGCCTTCACCAATGCTCGCCCAATGCCGGTGCTGCCGCCAGTAATCACCACAAGTCTTGGCATTCTGCCTCCTCACATCCTGCTCCTGCGGTTGGTTTTACGCACCCATGGGCTTGCTGTCCAATATCTTCATCGTCAGATTTTGCCTCATCACAAAGCAATCAAACTTCGTCGCAATTGGTTGTCGCCTTGATGTGACAATGCTATGGAGCCGCATCATGTTCTGCCGTTTTCGGAGTGTAAGATAGAATGACCCGCCCGCTGCTGATCGCACCTTCCATCCTTGCGGCCAATTTTGCCAAACTGGGGCAAGACGTGAGCGATGTGGTTGAAGCGGGTGCAGACTGGATTCACCTCGATGTGATGGATGGGCATTTCGTTCCCAATATTTCCTTTGGCCCCGCTGTCATCAAGGCGTTGCGGCCACTGACCAAAGCAGTGTTTGACTGTCACCTGATGATTGCGCCTGCCGATCCTTATCTGGCGGCTTTTGCCGATGCCGGGGCAGATTACATCACCGTCCATGCCGAGGCCGGGCCGCACCTGCACCGCTCGCTGCAAAGTATTCGCGCGCTGGGCAAAAAGGCAGGTGTGTCGCTCAACCCCGCAACGCCTGTTTCCGTGCTGGAAAACCTGATGGATGACGTGGACCTGATCCTGATCATGAGCGTCAACCCCGGCTTTGGTGGCCAGAGCTTTATTCCTTTTGCTGCCGATAAAATTCGCCAGGCCCATGCGCTGATTGGCAACCGCCCCATTGCATTGGAAGTGGATGGCGGCATAACTGTCGACACTGCCCCGATTGTGACAAAAGCTGGTGCGAATGTGCTGGTGGCTGGTTCGGCAATATACAAGGGTGATGGCGTGGATGCATATAAACAGACTGTAACGGCACTGCGAGCTGCCGCTGAAGGAGGCCGCGCTTGACCACGCCTTGGCTCCGCGGCACGGTGTTCGCCATCGCGTCGCTTCTCTCCCTGCCCGCCTTGGCAGGTGATATTGCAAATGTACGACCCATTGGCTTTTCCGCCGATGGTACCGTGTTTGCCTTTGAAGAATTTGGCATTCAGGATGGCTCCAATACCGCCTATTCCAATATTTTCGCCATTGATCTGACCAACAACACGTTTTTACCCGACACGCCCGTGCGCATCCGCGCCGATGACGACAAAGGCACGCTGGCCGCCATTCGGCAAAAAAGCATGGATCAGGTGACAAAAATCGTGCAGCAGCGCGATCTTTTAAACCATCCCGGCGAGATTGTTGCCTTCAATCCGGTCAGCGAAGTCGGCGTTGATGGCCATATCCTCAGCTACCGCCTGCACAATGTTCAACCCGCCGTGGGCCAACCCAACACCCTGACGCTGGAAGAGCTGGATGAAGGCGCACCCGCCGCCTGCAAGGATCAGGTGCCGACCATCAAGGGTTTTCGCCTTCGCATGACGGAAATCAACGGTGCCAAGCAGGATAAGGTCGTCTATGAAGATGGCCATGTGCCCGCCAGTCGCCGCTGTCCCACCGGCTACCGTCTGGGCGGCGTGGTGACCTATCAGATTCCCGGTGGCAATGTGGTGCAGATTGCGCTTGTGCTGGTGATGAACCCATCCAGCCAAGGCTCGGATGGCCGCTGGCTGGCTGTTCCCATCAAACCTTGAGATTATTCATCAAGCAGGCTCCGGCCTGTTTCTAAACTATTGAGAAGGCACGTTTATGATCCCGCGCTATTCCCGGCCTGAAATGGTCGCTATCTGGTCTCCCGAAACCAAATTCCGCATCTGGTTCGAGATCGAAGCTCACGCCTGTGATGCGCTGGCCGAGCTGGGCGTGATCCCCAGGGAAGCCGCAAAAACCATCTGGGAAAAGGGCGGCGCTGCCGAGTTTAACGTGGCCCGCATTGACGAAATCGAAGCCGTTACCAAGCATGACGTCATCGCCTTCCTCACCCATCTGGCGGAATTTATCGGCCCCGATAGCCGCTTTGTGCATCAGGGCATGACCTCGTCTGACGTGCTGGATACCACGCTGAACATCCAGCTGGTCCGCGCCGCCGACCTGTTGCTTGCCGATATGGACCGGGTGCTGGCCGCCCTCAAAGCCCGCGCTTTTGAGCACAAGGATTCGGTGCGCATTGGCCGCAGCCACGGCATCCACGCCGAACCCACCACCATGGGCCTGACCTTTGCACGCTTCTATGCGGAAATGGAGCGCAACCGCGCCCGCCTCGTCAACGCCCGCGCTGAAATTGCCACGGGTGCCATCTCCGGCGCTGTCGGCACATTTGCCAATATCGACCCACGGGTGGAAGAACATGTCTGCGAAAAGCTCGGCCTCGTGCCAGAGCCAGTCTCCACGCAGGTCATCCCGCGCGACCGCCACGCCATGTTCTTCGCCACATTGGGCGTGATTGCCTCATCGATTGAAAACGTCGCGATTGAGATCCGCCACATGCAGCGCACTGAGGTGCTGGAAGCCGAAGAGTTTTTCTCTCCGGGCCAGAAAGGCTCATCGGCCATGCCGCACAAGCGCAACCCGGTGCTGACCGAAAACCTCACCGGCCTCGCCCGCCTCGTGCGCATGTCGGTCGTCCCCGCCATGGAAAATGTAGCCCTTTGGCACGAGCGCGACATCAGCCACTCCAGCGTTGAACGCGCCATTGGCCCCGACACCACCATCACGCTCGATTTCGCCCTGAACCGTTTGGCAGGCGTTGTTGAAAAGCTGGTGATCTACCCGGAAAACATGTTGAAAAACATGAACAAATTCCGCGGCCTCGTCATGAGCCAGCGCGTGCTGCTGGCGCTTACCCAAGCTGGCGTCTCCCGCGAAGACAGCTACCGCCTCGTGCAGCGCAACGCTATGAAGGTCTGGGAACAAGGCAAGGACTTCTTGGAAGAACTGCTGGGTGATGCCGAGGTGCGGGCAGCGCTCACCGAAGAGCAAATTCGTGAGAAGTTTGACCTTGGTTATCACACCAAGCATGTAGACACGATTTTCAAGCGGGTTTTTGGGTGAGATAATCACCAAAATCCCTGAAAATTTTAAAAGCCGCCCGAAATGGGCGGCTTTGTGCGTTATAGAAGCACGAGCCATATCTGCGACGGGAGCTGAAGCATGAAGTACTTGTTACGCTTGGTGAGCATTCTTCTTCTTGTCATTCTGGCTTTGATTGCGTTGATCGTTACAGGTTGGATAACACTCGCTCTTTGGTATCGCATTCCGGGGCAAGACCTCGTCCGTGGTGCGGCTTCCGGCTTGTGGCTGGTGTTTGTACTGGCCATTCTTTCATTGGGTCGCAAATCACCGCTTGCGTCAGTCGGCCTGTTTCTATTGAGCTTGGTGTTCGTTGGCATCTGGTGGCACTCGATCAAGCCGAGCCTTGATCGGGATTGGGCGGTGGATGTGTCCAAAACCGTGACGGGAACGGTGGATAACAACATTGTCACGCTCCAGAATGTACGCAATTTCAATTGGACAAGCGACAGTGCTGCCGATGCCAAATGGGAGACGCGACAATATGATCTCAATAAGCTGAATGAGGCCGATATGGTCCTGTCCTATTGGGGCATGGATGCCATTGCCCATACGCTGATCAGTTTCGAGTTTGAGGATGGTCAGCGCGTGGTGTTCTCGGTGGAAACGCGCCGCGAGAAGACCGAATCCTATTCATCGATTGCAGGCTTTTTCAAAACCTATGAACTGGCTTTCCTCGCCGCCGATGAGCGGGATATAATCTATCTTCGCACCAATATGCGCAAGGAAGACACCTATCTTTACCCGCTGGATATTCCCAAACAGGCCATGCGTGCCTTGTTTTTGAATTACGTGAACTCGGCAGATCAGCTTGCCAAACAGCCCAAATTCTACGACACAATCACCACCAATTGCACCACAGTGGTGTTTGACCTTGCCCGCCAGATTGAGCCCGGCATTCCAACGGATTACCGCGTTTTGCTGTCTGGCTACCTGCCCGGCTATCTGGCAGAGCATGGCGCATCAGTCTGGAAGCTGCCGGAAGCGGAACTTCGCAAGCGTGCTGCCATCAGCGCCAAAGCACAAGCGGCGGGGAATTCACCGGCTGATTATTCCAGTGTGATCAGGCAGTGAAATTCGGATGATTTAAGGTGGACCAAAAGCAGCAAGGCTTTTCGTGATATTTCTCAGCGTTTTTATGGAGACGCCTATTGACCTCAACTTAAGTTGAGGTTCTACAAACAGAATCAACCCCAACCAAGCCTCCCAGCATAAGTTTATGCGCGGGTAAAATGAGGAGTTGATACGCATGATCCCAATAACAGGGCTGTATGAAACCCACCTGACAGTTTCCAATCTCGACCGATCAATCGATTTTTATCGAGACATCGTGGGTTTGGAATTTGCGCACAGAATACCAAGCCGCAATGTCGCATTTTTCTGGGTCGGAGGGCGAGAGCGCTCCATGCTTGGCCTTTGGTCTATTCACAGTTCACCAGTGCAACTCAAGCTGCATATCGCATTTCAAACAACCCTTGATCAACTCCTTCTTGCACCGGACTATCTCCGATCAAAAGGCGTTGTTCCTCGGCGTGGCGGAAGCAACGAGGAGATCAATGAGCCAGTGGTCTTTCCCTGGATGCCAGCAGCAAGCGTCTATTTTGACGATCCAGATGGCCATTCGCTCGAGTTTATAACTGTTTTACCCGAAAGCCCTCGACTGGAAATCAGTGGCACGGTGCCATTTGCGGAATGGCAGCGGATGAAAAACAACAAAGAGGTGTGAATAAAAACGACAACGCCGTCGCAAAAGCAATTTTGCGACGGCGTTCAGCAATATTTCAAATATCCGACGATTACTCAGGCAGCTTGCGCACAGCACCCAAATCCGCAGACGTTGCAAACGCCGCATAGGCCTTCAGCGCCGTTGTCACCTTGCGCTTGCGCACCTCCGCAGGCTTCCAGCCAGCGGCATCTTGAGCTGCACGGCGGGTTGCGAGTTCGGCTTCGGAGATCACCAGTTCAATCGTGCGGTTTGGAATGTCGATGGCAATGGTGTCGCCATTGCGGACCAAACCGATGGTGCCGCCGTTGGCGGCTTCGGGCGAGACGTGGCCGATGGAGAGGCCCGATGTGCCGCCGGAGAAACGGCCATCGGTGATCAGGGCGCAAGCCTTGCCAAGCCCCTTGGATTTCAGGTAGCTGGTTGGGTAGAGCATTTCCTGCATGCCCGGACCGCCCTTGGGGCCTTCATAGCGGATCACCACAACGTCGCCCGCCACCACTTCGTTGCCGAGAATGGCTTTTACGGCCGAATCCTGGCTTTCATAGACCTTGGCAGGGCCAGTGAATTTCAGGATGCTTTCATCCACGCCAGCGGTTTTGACGATGCAGCCGTCCAGCGCGATATTGCCCTTCAACACAGCCAAGCCGCCATCCTTCGAGAATGGCTTTTCAACCGAGCGGATCACGCCAGTTTCGCGGTCCATGTCCAGTTCATCCCAACGGGATGATTGCGAAAACGCCACTTGCGTTGGCACGCCGCCAGGAGCTGCGCGGAAGAATTCGCGCACAGATTCGGAATTGGTGCGGGTGATGTCCCAGCGGTCAATGGCGTCACCCAAGGTTGGGGCGTGAACAGTTGGGCAATCGCGGTTGATCAGGCCACCACGATCCAGCTCGCCGAGAATGCGCATGATGCCGCCTGCGCGGTGGACGTCTTCCATATGCACATCCTGCTTGGCAGGCGCCACTTTGGAAAGGCACGGTACGCGGCGCGAGAGCTGGTCAATGTCGTCGAGATTAAAGTCAATTTCACCTTCATAGGCGGCAGCCAGAATATGCAACACGGTGTTGGTGGAGCCGCCCATGGCAATGTCCAGCGCCATGGCATTTTCAAACGCCTGCTTGGAGGCAATGGTGCGCGGCAGCACGGTTTCATCGTCCTGCTCATAATAGCGGCGGGCGAGATCAACGATCAAATGACCAGCTTCCACAAAAAGCCGTTTGCGATCTGAGTGCGTGGCCAAAGTGGAGCCATTGCCCGGCAAGGACAGGCCCAGCGCTTCCGTGAGACAGTTCATGGAATTGGCGGTGAACATGCCAGAGCACGAACCGCAAGTTGGACAGGCCGAGCGCTCGATGGTGGCCACGTCTTCGTCGGAAATCTTATCGTCAGCGGCGGCAACCATGGCGTCCACGAGGTCAAGCGCGACCTTCTTGCCATGCATCACCACTTTGCCCGCTTCCATTGGGCCGCCGGATACGAACACGGTTGGGATATTCAGGCGCAAGGATGCCATCAACATGCCGGGGGTGATCTTGTCGCAGTTAGAAATGCAGACCATAGCATCGGCGCAATGGGCATTGACCATATATTCCACCGAATCAGCGATGATTTCGCGCGATGGCAGCGAATAGAGCATACCATCGTGACCCATGGCGATACCATCATCAACGGCGATGGTGTTGAATTCCTTGGCAACGCCGCCAGCGGCTTCAATCTCGCGGGCCACGAGCTGGCCGAGATCTTTCAGATGCACGTGGCCGGGCACGAACTGCGTGAACGAATTGACCACGGCAATAATGGGCTTGCCGAAATCGCCATCCTTCATGCCGGTTGCGCGCCAAAGGCCGCGCGCGCCTGCCATGTTGCGGCCGTGAGTCGTGGTTCTTGAGCGATAGACGGGCATGGATGTCACCTCGAAAGCTGGTTTTGTCGCGCAGCACTTCTATTTAGAAAGAAGAAAAATAAAAAACTGCACGGTGATTTTCAATTTTTCTAGGCTAAATGGTCGTTTGTGTCACTATCAGCAAGGCCGAAAACGGTACTCTTCCATGCGCACACAATTGTGAAGCGTCAAAACACGTTAAATTCCAAAACGCCTGTAACTTTTTCAATCCACGCACCGTATTCATGCGTAGAATGGCATTATAGCTGATAGGGAGCTGACAGACCATGGCCACATTTCGCCCGCCGCATATCCCCGCATCCGAGATTACGCCCCATGACGTTTACCTGTCTCGCCGCAGCTTGATGGGTGCCGCCGCTGGTACGTTGGCGCTGGCAGCCGCAGGCGATGCCTTTGGTGCTGCCCTTTCTGCCAAGCCGACGGATTACAAGGTGCCAGATAAGCTGACTCCGAAAAAAGACGTCACCACCTATAATAATTTCTACGAGTTCGGCACAGATAAGGCTGATCCCGCCAACAATTCCGGCAAGTTCAAGCCAACCCCTTGGACGGTTGAGATCGGCGGGCTGGTGGCAAAACCGCAGAAAATCAGTATTGAAGACATTCTGAAGTCTTTCACGCAGGAAGAACGCATTTATCGGATGCGCTGTGTCGAGGCATGGTCCATGGTGATTCCATGGGTTGGTTTTCCGCTTTCTGCCCTGTTGGATCGGGTGGAGCCGCTGGGCAGTGCCAAATATGTGGCCTTTGAAACGGTGGTGCGGCCTGATGAAATGCCGGGGCAAAGCGGCTTTTTCCAATCCATCAACTGGCCTTATGTCGATGGCCTGCGGCTGGATGAGGCCCGCAATCCGCTGACAATCCTCGCTACTGGTCTCTATGGCGAAACCCTGCCAAATCAGAACGGTGCGCCGCTGCGGCTGGTGACGCCATGGAAATATGGCTTTAAGGGCATCAAATCGATTGTCAAAATCACCCTCACCGAAAAGCAGCCGCCCTGCACCTGGAATATTCTGGCACCCAACGAATACGGCTTCTATGCCAACGTAAACCCCAAGGTGGATCACCCCCGCTGGAGTCAGGCCACAGAGCGCCGCATTGGCGAAAGCGCTGGCCTGTTTGGTGGTGCCCGTATTGATACCCTGCCCTTCAATGGTTATGGCGAACAGGTGGCGGGTCTCTATACCGGCATGGACCTGACGAAGTTCTATTAATCATGGCAGGCTTCACTCTTTCTGCGCGGCAAAAATCGCTCTCCATCTGGGCGGTTTATGCCATTGGCCTACTCCCCGGTCTTTATGCTTTCTACCTCGGCATTTTTGGCGGGCTGGGGGCCGATCCTGTGCGCGAATTCGAGCATCGTCTGGGTCTTTGGGCCTTGCGCCTGCTCTGTCTGGGGCTGGCCATCACGCCGCTCCGCGACCTGTTCAAGATCAATCTGATTGCCTATCGCAGAGCTTTGGGCCTTCTGGTGTTCTATTATGTGCTGGCCCATTTTGCCGTCTATCTGACGCTGGATCGCGGCTTGATCATCTCATCCATTCTCGGAGACATTCTCAAGCGGCCCTATATCATGCTGGGAATGCTGGGGCTCATTCTGCTCATTCCACTGGCGCTGACCTCAAACCGCTGGTCAATTCGCACACTTGGCAGCCGCTGGAACACCCTGCACAAAGCCAGTTATATTATTCTGGCGGCAAGCCTGTTGCATTTCGTGCTGTCGCGCAAATCTTTCACGCTGGAACCGGCCACCTACACCGCCATTGTCACCGTGCTTTTGGGCTATCGCCTGATCCGCCCGAAAGTGATGGCAGCAAAGCGCAAGAAGGCGGGACGTGTAAGACCTGCTTAGAATTTGTCAGGGAAAACCGGGCTCCACGTCTCCCTGACAGACTCTAGCGCACCTCGTAAGAGAAGCCCGCAAAATCGGCAGGCGTTGCCTGCCCGGTCAAGTCAAAGGCGAAGACACCCGCAAACGCGCCGGTGAATGAACCATGTTCGCCCCGGCCGCCTTCATCGGAAATGACGCCTGCATCCAGCGCGTCACCAATATCACGCCACTCATCTTCACCGCCAGGTCTCCAGAAAAAGTGCAGATCGTTGTCGGCAACCTCCATGGCCAGATCCAGCGGTCCATCCGGTACAGAGATGCCGGAGCCGATGGGAAACACCAGCTTGCCGGCGGGGTAATCGCCGGGGCAGGATAGAATTGTCAGAACCCGGCCCAATGTTTCATGCCATGTCACGGCCAAAGCGTGCAGCTTGAAGCGGTTATAATAATGGGTCAGGCCAGCCACCTGCTGATAGGTGCCGGGCGCAAATTCAATCTGGGTCTCAGTGCGAAAACTGTGATGCTCCTGTCTGCGGGCCACCAAGGCCTGCTCAAACCACGAGCCTATGCTTTCGCGGCCATAAAGCCGCAAAAATCCGGGGCGATCCGTGAGCGAGAAAATTCGATCACGCTCCGGCGTGCGCAGCCATTGAAAATCAGCAGGCAAAACCGGCTGATCAAAGCGCTCATCAATCCGCTGTGACTGTGGTTTGCGCGTGGTTGGCACAGGCGGAGCCACCTCAATGGCAGGCACGGGGCTGCCGCCAATCAGATAGAGCCAGTCATCCTGCCAGATGCATTTTTGCAAAGCGGTCTCGCGGCCCAATGTGCAGCGCCGATAGGGCGCAAGCGGGCGACCACACAAATGGGTGTGATAGGCCTGCCCATCTGGCGTTTCGACATATTGGCCGTGACCTGCCCGTTGCAACGGTGCCTTCGGGTTGTCTTTGGCCGTGATCAGGTATTTGTCCGGGTGGGTTTCATAAGGCCCATTGATATCGCGTGAGCGCGCCATGGTCACGGCATGGTCATAGCCGGTGCCGCCTTCGGCCGTGGTGAGATAATACCAGCCATTGCGCTTGAACAGATGCGGGCCCTCCACCAGCCCCAGTTCGGTGCCGGGGTAAATATTGTGCACCGGGCCAATCAGCTTTTTGCTGGCCGCATCCCATTCCTGTAGCAAAATACCGTCAAAAGCCGGATTATCCCCTTCGGTATTGTGGGCCTCTGGCCGATAATTCCACTGCATGTTGACGAACCATTTGCGGCCATCATCATCATGAAACAGCGAGGGATCGAAACCGGACGAATTGACGTAGATCGGATCAGACCATTCTCCCTCAATCGTCGGCGACGTCACGATGTAATTGGGCGCATCCTTAAAGCTGCCGTCGTAGCGTTTGACATCGGTATAGACCAGCCAGAACAGCCCATCGGCAAAGGACAGACATGGTGCCCAGATGCCGCAGCTATCCGGGTTTCCCCGCATATCGAGCTGACTTTTGCGCTCCAGCGGGCGGCGGATCAGCGTCCAGTTGACCAGATCACGCGAGTGGTGAATCTGCACGCCGGGATACCACTCAAAGGTGGAGGTGGCGATATAATAATCATCGCCAACGCGGCAGATCGATGGGTCCGGGTTGAACCCTGGCAGAATGGGATTGATGATCATTGTTTTTCCTCCCAAAAACAAAATCCACCGCGCCACGTTGGGCGCGGTGGCCATGGTCAATCAATCCCGCTCGGCAGACTTTGCCCAGAGATTGATGTCGGCTTCCTTGGCATAGGTGTTGATTTCAGCCAGTTCCGCATCGGTAAAGGTGGAATTGTCCAATGCCTTCACGCAATCTTCAATCTGCGACACGCGGCTGGCACCAATCAGTGCTGACGTCACGCGCCCGCCGCGTAGCACCCAAGCAATCGCCATTTGCGCCAGGGTCTGACCGCGCTTTTCGGCAATGCCATTGAGCTTGCGGATATTGTCGATGATTTCGGGGCGAATAAACTCAGTCTTCAAGGATTTGGCCTGAGCCGCACGGCTGCCTTCTGGAATGCCCTGAAGATATTTGGTGCTCAACATGCCTTGCGCCAAAGGCGAAAACACGATGGACCCCATGCCAACATCGTCCAGCGTATCCAAAAGCGCATCGTCTTCCACCCAGCGATTGAGCATGGAATAGCTTGGCTGATGAATCAGCAACGGCGTGCCGAGGCTTTTCATGATCTCAACCGCTTCACGGGTGCGCTGAGAATTGTAGGATGAAATACCCACGTAAAGGGCGCGACCTGACCTTACGATATGGTCCAGCGCTCCGCAGGTTTCTTCCAGCGGCGTGTCGGGGTCAAAGCGATGCGAATAAAAAATATCGACATAATCGAGACCCATGCGCTTCAGGCTCTGATCGCAGGACGAAATCAGATATTTGCGGCTGCACCATTCGCCATAGGGGCCGGGCCACATATAATACCCTGCCTTGGATGAAATGATCAGCTCGTCGCGCAAGCCGTGGAAATCGGTTTTGAGAATTTCGCCAAAAGCAGATTCTGCCGAACCCGGCAGCGGGCCATAATTGTTGGCAAGATCGAAATGGGTAATGCCCAGATCAAACGCTGCGCGGCACATATCGCGCTTGCGCTGATGCGGGGTATCATCGCCAAAATTATGCCACAGGCCCAGCGAGATTGCCGGAAGCTTCAAGCCACTTTTGCCACAACGATTATAGGTCATCCGCTCATAGCGGTTTTCAGCCGGTTGCCAGCTCATCATCTTCTCCCTTGATGTCGATGGGGCGATAACGACCGCCCCATCTTCAAGCACCTCACTTCAGCAAAGCGCGTGCCTCTTCTACCCCAAGTGCGGCGGGTTGGGTACATGTCGTGGAAAGTGTAATGAACGCGCCCGTCTCGCCAGACTTGAGAATGGCCGTCATCACATCCACGCCATGCAGCACCCGATCGAGTGAGCAGCGGGCATCCCGGCCTTCAAGGATGGCCAGCGCCATATCGGCAAGGCCAGCCGTGCGATAATTGGCGCGCGGTCCCTGCTGGCTTTCCTGATTATCGATGCCAAACGGGTGATCCCACGCTTCCAACGGCTTGATCTCTTTATTTCGGCCCGTGGCTTCCACCAACCCGCCAAAGAAATTCGGATCCGGCACAAACAGCGAGCCTTCCGTGCCGTACAGTTCCATATTGGCGTGGCGATGGCACCACACATCCCAGCTTGCTGAGAGCGTGATCGTCGCCCCATTCACAAACTCCAGCAGCGCGTGGATGTTGGTGGGTGTCTTCACTGGAATAACCTCGCCATTGCGTGGCTCGCTGGTGATGGTGCGGATCTCGCTGGCCATCGACGTCAGCGCGCCAACACGCTTCACCGGACCAATCAGGTTGATGAGATTGGCAATGTAATACGGCCCCAGATCAAGGATTGGCCCGCCGCCAGGCAGGAAGAAGAAATCCGGGTTGGGATGCCACATTTCCATGCCGGGGCTCATCACATGGCAGGTGCCGGAGGTGACGCGGCCAATGCCACCCTCATCGATATATTTGCGGGCCAACTGATGGGAGCCGCCCAGAAATGTATCGGGTGCGCAGCCAACCGAGAGGCCTTTTTCTTTGGCAATCCGGCGCAGGTCTTCGCCTTGTTCAAGGCTCAACACCAGCGGCTTTTCGGAATAGACGTGTTTGCCCGCTTCCAGAATCTGCTTGGAGACAGGGTAATGCGCATCTGGAATGGTCAGATTGACCACAACATCCACCTCAGGATTGGCGAGTAATTCATCCACCGTTTGGGCTTTCACGCCAAATTCTTCGGCCCGCAGTTCGGCGGCATTCATGTTAATATCGCTACACGCAACAACCTTGATACCCTTGAACAGCGGGGCAAGAGTGAAATAGGCGGTGGAGATATTACCGCATCCAATGATGCCAACACCAAGTTCGCGTTCCATATGATGAAACCTTTCTAACGCTATAAAATCAAAAGCTTTTGAAGGATGCAATTGAGCGGATGATCAGGCGATCAATGTCGTTGGGGTTGTCGTGTTCCACCACATAATGCGCGACATTGTACTTGGCCAGCGCTGCCACCAGCCCCTTCCAATCCACCGTGCCATGGCCAACATCGGCCCAGCCATCCTCATCCTTGTTTTCGCCAGCCGGTGCTATATCCTTGACGTGAACCGCCGTAATCCGCTTGCCGTAGCTTTCAATCCACGCAAACGGATCAGCTCCGCCACGCACCACCCAGGCAAGGTCAGCTTCCCATTTCAACGCTGGGCCGCCTGCAAAAATCTGCTCTTGCGGGGTGGAGCCGTCCGCCAATGTGGCAAACTCAAAATCATGATTGTGCCAGCCAAAGGTCAGGCCCGCCGCTACAAATGGCTTGCCAGCGGCTTCCAGACGTTGGCCAAAAGCAAACCAGCCAGCGGCATCTGTTGGGCGCTGATCGGGCAAGAGGTAAGGGCAATAGATGGCTGTCATGCCAAGCACTTCAGCAATTTCCAGCGCACGGCCCGGATCTTTTTCCAGCATATCAATGCCAAAATGGCCGGTTGGCATGGTCAGGCCATTGGCATCCAGATCAGCGCGAAGCGCCTTGAGACCGGCGGTATCAAGATCACCATAGACGCCGCCAAAGCCTTCCACATGGCTGTAGCCAGCCGCCGCGAGTTTTTTGAAAACGTCAGAGTAGGGCTGAAAATTACGTGCGCTGTAAATTTGAAAACCAAGCTTCGTCATGGACATCTCCTCCTGAAAGATAATCGATCGCGCCCTGAATACAGGCGCATGAAACACCCTCATCCTACCGTCTGGCAGGAATGAAGGTCGTAAAGCCGAAAGGCTGGCACCTCGCCAGACGGCAAAGGCGCAGATGGGGTAAAGATGATGGTGCGGCTTTCGCCTGCGGTGAGATCAAAGGCATTGTCGCTGTAGCGACCGGGTGTGGCGCTCTCCACTATCACAAACAGCGCAAGGCCAGTGGCGGTGATGGTCAGCTCAACACTGCCATCGGCTTTCGCCGCCACATCATGGCTCAGGCCAGATGGCAAAAGCTCAAGCGCCTTATAGGTGCCATGCAGATAATGGCCCTCACCAGCCATGCCATTTGATGCAGTAAAATTCCATAAAATCATATCATTAAAGAATTTTTCTGATGTGTTGATGGACGTTAGAATGGCCGCTTTATCCGGCCCGCAATCACTCTGGGCCGATGCAAGAGGAATGCGTTGACCATCCAGTGTCAGCGCAAACACCTCCAGATCAATCGTCACACTCTCTGCCGTGTCATTGACCATGGAAAACTGGATTGTCTCTCCATCTGGAATAGCGGCCACCGCAACGGGCTGAAAGAACCGCTTGGCCATGTAGTGCATGGCCTTCCAGTTGCCGCCGTAATCCAGACTGGACCACGAGGCCACGGGCCATGTGTCGTTGAGCTGCCAATAGAGCGTGCCCATGCAATGGGGTTTCAAGGATCGCCAATAGTCCACCGCCGTCTTGATGGCCAAGCCCTGCTGGATCTGGCTGAGATAGACAAAATTGGCAAAATCCTTGGGAAAGCGGAAATAGCGGAACATGGTGCCCGCAATCCGCTCATTGCCGCCCGCGTTTTTCTGGTGCAGTTCAATCACGGGTGATGCAATGTTCATATCCTTTGGCTCGGAAAAACTCTCGATCACGGGCAAGGATGTGTAGGACTGAAAACCGAACTCCGAGCAGAAGCGCGGCTTGACGCTGCGGTAATTGTCAAAGCTTTTGTTCTCGTGCCAGACGGACCAATAGTGCATATCGCCAGAGCCATCGGCGTGCCACGCATCACCATAATCCAGATAACCGGACGCCGGACTGGACGGCCACCAGATGCCTTGCGGGAAGGCACGCTTGACGCCCTGCTCTATCACCCGGTTCAGGCGGTCATAGGCCACCAGATAGCGATCCCGATTGTTGCGGCTTTCCTCAAACCACGTCAGCGCGCCGACCAATTCGTTATCGCCACACCAAAGGGCAATCGAAGGATGGCTTGAAAGCCTACGAACCTGATAATCGACCTCCTTAGCCACATTATCGAGGAAGTCTTCGGTGCAAGGGTAGAGATTGCAGGAGAACATAAAATCCTGCCAGACCATCAACCCCATTCGGTCGCACAGATCATAGAACCAATCCGGCTCATAAAAGCCGCCGCCCCAGACGCGGATCATGTTCATGTTGGCATCAACAGCCGATTGCAGCAGGTCTTCGGTTTTTTCTGGTGAGGATTTGGAAAACACCGCATCGGCAGGAATCCAGTTGGCACCACGGCAGAAAACTTCCCGGCCATTGACCCGGAAGGCAAAACGGCTGCCCGCTTCATCAGCATCGGTCAAAAGCTCGATGGTGCGAAGGCCAATCTGCCTTTCCACCCGCTCGCCCGGCACATCGACGCTTAGAGTATAAAGCGCCTGCTCGCCGCTGCCAGCAGGCCACCACAGGCGCGGATTTTCGACCTCGAACACATGACTGATCACCGTTTCTCCGGCATTGACGCCGCAGTCAAGCCGCACCCGCTCACCATCAAATTCGAAATGCACCGGCACCACAGCGGGCGCACTGGCATAGAGCGTCACCCTCACCGTCAGTTCCACCCGACCATCGGTCTGGTGAAGTTGCCGGGTTTCCACATGCTCGATCCGCGCCGGGTCCAGCTTGCGAAGGGCCACCGTGCCGTAGAGACCCAAGGGCGCAATGGCAATGTTCCAATCCCAACCGAAATGGCACTGGGGTTTGCGTAGCATATTGCCATTGGCAATCGGCGAATTGCCGGGGTGGTATGGCACATAAAAAGGCTGGCGTGCCTGTCTCTCTTCTCCCGCCTTGATGCTGGAGTGGATGACAATGCGAATGGAGTTTTCGCCCGGCTGAAGCGCTGCACTCACATCAGGCCGATAGCGGCGAAAGCAATTGTCGGCGGACAGCACCGGAACATCATTGATGAACACCACGGCCACGGTATCGAGATAATCAATATCCAGATACCAATCACCTTCAACGTGATCCACGGTGAAGCTACGTGTCAGCACCCAATCGGCCTCAGCCACCCATTGCACCTGCTCTTCATTGCGCCCGAAATAGGGATCGGGAATAATATTCGCAGCATGGAGCGCGCTATGCACATCGCCGGGAATGGTGATGGTGCAAGCATGTTCGCCCTCTGCTGTAGCAAGCTGCCATGGGCCGGAAAGGTCGAGATTGGTTTCAGACATCGCGCTCACAGCCTCACTTCTGTCTTCGCATCAAACAGCGATGCCACCGACATATCGAAGGACAGATTGACCGAGCTTCCCGGCGCATAACGCCGTGTTCCGGCAATACGCACCGACAGGCTTTGCCCGGCCAGTTTCAGCCACAGCAGGTTATCGGCCCCCATGGGCTCTTCAATATCCACCGTGGCCGCGTGGGCCATGTCACTGGCCGCATCGACAGCGATATGCTCCGGCCGAACGCCCAGAATAACCTCGCGGCCTGCATCCAATCTGGTGTCTGCATCATAGCCGTTCAGGGCAAAATCGACGCCACCGCTGGAAAACACCACGGCACCGTTCTTTTCTACCAATTGGCCTTTGAAGAAGTTCATGGATGGCGAACCAATGAAGCCAGCGACGAACAGATTGCGCGGACGATTATAAATGGTCATCGGATCATCAAGCTGCTGGATCACCCCATTTTTCATAATCGCAATGCGATCTGCCAGCGTCAGCGCCTCGATCTGATCATGGGTCACATAGATCATGGTGTTTTTCAGCTGTTGGTGCAGCCGTTTGATTTCCACGCGCAGTTCCGCCCGCAGTTTGGCATCGAGATTGGACAGCGGCTCATCGAACAGAAACACATCCACATCGCGCACCAGCGCCCGGCCAATGGCCACACGCTGGCGCTGACCACCGGACAGTTCGGCGGGTTTGCGCTTCAAAAGCGGGCCGATTTGCAGAATCTCGGAGGCCCGCGCCACGCGCTTGTCGATCTCTTCCTTTGGCATTTTCGCCACTTGCAGACCGAAGGAGAGGTTTTTCTCCACCGTCATCTGCGGATAGAGCGCGTAGGACTGAAACACCATGCCGATGCCGCGGTCCTTGGGTTCTTCCCAGGTGACGTTTTTGTCCTTGATGAAAATCTGGCCTTCCGACACATCCAGAAGTCCGGCAATGCAATTGAGCAAAGTGGATTTGCCACAGCCCGATGAGCCGAGCAGCACCAGAAACTCACCATCGGCAATATCGAGATTGAGGTCTTTCAGCACCGTCACGGCACCAAAATTCAAGGAAAGGTCACGGATAGAAACACTGGTATTCATGATTTACCCCTTCACAGCGCCAGCGGCGATACCGCGCACAAACAGGCGCCCAGAGACGAAATAGATAATCAGGGGAACGGCGCCTGTTAAAATCGTCGCGGCCATGTTGACGTTATATTCCTTCACGCCCTGCACCGAGTTGACGATATTGTTGAGCTGCACCGTCATCGGGTAATATTCTGGCCGGGTGAACACCACGCCGAACAGAAAGTCGTTCCAGATGCCTGTGACCTGCAAGATCATTGCCACCACAAAAATCGGCAGCGACATGGGCAGCATGATGCGGAAATAGATCTGCCAGAACCCTGCCCCATCCACACGCGCTGCCTTGAACAGTTCCTCCGGCAGCGACGAGAAATAATTGCGAAACAGCAGCGTGAGGATCGGCATCCCAAAAATGGTGTGAACGATCACCAGACCGGACAGCGAGCCATAAATGCCCACTTCCCGCAGGATAATCACAATCGGATAGATCATCACCTGATAGGGAATGAAGGCCCCGACCACCAGCACGGCAAAGAACAGATTGGCCCCTTTGAACCGCCAGTTGGCCAGTGAATAGCCGCTGACAGAGGCAATCAGGATTGAAATCAGCGTTGAAGGAACGGTAATGCGCACAGAGTTCCAGAATCCGCGCGACAACCCGTCGCAATTCAGCCCTGTGCAGGCCTCGCTCCATGCCTTCACCCATGGCTCAAAGGTGATTTCCACAGGCGGCGAAAAGATATTGCCCATGCGGATTTCCGGCATACCCTTCAGCGATGTCACCACCATGACGTAGAGCGGCAAGAGATAATAGGCCGCTGCCACAAACAGAATACCGTAGAGCATGATGTTGCGCGGAGACAGCACCCGCTTTGGCTTCGCCCCCTGCGGCCCGTCTTTCAGGCGTTTTTCAGGACTGATATGATCGGATAATTTGATAATGGAACGGTCAGCCACGCTTGCGCCCTCCAAATTCCAGATAGGCCCATGGGATGACAATAATGGCGACAGTGAGCAGCATCATGGTGGAGGCGGCAAAGCCCTGCCCCAGATTTTGCGCCTGAAACATATAGTCATAAACATATTTGGCGGGCACTTCCGAGGCAATGCCGGGGCCGCCACTGGTTTGCGCCACCACCAGATCATAGACCTTGACGATGCCGCTGGTGATGATGACCAGCGTGGTGATAAACACCGGACGCATCATCGGAATGATGATGAGCAGATAGGTTTTCCAGGCCGGAATGCCATCAACCCGTGATGCCTTCCAGATATCCTCATCAATGCCGCGCAGGCCAGCCAGCATCAGGCACATCACCAGCCCCGTGCCTTGCCACAGCCCGGCAATCAGAATGCCGTAGATGACGATGGAGGGATTATAGAGCGGGTCGAAATTGAAATTGGCAAAACCAAGCGAGCGAATGATTGACTGAATGCCAAATTCGGGATTGAGAATCCATTGCCACACCAGACCCGTGACAATGAAGGACAGGGCAAAGGGATAGAGAAAAATCGTGCGGAATACGTTTTCAAAGCGGATTTTCTGATCCATCAGCGCCGCCAGCACAAAGCCGATAACCAGACTGAAAATCAGCGATAACACGCCATAAATGGCGAGATTCTCAATGGAGACAATCCAGCGGGCGGAACTCCAAAGACGGTCATATTGATCCAGCCCGACAAATTTCAGCCGGGGCAAAAGCTTGGAATTGGTAAAGGAATAAACGACCGTCCATAGGCTGCCCCCGAAGAAGATCACCACAGCGATCAGGATCATCGGGATTGATGCAATCTTTGCATTCAGATTGCGCAGCCAGCGGCTTGGTCGCGCGGTTTGGCCTTTGGCCATCATCAGAGCAACCTCCTCTTCTCACAGCCTCAAAATTGAAAAAACTGCCCATTTCCCCTGCCGACACTCAAGGACAAAACAATATCAATGACCTTGTTTCGCGTTGGCAGACCCTCGGGACAGGCCCGAGGGTGACGACACGTCAAGAGATTGGCGTGTAAAACAGCAGTCTCAATCAGCGTCTGCCAGAATTTCAGCAAAGCGCTTCTGTGCCGCCTCTGGCGTCATTGAGGGATTGGCAAAGAACTGCGAGAACAGGTCTTCTTTCTGCTTTTGCGTATCCGCAGAGAGCATCTGATCTGTGCTTTGCAGCACATTGCCCTTGGCCAAAATCGCAAGGCCCTTTTTCATGCAATCATTGGCAGAGGCCAAGTCCACATCGCCACGAATGGGCAGCGAGCCCTTTTTAAGGTTGAAAGCCACTTGCACTTTCGGATCAACAATGGTTTCCGCCAGAACATCCTGCGCTTTCGATTTTGCCTCATCCTTCAGCTTGGGGAAATAGAAGGCGTCGCCACCGGCGGTAAGATATTCATTCAAGCCCAGACCCGGCAAGCAGGAGTAATCCTTACCCGCCACCTGCCCGGCAAGCTGAAATTCACCCTGCGCCCAGTCGCCCATGACCTGACCTGCGGCCTTGCCAGTAATCACCATATTGGTGGCCTGATTCCAGTCCTGCACATTGGTGCCCTTGGCAAGCTTGCGGGCGTCATCAACCGCCTTAAAAATTTTGGCCATTTCCGGACCAGAAATCGTCGCGGCGTCTCTGTCTTTGAAAACCTTCATGTAGAGGTCTTTGCCGCCCAGCGAGATAATCAGCGTATCAACCAACCCGGTGGTCTGCCACGGCTGACCACCGACAGCCAAAGGCTGGATACCGGCTTTTTGCAAGGCAGGCCCCGCAGCCACAAACTCATTCCAGTTTTTGGGCATCTCAACACCCGCCTTTTTAAAGGCAGCATTGGACAGCCACAGCCATTGCCAGGAATGGATATTGACCGGCGCACAATAGATTTTGCCATCAATGGTGCAGCTATCCAGCAGACTTGCGGGCTTGATCACATCTTTCCAGTGGCCCTTGGTGGCCACATCCGTCAAATCGCGCATCAAACCGGCCTCCACCAGCTCCTGCGCCTGACGTCCGTGGTTGAACTGCGTGGCACCCATCGGATCGCCGCCGGTGATCCGGCTGATCATGATGGGACGGGCTGTGCCGCCAGAGCCGGCAATGGCACCATCCACCCATTTGTTGCCGGTGGCATCAAAAGCCTTGGCAAGCTCGGCAACAGCCGCCGCCTCCCCGCCCGACGTCCACCAATGGGTTACTTCCAGATCGGTCGCGTGCGCCATGCCAAACGGCATAGCCACGGTAGCGGCCAAAATGGCCGCAATGCACCGGATATTCATTAGGTCTCCTCCCCAACTGAAACGTTGCAGAAAAATCCTATGTCAAAGCCTCAAAGGACGCAACCATGAAGATAAAAAATATTTATGAATTATTTACCCCTCAAAAAGCGACGAAAAATAACACCTGCTGATTGGCAAAAACAGACGATTTTGCGTCGCAATATCATCGAAAAAATCATATTTTTCCGTAATTTCTCAAAATTTCACCAGATATGCTTCGCCATTGCAAAATAAGCACATATTAAAATACAACTTCTTTTGATTGTATTTTTTCAGTTTTCAGCACTGGACTTTTTCACTGTAACGTTTCAGATTAACTCTCTTTCATCAAAACCAGACGCGCAATCACGCCCTTGCGAAAACAGGTCAGACACGTGTAAACACAGCTTTCTTCAGGTGGAATTTCAATGGATGATGATCTGAAACAAAGCACGAAAGCGGCGGATTCCTCCGCATCGATGAAAGAGCGGCCAACACTGAAAACCATAGCCTTCATGACCGGGCTTGGTATTACCACGGTGTCGCGCGCCCTGAAGGATGCGCCTGATATTGGTGCCGAGACCAAGCAGCGGGTGCGTATGGTGGCGCGTCAACTCGGGTATCAGCCCAATCGTGCTGGTGTGCGGCTTCGAACTGGCAAGACCAATGTGATTGCCCTGGTGCTGAGCATTGATGAAGAGATCATGGGCTTTAGCAGCCAGATCATGTTTGGCATCTCGGAAGTTTTGTCCAATACGCCTTACCACATTGTCGTCACACCGCACTCCCATAGCAAAGATCCCATGCAGGCCGTGCGCTATATTCTCGACACCGGCTCCGCTGACGGCATCATCATCTCACGCACAGAACCGGATGATCCCCGCATCAACCTGCTGCTGGAACGCGGCCTGCCCTTTGCCACCCACGGGCGCACCGCAGCTGGTGCAATCCACCCCTATTATGATTTCGACAACGAGCGCTTTGCCCGCGAGGCGGTTGACAGGCTGGCAGCGCGCGGACGCAAGCGCATTGCACTGTTGGGACCACCCAGCAAGCTGACCTATTTCACCCACACAAGAGATGGCTTTCGCGCTGGCATCCGTGCCCACGGGCTTCATGAAGTCATGATCGACATTGACATTGATGCACCTTTGGAAAGCATCCGCCTTGCCACTGAGGCCTTGATGCGCTCGCCTGATGCACCAGACGGCATTGTCTGCTCGGCCAGCAGTGCTGCCATTGCCGTCAATGCCGGCGTTGAAGCAGCGGGCCAACATGTGGGAGACAGTGTCGATCTCGTCTCCAAACAATCCATGCCGATCCTCAACTGGATCATGCCGAAAATCATTACGGCCCGCGAGGATTTTCGCATCGCAGGCCGCGAACTGGCCAAAGCCGTGATTGCCAGCATTGATGGCGTCAAACCGCACCTGTTGCAAGGTATAAGCCAGCCCGTCTGGGAAGAGTAAAACAGCCCAATCCTGAAAGAATTGGGCTGTTCACAGTCATCTAAAGCCTGTCGCAGTGAATAGGATTCACTGCGACAGGCTTTAGCTCTTTCTTTTTCGCATGGACGTTATCGTTTTATTGAGGACAATAAAACGCGACATGCTTTAATCAGACAATCTATCAATAGATCGCTGCACCGCTGCCCCATGGGCCGTGATGATATTCCTTGCCATCGACCCGATCAAAGCCGTGAGCACCAAAGAAATCGCGCTGGGCCTGAATGAGGTTGGCCGTGCCACGGCCACGTCGGTAGCTGTCAAAATAGGACAGCGCCGAGGACAGGGCTGGAATGGGCAGGCCAGACAGCGCCGCATAAGACACCACGCGACGCAAGGCACCATCGCTGTCCTTGACCATCTGCGCAAAGGCAGGCGTGACAATCAGGTTGGCAACATCCGGCTCCCTGGTAAAGGCAGAGGTGATTTCATCGAGGAACTGCGAGCGGATAATGCAGCCTTCGCGCCAGATTTTGGCAATGGTCGGCATGGGCAAGGACCAGCCAAACTCCTTAGAGGCCGCGGCCATCACGGCAAAACCCTGCGCATAGGCCGCAATTTTGGCGGCCAGCAACGCACTTTCGAGATCAGCAAGGAAGGCCATGCCATCATGTGGCTTGTCGGTTGGCTTTGGAAGGCCAAAGATGGCTTCAGCGGCCACGCGCTCTTTCTTTTGCGATGATAGCACACGGCCAGCCACGGCAGCTTCAATACCGGTTGCTGCAATACCCATGTTCTGGGCTTCAATCACCGACCATTTGCCCGTGCCCTTCTGGCCTGCGGCATCCACAATCATGTCAACCATGGCATTGCCGGTGATCGGGTCTGTGGCCTTCAACACCTTTTCGGTGATCTCGATCAGGTAGGAATTAAGGCGACCCTTGTTCCACTGACCAAACACATCGCCAATTTCGCTGGCAGACATGCCAAGACCATCACGCAGAATGCCGTAGATTTCGGCAATCATCTGCATATCGGCATATTCAATACCATTGTGGATGGTCTTGACGAAATGGCCAGCGCCATCATTGCCCAGCCATGCCACGCACGGATCGCCCTTGAACTTGGCAGAGATCGAAGTCAGCACCGGCTCCACGCGCTTCCAGCTCTCTTCAAGGCCACCCACCATGATGGAAGGGCCATGGCGCGCACCTTCTTCACCGCCCGACACGCCCATGCCGATGAAGGTCAGGCCGGAATCTTTCAGATTATCAAAACGGCGGATGGTATCGCGGAAGTTGGCGTTGCCAGCATCAATCATGATGTCATTGGCAGCAAGATGGGGTTTCAGCAGTTCCATCTGCTGATCCACGGCATCGCCAGCCTTGATCATGATGATGATCGGGCGCGGCGGGCGGATGGCAGCAACAAATTCTTCAATGGTATCGCAACCAATGATGTTTCCGGCCAGATCACCCGCTTCCGCCAAAAACTCATGGGTGCGGGCGGGGGTGCGGTTGAAAACCGCAATGCGATTGCCTTTCTCGGCAATATTGAGCGCCAGATTAGACCCCATGACGCCGAGACCGATCAATCCGATTTCCGCCTGTTGCATGTGAATGCTCCAATTCATCTACCAAAAATCAAGGAGGCTGTTTTGGCACTCCTTTGAGGATCGGGCAAGGTGAAAGGTAACTTCAAACGTCAGGATTATCGTCATCCTGTGTAATCACCCGCCACGCTGCCCCATCCATGTCATCATACTGGCCGGATTTGAGCGACCAGAGAAATGCCACAAGCCCGATAGCGCCCATGAACAGGGCGATAGGAATGAGATAGATCAGCATGTTCATAGGGCAAGATCACTTTTTGCGGAGGAGGCAACATTGATACGATCCAGCTGGTTCAGCCTCAGGGCATTGACCACAACCAGCATGGAGGATGTGGACATGGCCACAGCCGCAATCAGCGGCGACGCATAGCCCAAAAGTGCAATCGGCACCGCCAGAACATTATAGCCAATCGCCAGAATGAAGTTTTCCCTGATCAACCGCCCTGCCCGACGCGACACATCCATGGCAAAGGGAACAGCATCCAGACTGTCATGCAAAAATACAAAATCCGCAGCCTGCCTGCCCACATCTGATGCCGTGGCCGGAGCCATGGACACATAAGCCGCTGTCAACGCCGGCGCATCATTAATGCCATCGCCAACCATCAGAAGGTAATGACCAGCCTGTTCCTGCGCCTTGCAGAACTCAACTTTTTCGGCGGGCGCAAGCCCTGCATGAAAATCCGCAATGCCAAGTGTTGCCGCCAGCGCCGCAACGGAGGGTTCCCGATCCCCTGACAGAATGGTCAAAGGCAGGCCATCTGCTTTCAACTCGGCAACAGCCTGTTGCGAGCCCGGCCGCACGCTGTCTTCAAACAAGAAATGCGCCAATGCGTAACCATTCAGCGACAGAACAACCTCTGACGCTGCAATATCCACACCACCATCATCCGTCTGGGCAAGCGCAAAAAGACGATTGCCGAGACGATAGCGCCCTTCTTCAGCCTCCCCCTCAACACCACGCCCGGGAAACTCCTGCACTGATGCAAAAGCGCGACTTTTTCCTGCCGCCGCCCGGCAAAGAGCCTGCGACAGGGGATGGTGCGAATGGGCGGCAAGGCCAGAGGCAATGGCCAGAATTTCGGGACTGGAGCCTTCGCTGTTGATCAGGCGTGGACGGCCAATGGTCAGCGTTCCGGTTTTATCAAACGCAACAGCATCCACCAAAGCCAGACGCTCCATCGCTGCACCATCCTTGACCATGATTCCCATTTGAAACAGCCTGCCTGCCGCCACCACCTGCACCACCGGCACAGCAAGACCAATCGCACAGGGGCACGTGATGATCAGCACGGCAATGGCCACCATCAGCGCATGTTTCCAGTCCCCATCATACAGCCCCCAGACCACAAAGGAGGTCAGCGCCAGAAGATGCACCACCGGCGCATAAAGCTGGGCAGCGCGGTCGGCAATGCGGCGGTAATGTGCCCGCCCGCCTTCCGCCGCTTCCATCAGCCGAATGACTTCAGACAGAAACGAATCACGCGCCTGTGCCGTGCTCTCAATGGTCAATGAGCCGGTGAGATTCAACGTCCCCGCCTGCACCGCATCACCCACACCAATCGGCAGCGGCACACTCTCGCCATTGACAATGGAACGATCCAGATCGCTGCGACCGGCCAGCACCACACCATCCACCGGAATGCGCTCGCCTGCGGCAATGGCGATGTGCTCACCAACCCGGATGTCATCCACAGGTCGATAATCGCGGCTGCCATCGGCCCCCACCACGGTTGCGCCACGCGGGTTGAGCCTTGCCAGACCGCTGATGGCAGAGCGCGCCCGATTGCGCATCATATGATCCAGCGTTCGACCAATCAGCAAAAAGAACAGTAGAGAGGCCGTGGCATCAAAATAGGCATGTTCGCCGTGGTGAATGGTTTCCCACAGCGAGGAAAAATAGGACAGGCTGACGCCAATGGCGATGGGCACATCCATATTGCTGCGGCCATGCCGGAGCGCAGTCCATGCCGATTGAAAGAAGAAGCGTCCCGCATAAATCAGGGCCGGAGCAGCAATCAGCGCCGAAATCCAGTGAAACAGATCACGGGTGGCCGCATCGGCACCGGACCAGATGGAAATGGACAGCAGCATGATATTGACCGCTGCAAAGCCTGAAACGGCAACAGCACGGATCAATTGCTTCAACTGCTGATCGGCATCCTCTTCCTGCGGACTGAACAGGTGGCAGGCATAGCCTTGGGCCGCAATGGTGCGCGCCACAACGGCCGGATCAAAACTCTGCCCATCGGCATCGCGCCAGATCACGCTGACACGGCGGGTTGAAAGATTGACGCGGGCCTTTTCCACGGCAGCGAGCTTTTTTAATGCCGCTTCCAGCGTGGTGATACAGGCCCCGCAATACACGCCGGGAACACTGAAATCGACCTGAAATGCGCCATCGCCGAGCTGTCGGCTCGCCAATCTTATTTCTTCCGTCGACGGCAAAAGGGCTGCGGCCTGCGCCAGATCAAGCGCCGATTCCGTTCCCGCTGCACAGCAGCTCATTATTGCCCCCCAATCACCGCAATGCGGTTTGCCTCATGCATCACCAGCTTGCCATCGCGCCTGGCAATGGTTTCGACAATCCAGTGGCCGTCATCGACAGGATGGCTGCCCGTGAAGTGGCCAGCCGCCGCAGGCAAAAGCGTGATGGAAAAATCCTGCTGGGTGCCAACCGGACGCTTGAAATTGGCCACCACCTCATCGGCAATCACCGGACCTTGACCGGGAATGGACAGATCATAGCTGATCTCACCCTTCTCCACCCTGATGGCTCCCCGAATGCCCGTGGCCAGCAATTTACCGATTTCAGCGGTTTTGCTGTTGAATTGCTGGCTGGCAACGTAGGTATTGCTCACCACCATGCCACTCCAGCTATGGCTGGCATAATAGGCCATGGTGAAATTGACGGTGATGATCACGCCAAAGAAGCTGCACATGATGGCCAGCATGTGCCAGCCGGTGAACACAAACGGTTTTCTGATTCTGCTGGTCATTCCTTATCCCCCGGCCCGTTGAATGTCGCTTTGTTGATGGCCCTTTCCCCCGAGAGCGGATCGCTGACCACAAACTGGAAGGTCTCTGACGCGGCATTGGCCTGCGCCTTTGGTACGGTGACATATACTTTCAGCGTTGTTGCCTCGTCCGGCTCAACAGACACGGTGATGGAGCGACCTGAGGTATCCTGCATTCCGTTGATCTTCATGGTGGCCTCTGGCAAGCCTTCCAATGTCACTGTCAAATCACGCGGCTCCGGGATCATGTTGAGCAATCGAACCGTATACCCGTTGCGGATAGAGCCATTGGATTCCAGCACATATTGCGGATTGCGATCGTGCAAAACGTTCATGTCCAGCCGCTCACGGGTCAGCAACGCCACAAGCAATGCAACCCCCACCGCCGACCAGACGCCGATATACAGCAGGGTCCGCATCCGCAAGATCACACGCCAGTTAAAATGGCGAACAGCATCAACAAACCCGCCATCGGGCGTGCGCACTCTCGCTGGGTCAATCGCACCCGCGCCATTGTCTGTGGCCAGCGCCATATTCGAATCATATTCGGCAAGCGTGGAATAGGCGATCAGCCCGCGCGGCTTGCCGGTTTTATCCATCACCCCATCACAGGCATCAATACAAAGAGCGCAGGTGATACATTCCAGCTGCTGGCCATCTCGAATATCAATGCCCATGGGACAGACGACCACACAGGCGTTGCAATCCACACAATCGCCCACGGGCTGGCCTGCTGCTGCGGCCTTTTTGGCATGGCGCGAACGCGGCTCGCCCCGCCAGTCATTATAGGTGACCACCAGCGAGTTTTCATCCAGCATCGCCCCCTGAATACGTGGCCATGGGCACATGTAAATACAGACCTGCTCGCGCATCAGCCCGCCAAAAACATAGGTGGTGGCCGTCAGGATGGCCACAGTCACATAGGCAATCGACGCCGCCTCGCCGGTGACGAAATCCTTCAACAATTCCTGCGCATCAGCAAAATAGAAAATCCATGCACCGCCCGTCAGCACACCAATGGCAATCCAGACGGCATGTTTTGTCACCCGCCGCCAGAGCTTGTTGAAACTCCATGGGGCGCCGTCCAGCTTGATGCGGGCGTTGCGATCTCCCTCGATGGCGCGCTCCACCACCAGAAACAGATCAACCCACACCGTTTGCGGACAGGTATAACCACACCACGCCCGCCCCACGGCAGAGGTGATGAGAAACAGCCCAAAACCCGCCATGACCAAAAGGCCGGCAACAAAGAAAAACTCCTGCGGCCAGATCTCGATAAAGAAGAAATAGAACCGGCGATGGGCCAGATCAATCAGAACGGCCTGATCCGGCGCATAGGCACCGCGATCCCAGCGCAACCAAGGCGTCAGATAATAAATGCCAAGCGTAATGGCCATGATCAGCCATTTAAAACGGCGAAACCGGCCCGAGGCCCGCTTGGGAAAAATCTTCTTGCGGGCCTCGTAAAGCGGCTCACGGATTTTTGCTGAGTTGACGGGCTGCGCCGTAAACTGCTCCACGCCTTCCGGCGCGTGTTGTTCAGCCAAATCTGGTTTCATGAAACGACCCCCTGTTATGGAAGTCATTCCATGATCTGCACATATCAGCCTTGACTTAAGTCAAGCTGCGGCGATGCGTCTCAATTGGTCTCACCACCCAGCACGCTTAAGAGCGGGGTCGGATTATTCTTTCAAGCAGGTATTGACCTTACCCCTATGGGAAGCCCTATTGATGGGAGGCCCTCCTGAAACAAGGACCAAAGCCGATGACAGCCACCACATCCTTTGCCGCCACAATTTCCACCACGATTGCAATCGACGGTATGAGTTGTGCCTCCTGCGTGCGGCGGGTGGAAAAAGCCATTGTCAGCGTGCCGGGGGTTGCAAGTGCGTCAGTTAATCTCGCCACCGAAAAGGCCAGTGTGGAATTGAGCGACAAAGCCAGCCTTCCTGGCGTCATCGCTGCCATCAGCAAAGCGGGCTACACGCCCCGCCTGGACACCAGTGACCTTGAGATTGAGGGCATGACCTGCGCATCCTGCGTGCGGCGCGTGGAAAAGGCGCTGGCCTCGGTTGCGGGCGTCACATCAGCCTCCATCAATCTGGCCACCGAGCGGGCCACCGTCACCAGAACCTCCGGCACCGATCTGTCCGCGCTGGAAGCCGCCGTGACCAAGGCAGGATACAGCGTGCGCCACACCGAAACCCAGAAGCCGGGCAAGGATCTGCGTGATGCCGAGACGCAAAAACTGATCCGGCTAACGATTCTCTCGGGCATTCTCACGTTGCCGGTCTTTGTGATCGAAATGGGCTCGCATCTCATTCCGGCGCTGCATATCTGGGTCATGGAAACCCTTGGCATGGAGCGAAGCTGGCAAGGACAATTCGTTCTGACCACATTGGTGCTGCTTGGGCCGGGTTTCGGCTTTTTTCGCAAAGGCGTACCAAACCTCTTTCGCCTTGCGCCCGATATGAATTCGCTGGTGGTGATGGGGGCTTCAGCCGCATGGATCTATTCTGTTGTTGCCACCTTTGCCCCCGGCCTGATGCCCGCCAATGCCGTGCATGTTTATTATGAGGCGGCAGCGGTGATTGTCACTCTGGTGTTGCTTGGCCGCACGCTTGAAAGTCGCGCCAAAGGCAAAACCAGTGACGCAATCAAGCGGCTGATCGGCCTCTCGCCCAAAACCGCGCGCGTGATCCGCGATGGAGTAATACTGGAAATCGAGATCGACACGGTTCAAAAAGGCGATGTGATCGATATTCGTCCGGGCGAAAAAATTCCGGTCGATGGCACTGTCATCGAGGGCCATTCCTATGTCGATCAATCGATGATTACCGGAGAGCCGGTGCCGGTGGAAAAGGCCAAAGAGGATTTCGTGACCGGCGGAACGATCAATAAAAATGGTGCCTTTCGCTATCGGGCAGAAAAGGTCGGTTCTGACACCATGCTGGCCCATATCATCCGCATGGTGGAGGCTGCGCAAGGCTCAAAACTCCCTATTCAGGGCATGGTTGATCGGATTACCGGATGGTTTGTGCCAGCGGTGATTCTGGCGGCCTTGCTCACCTTCCTTATCTGGATACTGATCGGACCATCACCAGCGCTCAGCTATGCGCTGGTCAATGCGGTGGCGGTGCTGATCATTGCCTGCCCCTGCGCCATGGGGCTTGCCACGCCAACCTCGATCATGGTGGGCACAGGCAGAGCCGCCGAACTGGGCGTGCTGTTTCGCAAAGGCGAGGCCCTGCAAGCGCTGAAAGATGTGAAAGTCGTTGCACTCGATAAAACCGGCACGCTGACCAAGGGCAAGCCGGAACTGACAGACCTTATTCTGGCAGACGGCTTTTCACGTGCAGACATTCTGTCGTTTGCCAGCAGTCTGGAAGCCCGCTCCGAGCACCCGATTGCCGAAGCGATCGTCATGGCCGCCAAGGCAGAGGGAATTGACAGAGTTGACGGGAGTGATTTTATCGCTGAACCCGGCTTTGGCGTGCGCGGCACTGTTTCCGGCCACGCTATCGTCATCGGAGCCGACCGCGCTCTCGCCCGCCATGGCATGGACATCAGCGCCTTTGCAACGGACGCCAAACGGCTGGCGCGCGAGGCCAAAACGCCGCTTTATCTGGCTGTGGATGGCCAGCCTGCCGCGCTGATTGCCGTCGCCGACCCCATCAAGGACAGCAGCCCGCAGGCCATTCGTGCCCTGCACGCGCTGGGGCTGAAAGTGGCCATGATCACCGGCGACAACCAGAAAACGGCGGAGGCCATTGCCAGCCAGCTGGGCATTGATACGGTCGTTGCCGAAGTGCTGCCCGGTGGCAAGGTGGCGGCTATTGCGGCCTTGCGCCAGCAATTTGGCACGCTGGCCTTTGTGGGTGATGGCGTCAACGACGCCCCGGCCCTGTCCGCTGCCGATATTGGCCTTGCTGTTGGCACCGGCTCCGACATTGCCATTGAAAGCGCCGATGTGGTGTTGATGTCGGGAAATCTGAACGGAGTGGCGCGGGCCATTGCCCTCAGTCAGGCCGTCATCCGCAATATCGGCCAGAATCTGTTCTGGGCCTTTGGCTATAATGTCTTGCTGATCCCGATTGCCGCAGGCGTGCTTTATCCGCTGAATGGGGTAACGCTGTCGCCGATGTTTGCCGCGGCCGCCATGGGGCTCTCCAGCGTGTTCGTACTCTCCAACGCCTTGCGCCTGCGCGCTTTCAAACCCCAGTAAAAAACTCCCCACCCGGCAAAGCCAAGGCGGGGAAACTGGAGATTTGCATGAGCTTTCTAGCAAGACCATAGGGCACCAATTGGGCGCATATACGCCTCCATTGTGGCAAATAATCCCCCAATATAGGTGGGATTTTCACGCTCTTGCTTACGCTTCTTTAAGAGAGCACATCTATTTTAGGCACACAAAAAATAGAGAGGTTTTTGCTACAGCGCCGTGCGCCATATATGGTGAGAAGCGCTGTAAGGGCGGAGGAACAATGTCCAAACCAGCTTTTCGCTTTACCCATTATGACCTGAAAGAATTGCGCGGCGGCACGGTGCTGGAAATCTCACTCTCAGCCATCAACAATGTACGCTTGATGACTGCTCCCAACTTCCAGCGCTTCAAGGAAGGTCTGGACTATAAATATGCGGGTGGGGTTGCCAAAAAGGCTCCGATCAAGGTTGTCGTGCCTGAATCGGCCCATTGGCATTTGATTGTCGATATGGAAGGTCATCACGGATTGGCCGAATCCTCGGTGAAAATGACCAATCCGCCGATCAAAGCCCGCAAGGCAGGCTGATCATACCGCTTCCAGCGGTTGGTGTGGCGCATCGGGCAACACCACATGGATCGTATCGCCAACACGCACAACCCCGCCTGTGAGCACAATTGCCATAACGCCCGCCTTGCGGATCAAGCGTCCGTCTGCGTCATAATCCAGCACGGCTTGCATCAGGCCAGGCTGAAAATCATTGATCTGCTTGCAGGGATTGCGCAGGCCTGTCACCTCCACAACAGCCACCTCTCCCAGATGCAGCTTTGCCCCGCGCGGCAGCGCCAGCACATCAATGCCGCGTGTCAGTATGTTCTCGCCCATATCAGCAGGCCCAACCACAAACCCCTTCTGCGCCAGCTCATCCAGCAACTCCCCCTGCATCAGATGGACTTGCCGCAGGTTGGGCTGGGTTGGGTCTTTGGCAACACGCGAGCGATGCTGCACGGTGACGCCCAGATGAGTATCGCCTTCCACACCAAGACCGGCCAGCAAGGTAATTTCCGCCTTGCGCTCTTTGCTAAAAGCATGACGTGACGACAGACTCACAGATTCAACACGACTCACGATCAATTCCTTCCCATACATTTCAGCCGCGCTCTCGCCGCAGCTTCGACCACCACTCCAGCCGTTTACGAATATCACGTTCAAACCCGCGCTCTGGCGGATCGTAAAAAGTCTTGCGGCCCATTTTTTCCGGGAAATAATCCTGCCCTGAGAATGCGTCCGGCTCGTCGTGATCATAGCGATAACCATCGCCATAACCCTCACCCTTCATCAGCTTGGTCGGAGCATTCAGAATATGCTTCGGCGGCAGCAGTGAGCCATGCTCCTTGGCGGCCCGCATTGCCGATTTATAGGCCGTATAAACGGCATTGGATTTGGGTGCCGTCGCCAGATAAACGCAGGCCTGCGCAAGCGCCAGTTCCCCCTCCGGCGAGCCAAGATAGTCATAGGCATCCTTGGCAGCATTGCAGATGACCAAGGCCTGCGGGTCGGCAAGGCCAATATCCTCCACAGCCATGCGCACCAGCCGACGACCAAGATAAAGCGGATCTTCACCGGCATCAAACATCCGGCAGAGATAATAAAGGGCGGCATCCGGGTCTGAGCCACGCACGGATTTATGCAGCGCCGAAATCAGATTGTAATGGCCATCCTGCCCCTTGTCATAGACAGGTGCGCGACGCTGAACGATGCGACCAAGGCCCTCGGTATCAAACACCTCGCCGGAGCGAGCTGCACGCCAGACTTCTTCGGCCAGGGTCAGCGCTGCGCGACCATCGCCATCGGCCATGCGGATCAGGCTTTCCCGCGCGGCCTCGTCCAGCGGCAGAGGTTTTGCCTCCACCTCTTCGGCCCGTTGCAACAGGGTCTTGATGCTGGCCTCATCATGGGGCTTGAAGGTCAAAACCCGCGCCCGTGACAAAAGCGCGGCATTCAGCTCAAACGACGGATTTTCCGTGGTTGCCCCCACCAGAATAACCGTTCCATCTTCCATCACCGGCAGAAAACTATCCTGCTGGCCGCGGTTAAAGCGATGGATTTCATCGACAAACAGCAGGGTCTGACGGCCTGACATGCGCCGCGCCCGCGCACCCTCAAACACCCGTTTCAGATCGGCAACACCAGAGAAAATCGCTGAAATCTGCTCAAAAGCCAGATCAGCCTCGCCAGACAAAAGCCGGGCAACCGTGGTTTTTCCCGTTCCGGGTGGCCCCCAGAAAATCATCGAGCCAAGCGATCCTGATGCAATCATCCGGGCCAAAACACCATCTGCCCCGGTTAAATGATCCTGCCCCGTCACCTCAGCCAGTGTTTTCGGTCGCAACCGATCCGCCAGCGGCCGTCTGGCCGCCATGTCCTCATCCAGCTTAGGGGCAAACAGATCACTCATCGAAACATCTGCCGGATACGTTGGCCGTTGCGGTCAATTTCCACCCGCCAGAAGGCAGGTTGGCTCTTGGCAATGGTGGCCAGTTGCGCAGTCGAATCCACAGCCGTGCCATTGATGGCAACAATGATGTCATGCGGCTGAAAGCCAAGGCGTTCGGCCACAGAGCCTTCCGCAATTGTGGTAATCACCACGCCAGTTGCATCCGTTGACATATTGAGATCATAGGCCAGACGCGGCGACAGATTGCCAACCGTTGCGCCATCAAACGGAATATTGCCGCTCAAGGTCCGCTCATCGCGCGGGCGGGTTTCCGGCGCACTGCCAAGCGTCAGATTGATGTCTTTCTGCCTGCCATCTTCAATCACCGTCAGCACCACCGGCTTGCCAAGCCCCGCTGTGGTCAGGCGATAGTTCAGCGCATCAGGATGCTCCACCACCAGACCATTGACGGCGGTGATCACCTGCCCCGGCTTGATTCCGGCCTTGTCGGCAGGGCCACCTTCAACCGTCTTGACCACCAGCGCGCCCAGCACGTTTTTCAGGCCCAGCGCATCGGCCACATCCGAAGTGACCGGCTCAAATGTCGCGCCGACATAGGGGCGCTCAAATGATTTTTCGCCCTTGTCGGCTGCTTGCAGAAACACTTTGACCAGATTGGCGGGAATGGCAAAACCAATGCCGTTTGATCCGCCACCTCTGGAGAAAATCGCGGTATTGATGCCGATCAGCTCACCATTCATATTCATCAACGCACCACCGGAATTGCCGGGATTGATGGACGCATCCGTCTGAATAAAAAAGCCAAAATCGCCATCTGTCACCTGATTGCGCGCAAGACCCGACACAATGCCGCTGGTAACCGTTTGCCCCACACCAAACGGATTGCCAATCGCCAACACCAGATCACCCACGTCAATCTTGTCGGAATCGGCCATTTTCAGAGTTGGCAGCTCTTCCCTGGCGTCAATTTTCAACACGGCCAAATCCAGCCGCTTGTCTTTCAGCACCACCTTGACCGGATATTCCCGACCATCGGAGAGCGCCACCTTGATGTCATCTGCACCTTCAATCACGTGATTGTTGGTCACGACAGTACCGTTTGATTCGACAATCACACCAGAGCCAAGCGAGGATTGCTTTTCGGTGCGGTTGGGAAAGCGTTGGCCAAAAAACTGCTCAAAAAACGGATCGCCGGCAAAAGGATTAGTCCGACGCTGCACAATGCGCTCAGCATAGACATTGACCACCGCCCCATGGGTCTTTTTAACCAGCGGCGCAAAAGACATCTGCATGTCCTGCCGGCTTTCCGGCACCGTTTTGGCTGGCACCGTTTTGGTTTCCTGCGCCACCACCAACGGAACGGCCAGCACAATCACCGCCATGATCGCCGGGACAAAAGTTTTCAGGCCACGCATACAAGCATCCTCTTCATTCTTGCGACTGGTTCTATGGGAGGTTTCATCTCAGCAAAATAGGGTCATGAAGGGAAAATTGTGGCAAACTGCGTTGATTTCAAGTCATAACACGCTAAACGACATTAACACTGCGTAATGTCGATGAAATTGCCATGAAACGGGAACAATTGCCCCAGCGCGCCGTTGCATTTACATTGCAAACGAGACAGCGATGGTGGCCATGAAGACGTCCCTTTTAATCCCATGGGCAATGGTGATTCTCCTCACTGGCATTGTCGCACCACAGGCAGGCCATGCCGCCAGCTTTGACTGCACGAAGACCGATCTGAAAGCCGACGAAAAAGCTATCTGCGACAACCTCCCGCTGAATGATCTTGACGTCAAAATGGTGACGACCTTCGATCTGCTGTCTGGCCTTTTGCCCATGGGCAATCGCGGCGAGTTGCAGGATCAGCAAACCGCCTGGCTGAAAACCCGTCAGGCCTGCAACGCCGATGTGACGTGCATTGATAAAGCCTATGATACGCGGATCAAACAATTGATGAGCGTTTACAGCAACATCCAGCGTCCCCAGTAAGGTTTCGCGCACGGCGCAGGAAACGGGTGGTTTGCTCCGCCCGCTTCATGGCATGTCTGGCTTGTGTTCATAACAGGAGCCAGACCTATGCCTTCTATCATCTTCACGCCGATGCCTGACGATCTTGCCCGTGCCTATCGAAGCGGTGCCACGGATGCCTACGGCTGCCCGCCAGAGCGTGGTTTGAGCCCCGGTGGCTACCAGTGCCGCCATTGCCTTGGGCCAATTGCTGAGGGTGCGCCTTATCTGACGCTGGCCTATCGACCGTTTCCCACCCTTCAGCCCTATGCCGAAACCGGGCCGATTTTCATCCACGCCGAAGAGTGCACCGGCTATGACCAAGGCGACATCCTGCCCCCCATGCTGGACAGCCCGGATTATATTGTGCGGGGCTACGGCCATGATGATCGGATTGTCTATGGCACCGGAGCGGTAACCGAAACCGCCAGAATAACAAGTCGCGCACAAGAGCTTCTCGAACGCGCAGAAATCGCCTATGTGCATGTGCGATCAGCGCGCAATAACTGCTTTCAATGCAGAATCGATCGCGCACCGGCAGGGATAACATCTGCCGGGTTATAAAAAGCCTAGGGAGAGTGCCTTGAAAATTGCTGTTATCAACACGGGTGGAACCATCAGCTGCGTTGGCAATCCGCTGGCCCCCATGACCAGCACAGAGTTCAAGGCGGCCTGCCAGATTCATCTGGACCCCATCATCCAGCAGAAATTTCCGGGTATGGTGCTGGATTATGTCACTGACCTCGCCTTCCCGGAAAGCGCCAGTGGCATGTTGGACAGCACCAACCTGCAACCCACAGACTGGTGCCTGATTGCCCGCTCTATTCTGGAGCATTACACAGATTTTGACGGCTGGATTGTACTGCACGGCACCGATACGCTGGATTTCAGCGGCACCGCTCTTTCCATGCTGCTGGCGCGTTTTGATGCAGACGGAACCGTGCTGGCGCAATTGAGCAAACCCGTCATTCTCACCGGCTCGCAGGTGCCGCTGTTTCATGCGCCAGAACCGGGCAAAATCTCGGGCATCAGCTTTCACACCGATGCATTTGAAAATCTCTGTGGTGCCGTGGCTGTGGCCAGAGCCGCAATTCCTGCCGTATCGGTGTTTTTCGACAATCAGTTGATGCGTGCATCCCGCGTGGTCAAGGCCAATACCAGCCAGTTTCGGGCCTTTGCATCGCCCAATTTTCCGCTGCTGGGTCAGTACGGCATTACGCTTTCGATTGCGCCAGACTATATACCGCCTTCACCCGTATCCGAAACTGTCAGCCTTGATCATCCCGCAACGCGGGCAGCAACGCTTGCCCAGCTGGATGCCATTACGGCGGCCATCAATGATCGGCCAGTCATGCAACTCAATGCTGTCCCTGCGGGCTATAATCCGGCCAATGGCACGGCCTTTCTTGCCAATATCATTCACGCCAGCATGAACCAGAACATTGGCGGACTGGTGCTGGAATCCTATGGCGCTGGCAATTTTCCAAGCGGTAACGCCAATCACCCGGAAAAAGGGGCAATCTATCAGGCGCTCGACGCTGCCAACAAGGCGGGTGTGGTGATCGTGGACAACACCCACGTGCTGCAAGGGGCGGTGAATTATAACGCCTATGCCGCGGGCGCGTGGCTGCCTGCCATCGGCGCGCTCAACCCTGCGGATATGACGCCCACGGCATCACTGGCCAAGCTGACCGTGCTGCTGGCAGCCCAAAGCCACAATGGCTGGTCGCTGGAGGATGTCAAATGTCTGATGCAGACGCCACTGGTCGGCGAAATGGTCGATATGGCCCGCCTCGATAGCCGTAGCAATGCAACCCTCCTGCCCGGCCAGTCGCTGACCACATTCAACGGCAGCGCCAGCCTGCTGAATGATCCAGAACACGGACCCTTGCTGAAGAACAGCACAGGTGAAACCGTCTGGACCATGCTGGATGCCTCCACACAAAACAGCCTTCCTGCGCGGTTGCGCATCATCGACAATGGAAATCTGGTATTGTACAGCCGTAACAATCAAACCTTATGGGAAAGCGGCACCAGCAATGGCGAAGGCGCATCATCGCACCTGCGCTTGCGGCAAAGTGCTGATGGCAAGAGCGTGGATTTGCAGATCTATGACTATGCGCATCAAAAAATGTTGTGGAGCAGGCATATTACACTCTGACAATCTCAAAGCGTAAACATCGCAAATCCCATGGATGATCAGAATTGCCGAGAATATGGTTAAAGTGTTTTTAAAAAATATCAGGTAGTTGTCTCAGCGGGTAATCATGGAGCAGACCCAATGAATATGTCAGTCAGCAACAATTTAAAAATGAAAGTCAGGGCCGCCGAGCGAAGCCGTGTCCGCATGAACAGCAGCGTGCGCTATCTGAAACAGATCGCCGATTGTCGTATTATCGACATTTCCCGCGGTGGTCTTGCCCTGGAGCTCTACACCGCCTTCCACGCTGCCGAAGGCAGTACAGTCGCTATCGAGAGCGAGCAAATCGGATTGCTGGAAGGGATCGTGCGCTGGAGCAGAGGCGGCAGGCTCGGCATTCAGTTTCGTCAGAACAGCAATTCCATTGCCAAAGTCAGCGCCTATTTTCGCAACTTCCATCAGGAAGTGAAGCCTGTGCTGAAGCGATAGAGCGGATAGCGACCCCAAAACAGGTCAACATCATGTCATGACAGATATTGATGCTTTTCAGTGAATTGCTGTTTAGCATCATCAGGCTGTCATGATAGAAAGGCAACTGATTTGCGATGATAACGCTTGCCAGGAGCCCTTGATGTCGTCCCTCATTGATCTTCACCCGATGACCCGCCGCTCGCTTTTGAGCGGCTTTGCTGCCGCCAGTGCGCTGGTGGTTTTGCATCCGTTTGCGGCCCGCGCCAGCGCCAATCAGGCCCATCTGCGGCTGATGGAAACCACCGACATTCACGTCAATCTGATGCCCTATGATTACTATGCCGACAAGCCCAACGACACATTGGGACTGGCGCGCACGGCGTCATTGATCGACTCAATCCGGGCAGAAGCGGGCAATTCCATGCTGATCGACAATGGCGATCTTTTGCAGGGCAGCCCGATGGGCGATTACATGGCCTATAAAAAGGGCATCAAGGCAGGCGATCTGCATCCGGTGATGAAAGCCATGAACGCACTGGGCTATGATTGCGGCACGCTGGGCAATCACGAGTTCAATTACGGTCTCGACTTCATGTTCAACACGTTGGCGGCGGCCAAACACCCCATTGTCTGCGCCAATCTCACCAAGGGGCAACTAGCCTCCGACCCCAAGAACGACGCCCTGTTTTTCAAGCCCTTCACCATCATCGAGAAGAAAATCAAGGATGGCGCAGGCGCGGAAAACACCATCAAGGTCGGCTTCATCGGCTTTGTGCCGCCGCAGATCATGATGTGGGACGCGGGCAACCTTGAAGGCAAGGCCCAGACCCGCGACATTATTGAGGCCGCCCGCGCATGGGTGCCGGTGATGAAAGAACAGGGCGCAGACATTGTCATCGCTCTCTCCCACTCCGGCATTGATGGCTCGGGCCAAACCGAGAAGATGGAAAATGCCTCGCTCTATCTGGCTGGCGTGGAGGGCATTGATGCCATCTTTACCGGACACCAGCATCTGGTCTTCCCCGGCCCCAAAACCTGGGATGGCATCAAGGGTGCTGATCCGGTCAAAGGCACGCTGATGGGCAAGCCTGCCGTCATGGCTGGCTTCTGGGGCTCGCACATGGGTCTGATTGACCTCATGCTGGAAAAAGACGGAAAAAGCTGGAAAATCGTTGATTTCACCTGCGAAGCGCGTCCAATCTATCACCGTGACGACGCCAAGAAAATCATTGCCGACACCAAGGACGAGCCACGCATTGTCGCCGCCGTCAAGGACGAGCATGAGGCCACCCTCACCTATGTGCGCACGCCGGTGGGCAAGACATCCGCGCCGCTCTATTCCTATTTCGCGCTGGTGGCCGATGATCCATCTGTGCAAATCGTCTCCAATGCCCAGACATGGTATATCAAGGACATGCTGAAGGAGACGAAATACAAGGATTATCCGGTTCTGTCTGCCGCCGCCCCCTTCAAGGCCGGTGGACGCGGTGGTGCAGATTACTATACCGATGTTCCAACAGGCGACATTGCCATCAAGAATGTTTCCGACCTCTACCTCTATCCCAACACGGTGCAGGCCGTGCTGATTACCGGCGCACAGGTGAAAAACTGGCTGGAAATGTCGGCTGGCATGTTCAATCAGATCAAGCCCGGCTCTCAGGATGAAGCCCTGCTGAATCTCGACTTCCCATCCTATAATTATGACGTGATCGATGGCGTTACTTACGAAATCGACCTGTCACAACCAGCCAGATTTGACAAGGATGGCAAGGTCGTCAACCCAGATTCAAACCGCATCAAGAACCTGAGCTTTAGCGGAAAACCAATTGATCCAGAACAGAAATTCGTGGTTGTAACCAACAATTACCGTGCAGGCGGCGGTGGAAAATTCCCTGATATTGCCAGTGACAAGGTGATCTTTGTCGGACCCGACACCAACCGCGACGTGATTGTGCGCTATATCATTGCCCAGGGCACCATCAACCCGTCGGCTGATGGCAATTGGAAATTTGCGCCCCTGCCAGGCACAACAGCAACCTTCCAGACCGGCCCGAAAGGTCGCGCCTTTGCAGCAGAGGTCAAGGGTACCAGAATTGAAGAGGCTGGCAACGGCACCGACGGTTTTGCCAAATACCGCCTGATTCTCTGATCAGCCAACCCAAAAAAACCGCCGAACTTTCGGGTTCGGCGGGTTTTATGACATCAAAACTCCACACCCAACTGAGCCTTGATGCCAGAGCGGAACGGGTGTTTGACCAGTTCCATTTCTGTCACCAGATCGGCAATCTCGATCAGCTCGTCCTTGGCGTTGCGGCCCGTGAGCACCACATGGGTCATCTCCGGCTTTTCATCAGAGAGGAAGGTCACGACCTCGGCCAGATCAATATAATCATAGCGGATGGCAATGTTGATTTCATCCAGCAGCACCATGGAATTGGCCGGATCGCGGATCAGTTCCTTGGCTTTTTCCCACGCGGCCTTGGCCATGGCGACATCGCGGGCCTTATCCTGCGTCTCCCATGTAAAACCCTCGCCCATGGTGTGAAATGCGCACAGGTCTGAGAAATGCCGCAGAATCAGATCGCGCTCGCCGGTGGACATCGCCCCTTTGATGAATTGCACCACGGCGCATTTTTTGCCATGGGCGATATGGCGAAAAATCATGCCAAAGGCCGCCGAGGATTTACCCTTGCCCTTGCCAGTATGGACGATAATCAGGCCTTTCTCGCCGGTTTTGGTGGCCATGATCTTGGCGCGGGCGGCCTTTTTCTTGGCCATTTTTTCCGCATGGCGAGCCAAGTCTTCGGGAGATGTGGCAGTGGTATCTTCAGTCATTGATCATCTCCAGAATAGTTTCCGTCGGCAGCTTTGACAGGTTAAACTTTGCAGAATTGCTTTTGGGCATCCACAAGCCCCGGTCAATCGCTTCCAGCAAGCGCTCCGACATTTCTTTGAACGCCGCCGGGTTTTTCTCCAGCATAAAATCACGCACCCGCTCATCCAGCACAAAGGCGCGGTAGACAGCCTCAAAATGCGGTTGCCGCACAGCGCCCGTGGTGGCCGAAAAGGCAAAGAGATAATCCACCGTGGCGGCAATCTCAAAAGCACCCTTATAGCCGTGGCGCATCACGCCCTCAATCCATTTGGGGTTAACAACGCGAGCACGGATAACGCGGGCAATTTCTTCTTCCAGCGTGCGGATCACAGGTTTTTCCGGGCGGGAATGGTCATTGTGATAGACGGTTGGACGCGAGCCGGAAAGCTGCTCGACAGCCGCCGTCATGCCACCTTCAAACTGATAATAATCATCGCTATCGAGCAGATCATGCTCGCGGTTATCCTGATTTTGCACCACGGCCTGAACACTCTGCAAGCGCTCCTCAAACAGACCCCGCGCCGCTTTGCCGTCTTCGCCTGCGCCATAGGCGTAAGCCCCCCAGACCAGATAGGCCTCGGCCAGATCGGCCCGACGCTCCCAGCCTTTTTCATCGATCAGCGCTTGCAGGCCAGCACCATAGGCACCGGGCTTTGCGCCAAATACGCGGTAACCCGCCCGCAACACGGCATCCTTGGTGCTCAGGCCTTGCGCTTCAAATCGCGCAGCCTCTGTCCGCATTCTGGCTGCAATCGGGTTGTCACCCTCATCCTCATCCAGCGCGCCAACGGCCCGCACGGCCTTATCGTAAAGCGCAATCTGCTCTGGAAAAGCATCGCGGAAAAACCCGGAAATGCGCAAAGTGACATCCACACGCGGGCGGCCAAGTCTGGCTTGGGGAATGATTTCATAGCCCGTCACCCGGCGCGAGGCATGATCCCAAACCGGCTTCACGCCAATCAGCGCCAGCGCTTGCGCAATATCATCACCGCCGGTACGCATGTTGGAGGTGCCCCAGGCGGTGAGGCCAAACGAGGTTGGCCACTCACCATGGTCCTGCACATAGCGGGCAATCAAGAGTTCTGCCGATTTCTGGCCCAGTTCATAGGCCGCAGGCGTTGGCACGGCGCGGCAATCAACCGAGTAAAAATTACGCCCCGTGGGCAGTACATCCGGCCTGCCGCGCGTTGGCGCGCCTGAAGGACCGGGAGGTACGAACTGGCCGCTTAAGCCTTTGAGCAGGCCGGAAATTTCCGCAGGGCCAGAATTGACCACCGAAGGTTTCAGTCGGGTTTCGATTTCATCGAGAACAGTGCGGGTGTTTTGCCAGTTCTCAGGGCACCTGATCTCGCCAGACACCAGCTTTGCGGCTAGCACTTCGATACGCTCCACTGCATCGCCTTTGGTGCGCCACGGGGCGTCGAGAAGGTCGTTGAGGAGGGCGGGCTTAGGGCCAGTCCATGGGTCAGAGAAGACGCAATCGAGAGGATCAAAGCAAGAAAACCCCTCCCCAACCCCTCCCCACAAGGGGGCGGGGCTTAACCCGCTGACATGGCCAATTTCAGCAATCAACGGCTCTTCTGATTGCAAGGGTAATTCTTGGCTTGAAAAGTTGCGGCATATTAGCCCCTCCCCCTTGTGGGGAGGGGTTGGGGAGGGGTTGCCCCACCTACCATAAAGCCCGGCATCCAAAGCAATAGACCGCTGCAAACTGGCATCCCTACCCTGCCCCAAAGCACGGGGCACCCGCGCCAGCGCCACCACAAGATCAGTCAGCAGCCGCCCTTGCGGTGCCACACCAAAGATATGCAATCCATCGCGGATCTGCATTTCTTTCAGATCACAGAGATAGGCATCGATTTTGGTCAAGGCTGTCTCATCACCCTCACCTTTGGCAATGCCTGCGTCTTCATCCAGCCCAATATCGGCCACCAGATCCAGAATCTGCTTTTTCAGCAACACCACCCGGCGCGGATCACCACCTGCTGCCTGATAATATTCATCCACCAGCGCTTCCAGATCCTTCAACGGGCCATAACTTTCAGCACGGGTCAACGGCGGTGTCAGATGGTCAATAATCACCGCGCTTGTGCGACGCTTGGCCTGCGTGCCCTCACCCGGATCATTGACGATGAAGGGATAGAGATGCGGCATGGGGCCAAAGACCGCTTCGGGATAACAGGTCTCAGACAATGCCAGCGCCTTGCCCGGCAACCATTCCAGATTGCCATGCTTGCCCATATGAATCACCGCATGAGCCTGAAACTGCTGACGCAAAAAAGCATAGAAGGCAAAATAGCCATGGGGCGGTACAAGATCAGGAGAATGATAACTCTCCTTGGGATCGATATTATAGCCTCTTGCTGGCTGAATGCCGACCATAATTCTGCCAAAGCGCATCAAGGGTAAGGCAAAACCATCCTCAAGGAAAAAAGGATCGGTCTGTGGCCCACCCCAACGGGCCGTGACTTCATCCTGAATCTGAACGGGAAGAGAGGCAAAGAAGGCTTTGTAATGACTCAACGAAAGCGTCTCGCGGATCATGCGCCCATCGGTTGCGGCATTGGTTGGGCCCGCCATCAGGGCCGTCATCAAACCATCGCCGTCTGTTGGCAAGCCATGCACATCATAGCCTTCCGCCTTCAGCGCCCGCAACACCTCCATGCTGCCTGCTGGCGTGTCCAGCCCCACGCCATTGCCCAGCCGCCCATCGCGGTTGGGATAATTGGCCATGATCAACGCGATATTGCGCGAAGGCGCAGGCGTGTTACGAAGTCGCGCCCAGTTGGCCGCAAGCTTTGCCACAAAGGCAGCCCGGCCCAAATCCGGCTGGTGGCTGATCAGACTGGTCTCAACCCGCGCATCATAACGGCTTGCGGATTTGAACGACACGGCACGGGTCAAAACGCGACCATCCACCTCGGGAAGAGCCACATTCATAGCCAGATCGCGGGCAGTCAACCCTTGGCTGGATGCCTCCCAGATAGAGCGTTGTGAGGATGAAAACAGCGTTTGCAGCACCACGGCACCGCCTTCATCCAGCACGGTGGAAGGGTTTTCAGAGCCCGGCGAGGACACGGCAAAGCCGGTGGCATTCAGCACCACATCGGGCTTTGCCTGCTGAAAGATAGACCGCAGAGTTTCAACCGAAACGGCATCCTTGAGGCTGGAAACGAAGACGGGCATCGGGTTGAGGCCCTCGGCCTGTAGCGCCTCTATCAACGCCTCCACGGGGGCCGTTTCGCCACTTTGCACAAGGGCGCGGTAGAAACAGATGGCGGCTATTGGCTTTGGAGCCAAAACACACCTCGCAACCATCCACTCATCCACTCCAATCGCCCCACGCCCAGGCCACCACAACCCGGCTTTCAGCAATTGCACGGCAGATTCGGGCTTGTCTGCCCCCGTCAGCATGGCCTCGGCATAATCGACAAAATGGGCGGCGTTTCGATCGCCACCTTCCATCAGATAGGCCCAAAGCGCTGTAACATCCGCACCATCCACGGTGCAAAATCCATCCAGCCCCACATCCGGCTTATCATCGCCCGGCAACACCACAATGGCAGCGCCAGAGCGGCGGGCACAGGCGTGCAGAGCTTCCAGCACATAGTGGAAATAGCTGGCCCCGCCCAGCGCCCGCACCACAATCAGCCTGGCGTACCGCGCCGTTCGCTCGATATAGCGATCCACCGACATCGGGTGTTTAAGCGCCATCAGGCTTGCCAAGCGCCACGAAACGCCACCCTCACGGCAAGCCAACGCGGAGGCAATCGCCGAAAGCTCGGTATCGGCGGCCGAAAGAAACACAATATCTCCCGGCGTCTGGCCAAGGTCTATCGCCTCGTCTCCATCCGCAATCGAACCTTGCTGGGCCAGCAGAAGATGCATGGATTATGCCGCCGCCTGAACGGCATCGACCACCGCGCCAAAATCCCAATCATGCAGGCCAATCACCACCAGCCGGGTTTCGCGCTTTTCATCTGCGGCCCATGGGCGGTCAAAATACGTGTCTATGCGTGAGCCAACGGCCTGAATGACCAGCCGCATCGGCTTGCCCGGCACATCGATAAACCCTTTCAGCCGCAACACATCATGGGTCTCGATCACCGGCTTCAACCGATCGACAAAACCGGCAGGATCGGCAATGGACGCAAGCTTCACCGCAAAGCTTTCAAATTCATCGTGGTCGTGGTGATGCTCATGCTCCACGCCACTTTCATGCAGCGCCTCATGCTCCAGCTCGTGATGGGACTTGCGGTTATTGATGTCATCTTCCGATCCGGCACCGATGCCCAGCAACACCATCGAGGGCACCTGCCCGTGTCTCACCTCAATCATCGCTGGTTTACGGGCAATGCGGCTGGAGACCTCTTCGCGCACGCGGGCAATGCTGTTGGCCTCCAACAGATCGGTTTTGTTGAGCACAATCAGATCGGCGCAGGTGAGCTGATCTTCAAACAATTCCTCAATCGGGCTTTCATGATCAAGGCTGTCGTCTTCTGCGCGTTGAGCATCCACCTTGTCATGGTCATCGGCAAAGCGGCCAGCGGCAACGGCGGCACTATCCACCACCGTAATAACCCCATCAACAGTGACGCGAGTGCGAATGTCCGGCCAGTTGAACGCTGCCACCAAAGGCTGCGGCAGCGCAAGACCAGAGGTTTCAATCACGATATGGTCGGGCATAACGTCCCGCTCCAGAAGCTTCATCATGGTGGGAATGAAATCATCGGCCACCGTGCAGCAGATGCAGCCATTGGTCAGCTCGATAATGTCATCTTCTGTGCAATTTTCAGCACCGCACCCCTTGAGCACCTCGCCATCCACGCCCAGATCGCCAAATTCGTTGATGATCAGCGCAATCTTTTTACCGCCCGCATTCATCAACATGTTGCGGATGATGGTGGTTTTGCCAGAACCGAGAAAGCCGGTGATAACAGTGGCTGGAATCTTGTGCTGCAACATGCATTTAACCTTTCATTTTCAGCGGCAAACCTGCTGCAATGAAATAGACTTCATCAACAGTGGCCGCGATCAATTGGTGAAGCCGCCCGGCATGGTCACGAAACGCCCGCGCCATTTTATTGTCCGGCACAATGCCAAGACCGACTTCGTTGGAAACAAAAACGATGGATGCGGAAAGTCTGGGCAGAACCGCCGCCAAGGCCGCCGATTCCGCCGCTATATCGGAAGCCTCTTCCATCATCAGATTGGTCAGCCAGAGCGTGAGGCAATCCACCAGCACCACTCTGCCCGGCGCATCAAGGCGCAAAAGTGTATCGGCCAGCGCCAGAGGCTCTTCATGGGTGGTCCAGAGTACACCTCGGTCTTCCTGATGCTGAGCAATCCGCGCCCGCATTTCATCATCCCATGCACGGCCGGTCGCAATATAATGCCGTTCCAGACCAGTGTTATGGGCGATGTTTTCCGCAAAACGGGACTTGCCAGACCGCGCGCCTCCGAAAACGAAGACGCTTTTCATTTTTTGCTGCATCATCAATCAGTTACCGCCTGCCGGAGCTGTATATAGCCCGCCGGAGCGCGGCGCAAAAGCAGGCCACGCCTGTTTTTCTTGCCCGGAAACCGGCGCAGGAGAGCGAAAATCGGGCCGGGGCGCGGCAATCTGGCCGCCAAAAGTCGATGACCCTGATTGCGATGGCCCTGATTGGATTGACCCCGATTGAATTGGCAAAGAAAGAGGCTGCGAGATCGGCTCACGATGCACCAGTGGCCATACAGCAAACACCAAGGCGGCAACAGCCAGCAGCACAAATGCCACCAGAATGCTCCGCGATGTTGACAACATCACCATGCGACCACTCCTGTGCCAGACAGGAAGCGTGTCTGAAAGGGACAATAAGCCCACGCGCGAAGCCCTGCGACCTCGCCTGAAATCTGTTGCGCCACGACAACCTCCGTGCTGGCGTCAGGGATTTCTCCCCCAATTGGGCATTGAGCGTATCGGATTTATCCGAAAACCGGTTACCGATTTTCGGTCCGATGCTGTAGCCCGTCACGGACGGCAGGTCTCCTGGCTCACAGCGTCAAACCAGCCATGAAATTGGCTGGCTCACAGATTTTCCTCACCTTCCCGGAGCAAGGGGTCAAAGCAAAAAGGCGGACGATTCGTAGATCAAGAGGCGTCCAACCCCGGCACATTGCTTTGCCACTCCAGTGGCTTTTCCGGCCCTTATCAGGCCCGCATCGACCACACCATGCGGCCCGTCATGCGGTATCTGTCCAAACCGGACGGAAAACCCTCGCTGCTCTACAGTCGCGGGGTCGGCTGCGTTTGGTGTGCCCGGACTGGGTCCACACCGTCGCATTCCCTTTTGCTTTCCGCCCCAAACCTCTTTGCGGCAGAAACCATCCATCACTATGGTTAGGCGCAAGACAAATATATGTCAATCACGCAACCATTGCGGTCACATCATTATGCTGGAGAGTTTATCAGGACACAGTGGTCATCGGCTTTTGGTCCGACGCTCTCCTGAAATTATTGCGCTGGCGGACGCTGGAGATAAAACAGTGCGCGAAGACGGGCTGAAACCTCCTCCGCCAGACTTTCTGCTGCCAGATCGGCAGAGCCTGTTTCTGTCAAAACCTTGAACTCGCCTTCGGCAATCACATCGCCCGTTTCAACGGACGCCGCTGAGACTTTCACCAAAGCTTCATTCTTGTTCTGTTCAAGCCCGATTGACGTAGCAATACTGTTCAACCGCACCGTCAAGATCACCCGCGGCAAGACTTCGTTTCGCACTGTGGCCGCCACGGCCTCTGACATGCGCCGCTCAATCCCCTGCACCAGAGGCAAAGGAACCGTGGGACCGGCAACAACCATAACCGCCCGCACATCATAGTTGAACTGCTTCGGTTTTGGATCGATGAGCCGCGACATACACCCAGTCACAAGGAGCACGACAACAAGACCGGCAGACAGGCGGAACAGGCGCGACAGCATAAAACCCCGCAACGAAAAGTCAGAGACAGTCCGGCCCGGGTTCAGCCGGTTTAGACTGCACAACATCTTAAATCCAAACAGGATTTAGCAATTGTGCAGCCCGCCTGAAATGTCAATGACATTGTCGTGATTTTACCGCAGCAGCCCTCACTATCGCGTGCATGGTGTTATTGTGCCGTTGTTGTCAGCACAAGATGCGCAGCCTGCATATCAACAAACCGTGCCTTGCGCCGTGCCTGCGCTTCGCTATCCGTTCCCCAATGCTCATCCGTCCAGTCCTCGTCCAGATGGGCCAGATTCCAGCCCTCTTCCAGAGACACAAAGCCATCGGCCAGCGCCAGCGCGAGAATGGCAGAGCCGGTCAGCGAGGTCATGACATGCAGGCTGGCCAGTGCAAAAACATTATCATAAGCAGTCAGCGCCTGACGAAACGCATCGGTTGCCGCTTGCGGCTGCTGCACATGAATAATGCCGCTGGTCTGGATCAGGCGCGCACCATGCTGATTCGCAAGCCAGCTCAAGAGCGGGTCCCATTGTTCGCTCTGGCGGGCCACCAGTTCCTGAGGGCCATCGGCCCGATAGCACAAAAGATCGGAGCCGGAGAACCGAACAATATCGTCCAGCACCTCATCCATGCTCACCGCCACCGAATCCAGCGCGGTATTGACCAACCGCGTGATGGGCATGGTGCCGGGATCAATGACATCGACCTGTGCCTGCCATTCTGCCATCACCAACTCTGCCGCGCGTTGCGTGGGCAGAATCAGTCCGTTACGCGCAGGCGTCTTGACAGCTTTTCCGTCCAGCAACACTGCGAAGCCACCATCCACAGCAGCAATGGTCACATCGGTGTAAAACCGCTTTGGCAACGGGCGCTTCATTTGAATTTGCGCCCGGCGCACCGGATCGGGATCACTCATCTCGGGAGCAAGGTTTTCAAAAATTTCACGCATCGTTTTACTCACAGAATATGATCAAGAAGTTCATCGGCCTGATGAACCACAACATCCGCGCCGGTGGCCATCAGCTGCTCGGCACTGGCACTGCCCCAGCTGACGCCAATGGCTTTTGCACCAGCGCTTTTGGCCATCTGCATATCGTAAATCGCATCACCAATCACAATGGCCTGATCCGTGCGCATTCCTGTCTGATCGCAGCATTCCGTAACCATGGCCGGATGCGGCTTGGACGGGCAATCATCCGCCGTGCGCGACACAATAAAATGGGGCCGAAACCCATGGACGTCGAGAATCGAATCAAGCCCGCGCCGCGATTTGCCCGTCACGGCTCCAATCAGAATATCATCCTGAGCCGCCAGCCGCTCCACCACATCGCGGATACCATCAAACAACGGTGGCTCCCGAAAATCGGGAGCCTGTCGCACCACGGTAAACAGCGATTTGTAATGGGCCATCATCGCCAGCGCTTCATCATCCACATGCGGCTTGCCGTCCATGCGGGCAATGGCGATGTCCAGCGTCAGACCCATGATCGCTTTGGTGGCAGACAAGGCCGGTTCTGGCTTGTTGAAGTGCAAAAACGTCCTGCGCATGGTTTCATGAATGAGACCTGCGCTATCGACCAGCGTGCCATCACAATCAAACAGAACAAGCTTCATTCATGATCTCCGCCATTCTCCATATCCAGACCCAGCAGATTCCACGTCTGCACCATATGGGGTGGCAGCGGCGCGGTGATTTTCAAACGTCCACCATTCGGATGCGGAATGTCGATATGGCGCGCGTGCAGATGCAGGCGCTTTTGCACACCACCCGGAAAATCCCAGTTGGGATCATCGACATAATATTTCGGATCACCAATGATCGGATGACCAATATGCAGGGCATGAACGCGCAACTGGTGGGTGCGGCCTGTGTAAGGCTCCATCTCCAGCCATGCGAGGCTTTGCGCTGCCGTTTCCAGCACGCGGTAATAGGACACGGCGTGGTCTGCGCCATCTTCGCCGTGTTTGGCAATGCGCATACGATCGCCGTCTTCGGTCTGCTCCTTGACCAGCCAGGTCGAAATCTTGTCATCATGCTTGCGCGGCACGCCTTTGACCAAGGCCCAATAGGTCTTCTTGGTGTCGCGCTCCCGAAACGCCGCAGTGAGCTTTTGCGCAGCTCCACGGGTGCGGGCCACCACCAGCACGCCAGATGTATCGCGGTCAAGACGATGCACAAGACGCGGCTTCTCGCCCTTTTTGCTGGTCCATGCTTCCAGCATTTTATCAATGTGGCGCGTCAGGCCAGAGCCACCCTGCACGGCGAGGCCAGCGGGCTTATTGAGCACAAAGACTTTTTCGTCTTCATGCAGCAGCATTCTGGACAGCAGTTCGCCATCATCGGAATGCTTGAGATCCTTGATGCCGATCGGCCCGGTCTTGGCGGCTTTTGCATCGACATCCAAAGGCGGAACCCGCACCACCTGGCCGGGCTGCACGCGGGCATCGGTTTTGACGCGGCCGCCATCCACCCGCACCTGACCGGAGCGGAGCAGCTTCTGCAAGGGGCCAAAACCAAGGCCCGGGTAGTGAATCTTGAACCAGCGATCAAGGCGCATACCCGCCTCGTCGGCGTCTACGGTGATATGTTCTATTCCTGCCATAAGGACGTCTTTCGTTCCCTTGGGCGCACGATGCGCCAGCTTTTATTGATGTGCAGCCAAAGCCAAAAGCCGCATGATGCGGCAAACAGGTCTGCTTCTGGTCTACTTCTGGCGCAGGCTTTAGCGTATTTTAACGGATGTGGGAAACGGCAGATCAAAAAAAACCGGATTGGCGGTTAAAATAACGCCCGGCCAACGGCCAGACCCACAAATACAGCAATGATACCGAGACCGACGGTGGCCAGCACATAGATCATCGACCACATCAGATCACCACGCTCGGCCAGACTGACGGCATCCAGCGCAAATGATGAAAACGTGGTGAACCCGCCCAAAACCCCGGTGACAAGAAAAATCCGCACATCAGCGGAGGCATTCAGCTTGCGGGCAATCAACTCCGTCAGCAAGCCAATGCAAAAAGAGCCAAGGATATTCACCGCAAACGTGCCCCAGGGCAAAAGAGGCCCCAAAAGGCGAATGGTTGCCAGCCCCACCAGATAACGCAGAAGAGAGCCAAGCCCACCACCAATCACCACATAAATTGCGTGTCCCATTCAGCCTCTTACATTGTGTTGCGCCAATTGCCGCCGATGGCACTTTATAGAGCACCGGCGCGAAAATTGGGAACCGCGTTTGCCGAAAAGGCAAAGAAATCGATCCAAAAACTGGCATGAACACAAAATTCGCGTAAAATGTGAGATGCCTGTTTAAAACTTCTTATATGAAAGTATGATGAGATAGTCGTGAAAAATAAGAGTTGGTGAGTATCATGACCCAAGTGCTGTCGGTTTCAGCCACAACAGCAGGCTACGTTACAGACACGTTGCGCCCGATCCAGAAAGGGATGCGGTCGCCTTATGTCGAGCAGATCAACCAGCAGATTGAAACCAAAAAAGACATTGCCAAGGCCGAGGGCATTACCCGCAGCGCCATCACCACACTGAAAGATTCAACCGCGATTGGCCTTCACTTCATGAAAGCAGGGGAACACAAATTCCCCCGCGCAAGCCTGGAAGAAACCAAGAAAGCCTATCGGGACGCCGAAGAACTGGCGGATGAGCAGTCTTAGGGTCAAAACCACTCATCCAACTGCTTACTTGCTGCCAGCAGGCGTCACCGGCAACATCATCTCGACTGAACCGGCCTTTTCAAACGTCAGTGTCACAGGCACCATCTCACCCGCGGCAAATGGCTTTTTCACGCCCATAAACATCAAGTGATAGCCACCGGGCTTCATTTCCAGCGTGCCGCCAGCCTTGACCTCAAGCCCACCATCAACCTTGCGCATTTTCATCACGTTGTTGCTCATGGACATTTCATGCAGCTCAACGTTTACAGCATTGGGCGATGATACGGAGACAAGCCGGTCATCGGCCTTGCCACTGTTGGCAACGGTGACATAGCCACCACCCACAGGCTGGCCGGGCAACATTGCCTTGAGGAAGCCCTTCGAGAGTTTCAATTCTCCCACCGTGGCTGTCCCGGAATTGTCCGGTGTTTTATCCATCGACATCATGCCTGCGTGATCCATTCCGGCATGATGGCCAGCGTGCGGATCATCGCCTGTGGCAATCACGGTCAGCGTCGGTGCCGGATGTTTCAGGCTGTGCGCATCCACGCCCGCGGCTGGAATCTCATCCCAGGCAACCTTGGCATCTGCACCGCAAACCTGCGTCACAGCAAAAGGAAGTTTCGTGCCAGCCGCAACGCCAGACACTTTGCCATAGATGACAAATGTATCGTAAAACGCATCCGGCAAATTGCCGCCGGTCCAGCGGATTTCCACCGGGCCTTCAGTGATCTGTGTCCCATGATTATCGTAGGATTTCTGGTATTTGCCCTTGATCACCTCCAGCGTCCAGCCCGCCTTTGGCTGCGGCTTGGCCGAGATAAACCCTTCCGGCAGTTTGACGAAAACATCCTGCGTCGCACGGCCATCACAACCATGCGGCACCTGCAAGGCAGCCGCAATATAGCCTTCGGCCTTAACATCCTTATTGGCAAATGTGGCATGGGCGAAAGCCGATGAAGACGCCGCCGTCAGCGCAACAGCAGCCGAGGCAAAAAGAGAGACATATTTCATGAAAAATCTCCTGATGAACCGAGCTAAAACTCTGATTCACAATCAAAATGCGTGATAAACAGCGATAACAGCAATTCAGGAGAAAACAGGAGGGCCGCGAGACCGCGCCAGCGGTGTCAGGCTCCCGGCAAGTGTTGCCGCTGAAAACACCCATGGATGCGCAACACTGGCAAAATGCTCCAGCAACCATTCACCGCCATTCGGGGTGGGCAACAGGGTGGAAGCGCTGATAATACAGGCATCACAAACCGGATTGGCAACCGGATGTTTGATGCCCTTTTCCGCAACGCAAAGATCTGCATACGTTCCATCGGGTAATTGCAGCGTGGCAGCCTCAATGGAAGCAGCATAGACCTGCGGGGTTTTATGGGCAAAACCGAGACACAGGAGTGCCATCACGCAAAAAGCGCGGATCAGCACACCTGCGGTCATGTGCGGTTTCCTCATGCCCGATTCATCTCCCCACAGGGAAGCTATTCAAATCGCCGTGAAAAGCAAGTGCGATCATGAGACGTACCGCCCCCCCAAAGCGCCTCATGGATGCATCCGCAAAAAGAATCCCAACCGGACACGACAAATATTTAGCTGATAACGACCATCTGCCTCTTGCCAAGGCCGGGTGACAGCAGATATTGCCAATATACCTTGTAGGGAGAATCCGGTTTAATCCGGTGCCGAAGGAGCAACCGCCCCGGAAACTCTCAGGCAAATGGACCACAAGGCGTAGACTGCACTCTGGAGAGAGGCTTGCTTTAAACCAAGCCGCGCCGAAGGGATAACAATCTCAGGCAAAAGGACAGAGGGGGCTCATGAACCGGCACAGCTGTGCCTGAATTTGAGCCTATGCGCGTAGCGCATGACAGTGGAGACGCCTCTTGGACGACCTCGCCCTCAAACGCACCCCCCTTTATGATCTTCACATCGCCCTTGGTGCGCGCATGGTGCCCTTTGCTGGCTATGACATGCCGGTGCAATATCCCGCTGGCGTGCTGAAAGAACATCTGCATACCCGCGCCAACGCCGGATTGTTTGACGTATCCCACATGGGACAAGTGATTTTGCGCGCCAAAAGCGGCAAGGTTGAAGATGCCGCACTTGCGCTGGAAGCGCTGGTTCCTGTCGATATTCTGGCCCTGAAACAAGGGCGTCAGCGCTACGGCTTTTTCACCAATGCGGAAGGCGGCATTCTGGATGATCTGATGATCACCAATCGCGGCGATCATCTGTTTATCGTCGTCAATGCCGCCTGCAAGGATGCCGATATTGCCCATATGCGGGCACATCTTTCCGATGCCTGCACCATCGAAGTTCTGGATGACCGCGCCCTTCTGGCGCTGCAAGGCCCCCGCGCCGAGGCGGTGTTGGGCGAGCTTTGGGCTGGCGTCTCCGACATGAAATTCATGGATGTACGCGAGATTCCGCTTTTGGATACGCTCTGCATTGTCTCCCGCTCCGGCTATTCCGGTGAGGATGGCTTTGAAATTTCTGTGCCTGCGGAGAAGGCTGAAGCACTGGCCAAGGCTCTGCTGGACCACCCCGATTGTCAGCCAATTGGCCTTGGTGCCCGCGATTCCCTGCGGCTGGAAGCTGGCCTTTGTCTCTACGGCAACGACATTGACACCACCACCAGCCCGGTGGAAGGCGCGATTGAATGGGGCATTCAAAAAGCCCGTCGCGCTGGCGGCGACCGCGAAGGCGGTTTTCCGGGTGCGTCTCGCATTCTGGCGGAATTGGCAAACGGAACCTCACGCCGCCGCGTTGGCCTGAAGCCCGAAGGCAAAGCCCCGGTGCGCGGCCATTCCAAGCTGTTTGCTGATGCGGACGGCAAGGTTGAGGTTGGCGAAGTGACATCCGGCGGCTTTGGCCCCACGGTCGAAGGCCCGGTTGCCATGGGTTATGTCAGCGCCGATCATGCCACAGTAGGCACCCAGCTTTATGCAGAAGTGCGCGGCAAATATCTGCCCGTTGCCGTCGCCGCCCTGCCCTTCATCACTCCCACCTACAAACGCTAAATCTCCGGAGAGACCCATGTTGAAATTCACCTCTGAACATGAATGGCTGCAAATTGAAGGCGATGTCGCCACGGTTGGCATTACCGCCCACGCTGCTGAACAGCTTGGCGATCTGGTGTTTGTAGAGCTGCCAGAAGTCGGCTCCACCTTTGCAAAAGACGCGCAGGCCGCAACGGTTGAAAGCGTCAAGGCCGCCTCTGACGTTTATTGTCCGCTGGATGGCGAAGTGACCGAAATCAATCAGGCGATTGTCGATGATCCATCGCTGGTCAATTCCGATCCGCGTGGCGCTGGCTGGTTCTTCAAGCTGAAGCTTGCCAATGTTGCCGATGCCGCAGCCCTTCTGGATGAAGCCGCTTACAACGAGCTGATCGCATGACCACGCCAACAGAATTCCAGTTCACCGATTACCAACCTTACGATTTTGCCAATCGCCGCCATATCGGCCCCTCTCCGGCTGAAATGGACGAGATGCTGAAGGTGGTGGGCTATGACAGCCTTGACGGGTTGATTGCTGCCACTGTTCCCGCCTCGATCCGTCAATCCAAGCCTCTGTTGTGGGGCAAGGCAATGAGCGAACGCGAAGCGCTGGACAAGCTGCGCGAAACCGCCAACAAAAACAAGGCGCTGACCTCGCTGATCGGTCAGGGCTATTACGGCACCATCACCCCACCCGTGATCCAGCGCAATATTCTGGAAAACCCGGCATGGTACACCGCCTACACGCCTTACCAGCCGGAAATCTCCCAAGGCCGCCTGGAAGCGCTGCTGAATTTCCAGACCATGATTTGCGATCTGACCGGGCTGGATGTCGCCAACGCATCCTTGCTGGATGAAGCAACCGCTGCTGCTGAAGCCATGGCCATGGCCGAGCGCGTGGCAAAATCCAAGGCCAAGGCCTTTTTTGTCGATGCCAATTGCCATCCGCAAACCATTGCCGTGATCCAAACCCGCGCCGAGCCTCTGGGCTGGGGGGTGGTGGTCGGCAATCCCTTCACCGATCTCAACCCCGGCGAAGTGTTTGGCGCGCTGTTTCAATATCCCGGCACGCATGGCCATGTCAGCGATTTCACCCCGCTGATCAATGCGCTGCATAATGCGCAGGCTATTGCGGCTGTGGCGGCTGATCCGCTGGCGCTGCTGCTGCTGAAATCGCCCGGTGAAATGGGTGCCGATATTGCCATCGGTTCCAGCCAGCGCTTTGGTGTTCCTGTCGGCTATGGCGGTCCGCACGCCGCCTATATGTCCGTCAGGGACGCCATCAAACGCTCCATGCCGGGTCGCTTGGTGGGTGTGTCGGTCGATTCGCGTGGCAACCGCGCCTATCGCCTGTCGCTCCAGACGCGCGAACAGCATATCCGCCGCGAAAAGGCTACGTCCAACATCTGCACAGCCCAAGTGCTGCTGGCGGTGATGGCCTCGATGTATGCCGTGTTCCATGGCCCGCAGGGCTTGAAGGCCATTGCCCAGCAGGTGCATCAGAAAACCGTGCTGCTGGCCAAGGGCTTGGAAAAGCTTGGCTTTACCATTGCGCCGGAAACCTTCTTCGACACCATCACGCTGGACGTGGGCCATATGCAGGGCCTTATTCTGCGGGCCGCTGTGGCGGAAGGTGTCAACCTGCGCAAAGTCGGCACCACCAAAATTGGCATCTCGCTGGACGAGCGCACCCGCCCTGCCACGCTGGAAGCCGTTTGGCGTGCCTTTGGCGGCAATTTTGCGGTGGGTGATTTCACCCCGGATTATCGCCTGCCCACCAGCCTGCTGCGCACCAGCCCGTATCTGACCCACCCGATCTTCCACATGAACCGCGCGGAAAGCGAAATGACACGCTACATCCGCCGCCTGTCAGATCGGGATCTGGCGCTGGACCGGGCGATGATTCCGCTTGGCTCCTGCACTATGAAGCTGAATGCCACAGCCGAAATGCTGCCGATCACCTGGCCGGAATTTTCCGACATCCACCCCTTTGCCCCAGCCGATCAGGCTTTGGGTTACAAGGAAATGATTGACGATCTGTCGGAAAAGCTCTGCGCCGTGACTGGCTATGATGCCATTTCGATGCAGCCAAACTCCGGCGCGCAAGGCGAGTATGCGGGTCTTTTGACCATCCGCAACTATCACCTTGCCAAGGGCGATACGCACCGCACCGTCTGCCTCATTCCAACCTCGGCCCACGGCACCAACCCGGCATCCGCCCAGATGGCGGGCATGTTGGTGGTGCCAGTCAAGGCACTGGACAATGGCGATGTGGATCTGGCTGATTTCCGCGCCAAGGCAGAGCAGCACTCCGCAAACCTGTCTTGCTGCATGATCACCTACCCCTCCACCCACGGCGTGTTTGAAGAAACCGTGCGAGAAATCTGCGAGATCACCCATGCCCATGGCGGGCAGGTCTATCTCGATGGCGCCAATATGAACGCCATGGTCGGCATTGCCCGCCCCGGCGATATTGGCTCGGATGTGTCCCACCTCAACCTGCACAAAACCTTCTGCATTCCGCACGGTGGCGGTGGTCCGGGCATGGGTCCGATTGGCGTCAAAGCCCATCTCGCCCCTTACCTGCCCGGCCATGTGGAAACCGATGGTCGCCCCGGCGCAGTCTCGGCCGCGCCTTACGGCTCACCCTCGATCCTTCCCATCAGCTGGTCCTACTGCCTGATGATGGGTGGCGAAGGGCTAACCCAAGCCACCAAGGTGGCCATTCTGAACGCCAACTACATCGCCGCCCGACTGACCGGGGCCTATGATGTGCTCTACACCTCGGCCTCTGGCCGGGTGGCGCATGAGTGTATCATCGACACCCGCCCGCTGGCCGACAGCGCTGGCGTCACCGTCGATGACGTTGCCAAACGCCTGATCGACTGCGGCTTCCACGCCCCCACCATGAGTTGGCCGGTGGCTGGTACGCTGATGATCGAGCCAACGGAATCGGAAACCAAGGCCGAGCTGGACCGCTTCTGCACTGCCATGCTGGCTATCCGCGAAGAGGCCCGCGCCATCGAAGAAGGCCGGATGGACAAGACCAACAACCCGCTGAAAAACGCACCGCATACGGTGGAAGATCTGGTGGGCGAATGGGATCGTCCCTACAGCCGCGATCAGGCCTGCTACCCACCGGGCGCATTCCGCGTGGACAAATACTGGTCTTCCGTCAACCGCGTGGACAATGTCTATGGCGACCGCAATCTGGTGTGCACCTGCCCGCCGATGAGCGAGTACGCGGAGGCGGCTGAGTAACCACTCTTCCCTGGTCGCAGAGTAAGTTGCCCGCTCCCTTCGTCTCAAAAGGGGGCGGGCAGATTAGCAGACATCACCGAAATCGTGCCACATCGGTGCAAAAGCATGATCGACATCAAAATACTATTAGCCTTAGGCATTCAGGATTCTGTAAGCTGCTCGGCATAAAATGCGCTGGTCGATGTACCGAGGAGAATTGTGATGAGCATATCAGGCGTGACAGGCACAGCACTCTCCGGCATGTTGGCACAACAGACGCGGGTGGCGAATATTGCCAATAATGTCGCCAATGTTGACACACCAGGGTATCAGCAACGCAACACCAATCTGTCTTCCACAGATCCATCCGGGGTTGCTGCGACAACGACGCAATCCAACATTCCAGCATCGACACCCGATACATCCAACGTTGATATGCTCGATGCCATGACCGGCCTTGTCAGCTCGGAACATGCTTTTGCCGCCAATGCCAGTGTGTTTGAGACCGGCGCGGACATGTGGGACATGTTGATGAGCATCAAAAAAGACTGATCCGTCCCCCTGAGGCCCCAGCGATTTGTGAAAAACCCCGGTCAATTGCAGCGGAAAATGTAGCCGCATGGGCTTTATCTTTGCAAGATCGAATAAAGATTTCAGTCTGCTACATAATTCCAGCTTAAAACAGATTCCATTTTAAGGAATTGCGCCGTCATCTTTGAGTGACGAATCGTGCAGCAACAATGTCGACAATTGATAAAAACGCCATGGCATGAAAATTGCGTCATGCCATATATTGCTGCAACCACTTTACATCATTGATCATTTGACATGACGGAATCTGGAAATATTCAATGTCCCAATTTCAGCCAAAAGATATAAACGCCGAAACACTCACCGCTGCCGAGATTCATGCTCTTGCCTATCCCATTGATACACATCTTGATTCTTTGTTTCTGGCCAGACTGGCAGGCTATGATTTCTGGAAAGGTGACTGGAAAGCCCAAAGACGTTCACTTGTTGTCTGGCTGATCCGCAAGACCTCGCCAAAGGGCATTAACAAGCCGCTATCGGAACACGTCAGCGGTCCTGATTTTATAAAAGGAGGCTATGGCGGCGCATGTTTCAGTGCCCATGCCCTTTGGGAAAATCTGATCCCTGCCTCTTTGCTGGACCCCTGGAAAAGCTGGCTCGATCACCTCGACTACGTCACAAAAACAGTGCGTGATAGCAAAGGGCAATTGCGATTGGCAGCCAATGTTGGTGATGTTCGCAAAGCAAAAGTCGATGGCGTTCAATGTGCCATTCTCTCGGTGGAAGGTGCCCATATTCTGGGCCCACAACGGCCTGACAGCGAGGCTTTACGGCTGGAACGCCTCTCAAAACTCGCCCAACAGGGCGTAGCCTATATAACCCTGAACCACTTCAGCAATACTGATATGTCGCAGGCGGGCTACGCGCCCGTAAACCCGTGGAGGAAGATCGAAGGTGGGGGGCTTTCCCGCTTTGGCAAGCAATTGGTTGAGCGCTGTATTGATGTTGGCCTGCTTGTGGATGTCACCCATACCTCACCACAAGGCATTATCGATACCTGTCATATTTGCCTTCAAAAGAATGCCCCCGCCTTCGCCTCCCACGCGGCATCCCGAACCGTAACAATGGCAGATGAACGTGCGCCTTCCCGCCATCTGGACCGCGCCCTGACCGACAGTGCCATTCGTGCAATTGTCCAAACGGGCGGCTGTATCAGCGTTATTCTGGCCCCCTATTATCTTCAGCATTCCTATCTCGCCAACGGAAAGCCCAATATGGATGCCGATATTGCGTTCATCGTGCATTATTACGAAAAACTTGCCGCATTGATAGGCAGTATGAATATTGTTGAAGACCCTTGGAAGCACCTGTCATTCGGCAGTGATTTTGACGGTGGAATTTCGAGCTTGCCCACCGGGATGGCAAGTGGAGCCGACCTGCCGAAACTGACCCAATCCATGATCGACGCAGGCTGGCCCCCGCAGCGCATCATTGATGTCTATAGTGAGAATTTCCTGAGGGTCTGGGACGCGGCCCATGCAGCACGTCAATAAAGCAATATAGGCTTTATTGACCACCCAAAAGCCAGATGAAAGGCAGTAAAAAAGCCGATGGATGCTTCCATCGGCCTCTTATCTCTCGATACCGCTTATACGCTCAAATCACGCCGCAGCAATTGCCGCTGCAACAGCTTCAACAGCCTCTCCAGCCTTGGCACCATCGGGGCCACCCGCCTGTGCCATATCAGGGCGACCACCGCCGCCCTTGCCGCCGAGCGCCGCTGAGGCAATGCGCACCAGATCAACAGCAGATAGCTTGCCGGTCAAATCATCGGTCACGCCGACAACAGCGCTGGCCTTGCCATCGTCCGCAACCGCCACCAGCAGCACAACACCAGAGCCAAGCGCCGTCTTGGCCTCATCCACCATGCCCTTCAAGTCCTTGGCATCAATGCCAACAAGCTGTTTGCCAATGTACTTTACACCATTGACCTCCCGCGGTGCTTCCGCCTCGCCAGCCGCACCGCCGCCCATGGCCAGCTTGCGTTTGGCATCTGCCAGTTCACGCTCGAGTTTGCGGCGCTCATCGACCAAAGCTTCAACACGGCCAACCACATCGCCGGGCTGAACTTTCAGCGTATTCGCCAACGCTTTCAGCCGCTCATCCTGCTCCGACAGATAGGCCCGCGCCGTCTCACCCGTCAGGGCTTCAATACGACGAACACCGGCACCAACAGCGCTGTCCGACAACAGGCGCACCAAACCAATATCGCCGGTTGCCGACACATGCGTGCCGCCGCAAAGCTCTATCGAATAGATCTTGCCTGCCTTTGGTCCGCGCACCGATGTGCCCATCGACACAACGCGCACTTCATCACCGTATTTTTCACCAAACAGCGCCATGGCACCTTCGGCAATCGCGTCATCAACGGCCATCAACCGGGTTGTCACGGGTGCATTTTGCAAAATGATCTCGTTGGCCATATCTTCAACGACCTTCAGCTCTTCCGCTGTGATCGGCTTCGGATGGGAAATATCAAACCGCAAACGATCCGGCGCGACCAGCGAGCCCTTTTGCGCAACGTGCGTGCCAAGCACTTCGCGCAGCGCTTCATGCAGCAAGTGCGTTGCCGAATGGTTTGCACGCAAACGCGAACGACGCGCATTTGAGACATTCAACACCACAGCCGCCCCAGCAGCAACCACGCCTTCACGCACCGTCGCAACGTGGACAAACAGCCCCTCGCCACGCTTTTGCGTGTCCGTCACGTCCAGCACAAAGCCTTCACCAACAATCTCGCCGGTATCACCCATCTGACCGCCTGATTCGGCATAGAATGGTGTTTGATTGACCACAACCTGTACGCTTTCGCCGGAAGAAGCCTTCTCAACCAGAGCGCCATCGCGCACCAGAGCCTGCACTTCGCCTTCAGCACTCTCTGCCGAATAGCCAAGAAACTCGGTTGCGCCGTGCTTGTCTTTCACCTCAAACCACACTGTCTCGGTGGCCTTGTCACCAGAGCCAGACCAACTGGCACGGGCTTCCGCCTTTTGCCGCTCCATGGCATCGGTGAAGCCAGACACATCAACGCCAATGCCACGGGCGCGCAGGGCATCCTGCGTCAAATCCAGCGGGAACCCATAGGTGTCATAGAGTTTGAAAACGGTTTCGCCATCAAGGCTATCACCCTTGGACAGATTGGCTGTCGCATCTGACAACAGCGAGAGACCTCGCTCCAGAGTCTTACGGAAACGGTTCTCTTCAAGCTTGATGGTTTCAGAAATAAGAGCTTCCGCGCGCACCAGTTCAGGGTAAGCCCGGCCCATCTGCTGCACCAGAACCGGCAACAGCTTATAAATAATGGGGTCACGTGCACCCAGCAACTCTGCATGGCGCATGGCACGGCGCATGATCCGGCGCAACACATAACCACGGCCTTCATTGGAAGGCAGCACACCGTCAGCAATCAAAAACGCCGAAGAGCGCAAATGGTCGGCAATCACGCGATGACTTGCCCGACGCTCGCCTTCCGCCGCAACACCTGTCAACTCGACAGAGGCATCAATCAACGCGCGGAAAAGATCAATATCGTAATTGTCATGCTTGCCCTGAAGCAGGGCCGCAATGCGCTCAAGCCCCATGCCCGTATCAATTGAGGGGCGCGGCAGATCAACACGCTCTTCTTTGGTAATCTGCTCGTATTGCATGAAAACGAGATTCCAGATTTCGATGAAACGATCACCGTCTTCATCGGCAGAACCCGGAGGGCCACCCCAGATATGATCACCGTGATCGTAGAAAATCTCCGAACAAGGGCCGCAAGGACCAGTATCACCCATAGCCCAAAAATTATCACTGGTGGGAATACGAATAATCTTGTGATCCGGCAGGCCGGCGATCTTCTTCCACAGACCAAAGGCCTCGTCATCGGTATGATAAACCGTGACGCATAGGCGCTCACGATCCACACCAAACTCCTTGGTGATCAGGTTCCATGCCAGCTCAATGGCATTTTCCTTGAAATAATCGCCAAAGGAAAAATTACCCAGCATTTCGAAAAAAGTATGATGGCGCGCGGTGTAACCAACATTGTCCAGATCGTTATGCTTGCCGCCTGCGCGAACGCATTTTTGTGCGGTCACAGCCGTCGAATAAGGGCGATGCTCAAGACCGGTAAAGACATTCTTGAATTGCACCATGCCAGCATTGGTGAACATCAAGGTTGGGTCATTGCGGGGCACCAACGGACTCGACGCGACGATCTCATGCCCATTAGACTTGAAATAATTGAGAAATGTCGATCGGATGTCGTTTACGCCGCTCATGAGGTGCCCTTGGAAATCAATGTCCGCTCGCGGACAAACATAAGAAAACAACGGCTTTTATCGCCCGTGGTGCCGCCTGTCCAGTCTGTGTCAAAAAAACGGCCGAAGATAAAACTTCGGCCGCTCAACTCTAACTCGATCAGAGGGGAGCAATCACGCCATCAACCCTCATCGCCACCCGCAGCATCATCGGCATCCGGGCCGCCGTTTTCCAGGAACCGCTCGGCAATCAACCCGGCATTCTGGCGCAATGCCATTTCGATTTCATCCGCCACTGCCGGATTATCGCGCAAGAACGTCTTGGCATTTTCACGCCCCTGCCCAAGCCGCTGACTGTTGTAGGAAAACCACGCGCCGGACTTTTCAACAATGCCAGCCTTGACCCCAAGATCAACCAGTTCACCCGTCTTGGAAACGCCTTCGCCATACATGATGTCGAATTCGACCTGCTTGAAGGGAGGAGCCATCTTGTTTTTGACAACCTTGACACGGGTCTGATTGCCAACAACCTCTTCACGGTCCTTGACCGCACCGATACGGCGAATATCAAGGCGCACAGAGGCGTAAAACTTCAGGGCGTTACCGCCCGTGGTGGTTTCTGGCGAACCAAACATCACACCGATCTTCATACGAATCTGGTTGATGAAAATCACCATGCAGTTCGAGCGGGAGATGGAGCCCGTCAGCTTGCGCAGCGCCTGACTCATCAACCGTGCCTGCATACCCGGCAGGCTATCGCCCATTTCACCTTCAATTTCAGCTTTCGGCGTCAACGCCGCAACCGAGTCGATAACCAGAACATCAATGGCACCTGAGCGCACCAGAGTATCGGTAATTTCCAGAGCCTGCTCGCCCGTATCCGGCTGCGAAATCAGCAAACCTTGCAGATCGACACCCAACTTGCGGGCATAGACCGGATCGAGCGCGTGTTCAGCATCCACAAAGGCGCAAACGCCACCTTTCTTCTGCGCCTCGGCAATCGTTTGCAGCGCAAGCGTGGTTTTACCAGAGCTTTCAGGACCATAAATTTCAATAATGCGGCCCTTTGGCAGGCCACCAATACCCAGCGCAATATCAAGGCTGAGAGAGCCAGTTGATACCGTTTCGACCTCAACAATTTTCTCATTTGCGCCGAGCTTCATAATCGAGCCCTTGCCAAACGATCGTTCGATCTGCGCCAGGGCCGCTTCCAATGCCTTGCTTTTATCCACCGTTTTGTCCTCTACGAGCCGCAAAGAATTTTGTGACATTTGAAACACCTTTAGGTTATTGAAGCCGTGTAGGCAACGAAGCAGCAGACACCGATTATGTACATGCTTTGTTCCGATTTTGCAAGTACCCTCCAACCATTTGTGTTCATTCATGAATCATTCGTTTGTTCTCTTAATGTTTCCATAGACTTACAAGCGTGGGATATGTCAGAAGACGGACAGATTTCAAAGCGGAAACACAGCGGTTGGCGATTCGAAATGAATTGATTCTGGAAAGGTCGCGCATGGAAATCGACATACTTGTTCTGGGCGGCGCGCATATTGATCGGCGTGGCAGAATTGATGGCGAAACAACACCGGGCGCAAGCAATCCGGGCCAATGGATCGAAGAACCGGGCGGCGGCGGATTGAACGCGGCCCGATCTTTGGCACGCCTTGGCCTGAAGGTGACGATGGTGTCACCACGCGGCGGCGATGCACTTGGACAGCGGGTGGCAGAAGCTGCCATTGAAGCCGGTATCAATGATCAGCCATTTACGTTTCTGGATCGGGCAACGCCGAGCTATACAGCCATTCTGGAGCGGGATGGCAATCTGGTCATTGCGTTGGCGGATATGGAGCTCTATCGATTGTTTACCCCTCGCCGCCTGAAAGTTCGGGCCTTGCGCGAGACTGTCATGGCCGCAAATGCAATTCTGGTTGACGCCAATCTGCCCAGGGAAACCCTTGAGGCCGCGTCTTTGCAAGCGCAGGCACTGGGCAAAACCATCATTGGTATCGGTATTTCACCGGCAAAAGTGGTGCGCTATCGCAATTGTCTGCGGTCGATGGATTATCTGTTCATGAATGCGGCAGAAGCCAGAGCCATAACGGAAGTATCACCGGAAGATCCGGCGCAATGGCCCTCGCTTTTGCGCAATATCGGCCTGAAAGGCGGTGTGATCACCAACGGCTCCGGCCCGGTGATTGCCTTTGACGACAGCGGCGATCATGCCCTAACGCCGCCGAAGATGACGACATTGGTGGACGTGACCGGGGCTGGCGACTCGCTTTGTGCCGGAGCGGTATCACAACTGACAAAGGGCAACAGTTTGGCACAGGCACTGCGGCACGGTGTTGCCTTGGCGGGGCTGACCCTGCTATCTCCTCATGCAACTGCCGAGGATCTGACCCCAGAGCGCCTTGCTGCACATCTTGATGCCATTCCCGAGCCGCACGCTCTTACCCGATAGACAAGTGGATACGCCCCATGACCCGAGCCATCTCTCCTCTTCTGCCCATCGTTTATTCCCATGAAGTTGCTGCCGCAAAGGCACGTAACGCGCCCATCGTGGCTCTGGAGTCAACGATTATCACCCACGGTATGCCCTATCCGCAAAATGTTGAGATGGCGAAAAGTGTTGAAGCCATCATCCGGGATGGCGGTGCGGTTCCGGCAACCATTGCCGTCATTGAGGGCGTGTTGCATATAGGTCTGGAAGATGATCAATTGCAAAAACTGGCGCAACTGGAACACGTGATGAAAGTGTCGCGCGCCGATCTGGCCTTTGCCATTGCCGAGCGCCGCTCTGGTGCCACAACGGTTGCTGCAACCATGATTGCCGCTGCCCGCGCCAATATCGCGGTATTTGCCACAGGCGGCATTGGCGGCGTGCATCGCGGCGCGGAAGAAAGCTTTGATATTTCTGCCGATCTGGAAGAGTTGGCCCGCACGCGGGTTCTGGTCATCTGCGCAGGTGCCAAATCCATTCTGGATGTGCCCAAAACATTGGAAGTGCTGGAAACACGCGGCGTTCCGGTTGTCACCTATGACAGCGAAGAATTTCCGGCCTTCTGGTCTCGGGAATCGGGTCTGAAAAGCCCCTTGACGCTGGAAAGCCCGGCAGCCATTGCCAATTTCCAGAAGGTTCGTGATCAATTGGGCATTGACGGCGGTATGTTGATTGCCAATCCCGTGCCGGAAGAGCACGAGATTTCCCGCGAAGAAATGGAAATCTACATCGGCCGCGCATTGGCCAGCGCCGAACGAGAAGAGATCAGCGGCAAAGAGGTCACTCCCTTCCTGCTGGATGCGATTTTCCAACTGACAGAAGGCCGTAGCCTCAAGACCAATATTGCGTTGGTTGAGAATAATGCGCGGTTGGCGGCCGAAATTGCGGTTGCCATGGCGTAATTGCCAACACGCATATCGTTGAAAGAAAGCGGCCTTGCGGCATCGTTGCTTTAACAGGCGTTGCAGCAGGGCCGCTTTTATTCTGAAGACCTCCTAAACCCTTGTAGATCTTCAAAATTGAGAGGTGACGCAAAAGTTCAGCACTGGCAGACATGCATCGAAATAGACAAATGAAAATGACTGCTTCAATATAGACGAATGGGAAATGCGCTGTGGGATGATAAAAGCGCTCGGGATTTTGGGGCAAAAGAGTGCGCAGACTGGTTTTTACATCAGCCAATATTGATGTGGTCGCGGTGGAATGCCCACAATCAAACACGGTCATTGTCACATTTGGTTCTTTCTCTGACGGACTCGAGCAGGAGCAGAAGGGCTTCGGCGAAGCCTTTTTTGAAAAAAATGGCATCACCGCCTATCATTTTATGCATAAACATAATCTGTGGTATGACTTTCCGGAGATGACCGAGGCGCTCCACCTTGTGAAAAGCGAAATTGCCGCCGGACACTCCATCATCACCTATGGGTCAAGCATGGGTGGATACGCGGCCTTTCGGTCTTCAGGCCTCCTTCAGGCTTGCAAGATCATCGCCTTTTCACCGCAATATAGTGTCGACTCTGCTCTAGTTCCCTGGGAAAATCGATGGTCAAAAGCAACTATAAATTGTACGCATTCCATGGATCGCTTGCCGATCAATCATGATGCTAAAATTTACCTTTTCTACGATCCCAAAACCGATGACGCCAAACATGCTGAATTGATCAGCCAATATGGCACCTGCCAGCGCATCCCAATGCCCTTCAGTGGGCATTTCTGCATTTCCATGCTGCAACAAATCGACATGCTGGGAAAAACGCTTCGTCACATCATTGATGGAGATTTCGATGCCACGGCTGTGCGGAATGAGATTGATGACAAGGCCGAGAAATCCGCTCATTATCTGGTAAACAAAGCCAATTCATTGCCATATCGCGCCAAAAAACAACGTTTGGCGCTCATGTATAGAGCTATTGATCTTGGTGAATCCGGGCCGGAATTCGAGCTTTATCTCGGCAAAATGCTTGTCTCTTACGGGCTTTGGAGTGAAGCCAAGGCGATTTATTATCGAGGCTGGAAAAAGAATCCCAACTCCAATCTCGGTTTGCTGAGTTATCTCGGCTTTCTGAATTTATGCCGACGATACGCTGAAAGCCTCCCTGTTTTTGAAAGACTTGCCGAACAATTCCCGCAATTTGTGAATGCTGTCAATTTAACGCGGGAAAAATTTGATTGCTATCCCTATGGCCGAAGCAGATGGAACCGCACCCTTAGATCGGTGCGGGGCTTTTGTTCACCGATCTCCACCCGATAGCGCGACTTTCGGAATGACACCTGCCATCACGCATCCAGCATTTCCCGCACAGCAATGGCCAATTGCTTGAGCGAGAAGGGCTTTGGCAGGAAGCCGAATTTGGCTTCAGCCGGGAGGTTCCGGGCGAAGGCATCTTCGGCGTAGCCGGACACAAAGATGAACTTCAGGTCCGGATAGTTTTTGCGCAATTCTTTCAAAAGCGATGGGCCATCCATTTCCGGCATCACCACGTCGGAGACGACGATGTCCACCTTGCCTTCAAGCTCTTCCATAATTTCGAGCGCTTCCACGCCAGAGCAAGCCTCATGCACGGTATAACCACGGGTTTCCAGCATACGCTTGCCGCCTCGGCGCACGGCGTCTTCGTCTTCCACCAGCAAAACGACGGCAGAGTTGCCGGTCAGGTCTTCCGGCTCCTTGTCTTTTTCGGCCGGAGGGGCTTCCAATACCTGTTTTGCAGCACCCGCCTTCGCCTCTGCGTCAAGCTCGGCAATTGACTGAATTTCCATGGCGTGGCGCGGCAGGAAGATGCGGAATACCGTTCCCTCGCCCACTTCGGACTCGAGATAGATATAGCCACCCGATTGTTTGATAATGCCGTAAACCATGGCAAGACCAAGCCCGGTTCCCTTGCCCACATCCTTGGTGGTGAAGAAAGGCTCGAAAATCTTGTCGATAATTTCTGGCTCGATGCCCGTGCCGGTATCAGCAACCTCGATCAGCACAAACTCTTCCGGCGGCAAGCCACGGTAATTGAACGCTGACGCCTCTGCACCAGAGACATTGCGGGTGGTGATGGTAATGCGCCCGCCTTGCGGCATGGCATCGCGCGCATTGACACAGAGATTGATCAACACCTGCTCGAATTGAGACAAATCCGCCTTCACCGCCCAAAGATCACGACCATAATCCACAAACAGTTTGACATTGGTGCCCGAGATCAGCCGATCCACCAGCATCCGCAAATCGCCAATCACATCCGTCAGATTCAGCACCGTTGGCCGCATGGTCTGTTTGCGGGAAAAGGCCAGAAGCTGGCGCACCAGCACGGCGGCGCGGTTGGCGTTGCGCTTGATTTCCATCAGGTCGGCAAAGCTGGAGTCCGATGGGCGCGCTTGCAGCAGCAAATGGTCAGACGACAGCAAGATTGCGGTCAACACATTGTTGAAATCATGCGCAATGCCGCCCGCCAATGTGCCAACCGCATTCATCTTTTGCGTCTGGGCCATCTGGGTTTCCAGTGCCTTCTGGTCCGTCACATCCACGGCATAGACAATAGCGGCCTCTTCCGGCGCTTCATCGCTCTGGTCAATCACGGCATTGACGTAAAAGCGGAAATGCCGGGTGTCATCCAGCGGATGGCGGGAATCAATCGGAGCAATATCCACTTGCCGGTCGCGGGCTGCCGACAGGGCGTCTTCAAATTGCGCGCGCTCATTTTCATGCAGCACAACATCCAGCCTCACCTTGCGATCAATCTCATCGCGCGAGACAACGCTGGAGAAAAACTTGAGAAACGGCGCATTGGTGCGCAAAATCCGGCCTGCACCATCCACGGAGGCAATTGCCATCGGGGTGTTGTTGAAAAACCGGGTAAAGCGCATGGAGGCTGATGAATCCGAGCGGTCGCCACTGCCTGCATCCTGCCGGGCCAGTACGATGGTGCGGCTTTCCCCCGGCGCGCCATCGCGGGCCGAGCGAACACGATGAACCAGGCGGGCCGGAAAACTGCGGCCATCGGCGCGGCGCAAATCCAGATCCAGCGTTGCGGTCTTGGAAAGACCCGGCTCCGCCTGCACCGATTGAATCAGCGCCATGCCCTCGCCCGCCACCAGATCTTTCAGATAGATGGAGCCAGGCGAGAACTGGATGAGATCAATGCCAAGCCACTCAGACAATGTTGCATTGAGATAAAAAATCTCCCCCTTGCGACCAGCAGAGAAAAAGCCCGCAGGCGCATGGTCAAGATAATCAATGGCGTTCTGCAACTCCTTGAAAAAACGCTCCTGCTCATCGCGCTCGGTGGTAATGTCGGCAATCTGCCAGATTTGCAGACCCTTGTGATTGCCATGACCAACCAGACGCCGCGCCCGCAGGCGATACCAATGGGCACCGGAGCCGTTTTCAGAAAATGGACCAAGCGGCTTCAGAAGACGGAACTCCTCGTAGCCGTCCCGATCATCGCGCAAACCATTAATAAGCCGATACAGGGCCTCGCCCGCCTCGCGGTGGCGTGACAGCAAGGCTTCAAGCGTCTGCACTTCCGTGGGGCGGCGCACGCCGGTCATTCGGCCATAGGCGGCATTGGCATAGATGATATGGCCACGTTGATCGGTGATCAGCGTGCCCTCATTCTGGCTATCGAGAAAGGCACGGCCAAGTCCGTCTGATGGTGTCTGCGGCATCACCTCAATGAAGCCGATAAAGGCCGAGACCAGAAAGAAAATGCCGACAATGGCCAGAACACCCAGAACGCCAAGGACAATCTGGTTATCGAGCGCATTTCTGAAAACGACAAAGGTAGCCGCCGCCGCCAGCAGGACAATCGCCAGAATAACAATGCGCACAGCGGCTCCGTTATTGGGTCTGCGATCAACCAGCGGCCCCGTGCTCTGCTCCGTCTGCGGCTGGTGTGTCATGAGTTCCTCATCCTGAACGGCATTTGACGTCACAATAACGTGTCTTAAGCGCTCTGCCCCGGCAGCAATGCCGAGAATCGGTGTGTTATAGTCTTTACCAACTTCTACCAACTTGTGCGCGGCGCAAAAAGCGCAACAGGGTGCACATTGTCCGTCATTCACAGGCAATCTCACACGCTTGCCGCAATCCTGTGGTAACGGGCGTGCCAACTTCATCATGAAACGCTGGAAACAGGACGACACAAGACCGTAACGTCTTGCCTCGAAGGCGGAAACATCGTTGTAGTAAACGTGAAAAAAAGACGGAGAGTATGACCATGATCGACGAAATCCTCAACGCCTATGGAGCACGCTTTGTCATTGCGGCAGGTGGCGTGTTTTTGGCGCTTGTTGTGCTGATTGCCGTTTTGTGGATCATTCGCAACAAAGCACCGTCGCCGTTTGTACGCGGTGGACGCAGCCGTCAGCCCCGCTTGCAGGTGCTGGATGCCACCGCCGTTGATACGCGCCGCCGGCTTGTGCTGGTGCGCCGTGATAATATTGAGCATCTGATTCTGATTGGCGGACCAACGGATATTGTTGTTGAAAGTGGTATTGGCGAGCCAAAAGCCTATCTGGCGGGCGAGCTTGCTGCCAATGCGGCCCTTGCTGAGCATCGGGCCAATGAGGCGTTTCCGGCCCAGCAGGACCATGCGGCCCTGCAAGCGAGCGCCCCTGACTTGAGAAGTGACGCGCCAATGCCGCGTGATCGACTGAAGCCTGTCCGCGAAGAGCAAAAGAAGGCACCAGCCCTCGAACTGGTGATGCCAACGGAACCTGCTGCCCCCCAGAAACCCCTGCGGCAAGACCCACCAATTGCCAAAACACCTGCCAGAACCGCTCCGGCACCCGAAATCGTGCCTGAAACCGTGAGCGCCCCTCGTCCACAGTCAGCCGCGCCGCCAGTGTCAACACCAGCTCCCGTCGTGGCCCCATCGTCTGTCCCTGCGCGTGCGCCTGTGGTTCAGGCTCCGGCTGCATCCATAGACGTTGCAGCGGAACCCGCCAAAGCCCCTGAACCAGCAAAGCCTTCACCGCCGGTCAAAACACCGGAACCATTGAGAGCAGAAGCGCCAGAGGTGGTGGTGGCTCCGGCTCCAGTACCAAACCAGGCCCCTCCGGCTGTTCGAATGGAAGACGCCACACTGGCACTGGACGCGGCACGCGAGCGGGTTCTGGCACCCAAAGTCGAACCCTTTGCTGCCGAGCGCTTCAAGCCACCCGTTGAGCCGGTTGAGATACCAACGCCGGTTGAAGCAACTCCACGGGTTGATCCCGATATGGAAAGCATCAAAAGCGAATTCGAAAAAATTCTTGATGCCGACGTGCTGGCCCAGCCCGCGCCGCGCCCGCGCCCTACAGTCGAGCCGCCTGTTGCGCGGAGCATTCCAGCCATGGATGTCAGCGCCATCGCAAAGCCACAGATGGCCCCGGCCGTTCATGCGACGAGTGGCCCGGAAAATCGCACTGAAGGCAATTTGCAAAACGAGATTGCCCGGATTTTTGGGGAAATGGGCGAGCCCCGCAAAGACTGATATGCAGCGGCGTTTATCGTTTATTGCATCATAGGGACAATCGGAATCCACGGCACATGACGCAAAGGGGTTTTCTTGTTTGCGTCGTGTCCTGTAAGCCGGAATCATAGTACACGACACAAACGTTTTGCTATGTCGCTTACCCCCTCATCCCCCTGCCGGGACCTTCTCCCCTGCGGGGAGAAGAGAGATGAAGAAACCCTTGTCTTCCCTCATCATAAAGCCGAGGCTCCGTGCTGTCGGCTTGGTATCTTCTCCCCAGCGGGGAGAAGATGGCGGCAGCCGGATGAGGGGGTGGCGAAGCCTCGAAAACATTTGCGTCGTGTTCTGTAAACCGGAATAGGAACGATGATCTCGTTCCTTGTTTTCGCATCGAATGTATCCGAAAACCTGTTCCCGCTTTGTAGAATCCGGCTTTCCCGGAAACACAAAGGTAAACAGGTAAAGACACAATAAAACCCCTGTCCGGTTACGCCTGAACCTGACGGAGTTTTAATGACTTGCGATTCACAATCATAGACCGCTTCACTCCCCGCGTGTGGAGAGTTTTGCTGCGAGTCAGCATGTGCCGTGTAACCTGCACCTACAGCACCGCACACCACAGGGCTGCGCGGCACTGTAAACACAGTTGGCTCATTCGTCGCGGTAGACTTTTTCGCGGCGCTCGTGCCGTTCCTGCGCCTCAATGGAGAGGGTCGCAATCGGTCGGGCATCAAGGCGTTTCAAGCTGATAGGCTCTCCGGTTTCCTCACAGTAACCGTAGGTGCCCTCATCAATACGCTGCAACGCTGCATCGATCTTGGAGATCAGCTTGCGCTGTCGGTCACGCGCGCGCAACTCGATGGCACGGTCCGTCTCAGACGAAGCGCGATCTGCCAGATCGGGGTGGTTTGCACTTTCCTCAGCAAGATGGCCAAGGGTTTCCTTTGCCTCTCGCAGGATGTCATTCTTCCAGGCAATCAATTTCGCACGAAAGTAGGCACGCTGCTTGGCATTCATGAACTCGTCGTCATCCGAGAGCACAGGCTCAATAAGATCGATCTTCTCACTCAACGCGATTCTCCTGAAGAACATCTCTTGGCGGACGTATAACCTTTCGAATAGTCTCATTCAAGCCTTACTCTGGCGTTTCAGTGTTTTTTAAATTTGTCACAAAAATCAGCTAAAGGACTATATTTTCACCATTTTAAAGCAGGAACAAATTCTGCGCCACCAGCTCTTGACAGTCCTCAACTCCAAACCGCGCCAGCAGACAAGACTTTATGCATATAGCAGTTGACGCCGCCGGAGCCGACGCGATAGGCATAACCAGCCTCAATGGAAACCTGCTGCATGACCGTTGCTTCGCCATCACCATCGCGTATTTACCTGCTGCGCCATGCCGAAGCTGGCTGGCCAGAAAATGGGCAAAAGGATTTTGATCGCGCCCTGAATGACAAGGGATATGCACAGGCTGAGATCGTGATGGACAGAGCGGCAGACCTGAATTATCGGCCTGACCTCGTCATCTGCTCAACAGCGCTTCGGTGTCGCCAGACAGCCGAGGCGGTGCGCCGCGCCCTGTGCGATGAAGATGCTCCATTCCGCTTTGTGGATGAATTGTATAACGGCTCCCAATTGGTCTATGCGGAAATTCTGTCTGTCCCGAGCAATCCCCGCTCCGTCATGCTGATTGGCCATAACCCGTCCATCTGCGAAACGCTGGAGGCACTGGCGGGAGCAGATGACATCAACACCATCATTCCAAACGGCTATCCGCCCTGCGGACTTGCCGTGCTGGAGCGCATTGAAAATACTGCGGTTTCAGAACAGGCTTGGCGGCTGATTGATTTCATTCAGGCATAAGCTCTCTTCAATCCGGCCCATCAAGGCACTATATGGGGAAGAGAAGAAGAGGATACGCTCAACGTGCCGCCATCTCTGACCCGTTTTACCGACGAAACCCGCATTGCCTTTGACAACCTGACAGACCGGGCTTCCAACCTGCTCTATCCCACCATTCGGCTGGGCGTTACGGGCCTGTCGCGCGCCGGTAAAACTGTTTTTATTTCGTCGCTGGTGCATAATCTGCTGAATGGCGGACGCCTGCCACTGTTTGAGCCGCTGCAATCGGGCCGCATTGCCCGCGTCAGCCTTGAACCTCAGCCAGATGATGCCGTTCCGCGGTTTCAGTATGAGGATCACATCAGCGCATTGGTGCGCGACCGGATCTGGCCCGATTCCACCCGCGCCATCTCCGAATTGCGACTGGTGATCGAGTTTAAAAGCGCCAGCGGCTGGAGCCGGATGTTCTCAAGTGGCAAACTTGCCATCGACATCGTTGATTATCCCGGCGAGTGGCTGCTGGATTTGCCATTGCTCAATCAGGATTACACCACCTTCAGCGCCAACACGGTCGCGCTGGCCAAAACTGGCATACGGCAGGAGCTGGCAGCGCGCTGGATGCAACTGGCAACCCTTGCCGATCCCGACGCCCCTGCCGATGAAGCAACAGCCCGTGCACTGGCATCGGCGTTTGCCGATTATCTTAAAGCCTGCAAATCCGATGAACGCTCGCTCTCCACTCTGCCTCCCGGCCGGTTTTTAATGCCGGGCGATCTCGATGGCTCACCGGCCCTGACCTTCTCGCCGCTACCGCTCAACCCCGACAGAAAAGTGGTGCGCGGCTCGCTGCGGGCAATGATGGAACGGCGCTATGAGGCCTATAAATCCGTGGTGGTAAAGCCGTTTTTCCGGGAGCATTTTGCACGGCTTGACCGCCAGATTGTGCTGGTGGACGCCTTGCAGGCCATCAATCGCGGCCCGGAAGCGGTGCAGGATCTGGAGCGGGCGCTGGCCGCTGTGCTGGCCTGTTTTCGGCCCGGCAATTCAAGCTGGCTTGCGGGGTTGATTGGGCGGCGGATAGATAAGGTGCTGGTGGCGGCCACCAAGGCCGACCATTTGCACCACGAGAGCCACGCGCAATTGCAAAGCATCACCCGCCGTCTGGTGGATGGTGCCATCACCTCGATTGGCATGGCCGGTGCCGGCATTGAGGTGCTGGCGCTGGCATCCGTGCGGGCCACGCGCGAGGCGAGCGTGAAACAGGATGGCCATCTGCTGCCCGTGGTGGTTGGCACGCCCATGGCAGGCGAAACCATTGGCACCGAGCGTTTTGACGGCATGCGCAAGACAGCCGTTTTTCCCGGTGATCTGCCGCATAATATCGAACCATTGTTCCGTACAAAAGCAACGGCTGCTGACTTGCCGGACGACGCCCTGCCTGATCTCAACATCATTCGTTTTCGCCCACCGGAGCTGGATGAAACGGGCGGCAGCATCACACTGTCCATCCCCCACATCCGGCTGGATCGCGCCCTGCAATTTCTGTTGGGAGACCGCCTCGCATGAGCAAAACACCTCAGGAACAACGCCCGGCATCACGCCGCCCCACAGCCTTTGCGCTGGATGATGATACGGCCACCATGCCGATCCGGGAACAGGCCGATACGCGCCCGAAAGAGGCGCCCAAACGGCCGCCACGCAGCTTTTCTGCGGATATAACCATCACGCCGGATGCTGAAGATCCATTTTTGAGTGAGCTGACCAGTGACGATGCCATTGTGCCCATTGCCATACCGCGCAAGCGCGGCTTTTCGTTTGGCAAGCTGGCGGCTGCGGCCTTTGGCACTTTGCTGTCCCTTGCTGTCGGCATCTGGATTGATGACCTGATCCGCGACCTGTTTACCCGTGCCGACTGGCTGGGCTATACGGCCATGACCGTGCTTGCGCTTGGAATGAGCGCCTTGCTGGTGGTTATTGCCCGCGAAGTGGCCGGTATTTATCGGCTCAACGCCGTGCAGACCATCAAGGAACGCGGCACGGCGCTTGGCCTGCAAGGTACTGCCAGCGAAGCCCGGAAGCTGGTCAAGGATGTCGAAGCCCTCACCCGCCACAGGTCTGAGACCGCCCGGGGCAGAACCGTGCTGGAAGCGGCAGAAGGTGACATTATCGATGCGCCACACCTGATTGCGCTGGCCGAGCGCGAATTGCTTGGCCCCCTGGATGCCAAGGCCCGCACCATGATTGTTCAGGCCTCCAAGCGCGTATCCGTTGTCACGGCGGTCAGCCCGCGTGCGCTGGTGGATCTGGCCTATGTGCTGTTTGAAGTGGTGCGGCTGGTGCGCGGCATGGCCGAGCTGTATGGCGGACGCCCCGGCTCGTTCGGCATGATGCGGCTGCTACGCGATGTCTTTGCCCATCTTGCCGTCACCGGCTCCATTGCCATTGGCGATGGACTGGCACAGCAGGTTTTGGGTCACGGATTGGCCTCGCGCCTCTCGGCAAGGCTTGGAGAAGGTGTAATCAACGGGCTAATGACCGCAAGAATCGGTATCGCTGCCATGGACCTCTGCCGCCCCTTAAGCTTCAATGCATTGAAACGTCCAGGCATCAGCGATTTTGTCGGCGATCTGCGCCCCACACTCAACAAGGACAGCAAGAACCTGTAATCTATGACTTTTCCCGATTTTGTCTCCGACAAAACATCTGTATTCCTTAAGCATTTCAGAGGGGTTTATGGTAAAAAGAAAGGAAATATTAACCATCCCGACCCTATAGATAAGGTCATAAGTTTAGCTGTTCGCGCTAAGGAAAAACCGATGTCGCACCGTATTGTCTCGATCCTCGGCAGCCTGACTGCCGCCTGCGTGATTGCTCTTCCGCTGTCTTCGGCGGCTGCTGCGCAAAAGGATCGTCAGTTTTTTGAATCTGTGTCCGGGGTCTGGAGCGGACCGGGCGAAATCGTTGCCGGAAAATACAAGGGTACAAAATTCAGCTGCGACCTGACAGGCGAACCTGTTGAAGGCAACGATGCCGGCATCAAACTTGGTGGCACCTGCCGCGTCGGCGTTTTCTCCCAGCCGATGAATGCCGTGATTTCGATGAAAGGCGGCACCTATACCGGCCAGTTTCTCGACGGTGCCGATGGCAAGGGCCTTGATATTGTCTCGGGCGAGGTCAACGGCAACAAGGCCGTGATGGGCATCAATCGTGCCAAGCTGAATGGTGCCATGGTGGCCAGTATTCAGGACGAAAAAGCCATGAACGTGACAATCTCCGTTAAGGTCGAAGACCGCATGATCCCGGTGATTGGCCTTCGCCTCAATCGTCAGGTGGACCAGACAGCGGTCAGCTCCATCCAGAAGTAACACGTATTCTTCTGTTGACCATGTCCCGGTCTTCCTTGCGGAATGCCGGGATTTTTTATGACCGCCGCTTTGCCGTCAGGCGGGCCGCTTCCACCACAGCGGATCGGCATCGGCCACCGCAATATCGGCAATATCCACCTGCGCAAGCCAGTCCATCACCGACCTGCCCGACACCTCCAGCTCCTTGCCAATATCAGCCAAAGGACGCAGTACGAATGCGCGCTCCACCATGCGGGGATGGGGAATGGTCAGATGCGGCTCATCTATGACATGATCCCCATAGAGCAAAATATCAATATCCAGCGTGCGCGGACCCCAGCGCTCGAGCCGCACACGCTTCATGGACCGCTCGAGATCAAGGCACACATCCAGCAAATAAGCCGCTGACAGGCTTGTTTTCACCAAAGCACAACAGTTGAAGAAATCGGCCTGATCCAGCTTGCCCCAGGGCGGTGTACGATAAAGCCCGGAAACAGCGAGCACCTCGCAATCGTCCCGTGCGTTCAGCACCTGCAATGCCAAAGCCATGGCCGAGGCCGGATCACCGATATTGCCACCCAGCCCAAGGGCTGCGGTGACGGTGTGACAGTCATCGGTGATGATCAACGGAAACCTCGGCATAATCCAACATGCCGGTAATCGGCGCACTGGGCTTTCGCACAGTAATCTTGGCACGCACAATCGGCTCAAACCGCGCACAGAGCGACTTGGCAATGTCCAAAGCCAAGGCCTCAATCAGATAGCGGCGCTTGCCGGTGACAATCTCTTCAATCACATTGAAGGCAACGCCATAATCCACCGTGCCGGACAGCTCATCGGCCTCCAGCGCATCGGAAAACAGCACTTCCAGCTCCGCATCAACAAAAAAACGCTGCCCCAGAAATTCTTCCTGCTCGTGCAGACCATGGCGGGCAAAAAATCCGCAATTTTTGAGAGTAATCCTATAGGTATCCGCCATAGATCCATCCTTTGATAACGCCGTGCGTTAGCCTTAACGCACATAACACATTATATTTTCCGAGAGCATTTCCCTAAACCCGCGCCACCGCCGCCAGCATGGCATCTGTAACCGCCAACGCATCCCGATTGGCTTTCACGTCATGCACGCGAAACACGCTTGCACCCTTCATGCGCAGCAGAGCCGAGGTCGCAGCCGTGGCAATGTCGCGCTCTGCCGCATCGCGCCCGGTCAAGCGCCCCAAAAACCGCTTGCGGGACGTGCCCACCAGCAGCGGAAAACCGAGGTTGTGCAATTCATCCAGACGCGCCATCAGATCCATGTTGGCCTCCAAGGTTTCCTTGGCAAAACCAAATCCGGGGTCCAGCGTGATCGTCTCCGCAGATACATGGGCTGCTGCCGCAATAGCAAGGGCATTTTGGAAAAACAGGCGCTGATCTGCAATCGGATCGGCCAGCACCTCACGCTCACGCCCTGTATGCATGATGCAAAGGCCAGCCCGAAACGATACCGCAACAGCGGCAATCTGCGGCTCTTTTTGCAGGCCAGACACATCATTGATAATATGTGCACCTGCCGCTAGCGCCAGCCGCGCTGTCTCGGCCCTGTAGGTATCAATCGAGATCAGCACATCGCTTTGCTTTGCCAAGGCCTCAATCACCGGCAAAACCCGGTCCTGCTCCTGCAAAGCCGACACAGGCGTTGCTCCCGGACGGGTTGATTCTCCGCCAATATCAATAATATCTGCACCGTCCTGAATGCAGGCCAGCGCATAATCCACCGCATCGTGCACGGCTTCGTGGCTGCCGCCATCCGAGAAGGAATCCGGTGTGACATTGACAATTGCCATCAGCCTTGCCTGTGCGCCAAGCTCCAGCGTGCGTCCATGGGCCAAATGCCAGTTCCGGCTCGCAATTTTCACCGCTTATCCTCCACCCGCAAGAACAGCAACCTTGGCAACTCCACCGCCGATCCACCGTTTTGCTGTGGCTTGCGCTTATGCCGTTTGACCTGCCGCGCTGTATGCACCAAACTGAAACCCGATTCAATGTGGTGGATACAGTCAATGATCAAAGCAAGCGGCCTTGTAACCTGTTTAACGCTTGCGCTGACACCGCTTCTGCCTGCGCATAATGCCCATGCTGAAACAATCATGCGCAAATCAATCCGCTACTTCACCATCAGCGGCAAGACTGCGGCCGAGCTGGATCGTCAGCTGGAAACCAAAGGGCCGCACACCAGCACCACAGGCGCGCGCCATCCCGGTGCCACCAAAATCAGATTTGGCGGCACCATGGACTATGTGCAACAGGCTGGCCGCTGCAAGATTGGTAACATCAAAGTCACCCTCGACATCACCATCATCATGCCGCGCTGGAAAAACAGAGCGCACACCAATCCAGAACTTGCACTTATCTGGGACACTTTGGCCGCAGACATCAAGCGACACGAAGAGCGCCACGCTGAAATTGCCCTTCAACATGCCAGAGATCTGGATCGCCGCCTGAAAGCCATGCCTTCAGCCTCAAGCTGCCAGACCTTGGCGCAAAAAGTGTCTGATCTGACGGACAAAGTCACGGACGAGCATGATGCAGACCAAATCCGGTTTGACCGCATAGAAGCCATCAATTTCAACGCCAGAATTCTGCGGCTTCTTCAATATCGAGCGCCAAAGCACGCGAAATAAGCAGTACAACGGGAAATAACCCATTACTTCTTATAGTTCAAATTTAACAAAAACTAATGTAAGAGTGAATCACGTAAAGATTGCAGAGTTTTTCAGCGTTGCGTTTCATCCGTTCCCCCCGGTGCATATCCTGAGCTTGCAAGACCCTCCCCTTGCAAAAGCGAGGGAGCACCCCATTAGCCTCGCTGCTCTAACGAAAAGCGAGGCGTTTTTTTGGGAAAATTTCCGCAGGCAAATGTTTCAGGGCAATTACAAAGACCCTTGCGCAAGCTTTATGCCTGACGCTCCGGCACATGCACAACCAGCCCGTCGAGGACAGGAACGATCTTGATTTGACAGGAAAGGCGGGAGTTGGGGCGCACATCTGCGGCAAAATCCAGCATATCTTCTTCCATGGGCGCAGGTCCACCAACCCTCTCCACCCACGCCTCATCGACATAGACATGACAGGTGGCACAGGCACAGGCACCACCACATTCCGCATCAATGCCCGGAACCGAGTTTCGCACCGCATTTTCCATCACCGTCGAACCATCGGCGGCGTCAAGATCATAGCGAGTGCCATCAAAGGCAATGAGAGTCAGTTTTGTCATTTTGGCTGTCCGCAGGTTGGTTTCATTCAAACGCATCCGTCTTCCAACAAATCCACAGGTCAGTCAACCAACAGTCAAACACAAAAAAGCACGCCACATTGCCATCAGCGTGCCCCTTGAAACCAAGTGATTTGATCGCGGATCAGGCCCGGCAGAGCTTGAGAATAAAATGCTCGGCCTCGACAACCGCCAGCGTCACGGCCGAAATTTTTGATGCATCTGCACCGCTCTTTTCAATCTCGCCCGCCGCAGCCACGACATTGAAGGCACCAATGGCGCTTGCCGCACCTTTAAGCCGGTGAGCAACCGATACGTGATCGGCATCCGTTTGCGACAGAGCCTGCAAACAATTGCGCGCCTGCCTGGCAAACAACTGCAAAACCTCGATTTCGAGCGCTTTGTCACCCATGGTCTGGGTTGCCAGATGCGCCATATCAATCGGGCTTGCCTTTGACGGACCATAGCCGTTTTCAACTTCCGGTGCCCCAAAGGCAATGTTAATGGCAGCCATGACCCGCGCAATCCTTGTTGTTCGTCTTTCCGTTTTCAAGCATGGTGGTCAATCGTGGGATTAAGGTTAAATTTTGTCTGGGATTCTCAAAAACTTCGCCATATGGTTAATTTTCTTCAATTGCCATATAAATCTGGATTTTTGCCCGCATTCGTCCTTTAAATTGTGTTAATAAGCCAGTTATCCCCTCGGGATAGGGCCTGTCGTTAATTGTATCATAATCTGGAATGTGTCACTACGGAACGGTTGGAAAGGTGGAACAGGTCTGAGCTTTGCGACTGTACGCATGTGATGCTATGAATATTCGTTGCATTGCGTGGGCATTCCGCAACTCAAGGCATGATCTGCTAAAATTCAGTCTGGATGGCAACGACTGGATCATCAAAGTGTTTGCCGCGTTTGCCGGACCTTATCAGCGATCCGGTCAGGCGAAGCGGCCTGAGTAGGCGTAAACGAGGCGTACCTATGGCGAACAAAAAGACAAGCGAGTCGATTGACGATAGCGCTTTCCAGGCCCTCGAGGCAGCCCTGAGGATCGACTTCGAAGACGAAGACGATACGACAGCGTATAGCCCGACGCCTGCATCCGCGGAGGCGAAGGTGTCCGACAGCCTGAAACAAAGCAAGTCAGTGCAGCGCGCCGATGCCGCTCTTCGGGAAAAAGAGCTTGCCGCGCAGCGCGCCAGACAGGCAGCCCTGCAAAGCTCTGCAAGCCAGTCTCCTGCCCAGATGCCGGACAAGCTTGCGGCCAAGCCCACAGCCAAACTTCCGGCAGGCAAGCCTCAGGCCAAAGCCGCCAAACCTGCAAGCGTATCCGCCGCCGAACCTGCGCCGAGATCTCCGCTTCTTGCCCCAGCCAATGATACATCTCGCCGGACCCCCTCTGCCCTTTTGAAATCTCTTGATGGCGGCTCCATGAAGGGTGCCGTGCGCAATGCCAGCATTGTGTCTCTCATCTGGGGTATCGGCGGTGTCACGCTCACGCAATTGCTGTACAGTTCGACATTATGGAGCGGCGGTCTCGCTGGTCTGTTTGCCAATCCGGGCGTCATTGCCATTCTGGTCGGCACGGTTCTGCCCATTTTCGTCTTCTACTCCTTTGCCATCATGATGTCGCGCGCGCAGGACATGCGCAATGCCGCCCGCTCCATGGCAGAAGTTGCCCTGCGCCTTTCCGAGCCGGAATCGACATCGTCTGAACGCATCCTGACCGTCAGCCAGGCCGTTCGCCGCGAAGTCTCTGCCATGAATGAAGGCATTGAGCGGACAATTGCCCGTGCCACAGAGCTTGAAGCGCTGGTTCATAACGAAGTGACGGCGCTGGAGCGCAGCTATTCCGATAATGAAATGCGGGTCCGCAGCCTGGTGCAGGAGCTGTCTGCCGAGCGAGACGCCATTGTCAGCCATGCGGATCGCATCCGCTCCTCCATCATCGGCGCACACGACCAGTTGAAAGAAGACCTGTCGCTGACAACGGAAGAAATCGGCATTCGCCTTGCCACATCCGGCGATGCCTTTGCGACAATGATGGATAGCCGCGCCGCCGCCATCATGGAAAAATCCACCGCGGCCGCCAACTCTCTTGGCTCGCTGCTGTCTGCCAAGACAGATGATATGGTGCAGACGGTCAGCGCGGCCGGTTTCTCGCTTTCAACAGAACTTGACAGCCGCCTTCAGACATTGACCAGTTCAATGTCCGGCCATGGCGAAGAAATTCTGCGGCAGTTCGAAACGCGCGCATCAACACTGGATGCCAGCGCCGAGAAGCTCAACAGCGCCCTGAGTGACCGCGCCAAACAGCTCAACGAAACCCTTGTGGCCCGCACCCGCGAAATTGCTCAGGGCTTCTCGCAGGGTGAAGCTGTTATTTCCGGCAGTCTCGACAGTGCTCTGGAGCGGTTGAACAAGTCGCTTGATGAAAAATCTGCGTCCTTCACCCAGAGTTTGCAATCCAATGCCGAAGATGCACTGGTTGATATTGATTTGCGCGCTGGCCTGTTTGAAGATCGGATGCAGGCAACGATTGGTCAGGTCAATGCCAGCTTTGACGAGCGCATGACGCAATTTACCGATGCGTTTGATCAGCGCGCCGGAACGCTGGACAGCAAGCTCAACAGCAGCCTTTCACGCATCACCGATACGCTTGCCGGTGGCTCTGAGGCCATTGATGGCGTTCTGAACAGCTCAATTGAGCGGTTGAACAACAATATGAACGACCAGTCTTTGGCGCTGGCCATGACCCTTGGCAACAGTCAGGATGTCATGAGCGAAGCGCTGTCGAGCCACTCGCGTGAGCTGGCCGAAGCGCTGGAGCGCCGCCGTCAGGAGCTGGATGAAACCATCTCCAACGCCCAGTTGAAGATCGACCAGATCATGGCAGAACGTGCGAGTGCGCTGACGGAATCTCTCAACGACACGCAAAAACGCTTTGACGACACGCTTGGAAGCCGTTCTGAAGCCGTCATCAGCCAGCTCACCGGCAGCCATGACCGCATTTCGGATATGCTGCAAAATGCGTCCTCGGGTATTATTGAGGCCGTGTCATCCTCTGAAGGTCGTCTTGCAGAAACGCTGGATCGCAAGGCGCAATCGATCATTGAGGCAGCCCATGGTGCTGACAACCTGATCGAATCCACGCTGAACAACAAGGCAGAGGCCATTCGCGCCGCCTATGCGGACAGTGAAGCACGGCTTGCTCGCACGCTCGACAGCAAGGTTGAGCAGATCACCGATGCCGCCACCGAGGCCGATATGCGCATCGAGCTGGCCATTGGCTCAAAAGCCGATTCCATTCGCGCCGCCTATGAGGAAGGCCAGACCCGCCTGAACCAGACACTGGACAGCAAGGTCGAGCAGATCACCGATGCCGCCACTGAAGCCGATATGCGCATCGAACTGGCTCTCGGCAACAAGGTTGATGCCATCCGCGCCGTTTATGACGACAGCGAAGCCCGCCTTGCTGGCACCATTGATGCCAAGGTCAATCAACTGGCTGAGACCGTTGACACAGCTGGAAACCGTCTTGAACAGGCCATTGGCTCCAAGGCTGATTCCATTCGCGCCGCCTATGAGGAAAGCGAAGCTCGCCTTGCCCGCACGCTGGACAGCAAGGTCGAGCAGATCACCGATGCCGCCACCGAAGCCGATATGCGCATTGAACTGGCCATTGGCTCTAAGGCAGACCAGATCCGTGCCGCCTACGAAGAAGGCCAGACCCGTCTGGGCCAGACACTGGATAGCAAGATCGAGCATCTGAGCGATGTTGCAACCGAGGCTGACATGCGCATCGAACTGGCTCTCGGCAGCAAGGTTGATGCCATCCGCGCCGTTTATGAAGACAGCGAAGCCCGTCTTGCTGGCACCATTGATGCCAAGGTCAATCAGCTGGCTGAAACCGTTGACACGGCTGGAAACCGTCTTGAACAGGCCATTGGCTCCAAGGCCGATTCCATTCGCGCCGCCTATGAGGAAAGCGAAGCTCGCCTTGCCCGCACGCTGGACAGCAAGGTCGAGCAGATCACCGATGCCGCCACTGAAGCCGATATGCGCATCGAGCTTACGCTTGGCACGAGAATGGATACAATTCGTTCGGTTTACGAAGAGACCGAAGGCCGTCTTGCAAGTACCATTGACGCCAAACTTGGTGAGTTGACCCAGACTTTGGGCCAGGCAGACACGCAGATTGAGCAGGCCTTTGGCTCAAAGGCAGACCAGATTCGTGCGGCCTACGAAGAAGGCCAGACCCGTCTGGGCCAGACACTGGATAGCAAGATCGAGCAGCTGACCGATGTGGCAACCGAAGCCGACATGCGCATCGAATTTGCCCTCGGCAGCAAGGTCGATGCCATCCGTTCTGTTTACGAAGATAGCGAAGCCCGCCTTGCTGGTACCATCGACGCCAAGGTCAATCAGCTGGTTGAGACCGTTGGCAATGCTGACAACCGCATCGAACAGGCAATCGGCTCCAGAGTCGATGCCATCCGCACAGCCTATGAAGAAAACGAAGGCCGTCTTGCAAGCACTATTGACGCCAAGCTTGGTGAGTTGACACAGACTCTGAGCCAGGCAGACACGCAGATTGAGCAGGCCTTTGGCTCAAAGGCAGACCAGATTCGTACGGCCTACGAAGAAGGCCAGACCCGTCTGGACAAAACACTGGACAGCAAGATCGAGCATCTGACCGATGTGGCAACCGAAGCCGACATGCGCATCGAATTTGCTCTCGGCAGCAAGGTCGATGCCATCCGCTCTGTTTACGAAGACAGCGAAGCCCGCCTTGCTGGCACCATTGATGCCAAGGTCAATCAGCTGGTTGAAACAGTTGGCAATGCCGATACGCGCCTTGAGCAGGCCCTCGGCACCAAGGCAGAGCAGATCCGTGCTGCCTATGAGACCAATCATGAGCGTTTGACCTCGCTGCTGGATGGCCGCGTCGACCAGATCATGGATACCGCCACCGAAGCCGATCTGAGAATTGCCCTTTCCTTTAGCGGCAAAGCCGATGAAATCCGCGCCGCTTACGAGGAAAATCAGGGCCGCCTTGACCAATCCCTGCAAAGCCATTCCAGCCGTCTGGCTGAAACCCTTGGCTCAACCACCGAGCGGGTGGAAAATCTGCTTGGCTCTGGGGTTACGCGGATTGAAGACGGCCTGAGCAACAATGTAGCGCGTCTTGAAACGGCATTTGAAGACAACCATACCCGTCTTCGCCAAACGCTTGATGAGCGCGGCAATGCCATCACCACAGCGCTTCAGGATGCCAATGCCAAACTGGATGGTATCCTGTCTGAACAGGGCATGGCCATTGGCACAACCATTGCCACAAGCGCCGGTATGCTGGAAATGTCACTGGAAGAGCAGCAGAAAAACCTGCGCGACACCATTGATGCCAGTGGCCGCGAACTGCAAGATCGTCTGCTCGGTTCCGCCGGAACAATCGCGGCAGAATTTGGTGAGACCGCGCGGAACATCACCCGCACGGCGGATGAATTCTCAACCCGCGTCGAAAGCACCCTCAGCGGCGTAACAGAACGGCTTAGCGAAACCGGCACCCGGATTGAAACCAGCCTCGGTGCGCTGGAAAACCGTATCCATAGCAGCATCGAGAGCGTTGACCTCAAAGTCACACACGCTGGTGAAACAGTTGCCGCCAAGCTGTCCGAGAAAGTGTCGGATCTGGAGCGCGTCAGCACCGATGCAACCCAGCGCATTGAGCAAACCCTTGGCGAGGCAACCCAGCGTGTTGCCGAAACGTTTGACAGCCGCACCTCGATCATTGATGAACGACTGTCCACCATGGATCGCGCCCTCAATGTCGGCCTGCAAAACGTCAATAACACCATCGAGGGCAAGGCTGCCGGTCTCGCCACCTCCTTGCGCGAGGCCGTGATCAACGCCACCCGCGATATTGACTCCGAGGCCCAGAAATCCGCAGAACTGCTCAGCCGCACCGGCGAAGAGTTCACTGCGGCGGTCAGCGCCAAAAATGATGATTTTACCCGCTCGGTGCTGGAAAAATCCGACGATCTGGCCCGTCGCATCAGCGAAACCCAAAATCGTCTTGCCGGTCAGGGCGCACAGATTGCCCAAAGCTTCTCCGAAGCTGGAGACGCGATTGTGCGCAAGGTTGCCGATGCCCAGGCCACCATGTCGGCACAGGCAGGCAGCATCACCGGATCGCTGCACGATGCAGAGAAAGCATTGGAAGCCCGTGGCGGTGCCCTTCAGGCTGCCCTGTCCAGCACAGCGGCCGAATTCACCACTGCACTGGACAAGGCCGACAAGGCACTCGATGCCCGTGGCAACGCCATCCGCTCAACACTGGATGAGCGCACCCGTGAGCTGAATTCCATGCTGGCCGGTCGCTCCGCCGAGCTTGCCCGCCTGATTGAAGAGAATGCCAAGCCCACAGTGGAGCAATTCTCGCAGATTGGCCGCGAAGCTGCCGAACGCATTGGTCAGGCCGCAGAGCAAAGCGCGCTTCGCCTGCGTCAGGAAAACACTCAACTTGCCGATGCGCTGGCAGCCCGCGCTGCAAAAGCCGCCCAACAGATGAGTGTGACAGAAGAAACTCTGGCCAATACCGCTGGCCACATGATCAACCGCTTGACAGAAACCAACCAGACCCTGCACGACGTTGTTTCTCAGGCATCGCAATCCATGGCCGATGCCGATCGTCAATTTGGCGCAACCACCGACCGATTTGCGGCAACGACAACAAAGGCAGCCGAGGTTCTGGCAACCTCCGGGCGCTTGCTGGAAAGCAATCTGGAGCGGCTCACCAATGCCTCCGATCAGGCCTTGTCTCAGGTCACAGGCATTGTTGGACGCTTTGGCGACCATGCCAAGGTGCTCGGTCAGGCGTCAGACCTTCTGGCGGCGGCCCAATCCAACCTTGCCGGAACGCTGGAAGAACGCCAGCAGGCCCTGCGTGATCTGTCTATCGGCATCGTCAAGCGTTCCGAGGAGATTGAGCTCACCATGAAGTCACTGGCTGGCATGGTGGAAGGCGCGTTTGATCAGGTCGAAAATCGCTCCAGTCAGGTTGCTGGCAACCTGCGTCAGGGTATTGAAACGTCCTTCGCTGACATTGGCCAGATTTTGGGTGAAACCGAGCAAAAGGCCAAGTCTACCGCTGGCTCCATGCGTGACGCCCTGCTATCCGCAGGCGAAGAGGCAACCCGCTCGATCGAGCAGACCCTCGGCACGGCTGAAAAACGCTCGACAGAACTGGCAAATCGTCTGCGGGATGGCCTGTCCTCGTCGCTCAGCGATGTGGATCGCATTCTGACCGAGGCCGGTCAAAAATCTGACGGCACAGCACGTCATATGCGTGAGGCCGTTCGTGAATCTGTTGAGGAAGCACTTGGCCGCTTCTCAGGTGCCACCAACGAAATTCGCCGCTCTGCTCAGGAAATCCGCAACGAACTGGATCTGACACGCAATGAACTGAAGCGCGGCGCTTTCGACCTGCCGGAAGAGGCCAAGGAAAGCGCCAGCGCCATGCGCCGCGCCGTGGCCGAACAGATCAAGGCCTTGCAGGACATTTCCCAACTGGTGGGCCGTAGTGCCCAGCAGATGGAAATTGCCCAGCCTGCACCCCGCACGGCACCCAAAGCCGCACCGGCTCCACGGTCAGCCGCGGCAGCACCAGCACCGCAGCAGCCCAGAGCAACACCTGTGGCACCTGCCCGTCCAGCGCCAGCACCTCAGCTTGGTCTGCGTGGCAGCCTTGCCGTTGATCAGGCTTCGGCGCAAACCGGCACAGGTGAACAGTCTGGCGGCTGGATCAGCGATCTTCTGCGAGGCGCATCCCTTGAGGAGCAAACCGGCACATCGGCAGGCCGCACACGCCCGGCCTCAGAATCCCAGCGCAGCAATGACAGCCGCAACCCACGCCATATGGTGGAATCGCTCAACTCGCTCTCGGTCGATATTGCCCGCGCGATTGATCACGATGCCTCGGTGGACCTGTGGCGGCGCTACCAGCGCGGCGAACGCGACGTCTTCACCCGCCGTCTCTACACGCTGAAGGGTCAGCAGACTTTTGACGAAATCCAGCGCAAATACGACCGCGAGCCGGAATTCCGCACAGCCGTGGATCGCTACATCGCTGATTTTGAAAAGCTGTTGTCAGATGTTGCCAAGACGGACCGTGATAAATCCATCACCCAGTCCTACCTGACCTCTGATACCGGCAAGGTCTATACCATGCTGGCCCATGCCGCAGGACGCTTTGCCTGATAAAATTGCAGTCAGCGGGTGCCTGACAGGCTCTCGCATGACATCGTTAAAAACAATAAACCCCGGAGCACGCTCCGGGGTTTATTGTTTAAACATATACTGTGAAGGCACAGCGTATCTTCACACCAAAGAGCTACTGCATAATTCCTTAAATCGGAATCGATTTAAGGAGAAAATTATGCAGCAGATTAAAAGTGTTACAGCGTCCTTTGTGCGCCATATATGGTGAGAGGCGCTGTAACTCTCAGCCCTGACGGGCTTTGCGATTGGCGTAGCGCTGATCGCGCTCGGCTTTGCGTGCTGCTTCATCTTCCAGAACACGGGCAATGCGGTTTTTGTCAGCCAGTTCGCGTGCGTCGATTTCGGCTCTGGCAGCAGCGGCAAGGGCCGCCTCGCGCTCGATTGTTTCAGCTTCGATCCGCTTCTTCTCATCAAGCCTGGCCTGCTCGCGTTCTGCACGGCGCGCGTCACGGGCTTGCGAGACAGCAAGACGTTCGGCCTGCTTGGCCTCACGGGTTGGCTCGGCGGCGGCCTTCGCCGCACGGTAAGCCTCTAGCAGAGCAGCCTTGGCATCAACAGCAGTGCTGCGACGGTCGGAAAGTTCGTTATTTCTGATGTTTCTCAAATCTCTATTCCAGTTGAAGTGCCATGCCGACCAAGGTCAGAGCGATTTGACACGTTTCGAAAAGGCAGCGGCGCTGTCTTGCAATTCTTTGGCAAGGCGCGCCTCGCGCAGTCTTGCTGTCTTGGTCTCACGGGCAAGTGCGAGAGTATCGAGCGCCTCAGTGGCGCTTGCACGCGCAACAAATTGCGACTGTGTCTTGCCAAACGCAATCTCTGCCTGTTGGCGGGATTTACTATAGGTCTGGATCATTTTACCCATTCAGGGGTTCGTGTGAACAACGACATGAAACAGCCGGGATCGTCATCTGTATTCAGACGAATGTGACGCCGTCGATATATCGTGCCATAGCCAGCATTTGTGTACAATATGCGGCACACGCGCCAATAAAAAAGGCCAGGCTATTGCCTGACCTCATCTGGTTTATGCTCTCAACAGTGCCAGTACATCCGTGGTCAAAGGAAAGCAGAAACCAATTCTTTAAGCAGCCTGAAGGTTGCAGGCCGACATTTTGCCCGACTTGCTGTCGCGCTCAAGGTCGTAGCCGATCTTCTGACCTTCGACAATTTCGCGCATTCCAGCGCGCTCAACAGCCGAGATATGAACGAAGGCATCAGCGCCGCCGTTGTCAGGCTGAATGAAGCCGAAGCCTTTTGTGGAATTAAACCATTTAACTGTGCCAGTGGTCATGATGAACCCTTTCATAGCAATAGAAGATCCTACAACGCGGATGCGTTGTCGGTTATGATAACGATTGTTTTAAAGGGAGGGTTCGTTCAGGGCGCGGTGCTAATCACGCAACAACCAAAGCTCAGCAAGAAAATATCGATAATGGATATATAGAAGCGTTAAACCAAAGTGTCAACTTATAATTTTCTTTTTACTGATTTTACGATTTTCAGTTGATTCAAGCACCACCATGAAGGAACATTGAATCACCGCTTCAATAGACCTACTTTCAGGGTATGATGACAGCAACGACACCAACGTACCGCTACCCCATAGACATATCGCCCGGCGATATTGATGCCATGGGCCATGTCAACAATGCCGTCTACCTTCAATGGGTGCAGGAATCCGTTGTCAGCTATTGGCAACATGCCTCCCCGCCCGATGCGCGTACGCAGCTGCTCTGGGTGGCTCTGAAGCATGAAATCATCTATCATCTGCCCGTCTTTCTAAACGACAAGGTCGAGGCGCTGGTGAGTGCAACTGGAACCCGCGGATCAAGGGCATCTTTTACGACATTGTTTAAACGTGGCGATGAACTGGCAACCGAAGTGCGAAGCTCCTGGTGCTGTGTCGATGTCACCACCCGACGGCCGCGACGCATATCCGAGGACATTGCCCGGATATTTTTACCTTCAATGAAAGCCAGTTGATGGAAAGGCTGGCTGACGTGATGCTCTATAGTATCGTGCCATAAATCGGAATATGCACGATGCTATAGCTTTCTGTTTTTGCATCGGATTTTTCCGAAAACCGGGGCCACTTTTCGGTCCGCTTCTCTAAAATAAAAAACCCGCCACACCAGGCGGGTTTTGTTTTACAATATCAAAAGGTTCAGACCAGACGGCTCTGTTCCAGCGCCGCCTCGACAAAGCTCTTGAACAGCGGATGCGGATCCAGTGGACGAGACTTAAGCTCAGGATGGTATTGCACACCCACAAACCATGGATGATCTGGATATTCGACCGTCTCCGGCAGCAGGCCATCCGGTGACATGCCTGCAAACACCAGACCGCACTCTTCCAGTCGCTGCTTGTAGTCCACGTTCACTTCATAGCGATGGCGGTGACGCTCGGAAATCTCGGTAGAGCCGTAGATGTCAGCAATCCGTGAAGCCTTCTTCAAGGCAGCCTTATAGGCTCCAAGACGCATGGTGCCACCAAGATTGCCAGCAGCTGAACGCTTCTCAAGCTCGTTGCCTTTCATCCACTCCGTCATGAGACCAACAACCGGCTCAGACGTCGGACCAAACTCGGTCGATGACGCATCGTCGATCCCGGCCAGATGGCGGGCTGCCTCCACCACCGCCATCTGCATACCAAAGCAGATACCGAAGTAAGGAACCTTGCGCTCACGGGCAAATTGCGCGGCCAGAATCTTGCCCTCAGAGCCGCGCTCACCAAAGCCGCCGGGCACCAGAATGCCATGCACCTTTTCGAGATAAGGAGCAGGATCTTCCTTCTCGAACACCTCGGATTCAATCCACTCAAGATTGACCTTCACATGATTGGCAATGCCACCATGGTAAAGGGCTTCGATCAGGGATTTATAGGCATCCTTGAGACCCGTGTATTTGCCAACGATGGCAATGGTAACTTCGCCCTCTGGCGTGCGAATGCGGTTTGACACCTCTTCCCACGCATCAAGGCGCGGCTTGGGGGCTGGCTCAATGCCAAAAGCCGCCAGAACCTCACTGTCCAGACCTTCCTTGTGATAGGCCATAGGCACGTCATAGATATTGGCAACGTCCAGCGCCTGAATGACAGCCGAAGGCCGCACATTGCAAAACAGCGACAGCTTGCGACGCTCTGGCTCGGGAATTTCCCGATCCGCACGCACCAGCAAAATATCGGGATGAATGCCAAGCGCCTGCAATTCCTTGACGGAATGCTGGGTCGGCTTGGTCTTCAGCTCGCCTGCTGCCGGGATGTAAGGCATCAGCGTGAGATGAACATAGATTGCCGTGCCGCGTGGCAGCTCATTGCCAAGCTGGCGAATGGCCTCCACAAAAGGCATGGCTTCAATATCGCCAACCGTGCCGCCGATTTCGCAGATGACGAAATCATAGTCGCTGTTGCCTTCGACAATGAAGTCTTTGATTTCGTTGGTCACATGTGGAATCACCTGAACCGTTGCGCCGAGATAGTCGCCGCGCCGTTCCTTGTCGATGATGTTCTTGTAGATGCGACCCGTGGTGATGTTATCGGTCTTGGTAGCCGATCGACCTGTGAAACGCTCGTAATGCCCGAGATCAAGGTCCGTCTCTGCGCCGTCATCGGTGACAAAGACTTCGCCGTGTTGAGTCGGGCTCATGGTGCCCGGGTCAACGTTGAGATAGGGGTCCAGTTTGCGCAGCCGCACGCGATAACCGCGTGCCTGTAACAAAGCCCCGAGTGCCGCAGCCGCTATTCCCTTACCAAGAGAGGAAACCACGCCGCCTGTGATGAAAACATATCGCGCCATGGGATTCACCGGATACCGTTTCAATTCTGATTCCGCCAGCCCTAAAATGCTTAAAGGCCACGAAATACACACAAACAAAAACCGGCGAGCTGAAAAGCTCGCCGGAGCGAAGACAAAACAGACCGATCAGTTGCCGGTTGGAACGCTGTTTGGCTGCTGAGCCGGAGCCGCAGGAGCTGGAGTTGCCGCACCTGTGGCAGGTGCCGTCGTTGTTGGAGCCGCACCGGGCAGCTGATCCAGCACATTACCGCCAGGAGCCTGCTGACCTGCCGGAATCCGATCCAGAATATCGGTTGGCTTGGCTTCAAACCGCGACATAATGCCGAGGCCAAGCGAGGTGACAAAGAACAGCGCGGCCAGAATGGCCGTTGTGCGGGTCAAAGCATTGGCAGCACCCCGCGCCGACATAAAGCCGGAACCACCACCAATGCCGAGACCGCCGCCCTCGGACCGCTGAATCAGCACAACGCCAACAAGGGCCAGCACGATCATAAGGTGAATGACGATTAATACGGTCTGCATGGGGACGATCCATCCTGCCCGACTGGGGCAAAGTCAAAACAACGTTCGGCGGCTCTCTACAACAGGAGCCGCCGCAAAGGAAGCCCTTATTCCTGTTTTATCAGGCAAGGATCTCGGAATATGCACCATATATGGCGAGGAAATCGCTGGCTTTCAAGCTTGCGCCACCAATCAGCGCACCATCGACATTATCCACACTCATCAGTTCTTTGGCATTCGATGGCTTGACCGACCCGCCATAAAGAATGCGCATCTTTGCGCCCTCCTCGCCGAATCGGCGCATCAACTCTGCCCGCATGAAGGCATGAGCCTCGGCCACATTGGCAACAGTCGGCGTCAGACCTGTGCCAATGGCCCAGACCGGCTCATAGGCAATCACGGTATTTTCAGCATCCGCACCATCTGGCACCGAGCCAATCAGCTGACGCTTGAGAATATCCAGCGTCTGGCCAGATTTGCGCTCGTCTGCGGTTTCACCAATGCAGATAATCGCCGTCAACGCAGCGGCATGAGCGGCTTCTGCCTTGGCGCGGACCAGGTGGTCGGTTTCAGCATGATCGGTGCGGCGCTCGGAGTGACCGACAATCACATGCGTGCCAAAGCAATCGGCAATCATGTCAGCCGAAATTTCGCCCGTATGGGCACCAGAAGCATTCTGGTGGCAATCCTGCGCGCCAATCCACAAAGGGCTGTCTTCGCAAAGCGCGGTAGCGACATAAAGCAAGGTTGCAGGCGGGCAGATCAGGCTCTCAACCTTCTCGGAGAGATCACCTTTCACACCTTCCGCCATCGCCTTGATTTGATCCAGAGAATCACGGGTACCGTTCATTTTCCAGTTACCAGCAACCAGCGGGCGTACATTCGGTGTCATATTGCCTCCAAACCCCAAAATTCTACAATTCGTCCATAAAAGAACGTGCGAGCAAAAAAGGCAAGTTGCAATGCAACATGCCGCTAATTAGTGCAGAAAATTAGATTTCATTCATGTATGCCAGACTTGCAATGAAAACTATCTGATCAACCAGCTCAATACGGCCCGCCAGTCGGTCATCCGAACGGGCGTGCCATGAGACCCTGTGAGAAACAGGGTAAACCGGCAGGGATAACCACTCCGATGCAGGTGATCATAGAGACCAATCTGATCGCCTGCGGCATAAACGCTGTCGCGGCTGCCATGGGTAAACCAGATGGGAAGCTTACGTTTATAGGCCACGCTCTCCATAAAAGCGGGATCAGACGCACCACCCAGAATGGCCATGCCCGATAATTGTGCAACCGCCTTCGCATTGCGTGTCATGCCCCAACAGATAAAACTGCCCATGGAGGCGCAGGACAACACAACCGGCCGGCCACCGGAATGCAGCGAGGCATAATTGATCAGCCCGGCAATCTGCGCCACGCCGGATTGATCAAAGGAACGCACCGTGGGCGCATAATAGGTGCCGCCATTCTCGACAGCCAGATTTTTCAACCGATTGAAATTACCGCCAAACCGATAATCATCCGCGCCCAGACGGCGATCCCCGCCCCGGCCATGGATAAAAATCACCGTAAATTTCGCGCCATCGACCACACCTGTGCGGGTCACGTCCAATGTCCCGGCATCGCCAAGATCCAGCGTCTCGTCTTTTTGCTGATGGCGCACGCCCAGCGACACATAGGCAGACTTGACCTTGCGCTCGGGAATTTCATCCCGCCCGTTGATGTCGCGCATTTCCTGATAGTCAATGGTCTGAAAATCACCGTTGTCGCGGGTCTCCAGCACGGCCTGCGCTGAGAAAAGCTCGTCTTTGAATGGTTTCAGATTTGCCGCCGATGCCGGGCCATGGACAAGACAAAACCCCAGCAACAGGGACGTAAAGGTCAAATGAACTGTGGACATCCGCATTCGGAATCGATCTCCTGCATATCGCAGCCTTGCCATGGCGTTGCGGGAAACGCAAAGATTTCTGTCAACGGAAATCGATCTCTGGGGTCTCAAAATAAACGCCTCGCTCGAATGCGAAATATTTTCGGGTTTGAATATGAGGTATTGCGCCTCACAGGCAAGCCGCGCTACAAGGTGAACAAACCAGAAACCTGCAAAACAGCAACTGGCATGTCATCCATAACCGGCCCGTCTGGCGTTTTGCAACCCCGGACCAGGATCACAGAAAAAACGACAGAACAAAGACATGGACGAGAATAAAGATCTTTTCGCTGCCCTGCCGCTTGCCACCCCAGCCGTGGTGGAACCAGCGCAGCCTGAGAAGACCAAAACGCCAGTACCGGCTGCCAAACCCGCTTTGAAAGCTTCGGGAGAGGATGACTATGGCGCGTCCTCGATTCGGGTTCTCGAAGGTCTGGAGCCGGTGCGGATGCGTCCCGGCATGTATATTGGCGGCACCGATGAAAAGGCGCTGCATCATCTTTTTGCCGAAGTGCTCGACAACTCGATGGACGAAGCTGTGGCAGGCCACGCCAATTTCATTGAAGTCTATCTCGATGCTGAAGGCTTTTTGACCGTTTCCGATAATGGGCGCGGTATTCCGGTCGAGCTGCATCCGCAGGTGCCCGGCAAATCCACGCTTGAAGTGATCATGACCAAGCTGCACGCTGGCGGCAAATTCGATGGCAAAGCCTATGAAACCTCCGGCGGTCTGCATGGCGTTGGTGTGTCTGTGGTCAATGCGCTGTCGGACCTGCTGGAAGTGGAAGTGGCGCGCAATCGCAAGCTCTATCGCCAGCGCTTTTCCCGTGGTGTGCCGCTTGGGCCTCTGGAAGAACTGGGCGATGTGCACAATCGCCGCGGAACGCGCGTGCGCTTTCATCCTGATCCACAGATTTTTGGTGATCATGCGAAATTTGATGCTGGTCGGATTTTCCGCATGGCGCGTTCCAAGGCCTATCTGTTTGGCGGCGTGGAAATTCGCTGGTCATGCGATCCGTCCATTTTGCCTGCCGGTGGCGAGATTCCGGAAAAGGCGGTTTTCCATTTCCCCGGCGGCCTGAAGGATTATCTGGCAGCCACACTGGGCAAGGATTTCACCGTGACCCGCGAGATTTTTGCGGGCAAGACCGAAAAAACCGGCGGTCATGGGGCCATGGAATGGGCTGTCACCTGGTATGGTGGTGATCCAGTGCTGCATTCCTATTGCAACACCATTCCAACCCCCGAGGGCGGCACCCACGAGGCGGGCCTGCGCATTGCCCTGACCAAGGGGCTGAAGAATTACGCCGAGCTGACGCAGAACAAGCGCGCCCAGCAGATCAGCACGGAAGATGTGATGATTTCGGCCGTTGGCATGTTATCCGTCTTCATCCGTGAGCCTGAATTTGTTGGCCAGACCAAAGACAGGCTGGCCACCGTGGAGGCTCAGCGGCTGGTGGAAAACGCTCTGCGCGACCCGTTTGACCATTACCTTGCCGACAACCCCAATGAGGCTGCAAAGCTGTTGGACTGGGTGATTGAGCGTGCCGAAGAGCGTCTTCGCCGCCGCAAGGAAAAGGAAGTCAACCGCAAAACCGCTGTGCGCAAACTGCGCCTGCCCGGCAAACTGGCCGATTGCGCTCAAAACACCGCCGAAGGGGCAGAATTGTTCATCGTCGAGGGTGACTCGGCTGGTGGCTCAGCCAAACAGGCACGCAACCGCGCCAATCAGGCGATTTTGCCACTGCGGGGGAAAATCCTCAACGTCGGCAGCGCCAGCCGTGAAAAACTGATGGCCAACCAGCAAATCGCTGATCTCATTCAGGCTTTAGGCTGCGGCACCCGTGGCAAATACCGCGAAGAAGACCTGCGATATGAACGCATTGTGGTGATGACCGATGCTGACGTGGACGGTGCGCATATTGCATCCTTGCTGATCACCTTCTTCTATCAGGAAATGCCGGAACTGATCCGGGGCAACCATCTCTATCTGGCGGTGCCGCCGCTCTACGTCATCCGTCAGGGTGCCAAGACCGTCTACGCCCGCGATGACGCCCACCGGGCCGAGCTGATGGAAACTGTGTTCAAAGGCAAAAAAGTTGAAATCGGTCGCTTCAAAGGTCTGGGTGAAATGATGCCAGCCCAGCTGAAGGAAACCACCATGGACCCGGCCAAGCGCACCTTGCTGCGCGTCAGCATTGATGAAGTGGATTTCGAAGGCACCCGCGATGCGGTGGATGCGTTGATGGGGACAAAACCTGAAGCCCGCTTCCGCTTCATTCAGGATCGGGCAGCTTTTGCCGAAAATCTGGATATTTGATGTCGCTGTCGTCGATAGAGCATCGCGCCGGAAATCGTAAGCAGATTGCACGACGCGAAGGTTTTTATCTGCCGCTTCCCCTCCTGTCCTGCCGGACAGCTCTCCCACAGGTGCGGAGATCAGCAAGAGGTCAGCGACATGTGTCTAAGTTGACCGCATTATATGCTGAAAGCGACAAGGGTTCGGTCGCGTGAATGGCGTTAATATATCGATCTCCACCCTTGAGGTGGGTTGCGTTGTCTGACAATACCAATACACCGATCTTTCCCAGCATGATCGAGTCAATGTGACAACACCAAAAAGGGTAAGTCAGCACGATGGCAACGCCAAACCTGTTTATCCTTGGTGCTGGGAAATGTGGTACGACGACGCTTTATGATCTTTTGGCGCGTCATCCGGACATTCATGTCTGCGACCCGAAAGAGCCCAGCTTTTTCTGTCGTCATTTTCAGGTCGTGACCAACCCTGTCGAGTATTTTCACCTGTTTGAGTCGGATCGACGGTACAGGGTTGATGCCTCACATGTCTATTTTTCCAACCCAGAAACAGCGCCTATTTTGCATGACCTTTTCCCTCACGCTCGATTTTTGCTGATATTGCGGCAGCCCAAGTTGCGTGCCCATTCACTTTATCACCAGATGCGTCGTGCCCCGCATCATGATGGTCAACCTCTGGAGTTGATGGAGAGTTTTGGAGAAGCCCTGGCGGCTGAAGCGGAGCGCTTTTTTTCACTCGAGTTCACCAAACAGTGCCGCCAGTATTTCTGGAATTTCATGTATATGCGCTCGTCTGAATACGATGTTCAGCTTCTGCGTTATTTGGCTTTGTTTCCCCGTAAACAGTTTTTGATTATGACGCTTGGAGAACTTCATCGCAGCCCCGACGTCATACTCGGTGACATTGCCAAGTTTCTCGATGTCGATGTGGCAGGTTTTTCCGGAGAGATTCCCATAGCCAATGCCGCTCCTGCCTATGCCGATTTTGATTCAGCCTGTGACGCGATGATGGAACGCCATTTTGGCGACTTGATGGACCGCGTTGACGCAATTGTGGGCCGTTCGTTAGACTGGTCTCTTTAGCAGCCGCTGAAAAAGTCAGGTGGAGCTGAAAATGAGGATGTTTTAAGGCATGTCGCGTTTTATTGTCCTCAATAAAACGATAACATACATGCGAAAAAGAAAGAGCTAAAGCCTGTCGCAGTGAATCCTATTCACTGCGACAGGTTTTAGTGAGAAAAAGTGCCATTGACACGCAGATTGCTTGTGGCGGGCAAACTGCCATCTTGCTTTCGTGTTCTCTCAAACAGCATACATCAAAGCGTGATGGACGCCCTTGCCCGCGCACAGCATTCCTTCACAGCAAGGCTTTTTCCATGAACATGCTCAATGGATCGGGCCTGTAAGGCGCAAAGGCATCAATCTCTTTGAAGCCCGCGTTTCGATAAAGCCCGATTGCCTCGGGTTGACTGATCCCCGTTTCAAGGCGCAGCACAGCCAAACCAAGCGTTTTTGCCTGATCTTCCAGTGCTGACAGAAGTTTTTTTCCGAGTGACAAGCCTCGTGATGACGGATCAACAAACATCCGTTTGATTTCTGTCGTGCCATCGCCAGCCTCGACCAATGCGGCGCAGCCAACAACCCGCCCCTCATGTCGCGCGACAAAAAAATGCACGCCGGGCTTTTCTAACGCTGAAACATCCAGCAAATGATTGCTTTCTGCCGGATAGAGTGAGGCCATGTAGGCGTCGGACAAGGTCAGCAGCCGGATGACATCGGGTTGGCGCGGGGCTTCCTGAGCGATTGTAACAGACATGATTATTTCCAAAAATCCATTTAAAGGCAAAGATCATCTTGGTGATGCCGTTCTTGCCATTTAATAAAGACAAGGACGATTTATCACAAGGACGACCCATGCAGGCTTCTCTTGTTATTATGACGATTCTGGGCTGCAATGACAGCGTCAGCCAATGCCAATATATTGCCACCGCAGAGCAGCGCTGGGTGACAGTTGAGCGTTGCAATGCGGATAGCGAAAAAGCGCTGGCCGATTATTCCAACGAGAAATTTCCGAGCATTGTCGCCTTTTGCCAAAAGCAGAATATCGATCAACCGCAGATCGCCGCCAACCCCGTACAAACTCCACCGCCCGCGGTTCCCGAAGAGGAAAAACGCTCACTTGCCGGCCGCGCCATCCAGAGCATCAAGGAGGTTTTACCGGGCAAGGCCGATATCAAGATGGTTTTTACCACACCTGTGCATGTTGTGACCGACACCTATGCCTGGGCTGCGAAGACGCTCCGAAACTGATCAGCATGTCGCGTTTTATTGTCCTCAATAAAACGATAACGTCCATGCGAAAAAGAAAGAGCTAAAGCCTGTCGCAGTGAATACTATTCACTGCGACAGGCTTTAGGCAGATCAAGCGGCATCCACAACCAGATGGGCCGCATAGGAGCGCGCCTGACGGCGCTGGTCGTCGCGCACCATCGTGTCCACCAGATCAAGCAATTTCAATGCCGCTTCATCAACGGCGAGTGTGCGCCCCTTGGCCAGCAGTGATGGGCAAATACTGCCAATTTCACTAGAGCGTGCCGTTTGCACCGCGTGCCGCCACAGCAGCACCGCCTCAACAAACAGCGGCACAATCGAGCGGCCCAACCCTGCCGATTCGAGCAGCGCCCGCACCGCGTGCATTCGTCCCGTGGCCAGAATGGAGCGCACGCGCCGCTGATGGACGCCACTTAATGTCTCAATGGCACCTGCGAAAAAATCGGCCTTGCCGCGGCAAAGAACCTCCATCAGCAGGGCTGGTGTCAAATGGCCATTCGTGCACATCTGCTCAACCAGTTCTGGAATCTCATCAAACTCAACATCACCTGCAATAACAGCAGCCGCAGAGACTGCCGCCTCCCGGTTGATCCGGCCAAGCCTCGCCTCTCCGAGCGCAAAACACACGAGGGGCGAGGTTGCAAAGGCATCCGTAGCATAGCGCAACAGCAGATGCCGCGCACGCCCCGGCAAATCGACCCGATCCAGCAACGCGCCACGCACAGAATCTTCGCGGCCATGGCGCTCCGCCAGACGAATCAGGCTGAAGGGTGACAGGCTGGCACTGGCATTGTCCAGCAGAACAAGGCATTCCGGCACATCGCCAATCTCAACCAATGCCGCTGCCACACTGGACGAGAGGCCGCGCCGCGCCGCAATCAGAGCGCGGGTCACACAGCAGCCGCGTCCCGCAAGATCAACCAGATCGCGGTCTTGCAGCACGGGTGAATACAAAATCACTTTCGAGGCAATATCAGGCTGATCTTCGGCCAGAGAGACAATCAACGCTCTTGGTGCTTCCGGGGCCTCAGCCAAAACATCGGCAAGCGCCAGCCGCACCTTGGGCGACTGGTCATCCAGCAGATAGGTCATGGCCACATAGGTGGCCCGACGATCTTCCTCCGACAAAGCCGATTGCAGATAGGCGCGACCAAGGGCATTGGCAGCTTTGGCACGATCTGTAGCCTTTGCATTTTCCGACCAGCGAAAGAAAGCCTTTACAAGCACGGATAACCCCGATCAAAACAACAAACTCTCGAGTTTGCCAGGGAAAAGTGGAACCCGGTTTTCCCGAATAGACAAACGAAAACAGAAGAATCTAAAGTCTGCCTGGTTCAATCTGAACCTGACAGACTTTAGCAATGATCAGAACGTTATATCTAAAAAGTTTATGATTGGTTCACCATGTCGATTAACCATAGCGAAACCGGCCAGCGCCCGTCTTTTTCCATCGGCACTCCCGAATGCCGCAGTCTTTTGTGGCTGGACAATGGGGAGCATGGCAGTCTGACCGCACAGACGTGCCAACCCGATGCCGTGGTGTTTTGCGGCGAAAATCTTGCAGAACGGCTGGCACAATGGCAGCAAGGCCGCCATGGCGCCCTGCCCTTTCTGCTCTGCATTTCAGCCAGCCTGAGCCATGATGCCTTTGCCAATGAACTGACACGCCTCATGGCGTTGAGGCCCGCGGGCCTCATGCTCACCGAGGCCAAAAGCCGTGCCGACGGCGAGCGGCTGGATGCCCTGTTGCGCGTAGAAGAGGCAAAAGCGGGTCTGCGCGATGGCGAGATGGTGTTTCTGGCCATGCTGGGTGCGGAACCGGCAGGATTTGCCCGTGCCATTGAACTGGCCCACAGCTCCAGTAGACTGATCGCAATAGGACAGGACAGCCGCGCGATTGTATCGGCTATTGGCGCACGGTCTTTAACAGCGGCAGCCCCCGTGCTGAACACCACCCGCAGCCATGTTCAACTGGCTGCCGCCAGTGCCGGACTTCCGGCTTTTGAGGTTCTTGCAGGCAAAAGCCACCAGCGTGCCGCACAGGCGAAACAGCTGGTCAATCAAGGCTTTCAGATGCTTGTTACCGATGATCCAGACGGACTTTCAACAATACAGGCTGCCTTTGAAGATGAATCAGACCTTTGAAGGGCGCTTCATCTGAAAGACCTCCGTCACCACCGCATAATCCATATAGCCAAGACGTGCGAGAGGCTGCACCAGCGTCACATCAAACCGGCCATCGCGCATGGCGCTATCCGCAATGTGAATGCCGACAACTTCGCCAAAAACCACCAGATTTTCGCAGGCCTCTCCCGAAAGCGTCTTTGGCGAGATCACATCCGTTGCCTTGCATTCCAGCACGGCATAGGCCTCATCAACATAAGGGGCCTCCACCAGCCTGCCGATAGCCGGGGTCAATCCGGCCAGATCAAACTCACTCACGCCATAACCTGCCGGAACGGATGACGCATTCATGGCAGCACCCAGATCATGGCTGACAAAATTGGCCGTAAAACACCCTGTTTCCTCAATGTTGCGCAGGCTATCCTTGCGGCCAGTAGAGGAAAACATCACCATTTTCGGCTTGTCCGAAATGGCCGTGAAAAACGAATAGGGCGCAAGATTGTAGGAGCCATCGCGGCCTTTTGAACCAATCCAGCCGATAGGCCGTGGCGACACAATTGCCTTGAAAGGGTCATGGGCCATGCCATGGGCGTTGCTTTGCGTGTCGTAAAACATCAATCATCGCCTCCGACCCAGCTGACCACGTCGTCAAGCGATGGACGCGGACGCTCGACAATTGGAAATGTTGTGGAGCCGATATGAATAAAGCCTGCAACCCGCTCGCCGGGCTCAATACCCAGCAGAGGAAAGGCGTCTTCATCAAAGGCAAACCACTCGGATAGCCAATTGGCAACATAGCCATGGGCATTGGCTGCCATCAACACATTGAGGCACACGGCACCGGCCGACATCACCTGCTCCCATTCCGGCACCTTGGGATGATGAGGATCAGCCTTGCTGATCACCGCAATCACAACAGGCGCGCGCGTCAAGCGTGACCGCTCCACGGCCACCATTTCCTCGCTCAGATCAGGCCGTTTGGACAGCGCCATGCTCAGCAGCGCCTCGCCAATCTCGGCACGCTTGTCACCGCGATAGACAATGAAGCGCCACGGTGCCAGCTTGCCATGATCCGGCACACGCACCGCCAGTTTCAATATATCGTCAATCTCTCCCTTGGACGGCCCCGGTTCGCACATCTGAAAAGCTGGCACCGAGCGGCGCGTGGCAAGGTAATCGAGAAGTTTGATCTGTTCATACATATCGAATGGCTTTCACAAAAACGTTGCTGGCAGAAAACGGGCAGGAATCAACGTGCGAGAGTTTTGCAGCAAACAAGAGCGGAAGGAAAGCACCGCTGCATCATTTCCCTTTGAAGCGTTCTGAGATGTGCGGGCATTTGAATGCAGGAAACAAAATACTCGTAATAGTTATTTAATATTTTATTACAATTATAGATTTAACGAGCTTTCAGAGGAAGAAGAAACATGGGCTTTAATCGCCGACAATTCATATCCGTCGCAGCTGGCTCTGCCGTTGCCGCAACAACGCTGACAAAGGCCTCCGCCCAAACCCTGTCAAATGTGCTGGGCAACACAGCAGTGGCCTGGGAGGCGTTGCGTAAAATTGTCAACGGCAACCTGTATTTTCCAGATACCGAGAATTTTTACTATAAGGCCGCTGTTAACAACTTACGCTACATGAACAAATTGCCGCAAGCGGTGGCGGTGGTCAGCTCATCTGAGCAGGCTCAGGCGACAATCAAATGGTGCGTCAGCAATAAAATGCCATTTCGTATCAAAGGGGGCGGCCATTCCTACGCCGGTTTTTCAACCTGCCCGGAACTGGTGATCTCAACGCAAGGATTGAACTCGATTAGCATTGACACTGCAACCGGAATAGCCACCGTTGGCGCTGGCGTGATCAACTACAGCCTTTACGATGCGCTGCAAAAAGCAAACAGAACCATCACCCATGGCCGTTGCCCGACTGTTGGCGTGGCAGGCTTTGTCATGGGCGGCGGCATCGGTTTTGACATGCGCCGTCTGGGAATGGCCTGCGACCAGCTGGTCAGCGCCCAGATTGTTCTGGCCAATGGCTCTTTGGTCAAAGCAACAGAAACCGAAAACAAGGATATGTTCTGGGCCTTGCGCGGCGGCGCTGGCGGCAATTTTGGGCTGGCAACCGCATTTGAATTTAAAACAATCGATGTGAAAGCCACGACAATCACCGCGTTTCAGCGTCAATATCAAATAAACGACCGCGATTTGACGACGGATTTTTTGGAACACATGATGAAATCATGCCAGAGAATGCCCAATGAGTTCGGGTCTCGTATTTCGGTTCGCTATATAAAAACGAGCTCGACCCAATCAGACGGCGCGCATTTCCTGATCGATCTTATCGGCCAGTGGGCAGGCCAACAATCCACTCTCAATGCCTTTTTTGATGGGCTGTATGATCTGAACGGTCAGCCAAGAGAGGGTATCGTCGAAAACGTGCTTGTCAATTTCACCGGACCCTATTGGCAGGCGCAGGACTATCTTGAGGACGCCGATGAAAGCTCCTTCTATCAGGAGCGCTCAACCTTTATCGACAATACCCCGAAGAGAGCCGATCTCGCAGGCGCGATCAGAAGGCTCGAGAAGCGTCCCAATGTCCACAACACTTGCGACCTGCGGTTTTTCCAGACCGGCGGTGCCATCAACGATGTCAAACCTGATGCAACAGCCTATGTTCATCGCAGCAACCAATGGCTTGCCGTGATTGGCTTTTACTGGGGAATGCAGGATGAGAGCGACCCGAAGCTGATTGAAGCGGGACATGCGTGGCAAGACGATTTTTACGGCTACATCCTGGCACAGTTCCCCGGTAAAGGAGCCTATCAGAACTTTCCGGACATTTCGTTGAAAGACTGGCAATCGGCCTATTACGGCAGCAATCTGGCCAGACTGAAGGCAATCAAAAAGACAAATGACCCAAATCAGCTGTTCACCTATCAGCAGGCCATTCCGGTATAGGGACAGACGATCAGAGAAGCATACCGTCAATGACGCGCAGAATTGCCATTGTGACAGGTTTGTAGTAACTGCAAACATTGGCAATGAAACGCTCGGATAGCTTTATGACATGTTTTTCCTGCCGTCTTCCGTTGATTGTTACCGCTGTGCTGGTCATGGCGGGGCTGCAAGGCGCAAGGGCGGAAGATGCATTCAAGACCTTCAGGCAGCTGGACGGCAGCACCAAGATGCCGAAGCTGAATGCGTTTTCCAATCCGTTGGCAAGCCCGGTCCAGCCAAATGCGCGGATGGTCAAATTTGAAGCCAGACTGGACAAGGACAGCCAGCCCATGCAGCAAGGGCTGCAATGGCGTGTTTTCAGCCCTGTTGCTGGCAGCGATGGTAAATTGCCCATGGTTGCCAGCAGTCAGGGTGGCTCTGCGGATCTGCAACTGTCTCCGGGCGATTATTTCGTCAATGTTTCCTTTGGCCGTGCAGGCATTACCCGCAAGCTGAGCGTGCCGGCCGAAGGTGAGGTGACCACGCAGGTCATGGTGCTGGATGCAGGCGGCATGGTGCTGAATGCGGTATCGGGAGACGATACGCGCATCAAACCCAGCAAATTGAAATTCAAGATCTATGCCGATGATGGACAGGACGATTCCACCCGCAGCCTGATCATGGACAGTGTTGAGCCCAACACACTGGTCAGCCTCAATTCTGGCACCTATCATGTTGTATCTGAGTATGGTTCTGTCAATGCATTGGTGCGCGCCGACATCAAAGTTGAAGCGGGCAAAATCACCGAAGCCACATTGCAGCACCGTGCAGCCCAGATGAATTTCAAGCTTGTTTCCAATGCTGGCGGCGAAGCAATTGCCGATACGGCATGGTCCATCCTGACATCATCTGGTGATGCGGTAGCCGAAAGCGTCAGTGCCTACCCCGTTCTGGTGCTTTCAGAAGGCAATTACACCGCAATTGCTCGCAACAAGGACAATATTTACCAAAAGGATTTCAACGTCAAAGCAGGCGTCAATGCCGACGTTGAACTGGTGATGAAGGACAGCGCGCAAAATACCCAGAGAGATTCTGGTTTTGACACCAATTGAAATTGGGGTTTGCGGGCCTTATTGCATCATTCTTGAAACCGAAATCGGTTTAAACGAAAATCAAGAAGCAGATATAAAGATTTACAGCGAAGATTTATCCTTCATATAGGGTGATATGGCTGTAAAATTATGGATAAATATTTTAAATTACGCTTTTATGTGTTGTCGATGAATTTCAGATAATACAACTGTCAATCAGTGTGCAAGCATACCATTTACAATAAGATACAAACCGGGCGAGTTCTTACGAGGCCAATGCATGCCCATGTCTATCAGCCGTCGCGTTTTCGTTGCGGGTACATCTTGTTTTGTTGCAGCAGGAACAAGCTTTGCACAACAACAGCAAATCTATGATCTTGTTGTTTATGGCATGACCAGTGGCGGCATTACAGCCGCTGTTCAGGCGAGGGCCATGGGGCGTTCCGTGGTGATTGTCGGCGGCTGGAGAGAGCGGCATCCCGGTGCCATGATGTCTGGCGGGCTGGGCGGTACAGATATTGAGTCTGGCGGTGCCTTTGGCGGGCTTGCCCGATACGTGATCACCCGCATCAATGCTGCCGCCAAGGTGGCCGATGATCGGTTTTCCTTTGAACCACGCTTTGCCCAGACTGTTTTTGAAGATCTGTTGCGCGAATATGATATTCCAGTGTTTCGCAGCCGCGGCGTTTTGCGGACTGCCAAAACCGGCACTCGCATAACTGCGCTGGAAACGATCGATGGACAGGTGTTCAACGGTCGCGTGTTTATTGACGCCAGCTATGAGGGCGATCTGATTGCCGCAGCCGGAGTTAGCACCATTGTTGGCCGCGAGGCGCAGGATGGCGATAACGTGCTCAACGGCTTTCGGGGCACGCGCACGGATGCGCTGGGCTCAAACCATAATTTCTATTTCCACCGACGGTTTGAGCGGGCCATAGGCCGGGTCTGCGTGGACCCGTATGTCGTTCCGGGCACGCCCGGCAGCGGTCTACTGCATGGTATTCGCCAATATCCCTCGCCCGAGGTTGGCGCTGGTGACAGAGCGGTACAGGCCTATAATTTTCGTATGACAATGACCAAAGACGCAGCCCGGCGCGTTGCGCTGCCATCAAAGCCTCCGGAAGGCTTTGATCCGACCCGCTATGAGCTGCTGTTTCGCTGGATCAACGTCCTGAATGATTATGGGCAGTTAAATGATACAGAAGCCGCAATCAAATGGAAGTTTCTGCTGCATAACGATCTTGGCAATGGAATATTTGACATCAACAATTTTGGTGCGGTTTCGACGGATTTCATTGGTGGTTCGTGGGCCTATCCACAAGCGGATTATTCGACGCGCGAGCTGATCTGGAAGGCGCATGAGCGCTGGATTCGCGGTCTGTTTTACGCCTTGCAGCACCATAAGGATTCCCGAATGCCGCAGCATTTGCGGGACGCCTTGCTCGAATATGGTCTGGACGAGATGCATTACACCGAGCCGCATGAAAATGATCAGCGGCATTGGCCCTATCAGCTTTATGTGCGCGAGGCGCGGCGCATGGTCAACGACAATCAGATTTCCGGTCTTGATGTCACAGCGGATGACGATGTTGAGCCACGCGACAACAGGACCATTTCAACCGGCTCCTATAGCCGTGACAGCCATCACACACAGCGCATTCTGCGCAGCTCTGTCAACAGTTTTGGCATTGCGGAAACATCCGTGTGGAACGAAGGGAATTTTGAAGCCTCCGCCGGAGGAAAGGACAAGGTGTTCACCATTCCGTTTTCAGCCATCGTGCCGCGCCGGTATGAATGCAGCAATATTCTGTCGATCTTTGCGCTCAGCGCCAGCCACGAAGCCTTTGGGGCTATCCGCATGGAAATGACCCTGATGCAGGCAGGGCAATCTGCCGGGGCGGCAGCATCGCTGGTGGCAGGCAGCGGTGCCGATATTCAGGACGCACCCTATGACGAGCTGGTGTCCAGCCTCTACATCCCCCAAGGGGCCAAACCTTCGGTTCTGCCGCGCCTTCCGGCCACGACCTCGGTTGCCATCAACCTTAAAACATCTCGAAAAATGGACAGAATACAGCCGTAAGCCGGGCAAGCAATGCGATAAGGCCGGGATTGCTCCCGGCCTTCCTCACATTATGCTTTTATCTTGCGTGCAGCAGCTTTGCGCTTCACATCCGGCGGGGTTGCCTCATCCACCAGCGCTGCAATGACATCTTCCAATGTCATCGACACCTGATCCTGACTGCCAAGGCGGCGGATATTGACCGTGCGCTCCTCAGCCTCGCGCTTGCCGCAGACGATGATGGCAGGCACCTTGCCAACCGAATGTTCGCGGATCTTGTAGTTGATCTTTTCGTTGCGGAAATCGGTTTCCACCTCAAGACCAGCATCACGCAGCAGTTCCGCCACTTCCCGGCCGTAATCGTCAGCCTCAGACGTGATGGTCGCCACCACCACCTGCAAAGGCGCAAACCACAGCGGCATATGACCGGCAAAGTTCTCGATGAGAATACCAAGGAAACGTTCCATCGAGCCGCAAATGGCGCGGTGGATCATCACTGGCTGGGTCTTTTCCGAGTTCTGATCGATGTAGAAAGCGCCAAACCGTTCCGGCAGGTTGAAGTCCACCTGCGTGGTGCCGCACTGCCATTCACGGCCAATGGCGTCCTTCAACGTGTACTCAAACTTTGGTCCGTAGAACGCGCCCTCGCCCGGCAAAATGCCGGTCTTGATGCGGCCACCGGATTGCTCTTCGATGGTCTTCAGAACCTCCATCATCACGCTTTCGGCGCGATCCCACAGGTCGTCAGAGCCAACACGCTTTTCAGGACGGGTCGAAAGCTTGACCACCACGTCCTTGAAGCCGAAGTCTTCATAAACGGACAGGATCAGATCATTGATCCGCAGGCATTCCTCCGCCATCTGCTCTTCGGTGCAGAACACATGCGCATCATCCTGCGTAAAGCCGCGCACGCGCATCAGACCGTGCAAGGCACCCGAGGCTTCATAGCGATGCACAAGGCCAAATTCCGCAAGACGAACAGGCAATTCGCGGTAAGATTTCAACCCATGTTTGAAGATTTGCACGTGGCCGGGGCAGTTCATGGGCTTGAGCGCAAACACGCGCTGATCGGCTTCCGGGTCATTCGGATTGGTGAACGCATGGGCGGATTTGACCGCAAACATGTTTTCCTGATACCAGCCCCAATGGCCGGAGGTTTCCCACAGAGACTTGTCCAGCACCTGCGGCGCGTTGACTTCCTGATATTTGCCAGCCAGACGGCGACGCATATAGGCCGTCAACGTCTGGAACATCTTCCAGCCCTTGCCATGCCAGAACACCACACCCGGACCTTCTTCCTGAAAATGGAACAGGTCCATTTCACGGCCCAGTTTGCGGTGGTCGCGCTTTTCAGCCTCGGCCAGAATATGCAGATAATTGTCGAGCTGCTCTTGCTCGGCAAAGGCCGTACCGTAAATGCGCGTCAGCATCGGGTTGTTGCTATCGCCACGCCAATAGGCACCGGCCACCTTCATCAGCTTGAAAGCGGTGCCAATCTGGCCTGTGGAGGCCATGTGTGGGCCACGGCAGAGGTCGAACCAATCACCCTGATAATAGATCTTCAGATCCTGATCTTCCGGGATGGCATCAACCAGTTCAACCTTATACTTTTCGCCCTTGGCAGCGAAAACCTCACGCGCCTTGTTGCGCGACCAAACCTCTTTGGTGAAAGGCTTGTTGCGCTGGATGATTTCCTTCATCCGCTTTTCAATCTTCGGCAGATCTTCCGGCGTAAAAGGCTCGGCCTTGGCAAAGTCATAGTAAAAGCCGTTTTCAATCACGGGGCCAATGGTCACCTGGGTTCCGGGCCACAATTCCTGCACGGCTTCAGCCATAACGTGGGCGGCATCGTGGCGGATCAGCTCAAGCGCCCGTGGATCGGTGCGAGTCACGATCTCGATCTTGCCGTCGGTCACCGGGTCGGAAAGGTCGCGCACCTCGCCATCAATGGCAATGGCAACAGCTTTCTTGACCAAGGATTTCGAGATGGATTCGGCCACATCACGGCCGGTTGCACCAGCCTCGTAAGAGCGCACAGAACCATCTGGAAATGTTAGGGAAATGGGGTTTGACATCAAAACTCTCCTGATCCAGTCCCGCCAACCAATGCGGGTGGTGTAAAAAGACCGATTCACGACCGGCAACAAACCGTGGCTGAATAGGCTGAAAGTGTTACAGAGTAAAGAAATTCTTGGAAACAGCCCTAAACAGACCAGTAAGCAGCAGCCTCTGGCGACAGTTGATCCAACGCCCTTTGAAAGGCCATCGGGTCTACATATTGACGCAAAACAAACGCCACATCGGCGATGGAACTGTCTGGTGAGAAATTATGGTCACGGCGTAAGGCTTTGACCTCTTGCACCATCTCCTCCCGACGACCAAACGGCTTCACGGGATGAGACACATCCCATTCCGACACGAAAATTGCCCGCAACACCGCGGGTAGCACCTGCGCAAATGCAATGGCCTCCGCCACCGTCAAGCGGCTACGAAACACTTTTAAAACGCCCTGTACCATCGTATAGGTCTGGTTGCGCGTGGTGAGGCCGGAGCGCTCACGAACCGCCTCCATGAATGCGTCAAACTGTTCTGACGCATGGCGATATTCCATCGGCATTGGCATGTCGTTCGTCGCCATCCTTCTGGTTCAATCTAAACCTGACAGACTCTCCTGCATCATTCTTTAAACCGATTCCGGTTTAAAGAAACTCTTTCAGAGCATCACGCGATTGCAGCGTGCTGAACTCAATGGCAACACCTTCGAGGAAATGGCGAATGACACGGCCGCGGATGCTGCCAAGGCGAACCGCTGTGCCCATGGCCGGGCGAAACTCCATTTCAACGGCAGCCCCGGAGAGGGAAAGATCGATGATACGGCAGCTGAACTTCTGCCCGTCGTCCATGGTCAATTCAGAGCGCGATTTGCGCGGTGTGAGGCGCTCGTGGCGGCGATCTTCCGGCAAGCCCAACTCGTGCTTGTTGGCAATCCATGTCAGCTGCGCGGCCAGCTTTTCACGCTTGCGCTCCGTGGCGGTAATGGAAATGACAAACCCATCATCCGTTGTTTTGACAACACTGCCTTCGATGCGCCCGATATGGTCAATATAGGCAATGATACGGTCATTGGGCATCGGCCGGGCCGCACAGATAAAACGCACGTCGCCAGGCGACATATCCACGGTCAGGCACACATATTCATCCTGGCTGGGGACCATCAAGCGCCCTTCCAGACCCACCGTAACACGCTGAAATGCACGCTGGAGCTGCTGTCGCTCTGTCTCGCTTTTTTGTGCCGGTTGAAAGGAATGCATGATCGAGACTCTTGAAGTCATTGAGCTGTTATCAATATTAGATGTCAGGCGTTAAAAGAGTCTTCATCCAACCATGTCAAGGCCGCGCGCAACGATAAAACCGCCCGACATTGCCATCGGGCGGTTTTACACGCACTTAACATCGCGTGTTGGTTATTTTTTTATTTCACTTTTCAATACGAACTGAAATGTTGTTGGTGCCATAAATTGCTTTGACTTTGTGGCCTTTGAGTTCAACCGAATCGAACTTGCCTTGAATCTTGCTGGCATTCACCAGTTTCAAGGTTTCACCCGCCTTAAGGGCCTGCGCCTTGTCAGTGGCAATCACCAGCTTACCCCCTTCAATCGACAGGTTTTTGTTGATCTGAAGCCGCGCACTATTCTGGTCTTGCAGGTTGATTTCAACCGCTGCCTGCTTGCGTACCGTCATATTGCCGCTGACTTTCAATGTTCTGGTGCTGATGACAGCCCTGCCGCCCGCCAGATAGACATCGCCCTTGCCAAAGGCACTGTCGGATTCGGCAATCAACGCGCCGTCTTCAATCGTGGTGCCGCCAGTCCAGCTGTTTTTGCCGGTGAGAGCGAGGCTGCCACTGCCCTGCTTGCTCAACATGCCCTTGCCCGAAATGGCATTTTTCCACACATCAGCTGCATTGAAGCCGCCCTTGCTGGCATCCATCACCAGCGTGACATCGCCATCAAATGCACCATAGCCATCGGCTGCACGGAACAGATCAAGACGGCCCCAGCCTTCCGGGTCACTGATAATCGGGTAGCCCGAAGCGATTTGTGTTGTCTTGAGCACCACGCGGCGCTGGTCTGGTGTCAGATAAGGTAGCCGGGTTTCCAGCAGCACTTCGGCACCCTTTGGCACGCTTGGCGGCAGGTTGGGATTGCTGATCTGCTTGTAGCCATAGGTCATGCGTGGCTCAAAGAAAGCTTTGTTCCAGCCATAATCTGCCAATGCATCTTTCGACTTCGGTGCAGAATGGGCCAATTCCAGCAATTGCTGGAAGCTGGAGGTGCCGGTATCCTTCATCAGCCATGTCTGGCTCTGCTCATAAGCCTCATGACGCAGAGGCGTATATTTCGGCAGGTTGAGGTTATAGGCAACAATGGCAGTGGCCAGCACGCGGCCACCCAGAACATCAAAGGTCTGGTGCATACCGGCGCGAATGCGGTTTTCACCCAGCAGAGCGGCGCGCGTTACCATTTCCTGATACCGCTGCGGCACCAGATAGGCCATCACCAGCGCGTCACGCCATCCCTCTGCCGTGTGACCACTGGGAAAGCCGCCATCAGATGCCGGTTTCGAGCTTTTCGCTGGCTCGAGTTGCGGCACAACCCGCACCTTGTCGCTGGCGCGGTAGGGTCTGGCATATTTATAATAGCGCTTGGCAGGTTCGGTGGAGCCATCGGCGCTGCCCGCCTCAATCAGATCAACCGCCTTGCCAAGATCGGGATTATCCTTGGCACCAACACCGCGATTGTTACCCTTGTCTTCATATTTTACCGTGGTCGTATCGGCGGGCATGTCGGTAATCGTCGTGGTCTGTTTCGCACCCTTGCGCCATGCATCGGCCAAGGGACCAAGACCGTCCGTGATACTGACATTTTTACCGCGCCGATCATCCAGATAAGCAGCAAGATCGCGCTCAGGCGTGTGTTCACCCGTCACCTTGATGGAATAGGCAATGTTTTGCCTGTGCAGTTCCGGGCGCTTTTTGACGCCATCCGTAGCACTGCCGGGAATGCCATCCCAGTCCGATTTCTGGATTGCCGGGCAGCCATCTTTCGCAGGTGCCTCCTGATCGGCGTCAACAAAGGGGCTCCGTGGTGTCCACAGATCGAGAAAACCGGACAGAACCCGCACGCCCGCATTGGTTTCCGGTGTTGCAAGGCAGGCATCGCCACGTTGGTTGGTGGCGCCATTATCCACATAGGCAGGAACATTGGCTGGCGGCGGCGCGCTATCTGCATGACCCAGTCCAATTGGCGCTGGTGGCAAGGTGAGATTGTCGGCAAATGCTGGTGTCAGTGCCGTTGCAAACAACAGCGCGGCGCTTGCGGCCGTAAGAGACTGGAAACGGGTCATGAATGGCCTTTCCTGTGATGGATGAACATATGCGGTGCCGGAGCGCCGAAGGCTGTTTTATTTATTCGTCACCATGACGAAATAAATAGCGTTAAAAGAGGCATGTCAACTCCCGGTCGCATGGGCGAGACCTCGATTGACGAAATTCTGGCTCGTCTATAGGGTTGTCGCGTAACAGTTTTCTGACAGAGTTTAGAACTTGCCATCTCCTTTTGAAGATGCATCTCTACAGGATGATTGCGACGTGTGACACGGCAGCGCATCATAGGGAATTCAGCGCATGGACGATAAATCGAATGGGCCTTGGAATCAGGACTCTGACGATGACGACGACATTTTCGACGATGGCGCAGCGAATCATACGCCAAAGCGGGAACCCGTTTTCAACCTGCCAGGCGGTGTGCTGCTCGCACTGTTTCTGCTTGTGCTGATCTATGCCCTGACCAGCTGGATCGTGTCGCCTGAACTTTCCTACTGGATTTCGCTCGAATTCGGCTTTTCGCCGATCCGCTATATCACCCCCTTGTCCGAGCAGGACCCGGCGTGGATATGGACACCGTTCACCTATTCGCTTCTGCATGGCAGTGTCGAACATCTGGCGTTTAATGGCCTTTGGCTGGCAGCGTTTGGCACGCCGGTCTGGCGACGTATTGGAGCGACGCGGTTTGTCATTTTCTGGCTGGTAACGTCAGCGGCCGCCGCCTTTGCCCATGCAGCCCTGAACTGGGGGTCTGAAGATTTGCTGATCGGAGCCTCCGGGGTTATTTCCGCCCTGATGGGAGCCGCCTGCCGGTTTGCATTTGGTACCGGTCGCGCCGGTTTCAGCTTTGGTGATGACGATGCCTGGGTGCCGCGCCTGAGTGTGGCGTCAGCCCTTTCCCAGCGCACGGTGCTGGTGTTTATCCTCATGTTCATGGCGGGCAATCTGGTGATTGCTTTTGGCATTCCGCTTGTGGGCGATCCGGGTGCTGCCATCGCGTGGGATGCGCATATCGGTGGTTTTGTTATGGGCTTTTTTGGCTTTGCACTGTTCGATCGTCCATCAAAACAGCAGATAATCAGCCAGTAGAACCGCCCAGACAGTCAAATGGCTCAATTCAGAAAAAACGCATAGATGCAACGACGCGCCAGTTGCGTTCCTGCCAAAATGCAGGCAGCATAGTTATCGGACATCTTGCTTCAGGGAGGGGGAAGAGGTCCATATCCTATGCCCAGAGATCTGCAATTGAGGAGGCAAGCAAATGTCTGTGACAGTCAGGAATATTCTCGCTGAAAAAGGCCGTAATGTGGTCACGATAGGGCCAACAGTCAGCGTGGCAGAGGCCGCGCGTGTTCTCTACCATAACAAGATTGGTGCGGTGGTTATTGTTGGTATGGAAGGCCGAATCGCCGGAATTTTTACCGAACGCGATCTGGCAACGGCCATTGGGCGGCTTGGCCATGAGGCTATGGATCTTCCTGTATCCAAGCTCATGACAGCCAATGTCTTTCGCTGCACCGAAGACACCACGGTCAATCAGCTGATGCAAATGATGAGCAGCAAGCGCTTCCGCCACGTGCCGGTGGAAAGCAGTGGCCAGCTCATCGGAATTGTTTCCATTGGTGACGTGGTCAAGCAGCGCATCCGCGAGGTTGAGCTCGAAGCCGAGCATATCAAGGCCTATATTGCCGGGTGATGCTCAAGGCAACATATTCAGCGGGTATAGGCAAGCTGCATCCGCTGAATATCGGCAATGCGTGCAAAGGTTTCATCATAGCCGCGCTGAATGGATTCACCGGCGCGATGAAACTCTGACAGACCAATTTCATTGACCCGTGGATGCAGCGCCAGATCAGGCGGATCACCGGCCAGTCTTGCGCGGGAAATGCGATCCTGAATGATGTTGAAGGATTGCACCATCACTCCGGTGACGCCAAGGCGGCTTTGGCCGGTGCGCGCGCCCGTGTCTGGTCCGATCGGCCCAACCTTGTGCTTCACAACAGCGGATCGTCCGTAGAGATCGTAGTGCAGATTAACCGCCACCACCAATGGCTGTTCATGGGCTCGACAGACCGAAACCGGCACGGGATTGACCAGCGCTCCATCCACCAGCGTTCTGTTTTCGCTGCGGACCGGCTCAAAAATGCCCGGCAGCGCATAGGATGCACGAAGGGCCGTGATCAGACTGCCGCCATCAATCCACACTTCATGGCCGGTGTGCAGTTCTGCTGCAACAGCAACAAAGGGTTTCGGCAGGTCTTCTATCAATAGACCCTGCAAGTGCTCCTGCATCCGCTTGGTCAATCGCATTCCACCCAGAAGGCCGCTGCCGCCAATGGTCAAATCCAGAAGGGCTGCCATTCGGCGCATGGTGAGCGAACGCGCAAAACTTTCCAACTCATCCAGCTTGCCCGCCAGATAGCAGCCACCCACCAGAGCGCCAATCGAGGTTCCGGCGATCATGCCAACCTCAATGCCAGCCTCATCCAAAGCACGCAAAACACCGATATGCGCCCAGCCACGTGCAGCCCCTCCGCCCAGCGCCAAAGCAATTTTGGGCTTTGGCTTTGGCGGAGGCTCAATCATCACGGTGTCTGCCTGCCGTTTGGCATCAGTGGCTTTGGCGGCCTGCCCCTTCAAATTCCAGTTCAGCATATGCTTTGGTTCTCCTGAGCTGAACATATTATCAACAACAGTCTGAACCGGGTAAATTACCAAAGCCTTGATGACGGAATTTTGATCTGATGTTTAGGGGCGAAAAACGCGCTCAATCGTCAAAAAAATACAGACTCACACACCATATACAGTGTCTGGGTCAAAATGCCGGTGATCATCGGTGATCACGGTTTTAGCCTCGCCATTGTCGAGTTGCACGCTGCGATAAAAGCAGGAGCGACGGCCCGTGTGGCAGGTGGCATCATGGCCCGCGACTTCAACTTTCAGCCAGATGGCGTCCTGATCACAATCCACCCGGATTTCCTTGACCGTTTGCATGTTGCCGGAGCTTTCGCCCTTTTTCCAAAGCGCCTTGCGCGAGCGGCTGTAATAATGGGCAAGGCCGGTTTCAATCGTCAACGCCAGCGCCTCGGCATTCATATGGGCCACCATCAGCAATTCACCATCGCGGTGGTCTGTCACCACGGCCGTCACCAGACCATGGGCGTCAAACTTTGGCGTCAACGGTCCATTGTCTTCAAGTATGGATTTATCGGCAGAAGGTGCGGCAAATTCAATCATGTTCTATATCCACAAAATGAAACACGCGCTTTCGCAAGCGCGTGTTATTGTATTACACCAATACCTTCAATCGGCAACCGGCTTATCGGCTGCGCACCATGGTCATGAAGCGCACCTGCTCTGCGGCATTGTTCTTGAACTCACCAGTAAACGTGGTGGTCAGGGTGGTAGACCCGGATTTCTGAATGCCGCGCATGGCCATGCACATATGTTCTGCATCCACCATCACCGCAACACCGCGCGGCATGAGGTTGGTGTCGATTGCATCAGCAATCTGCGCCGTCATGGTTTCCTGCGTCTGAAGGCGGCGTGCAAAAATATCGACCACACGGGCAATCTTGGACAGGCCCAACACACGGCCTGCGGGCAGATAGGCCACATGGGCCTTGCCGATCACCGGCAGCATGTGATGCTCGCAATGGGAAAAAAACGGAATATCACGCACCAGCACGATGTCGTTATATCCGCCGACCTCTTCAAATGTGGTGCCAAGCGCGTCTTCAACGCTGGTGTGATAGCCAGAAAAAAGCTCGGCATAGGCCTTGGCAACGCGCTTGGGCGTATCCAGCAGACCTTCGCGTGTTATGTCTTCTCCAGCCCAGCGCAGCAGGGTTCTCACAGCATCTTCAGCTTCCGCCCGGCTTGGGCGAGCCGTTTCCGGCGTCAATTTTTTCACGATGGCATCCATGCCGTTGTTCTCCCGCTCAGGTGCCCTGGAGGAAACCCTTCTCGACGTTGCGAGATGTAAATGGGTAATTCTTGCCATTTTGGCAAGTCCAATCCGTGGCAATGATGCTTAATACGCGACGTTTGATATTCTGGATCACGATCCGCCATGCTATATAGGCTAAAACCCAATTCTGGCGAGACACCCATAGGCGACGCAGTGTTGCGTAAATATGGATAATCCAACAGGTCTTGTTTTGCGTATGCGCGTGTTTTAGGAGCAAAGTTTGGCGATGGACGATGTGTATAACAGCAAAATTCTCGAATTCGCCGGTAATATTGCACGGATCGGCAGGCTCGACAATGCCGAGGTCAGTGCTGAAAAACACTCCAAACTCTGCGGATCACGCCTGACGGTGTATCTGAAAACCAACAACGGCATTGTCACGGATTTTTCTCACGAATTGCGCGCCTGCGCGCTGGGCCAAGCCTCGGCGTCAATCATGGCGCGCCATGTGGTGGGTGCCAGCTTTGATGAGCTGCGGCAGGCGCGCATGGATATGCTGGCCATGCTGAAAGAAGATGGCGAAGGGCCGAAGGGCCGGTTTGAGGACATGCGCATTCTCATCCCGGTCAAGGAGTATAAAGCACGCCATGCCTCGACCATGCTGACCTTTGAGGCCGTGTGCGACTGCCTGGACCAGATTGACGCCCGCGCAGAAGCCTTGGCAGGTTAGCCATGTGCCAGCTTTGCGATTCTGAAGAGGATGATGAAAAGCCACGCCACACGGGCCGAAATTACCATGGGCCCTATCGGAAAACACCAGACCGCCTGCTGGGCACGGGCCTGATCCGGCTCTATCAGTTAACTCTTTCGAGTCTGGTCGGCAGCCATTGCCGACATATGCCAACCTGCTCCGAGTATGGCTATGAAGCCATTGCCCGCCATGGGCTATGGAGCGGCGGCTGGCTGACCCTGTTTCGGGTCGGTCGTTGCGGGCCAGGCGGCACATCCGGGGTCGACAATGTACCCCATAGGCTTGCCTCGGGTTACAGGCTCTATAATGTCTGGATCCTGCTCCACAAAACGCAAAATTAGGATATGGCGAGAGACATTGTCGCACTATACTCCACCTTTTGTTCATCATACATTCACCATCCACACTCTTATTCAAGCAAAAAGAGCAAAAATCAGCGGCATATTGGGGTTCAATATCGCCAAATCCGTCTCAAACCGGGAATGAAACTGTCGCAGAGATCAAGACGGCTGGCTGGATTTTTGGCAAACACCACCATAAATCGAATGACAACCAACCACTTGAGACAAGCAGATAAATCGTATTTTATTTATCATTTTCAAATGGATGAATGTCTTTCTGGAATCATTTTCCAAGCAAGCCTGATGGCGAAAAGCGCGCCCAATCCTGTCTTTTGCGCTAACGCATTCGATAAAATTTGATTCAATTTTTATATTTATTCTATTCAAAACTATACTTATTTTGAACTCGGAATTTTGCGAGCGGTAAAAACATAAACGTCATTGTACTCCCAACAACGGGGAGACACCCAATGACCAAAAAGAACACCATCGGTTTCGCCATCATCATCGCCATCGCTGCCATGGTCACTGCTGGCACCGCCAGCGCAGGCCAGGCAGCCATGAAACTTGCGGGCAAGACCAGTCAACCGATTGGCCATTACGAGTTTTGCAAGACCCACGCCGCAGAGTGCAAGCCTTCGCGCAACGCTTCTGGCCCCGCAACATTGACGCCTGAGCTGTGGGCAACACTTGTCGAGGTCAACACCAGCGTCAACACGACAATCCGACCGGAAACGGACATGGAGCAATATGGCGTTGAAGAAGTCTGGGCCTACCCCGTCACCGCAGGCGATTGCGAAGACTACGTGCTTTTGAAGCGCCGCGAGTTGATGGACAAGGGCATGTCAGCATCAGACCTGCTGATCACCGTGGTTTTGCAGCCCAATGGCGAAGGCCACGCTGTTCTGACCGTCAGAACCGATCGCGGCGAATTCACTCTCGACAATATGCGTAACAAAATCATGCTCTGGTCCGATACGGAATATACCTATCTGAAACGTCAGGCCTCGGATAATCCCGGCCAGTGGATCAAGATCATTGATGACCGCAACGCAGCAATTGCCGCACTGCAAACCAGATAAAGACCCTATTGGTCCGGTCTATCCCCGCACACCCATCCCCGACCGAGACCAGGAGCCGGTTCCGCTGCCACGGAACCGGCCCACCCCATTAACCTCAGATTAACCATAATATCGCAACGTTGGCTCGTATCGGCACGCCAATGTCGAGGTCAGGCGAGGCGTAGGATGGGGGATAATCTGTCAGATCAGGAAAAGCCGCTTCTGTCTCGCCGCCAGAACATCATAATCGGGGCAACTGTGGTTTGTCTCGCCCTGTTTTCAATCAGCTTGACAGCTTTGAGCGACACGATTGGTCATGCGCTTTTGCTGGGAGACCATAGCGAAAGCGAGACACCGCGCCGCATTACAATTGGCCTTGATTCACTGAAGATTGAGGACAATGCGATTCGGTTTGATCGCCAACGCCACGATGGTCCCACCGTACGTCTGGATCTGGCGCTGATGTGGCCGGAAATGCGCGGCTATACGTTCAGCAACCGACTTCGCTTTGATGATGCGACGCAGACCAATCAATTGATATTCCTACAGATGACCCAGAGCACCATGTCACAGGACATGTCCGGGCGGGTTGGGCCGATTTACAGCCAGCTGTTTGATGGTGCAGCCCTTAAAGGCCCCTATGGTCTTACGGCACATCGATTGCGGCCCGGTAGCGGATATGATGGCGAAATTCTCTATACCGCCCCACGCCAGAACACCGCCGACTACGCCATTCGCTGCATGGGAACAGAGACATCGGACGATCAATCCATAGATGATTGCCAGCGCGACATTCATCTCGGCAATGACCTCAGCGTTCTTTACCGCTTTTCGCGCAAAAACCTGATGGACTGGCAGAAAATTGACGAGGCCGTGGTTGCCTATGTGAGCCAGCGCCTTGAGCAAAATTCGAGAGTTTGTCAGGGAAAAGTGGAATGCGGTTTTCCCGAAAAGACAAACTCACACAAAGACGTTGAGAGTCTGTCTGGTACAGATTGAACCAGACAGACTCTCAATAACAAACATTTGGTGAAAATCGACCGATCTTTGGCAAGGAATTGTTCATCATAAACCTCTTGGTAACGCTGTGACACTAAAGTGACGGATGCGCCACTTGAGGCGGCAGAACTGGTCATTCGGCAAATCGATAATTCAGGAAAAAAGAGCGTAGTGGTGAAGAAGCAAGTCGAAAGCCTCCTCAGCCGGAGCATGATCATCCGGCGCATGACACGTGTGTCTCTTGCTGCAATTCTTGTGTGTGCTGCAAGCATCAGCCATGCGCCCATGGTCGAGGCAGCATCTCAATATTCACCGAAATACGCGGATATTGTTGTCGACGCCAACACCGGCAAGGTGCTGAAGTCTGCCGATCCGGATGGGCTGCGCTATCCGGCGTCCCTCACCAAGATGATGACGCTTTATCTGGTGTTTGAAGCGCTGGAGCGCGGCAAGCTCAGGCTTGATAGCCCTATTCGCGTTTCCGCCCATGCAGCATCGCAAAAACCCTCCAAGCTGGGTGTGAGAGCAGGCACGACCTTTACGGTTGAGCAGGGCATTATGGCGATTGTTACACGCTCCGCCAATGATGTTTCAACCGCATTCGGCGAAGCGCTTGGTGGCACAGAGCCTCGTTTTGCCGAAATGATGACAGCCAAAGCCCGCGCCCTTGGCATGTCCAGAACAACCTATCGCAATGCCAATGGCCTGCCAAATGCATCGCAGATGACCACGGCGCGCGATCAGGCCCGCCTGGGAATGGCACTTTATAATCAGTTCCCGCAATATTATCACTATTTCTCCACCCGGAAATTTGTCTATGGCAAACAGGTGATTGGCAGCCATAACCGTCTGGTTGGCAGTGTCCGTGGCGTGGATGGCATCAAAACCGGCTTTACCAATGCCTCCGGCTTCAATCTTGCCACGTCTGTGCATATCGACGGAAAGTCAATGGTGGCTGTGGTTCTGGGTGGCGTCTCAACCCCTGCCCGCGACAACCGTATGCGCCAGCTGGTCGCCACCTATCTGCCTCAGGCTTCCAGCCGCGGCACGACAAAGGCATTGCTGGCCAATCAAACCTCCGTGCCTGAGCCCGTCGTTCATGCATCGCGCGGAACCGCGCCTGTTCCAAGCCTGCCAATGGCAGACGTGCCTGTTCCGGGCGGACGCTATGATGGCAACACAGGCCTGGAGGGCACAGGCCTGAGCGAAACCGCTTATGCGAATGACAACCAGCAGAATGCCGCACCGCAGGCCATTTCGACCGTTGCCCCAACACCAAAACACCGCAAAGGCAACCTTAATCACCCGGTGCCGCCTGCCAATGTCGACAACACCGTGACCTTCTCGACAAAACCCGTGTCTGGATGGACCGTGCAGATTGGCGTTGCCGGCAGCCACGATGACGCGATGGATTTGCTGAAAAGTGCCAAGACGAAAGCCAATGCCGGGTTGAAAGGCGCTCGTCCGTTTGCGGTCGCCTATGGTGAAGGCTCGTCCAAAGTCTACCGCGCCCGGTTTGTTGGTTTCAACAATCAACAGGCGGCACTGGATGCCTGCAAATCCTTGAAAAAAGCGGGCGTAAGCTGCTGGGCAGCCATGCAGTGAACCATCTTTACCACCCCCTCGAAATGTGATGCGTGCGAGGAATTAAAAAATGGCAAACAACGAAAACCATGAAAACGTGATGATCGACGGCGCGGAGATGCCCTACAATCCCCGCAGCGTGCTGAATCCACTGCATGAGGCGGCATTCAAACTCGCGGAACTGGGCACAGGCAAGCCTCGCTCCAAAACGCGCGAGTTGATGAATCTGCTTTTGTGCCATGGTGCCCGTGCATGGCGCTACTCTCAGCCAGAGGCCCATATCCACATCCATATCTGTATGCAATCAGGTCGCATTCCGGTGACAATGCGTCTAAGATAACGGTTAATCACACGCCACTGTCTGTTTGCAAGGATGTTACAATGCCGCTTTACGCTTTGGGTGATCTATCGCCAGTTCTGCCAGCCGCAGACCGTTTCTGGATCGCGCCGGATGCCCATGTGGTTGGCAATGTGGTGATCGAAGAGGATGTTGGCATCTGGTTTGGTGCCGTTTTACGCGGCGATAACGAAGCCATTACCCTTGGCGCTGGCACCAACATTCAGGAAGGCAGCGTGATCCATACGGATATGGGCTTTCCCGCCAGCATCGGCAAAGGCTGCACCATCGGCCATCATGCCATTATTCATGGCTGCACGATTGGCGATAATTCGTTGATTGGCATGGGTGCCACCGTTTTGAACGGTGCCAAAATCGGCAACAATTGCCTTGTTGGTGCCAATGCCCTGATCACCGAGGGCAAGGAGTTTCCGGACAACTCTCTGATTGTTGGCTCCCCTGCCCGCGTGGTCCGCACGCTCGACGACAAAGCCATAGCGGGTCTTCGCAGATCGGCGGCCAATTATATTGCCAACTGGCGACGCTTTGCCCGCGATCTGCGGCCGTTATAAACTGGCGCAATTGGCGCAGACGCCTTTGATCTCAATCGTTGTTTTTTCCGCCTTGAAGCCGCGCCCCTTGGTCCAATGCTGAAGCTGGTGCTCAATGGCGTGATCGTGAAACTCTTGCACCACACCACAACGCTGACAAATGGCAAAAGCCACAGTGCCATGGCTGCAACAATCATGCTTGGGATGCGAGCAGACCACAAAAGCATTGAGGCTTTCCAGCCGGTGCACCAGTCCAAACTCCAGCAACTTCTCCAAAGCGCGATACACCTGTAACGGTGCCCGAAAACCATCTTCGCGCAGTTTATCAAGGATCGTATAGGCCGATAGCGGGGCATCTGCCTTTTCAAGTGCGTGAAACACCAAGGACTGATTGCGGGTCAATTGCGGCGTGGACATGGGAGTATCATCCTTTTCCGGCAGAAGCGCGAAGGCGGCTCACAGGCAGCAGGCTCAACAAAAACAGTACAAGGGCGGCAACAACAATGGATGGCCCCGACGGCGTGTCATAGGTCAGCGAGCCGAACAAGCCACCGATCACCGCAAGCCCACCAATCACCGATGCCAGCACCGCCATAATCTCCGGCGTCGGCGCAAACCGCCTTGCCGTTGCAGCCGGAATAATCAGCAGCGCCGTGATCAGCAAAATTCCAACAATCTTCATGGCAATCGCAATCACAACCGCCATCAACAGCATGAAAATAAGTCTGGCACGGGCCGGTTTCAACCCTTCAGCCTCGGCCACATCCTCATTGACCGTGGCCGCCAGCAACGGACGCCATAGCAGGCACAGGCACAGAATAACCCCAAGGCCGCCCAGCCAGACCGTGACAATATCCTGCGGCGTGACCGCCAGAATATCACCAAACAGATAAGCCATCAGATCCAGCCGCACCCATGTCATGAAAGCCACCAGCACAAGGCCGATGGCCAGCGTGGAATGGCTGAGAATGCCTAACAGCGCATCAGACGACAGCCCCTGCTTTCTTTGCAACACCAGCAGCAACAGGGACACCAGCGCCGCCACCAGAAAGACGCTTAAGGTCAGATTGATGGAAAACAACAGCGATAGGGCAACGCCCAGCAACGCCGAATGCGCCATGGTATCGCCAAAATAGGCCATGCGCCGCCAGATGACAAAGCAGCCAAGCGGCCCAACCGTAAAGGCCAGACCCACACCCGCAAGCAGGGCGCGAATGAAGAAATCATCCACCATGGCGCTCTCCGTTCATGGCTGTGGAGGCTGCGCCATCACCGTGGTGATGATGGCTTTCTCCATGGTTATGACCATGATGATCGCTCTTTTCCTCATGGCCATGATGATGGCTTTTTTTCCCGTGGCCATGATGATGGCCGTCACCCGGGTGGCAATTGTCGGTGATAGAGCCATCCTGATGTTGCACCCGGCCATCGGGCAAATGGGTATGGTCATGGCGGTGATTGTAAACGGCCAGAGTGCGCGCGGCAGCAGCACCAAACAATTGCTGATATTCCGGGCTTTGGCTGACAATATCAGGCGTGCCGCGGCAGCAGACATGGCCGTTCATGCACACCACCGTGTCGGTCTCGGCCATCACCACATGCAGATCGTGGGAAATCAGCAAAATGCCACAGCCTGTCTTGCGCCGGATGTCGGAAATCAGATCGTAAAGCGCAATTTCACCGGCAAAATCCACGCCTTGCACTGGCTCATCCAGCACCAGCAAATCGGGCTTGCGCGCCATGGCACGGGCCAGAAGTGCTCGCTGAAACTCACCGCCGGAGAGATTTTGTACCTGCGCCCGTGCCAAGTGGGCAATGCCCACCGCATCAAGGGCCGCCTCCACCTCACGCTTGCTCAGCTTGACGGTGAGGGTCATCAAGCGCTCGACACTGAGCGGCATGGTCCAGTCCACAGACAGTTTTTGCGGCACATAGCCAACGCTGAAATCGCGCAGGCGCTCGACATGGCCCTCGTCTGGCTTCAAGGCACCAATCGCCATTTTGGCGGTGGTGGATTTTCCAGAGCCATTCGGACCGATCAGCGTAACAATCTCACCCTTGCGCAGATCAAGCTCGACACCGCGCACCAGCCAGCGTCCACTCCGCTGAATGCCAGCATTGCGCAGTGTGACCAACGGAGCTTCACCAGTGATTTTCAGCACGCAAGCATAACCTTAATTTGTGTGTTGCATCACGCTATGCCACACGTTATAGCGTTACGCAATCTATGTAATAACATTACATGCACCACATCAGACCTTCAAGACGGGAGATCCTCATGCGCGCCAAACCCCTTGCCTTTCTTGGCCTCACCGCCAGCCTTCTGGCGTGTGGCCCTGCTCTGGCTGCGCCCAAAGTGGTGGTTTCCATCAAACCGCTCAACTCCATTGTTGCCGCCATCATGCAGGGTGCGGGCAAGCCGGAACTGCTGGTGGAAGGCGCAGGCTCACCGCATAACTACAGCCTGAAACCATCGAAAGCCAAGGCTTTGCAGGGGGCTGACGTTATCTTCTGGATCGGGCCGGGGCTGGAGGCCTTTCTGGACAAGCCACTGGATGCGCTGGCAGGCAAGGCCAAGGTTGTCGCCATGGATCACGCAAGCGGCGTCACACTTCTGCCCCCCCGTGAAGGCGGCACATTTGAGCCACACATGCACGAAGACGATCATCATGATGAACATCATCACGCCGAAGATCACCATGATGAGCACCATGATCATGAACACGATGAAGCCTTCGACATGCACATCTGGCTGGACCCGGACAACGCCAAAGCCATGGCCAAAACAGTTGCAGAAACACTCAGTGTTCAAGACAAGGCCAATGCAGCACTCTACGCTAAAAATCTGGTCGCATTCGATGCACGCATCGATGAGATGAATCAGCAGATCAAAGCAGAGCTGGCCCCTGTGCAGGACAAGCCTTTCATCGTCTTTCATGATGCCTATCAGTATCTTGAGCACCACTATAAAGTCACCGTTGCTGGCTCGATCACGGTCAGCCCGGAAACGGCCCCCGGTGCCAAGCGCGTCGCTGATATTCACGCCAAGGTCAAGCAACTCAACGCCACCTGCATTTTCGCAGAGCCACAGTTTCCGCCCAAGCTGATCACCGTTGTTGCAGAAGGCACCAATGCCCGCACGGGCACACTGGACCCGCTCGGCTCAAACCTTGCGGATGGCCCTGACCTCTACCCAGAGCTGATGAAAAACATGGCGAAAGCCATCGCCACTTGCCTGAAGGGCTAACCCCATACCCCCAAAAGGCGGGTGCATACATCCGCCTTTTTTTGAACCCATGAATGTAATGTTATTACATTAAGGAGTGAAAAATGACAGAAAAACTTCCCGTCACCGTCCTGTCCGGTTTTCTCGGGGCCGGAAAAACCACCCTGCTCAACCACATTCTCGGCAACCGCGATGGCTTGCGGGTTGCGGTGATTGTCAACGACATGAGTGAGGTCAATATTGATGCGGCGCTGGTGCGCGATGGCGGTGCAAACCTGTCGCGCACCGATGAGCAATTGGTGGAAATGAGCAATGGCTGCATCTGCTGCACCCTGCGCGAAGACTTACTGACCGAAGTGCGCCAACTGGCAAGCTCCGGCAAGTTTGATTATCTGTTGATTGAGGCCACCGGCATTGCCGAGCCGCTGCCGATTGCCACCACCTTTGATTTCCGCGATGAAAATGGCAATAGCCTGTCTGACATTGCCCGGCTGGATACGATGGTGACGGTGGTGGATGCCGCCAATCTGCTCAATGATTACAGCTCAACGGATTTTCTGGCTGATCGCGGCGAGACCGCCGGTGAAGATGACAACCGCACGCTTGTGGATCTTCTGGTGGAGCAGATTGAGTTTGCCGACATTGTCGTACTCAACAAAGCCAGCATTGCCGGTGCTGACAAGCTGGATGCGGCCCGCAAGATCGTGGTTGGCCTCAACCCCGATGCCCATATCATCGAAACCGATTTTGGCCATGTCGCACCCAAAGAGGTGCTGGGCACCAACCGTTTTGACTTTGCCCGCGCCGAGACGCATCCACTCTGGTTCAAGGAATTGCACGGCTTCAAGGATCATGTGCCGGAAACCGAAGAATACGGCATCCGGTCCTTTGTCTATAAGGCCCGCCGCCCGTTTGATCCTGTGAAATTTCAGGCCTTTATCGATAGCGACTGGCCGGGCGTCATTCGTGCCAAAGGCTTTTTCTGGCTGGCGACACGCCCTCACCATGTTGGCGAGATGAGTCAGGCTGGCCCCTTGGTGCGCACTGGCCGCATGGGTCTATGGTGGGCATCCGTGCCCCAGCAGCAATGGCCACAAGACCCCGGCTTCACACGTGCCATGGCTCCCTATCTTGATCCGGTCTGGGGCGACCGTCGACAAGAACTGGTGTTTATCGGTGCAGATCCGATGAATGAAGCCGAAATCCGTGCCCGGCTGGATGCCTGTCTGGTGCCCGCCGATGGCTTCACGCCGGGCAAATGGCGCAATATGAAAGACCCTTTCCCGGAGTGGGCACCACCGCAAATGGCAACGGCATAAACACATCACCGGGCGCTGTTTCAGCGCCCGGTCATGGCTTGCGGTCAGTTCGCTTCATGCGTTCAATGCTGGCCACCAGATCGCCAAAGCGGTCGCCCTGCACGGCAATATGATCACGCAAAAGCGTGCGGGCTGTCTCTTCATCGCCGCTCAGGATTGCGCCAACAATGGCACCATGCTCTTGCAAAGATGTTTTCATGCGATTGCGCACTCTCAACTGGAGGCGACGATAGGGCCGAAGACGCCGGTGCAACAGCACACACTGGTCTTTCAGAAACGCACTCTGGCAGGCATCATAAATGGCATGGTGAAACACCTCGTTTTCATAATAATAATCGTCCGTGTCTTCTTTTAATGCCGCATGTTCGCACCGGGCATGGGCCGCCAGCAGCGCCGCTTTATCCTCACGGGTGTGCCGCCTTGCTGCCCGCGCACCCGCCATGCCTTCCAGCTCGGCCATAACATCAAACATCTCAAATACATAGTTTGGCCCCAGATCAACCACCACGGCACCACGCCGGGGCCGGATCTCGACCATGCCAATCGCGCTCAATTGCATCAAGGCCTCGCGGATCGGGGTGCGCGACACCCCAAAGCGCGATGCAAGTTGCACTTCATCCAGCCTCTCGCCCGGCTCGAACTCACCAGCCACAATACCATTTTCAATTTCGTCTCTGAGCTTGTGAAAGGTGTTTTCGGACATGCCTGATCTCTGCGTACAATGCTGGAATTATTGTATACAACAATATTGACATTGCGTGCAAGACAGGAGCATCATGCTCTCAATCCGGCGGGGAGGCTGGGACAAAGGGAGAGAAACATGAGATATTTCAAGCACCTGCTCAAGGCGAGCGCTCTGGTGGCATTCAGCACTCTTGCCGCAATGAACGCGCAAGCCGAAACCGTCTTAAAAGCATCCCATCAATTTCCGGGGGGCAAAGGCGACATCAGAGATGAGATGGTTCAGATGATTGCCCGCGAAGTTTCGGCTGCAAATGTTGGCCTGACCATTCAGGTCTTTCCGGGCTCGTCGCTTTACAAGCCCAATGATCAGTGGAATGCGATCACTCGCGGCCTGCTGGATATGACATCCTTGCCACTGGATTACGCATCCGGCCGAACTCCTGAATTTTCCGCAACCTTGATGCCCGGTCTTGTCGGTAATTTTGACCGTGCCAAGCGGTTGAATGCATCGCCTTTCATGGCGCATATCAAGCAGATCATTGACAAGCAGGGGGCAATTGTTATTGCCGATGCTTGGCTCTCCGGTGCTTTCGCATCCAAAAAAAGCTGCATCACCTCGCCCGAATCCATGAAGGGGCAGGTTATCCGCGCCGCCGGACCAGCCTTTGAGGAAATGCTGATTGGCGCGGGCGCGTCCATTTCCTCCATGCCATCCTCGGAAATCTATACCGGGATGCAGACCGGCGTGCTGGATGCCGCCAACACATCCTCGGCCAGTTTCGTGTCTTACCGGCTGTTTGAGCAGGCAAAATGCCTGACGGCACCCGGCGAAAATGCATTGTGGTTCATGTACGAGCCGGTTCTGGTATCCAAAAAAAGCTTCAACAAGCTCACACCGGAGCAACAAAAGGCCATGCTGGCCGCAGGCAAGAAAGCCGAAGACTATTTTGACACGGAGGTTCGCAAAGGCGACCAGTTGATGATCGACACCTATAAAAAGGCAGGTGTCGAGGTCATTGAAATGAGCAAGCAGGATTATGATGCCTGGCTCGAGATTGCTAAAAAGACATCCTATAAAAATTTCGCAGACAAAGTTCCTGGCGGTGCGAAGCTGATTGAGGAAGCACTCGCGGTCAAGTGATGACCCGCGCGCTCAAAGGGCGGCGTCGCATCCGCCGCCCATCCCTGAAACCCTATTTCAACTGGGAATACGTTACATGGTGAAGGCCTATATAGGACTTATTGGCCAAATATCACGGCTGTTTGCGGCGCTTGCCACCGCCTTGCTGATTGCGTCCATGCTGGTGGTCTGCCAGATGATTTTATTACGATATGTTTTTTCCCTGCCAACCATATGGCAGACAGATTTTGTGATTTTTTCGGCCACTGGTGCCATGTTTCTGGGCGCGCCTTATGTGTTGCTCAAAGGCGGCCATGTCGGTGTTGACGTGGTCGAGATGATGGTCAGCGCTCCCACCCGGCGCGCTTTGAAACTGGTGGGCAGTTTTCTCGGTCTGCTGTTCTGTCTGATCATGCTGATTTCTGGCTGGATTCAATTTCATGATGCCTGGGCTGGTGACTGGAAACATTCCAGCGTCTGGGCACCCCCCTTGTGGATTCCGCTGCTGGCCCTGCCAATCGGATTTGGGCTTTTGAGCCTTCAATACACCGCCGAGATTCTGGCACTCCTGACCAATAGCGCCCAGGCAACCACGGCGCATTCACCCTCCGATGTGCATTCAACGACGCCTGATTCCGCTTCAAAGGAGATGCCGCAATGAGCCCGACCGTCGCCGGATTGCTGATGATCTTTTCCCTTTTCGTGCTGCTTGGCACCGGGATGCCGATTGCCTTTGCCCTTGGTCTTGCGGCCACCTCTGCCCTGCTGTTTCAAAGCGGTTTCGATGTTTTTTATGTGCTGGGCGATACGATGTTTTCCGGCATAGCCAATCTGGCTTATGTATCGGTCCCGATGTTTGTGCTCATGGGGGCCGCCGTTGCTTCATCTCCTGCCGGTTCCGATCTCTATAAAGCGCTTGATCGCTGGCTGAACCGGGTTCCCGGCGGGCTGGTACTGTCCAATATCGGGGCCTGCGCGATTTTTTCCGGCATGACCGGCTCGTCCCCCGCCACCTGTGCGGCCATTGGCAAAATGGGCATTCCTGAAATGCTCAACCGTGGCTATCCCAATTCGGTGGCCGCAGGCTCCATTGCGGCAGGCGGCACGCTTGGCATTCTCATTCCGCCGTCCGTTACCCTGATTGTCTATGGCATCGCCACAGAATCCTCCATCGGACGGCTGTTCATGGCAGGCGTGATTCCGGGGATCATGCTGACAATCATGTTCATGATCTGGGCGGTGATTGACTGCAAGCGTAAGGGCTATGTGTTTGATGCCAACGGCATTCGCTATACGCTCAAAGAGCGGATGGCCTCCCTGCCGCGCATTCTGCCGTTTTTGCTGATCATCGCAGGCACGCTCTATGTGCTCTATGGTGGCGTGGCAACGCCATCCGAGGCAGCGGGTGCCGGTGCGTTTCTCACGCTCGTGGTGGTGGTTCTGGCCTATCGGCTGTTTCGCATAAAGCCCATTGCCCAGATTTTTTCATCAACAATGCGCGAAAGCGTGATGATCATGATGATCATGGCGTCAGCAGAGCTGTTCGCCTTTGCCCTGTCCTCGCTTTACATCACCCAATCGGTGGCCAGCTTCATTGCCGATCTGGATGTCAACCGCTGGGTGCTGATGCTGATCATCAACATCTTCCTGCTGGTTTGTGGCATGTTTTTGCCACCCGTTGCCGTTATCGTCATGACGGCGCCCATGTTGTTTCCCATTGTGACGCAGGCCGGTTTTGATCCCTACTGGTTTGCCATCATTCTGACAATCAACATGGAGGTCGGGCTGATCACACCACCCATCGGGCTTAATCTGTTCGTCATTAACGCCATTGCGCCGCGCATACCCACACGCGACATTTTGTGGGGTGCCCTGCCCTATGTGATCGTGATGTTCATTGCCATCATCATTCTCTGCATCTTTCCCGATATTGTGACCTGGCTACCCAATCAAATGCTCGGAGCTATGTGATGAACACGACATCCTTCTTCAGCGACATGCTGCAAACCATCACGGATCGGGGGCGTCGCCTGCTGTCCTTCGGTCCGCGCAGTGAAAATGAAAACCCCTTGAGCACGCTGGAAATGCTGTGCGAAACACTGCTCTCCAGCCGGGGGGAAGCATCCGGCATGGCGCTGGCAACCGACATATTATCGGGGTGGCAGCGGCTGGATGCCGCACAGCAAAAGAGCTTCATGCAGGTTTTGCTCACGCGCTTTGGCCCCAAAACCGACCGACTGGAAAAGGCAATTGAGGATTACAAAGCAACGCCTTCCCCCAAAGCCTTGCTGGAACTTCACTTTGCCTCAGAGCCACGTCGGCAGGAGTTGATCAGAAGGTTCAATCTGGCACCAAACGGCGTCGCCACTCTGGTGCAAATGCGCGAGGCACTGCTGGCCATGAAGGCCCGCGATCCAGAACTTGAGGCCGTGGATGCAGACTTCGCCCATCTGTTCGGATCATGGTTCAACCGTGGTTTTCTGATGTTGCGCTCCATCAACTGGTCCACCCCGGCCAATATTCTCGAAAAAATCATCCGTTATGAGGCTGTGCATCATATTGGCGGCTGGGAAGAATTGCGTTTGCGTCTTGCCCCGGATGACCGCCGCTGCTTTGCTTTTTTCCATCCACAACTGGTCGATGATCCGCTGATCTTTGTTGAGGTGGCGCTGACACAGGACATCCCCGCCAACATTGCCGGGTTGCTGCAAGAGGAACGCACCCAGATCCATGCCAAAGATGCAACGACTGCGGTGTTTTACTCTATTTCCAATTGTCAGGATGGCCTGCGCGGCATTTCCTTTGGCAATTTCCTGATCAAACAGGTGGTGCAGGATTTGCGCCGTGATCTGCCAAAGCTGGAAACCTTCGTGACGCTGTCGCCCGTGCCCGGTTTTGCCGCGTGGCTTGCACAGGAGCGTCAATCCACCACATCCGAGGCTCTGACACCTGCCGACAAGATCAAGCTTGAGGCTCTGGACAGGCCGGAGTGGTGGAATGATGAGGCGCTTTGTGAACAGGTGCGCCTTGTGATGACCACCGCTGCCGCATGGTATTTCCTCAAAGCCCGCAACAGCCGCGCAAAAGTCATCGATCCCGTGGCGCGCTTTCATTTGGGCAATGGTGCCCGGCTGGAGCGGATCAATTTTCTGGCGGACCGCGCGCCGCGCGCCCTGAAGCAATCTCACGGATTGATGGTCAACTATCTCTACAAACTTGACGACATTGAAACAAACCACGAAGCCTTCGCCGCCCGCAACGAAGTTGTGGCAGCGCAGGCCATTCGCAAGCTGGTGCCTGCGGACAAGGCACCCCGAAACCTTATTGCTCCTCCGCCAACAGCCCGAGCACCGGACGAGCACGAAACAAAGAGCAGCAAGGAGTTTCATGCATGAGCAACCATCTTTTCGATGCCATCTGCGCAGGCATCCGTCCAGAGCAACCCTTTATCGAGACCTTGCAGGGGAAAGCATGGACCTATGGTGATATGCTCGCACTCTCGGCCCGCATGGCAACCACCCTTGTGAAACAAGGCGTCAAACCCGGCGACCGCGTGGCTGTGCAGGTGGAAAAAAGCCCGGAAGCGCTGGTGCTTTATCTGGCCTGCGTGCGGGCCGGTGCCGTCTATTTGCCACTCAACACCGCCTATACGCTGGCAGAACTGGACTATTTCATTGGCGACGCCGAGCCAAGCCTTGTGGTCTGCACACCTGCTGCAAAAGACGGGCTGCTATCTATCGCCCTTGCCAAAGGGGCAAAGGTCGAAACGCTGGATGAAAACGGCGGTGGCAGCCTGATGGAACTGGCAGCCCAAGAGCCGGAAGATTTCACCAACATTGAGCGCGGCCCCGATGATCTTGCCGCCATTCTCTATACATCCGGCACCACGGGCCGCTCGAAAGGGGCCATGCTCAGCCACGATAACCTGCTGTCCAACGCCGCCACTTTGCGCGACTACTGGAAATTTACCAGCACTGACCGGCTGATCCATGCGCTACCGATCTTCCACACCCACGGCCTGTTTGTGGCTTCCAACGTCATCATGCTCTCGGGTGCCTCGATGTATTTCCTGTCAAAATTTGACGCGGATACCGTGCTGCGTCTGATGTCGACAGCAACGGTGATGATGGGCGTTCCGACCTTTTACGTGCGGCTGGTGCAAAGCCCGGCACTGACGCCAGAGACAACCGCCCACATGCGACTGTTTATCTCCGGCTCGGCTCCACTTCTGGCTGAAACTCATCGTCAGTTTGAAACCATGACCGGGCACCGCATTCTGGAACGCTACGGCATGACCGAAACCAATATGAACACCTCCAACCCCTATGATGGTGATCGGGTCGCAGGCACGGTTGGCTTCCCCCTGCCGGGCGTATCCTTGCGCGTCACAGAGCCAGAGAGCGGCAAGCCCGTTGCAGATGGCGAAACCGGCATGATCGAAGTGAAAGGCCCCAATGTATTTCAGGGCTATTGGCGGATGCCGGAAAAGACCCAAAGCGAATTTCGAGCGGATGGCTTTTTCATCACCGGCGATCTGGGCAAAGTGGATGAGCGCGGCTACGTCCACATTGTCGGACGCGGCAAGGATCTGGTGATTTCCGGCGGCTACAATATCTATCCCAAAGAGGTTGAGACCGAAATCGACCAATTGCCGGAGGTGGTTGAAAGCGCCGTCATCGGCGTCGCCCACCCCGATTTCGGCGAAGGCGTCACCGCCGTCGTGGTGCTGAAACCCGGCGCATCGCTGGACGAAAAAGGCATCCTGAGCGCCCTCCATGACCGTCTGGCCCGCTACAAACAGCCAAAGCGCGTGATATTCGTGGATGACCTGCCGCGCAACACCATGGGCAAGGTGCAAAAAAACGTCCTCAGAACAACCTACGCCGATTTGTACCAGTCTTGAAAACCGCACCGACTGGGACCGCTGAAGTCAATCTGCGCCTTGTTAGAATACCATATCAGACCGCCCCGCGAGTCACTCGCTTTTCTCCGGGGCGGCAGCGATACGTTTCAGATCAGCGCGTGCGGATTGGTCAGGCTCGCAACGCCCTTGCTCCCAATCGCGTAGGGTTCCGAGTGGAATCTTCCTGCACTGCGTGTTCATGCGCTTTGCCCATAGCGTGAGTAAGGACGCGCTTGTGGTCATGTTTTGGGAGGTTCATTTCCGCCGTGGCAGCAATGGCTCTGATTGCTCTTCTGCTTCGCCGGATCGGGCACTTTTTACGCCAATTTTTCGGCTGACTGCTTTATAAGCGGGAACGTAATGTAACACACATCATGCAGCACCACGCAAAAGGGCTTTAGCTGTTCTTTCCGGGTCAGCCGCGATAACTTTCAAATAAGCCCGTGCGGGTTGATCCGGCTCGGAACGCCCTTGTTCCCAATCGCGCAATGTCCCGAGCGGAATCTGATAACGGGCAGAAAACTCTTCTTGCGTCAGCGATAAAGCGCGACGAATGATTTTCACCCGCGACATGCGCAGTGCCTTTGCCAATTGTTCTTCGGACATGGGTAAATTATCAGGGTCAGACGAAGCGCTGCTTTCAACGTCAGCATCGCTCATTGTGACGAGGCGCTGCCAATTGTGTTTGTCGTTTTCACCATTGATTGTTTTCATAAAAACGTCGCTCCGCCTTGGTTGCCCGCCTTGCCGAAATAATCCGAATTGCCTCGCCACGTTCAGTATAGGCAACCATCAGGAACACTCCAGCCCCAACGCCTATAATGCGTCGTCGCAGCTCTCCATAATCCATGGTTCGATCTTCAAAATCGACCGCATCGGGATCATGAAAGACTTCTTTGGCCATCTCAAAGCTCACGCCATGCTTTGCGAGATTTGCAACGGCTTTACGATCATCCCATTCAAAATATATCATGGATGGCTACGGATTTCCAGTACCTGTCAATTGCCAAAAGAAATGTTCACTTTGCCTGCGGCTTTCCTGCTGCGGCCAATTTGGCATTAAGAGCAGCTTTCTTTGATGCTGCCAAAGCGGGGCGCTCATAGAAATGCTCGAACATTTCCTCGATAATTTCGAGACACCACTCTGCTTCTTCAGGTTCAACCTCAACGATCTGCAGTGTCGTTTGTTCGTTGATAGGATGGGCAGAAAAATTTCCGAAATTTCGAACAGCATCAACCGTGTCATAAAGACCTAACGGAAGGGCTTTCTTTGAATCTGTTTCATTCAACAAAGCATCGACCTGTTTTGCAAGGTCTTTTGCCTTATAGCCAAATGCGTTTAAAATTTGTTGCAAGCATCGCCGGGATAGGGCAGCGGAAGCTTTGGGGCTTATAGGCAGAACATTGCATGCCTCAACGTAGTCTGAAGCGATGTCATTGGGAACGTGCTGAGAAATCGGACCGTGGCTCGCGGAAATTGGTTCCACCATTCTCCCCGGACCAGTATCTGGCATTATAGCTACTGTGACCTTTTTACAAGATGGACATATAGCCGTACTGTAGTTCCAGCGCGTTTGAGCATCGTCCCGATACATATTCCTTTTTTCCCAATTGTCATGAAAATTAATTCCGCAATGTGGACATTTCATTTTGATAAAACCCCTCAAACTAGAAAACCCCGCCCCGAAATAAATCGGAACGGGGTTCATTTTACTCAAAATCCCATAAGTAAAAATCGTAATTTCTACTTATCCCTGCATTAATCAGCTGCACCCACTCGTCGAACCGCAAGTGTCGCACTTCTCACACGTTCCATTCCGCACCATCGTAAAGTTCTGGCACTCGGAGCACATGTTGCCCGTATAGCCTTGCGCAATGGAGCGCATACGGCGGGCGGCTTCTACTTTTTTGGCTTCAGCCTTGGCAGCTTCGGCGTCTTCTGCGGCGGCGTCGGAGAACAGGGCTTCGGAGGCCATGTCTTCCACCAGCTCAGCCGCCCTCTCCTCATAATCGCGCTTGAAGGATACGACTTCAGAGGTGGAGACTGCCGCTGTCACGTCCAGCTTGCGGGCTGTGTTGCCTGAAAAGGCGGTGACATTGCCTGCGCCAGAGACCGACGCCTTGGCAGGAGCGCTCGTTGCAGCACCGCGTGGTTCTGCTGTGCCTGCTGTCGTGCTGGAAACCAGCGTTGGCTTGTAGCCACGGGTCAGACCCTTGGAGACCACGTCTGCCTTGCCTTCGGTCACGCCACGGCCAAGGGCTGTGTTGGCGAAATCGGAGGTGTCCACATGGGCCAGATCGTTGCGGCCGAGGTAGGAGATCGCCAGTTCGCGGAACACGTAATCGAGGATCGATGTGGCGTTCTTGATGGCGTCATTGCCTGTCACCATGCCTGCTGGCTCGAACTTGGTGAAGGTGAAAGCGTCAACATATTCTTCCAAAGGCACGCCATATTGCAGGCCGAGCGAGACCGAGATGGCGAAATTGTTGATGAAGGCGCGAAGGGCAGAGCCTTCCTTGTTCATGTCGAGGAAGATTTCGCCAAGGCGGCCATCGTTATATTCGCCCGTGCGCAGGAAGATGGTGTGACCACCAATCTTGGCCTTCTGGGTGTAGCCCTTGCGGCGGGTTGGCAGCTTTTCCTGCTCACGCACCACACGCTCAACGATGCGCTCAACAATCCGCTCGGTGATGGTCACAGCCTGAGCTGCCTGTGGCTGGGCCAGCAGGTTTTCCATGGCGTCATCATCATTCTCGTCTTCGATCAGCGACGAGTTCAGCGGCTGGCTGAGCTTGGAGCCATCGCGGTACAGCGCATTGGCCTTCAGAGCCAGCTTCCATGACAGCATGTAAGCCGCGCCGCAATCTTCAACAGTGGCCTCGTTTGGCATGTTGATGGTCTTGGAAATTGCGCCCGAGATGAACGGCTGGGCCGCTGCCATCATGCGGATGTGGCTTTCAACCGAAAGGTAGCGCTTACCAATCTTGCCGCAAGCGTTGGCGCAATCGAACACAGGCAGATGCTCATCCTTCAGGAATGGCGCGCCTTCCAGCGTCATCGCACCGCACACGTGGATGTTGGCGGCTTCAATGTCCTTCCTGGAGAAGCCGAGGTGCTCCAGCAGGTTGAAGTTCATGTCTGCGAGCTGCTCATCGGAAACCTTCAAGGTGTCCTTGAGGAAGTCAGCGCCCAGTGTCCACTGGTTGAACACGAACTTGATATCGAAGGCAGCCTTCAGGGCGCCGTTGACGGCTTCGATCTTCTCATCGGTAAAGCCCTTGGCCTTCAACGAGCCGGGGTTGACGCCCGGTGCCTGATTGAGATTGCCATGGCCAACGGCATAGGCTTCGATTTCAGCAATCTGGCTTTCGCTATAGCCCAGTGCCCGCAGGGCTTCAGGTACTGCGTTGTTGATGATCTTGAAGTAACCGCCACCGGCCAGTTTCTTGAACTTCACCAGCGCGAAATCAGGCTCGATGCCGGTGGTGTCGCAATCCATCACCAAACCAATGGTGCCGGTTGGGGCCACAACGGAAACCTGCGCATTGCGGTAGCCGTGCTTTTCACCCAGTTCCAGCGCCTTGTCCCAGGCGGCTGTGGCATGGGCAATCAGGGCCGGATCAGAGCAATCGGCATGAACCAGCGGAACAGGATCGACCGAGAGGCGCTCATAGCCCTGGGCTACGCCATGGGCGGCGCGGCGATGGTTGCGGATAACCCGCAGCATGTTATCGCGGTTTGGCGCAAAACCCGGGAATGGGCCAAGCTCTGAGGCGATTTCGGCAGATGTGGCGTAGGAAACGCCGGTCATGATCGCGGTCAGCGCACCGCAGATGGCGCGACCTTCTGCCGAGTCATACGGAATGCCAGAGGACATCAGCAAGCCGCCGATGTTGGCATAGCCGAGGCCGAGCGTGCGGTATTCATAAGACAGTTCGGCAATTTCGCGCGATGGGAACTGCGCCATCATCACCGACACTTCGAGAACAACCGTCCACAGACGAACAGCGTGTTCATAATCTGCAATGTTGATCTTCTTGGTGCTGGCATCCTTGAACTGCAACAGGTTCAGCGAAGCAAGGTTGCAGGCCGTGTCGTCGAGGAACATATATTCCGAGCATGGGTTGGATGCACGGATGGGGCCAGCCGCCGGGCAGGTGTGCCAATCGTTCATGGTGGTGTTGTAATGCAGGCCCGGATCGGCAGAAGCCCATGCGGCGTAGGAAATCTTTTCCCACAGATCGCGTGCCTTCAGCGTCTTCATCACCTTGCCATCGCGGCGGGCGGTCAGATCCCATGTGCTGTCGTTTTCAACGGCGCGCAGGAAGTCGTCACGCAAGGAGACCGAGTTGTTGGAGTTCTGGCCGGAGACCGTGAGGTAGGCTTCCGAATCCCAATCGGTGTCATAGGTCTTGAAATCAAGATCTTTATAACCCTGCTGGGCAAACTGGATAACGCGCTTGATGTAGTTTTCCGGCACCATATCCTTCTTGGCAGCGCGGATTTCGCGCTTCAGGGCCGGGTTTTCATTCGGGTCAAAGCAGGCGTCATTGTCGGCCGAGCAATTGACGCAGGCCTTCATGATGGCCTTCAAATGCTTGGAAACAATCTTGGAACCGGTGACGAGGGCCGCAACCTTCTGTTCTTCCTTCACCTTCCAGTCGATGTAGTTTTCAATATCGGGATGGTCAATGTCGACAACCACCATCTTGGCCGCACGACGTGTTGTGCCGCCAGACTTGATGGCACCGGCTGCGCGGTCACCAATCTTGAGGAAGCTCATCAGGCCAGACGACTTGCCGCCGCCGGAGAGCTTTTCGCCCTCGCCGCGTAGGTGCGAGAAGTTGGAACCCGTGCCGGAGCCGTATTTGAACAGGCGGGCTTCACGCACCCACAGGTCCATAATGCCGCCTTCGTTGACGAGATCGTCCTCAACCGACTGAATAAAGCAGGCGTGTGGCTGTGGATGCTCATAGGCAGACTTGGACTTGGTCAGCTTGCCGGTGAAGGGGTCCACGTAGAAATGGCCCTGCCCCGGTCCGTCAATGCCATAGGCCCAATGCAGGCCGGTGTTGAACCATTGCGGGCTGTTGGGTGCCACGCGCTGGGTGGCCAGCATGTAGGCCAGCTCATCGCGGAAGGCGAGCGCATCTTCTTCCGTGGTGAAATACTTGCCCTTCCAGCCCCAGTAAGCCCAGGTGCCAGCCAAGCGGTCGAAAACCTGACGCGCATCAGTTTCCGAGCCATAACGTTCTTCGGCTGGCAGGTCTTTCAGAGCCTTTTCATCAGCAACCGAGCGCCACAGGAAGGAAGGAACATCATTTTCCTCAACCTTCTTCAGAATCTTTGGCACGCCCGCTTTGCGGAAATATTTCTGCGCCAGAATATCAGCGGCGACCTGACTGAACTGCGCCGGTACATCAATATCCGCCAGCCGGAAGACGACAGAGCCATCCGGGTTCTTGATCTCACTCACCGCCTTGCGAAATTCAATCTCCGCATAGCGTGACTGGCCTGCCTTGGTGAAACGACGTTCGATGCGCATCTTGCCTGGTCCTCGTTGGTCCAGCACCCGAAAACGGGCGCAAAATTAGTGTGTCGTCTGCATCGATAACAACGCAGCCGTTGGTTCGCTCCCTACAGCGCCGTTCGCCATATATGGCGGACAAAGGTTCGCTGTAGATTTTTACATCTGCTGCATAATTTTCTGAACCGATCCCGGTTTAGAAAATTATGCAGGAGGAGCGAGGTCGATCATGACGATGGTCCGCTCTATATCTTGCGCCAGCCTGAACTGCGATAAACTATATATAGTATCCACAGCCTATTTATGCCAGAGCATTGTGTTGCGGGAAGACACAAAAAATCACGCAGGAAAAATGTCAAACAAGACCAGATCGCCCTGCCCGTTTCCATCCTGATGATGTTTACTGATTTGAACCGAGCCTCGAAAACATTTCGGTTCAGCCGCCGCCGCAACATGGAATTCATTAACCTTGGAAGCCCCCGTCCCGTCAAGGGCTTGAATGTGACGAAAATATATACGCAAGATGTTGTGGGTATGCCTGTGGAAAACGGGGAAAGGGGCTAGCCTAGAAAATTCATGGGCTTGGGCGAAAAGCTTGATGGTTAACGTTTGGTGAGGCCCATTGTTTTCCACTGTTGTAAGATTTTTGAAAAAAACCGGCACTGCGACATGCAGCGCATCAAAAGGACGTCAGGCCGCAAGATCAGCCGCGAATCACAAATACAAATGGCCGGGGTGCAATATTCACCCCGGCCATTTCCACAGCATATTTGAGGAGTATGGGCGAAAAACCTGCGCGCCCTTACAGCGCGTCGAGGTTGATACCCACTGTAATTGCACCAATAGGCTTGCCAGCTTCATCCACAATGGTCATGCTGGCCTGCGACTGAAGGGCCTGTGTGGATTCGTCCTTCTCGACAGCATCAACAAACAGGGCATTGGCTCCGGCATTAAATGTCTTCTGGAATTTGGCCTCATCGCCTTGCCAGTAGTCTGAGGTCACATCACTCTGGCCAACATTCAGTCCCTTGTCATCCATCACGAACACTTCAGCAATGGCACCATTCGAGGCAGCCTGCTTTTCTTTCAGAAAGCTGGAGACCGCATTGGCCAGAACCGCTTTGGCCATGATCTGGTCTGTGCCTTGCACTTCGATGCGCCATTTCTTGTCCAGCGCATCAATGTCGGCTGGTGAGAGCGCGGCGTGTGCAGCATTCTGCGCCTTGATCGCATTGATAATCACCGGATCCTGAACCCAGGCGACCACGTTCTCCTTCATATAGGCCGTTACAGGGGCAACATGCGCTTCTTCGGCAAGAGCGGACGCGGGCACAAAGGCATACGTAGCGGCAATCATCATGGTTGCGATGTAAACATGTCTCATGAAATTATCTCCTCTATGGTGTCTGGAACAAAGGGTGGAATGAGGTTGGCTTTCGTGTCAGGCGCGTCGTAATTGCTGTATCGGACCAGAATTTTGCGCATTTGCATGCTGAGGTCCTGTCTTGAAGCGCCCCATATTGTCCTGAAGGCTGCGGCTCAATTGCAGAAGATCGTGGCAGGCGGCGTTTGTTTCTTCCACCATGGCCGCATTTTGCTGGGTCATCTGGTCCATATGATTGATGGAGCTGTTGATTTCGCCAATGCCAATCGATTGGGTTCGATAAGAGCTGACAAGCCCGGTAATGCCGTCATTGATCTTGTTGATGTGTTCTTCAATCGCCAGAAGCGCGTCCCCGGTCTGGTTCACAAGGGTGACGCCACCGGCAACTTCTTCATTCGAGACCTGAACCAGATGTTTGATCTCTTTGGCAGCATTGGCAGAACGCTGCGCCAGCTCGCGCACTTCCTGCGCCACAACGGCAAAGCCTTTGCCTGCCTCGCCCGCCCTTGCTGCTTCTACGCCCGCATTGAGGGCAAGAAGATTGGTCTGGAAGGCGATCTCATCAATGGAGCCAATGATCTGGCCGATTTTAGCCGATGAATCCTGAATGCGATCCATCGCACCAATGGCATTGCGCACAACCGTTGCAGAGGTTCTGGCACCCGTTTTGGCTTCATCCACCAATTGCACGGTGGATTCTGCAAATTGCGATGACTCTCGAATGGTGTTGGTCACCTCACCGAGAGCGGCGGCGGTCTGCTCCAGCGTGGCAGCCTGATGTTCCGTGCGCTTGGCCAGCTGGTCTGCCGACACGGTCAGCTGCGAAGCCCCGCTCTCAACCGACAGGGCGGAGCACTTGGCATCCGCAATGGCTTGCGAAACGGCATCCACCATGGCGTTGAAATTCTGCTCAAGGCTTGAAAATTGCGCATCCAGGCCGCGCAAACGATGATTGAAATCGCCACGCGACAGGCTTTCAAGAGCAATGGCCAAGGTATCTGTTGCGTGTTTTTGCATGGCTGCAACGGCGGCTGACTGCGCTGCGAAACTCTGTCGCTCGGCATCGCGTTGCAGGCGCTGCTCCTCAGCCTGCTGGTCACTTGCCAGCTTGTTGATGGACTCAATGCGAAACGTTTCGAGTGCGCGCGCAAGCACGCCAATTTCATCGCTCTTGTCCAGAAACAGAACCGGGGCTGTGAGATCACCCTGCTGAAGATCGAGAATGCGACCTGAAATAACTGCCATGGGCCTGCCGGTCATTGTGCGCATGGCAAAAAGAAACACAATCACAACAATGGCAATCACCAGTGCCTGCATGGCAAACATCACCAACGCCTTGTTTCGGGCAGCGGCAATGAGGGTGTCAGCCGTCCATGTGGCAATAACATAGCCCGTGGCCTTGCCCGATTTATCTGGCGCAAGCGGCACAATCATCGTCAGGAGACCATCGCTGATCCGGCTGCTGTCACTGGTCACTTTTGTTGCCGGTGTCAGTTTGCGAATGTCTTCCGCAGACAGGCCAGCGGCCTCATCCTTGCGCAACCAGGTATCCACCACATCAAGATTGGCATTCAGCGCAGTAAATTGAACAAGATTGAGATTTTCATCATCCCGATACAGCGCGTAGGTCTCTCGCACTGCGGCGGCTTTACCCCATTTCACACCGCCAGCCGCCAACGAGGCAATCTGACCCGTATCTTTAAGCCAGTTGGCGGACGCCATCTCCAGCATGGTGGCTCGCTCTGCGCTGAAGGTGTAGGTGGCAAGTGCTGTCAGACCACATATATTGACGACGACAATAATCATGGCAAGCTTGACGGTCAGCGATAAGTCTCTGAATTTTATGAACATATGTTGACGTCTCCCTAAAGGCCGACAGGATCGGTACAGAATTGCGCATTCGTTCCTGATCAACCCCTCAAATTCATCCGAATATATTCATGTTATGTATTAATAAATCCAAAAAAATGGAAAAAATATATGCGTGACTGCTGATTAATGTCGCTTAGTAGGCGATATGTTAAGATTGTCATGAAATAATCCCCCCTCAATATGGGTGGTATAGGGCCACGCTTGGCTTGAAGCATTGCAACCGCGGCAAAGGCGGGAGGAGTGTAAAAGGGAGTCATCATGAACATTAGCAATCTGTCAATTCTCAAGAAAGTCAGCTTTCTTGTGCTTCTCATGGGTGTCGCGGCCTGCACCATTGCTGCCTCCGGTGCATTTGGACTTCTCTCTCTTGGCCATTCGCTGCGCGATACCGGCGCACGTGAAGAAGTTGCGCGTGAGGCAATGGACCTGCGGGTCGATATTATCGCCATCAGCCGCATGACCTATCAGCTGGCATTTGCGCCAGAAAAAGCAGCAGATTTTGCGGTCGAAACAGAAAAGCGTTCCAAGGAAATGCTGGCGCGTCTGCCCAAAATCGCGTCAACGGCCGACGCCAATGAAAAGAAAGAGCTGGACAATATCCGCGCAACGCTCAACACCTATTTCGATCAAATCCGCAACATGGTGAAGGTTGCAGGCACGGATGCTGCGAAACAGCCGGGCGTGATGATCGCTGAACTGAACAAGGCCCTTGAAGGCCAGAAAACAGTGACAGCCGCCGTCAAGGTCTATAGCAATTACTCGGCAAAATCGCTTGAAGATGCGCGCGCAAGCGCCATAGCGGCTTCCCAGCGCACCATGTTTGCATTGGTTTTGACTGCCGCTATCAGCATTTTTCTGGGTGTTTTCGTCAGCGTTTTCATTGCCCGGCGCGGCATTGTCAATCCGATCAGAACCCTGACAGCCAATATGGCCAAAATTGCCAAGGGTGAGCTGAATGAAAAGGCACCTGGCACAGAGCGGCAGGATGAAATTGGCGAAATGGCCCGCACGCTGGAAATCTTCCGTGCCAATCGTCTGCAAATGCAGCAGATGGAGCAGCAGGAAGCGGCATTGCACAGCCAAAGTCGTGATTTGCAATCCAGCATCAGTGTGATTGTTGCAGCCGCTGCTGCTGGCGATTTTTCGCAGCGCATTGGAAAATCCTATGACGACAAGGATCTGGCCCACTTTGCTGACAGCGTCAACCAGTTGGTGGAAAATGTCGACCTTGGCATTACCGAAGTCCGGCGCGTGGTGGCAGCCCTGTCCTCCTCCGACCTGACACAGGCGATGCGCGGCAATTTCCAGGGCGCGTTTGCCGAATTGCAAACCAACGTCAATCAGGCCATGACAACCCTGCGCGCCACCATGCAGAGCATTCGCGGCGCTGGCTCAACCATCACCGACAATTCAAGCGAACTCAGCTCATCAGCCAATCAACTCGCCCGCCGCACAGAGCAGCAGGCGGCAGCATTGGAAGAAACCGCAGCCGCGCTGGAAGAGATCACCACCACCGTGCGCACCTCCACCGAACGCGCCAATGAGGCCACCAAGATGGTGGAACAGACCCGCGAAAGCGCGGACAAGTCCGGCAATATCGTGCGCAGCGCCATTGAGGCCATGGGTCGCATTGAACAATCCTCCCAGAAAATCAGCCAGATCATTTCAGTGATTGATGAGATCGCGTTTCAGACCAACCTTCTGGCCCTCAACGCTGGCGTTGAAGCGGCCCGCGCAGGCGAAGCGGGGCGTGGCTTTGCCGTTGTTGCGCAAGAAGTACGCGAACTTGCCCAGCGTTCTGCCAATGCCGCCCGCGAAATCAAGTCCTTGATCAATGCCTCTGCCGATGAGGTCAAGGGTGGTGTGTCACTGGTTCTGTCCACCGGCCAGGCGCTTGATGAAATTGTCGAGCAGGTCAGCCGCGTCAACGGCCATGTTTCCAGCATTGCACGGGCAGCTCAGGAGCAATCCATGGCGCTCGGTGAGATCAATACCTCCGTCAATCACATGGACCAGATGACTCAGCAAAACGCCGCTATGGTGGAAGAAACCACCGCGGCCAGTCAGGTTCTGGCCAATGAAGCACGGCAACTTCAGATTCAGCTGGACCGGTTCAGACTGGAAGAGAATGCGTCAGCCAACTACACCCGCCGGGCGGCAGCGTAAGAACGTACCTAAAGCCTGTCGCAGTGAATAGGATTCACTGCGACAGGCTTTAGCTCTTTCTTTTTCGCATGGACGTTATCGTTTTATTGAGGACAATAAAACGCGACATGCTTTCGGAAAACCCTACAAAAAAGCGCCGGATAAAACCGGCGCTTTTTTTGTGAGACCTTATCCTTTTGAGCCTTTGGCAATCGGCTCCTGATAGGTGAAGCCGAGATCCCAGGGGAAGTAAATCCAGGTATCCTGGCTGACCTCGGTCACAAACGTATCCACGGTTGGCACGCCTTTGGGCTTGGCATAAACACAGGCAAAATGTGCCTTTGGCATCAGGCTACGCACTTCGAGCGCCGTTTTGCCGGTGTCGGTCAGATCGTCGAGCACCAGAACCCCCTGCCCGCCATCCACCATCAACTCAGGTGTGATGCCTTTGAGAATCTGGAAATCGCCCTGATTCAGATAGTCGTGATAGGAGGCAACGCAGACGGTTTCAATCAAGCGGATGTTCAACTCACGCGAGATGATGGCCGCAGGCACAAGACCGCCGCGGGTAATGCAGATGATGGCGCGAAAATCCTGGCCAAGACCAGCCAGTCGCCAGGCCAGAGCACGCGCATCGCGGTGAAATTGATCCCATGAAACGGGAAAGGCTTTATCGGGTAGAGACATGCTTAGGCTCCGCAAACATCAAACACAGGTGATGACACAAACGTCCTTGCGAAGCCCTGAGAGCATACCCTGATGCCAGTGTGCGTTTATCCAAACCCACACTGCTTTACTGGAAAGCCAAAAAGCGATCCCGCAGCCATAACCACACGATCTGATACCACCCGCAAGGGCCTGGTGCTGACGCAATCGCTTTGCTTATGCTATCGGGCACCAGTTTTGTTTATGCATCGATTATCCCAAACTCGATTGTCACCTTTGTTTCAATCGATGCACGTGTCTTTGGCCGTTGCTATTAGCGTTTTTTCGGTCTCGAGTGCAAGTGTAAAGCCAGCCCCTTTTTCTGACAGTTCCTACCGTGACAAAAGCGTCAACGCTGTCATGGAATCCAGCACGGTACGGGTAACGCCGCCAAACAGCACCTCCCACCAACGTTTATGCGAATAGGCACCCATGACCAGCAGGTCGATTTCCGCATCCGCCAGCCGGTTTTCAATATGATAGGCTGGCCCAAGGTTGGCCTTTTCCTGCTGCGTGACGGTGACATTTATTCCGTGGCGGGCAAGCGCTGTCGCAATTTCCGCGCCAGTCATTTCTGTTGATGACCTGTTGTCGGCACCCTCCAGCACGGTAAAGATTTCAACGGATTCCGCCTGCTTCAGAAATGGCAGAGCATCAAAAGCAGCACGTGATGCCTCGCGTGAGCCATTCCAGGCAATCAGCACGCGCTTGATCGGCTTTGGATTTTTCAAGATATAGGGCACAAGCAAAACCGGCCTGCCGCTTTCAAACAGGGCCGTCTCCATCTCGCTGCGCCCCTCGGACAAGAAGCCATTTTCGCCTTGCGCCACCACCAGAAGGTCGGCGCAACGACCGCTATCAATCAGAAAATCGGAAGAGCCGACCGATGTTGTCACCGCTCGCCATTCGGTCGACACACCCTCACGCTGGCTGGCGTTCGAGAAAATCTCTGCGATTTTTGCGGTCTCTTTTTCAGCCAGATCCTGCATGGCCTGAACCGCGACGGGATCAGGCATCTCCATGGGGGCCATCATTGGAATTCCCGCCACCACTTCGCAATGCAGGCCAATAACATGCGATTCAAACTGTCCAGCAAGGGCAAGTGAAAAATCCGAAATCTGCTGCGCGGTCTTTTGGCTGTCCAGCACGCTGAGAATTGTTTTATAGCTCATCGTCATCTCCCTGGCGGCATGTCTCGACCCGCCGTTGACAGAATGCCCCGAAACAAACTCTGTTCCTTGATTTCGGTCAATCAACGGCAATTCATGCTCAGGCTTCAAGAATGGTTCTTGATGGCGTGATGCCGGCAATCATCTCCTCCACCGCAAGAACGGCTGCATTCAGCACATCTTCGGCGCGGGCGCGCACAACAAGCTCGGTATGAAAACCCTTCAAGCCATCATAACGCGGATAAGAGCCGATGCTGGTGTCCGGATGGGCCTTTTGAACAGCGGCAAGGGCTGTGCCGATTTCGCCTTCGCCATAAGGACATGGAATGGCCCGTGACAGGATATGCACGCCGCCTGTCAAGGTCTTGGCAACCTCTTCCAGCATGGCCTGAAACACTTGTGGTACACCTGCCATCACATAGACATTCTCCACCTTGAAGCCGGGTGCGGTTGAAACGGCATTGGGAATATGCTCGGCTCCTTGCGGCATCCGGGCCATGCGTTGGCGCGCTGCGGTGAATTCAAGACCCCGTTTCGCATACATGTCGGCCATCAGAACCATGGCCTTTTCATCGTAAACGCACGGCAGCCCGAAGGCCTTTGAGACCGCATCGGCGGTGATGTCATCATGTGTGGGGCCAATGCCACCCGAGGTAAAGACATAGGTATAACGGCTGCGAAGAGCGTTCAGCGCCTCGACAATCGCCTCTTCCTCATCGGCAACGATACGCACCTCTTTCAGATCAATTGCCGCCAGCGTCATCACATCGGCCAGATGACCAATGTTTTTATCTTTCGTACGGCCAGACAGCAGCTCATCCCCAATGGCAAGCATGGCGGCGGTAACAATCTTGGTCTGAGACATGGCTGGCAGCTTTCTGACATGGATGAATATCACGAGAGTCTGTCAGGTGCAGATTGAACCTGGCAGACTCTCAATTTCGTTGTTTGCGTTTGTCGTGTCAGGAAAACCGGGTTCCACTGTTTCCTGACAAACTCTTGTGCATGTTTAGCGCAGCCTGCGTTCATTTCAAGGCTGGCGGCATCAGACAGATGCAGCCGTCTGACAATTCCTGTTGTTCGACCCGCACCAGAATTTTCCACACCAAAAAAGACGCAATGCCTTACTTCCCAAATCAAAAAACCTCAGCTAAGGGAATGGCTCATTGCGGACGTGGCGAAACTGGTAGACGCAAGGGACTTAAAATCCCTCGGAGCAATCTGTACGGGTTCGACCCCCGTCGTCCGCACCAAATCTCTGAGAAATATACCAGATACGCAGAACAACGCATCATATAAGTGTATCAGGAGAAGGCGCGGGATGAAAACCCGGATAGAAAGTACCTCAATACCGCTGCTCTTTTAAAAGCTCAGGCATGTCTTTGAGAAGCGATTGGCGGGCACGAACGCCTGCCGTTGTTGTTTCAATTTTTTCATCCTGAATAAGGCGCGCAAACACAATACGGCGGCCATTTTTTTCCGCCCAGCCCACATACCAGCCCCATGATTTCGCGCGATCAAACGAACCATCCGCGTTACGCGGATACGCTGCTCCGGTCTTGCCGTGAATGGTCCAGCCATTGGGCTTTTCGTCAAGCGTTTCCACAATGGCGATTGTATTTTCCATGGCCTGTCTGGACACTGGCAATGTGCCGTTCAGCAGCCTGGTCACAAAGCCAACCTGCTCAACCGGAGAAATCTTCAGCGATGAGGCAATCCAGGCACGCTCAAGGCCATTGGCCTTTCCCGGATCACCAGAGACATCAGCGTTGCCATAACCAAGGCGCTTGACATCATCGGCAAATTTTTCCGCACCCAATTGCCGGGTCATCTGCTGCGAATACCAGACAACCGAATATTTGAGCCAGCGCGTGGGGTCTGTTGGCTGCTTCCAGTTGTCTCCGCCCCAATCCGGGTATCCCTCGTGAAAGGCAAGCACGGGAGTATGGGCGTCTTTCAAAACACCTGAATCAAAGCCGAGAACCGCCAGTGCAATTTTAAAAGTTGACGCTGGTGTCACTCTCCTGTTGCAATCTCCCTGCATATTCAATCTCGTTGGGGTTGCACTATCAGCCATCACAGTACAAACGGTTTTCGCTTGTGCGTTTGATGAGCAAAAAATCAGGGTAGTGAGACAGACAACAAGAGTTGTAGCGTTTTTCATCAAAATCTTTTCCATGACGTGTCACCCGACGAATGCATGATGCAATCGTCGGGTGTTTTTTTGATAACAGCAACACAGTGAACATTCTTGTCAAAACCATGACGTCTATGAAAATGCACAGACTAAACAATGGCAGCGCTTGAGCCTCCGCGGGTAAAAAGATAGGCTCAATCCCGCCAGCAACACATTCCTCCCAAATGGTTTGCTGGCGCGTTATGGTGACGTGAGCCTGCATGGAGCACGAGAAGTCACCGCAACACTGTGAATATGCTGCATAATTCTCCTTCAGAATATTCCGCTTTGAAGGGGTATGCAAAAATGCCGTCGCCATTGGAAATCGGGCCAAAAGCCAAACCGATTCGACGCATTGAGCCCATTTTGGCATCAAAGGATAGGCCATTGGACCTGTTAAGACAGGCATGGCTTCACTGCGGGCCAGTTTATTAATCATGCCGCCGCAGCTTAATTGCTGTGCGACATCAAGAAAAAAGAATAAAAAAATGGCTGGAATACAAACATCCGGGCGCTCTGGCGCACACGCGGGCACAGCAGGCCGCTCCTACACCGGACCGCTGATCGCCCTCACCTCTCTGTTTTTCCTCTGGGGCTTTATCACCTGCCTCAATGATATTCTCATTCCCCATCTGAAGAATGTCTTTCAATTGAACTACACCCAGACCATGCTGATTCAGCTGTGCTTCTTTGGGGCGTATTTCATTGTGTCGCTGCCTGCTGGCGCGCTGGTCAAGCGCATCAGCTACAAATGGGGCATCGTCGTTGGCCTGCTGATTTCGGCAATCGGCTGCGGCCTGTTCATTCCTGCCGCAAGCCTGCGGATCTATGGTCTGTTTCTCGGTGCGCTTTTTGTGCTGGCCTCTGGTGTCACCATTCTTCAGGTGGCCGCAAACCCTTATGTGACCGTGCTGGGCAAGCCGGAGACCGCGTCCAGCCGTCTGACACTGACACAGGCTTTCAACTCGCTGGGAACAACAATTGCTCCGATTTTCGGTGCGTTCCTGATTTTGTCTTCGGCAACTGCTGCCGTGTCAAACCCGACCCCTGAGCAGATTGATGCGCTGCATATGGCCGAAGCCGCCGCAGTGAAGTTTCCTTATCTGTTGCTGGCTGGCGCATTTCTGGTTCTCGCCGCCATTTTTGCAGCGCTCAAGCTGCCAACGGTTGAGGAAGACGAAGTCGAAAGCACCGGCGCAGAATCAGGTTCGGCCTGGAGCTATCGCCATCTCGTGCTCGGCGCTGTTGGCATTTTCGTCTATGTCGGTGCTGAAGTCAGTATCGGCAGCTTCCTCGTCAACTTCATGGCCGAGCCGTCAATTGCCGGCTTGCCAGAGCAGACAGCCGCCCATTACGTCTCCTATTTCTGGGGCGGGGCCATGGTTGGCCGCTTCATCGGCTCGGTGGTGATGCGCTATGTGGATGCGGGCAAAACACTGACCACCAATGCAACGGTTGCAGCCATTCTGCTGCTGGTGACCGTGCTGACAACCGGCCATGTTGCAATGTGGTGCGTTTTGGCCATTGGCTTCTTCAACTCCATCATGTTCCCCACCATTTTCAGTCTGGCGCTGAAAGGGCTTGGTCGCCACACCAGCCAGGGTTCTGGCATCCTGTGCCTCGCCATTGTTGGCGGTGCCTTGCTGCCACTGGTGCAAGGTGGCCTTGCCGACACAATCGGCATCCAGATGGCCTTCCTCATGCCCATCGCCTGCTATGTCTATATCGCCTACTATGGCGTTATCGGCTCCAAGCCTGCGGCATAAGATTTGGCTGGATAAGAAAGCCGCCCTTTAAAGGGCGGCTTTTGCTTACACGCGCAACAATCTCAGCGCATTGAGCGTCACCAGCACAGTCGCGCCGGTATCGGCCAAAATGGCGGGCCATAGCCCTGTCATGCCCAGAATTGTCGTCACCAGAAACACGCCCTTCAAGCCAAGGGCAATCGTGATATTCTGGACAATATTGCGCATGGTGCGTCTGGACAGCACAATCATCTCTGCCACATCCGACACGCGCCCATGCAGAATGGCGGCATCGGCTGTTTCCAGCGCCACATCGGTGCCACCACCCATGGCAATGCCAATATCGGCAGCCGCCAAGGCCGGTGCATCATTGATTCCATCGCCAATCTTGGCAACAATCCGGCCCCTGCCCTGCAATTCCTGCACAATCCGCTGCTTGTCCTGTGGCAACAGCTCCGCCCGCACGTCTATGCCAAGATCAGCGCCAATGGCCTGCGCCGTACGATGGTTATCGCCGGTCAGCATCAAGGCCTCAACGCCCATGTTTTTCAGGGTCTGAAGCCCGGCCAAAGCATCGGCCCTTGGCTCGTCGCGCATGGCAAGCGCCCCGGCCACCACACCATTGATCAGCAGCACAGAAACCGTCTTGCCTTGATCATGCAATGCTGCAATTGCCGCATTCTGTGCATCATTCAAACCGGCCTGCTCCTGAGCCGCATTTGGCGACCCCAAAAACAGGGCCATTCCCTCAACCTCGCCACGCACGCCCTTGCCGCCAATGGCGCTGGCATCTGATGTGCGGGCAATGCGAACCTTATCAGCCGCAGCACGAGCCAGAATGGCTTTTGCCAGAGGATGGCTGGAATTTGCCTCCAGCGCGGCCGCAAGGCGCAGTACTTCGGATGCGTCCATCGAAAAAGCGACAACATCCGTCACCACCGGCCTGCCCTCCGTCAGCGTGCCGGTCTTGTCAAAGCAGACGGTGTTGATCTTGCCAAGGCGCTCCAGAACGGCACCACCCTTGAGCAACAGTCCACGCCGGGCACCAGCTGAGAGCGAAGCGGCAATGGCGGCTGGCGTGGAAATCACCAAAGCGCAGGGGCAGCCGATCAGCAGGATGGCAAGGCCCTTGTAGATCCATTCCGCCCATTCGGCACCTGCCAGCAAAGGCGGCACCACAGCGGTGAGAGCCGCAACCAGCACCACACACGGCGTATAATAGCTGGAAAAGCGATCAATGAAACGCTCGGTTGGGGCTTTGCTTTCCTGCGCTTCCTCCACCAGCCGAATGATGCGGGCAATGGTGTTATCCTGTGCTGTTGCCGAGACCTGAATGCGGAGTGCTGCATCAGCATTGACTGTACCAGCAAAAACCAGCCCGCCCGGACCTTTGCGAACCGGCACGCTTTCACCCGTCACCGGGGCTTCATCAATGGCGCTCTCACCCGACAGAATCACACCATCGGCGGGAATGCGATCACCGGGACGCACCAGAATAACATCGCCGATCACCAGTGTATCGGCAGGCACTTCGCGGGTTGAGGCTGCATCTTCACGCAAGGCCGTTTTGGGAACCAGCGCGGCCAGCGACTGGATGCTGGCACGGGCCTTGGTGGCAGCCACGCCTTCCAGCAACTCCCCAATCAAAAACAGCAGCACAACGGCGGCGGCCTCTTCCTGTGCGCCAATCACAACCGCACCAATGGCTGCAATGGTCATCAGCATTTCAATGGAAAACACGGTACCGTAACGCGCCGCCATCAACGCCCGCCTGGCAATCGGAACAAGGCCAACGAGCAGGGCTACGGCAAAAACCCAACCCTGATAGGCGGGGATAAAATGGGCCGTGCCATAAGCAAGCGTCAGTGCGATGAGCGTATAGAGTGTCAGCCGCGCCTTGGAATTTTTCCACCACGGACCATTCACCTCACTGTGATGATGGTCATGGTGATGCAACCCGGCCTCAGCCTTGTCGTTGTCAACGCCTTTGAGCGTTGCCACAGATCGATGATTATGCGCTGTGTGATTATGATGGTGGTTGTGATCGTGGTTGTGATCGTGATGGTGATGGTCATGATCACCGGAGCAGCAGACAGACACCGTGATGGGTGCGGCGGACTTGTCTTTTGCCGATAAGACAGCTGCACCATATCCAAGGCTTTTGACTTGCCTTTGCACGGTGTCCACGATGTCAGCGGTTTCACCATGGTGCACGGTCATCGTGCTTGCCGCAACGGAAACAGTCACATCCTCAACACCATCCAGCCGCCGCACGGCCCGATCAATTTTCATGGCACAGGAGGCGCAATCCATGCCCTCTACCCGAAATCGGGTTTGCTCTATCCTTGCGTTCATAACAGATCCTTTCCGACACATGGGTGAAGGATAGGATCTCCAGGGACTAGAGGTTCAAGAGGGTTCTGTGATTATTTTATGGAAATCGCGCTTTGCGAGAGCATCGGACCGAAAAGTAACCCCGGTTTTAGGCAGAATTCTGTAAATTCATCGCCGGGTGCACCCTTGTGAAATGCGCCCGGCGCAAAAAGCAATCGTCACCCGTCAGTGGATTGCGCTCGCATAAAAGCTGTTTTGTGCGAAACGCTTGCGGGGTTAACGCCAACGCTTCTGCTTACTTTGCGGCTTTTGCAACCGAGTTGCCAGCGGACTGGGTGGCATCCACGGTGTTTGCGGCATCCTTGCCGATGCCACGGATTGTATTGCCGCAAGACGAAAGTGCTGCGGAGATCAAGACGATAGATGCAATTGTGATGATTTTTTTCGAGTGCATTTGCAGAAACCCCTGTGGAGACAAATGGCACATGCGTGCCTTGCGCCTACACAATGCATGGGTCCAGAAAAAGTTCCCGGATTTTCCTCATGAACATTCGGTATTTTAAAGTTTTTCGTCGGGCGTGCCTGCATCTTTCAAATCGTCTTCTGAAAGATAATTACTCAACATCCACAGAGACACTTCCGCAGCTTCATCTGCGGAAGAAAACATATAGTCATCGCTGTGCTGGGGAAAATCCGCAAATGCGACGTGAAGTCCAGTACCGTGACTCAACAGTTGCGCCTGAATGCGCCCCTTCTCAATCACATGGCAGGCGTAGTGACCACGCATATTGCGCATAAAGCCGGTGCGGTTATCGTGCAGGCGCGCAAAAACCGCCTTTCCATCTGCCGTCGTGTGCAGACTGCGCAGCGCTTCATTGGGAAAGGCCCGCCCAAACTCCATGATCGCCAGCCCGACGTCACTGACATCCCGGCGGCTCTCCCTCTCCGAAAGGCGGGAGAAATACCAGGAGATTCCGATAATGGTGCCAAAGACCAAGATACCAAACGCCATGCCCACTGACCAACCTCCGAGTGCTTCATGCAGACCACCCCTGCCTCGCACGTCGTATAGAGCGCACGATGATAACGCAGAAACTCTTAAACCGAACTCGATCCAAGGAGAAAATCATGCCGAAGATTTTAAAATCAACATCATATTCATGCATTGGATAAACTTCATGATGCTATAGAGGCTTTTATCTTCGTTTTCCTGATCAGAAAAACAGGCTCCCACTCTTGCCTGACAAACTTTACAGCACCGACCACCCAATATAGCGCATAAAATTTCGCTGTAGCTCTTTACGTCTATTGCATAATTCTCTCTTTAAACTGATTTCGGCTTAAAGAATTACACAATAGTTCAGCAGTTTAAAAGTGCAGCACCGTTTCTACATCAAGTCAGTTCTAAATTAACACACCATACAGTAAACCATCACTTACTTAAGACGCTGAACTTGTGCGAACTTGAACACATTCAAAACTGACGCAGAAAATTTGCTTTCAGCATGGTCAATTGTCGTCGCCATTGCGGAGGACGTAGTCGATTATCGAGAACACGGGCCGCATTGCGCTGCGCCGCAACCAAAACAGGACGCACCAGGGCCACCGGCAGATAGGCACTCAAAAGACCGGCTGGCACAGGCCCAAGCGCCTTGGCGCTGGTGAGATGGTCCATTCCCAAACCGGCAAACGCCTCAATGGCTGCGTGAATACGGGCCTTATCTTTTCCCTCCAGAAAACTCTGTCGATCAAGACCCGTTGCCGCCAGAATTTCATCGGGAATATAGAGCTGCCCCCGCAACCGATGCTGCGGCATCAACATCAGCATCCCGGCTATTGCCTGCGCAACACCTGCGTGGCCCGCCATATCGGCACAGGAACCTGCAACCTTGCCATCAAGAACAAGACTGGCCAGTTGGATCAAGGCCGATGCCGTTTCGCCCGCATAACCTTCCAGAGCACGTCTTGGGCCAATGGGATCATCATAAAGATCACCAACCCGCGCATCAATCATGTCCAGCAATGGCTTGAGCGGCAGATGATAATCCGCAACCGCTTTGATCAGGCCAAGGGCCAGCGGGTTTGCCTTGGTATCGCCACGGGTTTCGCCCGACAACAGATCACGCCAATATTGCAGGCGAATTTCGCCCGGCAATGGTTCGCGTACCATCTCGCGCACACGGGCAAGCTCGGCGCTGAAGGCATAGAGGGCTGCAAGGGCGGGCTGTTTCTCTTGCGGCGATAACAGGCAGGCCAGATAGCGATCCCGATCCGTTTCCCGCAAGGTTGCAAGGCACACATCGCCCTGCGGTGTCACGGTCTTTTTATCTGCACTGACCGTCATGGGTCAAACCGCCATCAACACAGCGGCAACAGCCCGCTCTTCTGCCAGCATCACATTATAGGTGCGCACAGCCGCCCCGGTGCTCATTGGGTCAGAACCAATGCCTGCCGCCCGTAGCGCTTCCTTGACATCATTGGGAATGCGCACCAGATCCTTACCCGTGCCCACCAGAAGAAATTCAATCTCCGACGCCTGATCCAGCACCCGCTGAAGCGAGGATACGGTCAACACATCCCCTTCAGCCATATCCCAACCATGAACCCCTGAGGGCAACAGCATCAGAGAGCCTTTGTGCGACATATCGGCAAAGCGAAAGCCACCATTGCCGTACGTATCAATTTGCGCACGGCCCGGAAAATGCGCCTCGCGGATGATGATTCCCTTGGACACATTAAGCTCCCGCGCCGCTTGCAGCCCTGGTCTTGTCGTCCTTGTCCTGATCCGTGCGATTGGCACCCTCCGGACGCAGGCGGAATGCAATCAGCACAGGGGCTGCGATATAAATCGACGAGAACGTACCCACCAGAACACCAAACAGCATGGCGAAAGTAAACGAGCGAATAACCTCACCGCCGAACAGGAACAGGGCCAGAAGCGCCAGAAGCGTTGTCACCGACGTCAGGATGGTGCGCGACAGGGTTTGATTGATCGAGGTGTCAATCAGCACATCCAGAGGCATTTTCTTATAGCGTCGCAGATTTTCGCGCATACGGTCATAGACCACAACGGTGTCATTCAGCGAATAGCCGACAATCGTCAAAATTGCCGCAATACTGCTGAGGTCAAATTCGACCCCGGTGACGACATAGAGACCCAGAGTGAGAATCACATCGTGCAGGGTTGCAATAATCGCACCTGCGGCAAACTGCCATTCAAACCGGATCCAGATATAGACCAGAATTGCCATCAGCGACACAAGCACGCCAATCGTTGCAGATTTGGTCAACTCACCGGAAACAGACGGACCCACAACTTCCGTGCGACGAAATTCGTACTGGTCTTCAAGACCCTCACGCACCTTGGCAACGGCCGATTGCTCGCCGTTTTCGCCCTCGTCCTGAGCCTGCAAGCGCACCAGAACGCTGCTTTTATCGCCAAAGCTTTGCACTTGCACATCGCCAACATTCAATGTGCTCAGTTGATCGCGGATGGCAGCAATATCAGCATCGCCCTGTTTGGCCTTCAGTTCGATGATCGATCCGCCGGTGAAGTCGATCCCCAGCTTCATGCCGACTGTGCCAAAACCACCCAATGCTGCCAATGACAGGAACACGGAAATGGCAAATGTATAACGGCGAATCCCCATGAATCGAATGCTGGTGCCATCAAAGACGCCAGTGCGCACCCCCTTTGGCATGTGCTTGGGGCGACGACGGTTGACCCAAAGCGCAAACATCCAGCGCGTCAGCGCAAAAGCGGTGAACACCGTGGTGATGATACCGATGGCAAGCGTGACCGAAAAGCCGCGAACCGGACCGGAACCAAGGAAAAACAGCACAGCCGCCGCAATCAGCGTGGTGAAATTGGCATCCACAATGGTGGCAAGCGCCTTGGAGAATCCCGTATCAATCGACTGAATCAACGAGCGCCCACCCTGAAATTCTTCGCGGATGCGTTCATAAATCAGCACGTTGGAGTCCACCGCCATGCCGATGGTCAGCACAATACCGGCGATACCGGGCAGGGTCAGTGTCGAACCGAGCAGGGTCAAAACCGCCATGATCATGATGACGTTGGCAATCAGCGCCACAACGGCCAGAACACCAAAAAAGCCGTAAAGCCCGATCATCAACACAACGACAAGACCGGCCCCGATAAAGCCTGCCGAAACACCGGCGCGAATGGAATCGGCACCAAGGCTTGGACCAACCGTGCGCTCTTCAACCACCGTCAACGTGGCCGGAAGCGCACCGGCGCGGAGCAGCACGGCCAGATCATTGGCACCCTGCACCGTGAAATTGCCGGAAATCTGACCCGACCCGCCGATGATCGGCTCACGGATCACGGGTGCTGAAATGACGCGATTGTCGAGAATGATCGCAAATGGACGACCAACATTCTGCTGGGTGGCCTGCGCAAAGCGCTGCGCACCACGGCTGTCAAAGCGGAATGTGACAACCGGCTCATTGTTTTGCTGGTTGAAGCTGGCCTGTGCATCCACCAGATCTTCACCGGAAATAATAACCCGCTTTTCCACCAGATAGGGTGCCGATGCATCATCCTGACCATAGAGAACTTCGGATGTGGCTGGCGGACGGCCGCTGATCGCCTCCGTCACCGGCATACTGGTGTCCACCATGCGGAAGGTCAGCTTGGCAGTCTGATTCAAAAGAGCTTTAAGGCGCTGCGGATCGCTCAGGCCCGGAACCTGCACGATGATGCGATCTGTTCCCTGACGCTGGATCAACGGCTCGGTGTTTCCAAGCTCATCAACACGGCGACGGACAACCTCGATAGACTGAGTGATGGCCGACGACATGCGATAATCAATTCCGGCATCGGTCAGATTGATTTTCAGCAAACCGTTGCCAGCATCATCAAGCGTTGCTTCCTGAAGGCTTGCACCCGTCAAGCCACCCGTGCTGACGGGGTTTATCAGGCTCTGCAATGCGGTTTTTGCGGCATCAACCTGCGCAACATCGGTGATGCGCACCTGAATGGCCTGTCCAGCACCGCTCAGTCCGGTATAGCGTATATTGGCATCTCGCAGGCTGTTGCGAATATCGGAGACGGTTGCTTCCAACCGTTCTTTGATGATGTCATTTCGCTCCATCTGGAGCATGATATGCGAGCCGCCCTGCAAATCGAGACCAAGGGTGATCTGCTTTGACGGAATCCATGATGGCAAATGCTGCAACTGTTCCTTGCTGAACAGATTGGGAAGGGCAAGCACAACGCTCGCCAGAACGGCGAGCCAGAGCAGAATTGTTTTCCAGCGGGCGAAGTACAGCATCGACATCTCGGATTTATAGCATCAGACCGAAAAGTGGGAACCGGCTTTCGGATAAATCTGATGCACAACAAAAAACTTATAGCATCGCGCTTATTCCGGTTGCCGACACGATACCATAAAGAAAAAATGAGGCCGCCCTTGATAAGAGCGGCCCGAACAAGAGACGATCAGGCGTCAGCCTTGACCGGCTCGCCCTTGACCCGTACTTCTGCAATCAGGCTGCGCAGGGCGCGAACCTTGACACCATCAGCAACCTCAACCTCAAGTTCGTTATCATCGACAACCTTGGTCACTTTACCAATCAGGCCACCACCCAAAACCACCTGATCGCCGCGGCGAATGGCGTTAAGGGTCTCTGCGCGCTTCTTCATCTGGTTGCGCTGCGGACGGATCAGCAGAAAATACCAGATCACCATCAAAGGTGCGAAAAGAAACAGCATTTCAAGGCCTGAGCCAAAGCCGCCAGCGGCTGGTGCTGCATCCTGAGCGAATGCTTGGGTAATAAACATGAAAAACTCCTTCGGAACCGGGGCCGCAAAGAGCTAAATGCCCCCTGTTTTGCCGCCGGAATATAGTAAGCAATGCCACAATTGCAACAGAAACAGCGGCTTTGCGTACCGATTCCACGGCTAATACACTTTCGAGCGCCATTACGCCATGGTAGCGGCATAAAGACACAGGCAATTTCGTCTCTCAACCCCAGAAATGAGGCCAACCATGACCGACACGCTGGCACAGCTGCTGTTTGAAGTAAGACGTCTGGCAGACGCCATGGACCGCATGGCTGGGCCACCGGCGGCCCTCAATGACTGGACGGCAGCAGAATGTTTCGTCTGGCACCCAGACGGCGCGCGCCTTCAGCCCGTTGCACGGCCAAACCGGGTGGCACTCAGCCTCATTTCCGGTGTTGACCGGGTGCGCGACATTCTCCACGACAACACCGAGCGGTTTGCGAATGGATTTCCCGCCAACAATGTCTTGCTGTGGGGTGCGCGCGGCATGGGCAAATCCTCACTGGTCAAAGCTGTCCATGCTGACGTCTGCCGCACAAGCGGAGTTGCGGTAAAATTGATCGAAGTGCACCGCGAGGACATCGCCTCCCTGCCCACACTGCTGGATTTGCTCAAAGCAAGTGGCCAGCGCGTCATTGTCTTTTGCGATGACCTGTCTTTTGACCACGATGACACCGCATATAAATCGCTGAAAGCCGCCCTTGATGGCGGCCTTGAAGGGCGGCCGGACAATGTGCTGTTTTACGCCACCTCCAATCGTCGCCATCTTTTGCCGCGCAACATGATGGAAAACGAGCAATCGACCGCCATCAACCCCTCGGAAGCCGTTGAAGAAAAGGTATCGCTCTCCGATCGTTTCGGCCTGTGGCTCGGCTTTCATAAATGCAGTCAGGACGATTACCTGACCATGATTGATGGCTATGCTGCCCATTTCAAGCTGTCTTTGCCCGTTGAAAAGCTCCATGCCGAGGCGCTGGAATGGGCTACCACCCGCGGGGCACGCTCAGGCCGCGTTGCCTGGCAATATATTCAGGATCTCGCGGGCCGTCAGCGGGTCAACATCAGCGACGTGTAAAACAAAAAGGCCCGGCGCAAACGCCGGGCCTCCTTCAACGTCCCTGAAACGCAAAACCTTACTCAAGGAAAGTCATAGGGTTAACCGGGGTCGCATCCTTGCGAACCTCAAAATGCAATGTTGGCTGGGTGGCATTGCCGCTCATGCCGGATTCAGCCAGCTGCTGGCCGCGCTGCACCTTCTGGCCGCGCTGCACCGAAATGCTGCTGGCGTGGCCATAAACTGTCACAGTACCATCATCGTGGCGCACCAGCACTGTATTGCCCAGCTCCTTCAGACCGTTGCCTGCATAGATGACCACGCCGTTTTCAGCCGCCTTGATCGGCGTGCCATTTGGCACGGATATATCAATACCATCATTGCGCTTGCCGCCAACATTGGCACCAAAGGCTGCCACAACCGCACCTCGCGCTGGCCAGCGATATTTGCCAATACCAGTGGATTCCGGCGCTGTCGCACCCGGATCCGTGGATGCGACTTCCGTGACTGATTTGGTCGGCGCAGTCGCAACCTTCGGTGGATCAACCTTGGCTGCGGCGGGCGTAGCGCTGACTTGCGTCACCATCGGCTTTTCGGTCTTCGGCGGCAGGTTCAGTGTCTGGCCAACCCTCACACCTTGCGCGTTCAGGCCGTTGGCCTGCTTGAGGGCGGCAACAGAAACACCATTGCTTTGCGCGATCTTGTTAAGCGAATCGCCGGGCTTGACCACATAGGTGTCACCCGCTGGCGGTGTATTGCCACTGCCTTCCGCATTGCTGGCGTTGGCCGTGGCAATATCGGCCTTGGCTTTATCGCGCAGCTTCGGATTGGTCGGCAGGACAGCGACCTTTTCTTCGCCGTGTGGTGTCGGCACAGGTCCCTGCCCTGGCGGCAGCAATTCGCCACCGGCTGCCGCAGCGCGCGCCGGTGTGCTTCGCGCACCAAAGGTTGGAATGACGATGGACTGCCCCGGACGCGCCGCACCCGCAGAGGAAAGACCATTGGCCTTGACAATTTCCTTCTCGGGCACGCCATAACGGCCGGAAAGCGTCGCAATGCTTTCGCCCGGTTTCAGCACAACGCGGGGTGCATTTTCCGTGCTCCAGCCATTGCTGCCGCGCTTGACGCCTTCAGGATTGGCAGCCTGTGGCGCTGCGCCGGTGTTGAGGCCATCCTGCTGAACCACAGGTGACTGGTCTGTATCCACTGCCGCCGGCTGGATAGAGGCGGTTTGATGACGAGAGGAGATCGGTCCGGTTGATGCCGTCGATCCCGAAGGAGGAGCCAGATCCGACTTTTGCACCGACATGGCCGAAGAGGCGCGACGCGCTGGAGAAGAGGTCTGCTGGACCGGATAAGGCTGCGCCATTGCCTGATTGCCATAACCGCCGCCGTTTGCAGCCGATTGCGGCGCATAGGTCGCACCACCATCATTCACATCCGCCATGGGAACCGGCGCATTGTACATGCCACCTGAGCGCGGGCCAGTTGATGCGGTGGACATGTTGTCGGTATTGGAAAACAGGCCGCTAAAGCGGCTGGAATCGGAACTGCATCCTGTCGCCGCACTCGCCATAAGAGCGACCCACAGCAATTTGGCAAAAGGAATGCCGGATTTTGGAGAGTGACTCTGACGCATGATACAACCCGCTAACAACGCAACTATTTGTGCATATATTAAAGCGCGTTAGTGTTACCGGCTGGTTAATCAGGATCACTCCTTGGGAAGCTTTTTGGTGAATCATTGGTAAATGCCGATTTTTATGGCACAAAAACCGCCGCCCAAGGGTCTTCCTGGCAAAAGGGGTTTTACAAAAAGGATGCCATGTGCGGTGTCAGCGGCAGGTAAGGAACCTCGAACAGATCCTCCCGCTCAAACCGGCTTCCGGTGCGCGTGAGTCGCACCATGATGCAGCGCTCATCATCCACCATGATCGGACACAGCAAGACGCCGTTATGCACCAGCTGCTCGGTAAATGCCTTTGGGATGGCGGCAAAGGCACCCGTCACCAGAATACGGTCAAAGGTGCCCTCACCCGGCAATCCATTGGAACCGTCGCCCTGCCGCAGGATCACATTGCGAATCGAAAACTGATCCAGACGGGTCTGCGCTTCTGTCACCAATGTCTTGTAACGCTCGATGGAGATAACCCGCTCGACGATTCGCCCTAAAACGGCGGTCATAAAACCGCTGCCTGTGCCAATTTCCAACACGCGCTGGCCGGGCTTGATGCGCAACCGATGCAGCAATCGAACAGCCAGATCAGCGCCTTCCAGAAAGGAGCCGCATTCAATCGGAATGGTTCGGCTGGAATAGGCATGTTCGGCCAGATGATGTGCCACGAATTTTGATCTTGGCGTCTGCTCAACAGCCGTCAACAGATCAAGATCAGAAATGCCCTCGGACCTCAGCCGCAACACCAGCGCGGCAAAGCCCTCTCTTTCCATCATTGCCGCTTTCAAGAAACAACTCCGGCCACCAGCGCTTGCGCTATATTATCCTGCACGGAATAATCCGTCATATCCAGTTTCAAAGGCGTTACCGAAATCTGACGATCACGAATCGCCTGAATATCGGTGCCTGCCCGGAAGTTGCCTTTGCGATCACCAAAGCGCAGCCAGTAATAGGGATAGCCACGCCCATCGGTGCGCTCTTCCACGCTCAGGCCAAAATCAAGCTTGCCCTGCGCGGTTACTTCCACGCCCTGAACCTCTTCCGGTTCACAATTGGGAAAATTCAGATTAAGCAGCGTGCCCGGCGGCAAATCAACCGTCATCAGCCTGGCAATCAAATCCGGAGCCATGGTCTCCGCCACGTGCCATGGAATCGGCGCACCCGCCTCATAGCTATAGGCTTGGCTGAGAGCAAAGGAGCGGATGCCATGCACAGTGCCTTCAATGGCACCAGCCACAGTGCCGGAATAGGTGACATCATCGGCCAGATTGGCACCGGCATTCACCCCGGACAGCACCAGATCAGGCTTGCCATCCAGCACTTTGCGTAACGCCATGATCACGCAGTCAGTCGGCGTCCCCCGAAGAGCAAACCGCTTGTCACCGAGCTGCCGCAAGCGCAATGGCTCTGACAGGGTCAGCGAATGGGCAAGCCCGCTCTGGTCGGTTTCCGGTGCAACAACCCAGACATCATCCGTCAGGGTGCGCGCAATCCGCTCCAGAACGGCCATTCCATCTGCATGAATACCGTCATCATTGGTCAGCAAAATGCGCATCACGCCATCCTGTTCCAGTTTTCTGCACGATGCTCTATACAAACAAAAACAAACACGTTGAGGGTCTGTCGGGTTGGATTTGACCCTGACAGACCCTCAGATTTGATCAGGCAGCCTTCTCGATCCTCTTCAAGCCACCCATATATGGCAGAAGAACGTCAGGAACAGTGATCGAGCCATCTTCGTTGAGATAATTCTCCATCACCGCAATCAGACAACGACCAACCGCCGTGCCGGAGCCGTTCAGCGTGTGCACAAAGCTTGTTCCCTTGCCGTCCTTGTTGCGATAGCGCGCATTCATGCGGCGGCCCTGAAAATCGCCGCAGACCGAGCAGGACGAGATTTCGCGGAAGGTGTTCTGACCGGGCAACCAGACCTCAAGATCGTAAGTTTTGATGGCACCAAAGCCCATATCGCCCGTGCACAGTGTCATGGTGCGGAAGTGCAAGCCAAGCCGCTTCAGCACTTCCTCGGCGCAGGCTGTCATGCGCTCGTGCTCGTCCATCGCACTCTCGGCATCGGTGATCGATACCAGTTCGCACTTCCAGAACTGATGCTGGCGCAACATGCCGCGCGTATCACGGCCCGCAGACCCAGCCTCCGAGCGGAACGACGGCGTCAGTGCGGTAAAGCGAAGCGGCAGCTTTTCCTGATCGAGAATTTCGCCAGCCACAAGATTGGTCAGCGTCACTTCGGCAGTCGGTATCAGCCAACGGCCATCCGTGGTCTTGAACAGGTCCTCGGCAAATTTGGGCAATTGCCCAGTGCCATACATGGCCTCATCGCGCACCATCAGCGGTGACGACACTTCGGTATAGCCGTGCTCGCTGGTGTGCAGATCAATCATGAACTGGCCAATGGCCCGCTCCAGCCGCGCCAGAGGTCCGGTCAGCACCGTGAAACGCGCACCAGACAGCTTGGCAGCCCGTTCAAAATCCATATAGCCCAGTGCTTCGCCAATTTCAGGATGTTCCTGAGCGGGATGATTCCAGCCCGGCTTTTGCCCGACCACGCGGGCAACCACGTTGTCGTGTTCATCCTTGCCCACCGGCACATCATCATGGGGAATGTTGGGAATGCGCGACAACTGATCGTTCAGCTCTGCCGTCAGCCTGCGCTCTTCCTCTTCGGCAGCGGGCAGGCTGTCTTTCAGCGACGCCACTTCAGCTTTCAGCTTTTCCGCAAGCTCCATATTTTTGGCAGCCATGGCCGCACCAATCTCCTTGGAGACAGAATTGCGGCGCGATTGCATGTCCTGCATCGACTGCACAACGGCACGGCGCTTTTCATCCAGCGCAATCAAAGCCGCAGACATTGGCTCTGCACTGCGCTTGGCCAGCGCCTGATCGAGAGCTTCGGGGTTCTCACGGATCCATTTAATATCGAGCATTGTCGTTCCAGATCTTCAATTCAGACGGGATCGTCATGCTGACCGCAACGGGTCCATTCTCATTCGATCCCATCACGGGTTAAAGCGACAATGGAAGGCGCGCGTGCTAGCCGCGCCCTTCCACATCCGTTGATGAAGCCGCTTCGGTTTCTGCCTTTGCACGCCCGCGTTCCACCAGTTTTGCCGCGTAGATGGAAACCTCGTAAAGAAGGATTGTTGGCAGTGCAAGACCGATCTGGGACATCGGATCGGGCGGCGTCAGGATGGCTGCGGCCACAAAGGCAATGACGATGAAATACTTGCGTTTTTCCGCCAGCCATTTCGAATCGATCATGCCAACCCGCGCCAGCAGCGTCGTGACCACCGGCAACTGGAACACCAGCCCGAAAGCAAACACCAGCGACATGATCAGGCTGAGATATTCCGACACTTTCGGCATCAGCGAAATTGCCACATCACCTTCGCCCGGCGCTTGCTGCATCGCCAGAAAAAACCACATCACCATCGGCGTGAAGAAGAAATACACCAGAGCCGCCCCCATCAGAAACAGCACAGGCGAGGCTATCAGAAACGGCAGAAATGCCGCCCGTTCGTTTTTATAGAGGCCGGGGGCCACAAACTTATAAAGCTGGGCGGCAATCACCGGAAAAGAGATCACCATGGCGCTGAACATCGCCACTTTCACTTGCGTGAAAAAGAATTCCTGCGGGGCCGTATAGATCAACTCTGCTTTGGTCACATCCAGATGCGCCCAGATCACCGCCCACTTATAGGGAATCACCAGCAAATTGAACAATTGCTTGGCAAAGAAAAAACAGACGATAAAGGCCACAAAAAACGCGCCAAGTGACCAGATCAGCCGCGACCGCAGCTCAATCAGATGCTCCACAAGCGGCTGTGGCTTGTCTTCAAGGGTGTCGTTCATGCCTCATCCTTGCCTTCGGGAGTCTTCACCACGGTCTTCTTGACCGAAGGCTTCTTTTTGACAGCGTTTTTGGGCTTTGCAGCCGCCTCAGCCGACGCTGCTTTCACAGCAGCGCTCCGTTTGGCTCTGACGGGTGCCTCGCTGGTTGCGGTCGCGGTTTTCGCCCTGCTCCGCACAGGCTTTGCCGCACCAGCATCAGGCTCCGCAGATACCTCCACCGCTTTTGCCGTGCGCCTGCGCGGTTTGGCAACAGGGGCGACAACCGGCTCTGAAGGGGCCGCAGAGGCTGGCGTTGCAACTGGTGCCGACATTGCAGCAGGCATAGACGTTGCAGCAGGCACAGGCGTTGCTTTGGCAGCCACGGGCGCAAACAGGGCAGCATCAGGATCACCAAGAGCCCCCAGAGGCGGCAAATCCGCAGGCGTCATTGGCACAAGTGGCTCATCGGCTGAAGCGATGCCACTGACGTCTGCCTCGGGAAAATGATCCACCTGCGTCGAGCGCTGCAAATCGGCCTTGATGTCTGCACCCATCTGCCGCAGTGGATTGATCGCCTCACGCAAAGCATTGGCTGGGTTGAGTTTTTGCGCATCGCCAATGGTCTGTCGCAAATCATCCATATCCGCTTCACGCAGAGCTTCATCAAACTGGGCGCGAAACTCGCCCGCGGTCTTGCGCAAGCGCGTCGTCATCTTGCCAAAGGCGCGCAGCATGGGCGGCAAGTCTTTTGGACCCACCACCACGATCAGCACGACCGCGATGACCAGCAATTCGCTCCAGCCAATGTCAAGCATTTTTCAGGCTCCCGAAGCCGTCGGCAAGCGGCGACCTATTCCAGTAGTCCATCCGCAGGCGAACACGCTCGCCTGCGCACACACATCCATCAATGATTACTTCTCGTCAGCCTTGTGATCCACCGTCTTTGACGGCGTCTCGGGGGCATCATCATCGGCCATGCCCTTTTTGAAGCTCTTGATCCCCTTGGCCACATCACCCATCAGATCGGGGATCTTGCCGCGACCAAACAACAAAATCACAATCGCCAGAACGATCAACCAATGCCAAATACTAAAAGAACCCATGGTCCCGCTCCTCATTCATCCATCTTGACGATGTAAGATGTCCGCACGTCTTTTTCAAACAACAATTACACTCTTGATTGGCATGGTAAAACCGCAGACGCAAGTGACCAGAACGACACCATCAACAGACAGACACGATTTCACAAAATTGTCAGTCAAAATCAGGCGTTTCTTTCATCTCCAGGCGCGAGCAGACCAAGCTCTTCCAGATCAAGTTGCGTGATCGGATCTTCATCCTCGCTCAAATCACTATTGTCCGTTGGCATAGGCACATGGAAACTGGCCGGGATACGTCCCGTGAGCAGCCCTGCCCCTTTCAACTCTTCCAGGCCCGGCAGATCGCGGATTTCTTCCAGCCCGAAATGGTCGAGAAAATCGCGGGTCGTGCCGAATGTCACCGGCCGCCCCGGCGTGCGTCTGCGCCCACGAAACCGCACCCATCCCGCTTCCAGCAAGACGTCAATCGTGCCTTTCGAGGTCTGAACACCTCTGATGTCTTCGATTTCAGCCCGCGTCACCGGCTGGTGATAGGCAATAATCGCCAGAACCTCCAGCGCCGCACGCGACAGCTTCTTGATCTCGCTATCCTCTTTGCGAATCGCAAAAGAAAGATCGGCAGCAGTGCGAAACGCCCAATGGCCATCAATCCGCAACAGATTGACCCCGCGCGGGGCATAATCCGCCTGCAAGGTTTGCATCAAAGCACGCACATCGGTATTGCGCGGCAGGCGCTCGGCCAGAAAACTCTCCGACACCGGCTCGGCTGAGGCAAACACCAGCGCCTCGGCAATGCGCAATGCCTCACGCGCGCGGATGGTGCTGATGTCGTGCTGTTGATCATGGCTTTGGTCTTGCGTCATCGCATCAGCCCTGTTGCGCCATACGTGAAACCAGATTGCCATCGGCCGTGCGACCCTGACCACCGCGCATATAAATCGGCTGGAAAGCCCCCTCCTGGCGAATTTCCAGCTTGCCTTCGCGCACCAGTTCCAGCGACGCCGCAAACGCACTGGCCATGGCCGTGACCCGCTCCGTTGGGTCGGTCAGATATTGCAACAGATAGTGGTTGAGCGCGGTCCAATCGCTGATCTCACCAATCATCCTGTTGAGCATGGTGCGGGCATCCACCAGAGACCAGACCTTGCGGCGCTCGATGGTGACCTGTGTGAAGGCCTGCCGCTGACGCAGATTGGCATAGGCTGACAGCAGATCATACAGGCTGGCCTCATAGGACGAATGCGTCCGGTCTGGCACATGCTCTGGCGCACCCCGCATAAACACATCACGGCCCAGCCGGTTGCGGTTCACCAGCCTGCCTGCGGCATCACGCATGGCTTCCAGTCGCTTGAGGCGAAACGCCAGCGCTGCCGCCATTTCCTCGCCGGATGGCTCGTCATCTTTCGTCTGCTGCGGAATGAGCAGCCGTGATTTCAGATAGGCAAGCCATGCCGCCATCACCAGATAATCTGCCGCAAGCTCCAGCCGAATGCTGCGGGCTTTTTCGACAAATTGCAGATATTGCTCGGCCAGCGCCAGCACCGAAATGCGTGACAAATCCACCTTCTGGTTTCGCGCCAGAAACAGCAACAGGTCCAGCGGGCCTTCAAATCCGGCAACGTCGATCACCAGGGCTTCATCATCGCTTGCGCGATCCACCACGCGATCTCCTGTTGCTTTGGCATCCTGCCACAGCTTTTCCATCGGGGCCGTATCGCCACCTTGGGCGGAGCTGGATGAAGCGGTTTCAGCCATCAGGACACAGCAATCAATGCATTGAACTCATCGCGCAAAGCCTGCTCATCGGCACCGTCGCCGGGGCCAAATGCTGCCTCCACCGCTTTGGTGCGCTCCAGAGCCTTAGCAGACAGCCATGGTGCATGATCTGCCACCTGCACCATTTCCTCCATAATGCCATGACAATGCAGCAACACATCGTTGCCAGCCGCCATCACGGCTGCGGCACGTTCAGCAATCGTGCCCTTCAAGGCATTCATCGACAGGTCATCATTCATCAGCAGCCCCTGAAAACCCATCAGCCCGCGAATGACATCTTCAATCACGATCGAGGATGTCGAGGCCGTGTAGACCGGATCATAGGCAGAATAGACCACATGGGCGGTCATTGCCATCAATTCACCGTTCAAACGCTGAAATGGCAGAAAATCATGGGCTTCCAACTCAGCCCGGCTGGCATGAACCACCGGCAGCTCATGGTGTGAATCGGCCATGCCCCGACCATGACCGGGAATATGTTTCATCACCGGCAAAACGCCGCCTGCGGTCAATCCTGCCGCCGCCGCCTCGCCAATCTCGCCAACGGTGAGAGGATCGGTGCCATAGGCGCGATTGCCAATCACGTTGCTGGCCCCCTCAACCGGCACATCCAGCACCGGCAGGCAATCGACATTAATGCCAAAGCGCAGAAGATCAAAGGCGTGCAGCCGCGACATCAGCCATGCCGCCCGCAGACCTTTTTCACGATTTTGCCGATAGAGCGCACCAATCTCGGCACCAGACGGATAGCGTGGACACATTGGCTCCCGAATGCGCTGCACGCGCCCGCCTTCCTGATCAATCAGTACCGGCGCATTGCGTCCGCCCACCGTGTCGCGCATTGAAGCCACGAGATCGCTGATCTGTTGGCCATCAATGCAGTTTCGGCCAAACAGAATAAAGCCCCATGGCTGATGGTCGCCAAAGAAGGCTTTTTCATCCGGGGTTAACACGGGGCCAGAACAGCCCAAAATCATCGCTTTTGCCTGGGTCATACTGCGACAATAATCAAGCTTTGGAAAAAACCGATAGGCTTGCGGCAATCATGCACAGGAAAGACTGTTCAACGCACAAAAAAGGGTGCCATTTCGGCTGAAATGGCACCCTTGTTGTAAAAACCGACAGGGATCAGCGAACCACCATGCAGCTACCGCCAACGGCGCGATAACGTTCGCAGAGCGAAACGGCAGCGTCCTTGCTGCCAGCCGGAATACGCACCCGGTAATAGGTGCCCTTGCCCGCAACCTCGGCTGCCTTGATATTCATGCCCCGCCCGCCAATCACGCTGGCATATTTGGTGGACAGGTTCTTGTAGCTCTTCTGTGCATCAGCTTCGGTCGGCAGTGACGAAATCTGGATCAGATAATCACCGGACGCTGTCGCCGTGGAGGCTGTGGCCGGTGCAGCCGGTGTCGACGGCTGAGCGGCTGGCGGCGCAAGTCTGGCTGGCGCAGAAGCCGCAGAGGCGGTCTGGGTTGGCCGCGCCAAAGGCACCGGCATGTTCGGGGCCGGAACCCCGGCAGTGTCCACAGCCTCGGCAGCAGGTGTGGCGGATGCAGCACCGCCAGACGCCAGCACATCATCAACCGACTGTCCCGAAGATGCCGGAGCAGACGATGGAGCCGACAGGGCTGGAGCTGGTGCCGCTGCATTGGCGGTCTGCGTGCCAGCCGCTGCTGGCTCATCCTGCGCAACAAGCGATCCATCCGGGCGCACAATCATCGTCTTGACCCGGCGTGGCGCAAGGCTCTGGTTATCGCCTGTGGTTGCCGAATTGGCCGGTTGCGCATCTGCATTGGCATTGGCGTTATCGGCGCTTGCCTCATCATCCAGCGGCAAACTGTCTGGCTCCAGCGTTCGCTGTGCAACATCCATCGGCTCTTCTTCAGACGAAATCAGATTTTTCTGCGCGGGCTGTTCCGGTGTTGCGCCAGAGACGCGATCATAGACGGCCTTGTTCTGGTTTGGCACCGATTTGCCACCAGGATTTGCAGGCACAACCTTGACCGGGTCCGTATCGGCCATAACAATTTTAGGCTCACCACCGCCAAGCATTTCGCCGCCACTGCTGTGCATCCATGCATACACGCCACCGCCTGCCACAAGCACAATGGCGGCCGCGGCAGCAACAGCAATCCACCGGCGGGACGATGATGGCACCTCATATTCGTCATCATCCGCCTCAAGTTCCTCGGGCGGTGGAGGCGCCTGTCGACCAGCAAAGCTATACTGGGTATCGAGACTACGGCGGAAATCCTCCTCAAGCGCTTTTTCGAACACATCGAAATCATCGCTTGGCATATTCCGGACCTGCTCCGCAATCGGCGGCACGGCTGCCGTGACCACAGGTGCAGCCGGTGCCCGTGCAGCAGCAGGTTGCGGCATGGGGTGTTGCTCGGCAGTTTTATCAAGCAGGTTTGCCAGCTCGGAATCGATGTCAAAATCATAGTCCGTCGCATAATTGACAGGCTTTTGGTCTTCCACCGGCGGCAAATCTGGCACATCCAGATGCGCAATCACTTCAAGCTGTTCGTCCTGATCCGAAATCGCAGCCGCATCAAAGGGCAAAGGCGGCACCGGCGATTCCATCGCCGCCTGCTGCACAGGCGTGCGCTGCTGCTGGCGCGCCGGTTCATAGGCGGGGTTCACCACAGTCTGCCGCGCAGCCGATGGCTGAAGAACGGGACGCTCTTCATGCTGCATGAGCGGCTCAACCGCAACCGGACTTGGTGGCTCAACCGCAACCGGGTTTGGCGGCTCGCGCACAACAACCGGCTCTGGCTCAAACTCGGACAAATCCAGCTCAATCTCGGCAAGATCAAGCTCAAGATCGCCTGCAAAGAAATCGTCTTCGGTTGCATCCTCAACAGCCGCTGCCAATGGCGGCTCAGGCATCAGTTGCGGTGCGGCAACCTGTGCCCGGTTATCATCGGGCAGGTCTTCAAAGAAGTTCGGCGCATCCCGCCGAGGCGCTGTACGCGCTTCAAACGCTGGTGTTTCAACGACTGGTGTTTCAAAGACGGGCGCTTCAAAGATGGGCGCTTCAAAGACCGGCTCCTGAAAAGTCGCCGGGGCCGCGCGGCGCTCTGGCTCCACAGCAAACGGTGCTTCCGCTGCCTGCGGTTCTGCGGCAAAATCCACACCCGGTTCCGGTTGCCAATAACGCTCAACCGGCGCAGGAGCCGCATAAGAAACGGGTGCAGGCTCTTGTGGCTGCAACACCGGCTCCTGCCGCTGCATCGGCGGATCATGGGGATGAGGTGGTGCCGAATGCACAGGATTGAAATTGGCCAGCGGCAAACGGTAACGGCCATAGCCTTCGGTCGGATCAGCACCACCAGAGCGGCTGTGCTGCGGTTCAACCGCCACTTCACTCATCGACCACAGCAGCTCATCAGCCAGATCGGGTTCGCGGCCAATATCATCTTCCCGGTTAACGTCCAGCGCCGTGCGGCCAGATTCGGCACCCCCGCCAAAAGACACCGGCTCGTAACCGCGGTGCGGCTGCCTGTCGTCGACATAACCATCCAGATCGCGCAACAGTTCATTCTGAAGATCGACCGGCTGAGGGTGTGCGGCATAGGCGGCAGGCTCAACGGCAGGAGCGGCTGAAACCTGCGGCTCCACGCGCCGCGCCCCATCCCGATTCAAAACGGGTGCATCATACCCAACAAGACGGGCAAGCTCTGCCAACGGATCATCATCCGCAAAAGCATTGCCTGCTGCGTCCCTGTTATATGCGGCCTGTTTTTGCACCATTGGTCTGTTTCCACTCGCTACGCGACAATCGGCTTGCCAGTGCAATGTGGGTTATTGGTGACAGGCCTATCGCATTTCTTTCGGAGCATCTGTGCCGGTAATAGACAGGCCAGACCTCAAAACAGCAGCGACGCCATGCACCAGCCCAAGTCTGGCAATGGTTGATTGTCGGTTTTTATCGTTAACAAATCGTAATTCTGGATGATCCTTACCTTTATTCCAGTGCGCATGGAAAGAACTGGCCAGATCATACAGATAAAATGCGATGCGATGCGGCTCCATGGACAGTGCCGCAGCTTCAACGATTCGCGGATATTCCGCAAGCTTTGCCACCAGCTGCATTTCAGCCGGGTCCGTGATGTCTTTCACAGCATTTGCAAGGGTTTGGGGCGAAAGATCCATCTCGCCAAACGCCTCGAATGCCTGCCGGAAAATAGACATGCAGCGTGCGTGCGCATATTGCACGTAAAACACCGGATTATCCTTGGACTGTTCTGTGACTTTTGCAAAGTCAAAATCCAGCGTTTCGCTGCTTTTGCGATACAGCATCATGAAACGCACCGAATCACGGCCCACTTCATCCACCACATCCCGCAGGGTCACGAAATCGCCGGAGCGCTTGGACATCTTGACCGGCTCGCCATCCCGCAACAGCTTGACCATCTGGCACAACAGCACGGTCAATTTCGCCTTGCCATCCGACACGGCCCGCGCCACAGCCTCAAGCCGCTTCACATAGCCACCGTGGTCCGCGCCCAGCACATAGATCATCTGGTCAAAACCACGATCATACTTATCCTTGAAATAAGCAACGTCTGCCGCAAAATACGTATAGCTGCCATCGGACTTGATCAGGGGCCGGTCCATGTCATCGCCGACTTCGGTGGAGCGAAACAGGGTCTGCTCCCGATCTTCCCAGTCTTCCGGCAATTGTCCCTTTGGTGGCGGCAGTGTGCCGCGATAAACATGGCCCTTGAAGGTCAGATCATTGATGGCGGTGCGAATCGGTGTTGCGCCATTGTCGTGCAACTGCCGTTCCGAGTAGAACACATCGTGATGCACATTCAGGGCGGCCAGATCATCACGGATCATCGCCATCATCGCGTCAATGGCACGCGGTTTGACAATCGCCATCAACTGCTCTTCCGGCATATTGTGCAGCCGCACGCCATATTCGGCAGCCAGCGCCTCGCCCACCGGCTTCAGGTAATCGCCAGGATAGAGACCGGCCGGAATTTCGCCCACGCTTTCGCCCAGCGCCTCGCGGTAGCGAATGAAAACCGAGCGCGCCAGCACATCAATCTGCGATCCGGCATCGTTGATGTAATATTCCTTGGTCACGTCATAGCCGGCAAAGGCCAGCAGATTGGCCAGCGCATCGCCCACCACCGCCCCACGGCAATGGCCCACATGCATGGGACCAGTGGGATTGGCCGAGACATATTCCACATTGACCTTGCGGCCATCGCCCAGTTTGGAGCGGCCATAGGCCTCACCTTCAGCAATGACGGACGCCAGCAAACGCTGCCAGTATGCCACGGACAGACGAATGTTCAAAAAGCCGGGACCGGCCACAGAAACCTCGGCGACATCGGCATCTTCTTTCAGCTTTTCGCCCAGAAGATCAGCCAGCGCCCGCGGGTTGGTGCCAAGCGGCTTGGACAGAACCATGGCCGCATTGGTGGCCGCATCGCCGTGACTTGCATCGCGCGGCGGCTCGACAATGATTCTGTCAAAAGAAAGCTCACTTCGCTTTTCTTTTACAATATCAATGCTTTCGAGAGCGTTTTTGATTCGATTTTCAAAATCGGCGAAGAGGTTCATGACGATCAATCCAGACAAATGCAAACAGACGACACCAGAGGCGGCGGCACTTTCGCCCGCTGCCTAACGCAAATCGGGTGTGTGGTCAAACAGCTGACGGTGAACGCGCACAGCATAAGTATCGGTCATGCCTGCCAGAAAATCGCCGACATGGCGTGCCTTGGCTGGCGTTTCCAGCCCTGCGGTATGCTCCACCCAATAATCACTGCGCATCAATGTTGGGTCGGCCATATAGGCATTGAACAGGTCAGTCACAATCTGGGCTGCCCCTGCACGAATACGCATAATGTCAGGATGGCGATAGATTTTTGAAAACAGCATTTTCTTGATCTGCCGATCGGTCTCGGCCATCTCATCCGAAAATGTGATAATGGTTTCACCGGCCCGGCGAATGTCATCGGATGACATGGGTTTGATCCGGTTCAGGCGGCTTTGCGCCACCGCAATCACATCTTCGACCATGCGGGTGATCTGACGGCGCATGATTTCATGGGTAAAGCGGTCCGCCTCCAGATTGGGATAGCGATCGCGCACCTCTTTCATCAGGCCCGCCAGAAACGGCACCTCTTCCAGCATCTCGAAGGTCAGGAAGCCTGAACGTAAGCCATCATCAATATCGTGGGTATTATAGGCAATGTCATCGGCCACAGCGGCAGACTGCGCCTCGAGACTGGCGTAGCTGGCAATGTCGAGATCCTGAAGCTGGCAATATTCCACGATAGGCAGAGGCACCTCACCTTTCACGCCCTGCCCGTCCGGTGTCGTCAGCGGCCCATTGTGCTTGACCAGACCTTCCAGCGTTTCCCATGTCAGGTTCAGGCCATCGAACTCAGCATAACGCCGCTCCAGCTTGGTGACAATGCGCAACGATTGGGCGTTGTGATCAAAACCGCCATAGGGCAACAGCAGTTCGTGCAGCGCATCCTCGCCGGTGTGACCAAAAGGTGTGTGGCCAAAATCATGCACCAGCGCCACGCCTTCTGCCAGATCCTCATCAATATGAAAAGCACGCGCCAGCGCACGCGCAATCTGGGCCACTTCAATGGTGTGGGTCAGCCGTGTGCGATAATGGTCACCATCGGGACCAATGAACACCTGCGTCTTGTGCTTCAATCGACGAAAAGCGGTGGTATGGACAATGCGGTCGCGGTCGCGCTGAAAATCAGACCGCGTCAGGCTGTTGCCTTCAGGATAAAGCCTGCCCCGCGAGGTCCATGGGTCGGCGGCAAAAACCGCGCGTTCGCCAAAACCAAATCCCAATGCATTCTTATCGATCGTCATGCCTGCCCTGCCACCCATTGACGCTTTGATGATGACTTCATACCTATAGGAAATGACCGCACAAGGCACGGCCCACAGACACACCATGCCGTGTTTTGAATGCATTTTTATATCGAAAGACGGGATTTCAGGCTAATCTGCAATCCAGTTTACCAATTTTCTACGGGCCTTGAACCCGTCAGGAGGCCATTATGACGAATCAGACTGTAACCGTTTCCGAGGCTGCCGCCCGGCGCATTGCCAAAATTGTGGCGGCTGACGCCGAAAAAAAAGCTTTGCGCGTTTCAGTGGAAGGCGGCGGCTGTTCCGGATTTTCCTATAAATTCGACCTCGACAAGGAGGCGCAAGCGGGCGATCTGGTGATCGAGCGCGATGGCGCAACCCTGTTGATTGACGAAATGTCGCTGATCTATATGGCTGGCTCTGAAATTGACTTTGTCGATAATCTTTTGGGTCAGTCTTTCCAGATCAACAATCCCAATGCTGTTGCCAGCTGCGGCTGCGGCACCAGCTTTGCGGTGTAATGATACCATGCCGCCGGATTGCTCCGGCGGCATCTACGGCCTGATTTGCAGGCTTAATGAGCCGCATCTGCCAGCTTTGCTGCGTCTGTCACGTCACTCATGGATGTTTCGCCAACACCATTGAAAAAGGCGTTGAGGGCAATTGCCGCAAATGATGCCAGCAGAATGCCGGAATCAATCAGCGTGTGAATCTCATGGGGCATCCACTGTTTGAAGTTCGGGGCAATCAGCGGAATCATGCCAAAGCCCAGCGAGACGGCAACGACAAACAGATTGTTGCGGCTCTGCCTGAAATCGACGCTTGCGAGAATCCGAATGCCGGTGGCGGCCACCATGCCAAACATCACCATGCCTGCCCCGCCCAGCACAACGGTGGGCAAAGCCTCCACCAGGGCTGCCATTTTCGGCAACAGCCCCAGCGCCACCAGAATGAGGCCACCCGCCACGCAGACAAAGCGCGAGCGCACCCCTGTGACACCCACCAGTCCAACGTTTTGCGAAAAGCTGGTGTAAGGGAAGGTGTTGAAAACGCCACCAATCAACGTGCCCAACCCATCTGTTCGCAAGCCCGCCGCCAGCATCGGCCGGGTCACGGGCTTGCCCGTCAATTCACCCAGAGCAAGAAACATGCCGGTGGATTCAATCATCACCACAATCATCACCACCGACATGGTGACAATGGCAATCGGATCAAAAATCGGCAGGCCAAAGTGAAAGGGCATGATCGGCGCAAACCAAGCGGCATTGGCCACCCTGTCAAAATGCATCATCCCCAACAGAGCCGTCACAGCGCCACCAATGACAATGCCCAGCAAAACCGACACATTGGCAATAAACCCGCGCCCAAAACGGGCGATCAGCAGAATCGACACCAGCACCAGCGCCGAAATGGCAATGCCGCTCAAAGGCGCATAGGCCGGGTTGGCAATGGAGGGTGCAAGGGCCAGCTTGGCGGGCATTTCGGGAATAGCCACACCGCTGGCCGCCAGCGCCTTCACATCCGCCAGCCATTTGGCCGCAGCCGGGTCTACCACGCTGGGCGCTGTCGGGCCAAAGGGATTGCCAAATATCCAGTTGATGCCAATGCGCATCAATGTCACACCAATCACCAGAATGATCGTTCCCGTTACCACCGGCGGAAAAAACCGCAGCAAGCGACTGACCAAGGGAGCAATCAGCAAGGAAACCAGCCCAGCACCGATGATCGAGCCAAAAATCAATCGCGCCCCATCAATGCCCGGCAGGCTGGACGCCATCGCCAGCATGGGACCAACGGACGCGAAGGTCACGCCCATCATCACCGGAAGCTTGATTCCAAACCATTGCGTCACCCCAAAAGACTGAATCAGCGTGACCAGCCCGCAGGCAAACAGATCGGCTGAAATCAGAAAAGCCACATCTTCCGGCGAGAGCTTGAGCGCCCGCCCGATAATCAACGGCACGGCGACCGCGCCTGCATACATCACCAACACATGCTGTATGCCCAGCAGCGCCAGCCTGGGAGCCGGTAAAATCTCGTCAACAGGCTCGGTCTTGTTCACAATACTCGACATTTTGTTCCCCTTTTTGATGTTTTGTGCATCCGCTCCTCCCAACAGACGCAACGCAACCACAACAGAATGCCGCAACCGCAAAAATTTACAAATTCTTAAATAGATTTTTACGCAAAACGCAGTGGTAAACCGCCGCAATTGAGCTAAAAAGACCTCAAGACAAGACGGAGAATTCCCATGAAAATTGCGACCTGGAACATCAACGGTGTGAAAGCGCGCATTTCAGAGCTGTGCCAATGGCTGGAAAGCTCTTCTCCAGACATTGCCTGTTTGCAGGAAATCAAATCGGTCGATGAAGGCTTTCCTCGCGCAGACATCGAGGCACTTGGCTATCACGTTGAAACCCATGGACAAAAGGGATTTAATGGGGTGGCGCTTCTGTCAAAAATCAAGCCGGATGAGGTCAACCGTGGCCTGCCCGGCGACGATGCAGATGAGCAGGCCCGCTTTATTGAGGGGGTGTTTTCTGTTCAAGGCGGGGTTTTGCGGGTTTGCTCGCTGTATCTGCCCAATGGCAATCCGTCGGATGATCCGGTCAAATATCCCTATAAGCTGGCGTGGATGGCTCGCCTGCAACGCTTTGCTGAAGATCGCCTTGCGCTGGAAGAACCGCTGATTCTGGCGGGTGATTACAATGTTATCCCGGAGCCGCATGATTGCTTCGATCCGTCCGTATGGGCCACTGACGCATTGTTTTTGCCCAAAACCCGAGCAGCCTTTCGCAATCTGGAAAATCTGGGGCTCACAGAAGCGGTGCGCGCCACAACGGATGCGCTCAAGCACTATTCCTTCTGGGATTATCAGGCTGGCGCATGGCAGAAAAACAATGGAATCCGCATTGATCATCTGCTGCTGTCGCCGGAAGCTGCCGACCGGCTCGTCTCAACCGATATTGAAAAGCATGTGCGCGGTGCAGAAAAGCCGTCCGACCATGTGCCCGTGATCGGTCATTTCAACTTCAGGCCGGCGGGCTGAAGGTTTACCGATCAAGGCTGATCCTGCACCTGCGGCACCAGCGCCACGGCCACCCGGCGTTCTTTCTCGTCTGCCAGCGAAAACGCCTTCTCCTGCATGTCCTCAATCCAGGTGCAGTCCTTCGGGGCACATTTGTCCATGGCAGCCGTCATAAACGCAAGACCACGCGCCGTCTGGCCTTCATCAAAAATCACATGGCCGAACAGAGCCATTGCGCCTGCATGGCCATTTTTGCGGGCAACATTCAGCCATTTTTTGGCCTGCTGCACATTGCGCCTGCCGCCCTCACCTGCCAACATCATCTGGGCAAGGTCAAATTGGGCATCGGGATAACCAAAGGCCGAGGCAGCCTGAAAATAAAGCTGACGCGCCTGCACAAGATCTGCCTTGACGGGACTTCCGGGAATGCCGGTGCGGAAATAGCCCGCCAGCGACACCAGAGCGTTGACAAAGTAAACCGTGTCTTCTGAACCAGGCTCGACACCCTGATTGGCAATTTCGGAATAAATCTTGAAGGCTTCATAGTCGTTTTTGACAACACCATCGCCGTCGGCATACATGTTGGCCAAAGCCCAGCGCGATCCGGTATGCCCCTTTTCCGCCGCATAGCGATAGGCCTCCACGGCATCCTGCGTTTTGCCGTTTTTCTGGGCATTAAAGCCAAACTTAAACAGGTCGAACGGCCCGGACTCTTTGGAAATCCCCGTTTTGATGTCAAAAGCGTGGCAATTCTGCACAGTGACCAGATTTGTCACGGCAAGGGACAACACAACAAAAGCCGAAGGCACCCAACCCGTTCGCATTCCAACACTGTAGACCTTCACTATATCCACGATTACAGTCCCATATCCACGCAAGCACAGATGCCATGACAACATACATCGTCTACGATCGAATGCCGATGATGAGAAGCGCCGAACCTGATTGACATCTGGTAAACAAACTCGCGCATCACATCAATTTCCCCCAACATAGACTGCATTTCGGGCAAGACTGCGACCTAAAACAACATTCGCTCAAATGCAGAAACCTGATCAGCGCAGACAACAGCCAAAAGCCTGTTTCCGCTTGTCCAGATCTTGCAATATCGCCTCTCGCTGATCGAGTTTCCAACTTTGCCTTGTAATCGTGCTGCGCTCCATTTGTGGCGGGAAATAGACATTTTCCCGCGCTCAGAGACAATCGAACGAGGATATAGTCAATGTTGCAAAATCGACACAGAGGGACACAGGTAACACCAACAAGGTCGAGGGCTTCTTTGGAAAAAATGAAGCGTCGATCGACTACTTCGGGCTTTTTTTAAAAAAATCACCATCTCAGGGCACACTATAAATTTTTAAAAAACGCAGCGGCAAAACCACTGCGTTTTTATTGGAATGAAATTTAGAACTTGACCTTGAGATTTGCAGATACTGCGCTCAGCAGATCATTGCCAAACGTATAGCTCGCATCCGTTCCATAGGTCTGGCCATCAATAACCACTGTGCCAGATTGGCCGCTGGTCATGACACCCAGCAAACCGGCCAGTCTCAGCTCAACATTTTTGGCGGGAGCATAGGCCACCGCTGTGCCAACAGCCCACGTATCCGTTTGCGTACCATAGCCCTGAGAGGTGCCGCGATCCCATGTCAAACTGACAGCCGCACTCCATTGCTCGTTGAACTTATGACCCACGCCGCCTGTCACGGTCACACCATCGCGGTAACCAAGGTCAAGTGTCGTCGCAACAGTATTGGTGCCGGCAATATAAAAAGGCACCTTCTGGAGCAGGCTCCAGTTAACCCATTTCACCGAGCCGAAAGCCAACCAATCGGGAGCAATACCGCTCTGAACCTTCAACTCAACCGAATCCGGCATCGCCTGCGATCCGTAAACATCAAATACACTGCCATTGACCTGACTGAGGTTAAGCTTGCCAGTGATATTATCCAGCTTGACCTGACTGTTATAAACAAGGCTGGCGCGGAATGCGTATTCTGGAATCTCATAGGCCATGCCGGCCCGCCAGCCCCAGCCATCACCCGAAAGCTGAAGGTGGCCAATGCCATTCCCAAAAGGCGTTGCGGCATCAGGAACAACAAGGCGATCCTTAAATCCGCTGACTTCCTGATAGAAACCGCCACCGATCACACGAATCTGCCCCGGACCGGCATCAAACCGATAGGAACACGTCGCAGCATAGTTATCGCTCTTGATCTTGGTCTCAATGTTCTCGTTGGCACCCATCCAGTTGGCACCGGGCTTGGTATGCGCGCCCCAAGGCTGGGAGTAATCAATCATACAGTCAGCATCACTGCCAAGAGCCGCCTTGATTCCAAGACGTGAATTGACATAAGCCTCAGAATCATCCGCCGTTGTGCTGCCGCCGCCGACACCATTGGACCCAACACCGTTGGCACGATTGATGTCTGTCACATTTTTCAATTTGCGATTCGGCATCACATAAACGGTTGTGCCTTCTGCCGTTACCGTCGACGGATCAAACAACAGGTCTATATTATATCCGCCGCGCTCAAGACCGCCTGCAAACGCGCTCGTATGCCACAATCCCGCCGCAATAACAGCCAGAGCACTTACAGAAAGTTTCTTGGTGTTCATTTCCAACTCCACCCGTCGTTTGTTGTGTGATCAAGCCTAACCTATTCAAATCAAATGACAACTTTACCACAGACCAGTGCACCGCAACATTTGAATCAAAATTTTACGTAGGAATTTAGAGAAGCCCTAGAATTGACATTTTGTAAGGATTTTCGTTCTAAAATATCGCAAAAACATGCATTTTAACGTAATAATATTTTACAACGCGACACGTTCGTTGCAAAAACGCAACACGCACAGCATTCTAAATCACCAAAAAAATTGCATCAAAATGATGCAGTGCAACCTTATATACCCCTGATTGCTCCGAGGGTATCAATGCGGGAATGACAATGACAGCGGATATGTCCACGAGTCACACTCGCGTCGGATCATCTGAACAATAAAGACTATGTGCACAACATAACGATACAGCGCCGTGCGTTTATCAAACGCACGGCGCTACAGCATGTCGCGTTTTATTGTCCTCAATAAAACGATAACGTACATGCGAAAAAGAAAGAGCTAAAGCCTGTCAGAACCAGACAGGCTCTATCAAGAATAAAGCTTGAAACCAGATCAAACCGCTTCATTGATCCGTTGCAGCGCAATTGCCAACACGGAACGCTGCTCTTGCAGCTCCACCAGACGCTGACGCTCCGTCGCCACAATTTCAGGATCGGCATTGGCAACGAACTTTTCATTGCCAAGCTTTTTCTGGGTCTTGTCAATGTCAACGTCGGTCTTGCCAATCGCCTTTTCAAGCCGCGCCCGTTCAGCCGCAACATCAATCAGGCTGCCCAGAGGCAGGCAGGCCGTGGCCTCACCCACAATCACCTGTGCCGCCCCCTTCGGAGCTTGATCGGCAAGGCTGATGTCACCCACACGCGCAAGACGTTTGATGGCCGCTTCATGGCGCAAAAGACGTTCGCGTGTCACGCCATTGGCCCCCACAACAACCAGCGGCGCAATGGCACCGGGTGGCACATTCATTTCAGCACGGGCAGAACGAATGCCGCTGACCAGATCCACCAGCCAGTTGATGTCCGTTGCGGCCAGTTCGTCAACAAAATCCTGGCTCGGCCAGTCGGCATGGCACAAAAGCGTGTCACGCTCCACGCCCTCACCCGCAGTATGGGCCCACAATTCTTCCGTCATGAACGGCATGAAGGGGTGCAACAGCTTATAGGTTTCTTCCAGAACATAGGCCGCGCAGGCCTGCGCTTCCGCCTTGGCCATCTCGTCTTCACCGGAAAACACCGGCTTGAGCAATTCAAGATACCAATCGCAGAAGTGATTCCACACGAAACGATAGAGCGCGGTTGCTGCCTCGTTGAAACGATGGTTCTCGATGGCCTCCGTCACGTCGCGCTGGGCACGGGTGAGTTCAGTCAAAATCCAGCGATTAATGGCAAGCGTTGTGGTCTCAACCAGAAACTTTGGATCGCTCTTGACGCCATTCATTTCAGCAAAGCGCGTGGCATTCCACAGCTTGGTGCCGAAATTGCGATAGCCAGCCACACGCGCGGTATCCAGCTTCACATCGCGGCCCTGTGCCGCCATGATCGTCAGGGTAAAGCGCAAGGCATCGGCACCATATTCATCAATCAACTCCAGCGGATTGATGACATTGCCCTTGGACTTGGACATTTTCTGCCCGTTCTTGTCGCGCACCAGCGCGTGAACGTAAACAGTGCTGAAGGGCTCAACCGGATTGCCATCCTCGTCCTTCATAAAGTGCAAGCCCATCATCATCATCCGGGCAACCCAGAAGAAGATAATATCAAAGCCCGTTACCAGCACATTGGTGGGATAATAACGCGCCAGTTCCGGCGTCTTGTCCGGCCAGCCGAGCGTGGAGAACGGCCATAGCGCCGATGAGAACCAGGTATCCAGAACATCTTCATCACGGGTCAAAATTTCGCCGGGCTGGAAGTTTTCGAGCTTTTCCTGCACCCAGGCCTTCCACGGGCCTTCGTGGGCGAGGTAATGCTGAACAGCCGCATCCAGCGCCTCTTCCTCAGACTTTTCAACGAAAACCTGACCGTCCGGGCCGTACCAAGCTGGAATCTGATGGCCCCACCACAATTGGCGGGAAACGCACCATGGCTGGATGTTTTCCATCCATTCGTAATAGGTCTTTTCCCAGTTCTTGGGCACAAAAGTGGTGCGACCTTCGCGCACGCTGGCAATGGCAGGTTCTGCCAATGTCTTGGCATCCACATACCATTGCTCGGTCAGGCGCGGCTCGATCGGCACGCCGCCACGGTCGCCATGCGGCACCATGTGCTTGTGTGGCTCGATCTTGTCCAGCAGGCCTTCGGCTTCAAGGATTTCAACAATCTTCTTGCGCGCAAATGAGCGATCCTGACCTTCCAGCTCGGCCCAGACCATCTGCTGTTCGCGGGTCGGCGTCAGACCTTCAAGGAAGTCATCGTTTTCAACAATGGTCACCGTCGCATCAACATTGAGAATGTTGATCATGCGAAGACCAGCCCGCTTGCCCACTTCAAAGTCGTTGAAGTCGTGGGCAGGCGTCATCTTCACCGCACCTGTTCCGGCGGTCGGATCAGGATATTCATCGGCAACCACTGGAATTTTACGGCCAACAATCGGCAGGATCACATGCTTGCCGATGATCGACTGGTAGCGCTCGTCAGACGGATGCACGGCAACGCCGGTATCGCCCAGCAGCGTCTCAGGCCGGGTTGTCGCCACCACCAGATAGTCGCGGGTTTCCCATTCAGTCGGCTTGCCGTCCTCATCGAAAGTGATGGGGTGCTGATAGGTCACGCCCTCTTCCAGCGGATAGCGCAGATGCCAGAGATTGCCATTCACTTCATGCTGCTCAACTTCCAGATCGGAAATCGCCGTCAACAGCTTCGGGTCCCAGTTCACAAGGCGCTTGTCCTTATAGATCAGTCCCTGTTTGTAGAGCGTCACAAACACTTCCAGAACGGCCTTGGACAGGCCCTCGTCCATGGTGAAGCGCTCACGCGACCAATCACAAGACGCACCAAGGCGCTTGAGCTGATTGAAAATCAGACCGCCTGATTCTTCCTTCCACTCCCAGACCTTATCAATGAAGGCATCGCGGCCCATCTCACGGCGGCCCGGCAACTGCTTTTCCATCAATTGGCGCTCAACCACCATCTGGGTGGCAATGCCCGCATGGTCCATGCCCGGCTGCCACAGCACATCCTTGCCGCGCATCCGTTCAAACCGCACCATAATATCCTGAAGGGTATTGTTCAGCGCATGGCCCATGTGCAACGAGCCGGTCACATTTGGCGGCGGAATCACAATGGTGAAGGTTTCTGCACCCGGCTTGGCATTGGCACCCGCGCGGAAGGCATCCGCCTCCTCCCAGGATTTGGCGATTTTTGGTTCGACCGATGCGGAATCGTAGGTCTTATCGAGCATGTTCTGGCCAGACTTTGATACTTTGAAAAAGATAGGGTTTGTGTAAAGCGGAGCGGTGGCGAGGAGTCAATAATAAAGCCGCCCCGTTGTCGAGGCGGCTTGATCATAATACCGCTTTCAAGCGATTTAACGGCGCGGACCGCGCGCAATGCGCTCAATTTCTTCGCGCACCAGACGCTCCACCAGCGTGGGCAAATTATCGTCCAGCCAGTCCTGAAGCATGGGCCGCAGCATGTCTTGCGCAATTTCATCCAGTGAGCGGCGCTGCTGACCATCAACCGCCGCTGCAAGCTCCTCAAAAGAGCGGGCAACCTCGGCACCGGCCTGCATGGACAGCAATCCACGCGGTTCATGTTCGGGTTCAACAACAGGCTCTTCAACCGCCGCCGGACGAACCCGATCCATTGCATCCATCTGACGACGATTTTCCTCCAGAGCGTCTAAATGGTGAATATCCGCAATGCGCGCTTGCTGCAAAGGCACATCGCGCAACAGACTCACCCGTTCAGAGGCAAACGTCGGCGGCGACACAATCCCGTTAGAACCCGTCTGAGCGCGCATTCCCTGCTCTGCATCCACACCGTCGGCCCGCTCTGTGGTGGCCCGCACGCGCGCGGCGAGATCAGCCAAAGAAACCGTTTTTGTCTGATGTCTTTCAGTCTGCGCGGGAGCATCGGTCAGCGGCGTCACATTCGACACGGCTTGCGGAATGACAGATCCAGACTGATTGGCAGGCCCAGACTGATTGGCAGGCGTTGGAAGATCCATGGCCATGGCTGCCGCATCAAAACCGCCACCGAAAGGTCGATTGTGGCCATTCCCAACGTCCAGCTCATCCGACTCATTCTCATAACCGTAGGAAGAGTCATAGGAATTGGCAGCAACAGGCTCGTTGCTTTCAATAATACGACGGATGGATGCAAGAATCTCTTCCATCGACGGTTCACGCGATACATTCGGCTGGGCCATGAAACTCCCCGTTGGCTTTTAACCTCATCGGCTTATGCCATGTGATTCGCACCACTTTAAGATAAGCGATTACTGGAAGAAATCGTCTAAAAAAGCGAAAGACCCACAATGCACAGCTTTGTGGGTCTTTTCAAAACTACAGTGGCTTGGATCTAAAGAGAGAAAACCGCCTCAGAAAACAAATTCTGCCGATTTCTGAAATCCCGGCAATTGGCGAATGGAAGCATTGAAGAATGATGTCGACGAAATCGCACCAGCCGCTTTGACAAACAGCGTCGCGCGGGCCGAATGGCCGTGGCCGACCACGGTCAGCAGACGACCACCCTCGCGCAATTGCGCAAACAAAGCGTCTGGAACCTCTTCCACGGCACCGTTGATGAAAATCAGATCGTAAGGCGCTTTCGAAGCATGACCCGCTTCCAGCGCACCTGTAACCACGGTAACATTCTGCGTATCAAGGCTTGCCAAATTTGCCTTGGCCTTTGCGGCCAGTTCCGGATCGCTTTCCAGTGCAAACACGGCACCGGCCAAACGACAGAGCAGAGCAGACACATACCCCGTACCAGCACCCACTTCCAGAACCACATCGGCAGAGCTGATTTCTGCAAGCTGCAACAGCTTTGCCAGCGGCGATGGGTCCATGATGTAGCGACCAGCCCCAATGTGCAGGTCTTCATCAATATAGGCCAGCGCCTTCATATGGTCCGGCACAAACGCTTCGCGCGGAACCGACAGGAAGGCCGACAGAACAGAATGGGACGTTACATCCGTGGTCCGAATCTGGCCATCCACCATCTTCGCGCGCGCTGCTTCGAAATCGATCATAGTCTTTGCCCATCTCACACTGGGTTACATTTCCATCCGTGTTTAATCGGCTGGCGAGCAGCTTTCAAGCCATGTCATCGGTTGCCGTGCAGAATCTCTGGCAATGCACACAAAACACCGTAAAAATCACAAGATACAACAGATAAGCCAAACCCGAAACGACTATCTATCGTCTGGATATTCATGTTTGAGAAAGAAGGGAATGGAGGCCTCGCCCGGAATCGAACCGGGGTGCAAGGATTTGCAGTCCTCTGCGTAACCACTCCGCCACGAGGCCATTCCAATACTTAAAAGCGTGTGGTGACGGGCATTTAGAACGGATTGATCTTGAGCGCAAGGGGGTTATCGACACTCTTTGATTTTTTTCCAGACTTATCCCGGATCAGTGCCCCCACATCACCGCCACTGCCGGGCATCTGTTGGGCTTTGGCAGCCGTAAGGCGGCAGGACGTTGCCGAATGTGGCGTGCAGGCGGTCGCATCCCCATTTGTTAAACGGGTCGGGCAGACGGCTGTTAATATCGATACCAACCTCCTGATACGGGCTTTCGGTGTTGGTGACATAATTATACCAACGAGAGCCGAAGATAACCAAACCTGCGATCGCCATAATCATCAAAAGTCGCAGAATACGCTTCATATCTCTATCCTCATACGAACCAGTCGGTCACAAAAAACACCACCCAACCGATATAAAGCAGGTTGGCGAGTAAAACGCAGGACACGGCAAAAGAGCCAAGATCCTTGGCGTTGCGCCCCACTTCGGAAAACTCCGGCGAGATTCGGTCAATAACCTCCTCAATTGCCGTGTTCAGTGCCTCGACAGCAAACAGCACCAGCGCGAGCATGAGCAAGCAAAGATAGTGCGTCAACGCTGCCCCGCAAACAGCAAACAAGGCGAGAGCCGCCCCCACGAGCAGCACTTCATGCCTGAAAGCGGCCTCTGCCATCAGGCGGCGCAAGCCCTGAATGGAATAGCGGGTTGCCGCCCACAGATGGGCAAATCCGGTTTGTTTGGAAAACGGCGCAGCGTTATGGTCCGTCATCGTTGCGCAGCCTCTGGGTTAGAGTTTGTCAGGGAAAAGTGGAATCCGGTTTTCCCGATAAGACAAACGACAACAAGAAAAACGAGAGTCTGTCTGGTTCAATCTGAAGCTGACAGACTCTCGTGGCTGTCAGCGTTGGACACACCAGCCTGCTCAAAGGTGGCCATGCCTGCATGGCAGGCGGCTGCCGCCTTGACAATGCCTGCCGCAAGGGCTGCTCCTGTGCCCTCGCCCAGCCGCATTCCCAGCGCCAGCAAGGGTGTCTTGCCAAGCCGGTCGATGGCCTTGAGGTGACCCGGTTCGCCAGAGACATGGCCAATCAGGCAATGGTCCAGCGCGGAGGGATTGGCGGCTTTCAAAATCGCGGCGGCGGCCGTTGCCACATAGCCGTCAATCAGCACCGGAATACGCTCAACGCGCGCGGCCAGAATGGCTCCGGCCATCGCGGCAATTTCGCGGCCACCCAGGCGGCGCATCACTTCCAGCGGGTCAGACAGGTGATCGCGGTGGAAAGCCACGGCCTTTTTCACCGCATCAATTTTGCGCGCCAGCACCTCGCCTTCAGAGCCGGTGCCCGGCCCAACCCAGTCCTCGGCAGTGCCGCCGTAAAGGGCCAGATTGATGGCAGCCGCAATGGTGGTGTTGCCAATGCCCATTTCACCAAGGCAGAGCAGATCCGTGCCGCCTGCAATCGCCTCCATGCCAAAGGCCATGGTGGCGGCGCAATCGCGCTCGGACAGGGCTGGTTCACAGGTGATGTCGCCGGTTGGATAATCCAGCGCCAGATCAAAAATCTTCAGGCCCAGATCGTGGGTGACGCAAATCTGGTTGATGGCAGCGCCGCCTGCGGCAAAATTTTCGACCATCTGCTGCGTTACAGAGGATGGGAAAGGCGTAATGCCATGTTTGGTCACGCCGTGGTTTCCGGCAAAAATCGCCACCAGAGGCCGGTTCACGGCAGGAGCACGGCCGCTCCATGCGGCCAGCCACATGGCAATTTCTTCCAGACGGCCAAGGGAGCCAGCAGGCTTGGTCAATTGCCGATCACGCGCACGGGCGCTGGCAAGCGCATGGGTATCTGGCCCCGGCAAATCGCGCAGCAGCACACGGAAGTCATCAAAAGGCAGGCCGGTAACACTCATCAGGCAGGCTTTCTTATATTTTTGCACAAATCAGGCTTTGGTGCCCCTTCTTAAACACAGCGCCGCTTTCCAACAACCGAAAAAGCAAACTCGCCGCATGGCGGCATGACGGGTGTGCAATACGAACTGGACAATACCGGCAGGTACACTATCTGTTGCGATAGAAAACAAAGGAATGACGGGTGAAAGAATTAAGCGCGCTGATCACGGATCTGGCCCGGTCTCTCGGCTTTCTGAGCCGTCTGCCGGTTGCTGCCCGGTTTTTCGAGGGGCATTCCGGCGAGATGAGCCGCACGCCGCGCGCGTTTCCTCTGGCCGGTGTGGTGATTGCGGCACCGGCCGGGCTGTTTCTGGCGCTGCTTGTCGGTTTTGATGCCAATACAACGCTGGCCGCTTTTGCGGCAGTCACGGTGCAAATCCTGCTCTCCGGTGCCCTGCATGAAGATGGCCTCGCCGATTGTGCCGATGGCCTCGGTGGTGGTGCCAGCCGCGAAAAATCGCTCTCGATCATGAAGGATAGCCGGGTTGGCTCCTATGGCGTTCTGGCGCTGCTGCTGTCACTCGGCATCAAGGTTTCAGCGATCGCCTCCTTGATCCAGACCGTGGCTCCCATCAATGTGGCACTGTGCCTGATCGGGGTTGCCGCCCTCAGCCGCGCATTGATGGTGTGGCATTGGCATTCCCTGCCCCCGGCCCGGCCTGATGGGGTTGCAGCGTCTTTGGGAAAACCTGACGACAAGGCACTTTATACCGCACTTGCGTTCGGCATCGGCGTTGCTGCCGTTACAATCGTGCCTTTTGCCGGCTTTCATCCGCTTGTTGTCTGCCTGATCATCAGCGCCGCCGCAGCCTATGGCTTTCAACTGTACGTGCAGCGCAAACTGGGTGGCCAGACGGGCGACACCATTGGCGCAACCCAGCAAATCTGCGAGATGATGGCGCTGGCAGCATTGTCCATTACATTGTAGAACCACGATGACTCATCAAGCATCCCTCCCCGTCTTGTCACCCTGCACCGGCATCTGTTCCATTGACCCGCAAAACGGGCTTTGTCTGGGCTGTGGCCGCAGCCTTGATGAGATTGCGGCATGGTCAAGCTATCCTCCAGCCACCCGCCGCACCATCATGGCGGCGCTACCAGACCGGATGAGGAACGAAAGGATCAAACCATGAGGCCCGGCTTGTTTGGTGTTGTCATGGCCATTTTGGCAACCGGCCTTGTGGTGTTGTTCATCAACCGCGATACCGGCCAGAGCTTCGGCATGGACAATGACAGTTTTGCGCGCATGGTGGCATTGGTGCCGTTTGTGCTGTTGTTGTCGGCGGGCATTGTTGTCGGCCAACGAAATCTGGGGCAAAGCCTGCGGTTTGCAGTCTGGTGGGCGTTGATCGCGCTGGTGCTGGTGATTGGCTATACCTACCGCAATGATGCATCAGCCATAGCCGACCGGGTTTTGGCGGGGCTGATCCCCGGCCATGCCGTGGTCACCACCACCAGCGATGACCAGAACCAGATTATTCTTCAGCGCGACAACAGCGGCCATTTTGCCACCAAAGTTTCCATCAATGGCGTTGATCTGCCGATGATGGTCGATACCGGCGCAAGCGCTGTGGTGTTGCGCGCCGAAGATGCCGCAAAACTGGGCATAAACCCGGATGATCTGAACTATGGCGTCACCGTCAGCACCGCCAATGGCGATGCGCTGGCCGCTCCTGTGCGTTTGCGCCAGGTGGCCATTGGGCCGATTATTCGCAATGATGTGCGCGCGCTGGTGACCCAGCCAGGACGGCTGCAAGGCGGCTTGCTGGGCATGAGCTTTCTATCAACACTCGACATCATGCAAATTCGCGGCGACGAGTTGCGCTTGACGGATTAGAGTCTGTCAAGAAAAGTTGAAATACGGCTTTCCCTGACAAACCTATCACTCAAGACTTGAGCTTGTAGCCAGAGCGGAACATCCAGCCGCAAACCAGCAGGCACAGTCCTAAAAACACCCCCACCATGGCCAGACTGATCATGGGGTTGACATCAGCCTGCGAGAAAAAGCTCCAGCGAAAGCCGCTGACCAGATAGAACACCGGGTTAAAATGGCTGACAACCTGCCAGAAGGGCGGCAGGGCAGTGACGGAGTAAAACGTGCCACCCAAAAATGTCAGCGGTGGCACAACCAGCATCGGCACCAGACTGAGCTGCTCGAAATTCTTGGCCCAAATGCCGAGAATAAAGCCCGCCAGCGAAAACGACACCGCCGTGAGCACCATGAACAGCAGCATCATCAACGGGTGATCCACACGAATATCAACGAAGAAACCGGATGTTGCCAGAATGATCAAAGCGACAATCATGCCCTTGGTGGCAGCGGCCCCGACATAGCCGATCAGAATTTCGCTCAAGGCTATGGGCGCAGAGAGAATTTCATAAATCGTGCCGGTAAATTTGGGAAAATAAATCGCAGTCTGGCCCGACTGGATCGATTGCGTCACCAGCGCCAGCATGATCAGCCCCGGCGTGATAAAGCCGCCATAGGCAACATCTGTGCCCGTCTCCATACGCGCACCAATGGCGGCACCAAAAACGATAAAATAAAGCGATGTGGACACCACTGGCGAAATCACGCTCTGCATGATGGTGCGGCCAAGACGGTTCATTTCATATCGGTAAATGGCCCAGATGGCGTAGGCGTTCATGCCTTCTCTCCCGTCATCGATACAAAAATATCCTCAAGCGAGGTCTGGCGGCTGGCCATGTCAGACACCGTGATGCTGGAGGTTTCCAGCGCGGCCAGCAGCGCCATCAATGAGCCGGGCGTTGCCTGAGGCTGATAATCATAGACAATCTGGCGACCGTCGGCAGCCAGCGTCAAATCCCACTCGTCCAGCCGTCCGGGAATGCTTTTCAATGGCTCGACCAGATCCAGCACCATCTGCTTGCGGCCCAGCTTGCCCATCAGCTTGGCCTTTTCCTCCACCAGCAGCAACTGGCCCTTGTTGACAATGCCAACCCGGTCGGCAATTTCCTCTGCCTCTTCAATGTAATGGGTGGTGAGAATGATGGTCACGCCCTGACGGCGCAGATCAGACACAAGACTCCACATATCGCGCCGCAGCGCCACATCCACGCCCGCCGTTGGCTCGTCCAGAAACAGCACTTTCGGCTCATGCGACAAAGCCTTGGCGATCAGAACCCGCCGCTTCATGCCGCCCGACAGCTCGCGCAGGGCACTGTTGCGTTTTTCCCAAAGAGACAGCGATTTCAGCACGGTCTCAATATAGGCCGGATTGGCCTTGCAGCCATGAAGCCCACGGGAAAAGCTTACCGTGTTCCATACGGACTCAAACTGGTCGGTGGTCAATTCCTGAGGCACGAGGCCAATCATCGAGCGGGTCTGGCGAAAACTCTTCACCACATCAAAGCCACCCACCATCACCTGACCCGATGTCGGGTTTACGATGCCGCAGATGATGGAAATCATCGTGGTTTTGCCAGCGCCGTTTGGCCCAAGCAGAGCCAGAATTTCACCTTCCTCAATATCGAGAGAAACGCCTTTCAGCGCAGAAAAACCATTGGCATAGGTTTTGGTGAGGTCGCGGATGGAAATAATTGGGGCCATTCTTACCGAATCCTGACAAACAGGAGGTTCTTATACCACGCTGCGCCCAAGCGGCCACCGCCTGTTGCAACTTTCCTCAAACAAGCAACAGGTCTTCGCACAGCCAAAGCCGGTCAACGCCTTTCTCAAGCGTCAACAGGTGCTTCGCCTCCTGAAACAAGGCCGGATTCGGAATAGACACAGTTACGGCCGGAATGCTTGGCCAGATAAAGACACTGATCTGCGGCATTGACATAGTTGTGAAAATACTCACGGCTATTGACCTCTGCCAGACCGATTGAGACTGTGACCGAAATCTTCTCCCCATCAATCGTCAAGGCTTCATTCTTCACATCTTTGCGTAAGCCCTCGCAAAATGCCAATGCATTCTCATTGCTCATACCTGGCAGGAGAATGCCGAACTCCTCGCCGCCCAGACGTCCCACCAGCGCAGTCACGCCTTCAGCAAGGGTCGCCATGCGTTTTGCCACATGTTTGAGCACATCGTCGCCGACATTATGGCCATAGGTGTCATTGATCTGTTTGAAATGATCAATATCCATGATGGCAACGGCGCAAGGCAGTCCGCGCAGCAGGCATTTTTCCACCAGACCGGGGCCTTGGTCATAAAAATAGCGCCGGTTGAAAAGCCCGGTCAGGTAATCCTGAAAGGCAGCCATCCGCAATTGTCGGATCTTTGACAATGCCTGAATATGCAGATCAATTCGGCATTGCAGCTCTTCAACCACATAAGGGCGATAGACAAAATCACACGCGCCCGCCTTCAAAAATCGGGCCGAAAGCAATCTGTCGGCTGACGACGAAATGCCGATAACGCACAGTTCCTCGCTCGAATACGTGCGGCGAATTCTGCGTGTCAGCTCATAGCCATCCATGTCGGGCATATAATGGTCCGTCAAAACCAGCGAAATGTCCCTGTGCTGCTCCAAAAGGGCAAGCGCCTCGCGTCCGGTTTTGGCTTCAACAACCTGAAACCGCTGACGCCGCAACACAGACACAAGGCTCTGGCGCGCCGACGATCCATCTTCCACCACAAGCAGCTTATAGGATGGATTGTTGATCAGACGCTCCACAGCACTCTGAACCATGTCCAGCGCACTGTCGTGATCCTTGATGATATAATCGGCACCACCCCGCATCAGGATGGTCTCGCGCACAGCGGCGTCAAAAGTTGCGGTAAAAACAACAGCTGGAATGCCCAAACTGACAACGAGATCAAGCAGTTCGCCATTGGATGCGCCCGGCAGATTGAGATCAACCACGGCAACATCAAACCCATACGCATCCGCCTCGAGAACCTTCTGACATTCATCAGCCGTAAAGCAGCAGGTGACGCGCGCGCCAATATTCAGCTCAAACCGCTCTTTCAGAACAACGGAAATTGAGCGCGAATCTTCAATCAGAAGAACCGAAGGTGGCGGGGGGGCATCGGGTGTCGGAACCAGATGCTCTTCAAGCGGTTCCTGATCATGGTCAAACAGAATATTCTTAATCATTCTTTCACTTATACAAACACAAGGCTGACGCCTTTATCAAGCTCTCCTTTTCGAGAGTTGCCGTTTATGACTGCATCATTCTTTCAATAACAATTAATTTTATAAGAAAATGAGAGTATACTGAAGTCATGATAAAACGTGGTTAAATTTGATAAAACGCAACCACGTTTCAGGTCCAGAATTTAATCAGGTCACGCACCCCTATGGGGTCCAATCAGGCCGCGGCCTGGTTTCTCTTGCGGCCAGCGCGGATCTGCACAAGCGTGTCGAGGTTCTGATTGACGCGGCAGTAGAACTCTTCATCAATGAAGGGCCGCAACATGAAATCATTGCCGCCCACCTTCAGGAAGCGTGCAGACAACAGCCGATCCGATGACGATGAAACACCAATGATGCGAAGCTCGTGCGAGCCGCGCACGGCGCGAATGCGGCGGGTCAACTCAAAACCATCAATGTCCGGCATGTTGTAATCTGTCACAACCAGACCAATATCTGAATTGGCTTTCAGCAATTCAAGCGCCTTTGCGCCACTGTCCGCCGTGCTCACGCGGAAATTATAACGCTTGAGACGGCTGGAGAGCAGCGCCCGCGCCGTTGGGCTGTCATCAACAATCAAGACGTGATGGTCATGATTGGTCAGAAAGCGGCATACAGACTCAACCAGCATTTCCACCGCGAAAATATTATCCTTCAGAACATAATCAACAATGTCCTGCGCCATCAGCTTTTCGCGCGTCTTCTCGTGAAATGTACTGGTGAATACGATTGTCGGAATACTCAAGTCTGTCAGATACTCAAGTGCTTCACCATTTTCAGCGCCAGGAAGGTTGATGTTGGAGATCGCCAGAGTAACGGGCTCCTCCGACAGCTCGTTTGCTGCCATCAAATCTTCATAGGTCCGGCAAATTTCGACATCAATATCGAAGATTTCATTGAGCCGCTGACTTATCATGGATGTGAAGACATTCGAGTCTTCTGCAACGATAATACGAGCATCCGGGAACTTTTTGCCGGAATATTGCATTCCGGATACACCAAGGTAAGTCATGACGCGCCTTTGAAAACAGGTGATTTTCCGTGATCATAAACGCCACCGATTGCTGAAATATTAATCTAAACGCTTAGTTGCTTGCCATATGATGAATAAGTAATAAAAAAGGGGCGGCTTAGGGTCAGAACCCTAACAGCCACCCCTCCTGTCAATTGTTAAATTCCGACAATCAGGCCCGCAAAACGCTATTGTCCGGGTCAAACGGGCTTTCGCCCACAACCGTCGCATCATAGATGTCGCCGAGAATCTTGATCTTCACTTTGGTGCCAAGCGTCGCGTAATCAGGCTTGAGCATTGCCAGGGCAATCGACTTGCCCACACGCCAGCCATAGGTGCCGTTGGTGGCGCGGCCCACCAGTTCGCCAGCTTCATTGTAGATAGCCTCAGACCCACGCGCATCCACATCCGCAACACCCTCGACCACCAGCGTGGCAAAATTCCATTGCAGGCCCTTTTCCTTATAAGCCAGCAGACCTTCCTTGCCGAGAAACTCCTTGTCGAGCTTGATAAAGCGATCGAGCGCCGATTCATAGGCGTTGTACTCAATCGACATTTCACGCGGAATCAGGCGGTAGGATTTTTCGACCGACATCGACAACATGGCACGAATGCCAAAAGGCTTGATGCCAAATTCTGCGCCAGCTTCCATCAACTGATCAAAGATATAATTCTGCATCTCGATGGGGTGATGCAACTCCCAGCCCAGTTCACCCACGAAATTGACGCGCAGGGCATGGGCCGAGGCCACGCCAACCGCGATTTCCTTGCCGGACAACCATGGGAAATCCTTATTGGCAAGGCTGGTGCGGGTGAGCTTCTGCAACACCTGCCGCGATTTTGGACCGGCCAGCACCAGAACACCCATTTTCTGGGTGATATGTTGCAATTTCACCGAGCCATCTGTTGGGGCAAGCTTGCGCAGATAATCATGATCATGGGCTTCATAAGCACCGGCAGACACCAGATAGAAACGGTTCGGTGCCCATTCATACACCGTAAATTCAGCCCGAACACCGCCATGCTTGGTCAGCATGTGGCACAGCGCAATGCGGCCACGCTTCTTCGGAATCGCATTGGCAAAAATACTTTCCAGCCAAGCCCGTGCCCCTGCGCCCGACACTTCCATCTTGGCAAAGGCCGACATATCCAGCACGCCAACATTCTCGGAAACGTTCTTCACCTCATTGCCGACATGCTCAAAATAATTCGAGCGCCGGAACGACCATTTTTCAACAATGCGGCCATCCTCAGTCGGTGGCGCATAATTGTGGTTGGTCAGCACATCGGCCCCAACTCCCAGCTGATCCTTAGGAATGTCATAGCCTTCCGGAGCAAACCAGTTGGCGCGCTCCCAACCGTAAACTGAGCCGAACACTGCGCCCATTTTTTTGAGGCGGTCGTAGACTGGCGTGGTTTTCAAAGGACGGGCGGCAGCGCGTTCTTCATCCGGGTAATGCATGGTGAAGACATTGGCATAGGCTTCTTCGTTCTTGGCAATCAGATAGCCCTCTGTGGCATAGGGGCCAAAACGGCGTGGGTCTGCACCCATCATGTCGAGAGTGGATTCGCCATCGACAATCCATTCCGCCAATTGCCAGCCAGCGCCACCAGCCGCCGTAATCCCAAAGGAATGGCCTTCATTGAGCCAGAAATTCTTCAAGCCTGGAGCGGGTCCGATGATGGGGTTGCCGTCTGGCGTGTAAGCAATCGCACCGTTGTAAACCTTCTTGATGCCTACTTCGCCAAAGGCTGGCACGCGCACCATGGCGGTTTCAATATGCGGCATCAAACGGTCCAGCTCTTCCTGAAACAGCTCGTATTCGCTCTCATCGGAGGGGCCATCGACATAACAGACGGGCGCGCCGTGCTCATATGGTCCAAGCAGCAAGCCGCCGTTTTCTTCGCGCATGTACCAGGCGCTGTCCGATTCGCGCAGTACACCCATTTCCGGCAGGCCTTGCGCCTTGCGCTCAAGGATGGCCGGATGCGGCTCGGTGACGATATATTGATGCTCGACGGGGATGACGGGAATGTTGATGCCCACCATTTCGCCAGTCTTGCGGGCAAAGTTGCCGGTGCAGGAAATCACATGCTCGGCGGTAATTTCGCCCTTGTCGGTGGTGATTTTCCACAGGCCATCGGCCTGCTGCTCAATCGCCGTCACGGTGGTGTTGCGGTAAATGGTGGCTCCACGGTCGCGTGCGCCCTTGGCCAGCGCCTGTGTCAAATCGGCTGGCTGGATATAACCATCATCAGGATGCTGGATCGCGCCCAACAGACCTTCGGTTTCGCACAGAGGCCAGATTTCCTTCACCTGTTCCGGTGTCAGGATATTGACCTTGACGCCAATGGTTTCGGCAATGCCGGCGTAATACATGTATTCGTCCCAGCGGTCCTTGGTGCGGGCGAGACGAATGTTGGACACCTTGCTGAAGCCGACATTCATGCCGGTTTCTTCCTGAAGTTCCTGATAGAATTTCACCGAATATTTGTGAATCTGGCCAACCGAATAACTCATGTTGAACAGGGGCAGAAGGCCAGCGGCATGCCATGTCGAGCCGGATGTCAACTCCTTGCGCTCAATCAGGACGCTATCGCTCCAACCCTTTTTGGCAAGGTGGTAGAGCGTTGAGACGCCTACGACGCCACCACCAATCACCACGGCGCGCGCATGAGATTTGATCGACATGGAATTCCCCTGTTTCTGCCTCGCTGCCACATGAACCACCCATGCCGCAGCCAATATTGATGATGCGACTATGATAAAGACAAGGCAAGCATTGCCGCCCGTTTGCGACATGGGCATGGAAGGCCGCGACCTTGATAAAAATTCTGCATGTCTGCTGTTCCAGGAAGACCATAAAAAATTATTGCGGAATCAAAAACACCAGTTTGCAGTCGGGTCGGTCGCTGGGGCGAAAATTGAACTGTCGAAACCGGAGAAAACCGCGCTCCGGCAGCAGAAATTCGCGCTCACCACCCTCCCTGTCCAGCACCATCTGCTCCTGCCAGCCTCGATCAAACAGCGCACTTTCGGCACGGAGCGTTTCAACCAGATTGCGAATAGCAGGATCGCGCAGCGCGTGACTGTAATCGGCCCTAAACTCTCCCAACAGCCGTAAAGCCCGCTCCTCCCAGCCGATGATCTGCTTTGGGGCCAATGGGTTTAAAAACACATAGCGCAACAGGTTTTTTTCCGCCTGATCTTCGTCCAGCCACCCCGGAAACAATGCAACGGCCGCAGAATTCCAACAACAGGCGTTCCAGTATCGGTCCAGCCCATAAGCCGGATGCTGAACAGAGGTCACGGCCGCCAGCAGCGATGCGGGCGCATCATCTATCGGTGTGCCATCGTCATCATCAGGATCACGCCTTGCCGCCAGCTCAAACAGATAGGCCCGCTCGGCGCGAGTGAGCTCCAGCGCCTTGGCCAGCCGCGCCAGCGCATGGGGCGATGCCTGCACCTGCCTGCCCTGCTCGATCCACGCGCACCATGTGGCGCTGATTCCTGCCCGCTCGGCCAGTTCTTCGCGGCGCAATCCGGGGGTGCGTCGGCGTCCAACACGTTCCGTCACCAGTTTTTCCCGGTGCGCACGCACAAATTCGCCAAGTGATTTTCGTTGATCAGGATCCAGCATGGAAGCACTTATAACAGGATAAACAGTCATCTTGTAACAGCATATTTTTATGCAATGCTGCAACGATAAGCTATCAGGAGATGAACAATGCGGACACCAACCAGCAGCACAGCCCCCCACACCAATGGACACGACCGGCACGTGCAGGAAAACTTCGGGCCGAGAGCCTCAGCCTATGTGGAAAGCACCGTCCATTCGCAAGGTGAGGATCTCAATCGGCTCGCAACAATCATCCACGATCTGTCACCGGCTCATGCCATCGATCTGGGCGCGGGCGGCGGGCATGTGTCCTACACAATCGCACCCCATGCTGGCACCGTCACAGCGGTTGACCTGTCCTCGGACATGCTGGATGCCATCCAGCAGACAGCCGCAGTCAGGGGGCTGCACACCATCAAGACACAGGCCGCATCCGCCGAACACCTGCCCTTTGCCGATGCCAGTTTCGATTTTCTGGCCTGTCGCTACAGTGCGCACCATTGGCATGATGTGAACGCGGGCCTGCGTGAAGCGCGGCGCGTGCTGGCCAAAGGAACGACAGCCGTTTTCATTGATGTCGTGGCACCGCCTGCGCCACTCTTGAACACCCATTTGCAGGCCATTGAGCTTTTGCGCGATACCTCACATGTGCGCAATTACACGATCGCGGAATGGACGGAAATGCTGGGACGCGCAGGCTTTGACGTGACAGGCTTGCGACCATTTCGTCTGCGCATGGAGTTCAAAAGCTGGACACAGAGAATAGGGACAGCAGAGGCGCTGTGTACCGCAATCCTGATGCTTCAGGATAAAGCCAGCCCGGAGGTGAAACGGCATTTTGCCATTGAGCCGGATGGCTCATTCATGCTCGATATGGTGATGTTTGAAACACGCTGCATCTGAAGGCAGAAAACACGCCGATGCCCACCCGAGCGGATAAAACCGCCAGGATGGGCATCAATAATACAGCGTTACGCCAAAGGCTGGCCCGGTCCCTTTGCAGGTGCCCGTTCCAGAATGACTTTGAGATCCTGATGCGGATAAGGAATCTCGATTCCCTCCTCACGCAGGCGCTGCATCAACTTGACGCGCACTCCATTCTTGATCGCCAGACCATTCAACACATCGCCAATAAAGAAACTCAGCTGAAAATCGAGAGACGAAGCACCAAAGCTGAGAAAAATCACAAAAGGCTCCGGATTTCTCAAAACCCCTTCCTGACTTTGCGCAACCTCTTTCAAAACATCCATCACATGTTGCGGATCGCTGTTATAGCTGACGCCAATCAGCACATCGACACGGCCCAGCGTGTTGCGGTGGGTCCAGTTGCCAACTGCCGCATTGATCAACTCTGAGTTTGGCACAATGATAGTCTGGCGCTGGAAGGTTTCGATTTCGGTGGCACGTACATTGATACGGCGCACAAAACCTTCCGTTGTTCCTGTCAACACCCAGTCACCCACCTTGAAGGGGCGCTCGACCAGTAGGATAAGGCCGGAGACAAAATTGGACACGATATTCTGCAAACCAAAACCGATACCAAGTGACAGGGCACCGGCAACAAGAGCGAGATTGGAAAGATTAATACCAGCCGCAGACAGGCCAATCACCGCCGCAAGCACAGCCCCCACATAGCCCACCACGGTTTTGATGGAGTTTCGCACGCCCGCATCCACCTGCGCCCGAACCATGATGTTTCCATCAAGCCATTTCTCCAGCCAGCGCGTCACAACAATGCCAACCGCAAACAACAGGACGCCGCCAGCAATGCCAACAACCGAAATGCTGATACTGCCGATCTTGATTTCTGTGAAAAGATTATAGATCCACAGACGAATATCCGGGAGCTGGAAGCCCCATGACATCATGATCAAAGGCACACCAATCATTACAGCCACACCATAAATCAGCAGGCCGGCAATAATGCCCATTTGATCCAGTGCCACGGGACCAATGGAAAATCTGCGTTGGAAATAGCGACCAACAATGGTTTCCGCAAAGCGATCCCGCTCTGATACGGCCCGACCTGAGCGGATACCAATATACATGGTGCAGATCACCCCGCCCGTCAGGACAATCTGGGTGGCAATAAAACGCGCCAATCCGACATAGCCGAGCAGCGCCGAAAATATGATTGCAGCCCCCAGAATGCGCAGCAAGCCCGATGTCAGTGGTGACCATGGCCTTCCCACATCTTGCCGCTCATCCTCCTCCTTGGGCAACAATGGCCTGGTGAAAGAAACCAGAAGCAGAACCACACCGACGATAATTGACGTGACAACGCCTTTCATCACGGTGATTTCCACCGGCCAGCTCTGTGCTTCAGAAATGGCGCTGAGAACATAATCAAGACTGTTCACAACCGACATGGTCACGAAGGCAGCAACCAGCTGGTAACTGCCCCGGTCCGTCACCCGTAACAGACGCCATTTGGGCGATATTGGGTTGAAAACCGCAAGCGCAAGATGGGTTGAAAAAAACACAAGCCCGCAAAAGCCCAGAACCGCGCCGATAACGCGGCGAATATCGGGGCGCAGGACATTGAACATATCCAGAAACAGGAAGGTGGAAACCAGAAAAAAACTGAACGCAAGAGAAGGCAGAAGCGTGCCCCAAAAGGCTATGGAAAACCGGCTCATATAGGAGGGGTTCTGCTCCTGCTTGCCACGGGCAATGATCGGGCCAAAGATACGGTTCAGAATCACTCTCAGGCCAAGCATCATGCCAAGCGACAGGACCAGTGCCGATGCCAGGGAAATTGCCTTCAACCGGAAAACGAAACTCAGCCAGTTGCCCATTGAATCAACAAATTGAGATATTTCCGGCCCAATCGAATTCACCGCAATGCTCATGGAGTCCAGCGACACATCGGCATGGGCAAAAAGCTCCTGCGTGAACAACTGACGCCGCGCCGCAGAGATCTTGGACGACAGATCATTGGCCTCTTTGGTCGTATCATCAATGCGCGCCAGAATACTGACAATTGTTGTTTTCTGCGCCGCAAGCTTGTTGCGCTGTGTCGTGACCTCCAGAGTTTCAACCGGCGAGCCTTCTTTGGGAGGCGCACCCAGATCGGCCAGACGCGCCGTCACTTCATCAAGGCGCGGCGAAATCTGTGCTTTCATCACCACCAGGGCCGCAAGCACATCATCAACCTTCGACTTTTGCGCCATGAGATCACGATCATTGGCAGAATGCGAACCGAGATCCGCATTAACCGAATCAATCTGTTTCTGATGCAGATCAAGAGCAGCCGACGCCTTCGTGACAGCATCGTCATCGGCAAAAGGAGCATCCTGCGCCATAGCAGCAGGCACCCAACCGATACTGATAATCGGCATCGTGCCTATCACTGTCAAAAGTAGAATTGAAAATGCCGCAAGGAATGTCTTAACGCTTTGCAAACCACAGTCCCTTTTTAACTTCACCATTTGCTCCCTTATCGCGCCAATGCGGCAAGATAAATGACGGACAACGCTTCAAATCAGGGAATGTGCTGTTTTTTATCCTGCAAGCAAGATGTGCAGGCATAGATCACCACACAAAGGAGGCGCAATGGCACCGATTCTGCCAAGGAGTACAGCTTCGCTCCAACGCTGGCGACAATCAGACGCACACTATCATTCAGACTCGCAAGACCGACAACAACTTTGATTCGTCCATTTTGAGCAGGCACAGACAGCGTACGGAAATGTTATCCACACTTATCCACAGCCATTTCAGGATGAAATCGGCATGATTTCATGAACAAACACAGAACTGCGCGCAAAATATGCGAACAAAAACAAAACACCAGAAATTCACTGAATTTTGTTAGAACAATCTTCACACAACCATGGTGGGTGATGTAGGGTTCGAACCTACGACCCGCTGATTAAGAGTCAGCTGCTCTACCAACTGAGCTAATCACCCGTCAATGGTGTTATGGTGGGTGATGTAGGGTTCGAACCTACGACCCGCTGATTAAGAGTCAGCTGCTCTACCAACTGAGCTAATCACCCGTACGTGAGCAGTTTGTTGCCTCACTGCTTGCGTGAGCGGGGATATAAAGGGGTTCTCTCACCTTGTCCAGCATCCTTTTAAAAAAAACACCAGAAATTACAGAAAAAAGAGAAATGGCGAAAAACCAAACAATATCAATAGTCGAGAACGCCTGACGCAATCCGCACGGCCCGACCACCAATCCTTGCGCGAAACACCTTGTCTTCCTTGCAATCCATATGCAGGTGAATGAAGGATGGCCGCCCCATCTCCACCCCCTGCTCGATCAGCATGGGATGATGCCCATCGGGCAAGCTATCGAAAGACTGGATGGCCCCGGACAATGCGGCCACGGCAGCCCCCGTCGCGGGGTCTTCGGCAATACCCATATCGGGTGAGAACATGCGGGCATGAAAATGGGCGGCATGATGCACACCGCCACGGCAATAGACATAGGCTGATGTCAGCGCCCCTTCACAGAAGGGAGCCGTCCGCTCCCAAAGCTGCGGATCAAAATCCATACCTTGCACCGCCGCCAGACTGTTGACCGGAATCAGCAGAAACGGCACTCCAGCACTCCAGATGGATGGCACATGGTTGCCAAAACCCAAATCGCTCAGTTGCAAGCCCAGCGCCTCGGCGATGGCGGCACGCTCAACTGAAAAATGCAGCTGCACCGACGTTTTTGGCAAATCAAACTCGGCAAACCCAACCTCTTTATCACGCAGGCTCACCGCACAGCGCACAGGCCCGATTTTTTCATCCAGCACCGAGACAATATCAACCGGGCGGTCCCTGCCCTCATGGGCGCGCTCGGCCAAGGCGACGGCTGTACCAACGGTGGGATGTCCGGCAAAGGGCAGCTCCCGCTCTGGTGTGAAAATGCGGATGCGCGCCAGATGGGCGGCATTGACAGACGGAAAAACAAACACCGTTTCAGACAGGTTGAATTCACCAGCGATGGCCTGCATGGCCTGATCATCAAGCCCTTCGGCATCAAGCACAATCGCCAGAGGATTGCCGCAAAGTTTTTTGTCGGTAAAAACGTCGTAAATGCAATATGGCCGAGCCAAACGTGCCTCCAGTGCCGATTGAATTTGACGGCAGACTGCACGACCTCACTCATCCATGCAAGGCAATCCCTTCAGTTTACCGGGGAAATACCCAGTCGAGTAATGGGTACATTGCCCCGTTAAATCGATGGGCATGGCGATCAGCCGAACGGATGGCCACAGGACCGGCGATTTCCTTCTCATGGTCCACCGCCATATGGGCGGCAATCTGTTGGAAAATCTCAGCCGCTGTCATCTTCAAATAAAAGCTGCGAAACAGTGTCACGGTTCGTCCCCGACGAAAACCGCGCAATTGCGGATCAACCTCGGCACCGTCCAGCAACAGGCCGGTTTCCTCCATGACTTCGCGGCGCATATTGGCTTCGACATCCACATAACCATCGACAATATCGGAACTGTCCAGCGAACCGGCAGCACAGTAAACCAGCCCGGCATTGGCAGTGTGCTCTGCCATCTGAACAGCAATCAGCGCCCCATCCGAGGACATGATCACAGCAAAACCAAACAGATGATACCCACAATCCGGCTGGGCCTGTCGCCGCCACAGCAAGAATGTCGAATAGGGAATCAGATGGCCATCGCCAATAATCTGACCGTCACCAATCCTCAACCGTTGAAACAACACCATTCGCCCATCAAACAACGCTGGTTTTGCGGCAACCGCGCTCTGCCAATTGGCCCTTGCGGCTTCAACATTGGCAAGATGAAAGGGATGATCGCTGGCGTTCATCGCCAATGTCACATGATTGATTTCAAAAACCTGACCGTCCGGCGGCCAATCCAGATGATCGTCAATCGCTGTATTGGTCATGGCATCCGCAAAAGGTGAGATGAATATCCCTTGGGTGGCTCTGAGAGTCTGCCCGGTTCAAATTGAACCGGGCAGACTCTCAACGTCTTTATCCAGACTGTCTTATCCGCCACAAGACTGCAACAGGATGACAGGAGCGCCAGATTACCAGCGGCCACGCGATAAAGCCACGCAATAAACCCACGCAACCCGGCCTAAAATCAGGCCACCAGAGAAAATGCTCCCGAGACAACGCGACCCTGTTGTTTTTTGCCATCATTCTCCGTTTTAAAGCCCCTGAGAATCTCGAAGAGACTATCAACTTCGTTGGCCAAAGAGTGTGTGGCCGCTGTCGTTTCCTCCACCATGGCCGCATTTTTCTGCGTCGACTGGTCAATCACATTCACAGAGCCATTGATTTCTTTCAACGCACCCGACTGCTCGCCCGTGCTGTGAATGATAATGTCAATATTGTCGCTGACATGCACAACCTGCTGAACAATCTGCTCCAGGGCAGACCCCGTATCGGCCACAAGCGCCACGCCTCTTTCAACCTGTGCGGCCGATGTGCTGATCAACTGACGGATTTCCTTGGCGGCAGAGGCCGAGCGCTGGGCAAGTTCACGCACCTCCTGCGCAACTACCGCAAAGCCCTTGCCAGCCTCACCCGCGCGGGCCGCTTCAACACCAGCGTTCAAGGCCAGAAGGTTGGTCTGGAAGGCAATTTCATCAATCACGCCCAGAATACTGGAGACCTGTTTTGACGACTTCTCAATCTCGCCCATGGCGCTGACTGCATCGCGCACCACCACACCGGATTTCTCGGCATGAATGCGGGTTTGACCAACCAGTTGGCCAACATCTTTGGCCCGCTTGGCAGAATCAGACACGGTCGTGGTAATCTCCTCCAGAGCTGCTGCCGATTCTTCAACAGAAGCCGCCTGCATCTCGGTGCGGCGCGCCAATTCATTGGCGGCCTCCTTAATTTCATTAGTACTGCTGGAGATAGAACGGGTACTATTGGCCACACCGCGCATTGTCTCGCACAGGCGGGTCACAGCGTCATTGAAATCAAGCCGCAATTTCTCCATTGTCGGCACAAAGTCATTGTTCAATCTGCGGGTCAGATCACCCTCGGCCAGCGCCTTGAGCGCATCGGCAACAGCCGAAATCGCATTCATGCGCGCCGACACATCGGTGGCAAATTTAACCACTTTGTAGACTTTGCCATGGCTGTCAAACACCGGATTGTAGGATGCCTGAATCCAGACATCATTGCCACGCTTGCCAATCCGGCGAAACTCATTAGACGAGGACCGTCCTGAAGCCAGATCCGCCCAGAAACGGGCATAATCAGCCGATTGGGCATAAGCCTTGTCGCAAAACATGCTGTGGTGGCGACCAACGATCTCAGACAGGGAATATCCCAGTCCATTGCAGAAATTCTCGTTGGCCGTAATGATTGTACCATCGGGCTTAAACTCGATCACGGCCTGCGACGCCGAGATCGCTTTCAGTTTTGCCTCATCCTCAAGCGCCTGAATTTTTGCAGCCGTAATATCTGTTGCATATTTCACCACCTTGACAGGCTTGTCGCCTTTGAAAACCGGATTGTAAGACGCCTCAATCCAGACTTCACGACCACCCTTGGCAATGCGGAGATATTGCCTGCGATCGAACTTTCCCGCCCGCAAATTATCCCAGAATTGCCTGTATTCCGGCTTTGCTGCCTCATCAGGATCCACAAACATCCGATGATGCTTGCCTTTGATTTCTGCCAGACTATACCCCAGTGCCTGACAAAAATTGTCATTTGCATCCAGAATGGTGCCATCGAGATTGAACTCGATAACAGCTTGCGAGCGTCTCAAGGCGTTAACTTCCGCCTGCGCCTTTGCAGACATGCTGAATATGCTCATGCGCCGACTTCCCGTGACAGGTTGCGTGATCGATTGAAAGCAAGATATAACGTCAGTTAATTCGAATTAACGCATACAAAGATATACAAATTATTACTTTCCACAGCAGGCATGGAAAATTCCGTATACATTCATAGGTTTGGCCAATTTTTGCTCTTCATGCTCAATAAAATCCCATGAGTTTTTACGGTATTTTATGGTGATAAAATTAAAACCTATCATAATTTAGATTAAGAACATGAAAGCATTGATCAGCGCGAAAAATAGAATGTAACCAAGGGCCGGACTACAGCATGTCGTAGTGAATAGAATTCACTGCGACAGGCTTTAGCTCTTTCTTTTTCGCATGGACGTTATCGTTTTATTGAGGACAATAAAACGCGACATGCTGTAGGGCGATTTGCCCTAAAATTGACCTCGATGCGCTTTTGACAAACTGTCCACGCTAGATGATCAGGAAATATTAAATATACAATATATATAAAGTGCATATGGTGAACGTTGTAAACGTGGGAGGCAAACATGTTTGACCATGGCGAACAAGACAGGCAGCCAACCTTCAGTTTACAGGAGGTGATCGAGCGCACAGGACTGTCAAAGCTGGTTTTGCACGCATGGGAGCGCCGCTATAAAACCATATTGCCAGCGCGCAGCGAGACGGGGCGGCGCAGCTACAGCGCCGAGGATGTGACGCGACTGATCCTACTCAAGGCCTGCATCGATCTGGGGTATCGTATTGGTAAAATCGCCGATCTCCACACATCCGAATTGCAGATGATGATTGCGAAGCAAGAAGCAATCGACAGGCTCGAGCCACTGCTGTGCGCCATTGATATGCTTGATCATCACGAACTGGACCGTATCCTCAACGGTCAATATCTCACGCTTGGGCCTATCGCATTTTCGAAGCAGGTGGTTATGCCATTGATGCATGAGGTCGGGCAGAGGTGGGCCTCAGGCGCATTGAGCATTGCCGCAGAGCACATGGTCTCTGCATCGGTTCGCACCCTTCTTGGCCATGGGATGAAAATGCTGCCGCCGGGAAATCGATCCGATCACATTCTCTTCACAACGCCCGAAGGCGAACTTCATGAAATTGGCGCGCTCATTGCAGCGCTGATTGCACAAGGGCAAGGATTACGAACCCACTATCTTGGGCCGCAACTGCCCATCAAACAAATTATGTTAGCGGTTGAAAAAACCAATGCCAATATTGTTTGCCTCAGCTCTCTGATTGCGCGATCTCACAAAGGCAGGCCAGATATTCTCCAGCTACGGCAATCCCTGCCTGAAGCAACAGAATTATGGCTGGGTGGCCCCGGCTACAGCAAGATCGGCGAAATTCAAGGCCTGCGATATTTTGAATGCATGGAGGATTTTGAACATGCACTGTTCGAAATCACGTCAAAATCAGGAGCAGTCTCGCGGGACGCAAACTCTCTCCCCAATTCATAGATTGTCTTCAACCCATGACAAAAAAATGGCAGCGGAGTCCTCCGCTGCCATCCTTGATTTTTAAGCGCTCAAGCCTTGTCAACCAGCTGGTTCTTGGCGATCCCCCGCGTTGCCAAAGGCACGCAAACAGGAAAACTTGGAGCGCCAAGAACCAATTGAGTTACTAGTTGCGAGCCTTGTCAACCAACTGGTTCTTGGCGATCCAGGGCATCATGCCGCGCAGCTTTGCGCCAACTTCTTCGATCTGGTGCTTGTCGTTCATGCGGCGAATGCCCTTGAAGCGCGCGGCACCAGCCTTGTATTCCTGCATCCAGTCCGAGGTGAACTTGCCGGTCTGAATGTCGTGCAACACGCGCTTCATTTCAGCCTTGGTTTCAGCGGTGATGATACGAGGACCAGTCACGTACTCGCCCCACTCAGCCGTGTTGGAGATGGAGTAGTTCATGTTGGCGATGCCGCCTTCATAGATCAGGTCCACGATCAGCTTCACTTCGTGCAAGCACTCGAAATATGCCATTTCTGGAGCGTAGCCGCCTTCAACCAGCGTCTCAAAACCAGCGCGGATCAGCTCAACCAGACCGCCGCACAGAACAACCTGCTCGCCGAACAGATCGGTTTCGCATTCTTCCTGGAAGGTGGTTTCGATAATGCCCGAACGGCCGCCGCCAACGCCACAAGCGTAGGACAGAGCCAGCTCAAGAGCATTGCCCGAAGCATTGTGATGAATAGCCACGAGGCAAGGCACGCCGCCACCCTTCTGGTATTCGCCGCGCACGGTGTGGCCGGGGCCCTTTGGTGCGATCATGACCACGTCAACGGTGCTCTTTGGCTCGATCAGGCCGAAGTGAACGTTCAGGCCGTGGGCGAAAGCAATCGCTGCACCATCGCGGATGTTGCCAGCAATCTCAGCCTTGTAGATGTCAGCCTGCAATTCGTCAGGGGTTGCCATCATCATCAGGTCAGCCCAGGCAGCAGCTTCTGCAACGGTCATAACCTTGAAGCCATCGGCTTCAGCCTTGGCAATGGTGGCGGAGCCTGCCTTGAGGGCGATGACAACGTTCTGTGCGCCGCTGTCCTTCAGGTTCAGCGCGTGGGCACGGCCTTGGCTACCGTAGCCAATGATGGCGACTTTTTTCGCCTTGATGAGGTTCAAATCGGCATCACGATCATAATAGACGCGCATTGTGTAATCCTTCCCTATGCTTTGTCAGGTGTTAGAACTGTGTATTGTCTTGTCAGTGCCGTGCAGCACAAGAAAAGCTGAGACCGCCTTGTGTGCACGGACGTCGAATGATTGTGGCTCTGGCTTTTCGCCCAGCAGCAAGCGAACGTGCAGATCAGAAACAATCAGGCCGTAGAGGGTGCGATAGGCCTCTTCGCCATCGTCAAAGCGCAGCAAGCCATCGCGCCTTCCCGAATCCAGCAGCGCCCTCGCCCGCCGGTCAATCTGGCGGCGACCGCGCACCAAAAGCATCTGGCCAAGCTTGGAGCCATCGCGGCTGGTCTGGCCAATGGCAAGACGGTTCAGCGCCAGTGAAATTTCGCCAGACAGCACATCCAGCAGATCGCGGGCGAAAAGCTCCAGATGCTCGATCAGCGTCTGTGATGACAGGCGCTCGCCGGAGCGCTCAAAAGTGCGCACCTTGCTGGCCTGATAGGAAATCATGGCCGAGAGCAGCCCGTCCCGATCGCCAAACCATTTATAGAGACTTTCCTTGGAGCAATTGGCAGCACGGGCAAGGCCCGCCGTCGTCAACGCCTTATCGCCGCCATCGACCAAAAGCCGCAGAGCTTCCGCCAGAACGGCGCTCTGACGCGGGGAAAACTCCGCTGCTGGCATGGTATCGACTGACACGAGAAAGTTCCTCCAACAAAAGTACCGTACGGTACGGTTCCTTCTAGGATGCTTTCTGAACAACGTCAAGCAGCTTTTGCAGTGCCTATGATTTTATCATCGACACCCGCATCTCAAAAAGATGTGAGAGAGGGAGCAAACGGGCTTAGGGCAGCTTACCAAAAGACGCGAATTAAAAATTTATCATTTATTTTCAATAGATTAATTTTTCATTTTTTTGACAAGGGATAAAAATGCATTGCTGCGATGCAACGAGGCCGCACGCCACGGCATTGCAAAGCGCAACAGAAACGCCCAACTTAAAACCATCGAACCAAGTGGTTTGATTAAAAAAACTGCATATTTGAAAATGGAGCTTACCATGAAAACGCTTCTTATCTCTGCCGTCATTGCCACTCTTGCAGGCGTGTCAGCGTCCTATGCGGCCCCTGTCCCGGACAAGCAGAATGATGCACGCCCTGCCTTTGGCCAGACCGCAACAAGCACACACCAGAAAGCTGACACCAGCAACTGGCACGCTGACGCATACCCACATGAACATCACAGAAACAAATACACTGGCTGAGTGATGAGCGAGGCTTTTGTGACATCCGAAACGCCAGTGTCATGGCGTTCCGGATGGGAAAATTATACGGCATAATCCACCGGCACAGCGGTGCCACTTTTCATTGTCTCCATGGAAATCGCAGCAGAGACATCAAACAGCTCGATCCTGCGCACCAGACGGCGATAAACCACATCGTAATGCTCCACGCGAGGCAAGACGATTTTCAGAATATAATCGTGATGGCCTGTCAGCCGATGGGCCTCGACAATTTCGGCAATATCACCAATGGCGCGGCGAAATTCCTCTGTCCATTCATCCGTATGATGCGCCGTCTTGACCAGCGCATAGACCGTTGTTGGCACGCCGATCTTTTCGCGGTCCAAAACGGCAATCCGCCTCTCTATATAGCCCGCATCCTCCAGCCTTTGAATCCGCCGCGAACAGGCAGACACCGACAGAGCCACAAGGTCAGCAAGATCACTAATGGCAACAGCCGAGTCACGCTGCAACATATCCAGTATTTTCCTGTCTCGATCGTCCAGCACGCTGAAAGCCCTCGCCATCAAAACAAAACGCACAAATTTTACGCGCCAAATGACTGTATAGCGCACCACACTTGCGCATCCTTGCGATATTTTCAATAAATTTGCAAACCGCCAACAGCCAAATGGCTGCATCATGGTTGCATCTTCAAAAGACAGCATGGGAACATCAACAATGCGGATGATTGGCCTGATTGGCGGAATGAGTTTTGAGAGTTCGGCGGTTTACTATCGGCTGATCAACGAGGCTGTGCGCCATGAACTGGGCGGCCTTGCCTCCGCTGAAATTGTCATGCGCTCTGTCAATTTTGCAGACATCGTTGCCTTCCAGAAGGCGGGCCGCTGGGATCTGGCCGAAAAAGCCTTGGGTGACGCCGCAGCAGCGCTTGAGCGGGCCGGCGCAGAGTGTGTGCTGATCTGCACCAACACCATGCATCTGATTGCCGATGCCGTGGCTGCAAGAGTGAATATTCCGCTGATCCATATTGTCGATGAAACAGCAGCCGCCATCAAAGCGGCCGGCTTCAAGCGCCCCCTGCTGCTGGCCACCCGCTACACCATGGAACACGGCTTTTACACTGATCGCATGAAGGCACTCGGCCTCAATCCAGTCGTGCCTGACGCAGATGACCGCCAGACCGTGCACAATGTGATTTTTGATGAGCTGTGCTGCGGCACAATCAAACAACAGTCTCGCAACGCCTATCTCGCCATCATTGACAAGGCAAAGGCCGCCGGTGCCGATTGCATCATTCTTGGCTGCACTGAAATCTGCCTGTTGCTGAATCCAGACGAACTGGCCCTGCCCAGCTTTGATTCCACCACCATTCACTGCCAGTCTGCGGTGAGCTTCTCACTTGCCCAACAGCCGTTGAAAAAGTCGGCCTGACGAAAACGCACACGATGACATCTCGTGTGCTTCGGGACAGATCAGACATGCGATGGTTCTATTCGCCTGTCTTTTCCCGAAACCGTTGCTGGCCTGCCTGCCGATTTTGCAACCATCAGACATTTTCAGCATCGAATCTCCTGCGCGCCTCAACCACCTGCGTATGATGGGCAAGTGCGAAATCCACCAGGTGCTTCAAGGACACGACAAGCGTGCGACCAAGATCCGTCAGACTATATTCCACACTCGGAGGCTTGGTGGGAAACACCACACGATTGACATAACCATCGCGCTGCAAATCCCGCAACGTCTGGGTCAGCATTCGTTGGGAAATATCAGGAACCATCCGACGCAATTCGCCAAACCGATAGGGTCTATCCGCCAATATGGCCAACAGCAATGTCGACCATTTGTCGCCAATATGTGAAATCACCGAGCGGACAGGGCACGCATCCTCAATGTCCTTGGGTGAAATTCGCTCTGAAATGGCAGATGTCCCGGCGTCATCAGGCGTGATCTCTTGGAGCATGTCGGTTCCCTTTTGGTAACGAGTGGTTGGAAAGCTGCCTTCTTTACAAGACGCATATAATTCCCATTTTAGCGATAGTCTCAAATTGAGAGCGACTTATTGCATAGTTTCGATGAAAAGGAAAAATCATGTCCAAAATTTTGATCAGCGGTGCCTCCGGGCATCTGGGAAGTCTTGTCATCAAGCACCTGCTGGAGAGTCAGGGGGTTGCAGCCAAAGACATTATTGCCGCAAGCCGCGACACCGCCAAGCTGACAGCCCTGGCCGCCAAGGGCATCGAAACTCGCACAGCCGATTTTGCTGATCCGGCAACGCTGGAAACAGCCTTTCAAGGCGTGGACCGGCTGCTGATCATTTCAACGGATGCCATCGGCTCGCGTGCCGCCCAGCATACGGCTGCTGTTGAGGCGGCCCAAAAGGCATCCGTGGGGCGGGTTTTCTACACCTCCATGCCCAATCCAGAAACATCGAAGATTCTTTTTGCGCCAGAACATGCAGCAACAGAGGCCGCCATTAAAGCCTCCGGCCTCGCTTATACCATTTTCCGCAATGGCTGGTACATGGAAAATCTGTTCATGACCCTGCCACCTTCATTGGCCAATGGCCAATGGTATACCTCGGCAGGCGAAGGCCGCACATCCTACATCGCACGCGACGATATTGCCCGGGCAATTGCCGCCAGCCTTGCCAATCCGACGTCAGAAAACCGCATCTATAACCTGAGCGGCAAAGCAAGCTACAGCAACAGCGAAATTGCCGCGCTGGTCTCCGACATCACCAATAAAACGCTTGAGGTGGTGGCGTTGAATGATGAACAATTGTTCAATGGCATGGTCGCTGTCGGCGTACCTGCCGATGTCGCACCTCTGCTTGTGTCCTTCGATGCAGCCACCCGCGCTGGCGATCTTGGCATCACGTCCGACGATGCCGAGACACTGGGCGCAGCACCGCTCACGCCACTGAAAGCGTTCCTTGAAGCCCATAAAGCATCACTTGCCGGATAACACGATCCGGCAGGTGCACGGCTAAACAGACTCACCACAGGCATGGCGAAAGCGCCGCACCGTTTCCGCCATGCCAAATTCAAGCGCATCTGCTGTCAGTCCATGACCAATGGACACTTCGGCAAGATACGGAATGCGCTGCACAAGGGCGGGCAAATTGGCAACGGTCAGATCATGGCCGCCATTGACCCCAAGCCCCAAAGCCCGCGCCATATCGGCGGTCTGACCCAGACGCTCAATCTCTTCATTGGCTTTTTCAGGCGCATCATAGCAGCCGCCATAGGGGCCGGTGTAAAGCTCGATACGATCTGCCCCCGTTGCCTTCGCGGCCGCAACCGATTCGTCCCTGGCATCGCCATCGGCAAACAAAGAAACCCGCATTGCCTTGGCCTTCAGGCGGCCGACAACGCGCTTCAAAAGCTCCTGATGAGCAACAAAATCCCAGCCATGATCGGAGGTCGCCTGTGAAGGATGATCCGGCACCAGTGTCACCTGCTCGGGCTGAGCCTCTTCGCAGAGCGCCAGAAACTCTTCCGTCGGATAGCCTTCAATATTAAATTCGGCCGTGGGGAATTCATCGTCAATCAAGGCGCGCAACGCCGGAAGATCCGAAAAACGGATATGGCGCTGATCCGGCCTTGGATGCACCGTGAGACCATAGGCACCTGCCTTGAGTGCCAACCGTCCAAACCCGGTCACATCGGGCCAGGGAAGATCACGCCGGTTGCGCAACATGGCGATCGCATTGAGATTGACGGAAAGCTTGGCTGCCATTGATCAAAATCCATTCATAGTGCCATTTACAGGGCCGAAGCGCTCGGCAAGCCAGCGCCGGACATCCACCTATTCTCTGTAAAACGTTGAGGCATCAAACGCCAATGAGATTATGTGATCAACCCATGGAAATTCGGAATTTATTGCCCTGCGCCAACACGCCCGCGAAAGCACAACAAATACCCCAAAAAATTGCAGGTCGAAGATGCTTTTGTTTGATAATGGCATAGCTTTTGCTTGCAATGACCTCAAGAAAGCAGCACCATGGAGGACATAATCGACACAGCTCTCAACACAACCCAAAGAGGTCGCTGTGGATGACGGGCATGTATATTTGTATTTTCGAATTAACAATGATAGATGAGGTTAAACAAAAACACGACGATTCGGTTGAGCATCAAGAATCCTGCAAAAACAACCGAACATAAAACATCAGGGACGTGGGGAACAAGCCTATGCGATTTCATATTGAGCATTCGAAGTCCAGCGCCCGTCCGGGCGAAATCCCTCATGCTTCATTGGCTTTCTTGCCCATGCTGCCGATGCCGGACGATTTGCCGCCAGAGCCGATTGCAATTTCCGACATGGCCAATCTTTTTGGCGTTACCCATCGCACCTTGCATTTTTACGAGGAAAAAAATCTGCTCTCCTCCAGCCGCATGGGTTTGATGCGGGTCTATTACCACCGCGACATAAAGCGTATGGCACTGATTAATACCTGTCGTGAAACAGGCATGCCCATTGCCGCCATTCAGGATCTGCTGACAGAACTGAGTGAGGTGGCAACACAGGCTGAAGCCAATATGTTGCTGACCTCTGCTCTGGAGGCCCGCAAACGGGAGCTGATCACCTCACAATCCACCATTTTGCGGCAAATGCAGCAGATCAACGCGCTGATAGAGCACCGTGAAGACGATGATGACCAAGCCGAAAGACAGCCACTCCACAGCATTGATCTCAGCGATCTTGAGCTTCAGTGCCTGAGGCTGATGGCAGAAGGCTACACCCAGACTCGTCTCGTGCGCACCATGCAGATAACGCCAGAGGCGGTGCAATCACTTGAAATCAGCATCATGCGCAAAATCAGCGCCACAAACCGTTTTCAAGCGGTGGCCAAAGCGGTTTTGCTCGGTTTGATTGCCTCTTAACGAACAATCGTCAGTGTTTCAGCCGCCCGAGTGACCGCCGTATAGAGCCAGCGTTCTCGCGTATCGCGGAACGCCCAGCTTTCATCAAACAGCACCACATTGTTCCACTGCGAGCCTTGCGCCTTGTGCACGGTCAGCGCATAGCCATAGTCAAATTCGTCATAGCGCTTGCGGGTGGTCCACGGAATTTCCGTCTCAACATCCTCAAAAGCCGCCTTCAGCAATTTGATCTTGGCGGCACCGCGATCCATATCATCGTCTTCCGGCTTGATCAGCAGGTTCATGCCGGGCTTCACTGTCTCGCGCGAGGAGGTCATTACCTGCCAGAGTGAGCCATTGAGCAGACCCTTGACCTGATCATTGCGCAGGCACACCAGCTTGTCGCCCGATTGCGGATAATCAGCGGTAAAGCCTTTCAGCTCCCGCAGACGTTTATTATAACGACGCCGGGTCTTGTTGGTGCCCACCAGCACCTGATCGCAATTGAGCACCAGATCCTGCGTCACTTCGTTTTTGGAAATCACCCGCGCCGTTGCACCATAATCGCCATGGGTAATCTCGCGGCCTTCGCGGATCTGCATGGCCAGCTGGATAATCGGGTTATCACGCGCCTGCCGGTGAATATCGGTCAGCAGATAATCCGGCTCCTGCTCGGTAAAGAAACCGCCGCCAGATACCGGCGGCAACTGGCCGGGATCACCCAGCACCAGAATCGGCGTGCCAAAGCTCATCAAATCACGGCCCAGCTGCTCATCCACCATCGAGCATTCATCGATGACAATCAGCGCTGCCTTGGCCACCGGGCTTTGACGATTGACTGAAAACATCGGCGTCATCGATGTCTTGCCGGTTTCCTCATCCGACACTTCTTCTTCGCCGCGCGGACGATAGATCAGCGAGTGAATGGTGCGGGCCGTGGTGGCCCCCTTGGAGCGCAACACCTGCGCTGCCTTGCCAGTAAAGGCGGCAAACAGCACATCGCCATCGACATGCTCGGCAAAATGCCGCGCAAGCGTGGTCTTGCCGGTTCCCGCATAGCCGAACAGCCGGAAAACCGGGGTTTTTCCCTCTTTCAGCCATTTGGCAACGGCCTTGAGAGCTTCATCCTGTTGAGGTGCAAATTCCATCAGATGGTCATGCGCGGATTCGCACCCCAAATGCAAGAAGAGACACGCACTCCCCGCATATTTTCACCGCAGCATTGGCCAAAGACTGAGCACCAGCAGCACAGCCATGGTGATATTGAACCATTTCAACCGCACCGGCACCGACAGCCATTCCCGCAAGCTCGAGCCAAAGCCCGCCCAGGTGGACACGCTCGGCACATTCACCGCCGCAAAAACCAGTCCGACAATGACCACACTCTGCCAATAATATGCCACATCCGTATAGGTCGCCATGGCGGTAACTGCCATGACCCATGCCTTGGGATTAACCCATTGAAACAGCGCGGCGGCAAAAAAGCTCATCGGCTTATCCTTGGCCTGCCCCTCGCCCAGAACCCTTGACGTGCCAATTTTCCAGGCAATCCAGACCAGATAAAGCCCGCCTGCAATTTTCAACAGCAGATAGGCCAGCGGCAGCGCCACAAGCAGCGCCCCAAGCCCCAGCCCCGCACCAATCAGCAAGGACAAAAAGCCAGCGCCAATGCCCAGCATATGCGGCAAAGTGCGGCGAAAGCCAAAATTCACCCCCGATGCAAACAGCATCATATTGTTCGGCCCCGGCGTGATCGAGGTGGTAAACGCAAACAGAACCAACGCCCCCAGGCTTTCAAGTGTCACAGACATCTCCCCCACTTCATTTATGTCAGTATAGCTGACCTAATGAAGCATTCCAGCCTGTTTCCATGCTTTAATTGTCTTGGTGACACGATCTTGCGGCAGTGTAAAACCAAGAGTCATTTTCAATGACTCTTGGTATAAAACGTGCAGCGAGAGGAGTATAAAGCCTTGAGAGACAGTCTATCCCTTCAGGCAGGCTTTCAGATTTGCAGCATTTGCGCCTGCACCGCCAGAGCCGTAAGCGTCGTAACAATCCGAAGCCCATTCAGAAAGTTCGTCTTCTGGCAAAGCACTTTGCTGGCTGTGGAGCTGCAAGCGCGATGTCTTTTTCACAGTGACATGAGCAAAAGGCTCGGTTTTCGTCAGTGATGACTGTCCATTGTGCTCAACAAATCCCTTAGCCGCAAGACCAGCCGGGACTGTCAAAGATGCGATCAGAATGAATACTGTTGCTGCTTTCATGGCAGGCTCCTGTGTTTCTCTGAGCCATTAACGCGCCATGAGCTATTTTGTTCAAAATCACCCTGAAAAAAGTTAATAAACCTTTGCGCAGAATCAAAACATCCTGCGCAAAGCTGTGGAAAATCTGTGATTACATGCCCTGAGCGCCACGGTTCATGGCGGCAATGCCTGTACGGCAGACTTCGTTAAGCCCCAGCGGCTTCATGATCGAGACGAACTGGTCAATTTTTGACGACTTACCCGTGATCTCGAAAATGAAATGATCCACCGTGGCATCCACCACTTTGGCGTGGAAAGCATCGGCCAGCCGCAGGGTTTCTGCCCGCATTTCGCCGGTGCTGACCACTTTTACCAGCGCCACTTCGCGCTCAATCGGCCGCTCCTGCCCCAGCTGGCGGGCGCGCACGGTGAGATCCAGAACGCGATGCACCGGAATGATCCGCTCCAGCTGCGCCTTTATCTGCTCCAGCACCAGCGGCGTGCCGCGGGTCACAATGGTGATGCGCGACAGATGCGCCTCGTGCTCGGTCTCGGAGACCGTCAGGCTTTCAATATTGTAGCCGCGACCAGAGAACAGGCCGATAACACGGGCGAGAACGCCCGGCTCGTTATCCACCAGCACAGACAGCGTGTGGTTTTCTTTCACTTCTGTTTCCGGCGAGATGAAATAGGCGGAGCCGGTGGGTTGTAGGTGAGCGTTCATGGTTTTCCCCTCAAGAGTTAAACGAGCTGACGGCCTTTGGCATCAATGGCTGTCGCCACTGCATCATCCGTCGCCTCATCCGGCAGCAGCATTTCATTATGGGCCTTGCCCGATGGGATCATCGGGAAGCAATTGGCCAGATTGGCCACGCGGCAATCGAAAATCACCGGCCGCTTGACGTTGATCATTTCCATGATCGCATCATCCAGTTGATCAGGCTTGTCGCAACGCATACCCACAGCGCCATAGGCTTCGGCCAGTTTGACAAAGTCGGGCATGGCCTCGGTGTAGGAATTGGACAGGCGATTGCCATGCAGCAATTGCTGCCACTGGCGCACCATGCCCATATACTGGTTGTTCAGAATGAAGATCTTGACCGGCGCATTATACTGCACGGCGCAGGACATTTCCTGAATGCACATCTGAATCGAGGCATCACCGGCAATATCAATCACCAAAGCGTCGGGATGGGCAATCTGCACGCCAATGGCTGCCGGAAAACCATAGCCCATGGTGCCAAGACCGCCAGAGGTCAGCCAATGGTTTGGCTGCTCAAAGCCAAAGAATTGCGCCGCCCACATCTGATGCTGGCCCACTTCCGTGGTGATATAGGTGTCACGGCCAAGGGTCAGCGCCGACAAACGCTCAATGGCATATTGCGGCATGATCACATCTTTGGATGGCGTGTAGGAGAAGGAGTTACGCGCCTTCCATTTGGCAATGCTGCTCTTCCAGTCTGCCGTCTGCTCCGCTTGCGGCTTCTTTGGCAAGGCACGCCAGATGCGCACCATATCTTCCAGAACATGGCCAACATCGCCGGTAATCGGAATATCCACCCGCACTGTCTTGTTGATCGATGATGGATCAATATCGATATGGATTTTCTTGGAATTGGGCGAGAACGCATTCAAACGGCCGGTGATACGGTCATCAAAACGCGCACCAATGCAGACCATCACATCGCAATCATGCATGGCCATATTGGCTTCATAGGAACCGTGCATACCCAACATGCCCAGCCAGTTGGCACCCGATGCCGGATAGCTGCCCAGACCCATCAGGGTCGAGGTGATGGGGAAATCGGTCAATTGCACCAGTTCGCGCAACAATCTGGAGGCTTCCGGGCCTGAATTGACCACACCGCCACCGGAATAGATGACGGGACGCCGGGCACTGGCCATCAATTGCACAGCCGCTTCAATGGCCTTGGCATCGCCCTGCAATTTCGGCTGATAGCTGCGCTGAATGGCGTGGCGCTCTGGCGGCGTATAGGTGCCAGTGGCAAATTGAACGTCTTTTGGAATGTCAACCACAACCGGGCCGGGACGCCCCGTCTGGGCAATGCGGAAGGCTTCATGAATGACACGGGCCAGATCATTCACATCTTTCACCAGCCAGTTGTGCTTGGTGCAAGGCCGGGTAATACCAACGGTGTCGCATTCCTGAAACGCATCCGAGCCAATCAGCGTGGTGGGAACCTGACCGGAAAGGCACACCATCGGAATGCTGTCCATCAACGCATCCTGAAGCGGCGTAATCGTATTGGTCACGCCCGGACCAGAGGTCACGAGAACAACGCCAACCTTGCCAGTGGAGCGGGCATAACCTTCTGCCGCATGGCCAGCGCCCTGCTCGTGACGCACCAGAATGTGCTGAATATCGTCCTGCTGGAAGATCTCGTCGTAGATTGGCAGCACCGATCCGCCCGGATAGCCGAAAATATGCTCGACGCCATTGTCTTTCAGAGCTTTCAAAACAATTTCCGCACCTGTCATCTGTGTGCTGATCTGCTCATTCGCCGTGTTATCTGTTCCAGTCATGTCTGCTCCCGCCAGTTTCCCGAATTGCATTTGCTGTTAGCGTGATTTTGGGCATAAAAAAAGGCCCCTGAGAGGAGCCTGTTTGTCGCGCATGGGAGGCTAATGCCTGACGGTTACACCGTCATGCCCATACGCGATCCCACCACAAGAATAATGACAAAATTTTTCATAGGCACCGTCTTAGACGCTATATTGATAAGCGTCAACGCCCAAAAGCCCGCAAATGCGGCGAATGATGCAAATTTTACGGGCATATGCCCGATGAATGACAGCATCATAGCGCAAAACGGAATACACCTGTTATTAAGACTGGCCGCTCTAAAATCCTGTCGCATGGCGCATTCAACTGACATCAATTGAATGATAACGCATATGCGCAAAAGTTAAGAATAAAGCGCGGCTCCGGTAAAACCAGCAGACTTTGCCGGGCTTTAGGCAGACCAATGGAGCATCCCTTGCCCAATCAAGACCCTACTCTGCCTGCCTCGCCCCTTGAAGAGGATCGTCGCAATCAGTTGGCACCCGGAAACCGCTTTTTAGGGCGGGTAGTGGCCTGTAATGGCGCACGCGCAACCATTGCCGCAACGGCAGAGCAAGGCGGCACCGATCTGACCTCGCTGTGGTCTGTCGGTCGGCTGATTTCCATCACCGTTGAGGGAAATCGCGTAGTGGCGCTGGTCTATGCCATGCGCACCGCAAGCGGCTTATGGACGGAAGGGCAGAACAATGGCTTCATCATTGATGTCGAGCTGATGGGCGAAGTGCGGCGCGGGCTGGATGGTGTGGAAAATTTCTCCACCGGCATTACCCAATATCCCTATCTGGGCGCGGTGGCTCATCGCATTCGTGTGGCCGACCTCAAGCGCATTTATGATTCCAAAGAGGGCGGAAGCTGCGTGATTGGCAAGCTCTCTCAGGATGAAGAGATTGACGCGACCATTCATATTCCCTCCATGCTGTCCAAGCATTTTGCCGTGGTGGGATCAACCGGCGTTGGCAAATCCACCGCCGTATCCTTGTTGCTGCACAAGGCCATTGAGAGTGATCCGAAATTGCGCGTGCTGATCCTTGATCCGCACAATGAATTTGCCGCCGCCTTTCCCGATCATGCGGTGGTGGTGGATACCGATACGCTGGATCTGCCCTTCTGGCTGATGCGGCTGGAAGAATTTACCGAAGTGCTCTATCGCGGCCGCCCGGCTGTTGCCGAAGAAGTGGATATTCTGCGCGAGCTGATTGCCGATGCCAAACGCGCGTTCAAGGGCGGTGATGCTGGCCTGATCCGCCGCTCGGACCGCGCAGGCTTTACCGCTGACACCCCCGTTCCCTACCGGCTGGCCGACCTGCTGGCGGGCATTGATGAACGGATGGGCAAGCTGGAAGGCCGCGAGGAAAAGCCGCATCTGCGGGCTGTAAAAATCCGCATCCAGTCTGCGGTGAATGATCCGCGCTATCGCTTCATGTTTTCCAACAACACCATCAGCGACACCATTATGGAAACGGTGGCGCATGTTTTCCGCGTGCCGGGCCATGGCCGCCCGATTTCTACCTTTCAGCTTTCCGGCATTCCGTCCGAAATCGTCAATTCGGTGGCCTCGGTGCTCTGCCGCATGGCGTTTGAGCTGGCCATGTGGTCCAACGGAGCCATTCATATGCTGGTGGTCTGCGAAGAAGCGCATCGTTATGTGCCGTCAGACCCCAACCTCGGCTTTTTCCCCACGCGGCAAGCCATTGCCCGCATTGCCAAGGAAGGCCGCAAATATGGCGTATCGCTGGGCATGATCACCCAAAGACCGGGCGAGCTGGACCAGACGATTCTGTCGCAATGCTCGACCGTGTTTGCCATGCGACTGGCCAACGACCGCGATCAGGAGATCATCCGCAAAGCCCTGCCCGATGGCTCCATCTCGGCCACCAGTTTCATCTCTTCGATTGGCAATGGCGAGGCCATCGCCTTTGGCGAGGCCATCACAGTGCCCATGCGGATGCGCTTTGCCCGCGTCGAGCAACGCTATCTGCCCAAAGCCAGCGGCACCTTGGTGCGCCCGTCAGAGGAATTGCCGGACAATATCGACCTGCGCGATGTGATTTCACGGATGCGCGCCAGCGTAGAGCCGGATTTTGGCAATTTCAGCCCAAGCTACACAGCACCCAAACCAGCCCCGGCAGACGACATCATCGAGCCATACCGCCCGGACATGCTGCCAAGCCTTGAGCCGGAATCCCACCCCGACTCCTCCTCCGGCTTCAAACCCGCCAGCGCCTACGCAAATCTTCGCTCCCCCGATGCCCACGGCCTGTTTGCCACCGCCCCCTCGCCTGCCGTACCCCCAAGGCGCGAACACGGCATGAGCCTGCGAGAGAGTATTTTGAAGAAACCGTTGGGGGGTGGGAAGGAGTAAATGACAGACGTTATAGGCTCACTTTATTGTCATGGCTTTGGCTGTTGCAGCCGCAAAATACCTGCAAGCAAATTAAAATCGGCGTCAAAAGAATAGTTACATTACCCGAAAAGACAAACGAAAACAAACAAATATACAGCGCCTCTCACCCTATATGGCGCACAAAGGTTCGCTGTAGCTCTTTATATCTCCTGCATAATTTTCTCTTTACACCGATTCCGGTTTAAAGAATTATGCAGTAGAGTTTGTCTGGTTCAATCTCAGAGTACACGACGCGCGTATTTTTGGGCTTCGCACCCCCTCATCCGGCTGCCGCCACCTTCTCCCCGCAGGGGAGAAGAAGGAAAGAACAGCAACGTTCACGGGTTCCTCGCCCCAGCGGGGAGAGGTCCGCCGAGCAAAGCGGAGGCGGGGTGAGGAGAGCCAGGCACTCAAAGCTAAAATGTCGTGTACTCTGGTTCAATCTGAACTTGAAAGACTCTAAAGGCTCTCCTCTCGAATGCGTTTCAAGCCCAGCGTTTCAATTAATTCACCAATACGAAGAAACTTTGCCATCTGATCTTCAGGAAGGTCTTCAAGCTCGATATCCACCGTTGAGTTCAAAGTTTCAACAGTCCACGACATCAATATATCAAATCCGACATCATTCACAATCTCAATAATTGTACGCCCAATTACATTATTTTATATCCTTGTTTTGCATCACCCCACCCGCTCCCAGGCCTCATCCATCTGGTTGCGAAACCAGGTCATTTGCCGTTTGGCATATTGCCGGGTGGCGGCAGAGGCTTTTTCAATCGCCTCCAAACGGCTCATCTCGCCGCGCAGCATGGCGGCAATCTGGGAGACGCCGATGGCTTTCATGGCGGGCAGATCAGGCGGCAGGTATTGTGCCAGCAAGGCTTCGACCTCTTCCACCGCCCCCCGCTCCATCATCAGCACAAAGCGGCGGTTGATTCTGTCGTGCAAAATGGCGCGCTCTGGCAGAACCACAAGTTTACGCGCCCGGTCCGGGTCAACAATCATCGGCCCGGAGCGCGCCTGCCATTCAGCAATCGATTGCCCCGTCACCTCCAGCACCTCCAGCGCCCGCACAATGCGCTGGCCGTCCTGCGGGTTCAGCTTTGCCGCCATGGTGGGATCACGCAAGCTAAGTTCACCATGCAGCGCTTGCGGCCCTTCGCGTTTTTCGCGCGCGCGCAAAGTGGTGCGAATATCATCAGGAATGACTGGCATGTCCGAGAGGCCGCCGGTCAACGCTTTGAAATACAGCCCGGTGCCACCAACAATCACCGGCAGCCGGTTTTGTGTTTTCAATTCGGCCAAGAGCTCCGTGACCTCCCGCAGCCAATCGCCGCTGGAATAGGTGGTGCTGGCAGGCACATGGCCGTAGAGATAATGTGGCACGCCGCCCATCTCATCATGACCCGGCCGGGCTGTGACCACCCGCAGCGTGTCATAAACCTGCATACTATCGGCATTGATCACCACACCGCCCGTCTCTTGGGCAAGCTTTAGCGCAAGCGCGGACTTGCCGCTGGCGGTTGGGCCGGTTATCAGGATGGCGTCGAAATTGTCATCAAGGTTTTTCATCATGGCTTTCGTTGCCACGCTTATCGCCAATCCGTCAAATCCTGTTCTCACTCCAGCGCTTGCGGAAAAGGCAGCTCTCGCGCTTTCCGCCTCTGGTCTTTACTGGCTGGCCGATGGCGTGGCCTGTGACATCGCCTTGAAAGATGGCACAAATCTGCAAGAGGCAGAAGACAATCTTCGCGCCATCATCGCTGATTTGCCCATTGATATGGCGATTCAGGATGCCGAGACCCGCCGCAAAAAATTTCTGATTGCCGATATGGACTCCACCATGATCGCGCAGGAATGCATTGATGAACTGGCTGCCGAAGTCGGCTTGAAAGACAAGGTCTCGCTGATCACCGCCCGCGCCATGAACGGCGAAATTGCCTTTGAGCCCGCCTTACGTGAACGTGTTGCTTTGCTGAAAGGCCTGCCGATCACCGTGGTCGATGAAGTGATTGCCAAGCGCATCACCCTCACCCCCGGCGGCATGGAGCTGATCGCCACCATGAGAGCCAAGGGCTATTACACCGCCCTCGTCTCTGGCGGCTTCACGGTGTTCACCTCCAAAATTGCCGCAACACTTGGCTTTGATGAAAACCGCGCCAACATTCTGCTGGAGCAGGACGGCCTTTTGACGGGCGAAGTGGCCGAGCCAATTCTGGGCAAGCAGGCCAAGGTTGATGCGCTGGAAGATATTGTTGCCAGACTTGGCTTGACCAATGATGAGGTTATGGCCGTTGGCGATGGTGCCAACGACCTTGGCATGTTGAGTGTGGCGGGCGCAGGTGTTGCGCTGCACGCCAAGCCATCGGTTGCGGCGCAGGCCAAAATCCGCATTGATCACGGCGACCTTACCGCTCTGCTTTACCTGCAAGGCTATCGCAAAACCGATTTTGCACAAATTTTGTGACGTGACATGATCATTCTCGAAACAGAGCGCCTCCTGCTTCGCAACTGGAAAGACAGTGACCGCGATCTGTTTCGGGAGATCAACTGCGATCCGAAGGTGACCGAGTTTTTCGCCATTCGCCGCACCCATGAAGAGGCCGACACAATCATGGCCCTCATCAACCAGTTGATTGAGGAGACTGGCCTGTGTTTCTACGCATTGGAGCTGAAAGAAACCGGGGAGCCAATTGGCTTTTGTGGTCTCTCCGATGCCATGTTGCCAGAGATCCTGCCTGAAGGCACGATTGAAATCGGCTGGCGGCTGGCCACCCGTTTCTGGGGCCATGGCTATGTCACCGAAGCGGCAACAGCCCTTATCGATTATGGATTCCAAATCAAGGGCCTGGATCAGATTGTTTCTTTTGCGGTTGAAACCAACCACCGCTCCACCGCCGTGATGAAGCGTCTGGGCATGACCCTGGATCATAACGGAGGTTTCATTCACCCAAGGGTGCCAGATACCCATCCACATTTGCAGCGCCATGTGCTGTACCGGCTGACCCAACAAAACTGGACAAGCCGAGACATTGCTTGAAGTGCCTGAATCACTCTCTCAGGCGGCCGTTATAGCCCGCTGAATCGACTCACAAAATCCGGATTCACTCCAACGGCACCGACACAAAGCGCAGATCGCCTCTTGGGTTGGCAACCATCAGGTAAGCACTGCGGCGACCATCGGATTTCAGTTTGGTGATTTTTTCCATCAAGGCTTCTGGCGTATCGACAAATTCCTGCGCCACTTCCACAATCACTTCGCCCACTTTCAGGCCCTTTTGATCAGCGGGTGAATCTTTCTCCACGTCGGTAATCAGCAGGCCCTCAACGCTTTCAGCAATGCTGTTTGCGGCACGCTTTTCATCATCAAGAGTGGCAAGGGTCATGCCCAGAATGGCCGTGGTGGCATCGTCCTGCTCGGTAGCATCGCCCGCATTGGGGTCTTCCTGCTCAGTCTCCTTGGCCTCTGTCGCCTTTTCATCCGGCAAGCGGGCAAGTTTGACCGTCAGCGTCTGGCGCTGGCCATCCCGAAACACCACCACGTCGAGATCCTGATCAATCGGGCTTTCCGCAACCGTGCGCACCAGATCACGGCTTTCAACAATGTCCTTGCCGTTGAAGGCAATGATCACGTCGCCCATTTTCAACGGTCCCTTGGCCACAGGACCACCATCAATCACGCTGCTCACCAGCGCGCCACGACCTGTCTTGATGCCAGCCTGCTTTGCAATCTCATCCGGCACAGGCTGAATGCGCACGCCCAGCCAGCCACGGCGGGTTTCACCATATTGCCGGAGCTGAGCGATCACATTCTCGGCAATTTCGGTGGGCACGGCAAAGCCAATGCCAATGGAGCCGCCGCTTGGCGAAATAATCGCCGTGTTGATACCAATGACCTCACCATCCATATCGAACAATGGGCCGCCGGAATTGCCTTTGTTGATCGCCGCATCCGTCTGGATGAAATTGTCATACGGCCCGGCATTGATATTGCGCCCACGCGCCGAGATAATGCCCAGCGTAACCGAGCCGCCAAGGCCGAACGGGTTGCCAATGGCCATCACCCAATCGCCAATCCGCATCTTTTTTGAATCGCCAAATTTCACCGAAGTCAGCGGCTCTGTCGGCTCAACTTTCAGCAGGGAAAGATCCGTCTTGGTATCCGTGCCCACCAGTTTTGCCTTAAGCTTGGCACCATCCGAAAAAATCACCTCAATATCATCGGCATTTTCAATGACGTGATTGTTGGTGACGATATAGCCTGCCGGATCGATGACAAAGCCGGAGCCAAGCGAATTGACCTTGTGGTTCGGGCTTTTGCCGTCGCGTTTCTTATAGAAATCCTCAAACAGATCTTCAAAAGGGGAGCCTTTCGGCACCTGAGGCACCGGAGCACCATCCTCATCATCCACATTTTGCGAGGTGGCAATGTTGACCACCGCCCCCAGCAACCCTTGCGCAATATCCGCAACCGGAGCGGGGCCCCGCACCTGGGCAGCTGCCACAGGCCCATGGGCAATGACGCCGCCAAGGCACACAGCGCTTCCGACAAGAGCAGACATCAGAAGGCGCGTCGTGGTTCCGCAGCGCTTGATCATGGGCTTCCTCGCATTCACCAACAGTCTTCACAGCATCATAGGGCGCAAAGGCTGAAACCGAAACGCCCTTGCAATACTTGTTCACGCTATATTGCAGTTATGGCCAAGACATGGACAGGCATGAAAAGACAAGAAAAAAGGGCCGGAATAACCCGGCCCTCTTGTTCAATCTCAAACAGACCTGATCAATTGCCAGCCGCCGGTGCCGCAGGGGTTGCCACGGTCGCGCCGCCGGACGATTCGAAGAACCTGAAGAACTCCGAATTGGGCGACAGCACCATTGATGTACCAGAGGTGCCAAGGGCGCTGTCATAAGCCGCCATCGAGCGATAAAACTCGAAGAAGGCCGGATCACGCTGATAGGCATCGGCAAAAATGCGGTTGCGCTCAGCATCGCCCTGACCACGCAGGATTTCAGCATCGCGCTGGGCATCGGCCTGCAATTCAACCACCTGACGATCCGCAATGGCGCGACGGCGCTGGCCCTGCTCATTACCACGCGCACGGATCAGTTCGGCCTCGGCCAGACGTTCCGAGCGCATCCGGGCATAGGTCTCGCGGGAGACTTCCTGCGTCAGATCGGTGCGACGAATGCGGACATCATCAATGGTGATACCCAGATTCTCCGCATCAACCTTCAGATCAGCCGCCACCTCCTGCATCATCGCAGAACGCGCTTCAGACAGGGCTGATTCAAAGCCACGAAGGCCGTAAACGCGACGCAAGGATGCATCAAGACGGGTTCTCAATCGTGCTTCGGCATCATCGCGGTTACCACCGGCAACAATACTGATGAAGCGGCGTGGGTCGGTGATCTTGTAGACCAGGAAGGCGTCAACCTCGTAGAACTTACCGCCAGACACCTGAACACGGATATTATCGAGATCAAACCGCAAAGCCTGATCCGACACAAACTGCACCTTGTCAGCCCCTGCAAATGCGAAGGGCATTTTGAAATACAGACCCGGATCGCTGTAAACCTGCTTGATCTGACCAAAGCGGATCACCACCGCCTGCTGCCGTGGATTGACCACAAACATCGACGAATAGGCAAGAAACAGCACAATGGCAAAGCCAACCAGAAGGGAGAGCAAACGATTTGACATCTTACTTGCCTCCCGTGGTGGATGGCGTCTGACCGGATTGCGCACCCATGCGGCCAATCTCGTTCAAGGGCAGATAAGGCACAGCATTGTTGCCATTGTTATCCATAATCACCTTGTTCGACTTTTTCAGAACCTGTTCCATGGTTTCCAGATAAAGGCGCTTGCGTGTGACATCGGGTGCCAGCACATATTGATCATAGATCGAGATAAAGCGCTGCGCCTCACCCTCGGCTTCCTTGACCACACGATCCTTGTAGGCAGACGCCTCTTCACGGATCTGGGCAGACTGACCACGTGCCTGACCAAGAGCCTTGTTGGCGTATTGGTTGGCCTCTTCCACAAAACGGTCTTCGTCCTGCTCAGCACGCTGTACTTCATCAAACGCATCAGCCACTTCGCGCGGCGGCGCTGCATCTTCAATCGCAACAGAATTGATCGAAATGCCGGAGCCGTATTTGTCCATCGTGCCCTGAATGATGTTGCGCACATCATTGGCAATCGATTGACGGGCATCACGGAAAATATCCTGTGCCGGACGGCGACCAACCACTTCGCGCATGGCGCTTTCAGCAACCTGCTGCAAGGTCTGCGGTGGCGATTCGAGGTTGAACAGGTACGCCTTGGGATCACTGACGGTAAACAGCACCGAAAACTGAACATTGACGATATTCTGATCACCCGTCAGCATCAGGCCAGCCGACGAGTTGGTGGCAACCTTGGCACCAATATTCTGCTGCTGCTCTGTCACCTTGACTTTCTGAACCGTTTCCAGCGGCCAAAGGTGAAAATGCAGACCCGGTCCGGCAATCTCGTCCTTGGGCTTGCCAAAGCGCATTTCAACGCCGCGCTCATCCGGCTGCACGGTGTAAACCGCCTGCGTCAGCCAGAAACCACCAACCACAAGCGCCAAAACCACGCCCATACCAGCGTTCAGGCCGCCGGGCATCAGGTTCTTGAACTGATCCTGCCCGCGCTTGATCATGTCTTCCAGGTCCGGTGGCTGCTTGCCACCGCCGCCGCCGCCATTGTTGCGAGGCTTGTTTGGTCCCTGCCCCCATGGGCCTTGATTGTTATTTCCACCACCGCCGCCGCCGCCCCAAGGACCGCCGCCGCCGTTCTGATTACTCCAGGGCATCAAAACCTCTTTTTTTGAGAACTCTCCCCTACAGCACCGCAGGTTTCTTCAAACCAAAACCGGGCGCTGTAAAAACGCTACTCCCTGCATAATACCAGTTTAACCCGCCTGCGGTTTAAGGAATTATGAAGAGGCCCTCAACGCTGCCGATAAAGGCAGGGATAAGGATTAAGACAGTTATAGGTATCGGCTGCCATGCTTTCAACGCAAAGCCGCAACTTCTTTCAAAGAGAGGGTAAATAAGAGCGTTAAAGCACAGTTTTGCGACAATAAACCACATAGCGGGTGGGATAATTGTCTCTCTCGCCTGCCGGAATCTGTGTTTCGGATTGAATCTGGAAAACCTGAAGGTCAATGGCTGGAAAAAAAGTGTCGCCCCTGTCAATCTCGGCCTCGACATGGGTGACGTGCAAAATATCGGCCAATGGCAGGGCTTGAGCATAAATCTCGCCACCGCCAATCACGCAGACCTCATCCACGCCCAAAGCCGTAGCCTCAGCTTTTGCGCGCAAAAGGGCCGCCTCCAGGCTGGTCGCTGTTTCCACAGAGGGCATGTCAATCTGCGCGGTGCGCGACACAATGATATGCGGGCGACCGGGCAATGGCCTTGCGCCAAAGGAGTCGAATGTCTTGCGCCCCAGCACCAGAGGCTTTCCCATGGTCAGCGCCTTGAAGCGCTTCAAATCGGTTGACAGCTTCCAGGGCATATCGCCATCCCGGCCAATGACACCATTTTGGGATACGGCAACAACGATGGAAACCTTTGGCATGGGAACCTCTTTCAACTCGACCTGACATGCGCAAGCCATAGCCCATCTGGAAAAAACCCGCCAGCGCGCACAAGAAAGCCGCTGTGACCACCACAGCGGCTGTTATCTGCTTCAACCAGCAAACGCCGGGATATTATTCCTTGCCCCGCACCGCATCAACGCTCAACGGACCAGAGCCTGCAAAGACAAGATAAAAGAACACGAAGCAAAACAGCATGATCGCTTCGCCGCCATTGTTCATCGGGAAAAAGTCTTTTGGTGCATGAACCAGAAAGTAGCCGACAGCCGACATGCCCGATGCAATAAAGGCCGCAGGGCGCGTGAACAGACCGATGGTAATCAGCACACCGCCAACCAGCTCAATGCAGCCGGCAATCCATGGCAGTGACATGACTGCCGGGTTCATGGCTGATACCGGCCAGCCGAGCAGCTTGCCCATGCCATGTTCCAGAAACATCAGACCGACAATGATGCGCACAGCACTCAAAATAACGGGCGACCATTTAGACAATTGAATAAACATAAGGGAGTAACCTTCTTTGTTTTTGATGTGGCGAGACCATCACCACACCTGCGACACAATGTCACCCAAACTTTCATAAAATCGATGTGAACACACTGTTTACACAGCAATCGGTGCCTTGATGCTGGCATCGGCCTCATAGCCTTCAAGGGTGAAATCCTCAAAGGTAAAGCCAAATATATCCTTGACCTCGGGATTGAGCCGCATCACCGGCAAAGCTTTTGGCGTTCGCGTCAACTGCAATGTCGCCTGCTCAAAATGGTTGGCATAAATATGCGCATCTCCCAGCGTATGAATGAATTCACCGGGCTTCAGCCCCGTCACCTGCGCCACCATCATGGTCAAAAGTGCGTAGGAGGCGATGTTGAAGGGCACGCCAAGGAAAATATCGGCCGAACGCTGATAGAGCTGGCACGACAGCTTGCCATCGGCCACATAGAACTGAAACAGGCAATGGCAGGGCGGCAGCGCCATATGATCCACCTCTGCCGGGTTCCACGCAGAAACAATATGACGGCGGGAGTTTGGGTTTTTCCTGATACCCTCCACCAGATTGGCAATCTGATCAATATGCCCGCCGTCGGGGGTCGGCCATGAGCGCCACTGCGCGCCATAGACCGGACCAAGCTCGCCGTTTTCATCAGCCCATTCATCCCAGATACTGACGCCATTGTCCTTGAGATAGGCAATGTTGGTGTCGCCCTTCAAAAACCACAGCAACTCATGAATGATCGAGCGCAGATGCAGCTTCTTGGTGGTCAGAACCGGAAAACCATCCGCCAGATCAAAGCGCATCTGATAACCGAAAACAGAGCGCGTGCCCGTGCCGGTGCGATCACCACGGTCGCTGCCCGCATCCATCACATGCTGCAAAAGGTCAAGATATTGCTTCATGGGATTGCACCTCTATCCTAAAATCTGCCGCATGATGTAAATGACAAATGCCAATCCGCAAAGCGCGCACGCAGCACCCACCCCTGTTTTTAAGGGTTTTGTCTGATTCTATCGTCATGATAAAACAGAATTATCAAAACCGTGCAGGAAACTCTTTTCATTGCCCCATAAAACACCTATATCACCCGTGCCGGTGCTTGCATCGGCTATGGCAATAAACTGTCGGTGTAATAAACCTATTGGACCCGGGGGCGGTACCCGGCGCCTCCACCAAAAACTGGCCCATCTTGTGACCGGCTTTTGATGGGGGCGAAACAGGATCGACAAGGGCGTAAAGATCGAACTTTTGCTCGGCATGATACCACCGTTATCGGGTCAAAAGAGTAGTTGCAAATGACAACAATGCTCAGGGTTATGCTGTAGCTGCCTAATGGCGGTTCCAGAAACCCAAACTTAAGTCCATACGGTTAGCCCCGTGCGGCGGGGTCCGAAGGCACCTGGCAACAGAAGCCTTCACCTACCTCCCCTTTCTGATGACTTCACCTCTTCAAAATTGATTTATCCTGTTATAGTGGTCTCCAAGATTCGGGCTTTGCGCCAAAGGCAAGCTTGGCTTATAACAACTGATACGCACATCGTGATGATGCGCCATGACCGGACGAAGAAGAAAGACAGGACCATATGGGGCAGGACCACATCCGTTACGATATTCTGGCTCAAGATGCGCTGCGCGGCGTGATTCGCAAGGTGCTGACAGAAGTGGCCGCAACGGGCCGGCTTCCCGGTGACCATCACTTTTTTATCACCTTTCTCACCGGCGCGCCGGGCGTGCGCATTTCGCAGGCGCTGAAATCCAAATACGCCGAGCAGATGACCATTGTTGTGCAGCACCAGTTCTGGGATCTCAAGGTCACGGAAAGCCTGTTCGAGGTTGGTCTGTCCTTTTCCGACACACCGGAAAAGCTGGTGATTCCGTTCAACGCCATTCGCGGTTTTTACGATCCGTCTGTCAATTTCGAGCTGGAATTTGATGTTCCGCTGGCCGATGAGGCTGAAACATCCGCTGAAATTACCGCCTACCCTGTCAGCGCCGCTGAAAAAACGGAAACCTCGCTTGAGGACAAGCCAGAGGGCGAAAAGAAGGAAGGCTCCGTTGTTTCGCTCGATGCCTTTCGCAAGAAGCAATAAGGCACAGCTGCATGTCGGGCGACGTTGTCAATCTGCGTCAGTTTAAAAAAGCCAAAGCGCGTCTTGAAAAGGAGAAGACGGCGGATCAAAACCGCCTCACCTTCGGGCGCACCAAGACTGAGAAAAACCTGACCCATGCGCTGAATAAAAAGGCGGAAAAATCGCTCGATCAATCTCGCCTTGAGCGCCCGACATCGGACAATTCTGACAAGACCAACGATTGAAACATAGAGCATCGAACCGAAAAGTGGTCCCGGCCCTCTGCGAAAATCGATGCGAAATATGTAGAATCAATAGGTTAAAGATAAAACCGGACTCAGTTTTTCAACCTGTTCACCTGAAATAGAAGCCGATGATTCGGAAACACTCCATTTCCCTGCGCGGCCACCGCACCAGCTTTTCGCTGGAAGATGCTTTCTGGCAGGAAATCCGTGTGATTGCAGAGCATCGCAGCATGGCCGTTGCGGCCCTGATCGCCGAAATTGATGACCATCGTCCAGCGGATTGCAATCTCTCGTCTGCCTTGCGGCTCTATGTTCTGGATTGGCTCAAGGCCATGATTTTGCAGCATAATAACGCAGATATGACACCTCAATCCTTCCAAGATTAAGTTATGTAAAATAACTTTTTGTTAGCAAACTAAAGCTAGCGTAACCGTGCGCTGAGTGACTGTATCGATTCGAATTTTTCCCCATGCTGTACGCTCGGCTTTATGCGCAAGGTTCACATTTGAAAAAGGATTTCAGAGATGACAACGTCCGTTTCTTCTTCCACATCCATGCCAACATGGCGGATGCCACCACCACCGCGTTCGCAGGAAAGCACCAGCACCGATAGCACCACGACATCAACGACAGATGCCAGCGCATCTGCACCTGAGATGCCAGAGTGGGATCCAGAAGCAAATGGCGGCACAGCGCCAGAAGGCTTTGAAGGTTTTGAGGGCAAGTTCCCCAATTTCGGCGGCGGCAACATGGGTGCAGGCATGATGCCTCCCTTCGGCCAGCGCGAAACATTCCTGTAAAACGTCACGGCTGCCTATCGTTTTCGCTACACAGCAACAGCCCCCTACACCACCCTTTTGCACCACCGCTATGCCATGACGGCACAGCGGTTGTTTTTTATCAAAATCCATCAATGTATGCCCGACAGCCCTTGCAGCTTGATAATGGCTCCCACCGGATCACCTGTTTTCGGTGCCTGTGCCGCGGCCTCCGCCGCTTTTCTATCCTGCTCGGCCTTTTCCTGTGCTGCTTTTTCTTGGGCCGCCTTTTCTTGGGCCATATGTCGCGCCGCCGCCAAGGCCGCGTAATAGGCCACCTCTCGGCGCAGGCGCTGCTTTTCCAGCACATTGGCCTGGAGTGTTTCTATCCGACGACGCTCGCGCTCAAAGGCACGCAGAGAAAGATAGCTGGCCATCTCGCTGGCATCCAGCGTTGATACTGGCGCATCAACCGGCCCGCTCAACAGCAGCCTGATCGTCGGCGCACTGCCTGCCTCCACCGCATCACCGGCGTCAAAGGCAACCGTCAACGCGGCATCCAGCGTCTTGGAGGCAAGATCCAGTTCCGCCTCGGCACTCAAATGCGCCGCAGGTGTTTGCACATCAAGCCCCTGGAAACGTAGCTTGCCATCGGTGAGGGTAAAGGGAGCGGCAAGATCACCCATCTGCGCTGGCGCACGCGCCAGCAAGGGCTTCAACCGATCCTCAACCTGAGCCGCTGTGATCTCGCCCTTGGCCTCGGCAAAAGCGGTGTTCAGGGCCGGAAGGCTTGTCAGATCAAGCTTCGGCAATGTTAATGCCGACAAGATAACGCGGCCAGAGCCATTGACAGAGGACATCAACTCTTGAGCAGTGGTGCCGCTGCCTTCTGCACCAAACTCCACGTCAGCCCGCCCCGCAAGGCCATAATCGGGCCAGAGTGCCCCCAGATTGGCACCTTTCAGCGCAAGCTTGCTGCGCAAAAATGCCGTGCCCTGATTGCTCGACAGCCCAAGGCGTATCTCGGCTTTGCCGCCCAGCCAATCGGCTGATGCAGTCTCAAGCGCCATGCCGCCGTCCACAAGCGTCAGCTTTGCCGCAAAATTTCGGGCATCGGGTAAATTCTGGGCATTGGTTAAGGGTGACAGGCCGAAATCGTCAGCCGCCAACGCAATGTCCATCTCGGCCTGCCCCCAAACCGGGTTTGACACCTTCGCCGTTGAAAAGCCGCCTTGGGTTGGTTCTTCAAGCGGGCCAATCATGGTCGCGGCCAGCCAATCCAGATCCGCATGGGCCAATTTCACATCGCCAGAGACTTTGAAAGCATCACCCGTTGGCTCAAACGCAAGCGAAGCAGACACCGCATCTCCGGCAATCTGACCTTTCAGACCGCGCAACATGGTTTTTTGCCCGATATGCTCAAGATCGCCGGACAGCGACACGGGCAAGCCATTGGCTATTCCCGGCACGCTGATGGCATTCATGATCAGCAGCGGTGCCATGTCGTCGCTGGTGAGGGCAACTTTGCCCTTGCCTTCCAGAAAGATTGCCGAGGCCAGATTGACCGTGCCACTGGCGGTCAAATGGGTTTCGCCCGCCGTCAGACTCATCCGCGCATCCGCTGGTGCATCGCCTTCCGCTTTCAGATCGAGATCAAGCTTTGCGGCACCCTCAATCGGCACCGGCAGAGGATCAAAGCCAAGCTGGCCCAGAACAATGGACGGCTCAGGGTTTTCTGCCCGGATCGACAGCGTCTTTTGCGCATCGCCAAACACATCAAACAGGCTGTTTTGTCGAAGCTCTGCGCTCACTGTGGTGCCGTTGGTCTGGCCACGCAGGTCCAGTTGCACGCCGCCATATTGGGCATCGCCAAACCGGGCATCCAGCACGAGATTGCTGTTTGCATACCAGCGACCGCTTTTCGCCAGCCGGTTCAGCAGCGGATGCACGGGCAAATGCTGTTGCAGCATTGTCAAAAAGCCCGCAGCATCCTGCGCATTGACAATGATTTGCGCCTTGCCATTATAATCGGCGAGCGAGCCGGATGCCTCGCCGGTTGCCTTGATACTGGCACCGGCAAGATTGCCAATATCGAGTTTGCGCAGCGAAAATCCGCCATTCTGGTAGGTAAACAGCCCATCAACATCCTGCGCCATAACCCCGAAGGCAGAGAACGCACCAACCTTGATTTTGCCGGCAATCTGCTGCCTTAACATCGCATCGCCGCTGGCATCGCCCGAGACCAGCGAGGTCAGTGCCTTGACCGCATCATAATCAAAGGCGTCTCCAGCCACATCAAAAGACAGGCTTGGAACACGATTATCGGCCGAATGGCGCTCCAGCCGCCCCCGCAGACTGGCTCCGCCGATGACCAGTTCAAGCTTGTCAAACTGTTGCAAATCTGCGGTCAGATTGACATTGGCCGACAGGCCCACCGTGCGCAATGCCCGAATGGCAGGATCAACATTGCCCGCAAGCCATGTGGCCAGACCAGAGGGCTGGTTGGAAGCAATCAGCAAAGACCCGGCAAAAGAGGCGGCATCTTTCAACTGAAGCCGACCGGATGCCTCCACCTGCGTGCGGCCCGGCAAGGTTGCCAGAGCTTTTTCCACCTGCCAGCCGGTTCCAGCCGGTCGCAGTTCCAGCGTAATGTCGCGCAGCACCGTATCACCGGCCACAATGGCTGGCAGCTTGACGCTGGCCCGGCCCGGCACATTGGGAATGGGAATCTGGTCTGCAAGGGCAATCAGCGTCTGAATCCGCTTGCGGGCAGAGCTTTCCCCCTGCCGCCCGGTTTTGCCGGAAGGGGCCGGGCCACTCAGCCGGTCGACGTCAATCTGCTGACCTTCAGCGGTCAAAAGAAATTGTGGTGCCGTGCCGCTGTCCAGCGTTGCTTCGCCGGTAATCACATAGGGCTGATCGACAGCGCCAATTTCCAGCCGGTATTCCGGCACGCGAATACGGTCATTGGCCAGCTCAAACTTGCCCCGCACATGTGGCGCAGGCACAACCGTGTCTTTGCGGCTCTTTTTTGCCGCTTCGCCGCTGACTGGCACATCCCGCACAGCCGCTAAAAACGTGCCCTTCAATGTTGGGTGCCGGTCTGCCATATCCAGATCACCAGAAAGATCGAGATCAATCCGGGTCATATCGGGTGCAAGATGAAGCTTGAGCGGAATAACCTGGCTGCCAGCCTCAGGCTGAAGGCTGGCGAGGGAAAACCGCCCGGTCTGCCCATCGAGAGCACCGCTGCCCGACACCGTCCACGGACCGGCCAGAGAGCCTGCCTTCAAATCAGCATTGAGGTTTTGCAGCAGACGTGTGCGTCCAGTCTGCTCATCCACCAGAGTGATGGAGCCATCTGTGACGGTTACCTTTTCCAGCACCACATTGCGGGCGGGCATGGTGGGCTTGCTGCCCAGCAGCCAGTCCAGCGAACCATCGTTCAGGATTCGCAACCGCACTTCGGGCTTTTCCACACGCATGGCAAAAATCCGCGCCTCGCCAGACAGGAACGGCGCAAGCTCAACATCCATGGAAAAACGCGCCACATGCGCCAGCGTCTTGCCATCTTCGCCGGGACCAACAGTGACATCATTCATGGTCACGGAGGGAAATGGCAAAAGGCGCGCTTCCAGCGTGCCATGCACAACCACCTTCTTGCCCAGAATGCGGCTGGCCTGATCTTCGAACTGATGGCGAAAATCGGTCCAGTTGACGAAGAGGGGAGCAAGAAGCGCCACAAACAGCGCCACCACAACCAACCCGCCAAGGGCAATGAAAAGCCTGCTGAGCACTTTAAACCAACTCCAGTATGTTCCTTTCACCACAGTAACGGCTTGTGTCTCAGGAACAAGCCGTTACTGCCATATGAAGCCTTACAGACGGAAAATCTTGCCCGGATTGAACAGGTTATCGGGATCAAGCCCGCGCTTGATCTGCCGCATCAGGTCCAGCGCACCGCCCAGTTCGGCATCAAGATAACCCATCTTGCCCTGGCCAACACCGTGTTCGCCGGTGCAGGTGCCATCCATGGCCAGCGCCCGCTGATTGAGACGCGCCATAAAAGCCTCAACCTTCTCGACATCGGCCTCGTCTTTATCATCAAACAAGATCAGCACATGAAAATTACCATCGCCAACATGGCCAACGATGGGAGCCAGAATGCCGGTTTCGGCAATATCTGCCTGCGTTGCTTCCAGGCAATCCGCCAGTTTCGAGATGGGCACGCAGACATCGGTTGACAGACCATTGAGATGCGGTGCCAGCGCCCGCCCGGCCCAATAGGCATTGTGCCGCGCTTTCCACAATTGGCTGCGCTCTTGCGGATCAGAGGTAAAGCGCACATCATCAGCGCCATATTCCAAAGCAATTTCGGAGAATTGCGCCGTTTGCAGCGCCACCGTCTGCTCCGAGCCGTGAAACTCCAGAAACAGCGTCGGCTTTTCCGGCAGACTGAGATTGGAATAGGCGTTGCAGGCCCGCACCTGCATCTGATCCAGCAATTCAATCCGCGCCACCGGAATGCCCATCTGAATGGTCATGATCACCGCATCGCAGGCCGATTTGACATCGGGAAAGGTGCAGATGCCACCACCAATGCTTTCAGGAATGCCCTGAAGCCTCAAGGTAATTGAAGTGATGATCCCCAGCGTGCCTTCAGAGCCCACAAACAACCGGGTCAGATCATAACCCGCCGATGACTTGCGGGCGCGATGGGCCGTGCGGATTTCCTCTCCATTGGCGGTCACAACGGTCAGCGCCAGCACATTGTCTTTCATTGTGCCATAGCGCACCGCATTGGTGCCGGAAGCCCGCGTTGCCGCCATGCCGCCCAGCGAGGCATTGGCACCGGGATCAATGGGGAAAAACAGGCCAGTATCGCGCAAATACGTGTTCAGCGCCTCACGGGTCACGCCCGGCTGCACGGTGCAATCAAGGTCTTCGGCGTTGACCTCCAGCACCTTGTCCATCCGGCTGAAATCAATGCAGATACCGCCCGATGCCGCATTGACCTGCCCTTCCAGCGAGGAGCCAACGCCGAAGGCCACCATTGGCACCTTGTGGTCGGCACAAAGCCTGACCACAGCCTGCACATCGTCTGCGCTTTCCACAAACATCACCCCATCGGGCAATTGCGCTGGAATATAGGTGGTGGTGTGCGCGTGCTGCTCCCGAAAGGACTGTCCCGTCTGAAACTGATCGCCAAAACGCGCCTTGAGAAGGGCAACAACCGCCGCAATCCCCTGTTCATTGCGCGGCCCCGCCACCACATCCTTCCTGCTCATAGGTCACTCCCGTCGATTCAAAGCCTCGCTTTTGATCGGGAGGTATGAGCCAGCACGATTGCCTTGTCCAGCCTCATGCACAACCTGCCCCCGCTTATGATCAAGCCAGGAGCAGGGAAAGGATCTATACTTCAACCAAACCGGCCCGTGACATAATCGCTGGTTTTCTGCTCGCTCGGGGCGCTGAAAATCCGTTCTGTGGTGTCAAATTCCACCAGTTCGCCAAGATACATGAACGCAGTATATTGCGAGATGCGCGCCGCCTGATGCAGATTATGCGTCACAATCGCAATACAATACTGTGCCCGCAGCACTTCAATCAGTTCTTCCAGCTTGCTGGTTGAAATCGGGTCCAGTGCCGAGGTTGGCTCATCCAGCAACAAAACCGACGGCTTGACCGCAATGGCGCGGGCAATGCACAGGCGCTGCTGCTGACCACCTGAGAGGCCAAGGCCGCTCTGGTGCAGCTTGTCTTTCACTTCGCTCCAAAGGGCCGCTTCTTGCAGGGCGGCTTCCACCCGATCATTCATCTCAACCTTGGAGAGTTTTTCCGACAGACGAATGCCAAAAGCGATGTTTTCATAAATCGTCATGGGAAACGGCGTTGGCTTTTGAAACACCATGCCGATCTTGGAACGCAGACGGTTCAAATCCTCTGAGGGTTTCAGAATGTCGCGCCCATCCAGCAGCACTTCACCCGTTGCCTTCTGGCCGGGATAAAGATCATACATCCGATTGAAAACCCGCAGAAGCGTGGACTTACCACAGCCCGAGGGACCAATAAACGCCGTGACGGTATTGTCGCGCAGCGGCAGATTGACGTTTTTCAAAACCTGATGACCGGGCTTGTAGGAAAAGCACACGCCCTTTGCCTCAAGCTTGACAGAGCGGCCAATGTCGGACGGATTGAATGCCCCGGCGGGTGCCTTTGCGCTGGTCTTGTCTATTCCCGCACTGAATGCGCTCATGTTATTTCTCCTTGGCAAAGAGTGATCCGGAAGCCAGGCTCCGCGCGGCAATATTGAGCACCAGAATGGTGACGGTGATAATCAGCGCACCGCCCCAGGCAAGGCGCTGCCAGTCATCGTAAGGGCTCATGGCAAACTGGAAGATCACCACCGGCAGATTGGCAATCGGCTGGCTGAGGTCTGATGTCCAGAACTGGTTGTTGAGGGCGGTAAACAGCAAAGGTGCCGTCTCGCCGCTGATACGGGCAATGGCCAGCAGCACGCCGGTCAAAATACCACTGCGGGCACTGCGCCAGACCACCGCCGTCATCACTTTCCAGCGTGGCGCGCCAAGGGCGGCGGCCGCCTCGCGCACAGCATCAGGCACCAGCGCCAGCATATCCTGCGTGGTACGGTTGATAACCGGAACCGCAATGACCGCCAGCGCAATTGCGCCGGAATAGCCGGAAAAATGCTTGAACGGCACCACCAGCAGCGCATAAATAAACAGGCCGATGATGATCGAGGGTGCCGCCAGCAAAATATCGTTGATGAAGATGGCAACCGTGGCAATCTTCGTACCCCGGCCATATTCGGCAAGATAGGTTCCGGCCAGAATGCCCACGGGCGTTGCAATGGCCGTGGCAATCAAGGTCATCATGAACGAGCCATAGATGGCATTGGCAAGCCCGCCTTTTGAGCCGGGCGGCGGTGTCATCTGGGTCAAAATATCCAGATTGATCGCCCCAAGCCCGTTGTAAAGCAGGGTCCACAGGATCGAGCCGAGAAACGTCAGCCCAATAACGGCAGACACCACGGAAAGGCTGAGCGCGATACGATTGACGAGGTAACGACGGGACATGATCGACATCCGAATATCCTCAATAGGTTTCACTGCGGCCGATGAGCCACTTGGCAATCGCCAGCACGCCGAAGGTGATGAAGAACAGGATGAGACCCAGCGCAATCAGGCTGGATGAATAGAGATCCGACGTCGCCTCACTGAATTCATTGGCAATCGAGGCCGAAATCGTGGTGGCCGGAGCCAGCAACGACGAGGCAATGCGATGGGAATTGCCAATCACAAATGTGACCGCCATGGTCTCGCCCAGCGCACGGCCCAGACCCAGCATGACGCCACCAATCAAGCCACGGCGGGTATAGGGAATGATGATGTTGAACACCACTTCCCAGGTGGTCATGCCCATGCCATAGGCCGATTCCCGCAGCAGCACCGGCACCGTGCTGAACACATCGCGCGTCACCGAGGTGATAAATGGCAGGATCATGATGGCCAGCACAACGCCTGCGGTCAGCATCCCAATGCCGTAAGGCGCACCGCTGAACAACAGGCCCAGCCCCGGCACATTGCCAAACACATCCACCAGAAACGGCTGCACCGAGGTTTGCATGATCGGGGCCAGAACGAAAAAGCCCCATAACCCATAGATGATACTGGGAATACCCGCCAGAAGCTCAACCGCCACACCAATGGGCCTGCGCAATGGCATGGGGCAGATTTCACTGAGAAAAATGGCAATGCCAAAGCTGATTGGCACGCCAAGCACCAGCGCAATCACCGAGGTGATCAGCGTGCCATAGATCGGTGCCGCCGCGCCATAAATATCCTTGGCGGGGCTCCAGCGTTCATTCCAGATGAAGCTCAAGCCAAATTCACGCCAGGCCGGAAGGGAATCGATCAACAGAGACAGGAAAACGCCGAGAAGAACCACCATCACCAGCATGGCGCACAGCCACGTTGTCTTGATGAAAACGGCATCCTGAAGCCGTTGGCTCTTGGCCCCCGCCTCACCATCGCGCAACGGCGACTGGCCTTCAATCATCATCCGAAACCCCAGAAATGAGAATGTTTATGCAAGAAGCAGCGGGTGCGTGAACACCCGCTGCCAAGAGTTCCAACAGCAAGAGGCAAGGATTACATCGCCTTGAAAACAGGCTTGCCATCTGCCTTGATGGTGTCTTCCCATGACTTTTCGATCAGAGTCACGACCGGCTTTGGAATGGCAACATATTGCAGGGCCTTGGCTTCAGCTGTGCCATCCTTGTACGCCCATGCGAAGAACTTCAGCGCCGCTTCGGTTGCAGCCTTGTCTTCAGGTGTCTTGTGGATCAAAACCCAGGTGGAGGCAGCAATCGGCCAGCTCTTGTCGCCGGGCTGATTGGTGATCACCAGATTGAAGTTCCTGGCGTGCGCCCAGTCGGCATTGGCAGCAGCGGCAGCAAAGCTGTCCAGCGAAGGCTCAACGGTCTTGCCAGCAGCATTGACCATCTTGGCATAGCCAAGGTGGTTCTGGATCACATAGGCATATTCATTGTAGCCAATCGCGCCCGCGGTCTGCTTGACGGTGTTGGCAACGCCTTCAGAACCCTTGGCACCCACGCCAACCGGCCATTCAACGGCCGTGTCAGAGCCGATCTTGCTCTTCCAGTCAGCCGAAACCTTGCTGAGATAATCGGTGAAGTTAAAGGTCGTGCCGGAACCATCGGCGCGGTGCACGACAACGATGGCCTGATCGGGCAGCTTTGCACCCTTGTTCAAGGCCACAATGGCCGGATCATTCCACTTGGTAATTGTTCCCATGTAGATTGCTTCAAGCGCCTTGCCATCCAGCACCAGTTCGCCGGGCTTGATGCCTTCAACGTTATACATTGGCACAATGCCGCCCATGATCATGGGAAACTGGGTCAGGCCGTTCTTTTCCAGCTCTTCATCGCTCAAAGGCTTGTCTGTTGCGCCGAACGTTACGGTCTTGGCTTCAACCTGTTTGATGCCCCCGCCAGAGCCAATCGACTGGTAGTTCAGATTGATACCCGTCTTGGCTTTATAGGCTTCGCCCCACTTGGCGAAAACAGGATAGATGAAGCTGGAGCCGGCACCCGCAATGTCAGCCGCAAATGTCGCGCTGGCCAATGTCAGGCTCAGGGCAGCAACGGTTGCGCCCATGGTGAGTTTTCTGATCAGAGTCATGATATTATTCCCTGTTATCGTCACAAGTTTTTGGACTGAGATCGGCCTACGCTTGTTTCGCAAAGCTTTTGTGACAATTTAATACTGAAATAAGTCAGTAACAAACCTGTGAATACACACAATAAGAATAATATTATAATTTAAAATATAACAAGATTGAAATTAAACATAATCTATGGAAATCAATATTTCGTGATAACTTGAAATAGGCACCTCAACACATGGATTGAACAGATTGCCGCAAAATTCGGAATAAAACCGGAACATCCGACTAGCCTTTCAGGCCCGAATCACTACATTGAGCGGTATGAGCACTGGTTTTGATGATATACCCTTCTTTGATGAAGAGCCCGCGCCGCGTAAAACCGCAAAGGGCATGGAGTCTGCTGTTGAAAATGCTGGCGTTGCGGACGTTTCCAGTCCAGCGCCTATGGGCAGCACATTGGGCATTGCGGCGCGCGCCATTGCCGCGCGCGATCAGGCGCGTGCGCCGGATTATCTCTCTGGTCTCAACCCGGAACAGCGTGAAGCCGTGGAAACACTGGATGGGCCCGTGCTGGTGCTGGCCGGTGCCGGAACGGGCAAAACCCGTGTGCTCACCACCCGTATTGCCCATGTACTGGCCACGGGCCGCGCCTTTCCCAGCCAGATTCTGGCCGTGACCTTCACCAACAAGGCCGCCCGCGAAATGAAGGAGCGCATTGGCGTTCTCGTCGGCGGTGCCGTTGAAGGAATGCCATGGCTTGGCACCTTCCACTCCATCGGTGTGAAGCTTTTGCGCCGCCATGCGGAACTGGTCGGCCTGTCGTCCGATTTCACCATTCTGGATACCGATGATGTGGTGCGGCTGATCAAACAGATCATTCAGGCCGAAGGGCTGGATGACAAGCGCTGGCCCGCCAAACAATTTGCCGCCATGATTGACGGCTGGAAAAACAAGGGCCTCGACCCCGCGCAAATTCCCGAGGGCGATGCCCGCGCCTTTGCCAATGGCCGGGGCCGCGAGCTTTATGCCGCCTACCAAACCCGGCTGAAAAGCCTGAACGCCTGCGATTTTGGGGATCTGCTGCTGCACCCCATCCGCATGTTCCGCGCCAACCCCGATGTGCTGCGCGAATACCACCAGCGTTTTCGCTATATTCTGGTGGATGAGTATCAGGATACCAACACGGCACAATATATGTGGCTGCGGCTTTTGGCGCAGCGGCCCGGCAGCAAGAATGCTGACGGCAAAGTCACAAACGGCTCTGTGAACATCTGCTGCGTGGGGGATGATGATCAGTCGATTTACGGCTGGCGTGGCGCTGAAGTGGATAATATTTTGCGGTTCGAGAAAGATTTCCCGGGCGCAAAAGTCATCAAGCTGGAGCGAAATTATCGCTCAACCGAGCATATCCTCGGCGCGGCGGGCCATTTGATTGCCCATAACGAGGGCCGTCTGGGTAAGACGCTGTTTACCGACCGCGTGGACCCCAATGATGAAAAGGTGGTGGTGCACGCGGCATGGGATTCGGAAGAAGAAGCCCGCGCCGTGGGCGAGGAAATCGAGCAGCTCCAGCGCAACCAGCACAAGCTGAATGACATGGCCATTCTGGTGCGCGCATCCTTTCAGATGCGCGAGTTTGAAGATCGGTTTGTCACGCTTGGCCTGAATTATCGGGTTATCGGCGGTCCGCGCTTTTATGAGCGGCTGGAAATCCGCGATGCCATGGCCTATTTCCGCATGGTCTGCCAACCGGCAGATGATCTGGCGTTTGAGCGCATCGTCAACACCCCCAAGCGCGGTTTGGGTGACACCACCATTCGCACCCTGCATGACTATGCCCGCGCTCGCAACATTCCGATGTTGCAGGCCGCTGGCGATATTGTCCTGACCGATGAGCTGAAGCCAAAGGCGCGCAAATCCCTGCTGGATGTGGTGGCCGATTTCAGCCGCTGGCAGGATTTGCTGGATACCACGCCCCACACGGAACTGGCCGAGAAAATTCTCGACGAGAGCGGCTATACCGCCATGTGGCAGAACGACAAATCGGCGGAAGCGCCCGGCAGGTTGGAAAACCTGAAAGAATTGATCCGCTCGATGGAAAGTTTTGAGAGCCTGCGTGGCTTTCTGGAACACGTCTCACTGGTGATGGATGTTGAGCAGAACGAAAATATGGATGCCATCTCCATCATGACTCTGCATTCCGCCAAGGGGCTGGAGTTTGAAACCGTGTTTCTGCCCGGCTGGGAAGAAGGCCTGTTTCCGCACCAGCGCGCGCTGGACGAAAGCGGCCGCGCTGGCCTTGAGGAAGAACGCCGCCTCGCCTACGTCGGCCTCACCCGCGCCAAGCGCCGCTGCCACCTGTGGTTCGTCTCCAACCGCCGTATCCATGGGTTGTGGCAATCCACCCTGCCCTCGCGCTTTCTGGAAGAACTGCCACCTGCCCATGTGGAAGTGGCCGAAGCTGAGACCAGCTACGGCGGCTATGGTCGCGGCGGTGGCTATGGCCAATCACGCTTTGACAAGCAGGAACCGTTTCAGAACAACTACTCCACCCCCGGCTGGAAACGCGCCCAAGCCAACAAAACCGACGCCACCCGCGAAAACTGGGGCAACCGCTCCGGCCACAGCGTCGAGCGCATCGGCTACGGCGAGAGCGGCCCCCGCGGCCAAACCATTGATGGGCAATTGGTGGCGAAATCAACGGCCAGTGAGCCATCAAAATTTGCGGTGGGCGACCGCGTGTTCCACATCAAGTTCGGCAACGGCAATGTGTCTGGCGTTGAGGGCAACAAGCTGACGATTGATTTTGATCGGGCTGGGCAAAAGCGTGTGCTGGATGGGTTTGTGGAGCGGGCTTGAGTGTCTCAGCTTGCCGAGTCAACCGACATAGATTATATGTAGGTATGTCACTACATTGAGATTGATGGATATGATCCACTTAACAAGCCGAGAACTCAATCAAGATGTCAGCCGCGCAAAACGCGCCGCCGAGACTGGCCCCGTGATCATTACCGATCGCGGTCAGCCTTCGCATGTGTTGATGACTTATGACGAGTTTCAACGCCTGAGTGGCAGGCGTCGCAACCTTGTTGATGCGCTGTCCATGCCCGGTTTGTCGACGATTGAATTCGATACCCCACGTGCCACGATTTCGGTCCGTGAGGTCGATTTGTCTTGAACTATCTGCTGGACACAAATGTCGTCTCGGAACTGCGCAAAACCGGAGACGGTAAGGCGGACAGAAATGTCACATCTTGGGTTGCCGCCCAGAACCCTGACAGGCTGTTCATTTCCGCGATCACCATCCTTGAGCTGGAGCGCGGCATTTTGAGCCTCCAGCGACGCGATATGGTTCAGGCATCTCGTCTACGGAGCTGGATGGATAGCCGCGTTCGGCCAGAATTTGCGGGGCGCATTCTTGTCATCGACGATGCGGTAGCGACGCGCTGCGCCCATCTTCACGTTCCGGACCGCCGCAATGAAAGCGATGCGCTTATCGCGGCAACAGCCTTGGTTCACGGCATGGCCGTCGTCACCAGAAATTCTGCGGATTTCGAGGGAACCGGCGTCATCCTGATCAACCCTTGGCAAGCGTTGTCTTAGGCCATCATTACGGCACGAGACTCACGCTTTCGCTTCATCGCCCTGATGCATCCACATCAGTTCCATTTGCACGGCGTCCTGAAAATCCATGATCTCAGCGCGCATGTCGGCTTCGGGGCAGCCGAGGTCGAGGAGTTCGGCACCGAGCTGGCGGCAGGTGGTGCGCCAGAAGACAGTGGCGTTTTCGCCCTGAAGGCGGTCAAGCGTTACTGCTGCGCTGCGCACCAGATCACGACGGCTGGCCAGCGGAAAAAAGGCAAGCGACGATGGAGCGGGCTGGAGTTGGGCGGCAGTGTTGGGCATTCGAACCATCCTTTACGTGAGTGATTCGTTTTAACCCCATCATGGTTAAAGTTTTGTTGCCATGCTTGCTTTCGACTTCGTTAACCTGTACCAAAACAAGATGAAAACAATGGCTAAATCAGAATTTCATCTATAGAATACAATCGATTACCACAGGTAACCGACTTGGAGAAAGTTTCTGCATCATGACAAAAGCCCTGCTGCTGATTGATATTCAAAACGGCTTTTGCCCGGGCGGAAATCTGCCGGTGACAGAGGGCGACAAGATCGTGCCGATTGCCAATGCCCTGATGGCCAGCGGGCATTATGGCCTGATCGTTGCCTCCAAGGATTGGCATCCGGCCCATCACGGCAGCTTTGCCTCAATGCATCCGGGCAAGCAGCCGTTTGAAATGGGGGAGCTTTCGGGCAAGCCACAGGTCATGTGGCCTGATCATTGCGTGCAAGGCACGAATGATGCCGAGCTTCACCCCGACCTGATGGTCGATCGTATTGATTACATTCAGACCAAAGGCGAAAATCCAGCCGTGGACAGCTATTCCGCCTTCCGCGACAATGATCAGACAAGCCTGACCGGGCTGGACGCCTATCTGAAAGCAAAAGGCGTGATCGAGCTGGACATCATGGGGCTGGCCACTGATTTTTGCGTGAAATTTTCCGCCCTTGATGCCGTGGATATGCTGCCTGCCGTCAAAACGCGCTTCATTGTGGATGGCAGCCGGGGCATTGATCCGCAAACGGTGGAAGCCGCCATTGACGAGATGCAGAACCGTGGCGTGACGATTATCACCAGCAGCAGCATTCTAGGGCAAATCGACATTCAGGCTTGAGTGGGCTGCAAACGGCGATTATGTCAGCGGCATGGATGATCGGGAGGAGCCGATATGGAAACCATCACCAGCATTGCTGCCTTGCGGCAAAAGCTTGCCCCCTACCGGCGCAAAGGCGACGCTATCGGCTTTGTGCCCACCATGGGCTATCTGCATGAGGGGCATTTGACACTGGTGGCGAAAGCCCGTGCTGAAAATGCTATTACGGTCGTTTCCATCTTCGTCAATCCGCTGCAATTTGGCAAAAACGAAGATCTGGCCGCCTATCCGCGCGATCTGGCCCGCGACAGCGCCATGTTGCAGGCGGCTGGCGTCGATTACCTGTTTGCGCCGGGGGTGGAGGATATGTATCCCCGCCCGATGGAGACTGTGGTGGACTTGCCCAAACTGGGCGGCGAGCTGGAGGGGGCGGCAAGGCCCGGCCATTTTGCCGGTGTGGCCACGGTTGTCACCAAGCTTTTCAATATCGTGCAGCCGGATGCGGCCTATTTTGGCGAGAAAGATTATCAGCAGGTGGCCATCATTCGGCGCATGGTGGAGGATCTGGCCCAGCCTGTGCGTATCGTGCCCGTGTCAACGGTGCGCGAGGCCGATGGGTTGGCCTGCTCATCGCGCAACGTTTATTTGAGTGAGCGTGAACGCGCCGCTGCCGTCATTGTGCCCAAAGCACTGGATGAGGCGTTGAAACTTCGCCGCAGCGGGATTGTCGGTCCCACAGCAATGGAAGCCGCCCTCACCGCTTTCATTGCTCATGAACCCTTGGCAAAAGCCGAAATCGTGGCCGTGCGCCATCCCGATACGCTGGCACCGCTGGAGAGGCTTGATCAGCCGTTTCTGGTCCTGCTGTTTGTGCGGATTGGCAAGACAAAACTGCTGGATAATCGCGTGATCAGCCTTGATGCCATTGAGAAAGAAGCTGCCGCATGAGCACCCCTCCTCGCCAGAAGCGATTGACGCCGAGTGATATTGCCAGCCTCAAGGGCAGACAGCCAATTGTGTCCCTCACGGCTTACACCACACCCATGGCGCGGTTGCTGGATGATCATTGCGATCTGCTGCTGGTGGGCGATAGCCTCGGCATGGTGCTGTATGGGCTGGAGAGCACCGTGGGCGTGACCATGGAGATGATGATTGCCCATGGGCAAGCGGTGTTACGCGGAGTCAGGCACGCCTGCGTCATCGTGGATATGCCCTTTGGCTCCTATCAGGAATCGAAGCAACAGGCATTTCGCAATGCTGCACGGCTGATGAAGGAAACCGGCTGCGACGGCATCAAGCTGGAAGGCGGCGCGGAAATGGCTGAGACTGTGCAATTTCTGACCCAGCGCGGCGTGCCGGTACTGGGCCATGTTGGCCTGATGCCGCAACAGGTCAACACGTCCGGGGGCTATCGCTCCAAGGGCCATTCCGAGCAGGAAGCCGACACCATTCGCCGAGATGCCAAAGCCATCGCCGATGCAGGCGCTTTTGCCATTGTCATCGAGGGCACTGTCGAGCCGCTGGCCCGTGAAATTTCAGAGAGCCTGACCATCCCCACCATTGGCATTGGCGCATCCCCTGCCTGCGACGGACAAATTCTGGTGTCCGATGACATGCTGGGCCTGTTTAATGATTTCAAGCCACGCTTTGTCAAACATTATGCCGAGCTTGCGGGCGTGATCTCCACCGCCGCAGAGACCTATGCCGCAGAGGTCAAGGCCCGCAGCTTTCCGGGGCCGGAGCACACCTTTCAGCCGCGAGCCAAGCCGTAGTCATCCTCACTTTGTCATCATGCGCTCAAGCTGAAAGACGCCATCGTTAAAGCGATCGACGTTTTCAGCCAGCAGCGCTTGGGCATCATGCAGGCCGCGATTGTAACATTGTACGCCAATAGTGCCGGTCATGAACTCGATCAGGGCTTCCACCTCGAAACGCCCCAGTTCCACATCATACTCGTTGGCCAGATGACGCGAGATACGTGCAACCATCTCGGCAAGCTCTTCTTTCGAAAACATTGGCTTTGTCATCGGCGCGGTTCCTTTTGTTCAAGCATTTCAGACGGTATCCGGGTAGATTGGACGCTGTTCAACAAAATTCACCCGAAACATCACGCTTATTGGTTTGCCTATCAACGTCAGGTGCCATAAGCCACCGCGAACATACTCCGGAACCTTGTCATGTCTGAATTTATCAGCGGCGCACGCCAAAGCCTGCCCGTGACCCTGTCCACATTGCCCTTTGCCGCCCTTTTTGGCGCGGTGGCGGCTGCCAATGGCCAAACCGTGCTGGAGGCGGCGCTGACCAGTGCCACCATTTTTGCCGGTGCCAGCCAATTGGTGGGCATTGAGCTGTTTGGTCACGATGTGCCTGCCTGGCTGATTGTGCTGTCAGTGTTTGCCGTCAATTTTCGCCACATCCTCTATTCGGCAGCCATCGGGCCTTATTTTCACAATTTGAGCGGCCTGCAAAAGGCTGTGGCTTTCTTCTTCATGACGGATCCGCAATTTGCCGAGACCGTGAAGCATAGCGAGAATGGCAAAACTGTTTCCTTTGCCTGGTACATGGGCTTTGCCCTGACCATTTACGTGCCATGGGTGGGATTTAGCGCCATCGGGGCCGTGTTCAGCAGCATGGTGGGCGATCCGAAATCCTTGGGGCTGGATGTGTTGTTGCCGGTCTATTTCATGGGCAGCGTGCTTGGCTTTCGCCGCAGGCCCAATTTCATCATCACCGTTGCCGTCAGCGCCGTCGCCTCCATTGTCGCCTTCCACTTTGTCGGCTCGCCCTGGCATGTCAGCCTTGGTGCCTTGGCAGGCGTGATGACGGCGGCCTTGCTGCCGCCCAGACAACCGAGCAACAGCAGCATTGTAGCGGAGGCCGCAGAGTAAGCATGATGATCGACACCCATATGATGACGATAATTCTGGCCGCTGCCGTGGCCACCTATTTCACCCGCGCTGGCGGCTATATCATCGTCAGCCGCTTCAAAACCATACCACCGCGCGTCGATGCCGCCCTCAACGCCGTGCCCGGCGCCGTGCTCACCACGCTGGTGGCCCCCGCCTTTTATAATGGTGGCATGGAGGTAAAAATCGCCATGGTCATCGGACTTCTGGCTGGCTTGCGCTTTTCTCTCATTACCATGCTGCTATGCGGCTGGGGTAGCGCCGTTTTGCTGCGCCATATGATGATGTAAACAGTGCCACAGCGGCCGTCCGTACCATTTCCGGACCGATCAGCAAGAAAACAACCCTACAGCAGAAAAACCAGACAAACCCTTTGGTTTTTGGGGTTTATTAGTTATTCAGATATATTTAATATTAAAAGCCTAAAGGAGAATCAGACAAGTCCACCAGAGATTCGTTTGAGGCTGATAAAAGGGGTTTACAATATGGGTCATCTACATCCGAAGCTAGAGCTGATCAAAGGGGGCAAGGACGCCGATACCAGCGCAACCCCGATTTATCAGATTGTTGATGATTTGCATAAGTTGATCAAAACCTCCAACGAGAGGCGCTATGATATGTTGAGCTATCTCCTTGAAATAGCCCTCGATGAGGCCGAGCGCGAAGCCAGAGAGCGCGGATAATTCAGACGTATGCATCGCCGCCATATCAGCGGCGATGCAGATTTTCAAACCCGGATCAGGCTCTGACGAGTGGCTCTGTTGCCTGAATCAGCCATTTGCGGGCTGCATCATCCACCACCAGCGGCAACAGCTCTTCGCGGGTGCGGGCGTGGTACTCATCCAGCCACCGCAGTTCTTCGCGGGTCAGCAGCGCTTCAATGATCAGTTGGCGATCAATCGGCGCAAAGGTCAGCGTTTCAAAACTCATCATATCCTGATCACCGCCCTCAACCGGCTCCAGATCACGCACATAGATCAGATTTTCAATGCGGATGCCAAAATGGCCGGGGCGATAATAGCCCGGCTCGTTGGACAGGATCATGCCCGGCAGCAATTCCTGCGTCGAGAGACGTGAAATCCGTTGCGGCCCCTCATGCACCGACAGGAAAGAGCCAACGCCATGGCCAGTGCCATGGGCAAAATCAGCCCCCGCTTTCCACAAGGCAATACGCGCCAGCGGATCAAGATCACATCCCCGCGTGCCTTTCGGGAATTTTGCCGTGCTGATGGCAATCATGCCCTTGAGCACCAGCGTGAAGAAACGTTTTTCCTCTTCCGGCACCGTGCCCACTGCGATGGTGCGGGTAATATCCGTGGTGCCGTTGACATATTGCGCGCCGGAATCAACCAGAAACATCTCGCCGTTCTGAATCATCCGGTCACTATCGGTTGTCACACGGTAATGCATGATGGCGGCGTGCTCTCCGGCACCTGCAATTGTATCAAAGGAAATATCACGCAAGGGATTTTGCATCCGCTCGCCCACCCGTACCCGTGCCGCTTCCAATGCTTTGGTCGCGCCGATTTCAGTCACGGTACCAGCGGGCTGCTGCCCAATCCAGCTGAGAAACTCCACCACCGCCACGCCATCCTGCACATGGGCGGCTGCCGAGCCATTCAGCTCCACCATATTCTTCACCGCCCGGCCCAGCTTGGCCGGATCGCTGCCATCCACCACAACACCACCCTGGCTGGACACCAAAAGCGCCAGCGCCGCCGGTGCCAGATCGGGATCAATTACAATCGATGCGCCGGTTTTGGCAAAACTGCCGAGAACTTTGATAAAGTCACTCGGATCATGCTGGGTCGCAAGCCCGTGAAGGTAGGCCTCAACCTCGAGATTGGTCTTGCGCTTGTCCAAAAACAGATCAGCCTTGCCCGTGGCATGGATAATTGCCCGCGACAGCGGATGCGGCGTATGTGGTACGTCCTGCCCACGAATGTTGAAAATCCACGCAACGGAAGACGGATCAGTGATCAGCACGGCCGACTGCTCTTTACGCCGCAAATCCTCCGCGATTTGAGCAATCTTTTCAGAGGCGTCCACGCCTGCCGCCGAGATCGGCTGAATGCTGACAGCGCCCAACGGCGGCGCTGGACGATCCACCCACACGACATCCAGCGGATTTTGATCGACAAACACCAGAGTGCCGCCAATCGAAGACACTGCTTTTTCCAGCTTTGTCACCTGCGACACCGTATGCATCCATGGGTCAATGCCAAGACGAAAGCCTTTTGGCGCATGGGCTGGTATCCACTTTGCCGGTGGCGCATCAATCAGATCGCCGGGCGTAAAAACCTCCAGATCCACCTGCTGGCGCACCTGCGTCACATAGCGGCCATCCACAAACACCACCGCCTGATTTGCCGTGACCAGCACCTCCCCGGCCGAGCCGGTAAAGCCCGTCAGCCAGGAAATCCGCTCGGCACAGGCGGGCACATATTCGCCCTGATATTCATCGGCACGGGGCACGAGAAATCCATCAATCCCAAGCGCGGCAAAGCGCGCGCGCAAGGCCGCTACCCGTGCCTTACCAAATTGAGGGGTGGAGGTGACGTCAAACGACTGAAACATGATACCTGCTCGACACAATCAAAACTGACGCCAGCCTATAACAGATAAGGCAGAATTCCATCTGCCAATTGCGCATCATTGATCCCGATACAGAGGAATCGCGCATTCAATTGCATAACAGCAGGCCTGAACAGGCCCAAACCTCCCGTAATTGTGACAGATTTTTGACCAAAAATCGGCCACCTTGGTATTTATACATGCGTTTAACGCATAGCTACCATGTGATCATTCCTCTAGGATGCGGCGCAGACCCACGTTATAAGCACCGCAACATGCTAATCGATATAAAACGAAGAGAAGAACAATGACCAGCCCGATCCGTACAACATCTCCGACCCGCGCCATGCCGCACGGCCGCCAGATTGGGTTGAACGGCGCATCCGGCCTGTCGCGCGACATTCTTGCTGGTGCCAGCCGCCCCGCAACAGTGCGCAACACGTCTGTTCGTTCTGCGATCTGAGCACTCCAGCTCTCATTGTTGTGACCATACGAGACCCGCTTGAGCCATCCTCCCAAGGCTCGCGGGTGATCAGGGAGACCTGATCGAAGAAAAGGCGACATCAATGATGTCGCCTTTTTCGTATGTCCAGACCGTGCGATCCGAGAGTCTGTCAGGGAAAACCGGTAACCACTTTTCCCTGACTACACGACATTTTAGCTTTGAGTGCTTGGCTCACCCCTCACCCCGCTGGGGCGAGGAAACCATGACCGTTGTTGTTCTTTCCGTCTTCTCCCCTGCGGGGAGAAGGTGGCGGCAGCCGGATGAGGGGGACGAAGCCCAGAAATACGCACGTCGCGTACTTTGAGATTGAGCCAGTCAGACTCTAAACGTCTTTGTTCTCGTTTGTCTTATCGGGAAAACCGGGTTCCACTTTTCCCTGACAAACTCCAGCAAAGCCATGCGCGCGCAACACTGCTGCGGCGCACAATGACATTGATGCTTTCACTGCAAATGAATGGTCACCCAGCCATTGCGCCAGATGGTGCGCACATGTTTCAGCCCTGCACCATTGTAAGCAGCAATCACCTTCCAGCGCTGTGAGGCCAGAATACCGGACAGGATGACCGAGCCGCCGGGAGCCAGATGATTGACCAGTTGCGGAGCCATTTTCATCAGTGGCCGCGCCAGAATATTGGCGATGATCAAATCAAACGGCCCATATTTTGAAAAAGCGGTGGAGTGAAATCCGGGTGCCGTACGAAACTCAATACCGTTTGGCACACCATTGCGCACACCGTTTTCAGAAGCCACCCGCACCGCAATCGGATCAATATCCGTTGCCAGCACCGGCACCGGCAAAAGTTTGCGCACCGCAATGGCCAGCACACCGCTGCCCGTGCCTAAGTCAAGCGCATTGCGCACCTTGTGAGAGCGCACCACGCTGTCAATCATTTCAAGGCAGCCCGCTGTGGTGCCGTGATGGCCGGTGCCAAAGGCCTGGCCTGCGTCAATCTCAATGGCCAGATCATTGACTTGCACTTTGTCGCGGTCATGGGAGCCGTGCACCAGAAAGCGCCCTGCCCGCACCGGCGTCAGGCCTTCGAGCGATTTGGCAATCCAGTCAATATCGGGAATCACCTCACGCTGAACCGGAAGATCGGGAAACTCCTCAGCCAGCAGCGACACCACCCGCTCACGAACATCCTCTTCATCGTCGAGCATCAGATAGACCGATGCCTCCCAGACGTCATTTTTTTCATCCACCTCGGTGGTGGCAATGGCAAAATCTTCCTCGCCAAATTCAAAACTCATCAGGTCAAGAATGCGATTGGTCTGCTGCTCGGTGGCGCTGACAAAAAAACGAATTTCGCTCACGATGAAAATGTCCTGTGGGATGGCTGTTCTCTCATGCCTCCGGTACAACGCCTGAGGCACCGTTGCAAGGAAAAGCCCGGCCAGAGGTGAAATTCAGCCCTTCATCAGATTTTCGAGCTTCTTGATCGCCACATCCGGGTTTTCACCATAGGCAATGGTTCCCTTGAAGCGGCCAGCACTGTCGAGCAGAAAAACCGAGGCCGTGTGATCCATGGTATAGTCACCGTTCGGGTCTTTGTCATCCACAGGCACTTTCTTGGCATAGACCCGAAAGCTTTTCACCATGGCCATCACCTTGTCGGGCGCACCGGCAATGCCGGTAATGCGGTCGGACACATTGGAAACATAGCGGTTCATCACATCCGGCGTGTCGCGTTCAGGATCAACGGTGACAAAAAACGCATTCAGCCCGCCGCCTTGCGGATCAACTTTTTTCAGCCAGCCATCCAGTTCAAACAGAGTTGTCGGGCAGACTTCCGGACAATGGGTAAAGCCGAAAAACACCACACTGGGTTTGCCACGCATCGCCTGCTGCGTAATCACCTGTCCGCGTTGATCAACAAGCTGGAATGCATCCCCATAAGCGCTCTCGGCAAACTGCTGCTTTGCGCCAGAGATTTGCAGCGTCATATATCCCAGAAAGGCGGCACAGACAGCAGCCATGCCCCACAACACAATCCGAATTTTTTTCATCTAACCGCTCTGTTTTTGCCAGCCATTTTATTGTTGTGACCCACCATAACTCTGAATAGGCTGCAAGCATGACCAAAAGCAAATCAACTTGGTGTCTTTCGTCACTGCTCTTTGCTGGACATCATCAAAGCACACTTCTGACTGTCGCTTCAGCCTTTTTTCGGCATTTATAAGACTATCGACAATAATATTTCCTAAAATTAGCGTAAGCTTAACTGTTATCGGTAAAATCTGCTTTTGTACACATTGAGTCTGGCAACGCAGCACCATGCCTTGATGTGTGCAACACGAGCATTGCGGATTGTCCGCACGTAAACTCCGGTTAACCTTCAGCAGGGCGGTAACATTCATGAGCAACACATCTTCAGGGCGCGGACTTTCCATCAGCCAGCGCTTGATGACATTGGGAGTGACCACCATTTGCGCAATCGCAGCCATGCTGGCTGTTGGTTATTACAAAGGCAGCCAGCTGGATGCGTCGCTCAGCCGCGCAATTGAAATCAAGACCAAGGTTGAAACCATCAATGAACTGCGCCGCGCCAACGACGAGATCACACTCGCCGCGATGGATACGATCATTGACCGTGAGGAAGGCAAAATTCAACCTGATCGTCAGGAGATTTTTGACAAAAACGGTCAAACCCTTGTGAAAAATGCAAGCCTTGTCAAAGACATCGCCAAGGATCTCGACCTCTCCAGCACTGTTGCCAGCTATGATGCCAATGTGAAAATCCTGTTGCAGGAAACCGGCCCGGAACTGAAAAAACTGGTCGAAACCGGCGCTGATGAAGCAGCCTATGCCCGTATTGATGATGTGATTGATGAGGCTGGCGCAACATTGGGTGAGACCCTTGCAACTCTTTATACCGCCGGCAACAAACGGGTGGAACAGCGTGTGGGCGAAGCAACTGCCGCCTCCAAAAGCACAATTGCCATGCAGCTCATCATTGGTCTCGTTGCCTTTCTGCTTGTCCTGGCCTTGCAGATTATCAACACCCGATCCATCCTCAGCGGTATTCGCGGCGTTCGCACCAGCCTGCAAGAAATTGTCAACGGGCACTATGATTATCAGATAGAAAGCCTGGAACGTGCCGACGAGATCGGCGACATTGCCCGCTCTGCCGAGGTATTTCGTCAATCTGCCATGGAAAAACAGGCTCTTGAAGCCAGAACCGAGGATGCCCGCAAAGCAGGCGAAATTGAATTGCGTGAGCGGGCGGCGGCAACGGCTGCCGAGCGTGACCGCCTGAACGCTGCTGTTGATGCCTTGGGCAAGGGGTTAAACCAGCTTGCCGAAGGCAATTTGCGTGCTGTCATCAATCAGGAATTTCCGCAGGAGATCGAGCGGCTACGCACCGATTTCAATCAGGTTGCAGCACACTTACGCAATGTGATGGAAGAGATTTCCGTCAACTCCAGCTCCATTCAGGCCAATGCCAACCAGATGCGCTCCGCAGCGGACGATCTGGCAAAGCGCACCGAGCAGCAGGCCGCATCGCTGGAGCAGACCTCGGCGGCATTGGCCGAAATCACCGAAACCGTTCGCACCAGTACCGTTCGTGCCGAAGATGCAGGCCATATGGTGGACAGCACCAATTCCTACGCCGAACGCTCGGTTGCGGTTGTTGCGGATGCCATGTCGGCGATGGAACGGATTGAGGATGCCACGGCAGAAATTGGCAAGATCATCAACGTTATCGAGGAAATCGCCTTCCAGACCAATCTGCTGGCGCTGAACGCCGGTGTTGAGGCCGCCCGTGCCGGTGAAGCCGGCAAAGGCTTTGCGGTTGTTGCCCAGGAAGTGCGCGCCCTGGCCGGTCGCGCCGCCGATGCAGCCCGCACCATCAAGGCGCTGGTGGGCAAATCCAATGACGAAGTGCGCACAGGCGTGGAGCTTGTGACCGCCGCAGGTGAGGCTTTACACAAAATAGGTGAGGATGTTCTCAGAATTAACGAGCATGTTAAGTCGATCGTAACCTCGGCGCGAGAACAATCAGTTGGACTGAGCGAGATCAACTCGGCCGTTGGGCAGATGGATCAGGTGACGCAGCAAAATGCGGCCATGGTCGAGGAAACCAACGCGGCGAGCCACACACTGGCCAGTGATGCAGAAAATCTGGGACGGCTCGTCAGCCAGTTCAAGGTGGATGGCACCGGGCGAGAAAGCACAGTCAACAAGCCGATGCCGGCCAAACCGGCATCAACACCAAAACCATCGCCTGCACGGCAGCTTCTGGGCAAGGTTGCAGGCGCATTCAGTAAGAACAGCGAAACACCGCCAGCCCGGACAAAGGCAGCGGCAACCGCGACAGCAACCGATCATTGGGAAGAGTTCTAACCATGTCTAATGCCATCAAACAGTCTGGAGCATATCTCGAAATCGTATCGTTCCATTTGGGCGATCAGGAATTTTGTATCGACATCATGGCCATCCGCGAAATTCGCGGCTGGGCACCTGTGACACCCATGCCGCACACCCCGCCCTACGTGCTGGGTCTGATCAACCTGCGCGGCGCGGTGATTCCGGTTATCGACATGGCCTGCCGCCTCGGGATGAGCATGACCGAGCCATCAGAGCGCTCTGCCATTATCGTCACCGACATCGCGGGCAAGCTGGTGGGTCTGCTGGTTGAGCAGGTGTCAGACATGATGACCATTCGTGGTGAAGATTTGCAGCCTGCGCCGGAAATCATTCCGGAAATGCAGCGCGCCTTCTGCCGCGGCATCGTTGCCCTCGAAAAGTCCATGGTCTGCTTCCTCAATCTCGACACGGTCATTGCCGACGAGTTGCTGGCAAACGCCGCCTGATCAAAACAGGCTTTGAGCTGACAATAACCGCTGGTTCGGACGTGATGGCACCGAACCGGCGCGTTTTTGCGTTTTCGATCGCCTTATTTAGAGCGGCGTGCGTTTAATATGACCCATTCTGCCGCAATGAATTTATGGGCTGATCAGGATTTTTGCCGAAGGCCATACCACGAGGTACGTCCGAGGGAAAAATCCTGATCAGGACTTGAAGGCATTCGGCCCTTCGGGTTTGCTGAAACTTGCCGCCCACTGCGTTGGATGGCTTGCCCGATGGCAAAACATCGCGCTGCGCCATCAGCCTTGTGGGACAGCAAGTTTGAGCAAACAGAATGGGTCATATTAAACGCACGACGCTCTAAAACCTCATATATTTTTAAATGCCATGGTGAAAATCATTCGTATGGTTCCTAAATATTGCATAATTGTCTCCTTAAAACGGAATCGATTTAAGGAGACAATTATGCAGCAGATTAAAAGTGGTACAGCATCCTTTGTGCGCCATATAGGGTGAGAAGCGCTGTCGTGCAGCATGATTTTTGCCTGACACCCATTCTGGCTTCAGCAATCAGGCGCGGAGGCATCGCACGCGGTGTCGTGACGGAGAAAGACCGATGATGAAAAACCTTGTAACATACGCCACTGCCGCAGCCCTGCTGACCGGCCCAATGGCTTTGCAAGCCCATGCTGAGCAGAGCCAGCTATCGAAAATCGTATTTGGCACATTTTATGATGACAATGTTTCCATCGTAAACGTTGCCAATCACATGCATGGCAGAGAGCGCGATTTACCACTGATCGCTATCTACCCGTCCCGTCAGCGCATCGAAACATCTCAGTCAGAAATCAGAAACAGCCCGGCACTGACTGAAGCTCTGCAAAAGCGCAACATTCGCATCAAAAACGTCATCTGGGTGCAAACAGCGCTCAACGGCGGCAAAATTATATATATCAAATAAAGAGCGACAGCGAACCTTTGTGCGCCATATAGGGTGAGAGGCGCTGTAGGCAGGCGCAAAATAAAAACCTGCCCATTTGACACGCAAACGGACAGGCCTTGTTTTCAACATGCCAGCGAACAGATGAACAATGAAGACCATCCCGGTGGCTTAAGGATGGTCTTCGTGACCCGCAGGAGAAGGGTCATTGTCCCTGCAACAAACGCTCCTGTTGGAAGCCGTTGCAACATTCTCAAACTGCACTGATATGTCCGCATCGATTCTAACAAATCGATGGCAGCAGACAGCCCCATGGCACGTACAGACGATCAGTGGTGAAGCGCTTTACAGTCTGACGGGTCCATATTGCACCAGACACACTCTAAAGTTTTTTCGTTTGCCTGATCGGTGAAACCGGGTTCCACCTTTCCCTGACAAACTCCATTACCCCCCACGCCCGATTAATTTGCACGATAGAAACCAAAGGATAAACCCCTGAAATTGAGGGATCGGTGCGAATGACCCTTTCCAGTGTGACCTTTTTTGGGTTAATATTCCGGCGCGGCTATCCGTTAAGAAACGCTTATAAAGAGGCGCTGAACCTTCATGGCTTGCCGTTCTTCCAGATCACCGTCTGATTGAACAGAGGCACTGTTGAAATACCCATTTTGGCCGAGCCATCCACCACCTGGCGAGAGTGAATGAGATAAACCAGTGTATCATTGGCCTTGTCATAGATCCGGTTGACCACCAATGTCTTCCAGATCAGCGACCGCCCTTGACGAAACACTTCTTCGCCCGATTTGGACAGATCAATCTCGCCAATCTCGATTGGGCCGGTCTGGCGGCAGGCGATGGAATTGTTGGATGGATCTTCAAACCAGTTGCCCTTGTGAAGCCGATCAATAATCGAGCGGTCAAAGTAGGTTACGTGGCATGTCACGCCCTTCACCTGCGGATCAGCCACAGCTTCCACCACAATATCATTGCCGGTCCAATCCACCCCCACTTTACCGATCACATCGGCAAAAGCCCATGCCGTGGAAAAACAAAGGGCAACAGCGGCAAGGCCGAGTGCTTTCGCGCCAGTGGACATATCAATCTCCAACATCATCTGAAAAGAAGATATGGTATAACACCGCCGTTACAAGGATAAACCGCAATCAGACAACAACCCGTGCCGGGCGGCGCACCGAGCAGGCCTGATAACCACCCGGAAACAGCCTGCCGACCGATAAGCCAACCATTCCGGCCAACTCAAGCACGTCTGCCGCCCCTTTACGGTCCATCATCGCCACCACGGCCTGCGCGCACACGCTGGCATCTTCCGCCGCATTGTGGTGCTGGAAGGTAAGCTCCAGATAATCGGCCAGCACATTGAGCTTGTGTGATGGCAGTTGCGGCCAGATTTTTTGCGCCAGCTTCACACTGCACACATAATCAAAGCTCGGATAGGGCTGGCGATAGGCATCCAGCGCCCCACGCCAGACAGAAAAATCAAAGGCCGCATTGTGCGCAATCATCGTCGCGCCTGCAAAATCATCGGCAAATTCATCCATCACCTCAGGAAATTCCGGGGCATCTTCCACATGCTCAGGCCGAATACCGTGAATGGCGATGTTGAAGGATGAAAAGCGCATGGTGCGTGGGCGAATCAACCGCTCCTCTACCCGCACCACGGCCCCATCATCAATCCACGCCAAGCCAACAGAGCAAGCGCTATCGCGGCCCTCATTGGCGGTTTCAAAATCGATGGCAATGGTTTTGCCGCTCTGCTGTGACGGTATAGGCATGACCACGGCGTAAAACACAAAACAACATCTGGCAAGAACCGGCTTGTTGACAAGCCCTTCAAACCCAGCAAAACTCAAGGCATGATCGCAAACCGCTCGACCCACGTGATGACCCTTACCACCACCGTTCCACAGGGAACGTGGGGATGGTGTCGCGCGGCTAGCGCTTAACGACGATCATACCCCACCAACCCTGCGATGATGAGCAGGGTTGAACAATGTCCCTGCTCCTTCGCCACATGAGAGAGCAGATATGTCAAGCACCCCACCTATTCCTGCGATTGCCGCAAATGCCCGATGGCCAGAGGGATTGATTATTCGTGCGATCTGCCCGGATGACGCCGAAGGCATCACCGCCATGCAAAGCTTGCCCGGCGTGCGCGGCGGCACACTTCGCCCACCTTATCCTGTGACGCAAAGCGCAAGAAAACACATTGAAACCTTGCCTGCCAATGTGGTGTCGCTTGCCGCTTTGATCAACAACCTGTTCGTTGGCAATGCAGCCATGACTCAATTGGCAGGCCGCCGCAGCCACACCGCCAGCATTGGCATGGGTGTGCACGACTCCTATCATCGCCGTGGTATTGGCCGCGCCCTGCTGGGCGAGCTTGTTGCCATTGCCGACAACTGGATGAACATCAAACGGCTGGAACTGACAGTTTATACCGACAACACTGGTGCCATAGCCCTTTATGAAAGCTTCGGCTTTGAGCGTGAGGGCCTGCACCGCGCCTTCGCTTATCGGGATGGCAGCTTTGTGGATGCCTATGCCATGGCCCGCATCCGCGCATGAGCAAATATCAAGAGGGGTTTCCCACCCCCTCTTCACCATCTTGGTGGCTTTTTGCAGCTCCCCTCTGTACTTTCTGGCGTTTCCCGGTTAGGAACGCCTCAACATACCCGCAATCGGCGGGCGTCGTGCTTTATGCATGACCTTAGACAGACATTTCGAGAGATGACCCCATGACTATTTATGACGGCATCGTCCCGGCGATTGCCGAGGCCTTGCGCAAACGTGGTTACGCCACCCTCACCCCTGTTCAGCAAGCGATGATCGATGAAGATCTCGAAGGGCGTGATGCGCTGGTTTCGGCTCAGACCGGCTCTGGCAAAACCGTTGCCTTTGGTCTGGCGCTGGCTCCCACATTGCTGGGCGGCGAAAACCGTTTTGGCCGGGCCACCACCCAGCCTGTGGCACTCTGCATTGCCCCCACCCGCGAACTGGCCTTGCAGGTGCAGCGCGAGCTGGAGTGGCTCTATGAAAACACCGGCGCGGTGTTTGCCACCTGTGTTGGCGGCATGGACATTCGCAACGAGCGCCGCGCGCTGGAACGGGGTGCCCATATTGTTGTTGGCACACCAGGCCGTCTGCGTGACCATATCACCCGCCGCGCCCTCGACCTCTCCGGCCTTCAGGCCGTGGTGATGGACGAAGCCGACGAAATGCTGGACCTCGGCTTCCGCGAAGATCTGGAATTCATTCTGGAAGCATCGCCAGATGAACGCCGCACCCTGATGTTCTCGGCCACTGTACCGCGCTCGATTGCCGATCTTGCCAAGAGCTATCAGCGCAATGCCAAGCGCATCGAGACCGTATCCGAGCGCAAGCAGCACGTGGATATTGAATACCGCGCGATGCTGACGGCACCCGCGGATAAGGAAAACGCCATTATCAACGCGCTGCGCTTTTATGAAGCCCGCAACGCGATTGTGTTTTGCTCCACCCGCGCCAACGTCAACCACCTCACCGCCCGCCTGCACAATCGCGGCTTCTCGGTGGTGGCTCTGTCTGGTGAGCTGTCGCAGAACGAGCGCACCCACGCCCTGCAAGCCATGCGTGATGGCCGCGCCCGCGTGTGCGTGGCAACCGACGTTGCCGCCCGCGGCATCGACCTTCCCGGCCTTGAGCTGGTTATCCACGCCGATCTGCCGACCAATTCGGAAACCCTGCTGCACCGCTCTGGCCGTACTGGCCGCGCTGGCAACAAGGGTGTTTCGGCTCTCGTTGTTCCCATGAGCCAGCGCCGCAAGGCAGAGCGCATTCTGGGCGGTGCCAATGTGCAGCCTGCCTGGGTTAAGCCCCCATCTGCTGACGAAGTTCTGGCCCGTGATGACGAACGCCTGATGGCTGATCCGGTCTTCCAGGAAAAGATCACCGAAGACGAAACCGATACCATTGCACGGCTGCTGGCAGCCCACGGCGCTGAAAAGGTTGCCGCCGCCTTCTTGCGCGGCTATCGCGCCACCCGCTCGGCACCGGAAGACCTGATGGACGTCAAGGTTCAGCCCGCCCGCGAGCGCCGTGAAGGCGACACCTATGAGCCAAACACGCCTTCGCGTCCGCGCAGCGAATTTGGCCCAAGCGTGTGGTTTTCGCTGTCCATTGGTCGCCGCCAAAGCGCCGAGCCACGCTGGCTGATCCCCATGCTGTGCCGCAACGGCAACATCACCAAGAATGAAATTGGTGCCATCAAGATGCAGCCGGAAGAGACCTTTGTGGAAATTTCACAAGGCCATCTGGATAAATTCCTGACCGCCCTTGGTCCCAACAAGACCATGGAGCGCGGCATTACCGTCAAGCAATTGCCCGGAATGCCCGATTTTAACGCTCCACCAAAGGAACGCGCCGCCCGCCCGCCACGCGAAGACGGCGACCGCAAGCCCTATGGTGACAAGCCAAGCTTTGGCGACAAGAAGCCTTATGCCAAAAAGGCCGAATCCTCTGAGCGCCGCGTCTATAAGGACGAGTTGGCCAAAGTCGATGCGGATGTCTGGGGCGAATCCAAGCCCAAGAAAAAGCCTTATGTCGCTGGTGAAGGCCGCAGCTGGGACAAGCCCGCAAAGCCCGCTTATGCTGGCAAAAGCGACAAGCCGGCCTATGCAGGCAAGCCAAAGGGCAAGTTTGATGGCCCGGCTGGCGCAAAAAAGAAAAGCTTCAAGCCCAAGGGTTGAGCAAGACATTGGGGCGGTGAAAACCGCCCCTTATTTTTTGTAGGCACCCGATATTCGTTGAACACAATGCCAGACCCGCAAAAACCCCGCACCTGCGGCACCTGCACGCTCTGCTGTCGCCTGCCCGACATTGATGAGCTGTCAAAACTCGCCAACGCATGGTGCATCCATTGCGTCGATGGCATGGGGTGTAAAATCTACCAAAACCGCCCGCAAACCTGCCGCGATTTTCTGTGTCTGTGGATGACAGATAACCGCCTCGGCCCGGAATGGGAGCCAGCCAAATCCCATATGATGATCTATACCCAAGGCCCGCAAATAACGGTGCTGGTGGACCCTGATTATCCCGACAGCTGGAAGGCAGAACCCTATGCTTTGCAGCTGAAGCAATGGGCAGGCAATGCCGAGAACAATGGCGGCTATATGATTGTTTTTGTCGGGGATGATGTTTTCAAGGTGGAGAGCGCAACCGTATCTGCCTGCTGACCCGCAATAGCTTCCTTGAGCCATTGTACGAAATGCTCAGTCTTGCGCCGTCCACGCCGCTCAACGTTCACCACATATCGATAGTCGCTGCGCAAAAATCCATAAGGAGCCAGCAAGCGGCCGCACGCCACATCGTCACACACCAGATGCCGGGGCACCACAGCCGCACCAAGCCCATTCAAAGCAGCCTCTATGGTGAGGTGATAATGGTCAAAAATTCTTGTTGCCGCCGTGCCAGCCTGTCCAGCCTGACCAGCGAGACGTGACCATTCCTGCCAGACATGCGGACGGGTTCTGGTTTCCAGCCGTGGCAGGCTGAGTAAATCGGAGCCAACCGAGGCCAAGGATGGCGCAATGATCAAGCCCAGCTCTTCCTGAAACAGCAACGAGCCATTGTCTGGAACGGCAACATCCGACGATAAAACCACAATCTGCACATCAACCCGCGTGCGTGGCGGGCGGTCATCGGTGGCAAGGCGCACATCATATTGCGGATATTTTGCCGTAAAATCATGCAGGCGCGGAATAAGCCAGCGCATGGCGAATGTGCTGAGGCAAGCGAGATCAAGAATATTATCGTCGCCGCGCGCCACAATCCGAAGCGCATCTTCCATCTGATCAAATGCCGCCGTCAGCGCAAAGCCAAACACGCGGCCCTCCGCCGTCAGCCTGGGCCGGTTTCGTGCACCCTCAAAAAGCGGCACGCCAATCACGGCTTCAAGGTGGCTCACATGGCGGCTGATCGCACCATGCGTCACGGCCAGCTCCTCCGCTGCACTGGTTATTTTGCCATGACGTGCCGCCGCTTCAAAGGCGCGCAGCGCTGCAACGGGTAAGTTTTTACGGTTTTTCATGTGAGTATAAGTCACATTAACAAGGTCAATATGTCAATATATCCAGCATTTTCCTTGTGATAAATCGGGGCATTGTCATTCATAAAGGTTGATCCATGCCATTTGTCAGAACTGCCCTTCCCCATGGGACGGAACCGCAACGCAAGCACCTGATTGTGCAAGGTATTCACGATGCTCTGGTGGAAGGCATTGGAATGCCGCAGGACGAGCTGTTCAATCTCGTCAGCGAATATCGTGACGGTGATTTCTTTTTTGACCGTAGCTTTAACGGCATTGCCCGCTCAGAGAATGTGATTGTTGTTGAGATCACCATGCGACGGGGACGAAGCGACGCCATGAAACGCGCCCTCTACGCTGCCATTGCCCGAAACCTCGAAGCGCGCGCCGAAGTCTCTCCGAAAGATGTTTTCATTTTCATGCATGAGAATGATTATTCGGACTGGAGCGTTGGAAATGGTGTTTTCGCCATGGCTATTGCGCAGCAGCGCGGCACGGACAGCTCGATTTGATGACAGAAAAGTGCAAGCCAGCGCTCTGATCAGCAAACAAAACAGAAGGAGCCTGCCTGACTCATTGTTGAGTCAGGCAGGCTTTCAAGCACTCTCAATACGGCATTAGCCAACAATATCCCTGGTGATTTCCGTCATGCAATGTTCGGCAACCGCAGCAATGGTCCATGCCGGGGTCGCGGCACCGGTGGAACCGGGAATCAGGGAACCATCGACCACATAGAGGCCGGGCACCGGCGTCTTGTTATCGACAGACCTGACCCGACCGAATGTGTCGCAGGCCTTGCCGAGCACGCAGCCGCCAAGCGGATGGGCCGTGACGCCATAGGCCACCACAAATTCCTCCGGCACACTATTGTTTTTCCAGTCTTCCAAGCCACGAGCATGATGCAGCCGGGTCGATTGCAGAGCTGGCAGCGCCCCGCGATAGGAGAGAGGGCCGTTGCGCAAGATCAGGCTTTCGCCCGCCTTGCTGGCATTGATTTTACCCCAGTCGGTCAGCACCGTGGCGAGCGCTGTGATCGAATCCAGCACACCGACATTGGTGTCGCCATCTTTGGTCGGCTTCGTACCGGCATCCGGCGTATTGGGATAGTAAAGACTATAGACCGTGCGGCCCGAAGAGGTGTCCGGGATGAACTTGCCCGGCGCTGGCTGGTAGCAGACCGACATATTATAGGTGTTTTGCAGATTGTCAGCTTCATCATACCATGCCGGATAGAGCATGAGGCGAATGAAAGACGCCGAATTATTCTCCTTCATGTAGGCAATCGACTGATTGAAAGCAGCCTCCAGCTTGTCGTCAGGAAGGATGACGCCATCCAGACTGTCATCGGCGACGAAATAGAAAGAGGCATCGGTCGAGCCGGGGCCGCCATCCGAAGGCCGCGTCCTGCAACTCATGTCCTGCGTGCCGGTAACATCACCGTTCTGCCCCCAGAACCTGCCGACATAGTCGCTCAACGCTGGCAGGCCAGTGGTGTCCGGCGCTTCCGGATTGGCATTGTTGGAATATTCCAGCAGCATCGATGCCGTATGCATGGAGCCAGCCGAGAAGATCACGTTATTCGCCCGATAGGTCACCGATGTCGGCTTGGTGGGATCGGTTGGCACAATCTGATCGACAGTAACGATATAGACCGGATTTTGGCCGATGGAACTGGGGTCCTGATAGACATTGGTGACATTGCTCAGGCAGCGAATATCAAGCAGGCCGGTGTCCTTGGCCTGTTTCAGGTAGTTCTGGTCCAGCGCCTTCTTGACGCCCAGCAATTCATTGCCTCCCGACGTCGTCGAGATCGAATAGCTGTTCATGCCATACCACATTTCACCGATGATGGCGGACGGCAGCATTTCGACATTGACTTCCTTGCACACCACGCTCCAGTCGAGCGCCAGCTTGGTATACTCCAGCTTGATCGACTGGATCGTCGTTTCGACGGTCCCGGACTGAACCGCCGCTTCGATCTTCTCGACCTGCTCCCTGAAACTGCGGGTCGAGAGATAGGGAGGACTATCCTTGAGCGGGTAGGAGGCCACCAGGCTCGCGTCGCCCGACGTCACCGCCAACGACACCTGATTTTCCTTGGCATCGATGGTTTTCGGACCCATCATCTGCTCAACGGTGTCGTAATGCTCTGCCAGTTCGCCGTAGGACAGCAGCACATCATGATAGGAATCCAGATTTTCCGGATCGCGGAACGCCAGAGTGAAGGCCAGTTGCGACGGCTTCTGGAAGAACGTGTTATAGACCTGCGACGTACCGCCCAGCGCCGCGCCGACGATGGTGGTCATGGTCGGCAAGCCTTTATCAAACGCGGTGATCGTCTCGACCAGGCCGGGATAGACCGGGATCGGACGCTGCGCATAGGTGGTCATCGTATTGAAGTTGCCGGTCGCATCACCCAAATCCTCGGGCTGGCCATAGGTGGCCGGTGGAGATTGCGGGGTGCCGAACGGCTCGACTTTCGCCATCCAGCCAGCACGCCCATCCGGCTGGCGATAATTGCAGAAGGGCGGCGCGGTGGTGGGCTTTCCCGTCAGATTGCCCCACCAATCCTTGCCACGCTCCAGCAGCAGCACGGGCTTGCCCACCTCGACAACATAACCAGCCTTCTGGAACGCTTCACACAACCTGAGCGCGGCAACACTGCCGCCAAAGCCAGAGCCGATGATGATCGTATCATAGTCGGTCTGGCCGACGCTTCCGGGAATGACGATTTCGTCGGCTGATGCCGAATCTTGTTTCATAGACACAATAAAGACTCCCTGGGAAATATCGGGCTCCCCTCCGTTCGACAGGAAGGGAAAATGAAAATCACATGACAATCTGCTGGTGGCTGGCATTCATATCCATGACCTCATGGCGCAGTGAGGGAATGACATCCTGATTGCTCGAGACAATATCGGCCATGATTTCCGAAATGCGGGTGCAATCGGCCTCAACATAGCCAAGTCGGGTGATTTCTGCGGTGCCAACGCGCATGAAGCCGTCAACATGGATGTTATGCAACTTCAGCTTGTCGCGGTATTGCTGACCCATCTGCCGATCAAGCTTGGGAAGCACCTGATGGCAATAGGAAAACTCCGAGAATTTTCGAGTGGATTGGCCACGCATTTCATAGCCTCTGGCGTGGAGCGTATTGGCAAAGGCACGGGAATTTTTGACAATCTGCTCGGCATAACGCTCCCACGGCACTTCATCGATGACAATGCCCAGCGAAGCGATGCGGGCCAGATGCGGGTTGCAGATCATCGTGGGCCCGTTCAGCGGCGTGAAATTGGAAACGATGTCAATGCGGTCGTTCAATTCCTTGCTGTTGGTGACGATAAGTCCGCCTTGTGGACCGGGGAAAGTCTTGTGGGTCGAGCCAAACAGAATATCCGCGCCCTCATTGAGCGGGTCCTGATATTGCTTGCCAACGATCAGACCAAGGCTGTGGGAACCATCATAGGCAACGATGCCGCCATAGCTGTGCACAAGATCGGCCACTTCACGCACCGGCATGGGAACGGTGAAGATGGACGCGCCCAAAATGACCAGTTTCGGCTTTTCCCGCTCCAGCAATTCCAGCGTCGCTTCCAGATCAAGCTGCCACTCCGTATCATCGAACGGGAGAGGCAGGGAAACACGGTCAAACACCTCGTAATTGAAAGGATAGCCGCCACCTGGAAAGAAAGGAGGCACGCGCCCGACCTTGTCACCCGGCGAGGTCAAGGCAAACACCACAGCCATCAGGCTGGCGCTACCAGAAATTGGCGAGATATTCACATAATCTGCATTGAAGAGCTTTTTGGCCTTCTGCTCCGTCAGAGACACTATTTCCTGAGAAACATCCGTCCCCGCATAGAAAGGTGCCGCATATCGTGATGCAAGATCAGAACTCAAGGCCGCCAAAGCCTCAGGAGACATTCTGTTTTCACTGACAATCAGGTTAATAGCACCTGTTCTTACTTCATTATGCTTATTTATGAGCCTCACAATTTCATTCATAACGAACCTCATTAATCTTGGGAGATTTAAAATTTTCGAAAGAAATTTAGCAGCCAATAAATTATGAAACTACCCTAAATTGTAATTGGAAAGTTTGATTGTTTTTTTCAACCCAGAAAAAGTCAAAGCGAGGCTCCCAGAGCTTGCCCCACCAACATAAACCTTTGTATTTTATAGATATTTTTTCGCTGCACAGCACATAAAATGCTGCATTGCACCGTAACACGGACAATGAAGCCTATACATCAGCGATGACTGTTTCAAAAAAGCGACGGGCGATGAGAGCTTTTGCGGGAAGTATAAATTGGAGTATTGTGAAAGGTCAGCGTGCCCCTCACCCGCCAATCAGCGCCAACCACTCATCCTCGGTCATCACCGTCACGCCCACCTCGCGGGCCTTGTCGAGTTTGGAGCCAGCCCCTGGCCCGGCCACCAGATAATCGGTTTTTTTCGACACAGACCCCGCCACCTTGGCACCAAGGCTTTCCGCACGGGCCTTGGCTTCGTCCCGCGTGAAGCGTTCCAGCGAGCCGGTAAACACCACGGTTTTGCCCGCCACTGGGCTGTCACTTGCCGTTACGGCTTCCGCATCCTGTGGAGTCACTTCGTGCAACAAGCGGGAGACGACATCCATATTGCGTGGCTCGTTGAAAAACTCGACGATGGAGGCGGCCACCACTTCGCCGATCCCGTCGATGCTGTTCAGTTCGCTCCATGCCTCGCCAAATTTGGGGGCGGCCTCCTGCATGGCTTGAGCAAAAGCGGCATAAGAGCCATAGGAGCGGGCCAGCAGCTTGGCGGTGGTTTCGCCGACGTGGCGAATACCAAGGGCAAAAATGAAACGGTTCAGGGCAATCTCGCGCCGGGCATCAATGGCGTCAAACAGCTTGCGCACGCTGACGCGGCCAAAGCCATCGACATTTTCCAGTCGCGTAAACACCGACGACTCCTGCCGTTTTTTCAGTGTGAAAATATCCGGTGCGGTGCGGATGTTCATCAGCTCGTCATTGCTTTCAAAGAAGAAATCGACCTGCTTGGTGCCAAGCCCTTCAATGTCAAAGGCATTGCGCGACACGAAATGCTTGATGTGCTCCTTGGCCTGCGCAGAACACACAAAGCCGCCCGTGCAGCGGGTCACCGAATCCAGCTTGCCGGTTTTCTCGTTCTTTTCGCGCACGGCATGACTGCCGCAGACCGGGCAGGTTTTGGGAAATTCATATTTCACTGCTGTGTCCGGGCGCTTTTCCAGCACCACATCCAACACCTGCGGGATCACATCGCCTGCCCGCTGCACAATCACGGTGTCGCAAATGCGAATATCGTGGCCCTCTGCCCGTATCCGCTCACCACCATTGCCAATGCCCTCGATATAATCGGCATTGTGCAGTGTGGCATTGGTGACAACCACACCGCCCACGGTGATCGGCTCCAGCCGCGCAACAGGCGTCAGTGCGCCGGTGCGCCCCACCTGAATATCAATGGCTTCCACCTTGGTAAATGCCTGTTCCGCCGGGAATTTATGGGCCGTGGCCCAGCGTGGCGAGCGCGAGCGAAAGCCAAGCCGCGCCTGCAAATCCAGCCGATCGACCTTATAGACCACGCCATCAATATCGTAATCCAGATCAGCTCTTTGCAGGCCAATCTCGCGGTAGTGGCTGATGATGTCTTCCACGGATGAGAGCCGTCTGGTCAGCGGATTGACCGGAAAGCCCCAGCGCTTGAACACCTCGACCATGCCCCATTGGCTGTCAGCGGGCATCTCAGCCATTTCACCCCAAGCGTAAGCGAAAAATTTCAGTTTGCGGCTGGCCGTCACCTTCGCATCAAGCTGGCGCAGCGATCCGGCGGCGGTGTTGCGCGGGTTCACGTAGGTCTGCTTGCCTTGGGCTTCCATCTCGGCGTTCAGCGCCAGAAAATCGCTCTTGGCCATATAGACCTCGCCGCGCACTTCCACCACATCGGGCGCGTCAGCTGGCAGTTCGGTGGGGATTTCCTTGATGGTGAGAATATTGGCAGTGACATTTTCGCCCGTCGTGCCGTCGCCGCGCGTCGCTGCCGTCACCAGCTTTCGGTTTTCGTAGCGGATCGACATCGACAGGCCATCAATTTTCGGCTCAGCGGTAAAGGCAATGGAATTGTCCGGGATGACGCCGAGAAAACGATAGACGGAAGCCACGAAATCACTGACATCCTCATCGGAAAACGTATTGTCCAGCGACAGCATGGGCCGGGCATGGGTGACTTGCGAGAAAATGCCAGCAGGTGCCGCCCCCACCCGTTGCGACGGGCTATCAGTGCGCAGCAATTGCGGAAATTGTGCTTCAATCGCATCGTTACGACGCTTGAGCGCATCGTAATCAGCATCGGAAATTTCCGGCGCATCCTTGCCGTGATAGAGCGCATCGTGATGGGCAATGTCTGCGGCCAGCCTTGCCAGCTCGGCCTTTGCCTGTTCTTCACTCAACTCGTTCACGGCAATCGATGCATAGGCCATCACACACTCCTGCTTTTATCCGCCCCGGTCTTACCCGAATTTTGCCGAATGGAAAGATGAGATCACACCGTGACACCATCCTCAACAGCTTGCTCAAGATCAATCCACGCCTTCAGCGGCAGATGGTCAGACGCCATGCGTGCAAGTGGCGTATCATGCACCCGCATATCAATAATCAGGCCGGGACGATTGGTCATGATCCGATCCAGCGCCAGCATTGGCAAGCGTGCCGGAAAGCTTGGCACCGGCGGCGGCAGTGGCCCAAACAGCGGCTCAAACCGTGTGAGAGCCGAGCCGGGGCCAACCCGCCATTCATTGAAATCGCCCATCAACACGGTGGGACAGTCAGTGCTTTCGCGCATCAGCCCCAGAATGAAATCGGCCTGCCTGCGCCGCGCCCAGCGCAACAGGCCAAGGTGGGCGGCAATGATGCGCAACTCGCGCCCTGCCCCCAGATCGATCTCGGCCACCACAGCGCCGCGCGGCTCCAGCCCCGGCAGCTTGAAAGGCCGCACGTCTCGCACCACCCCTTCCCGAAACAGCAGCACATTGCCGCGCCAGCCATGGCTGTTGGGCAACCCCTCCACCGGCACCAGCGTCAGCCCGGTTTCACCATGCAGGCGGGCCAGATCCAGCAGGCCATTGCGCTCGCCAAAACGCTGATCGGCCTCCTGCAAGGCAATCACATCCGGGCCCATCTCGCGGATCACATGCAGCACCCGTTCGGGGTCAAACTGCCCATCATTGCCGATACATTTATGCACATTATAGGAGGCCACCAGCAGGCCGGCCTTGCGCTCCTCATCAATTGCGCCCGAGGATCGGCTGCGGTGGTTGCGCAAGGATGTCAGCATTTGTGAGCGGAGAGTAGGGTTTTGTTTTTTCATGCTGATCGATCATCACCACACTTAGAGTCTGTCTGGTTCAGATTGAACCAGACAGACTCTCAATTTCTTTGTTTTCGTTTGTCTGATCAGTAAAACCGGATTCCACTTTTCCCTGACAAACTCTAAAGATAAGGCGAACCAAGCCAGAGCACCCGCTGCAACAGCCTGAGCGGAAATGGCTGACTTTGCAACTCGTTCAACGTCACCGCTTGCGCATCAACCATGCGTTCTGCAAAACGGCGCTCAACAAAGCCTGCAAAATCCTCGTCATACACTTCCAGATCGATCTCAAAATTCAGTCGTAAGGAGCGCGAATCGAGATTGGAAGAGCCGACATAGGACCAGCGCCCATCCACCACCAGCAATTTCGAATGGTCAAACGGGCCGGTCGAGCGAAAAATCCGACAGCCATTTTTGATGATCTGCTCAAACTGGGCGTTCATTGCAGAACTGACAATGGCCAGATTGTTTTTTGACGGCACAATGATGTCCACCGCCACACCGCGCCGCGCCGCCGTGGCCAGTGCGGCCAGAAACACCGCATCCGGCAAAAAATACGGCGATATGATGCGAATCGAGCGTTTTGCCACCGAAAACGCACCTGTTAACACCTTATGATTGCACTCGAGATTGGAATCCGGCCCGGTCACAACAACGCGGGCAAAGGCCACCGTCTTTTCGGTGTCGTCTGCCAGATGGATCTGCCAGACCTCACCCTCCAGCACTTCGCCGGTCTCAAAATACCAGTCTTCCGCCGCCACTGAGAAAATATCGGCCACCAGCGGCCCCATGACCCTGAAATGTGTATCATGCGACGCATCAGGCCCCGTAAAGGCATCGCGGATATTCATGCCACCCATAAACGCGGCCGCGCCATCCACCACCAGAATCTTGCGGTGGGTGCGCAAGTTTGCGTAAGGAAGGCGCAGGCCCATGATAACCTTGCCGTTAAAAGAGGCCACCGTCACGCCGCCATCTCGCAGATATTGCACGATACTGGGAACGCTATAGCGCGCCCCAACGGCATCAATCAGCACCCGCACCACCACACCGCGTTTGTGGGCGGCAATCAGCTTGTCGGCCAGGATGACCCCGGCCCGATCTCTATCGAAAATATAGGTTTCCAGCAGAATACTGTGCTCTGCCGCATCAATCGCCTGACCCATGGCCGCATAGGCGGCATCGCCTGTGGTCAGGGGCACCAGCTGATTGCCGGAACTGAGCGGATGCACGGCAACACGATCTCCCAACCGCCGCAGCGCTTCCATGCGCCCGCCAAACCGCTCTTCCACCACGCCAGCTGCCACGGCATAGCGGGCAAGGGCCGTATTCAACCGACGCTGCCTGCGCGAGCGCTTGGCAATATACGACGCCCTGCGCATACGGTTGATACCCGCCACCGCATAAACCAGCGCACCCAAAATCGGAGACAGAACAATAACGCCAACCCAGGCATTGGCCGAGCGCACATCGCGCTTGGTCATGGCCACATGCACAGCCGCAACCACCCCCATCACCGTGGACACCACCGCCAGAAGATGCGGCCAATAGGTGGAAACAACATCAAGCATGTTCACAGCGCCCCCGCTACACGGACTGCTTATATGTTGACTGAACACCTCTACAACAAGACTCAAAGTTACGGATAGCCACCCGTTCATTACAATTAAAATTGAAACGAGTGTCATATTAACAGTTCAAAATATTTGACGAATGATTTATCCGTACTGCGCTACTTTCCACACGGTCACTGCACTCTTAGCGAGACTTCTTTGGCGTAGAGCGATTTTTTGCGGGGTCCAATCTTCATAATCCTCCACGAGCTTTTTCACCAAAAGCAAATTACTCTGTTTGTAAATCGGCACCTTATCAACATACTGGTTATTGGCAGCCTGCCGATTGAGCGCCTCTTCCAGCAGCACTAAATTTCCAATCCTTTCAGTGAGAGCTTCGACCTCTTCAGTTGAAAATTTATCCCAACCTTCCTCAGGATTTGTTGGACAAACATGTTCAATGTTGAACTTATCATCCTCAATATCAATGGGTAATCCGCCGCTTTGCCGTTCAATTTCATTCAATATGTAACGAACAATACGCCTATTCCTCGAATTTTTTGTCACAATTGATTTCTCAGCAAAATTTGCCTTGAATGAATCATCACTTGGGTAGACGGCTTTAATGCCTTCTAATATTTCTTGAACCCGAGTGTGTTCTCCCTTTGATATACGAGCCGCTTCGGCATGGTAAACGCGCTCCTGTTCACCTGTTTGCAAATTTCCTATTACATTGTACCGAAACGATATGGACACCAAAGCACGTAAAACCATCTCAAAGCCATTTTCATCAAGAACTCGGCTTGCAGCAAGCAACAATGGTATAGGTTGTTTGACACTAAACATCTTGAGTAACTGAGCGTACTCTTTAGTTTTTTTCCCCCAATGAGAAACCTCAGGACTCACCAAGGCAAGATAATTATCCATGTTATTTTCAAGTTCAGTTATCAACGTGAAAACAGCTGACCGATCATGAATTTGAGACCTAATCACTTTAAACAGTTCAGCTTGCCGAACAAAACTGCGGCTACTAATCCAAAATACACGGAGAAAATCCGGAAAGCTCTCGGCACCTAATCTTCCAACAATCTGTTCCCAACGATCATCAAGGCTTTTCAATTCATGCTCATGACGTCCTTCTCTATGAAGAACTGAAAAGAGATAATTTTTAAGCAGATCTGTTGCTGATAAGCGAACGCCCCGCGCATTTAACGTCTCGAATACTTTATATGCGTTCAACTCATCCGTGACAGTAATCACTGTAAAGAAAAGCCGATCACTCATGCGATCAATGAGTTGAGCAATTTCCAAACCCGGATCGCTTGCACCTCGTACATAGTCTCTAAGTTTTTTATCAAACCACTCGAACGCTTTTCTCAAGCTATGCTCTGAAGCTTTAAATCCGCGTTGAGGAAGTTTTTCTGGAAGCGGCACAAGATATGTTTGGTAATATGTATCATTATTTCTATTAAGTGTAAGCTTTGAACGAGACACAAGCGTCACTGGATCAAGATATCCTACATATGTTTGTCGTAGTCCTTCGAGGCGTTGTTGAGTACGCTCTATGTCAACACCTTGCGAGATAAGCCCCTTAAGCTGCTTCAATGCTGCTAGCACACATAAGCTCAACGTCGTGAGACGTTGCTGGCCATCAACAATATCGAATTTTTTATCATCAATCGTCTGCAACACAAGATATCCCATGTAATGCGCAGACTCACCGCCATCAGAAACCGTGTTAACAATATCCTGCCACAAATCGTCCCATTCCTCCTCTCCCCAACTATAATCCCTCTGGAAACGCGGCACATGATACGTCAAGCCGTTCCCTATCAGCTTACGATATGTATCGTTTTCAGTTTTGAAATTGGTCGCAGACATAGCGCCCTCCTAAGCTCCAGAAAAGATAAAGTAAAAACATATACTATACGAATTAATCGTAATTCAAAAGCTTGGCCGCTGCCGCCCGTGCCTCATCCGTCACCGAGGCTCCGGCCAGCATACGGGCAATTTCCTCCACCCGATGCTCTGGGCCAATGGTGGCAACCGCCGTGGCAATCTTGTCGCTGCCATCGCTGGCTGGCCCCTTGGAAATCAGCAAATGCGTGGCGGCTCTTGCTGCCACCTGCGGCGCATGGGTGACGGATAACACCTGCACCGTATCGGACAATCGTTTCAGCCGCTGGCCAATGGCATCAGCCACCGCACCGCCAACGCCCGTATCAATTTCGTCAAACACCAGCGTGGGTGCCGAGCCACGATCCGCCAGCGCCACTTTCAGCGCCAGCAGGAAGCGTGAAAGCTCGCCCCCAGAGGCCACTTTCATGATCGGGCCTGGCCGCGTGCCGGGATTGGTCTGAACATGAAACTCCACCAGATCAATTCCCTCGGCAGAGGCATTGCTGGCATCGGATGTGACCTGCACCATGAAACGGGCGCGCTCCAGCTTCAGCGCTGGCAGCTCGGCCATCACCACCTCGGCCAGCGCAGAGGCCGCATTCTGGCGTTTGCCTGAGAGCGATTGTGCCGCTGCATTATAAATCGCCCTGGCTTCGCCTACCGCTTTTTCCAGCTTGCCCAGCTTGTCTTCGCCCGCATCCAGATCAGCCAGATCGGCAATCATTTTCTGCGCCAGCGCCGGAAGATCAGCAACCGCGACAGAATATTTGCGGCCAGCCGCCCGCAGGGCAAACAGCCGCTCCTCCACCCGCTCCAGCTCACGCGGATCAAACTCGGTGCGCCGCAGCGCCGATTCGACCTCCATCTGGGCGCTGGACAGCGTATCCAGTGCCGTGCCCAGCAGACTGACCGTCTCTTCCAGCAGGCCCGGCGCTTCCGCGCTTTTGCGCTCCAGCCTGCGCATCATTGATGCAATCAGCGGCACGGGCGAACTGTTGCCGTTCAGAAATTCGCTGGCCTCGGAAATATCACCGGCAATCCGCTCAGACTTTTGCATCCGTGAGCGGCGCTCGGCCAGATCGTCTTCTTCGCCATCCTTCGGGTTCAGGCCCTCCAGCTCTTCCACCGAGGCGCGCAGATAATCAGCCTCGCGGGCGGCGGCCTCAACCTTGGCTTTGTGGGTTTTGAAATGCCGCTCTGCCTCGCGCCAGCGGCGATAGCTATCGCCCAGCGCCAGCGCTTCGTCGGTCAATCCGGCGAAGGCATCCAGCAACATGCGATGCGCGCCGGTATCGACAAGGGCACGATCATCATGCTGACCATGAATTTCCACCAGATGCAGACCGGCCTGGCGCATCAGCTGCACACTCACCGCCTGATCATTGATATAGGCGCGGGTGCGACCATCGGCCGATTGCACCCGACGAAAAATCAGATCGCCATCATCATCAATCGAGTTTTCGCGCAACAGTGCGCGGGCCGGATGCACCATTGGCACATCAAACACCGCCGTCACCTGCCCCTTGTCTTCGCCATGGCGCACAAGGCCGCCGTCGCCGCGCCCACCAAGGGCCAGCGACAGGCTATCCAGCAGGATAGACTTGCCCGCACCCGTCTCCCCCGTCAGCACGGAAAGTCCTGCGGAAAAGCCAAGGTCGAGCCGCTCGATCAAAACGATGTCCCGGATCGAAAGCTGGACAAGCATGAGTGTTCACATCTCTTGTGGGACGATGATTGATATGGGGGCTATGATTACGAGTCACTATCGCTGGTGAAAAGCTTCTTGCCTGCCCTGGAAATCCACGATTCCTGGCTTTCGCTTGGCGAGACGCCACCGCTCTTCAACAATTGATAGCTATCCTTGTACCATTTGCTGTCCGGGTAATTGTGCCCCAGCACGGCTGCCGCCGTTTGCGCTTCCTGCACAACACCCATGGCATAATAGGCCTCAACCAGACGCGCCAGCGCTTCCTCAATCTGGTTGGTATTGGAATACTGCTCGACAACCACGCGGAAACGCTGAATGGCGGCCAGATATTCCTTGCGTTCCAGATAGTAACGGCCAACCTGCATTTCCTTGCCAGCCAACTGGTCACGCGCAAAGCGCATCTTTGCCTGTGCATCGGCAACATATTCTGAGGTCGGGTAGTTTTTCACCACCTTGTTCATGGCTTCGATGGTGCGGGTGGCAAATTTCTGGTCCTGCGTGACACTGGCAATCTGGCGCCAGTTTGACAGACCAATCAGATATTGCACATAGGCCGAATCCTTCGTCGAAGGATAAAGGGTCATGTAGCGATTACCTGTCGAAATTGCTTCGCTATATTGATTCTGGCGATATTTGACGAACGTGCTCATCACGAGCGCCTTCTGGGACCAATCCGAGAATGGATTTTGCTTGTCCACCGCATCAAACTTGCGGCCAGCTTCGGCAAGATTACCGGCCTTGATGTTGGCAAGACCCTGATTATACAACATTTCTGGCGGATCGGTCTCCATGCCAAGCTTGGTGATGTCAATGTCCTTGTCCGTGCCGCAGGCCGTTAACAGCGCGGCAGAACCAAAGATTGACAGGCAAACAGCCGCAACACGCGCAGTTTGATGAACCATGGAAGACTTCACTTCACTCATACGACAGATCCCGATTGCAGCGGCGCTTTACAAGCCATCGCGTCCGCATGGCGTTTTTAGCCATAAAGACTAGATGAGGGCAACGCAATGCTGATGATTTAACGCATTTTTATGGCGTAACGCTGAAATGCCATGTTTTATGCACTATTTTGCTGAAGCTTGAGCCGCTTTTGCACCATAAAATAAAAATGGCACCTCACGGTGCCACTTTAAAATCAGCCCGATTCGGATTATGCCGTCCAAGGCGCAAAGCCGGGTGCGTTTACCGCAACAAATTCCCGCGCACGCGCCTGCCCACGGCGGGCACCGGGTGCCTCTACCACTTCATAGGCGCTGGCATCAGACAGCAGTGCCTTCAGCGCCATGGAATTCATCTTGTGGCCACCGCGATAGGAACGGTAAGCGCCAATAAATTGCGCGCCAGCCAAAGCCAGATCGCCCACAGCATCCAATGTCTTGTGACGGGCAAATTCATCCGGATAGCGCAGACCCTCGACGTTGACGACCTTATCGTCATCCGAGATCACCACGGAATTTTCAAGCGAGGAGCCAAGCGCCAGACCAGCAGCCCACAGGCGCTCCACATCGCGCATGAAGCCAAAAGTGCGGGCACGCGACAATTCACGCTTGAAGTTTTCAGGCGTCAGATCACCCTGCCACGACTGACGACCAATCAATGGGCAGTCAAAATCGATTTCAACGTCGAATCGCGTGCCCTCATAGGGACGAAACTCTGCCCAGGAGGCACCATTTTCAACGCGAACCGGCTTGATCACCCGAATATAGCGGCGCTTGACATCGAGACTGACAATGCCCGCCTGCTCGATGGCGTCAATGTAAACGGCAGAACTGCCATCCATCACTGGCGTTTCTGGCCCATCCACTTCAACAATCAGATTGTCCAGCCCAAGAGAATAGATTGCAGCCATCACATGTTCGACAGTGGCAACCCAATTGGCTGGCGAAAAACCAAGAACCGTGCTCAGATCCGTATTGCCCACCTGCGAGGCCACAGCCCGCAGCTCTGTGACCGAGCCATTGGCGTGCTGGCGGTGGAAAACAATGCCCGTATCCGCATCCGCTGGCAAAAAGCTCATTGTCACAGGTTGACCGGAATGCACACCAATACCCTTGAGGGTCGCAGGTTGAGCGATGGTCGTCTGGAAGCTCAACAAACCGATTGCCATGGACTTTCTACCTTTCAAAATACGCAGCACCCGAAAACACAAACACCCGGGCCGCCTTTTCTCAAAATCATTGCTGACCCCATGTTCGAGCCGCAACGTTTTGTCTCTTCATCCGCGGTATACGGTTTGAATCATAACATTCCAAATCAATGTTTCTTTCCGATTGTTACGAAGCCATCCAATTGAAAAAACACAAGGAAATCTGTGGATGACCAAGGTCTGCAACACAGAAAAAGCCCGGATTTTGCAATCCGGGCTTAAAAAGCTGTGTACGGCGGTCAAGATCAGTTCGACTGACGACGCAGGAAGGCCGGAATTTCCAGCTGATCATCATCGTGGGATGTCCGTGCCTGCGGCACCTGACGGCCCTGATCATCAAGATTGCCCCGGCGTGGCGCATAAACGCTGGCTTCTGGCGTCAAGGGGCGGCGCTGTTGCGGAGCGGCAGCAGGTGCTGCCGGAGCCATATCAGCCACGCCCTCATCCTGACGGCCCAGCGACGAGGTGATGCGACGCAACAGACCCATTGGACCACGATCTTCTGCGGACTGCGCTGCCTGCGGCTGGTTGCGATGTTCCATCTCGGCCTGAACAACAGGAGAGAAGTCTTCTACCTTCGGCATACGAACCGGCTCTGGCTGACGCATGACCGGAGCAACAGGCTCCTGACGGAAGACCGATGGCTGCGGGGCGGCTGGCGCTGGCTGCGGAGCGGGTGCACGGGCAACCGGCTGCTCAGGGGCTGCAAACGAGGAAAACAGCTTGCTCTGCGGGCGGAAGTCGTCAGCAGCAGCCATTGGCTGTGGTGCAGCAACGGGTGCCGGGGTCTGCACAGCAGTTTCCTGACGGGTCAGGGCAATTTCCAGTTCACGTTCCAAAGCGGCTTCTGCGGCGCGGATCTGATCTGCAATCGCATCACGGGCGGGCATATCACGAACAGGCTGGGCAACAGGTGCCGGTGCGGCAGCAACAGGCGCTGGCTGCGGTGCCGGAGCCGCAGGTGCCGGAGCAAAGGCAGCCGACGGGCGAATCAGAGGCTTGGCCGCCATGCTGCGCATTTCAGCGCCGCGGGCTTCCAGCGCATTGGCAGCGCGGTCGATGCCGGTGGCCACAACAGACACGCGAATCAGGCCTTCCAACGCTTCGTCGAAGGTTGCGCCGAGGATGATGTTGGCGTCCGCATCCACTTCTTCACGGATACGGGTTGCAGCTTCATCGACTTCAAACAGCGTCAGGTCACGACCACCCGTGATGGAGATCAGCAGGCCCTGTGCGCCCTTCATCGAGGTTTCGTCCAGCAGCGGGTTGGCAATAGCCGCTTCGGCCGCCTGCAACGCACGGCCTGGGCCGGATGCTTCGCCGGTGCCCATCATGGCGCGACCCATCTCACGCATCACCGAGCGAACGTCGGCGAAGTCGAGATTGATCAGGCCTTCCTTGACCATCAGGTCGGTGATGCAGGCAACACCCGAATAAAGCACCTGGTCAGCCATGGCGAACGCATCAGCAAAGGTGGTGCGGTCATTGGCAATGCGGAAGAGGTTCTGGTTCGGAATGACGATCAGCGTATCAACCGACTTCTGCAAGGCTTCAATACCTGCTTCGGCCAGACGCATACGACGGCCACCTTCAAAGTGGAAAGGCTTGGTGACAACGCCAACCGTCAGAATGCCCTTGTTGCGGGCAGCCTGTGCCACAACGGGAGCTGCACCCGTGCCGGTACCGCCACCCATGCCGGCGGTGACAAAGCACATGTGCGTGCCGTTGAGGTGGTCGATGATCTCATCAATGCATTCTTCGGCAGCAGCGCGGCCAACTTCTGGCTGGGAACCGGCACCAAGACCTTCCGTGACGCTGGCACCAAGCTGGATGATCCGCTCGGCCTTGGTCATGGTCAGCGCTTGCGCGTCTGTGTTGGCCACCACAAAGTCCACGCCCTGAAGACCTGCGGTGATCATGTTGTTAACGGCATTGCCGCCGCCGCCGCCCACGCCAAAAACGGTGATGCGCGGCTTCAGCTCGGTAATGTCTGGCTTATTCAGATTGATGGTCATTGTACCCGTTCCTTCTTTCCCTGGCTGCATCGCCACGCGAGCCATGTCGTATCTGTATTCCGATGAGCACCTTGAATCGATAAACGTCCCGCCAAGGCGCAGGTTCTCAAAAACTCTCTTTTAACCATTGTCCAACGCGCATCATGCGGCTGTTGCCAGAGCCAGAGGAGAAGAGACCTCCATGGCCCACGGCGATTTCCTGATCGGCCACCTGCGGATAGATCATCAGACCCACCGCCGTGGAAAACGCTGGTCCCTTGGCTGCCACAGGCAGACCCGAAACCCCCATTGGACGGCCAATCCGAACGTTGCGGGCAAGAATGCGCCGCGCCACTTCCGGCAGGCCAGTCAACTGGCTTGCGCCTCCGGTCAGAACGACCCGCTTACCAACCACAGGGCTAAAGCCTGACGCATGGATGCGATCACGAATCATCTCCAGAATCTCTTCAATACGCGCTTGAATGATTCGCGTCAGCAAAGAACGTGGAACCTGCGTCGGTAAATCGCGATCATCTTCGCCGATTGGCGGAATTGCAACAACTTCACGCTCTTCAGAGCCATTGGCAAAGGCTGATCCATGCACCACCTTCAGCCGCTCGGCGTCTTCAATGCGGGTGGACAGGCCACGGGCCAGATCGGTGGTGACGTGGTGTCCACCAATGCCAATGGCATCGGTATGGATAAGCTTTCCTTGCGCAAACACCGAAATCGTGGTGGTGCCGCCGCCCATATCAATGGCAGCGCAGCCCAGCTCAACCTCATCATCCACCAGTGCTGCAAGGCCGCTGGCGTAAGGGGTTGCCACCAGTCCCTCAACGGTCAGATGGGCGCGGTTGATGCACAGTTCCAGATTTTTCATGGCGGCGCGCTCGGCAGTCACCACATGAATGTCGACACCCAGAGCATCGCCATACATGCCAAGCGGATCGAGAATGCCGCGCTCGCCATCCAGTGAAAAGCCGGTGGGCAGTGAATGCAGAATTACGCGCTCGCGCCGCTGTGATTGCTGGCTGGCCGCAGACAAAACCCGTTTCAGGTCGCCGCGCTGCACTTCCTGTCCGCCCAGATCAATAGTTGCCGTATAAACTTCAGAGCCAATGCGCCCTGCGGACACATTGACGATCAGACTGTCCACTGTCAGCCCGGCCATGCGCTCAGCCGCATCAACGGCCAAGCGCACAACGCTTTCGACCGCATCCACATCCGAAATCACACCGGACTTCATCCCGCGCGAGCGCTGGTGTCCAATACCGATAATATCCACATGGTGGGTGCGACCCGGCAGCACATCGCTTTCCTTGCGGGGCGAAAGGCGGCCAATCATGCACACCACCTTGGTGGAGCCGATGTCCAGCACCGACACAACATGATGACGCTTGCTTGACAACGGCTTCATGCGCGGCAAACCATGAGAGGAGGAACCAAAAATACTCATGTTTCCTTCTCCAGCTTGGCAATAGCCTTGGCGCGGGCTGCCACAGCCGCCTGACGGCGAACCAGTGCTTCCGGGGTCAACTGCACCGTCATCCGATCGACAAGGCGCAAATCCACAGCAGCAATGTCCCGTTCCAGCAATTGCTGTTCCGTCTCCATTCGGGCCAGGCGTTTCAGCGCTTCCCCAACATCGTCTTCTGGCAGCTTCACCACCACACCATTATCCAGATACAGATCCCAGCGACGGCTGGCGATACGCACATAAGCCTTCACGCGGGAGGTGAGTTGCGGATAGGCCGCAAATTCGGCCATCACGTCTTTCGCATCCGTTTCGGCATCACGCCCGACAAACAATGGCAGGCTGGCAAATTTATTGTCGCGCAGCGGTGCAATGATATTGCCGTCTTCCTCGATCAGCGACAGATCCGTGCCGTGCTGCCATATGCCGAACGGCACCCGCTCTTTGATGTTGAGCAGGACTGTCTTTGGATAAACCTTGCGAATCTCAACCGCAGCAACCCATGGCAATTCGGCAACCCGACGGCGTGCGTCATCCACATCCAGCGATACCAGCGAGGTCGTGCCATCCAGCCCGAGCGACTGAAGCACATCAATTTCAGAAATATGCACATTGCCGGAAAGCTTGACATTATCGACAGCAAAGCCAGCCGTCGACGTCATGGTCTCGGAAAAATAAGGCCAATGGCCACCATGCACAATGCCATAGCCGCCCACCGCCAGCACATAGGCGGCCAGCGACACCTTGCCAATGTGGCGCGGCAGCTCAACCTTGCCCGTGCACAGCGACACAATGAAGCGCACCACGCGCCGCGCCGGACGCGGCAGAATGAACGACCCCTCATCAGCCAGCACAACAGCGCGGGGAGCACTCGGCTTTCTGGCCGCTCCCGATCTCTTTGGTCCCGATTTTCTGGCGCTTAACGTGAGCACGAAGCGTCCTCCACAATCCAGCTGACAAACTCACCAAACGACATGCCAGAGTGAATGGCCATTTCAGGCAGAAGCGAGGTTGGCGTCATGCCCGGCTGGGTGTTCACTTCCATCCAGATCAACTCGCCATCTTCAGAGAACCGATCATCATAGCGAAAATCTGAGCGACTCACGCCACGACAGCCGATTGCCTCATGCGCCTTAACCGCCAATTCTTGTATTTTTTGGTAAATTTTCGGTGAAATTTGCGCCGGAATAACGTGGGTCGAACCGCCAGCTGCGTATTTCGAATCATAATCATAGAATGTGTTGGCATGGGTGATGATTTCGGTGACGCCAAGCGCCTTGCCGTCCATCACGCCGCAGGTCAATTCGCGCCCTGCCACGTATTTTTCCACCATCACCGCGTCACCATAGCGCCACTCAGCCGAGCCAAGAATCTGCGGCGGATGGGACTGATCTTCCTTGACGATGACAATGCCAAAACTGGAACCTTCCCGCACCGGCTTGACCACATACGGCGGCTGCATCGGATGGGTATTGCCAATATCGAAACGGGACATGGCGCGGCTGAACGCCACCGGAACACCGGCAGCCGCCGCAACCTTCTTGGCCTGAACCTTGTCCATAGCCAAAGCAGAGGCCAGAACGCCGGAATGCGTATAGGGGATTTCGAGATATTCCAGCACGCCCTGAATCGTGCCATCCTCGCCATAAGGGCCATGCAGGGCATTGAAGGCCACATCAGGCCGCAACTCTTGCAGCACACTTGCCACATTGCGAGACACATCCACGCGGGTGACACGATAGCCTTCTGCCTCAAGCGCTGCTGCACACGGGTTGCCGCTGGCAAGACTCACGGGTCTCTCAGACGAAAATCCCCCCATCAATACAGCAACATGCTTCTTTGACATTCACGCACCTGAACCGAAACGACAACGACATTGATCTATCTTGCGCCAGAGTTGCGGCTTGATTCGCGCAAGTTCTGACACCTGCATAGATAAAGACCGATTAAGGTTAATGAACCGTTTACTTTAATTAACTTCCCCACGCCGACGCCTGCATCCAGGCGAAGTGGTCCATCACATTTTTGCAGGGCGAAGCGCCTGAATCAGATTGGAGTCTGTCAGGTTCAGATTGAACCAGAGTACACGACATTTTAGCTTTGAGTGCTTGGCTCCCCCTCACCCCGCCTCCGCTTAGCTCGGCGGACCTCTCCCCCGCTAAAGCATGTCGCGTTTTATTGTCCTCAATAAAACGATAACGTACATGCGAAAAACAAAAAAGCTAAAGCCTCCTATTCACTGCGACAGGCTTTAGGGCGAGGAACCCATGAACGTTGCTGTTCTTTCCGTCTTCTCCCCTGCGGGGAGAAGGTGGCGGCAGCCGGATGAGGGGGTGCGAAGCCCAGAAATACGCGCGTCGTGGACTCTGAGATTGAACCAGACAGACTCTAAACGTCTTTGTTTTCGTTTGTCTTTTCGGGAAAACCTAGGGCCACGTTTCCCTGATAAACTCTAGCAAACAACAAAAAACCCGCCAGATCATTGATCTGGCGGGTTTTTCTTTCATTCACTGTCAAACTTATTCAGTGGTCACGCCGAGAAACGGCTCAACATTGCGCTCCGGCATGAACAGTCCAAGGCGCTTGATCTCCCACTCAAGCTTGACGCCGGAATGTTCAAACACCTGACGGCGAATCGTCTCGCCCAGATATTCCAGCTCATAGGCAGTCGCATGGCCCACATTGATCATGAAGTTGCAATGCAGCGACGACATTTGTGCGCCACCAATCATCAAACCACGACCACCGGCCTCGTCAATCAATTCCCAGGCCGAATGGCCTGCGGGGTTTTTGAAGGTTGATCCGCCGGTCTTTTCCTTCACCGGCTGCACGGTTTCGCGGTGCTGGCGCACGGCGTCCATCTCGGTGCGGATCTTCGCCTTTTCATCCTTGTAACCTTCAAACAGGCCACTGATAAAAATCAGACCTTCGGGTGCCGATGAATGGCGATAGCCATAGCCCATATCCGCCTTGGACAGGACATGGATATTGCCCTGCCGATCAATAGCCTCAACCTCGATCAGCCGCGCTGCGGTTTCGCCGCCGTTGGCACCAGCGTTCATTTTCAATGCGCCGCCGATGGAGCCGGGAATGCCGTAGTAAAAGGCAAAGCCGCCGATATTATTGTCCATGGCCATGGCAGCAATATGCTTGTCGGGGCAAATGGCACCCGCACGAATGCGGTTTTCGCCTTCAAGATCCAGCCCGCCAAAGCCCTTGGCCGACAAGCGCACCACCACACCGGGAATGCCGCCGTCACGCACCAGCAGGTTTGAGCCAACGCCCACCACGGTCAGCGGTACATCGTCCGGCAGCAGCGCCAGAAAGGCAATCAGGTCTTCCTTGTCATGCGGCTGGAACATCAGTTCCGCCAGACCACCGGCCTGAAACCACGTCACGCGGTCCATCGGCGCGTCGGGTGTCAACCGGCCTCGCAATTCATTCACCCCCGGCCCAAGACGAGCCAGCAACTTTTCCCCATCGACCTGTTTCATTCCGACTTTCCCGAAAGCGCTTCCAATTCCTTGGGCAGCGCCGCTGCCCAATGTGTAATATTTCCTGCGCCTAAGAGGACCACAAAATCACCCGGTTGCGCAATGGTTGAAATTGCCTGAGCCAGTTGATCAGGCGACGCTAAAATGCGTGCATCACGGTGCCCGCCCGATTTAATGCGCGAAACAAGGGTTTCCGAGTCAAAACCATCAATTGGGTCTTCGCCTGCCGCATAAACCGGCGCGATAAAAATGCTGTTGGCATCGTTGAAGCAATTGGCAAAATCATCAAAAAGACTGGAGAGACGCGAATAGCGGTGGGGTTGGTGCACTGCAATGATTCGCCCCGAGCACGCCTCGCGTGCGGCCTTCAGCACCGCTTTGATCTCAACCGGGTGGTGGCCGTAGTCATCAAACACCTGCACACCATTCCATGTGCCGGTCAGCGTAAAGCGGCGCTTGACGCCGCCAAACGATGACAAGCCCTTGCGAATAGCCTCTTCCGAAATGCCCAGACGATTGGCCACCGCAATGGCCGCACAGGCGTTGGAAATATTATGACGCCCCGGCATGGGCACAACCAGATCCTTGAAATTGAACACCCGGCCGGTGCGACGGCGGCGGATTTCCACATCAAACATCGATTTGGTGCCATCAATCCGCACGTTGGAAAAACGCACATCGGCCTGCGGGTTTTCGCCGTAGGTCACAACCTTGCGGTCTTCAATGCGGCTGACCAGCGCCTGCACTTCCGGGTGGTCAAGGCAAAGAACGCCAAAGCCATAAAACGGAACATTCTCGACAAATTGCCGAAAAGCAGCGCGGGCGGCATCAAACGTGCCGTAATGATCGAGATGTTCCGGGTCAATATTGGTCACCACTACCACATCGGCGGGCAGTTTCAGGAAGGTGCCATCGGATTCGTCGGCTTCCACCACCATCCACTCACCCTCACCCATGCGGGCGTTGGTGCCGTAAGCATTGATGATACCGCCGTTGATAACGGTCGGGTCCATCTGGCCTGCATCCAGCAGCGCAGCCACCATGGATGTCGTGGTGGTCTTGCCATGGGTGCCGCCAATGGCAATGGCATTACGAAACCGCATCAATTCCGCCAGCATTTCGGCCCGGCGCACGATGGGCAGCAGCTTTTCGCGCGCCGCAATCAACTCCGGGTTGTTCTGCTTGATGGCGGTCGACACAACAATCACTTCGGCATCGCCCAGATTTTCGGGCTTATGGCCCACAAAAACCTCAATGCCCTTGGCACGCAGACGCTGCACATTGGCGCTATCGGCCTGATCCGAGCCTTGCACGCGATGGCCAAGATTATGCAGCACTTCGGCAATACCGCTCATGCCGATTCCGCCGATCCCGATAAAGTGGACCAGACCGATGCTTTTCGGCATCTTCATGTGTTCATTCCCTTTAATAGCTCAATGGGTTTATCGTTTGGCAATAGACTCAACCACGTCTGCAAGCAAGCCTGCTGCCTGTGGTTGCCCGGCCTTGGCCGCAGCCTGCGCCATCTCGGACAGTTTTTCCGGGCTGGTCATCCATGCTTTCAGCTTGGCGGCGAGCTTTTCCGGTGTCAGTTGCGCTTGAGGCACCACCACGGCCCCGCCAAGCCCCGCCATGGTGGCGGCATTGGCTGCCTGATCATGGTCCAGCGCAAACGGATAGGGCACCAGCACGGCAGGCCGGCCAATCACCGCCAGTTCCGACACGGTGGATGCGCCAGAGCGGGAAATCACCAGATTGGCATGGCCAATCCGCTCGGCCATATCGCCAAAAAACGGCGAGACGTCCGCAGGAACTTTCAGTTTTTGATAGCAGGCTTCCACCTGTGCCACATCTTCCGGCCGGGCCTGCTGGGTCACCACAAGGCGCGCACGCAACACATCATCCAGCAGGCACACAGCGCCGGGCACAACATTGGAAAAATGCTGGGCACCTTGGCTGCCACCAAACACCACAAGCTGGAACGGATCGCCATCGCCCGAAGAAACGTAAGCCGTTTCCGACGCAGCCAGCACAGCAGGCCGCACCGGATTGCCCGTCACCACGGTTTTATCGGCATAAGCGCCACCGGCTGACAGAAAGCCGCCAGCAATTTTATCGACCCTTGACGCCAAGAATTTATTGGCGCGTCCCATCACCGCATTTTGCTCATGGATCAGGGTTGGCACCCGCAAAGCGCAAGCGGCCAGCAGGGGCGGAATGGTGGGATAGCCACCAAAGCCAACCACGGCATTGGGTTTCAGTTTGGCAATCAATGTGCGCGCCGTGCGATAGCCGCGCCACAGGGTCAGCAAAGCCTTTGACACTTTCAGCGGATTCTTCGAGCCAATGGTGGCCGATGGCACGACATGAATGGCCTCGGCCGGAAACTTGCCTGCATAGCGCTCGGCGCGGCTGTCTGTTACCAGATGCACGGTATAGCCACGCGCCTGCAATTCATGCGCCAGCGCTTCGGCTGGAAACACATGGCCGCCGGTGCCGCCGGCAGCAAGAAGAATCAAACCTCTGGACATCACTTACTCCGCTGCAACGCCGGATACGGAGCGGAACAACCGCCGCTCCTGAGACCGCTGTTCTGGTCGATGGCGGGTGAGCGCCAGAATGAAACCTGCCGTAATGCCAATGGCCACCATGGACGAGCCGCCGTAGGAAATCAGCGGCAAGGTCATGCCCTTGGCAGGCAGAAGTTCCAGATTAACCCCGATGTTGATCATCGACTGCACACCGATCTGCAACACCAGACCGGCAACCGCAAATCGGTTGAAGTCATTCTTCTCGCGGAAGGCATGGCGCAGGCCCCGAACCACCAGAAAGGCAAAAATCGCCACCAGCACCATGCAGAAAATAATGCCGAACTCTTCCGCAGCGACGGAGAAGATAAAGTCGGTATGGGCATCAGGAATGATGCGCTTGACGATCCCCTCACCCGGCCCAACGCCAAACCAGTTGCCACGAATGATCGCCTCGCGCGCCGTATCCACCTGAAATGTATCGCCATCGCCGGTCAGGAAGCGGTCAATACGACCAGCCACGTGCGGCATGGTGTAATAGGCCAGCATGGAGCCGACACCGCCGCCAGCCGCCAGCAGCACAATGAAAATCCACGGCACGCCCGCCATGAAAAACATGCCGCCCCAGACAACCGAGGTCAGAACCGTCTGCCCAAAGTCCGGCTGCACCATCAGCAACGCCACCACCACCATGAACAGCAGAATGGCGAAGAAATTGCCCGGAATATCCGGCTGGCGCGCGTGCTCGGCAAACAGCCAGGCGCAGACCACAACAAAAGCGGGCTTCATGAACTCCGATGGCTGAATGGACAGGCTGCCGAAATTGATCCAGCGATGCGCACCCTTGACTTCCGGGCCAAAGAACAACGCCAGAATCATCAAGCCAATCGAGGCCAGCAGGATCAGCAGCGCCGCACGGCGCACTTGCCGCGGCGTCAGAAACGACAGGCCGACCATGGTGATAAGACACGGCACGGTAAACGCCGCCTGCCTGCGGACAAAGTGGAAACTGTCCAGACCAATTCGTTCGGCCACCGCAGGCGATGCGGCAAAAGACAGCATGAAGCCAATGCCCAAAAGCACAATGAATGTGATCAGAAACACGCGGTCAATGGTCCAGAACCAGTCGGCCAAAGCGCCCCTTTGTGCGCGGCTTACCATGTCATGTCTCTCCTGCGGCCTGTTGCACCAGCATCGTCACGCCTTCCAGCCCGCAAACCAATGTCACAAAGGCATCGCCGCGAACTTCGAAGTTCTTGTACTGATCGAAGCTTGCGCAAGCCGGTGATAACATCACCGCCACATCGGCTCCATCCGCTTGTGCATCAACCGCCGCATGGGCAACCGCCCGGTCCAGCGTCTCGGAAATTTCAAACGCCACATCATTGCCAAGCGTGGCAGCAAAAGCTGGAGCCGCCTCGCCAATCAGGTAGGCCTTGGCAATACGTGGAAACAGCGGTGCGAGGCTGGTGATGCCGCCTGCTTTGGGCAGGCCGCCAGCAATCCAGTAGATGCGGTCATAGCTGGACAGCGCAGGCGCTGCCGCCTCCGCATTGGTGGCCTTGCTATCATTGACAAACACCACCTTGCCGCGCCGCCCGACGGGCTGCATACGGTGCTTCAAGCCGCCAAACGAGGCAAGACCCGCACGCACGTCATCTTCTGAAAGGCCAACCGCAAGGCAGGCGGCAATGGCAGCGGCTGCATTCTGGGCGTTATGGCTGCCGCGCAATGTGGGAATGCCGTTCAGGTCGGCAACCAGTTCTCCGCCCTGCTCCGTGCCCAAAAAAATCCGATGGCCGTCGTTGTAAAACCCTTGTGCCACCGGCTGGTTTTTGGAAATGCGGATGACCTGACGGCTGGCACTGTCCAACCGCTCGGCAATGCGCCGCGAATAGTCATCATCGACACCGACAACGGCAATATCGCTGCCCTCAACCAAGCGATTCTTGATGTCGGCATAATGCTGCATATCGCCATGACGATCGAGGTGATCCGGGGTGAGATTCAACATGATCCCAACCGACGGGTTCATGGTCGGTGCCAGATCAATCTGGTAGGACGAGCATTCGACCACATAAAAGCGCTTGGCTTTGGGCGGCTCCAGCGTCAACACGGCTGTGCCGATATTGCCGCCCATCTGCACATCGCGGCCGCTTTGGCGCAAAATATGCGCAATCAAGGCCGTGGTGGTGGATTTACCATTGGTGCCGGTGATGGCAATAAACGGGCAATCCGGCGAATGAACGCGCCGTTCACGGACAAAAAGCTCAATATCGCCAATGATGGCGACGCCCGCTGCCTTGGCCAGATCCACCGACCAATGCGGCTTGGGATGCGTCAGTGGCACACCGGGGGCAAGCACCAGCGCCGCAAGCCCGCTCCAGTCGATGTTGCGCAGATCCTCGGCCTTCAAGCCCTCCTTGCGCGCTTTTTCAACGCTGTCGGGATTATCATCCCAGACAACCACATCCGCGCCACCCTCTTTCAACGCCCGCGCCGTGGCAAAACCGGAGCCACCGAGGCCAAACAGCGCAAGTTTTTGATTTTTGAAACTGGTGACTGGAATCATCACACCCTCACCGCAGCTTCAGCGTGGAGAGACCAAGCATGGCAAGGCCAACCGCAATGATCCAGAAGCGAATGACCACCTGACTTTCCGTCCAGCCCTTTTTCTCAAAGTGGTGGTGGATTGGAGCCATCAGAAACACCCGGCGCTTGGTCATCTTGTAATAGCCCACCTGAATGATCACCGAGAGCGTCTCGATCACAAACAGGCCACCGATAATGCTCATGACGATTTCATGCTTGGTGGCAACAGCCACCGTGCCAATCAGCCCGCCCAGCGCCAAGGAGCCGGTATCGCCCATGAAAATAGCCGCAGGCGGCGCATTGAACCACAAAAAGCCAAGGCCCGCACCAATCACAGCACCGAGAATAACCGCAAGTTCACCCGTGCCCGGTACAAAATTGATCTGAAGATAGCCTGAAAACACAGCATTACCGGCCAGATAGGCAATCAGGCCAAAGGCTGCCGAGGCAATCATCACCGGCACAATCGCCAGCCCGTCCAGACCATCGGTGAGGTTGACCGCATTGCCAGCGGCCACAATGACAAAGCCGCCGAACACGATGAAGAAATAGCCGAGATTGAGCAGCACATCCTTAAAGAACGGAAAGGCGACGGATGTCGCCACATGCGGCCCTTGCGGTGCAGACACCTTGGCGGCTTCCATCATGAAGAACACCGCAACGCCAGCAATCAGAAACTCGATGCCCAGACGCGCCTTGCCGGAAAAACCCTTGTCCGATTGTTTGGTGACTTTCAGATAATCATCGTAGAAGCCGATGGCACCAAAACCCAAAGTCACCAGCAGAGTGGCCACCACATAGATATTGGAAAGATCGGCCCAAAGCAGCGAGGCACCAACAATGCCCGCCAGAATCATCAGCCCGCCCATGGTGGGCGTACCGGCCTTTTTGAAATGGGTCTGGGGACCATCAGCCCGGATCGGTTGACCCTTGCCCTGCCGCACCCGCAAGGAGGCAATAATGGCTGGCCCGAACAGAAAGACAATCAGCGCGGCGGTAAACATCGCAGCCCCGGTCCGAAACGTGATGTAGCGGAACAGGTTGAAAAATTGCACGTGATTTGCGAAGTCAACAAGCCAGATCAGCATGAAGGCACTTTCCAAAGGTCGTTTCGGCCAAAAATCGCGTTTTGGCCGATTATTTAAGTCTATTCTGGGCGGCGGGTGTCGTCCAATGAGGGGTACTTGTCAAGCAGCACGGCGACAATCTTGCCAAAACCGAGGCCAAGAGAGGATTTTACCATCACGACATCGCCACCATGCACGGCTGTAAGCGCGTAAGCGGCCAGTTCATCGGTGGTTTCAAACCAGATTGCCGAAACACTCTCTGGCAATTGCGCTTTCAACGCGGCCATTTCAGGGCCAGCCAGCCAGACATGTTCAATGCCCGCCGCCAGCAAGGGCCCGCTCAATTCGGCATGAAGCTCACCGGAGAACTCGCCCATTTCGAGCATATCGCCCAAAATCGCCACGCGCCGCCCATCACCATGGGGCTGGGCAGTCGCCAGCACGGCAATGGCCGCACGCATGGAGGCGGGATTGGCATTGTAGCTCTCGTCAATCAGTGTCAGAAGGCCGTTATGTGTGCGCAACCGATGGCGTTGACCGCGTCCCTTGACGGCAGACAGACTGGCCAGTGCATCGATAGCACCATCCATATCCGCCCCCAGCAACCGCACAACGCCGAGCGCCGCCATGGCATTTTCAGCAATGTGGCGACCCGGTGCGCCAATCACCACCTCGCGGGTTTCGCCATCGATCATTGCCCAGACGGTGGAGCTTTCCGCCCCGCCATCAAACTCCGCCAGACGAAACTCTGCCTTGGCATGTTGGCCAAAAGAGTGAATGCCGTAAACATCGGCCTCACGCGCCTTGCCCGCAAGATATTCAAAATAGGGATTGTCGTGATTGAGCAGCACAAGACCGCCATCCACAAGACCTGCGAAAATCTCGGCCTTGGCATCAGCGATTTCATCAACGCTGTTAAAATTGCCAAGGTGTGCTGGCGCAATGGTGGTGATGATCGCCAGATGCGGACGCACCATCTGCACCAGCGGGGTGATTTCACCGGCATGGTTCATGCCGATTTCAAACACACCATATTCGGCACTGGCGGGCATTCGCGCCAGAGTCAGCGGCACGCCCCAATGGTTGTTAAAGGAAGCAACAGCGGCATGAACCTCACCAGAGGGAGCCAGCACCTGCCGCAGCATTTCCTTGGTGGTGGTTTTGCCAACAGAACCTGTCACGGCAATGATATGGGCGCGCGAGCGGGCGCGGGCGGCCAAAGCCAGCCTGCCCAATGCCTGCAACACATCTTCCACCACAATCATTGGCACGGTGAGGCGGCCAAGTGCAGGCAGCTTGGCTTCATTGACCACCATCAGCGATGCGCCATTGGCAACCGCGATGCTGGCATAGTTATGGCCGTCAACCCGATCGCCCTTGATGGCAAAAAACGCTTCGCCGGGCTGAATGGTGCGGCTGTCAATGGAAATGCCCGTAATACCCGCAGGCATGATTCCCAATGGCCGCCCATGCATGGCAGCCACCATTTCATCAATGGTCCAAAGAAAGCTCAAGGGTGAAATTCCTCCATAGCTTTGCGAATTTCGACATGATCCGAGAACGGCAATGTTTCTGTGCCAACAATCTGGCCTTCCTCATGGCCTTTGCCCGCAACAATCAACGTATCGCCGCTGGCCAGCATGGCAACGCCTGCCCGAATGGCCTGTGCGCGGTCCGCAATTTCAATGCCTTTCGGCGTTGCCGCCATCACCTCGGAGCGAATGGTTGCCGCCACCTCCGAGCGCGGGTTATCATCCGTGACAATCACAATATCGGCCAGACGGTTGGCAATCTCGCCCATGATCGGACGCTTGCCCTTGTCACGATCACCACCGCAGCCAAACACCGTAATGATACGGCCACTGGTGAAAGGACGCACGGCTGTCAACACGTTTTCCAGCGCATCCGGCTTATGGGCATAGTCCACATAGGCCAGCGCGCCTGCCTTTGTCTGAGCAACCAGTTCCAGCCGTCCAGCCGCCCCTTGCAGTTTTTCCAATGCTTTCATGGCGGTCTCGACTGCAACGCCGGTTGCAATCGCAAGACCTGCGGCCACCAATGCATTGGCAATCTGAAAATCTCCCGCCAGCGGCAGATCAACCTCATAAATCGCGCCTGCGTGGTGAATTTCGGCAAATTGCCTGTGGCGGGAATGCTCCACACGCTTGAGGGTCAAAAATGTCCCTGCCCGACCAACGGTGCGCACATCATGGCCCGCTGCCGTGGCAACGCGAATGGCCTCCGCCGACCATTCATCATCAGCAAAAATCACCGCAGGCGAGCCTTTGGGCAACAGCACATCAAACAGCCGCATCTTGGCGGCCATGTAGTGCTCCACTGTGGGATGATAATCCATATGGTCACGGCCAAGATTGGTGAAGGCAGCAGCCTTGAGCACCACGCCATCCAGACGGCTTTGGTCCAGCCCGTGGCTGGAGGCTTCCATGGCGGCATGGGTCACGCCCTCGCCCGCCAGTTCCGCCAGCATTTTGTGCAGCGCCACCGGGTCCGGCGTAGTCAGTGAGCCGTAATCATTGCGCTTCGATGACATCACGCCAGTGGTGCCAATCTGGGCGCTGTCGAGACCGGCATAAGCCCAGATCTGACGCACAAAAGAGGCAACAGAGGTTTTGCCTGCCGTTCCTGTCACGGCCACCATGGTTTGTGGCTGAGACGCATAAAAACGCGCTGCTGCCAGCGCCAGTGCCCGGCGCGGCTGGTCGGTCAGCAAGACAGGCACGCCAGCATCAACAGGGGTGGAGGACACGACAACAGCAGCGCCACGCGCCACCGCATCCTTTATAAACTCTACGCCATCGGCTTTCACGCCCGCCAGAGCAAAAAACATCATGCCGGGCTGCACTTTGCGGCTATCTGCGGTCAGGCCGGTCATCTCCAGATCCGCCAGCGAACTGTTGAGCGGACCGATCAATTCTCGAAGCGCGCCATCTGTGAGGTCGTGCAGTTTCATCTTTACTTGCCCCCCTGCCAAGCGGAGCGGCACCGCCGCCAACCCGCCAGCTTTATAGTAAACTCAGTAGGACACGAGCATATCGTTGCCCAGATCACTGAAATCAGGTTCTACACCCAGAATTGGGGCCGTTCTGCGGATGATGTCACGAACAATTGGCAAAGCCGTATAGGCAGAGATCGTGCCACCCTTTTCCCCTGTCAGCGGCTCGTCAATGAAGCTCAGCACGACATAGCGTGGCTTCTTCATCGGAAAAGCCCCCAGAAAGGCGTTGAAATTCAGCTTGCTGTCGTAGCGGCCATTCACGACCTTATCAGCCGTTCCGGTTTTGCCACCGACATCAAATCCGGGTATGCGCGCTCCGCGTCCTGATCCATACTTACCGTTGTAATCAAACAGATAGCGCATATCAGCGCTGGTCGATGGCTTCAGGACGGCTTCGGCCACCTCGTCCGCCTGCTCAATCGTGCGCGGCAAAAATGTCGGCTCAATCAAACGCCCACCATTGACAAGGGCCGCACCGGCCACTGCTGTCTGCAATGGTGTGGTGGCGACACCATGACCAAAGGAAATGGTGATGGAATTGATCTTCTTCCATTCCCGTGGCTGCGACGGCATTTTCACTTCCGGCAACTCGGTTTTCATCTTGGTCAGCAGGCCCAGACGGTTCAGATATTCCTTTTGCTCAGGGATGCCGACAACGTCGATAATTTTGGCCGTACCAATGTTGGAGGAGTATTTGAAAATGTCGGACACACTCAGAAACGTTCCTTGTCCATGGAAATCCTTGATCGTAAACCCACCGATCTTGATCGGATAGCGGGCATCAAACGTGTCCGACAGTTTGATTCGTCCGCTATCAAGCCCCATCGCCAGCGTGAAGGATTTGAAGGTCGAGCCCATTTCGAACGTGCCGTTCGACATCCGGTTCAACCAGCCTTCCTTGGCCCCTTCCTCTGGCTTGTTGGGGTCAAAATCCGGGTATGATGCCATGCCCAGCACTTCGCCAGTCTCGACATCCAGCACCACGGCACCGGCCGATTTGCCTTTAAAATTGATCTGCGCGTTTGCCACCACATCATGGACAATATTCTGTACCCGCAGATCAATCGACAGCTTGACCGGCTCAAGCCGGGCATTGCTGGTCATGCCCAGTTCGGCCAGTTCCGCCAAACCCTGATTGTCGATATATTTCTCCATCCCGGCCATGCCACGATTGTCGATATTGACGAAGCCGACAATGTGAGAAGCCGTGGAGCCACCCGGATAAAACCGGCGAATTTCAGGACGGAAGCCGATACCCGGAATCCCCAGCGCCAGAATCTGACTCTGCTGCTTGGGCGTCAACTGCCTGCGCAACCACTGGAAATGCGATTTTGACGACAGCTTGCGATACATATCCTTGGCGTCAACATCGGGCAGGACCGTTGCCAGCTTTTCCACCGCCTCATCCGCATCGACAATCTTGTGCGGCTCGGCAAACAGCGACACGGTGCGAATGTCTGTTGCCAGCACCTGTCCATTGCGGTCCAGAATATCGGGACGCGCCGCCATCAGCCGATCCGGCGGCATAATGCTGGACGTGCTTTCGGGGTGGGCATAACCATATTGAACAAGTCGTGCGCCGATAATGGCATAGACCGCCGCAAAACCGAGCATCAGCAGCCCCACCCGCCGACGGGCCATGTCTGCCTTGCGCTTGGCCGCCCCGTCAAATGCCCGCGACTTGCCGCGCGAGACAGCACCGCGCCGCACATCCGCCGAAAAATGCGCCTTGCTCTTCAAAAGCATCATGCGAGACAAAAAGGACATCAGCGCGCCACCGATCCGGTTGTGATCTGATCTGTTGGCCGTGGAGTTGGACGACCATCTGCTATTTTGTCAGCGGGAAGCTGAGGTACAGGAACCTGTGACTTCAGCATGGGCAATTCATTGGCGCGGGCAAGCTGGTTGGGATCGGTCTGCTGCAACTGCAACTCATCATGATAGACATTGGTGAGCTTTTCCAGCCGGTTCGGCTGGGTCAGCAAGGCCCAGTCAGCCTGTAACAGCTCAATCGTGTCTTTCTCGAGCTTGATTTCGGCCTCAATGCGGCGAAGATCCTGCACTTTTTCATCGGTGTTATGCTTGATCTGATAGGTCACGGTCGCCGCCGCCGCCATGGCCCCAATCATCACAATGTCAAAGGTTCGAAGCATCGCTCAACCTCCCAGCCGTTCGATCTCAGCGAGATCGGGCAGATCGAAAATCGAAAAATCGGCCTTCATGGCGGGATGTACTGTCCTGATGGCAGCACGCAATTTGGCAGAACGGGCACGCGGATTGATCTCAGCCTCTTCTTCGCTGGCCGCAACCAGCCCCTTGCCCACGGGTTCAAAACTCGCCAGACGCTCAACAACCATAGGCAAATGGCGCGAGCCTGTTGCCTTGCCGGAACGGTCCGAGAAAAATTTCTTGACGATGCGATCTTCCAGCGAATGGAAGGTGACAACCACCAGCCGACCGCCGGGCTTCAATGCCCGCTCGGCGGCAAACAGGGCCTGCGCCAATTCGCCCAGCTCGTCGTTGACAAACACGCGAAGCGCCTGAAACACGCGGGTTGCAGGGTGAATCTTGTCCTTGGCCTTGCGCGGCGTGACAATCTCGATCATGCCCGCCAGATCACGGGTGGTCTCAAACGGATGGGTGGCGCGGCGCTTTTCAATGGCGCGCGCAATGCGGCCTGCCTGTTTTTCTTCGCCGAGAAAGCCGAAAATGCGGATCAGGTCCGAAACCTTGGCCCGATTGACCACATCGGCGGCCGACACGCCAGCACCTGACATGCGCATATCCAGCGGACCGTTTTTCTGGAACGAAAAGCCGCGCTCAGCCTCATCAATCTGCATGGACGACACGCCAATATCCAGCACAATACCATCCAGCCCACCTTCGGGTGCAAAGCTGTCGAGTGCGGAAAACTGTGTGTGATTGAGGCTCAGATGACCCGCGTGAGCCGCAACCAGAGCCTGGCCCGCCGCAATGGCTGTGGGATCACGGTCCAGCGCAACAACATTGGCACCGGCTGCAAGAATGGCCGAAGTGTAGCCACCAGCGCCAAAGGTGCCATCCAGAATGGTTTTTCCGGCCTGCGGCTCCAGCGCCTCAAGAACCTCTTTGAGAAGAACCGGAATGTGACGAACCGGTCCGCCTTCGGCTTCAGTCATCCCTCCGCCAAGATCCGTCATCATTCCGCTTCTCCGCCTTAAACCGGACGTGAGCCTTTCAGCCCCAGCCCTTTTCTTGCCGCCGCCTGCGCCTCGTGAAACGCCTGCGGCTGCCACACCTGAAAATGATCCGAGCGACCCACAAAGGTCACCTCGGAGGTAATGCCTGTAAAGTCGCGGATAAAATCCGTGACCATCAACCGCCCCTCCGAATCGAGACGGGTAAACACGCCGCCCCCGTGTATCAAGAGCGACATCTCGTTCGCAACCGGCGAAAACGGATCCTCGAGCGCAATCTGACGCTCGTACCGCTCGAGCAGATCCGGCCCACCAATGCTGATTGCCGGAAAGAAGAAATCCTGAAAGCAGTAAAGCTCCTGAATCTCCCGGCCCGCCAGCACAGCACGGAACGCCGCTGGCACGGAAACCCGTCCCTTCGCATCGATCCGGTTTGTCGCATTGGACAAGAAGCGGCTCATGACTCTTTACCGCAGCTCCCTGCCCCTCAACGCGGATCACATACCCGCAACTCATAGAATGCACGTGCGCAGAAATGCCCATTGCCAAGCCGCAAAAACGGGGATGCGAAACCGTCAGGGTCCGCCTCTTCGCTTCACATATCGGGGCATCAAATTGCCCCTCGGCAGTGCAGTTATGGGATAACATGGGACCATATGGGCGTCAATGGGAACAGGCCCGCCAAGACGGACCACGGCATTGAAAATTTATAACCCGTTAAGATTAATGAATAGTTATTACGCAAGCATGCATTCAGAGCGCGCCAAAACGGCAGCCACAACCGCAAACCTTTGATAAAGATTGTATTTTTACAGGTTTCGCTCATCGATCACGGCGTGATCGTGCATAAACCATGAGAGAATAAACACCAGTCGGCCTATAAGCCGGGTTTTGTATGGCCCCGGTTTCCCGGAACGTGGCAGCCATTCATCTGGGACGGTACTTGCGCACCGCCTCTCGCAACCCACCCGGATGACTGGCCCAGAAACAGGCTGTAGTGCAGTTTTCACTGCACCCGCATCATCCCTATTCGGTCTTGCTCCCGGTGGGGTTTACCATGCCGTCCCTGTCACCAGCGACGCGGTGGGCTCTTACCCCACCCTTTCACCCTGACCTCGCTAAACGAGGCGGTTTGCTTTCTGTGGCACTTTCCCTGAGGTCGCCCTCGCCGGACGTTATCCGGCACCGTGTTTCCGTGGAGCCCGGACTTTCCTCACCCTACCGTCTTTCGACATTGGTAAAGCGCGGCTGCCCGGCCGACTGGTTCGCGGTGCTTAAACGAGTGGTGCAGGAAACACCACCCCCAATCACCATCTCAAGTGAAAACAGGGGCAAAAACCGCCGGATAATCCTCCCCCTCCAGCGTGCCACACTGCAACAGCACCGCTCCCAGACGGCCAATTTCATCCGAGCTTTTCGCCGCAGCACCGCATCCACCCGTCAACACGCCAATGCGCGGACTGCTGCTGAAGCCAATGGCCGGGTAGCCACCGGGCGTAAACGAGGTCACGCAGGCCGCCATGGACACCGGCGCATGGGCAAGCCCCGGTACCAATCCATCAATAATGCGCTTAAGGTGATTGCGGGTGCTGTCGCGCCCACCGCTTTTGAACCATGCCCGCATATCCGGTTCTGTCAAAATCTTGAGATCATCAGGGTCGCCGCCGATTTTCAGATAGGTCTTGCCATCGGGGTAGCGCACCGGCGGCAACAGATAAATGTGATCCCGCGGCTCTGAAGGCTCGTAAATCAGCGACGGCATTCCGGCATAGCTTGCCAGTTCCGAATCCGGAATTTCGAAAAACGCAACCGTGCGGGCATTGACCGAAAGATCCAGCTTTTGCGGCAAAAGCTGTGGCGCGATGGAAAAGCCACCGGCAGCCACCAGCGCCTTCTCAGCCTTTATCAGCCGCCCATCTGCCGTTGTCACCGAAACATAGGCACCCTCATCACGAACCTCTGCCGCCGTGGCATTGATCAGGGTGACGCCGGCGTTTTTGGCCAATACGGTTTGCGCCGCCACCATGGCCCGCGGATTGACATAACCCGCATTCATGCGTTCATGAATACCAACACATCCCGCTTCAAACTGAAAATAGGGAAAGCTGTCGGCCAAAGCGCCCCCATCCAGAGCCTCGGTCGCAATACCCAGCTGCGACACAGCCTCCTGCACTCTGGTAATGTAGGTGGACGATCCGCCCGGCTGCGGGGCAACAATCAGGCATCCCACCTCGTGGTAGAAAGCAACACCACTCTCCTGCTCCATCGCCCGATAGCGCGCAATCGAGCGATTGGCCAGCCTGGCCCAGACGGGATTGCCATCAATGGTGCGCGTGATGCGCGCCTCATCATAATGGCTGGCAAACACGCCGTCATGATGGGTCTTGTCCGCTGGCTCATCCGGGCCAATCAGCGCCACGCCATCCGTTTGCCCGCCCAAGTGGCGGGCCGCCGCCGCGCCCATCATGCCGCGCCCGATAATGATATATTTGAAAATCCGATCCGCCATCTCAACACCCGAATAATGCAATCGCCCACGATTCAATCACCAAGGCGTAGCATAGCGGTTCAGATTTCACATCAGGCTTTCTCACCAATCATGGCCTGCACCTGGCCGCAATAGCGCCTGGAGGTCGGGTTCATCCGGGTCGCACCATGGCCTGCGTTATAGCGCAAAATCGCGCTGCACATATCGCCGCCGCCCAGTTGATGGGCCATGGCCAGATATTTGATACCATATTTGAGGTTGGTGGCAGGATCATAAAGCCCCGCCGTATTGCCGGTATAGCCCATGGCGCGGGCCGTGGCAGGCTTGATCTGCATCAGCCCGATCTCACCGTGGGCACCACGGGCACGGGCGTTGAAATTGCTCTCGATTTTCACCACAGCACTGGCCAGCTCTGCCGATACGCCATATTGCTTCGCATAGGAGGAAATCAGCGCATGATAGGGACGCTTCCCATCATTTTGCCCCAGCTCAGGCTTGCTATCGTCCTTTGTCGTCGATTGCTCTTTGTCTCCACGCAACATGTCCATCAGGGTCGGAACATTGCCAGCCTCACTGGCATGAGCGTAGGAACCAACAGGCATAGTAATAGCGATGCATGCCGCGGCAGCAAAAAGATGCGTTTTCATGAAATTTTTCAGTCTCCAGTCAAAGGGAATGAAATAGAGGTAAGCATAGCTCAAGCGTCTCCGTTTCACCGCTTATGTAAAAGCGGTGATTTTCATCACCCTCATCGTTGATAATCGCGGAAGACATCATCGTGTGACGTCAAACCCGCCGTTCAGCGAGCCTGTTAGACAGCGGCAATAAGGAAATCCTATGGCCGAGAAAAAATTTGTAATTTTAAGCTCAAAAATCGCGCTTTGAAACACAGGAAAGAGCCACCACCTTCAGGCGAAGCGCGGCAAGGATACCAGCAGACGATGCAGCGTATCGATGGTCGATGTATCGGCCACACCATCCACTTTGCTCTGGCGAAAATGCAGCTGGAAACTTTTGACAACGCCAAGGGTTTTGGCGTCAAATTGGCCATTTATGTCAATGTCATAACCATAAAAAGACAGCATGGACTGCAAGGCCTCTATCGGCTGGCCCTGATCACCCTGACTAAAGAAGCGGCCACCGCCTATGGCGGCCGGTTCCACCCAGTGCCCAACCCCCATCTCATGGAGGCGCGCCCAAGGAAAATGTTCACCCGGATCCACCTTGCGCACAGGGGCAATATCGGAGTGCGCCAGCACCCTCTCGGGGGCTATCGACCAGCGTTTTGCACAATCCAGACACAATTGTGCAACAGATTCAATCTGCTTTTCAGGATAATCCGGCAGGGATGGATGCCCGGCATTGGCGATTTCAATACCAATCGAGCGTGAGTTGATGTCGCTCAAACCAGCCCAGAAGCTTTTGCCTGCGTGCCATGCCCGGCGGCTTTCCGGCACCATTTGCACCACATCGCCGTTTTCACGCACCAGATAATGGCTGGAAACCTGACTTTCGGCATTGCACAGCCACGACACGGCAGCCTCTTCACTCGGCATTCCGGTGTAATGCAGAATGAGGGTATCGGGTACAGCACCGTCGACACGTTCACCGTGGTTCGGAGAGACAACAACCTCCGCGCCCGCATAATCAGCCTTGAAACATGTCATGCAGCGCGGCGTTCCTTTTCAATCGCAGCATAGGCGGCGTTGAAAGCGGCCATGCGCTGGTGGGCTGCCGCGTGCATTTCCACGGGAAGGCCGCGGGCATAAAGCCTGTCTGGGTGATGTTCCGATGCCAACGCGCGATAACGCTTGCGAATCGTGCTGAAATCATCGCTCGGAGATACGCCCAGCACGCCATAAGGATCATGCTCCAACGCCATATGCCGCGCGGCAATGGCCTCGAAGCGCTCTTCGCCAATGTCGAAAATTTCGGCAATACGGGCGAGAAAGGCCAGTTCCTTTTCGTGGATCAAACCATCTGCGGTGGCGATATGAAACAGCGCATCGACAATATCTGCCAGCATCGGGCAGTCTTTGGTGCGCGAACCGCACAGATTGGCAAGCTTTTCCGCATAGGCTTCAAAGCCTGCAATATCCTGCTTTGCCAGATTATAAAGCCGCGCCACGTTACGCGCTTCTTCGGGCGGAAATTCAAAAATACTGCGAAACGCATTGACCTCGGCCTGCGACACGATCCCGTCCGCCTTGGCCATCTTGGCCGACAGCGCAATAATGGCAACAGAAAAAGACACGCGCCTGCGGGTCTCGGGATCGCCCTCGAACATCGTCCGGATCGTCTCGACAATCGACGACAGGGCGTTGCCGGCCGCCTCGCTCACCGCGCTCACCAGCCGATCCCATAAAGACGATAATTGTAGGCAGCCAAAATCAAACATCATGATCCAGCTTGACCAAATTACCGACCTAAAAGCAAGCCAGACAAGGGGATGATTTTGATTAAACTTTGTTCACAAAACAATGCGCATTCTGAATGCAACATGAATATTCATGATAAGACATAGCAATTTTTGACGGCGACATGGCGCGCCGATTTATCCACACCCGCAGACATGGCGGCTTGCACATTTGAACCGATTGAAACGTCCAGCTCTGTGAAATTTACGCGAAACTGCGGATTTTCCTTGATTTTTTCCTTTACAGGTCACGCCCTCTATCGCATCCATGAGGCAATCAGTCACAGGATCAGCGGCATGGATCGCCGCTTGAAGGAGGACACATGGCCAAGACCAAAGTAGCACTTCTCACCGCCGGGGGGCTCGCCCCCTGCCTTTCTTCCGCCGTTGGCGGGCTGATTGAACGCTACAGCGATATTGCGCCTGATGCAGAGATTATTGCGTATAAATCCGGCTATCGCGGCCTGCTGATGGATTACAAGATCGAGGTCACACAACAGATGCGCGAGCAGGCCCATGTGCTGCATCGCTATGGTGGCTCGCCGATTGGCAACAGCCGCGTCAAGCTCACCAATGTCGCCGATTGCGTCAAGCGCGGCCTGGTGAAGGACGGCGAAAATCCGCTGCAAGTGGCCGCCGAGCGTCTTGCATCCGACGGCGTCACCATTCTGCACACCATTGGCGGTGACGACACCAACACCACAGCCGCAGACCTTGCGGCCTATCTGGGTGCCAATGGCTATGACCTCACCGTGGTGGGCCTGCCCAAAACCGTTGACAATGATGTGGTGCCGATCAAACAATCGCTGGGCGCATGGACCGCTGCCGAGGTTGGCGCACGCTTCTTTGATAATGTATCGAACGAGCAAAGTGCCGCTCCGCGCACGCTGGTCATTCACGAAGTCATGGGCCGTCATTGCGGCTGGCTTACTGCCGCCACGGCCCGCGCCTATATTCAGCGCGTCAAGCACAATGAATATGTCGAGGGCTTCATGATGAATGAAGCCCTGAAGAACATTGACGGGCTGTACCTGCCCGAAACCCATTTTGATATGGACAGCGAAGCCGAGCGCCTGAAAGAGCTGATGGACAAGACCGGCTTTGTCACCCTGTTTGTCTCGGAGGGTGCCTGCATGGATGAAATCATCGCCGACCGTGAAGCCGCAGGTGAGGACATCAAGCGCGACGCCTTTGGCCATGTGCAGCTCGACAAAATCAATGTCGGCGGCTGGTTCCAGCAGCATTTTGCCAAGCTTTTGCAGGCCGAGCGCTCCATGGTGCAGAAGTCCGGCTATTATGCCCGCTCCGCTCCCGCCAATCATGAGGATCTGCGTCTCATTCAAAGCATGGTCGATCTGGCCGTCGAAAGCGGCCTGAACGGCATCTCAGGCGTCACCGGCCATGATGAGGATAAGGGCGGCCAGCTGCGCGCCATCGAATTTCCACGAATAAAGGGCGGCAAGGCATTTGATTTGAATACGCCGTGGTTTAAAGATGTTATGGATCATCTTGGACAGAAGTTTCGCCCGGCGCATTCATGATCGTGCCGAAGGCTGGCTTCTCTTGTCGATGCGAAGAGGGAAGGAGGAGGCCATGCTACTTCAGGACTGGTTGCTGTTTGCGGCCACATCCGCCGCCTTTCTGGCTGTGCCCGGACGGGCGGCGAAACGCATTGTGGCCTGTCGGCGTGCAGGTGGCGCAAAGCTTGCGAGCCTGAGCGTGTCTGGCTGCATCATCGGATATGGACTGATGACAAGTGCTGTTTTGGGTGGCGTGCAAACGCTGGTCAATATCGGTGCTGTGGCCGTTGAACAGCTGCAATGGCTGGGCATGGCAGCCCTCATGCTGCTGGCGTTGCGGCTGTGGAAAGCGCCGCTGCATATCGGCCCGGTTGCAGATAATGACAATATAGCAAACAAATCCTTTGCGGCCATTGTGTCGCAGGGGACCGTGACCTGTGTGCTGAATGTGCGTACATTGATTTTCCTGTTTGCAATTTCCACCCAGCTGAGCGCGGTTTTTGTGCCTCAGCAGCGTAATTTCCTGATTCTGGACGGGATTTTTGTTGGCATCGCATCCCTCGCCTGCTGCCTTCAGGCGATTTTTCCCAACGAGGTCGAGCGTCTGATCCGCAAGCGCAGTTTGCGTAAAATCAGGCCGCAGAATGGCAAGACCATGCTGATCTCAGCCCGATCGGTGAGCGCTGGCTTCCGCAAAATTGCCGCATAACCACAGCTTATCAAAACTTCGGCATCAAGGGGGCTGTCAAATTTGTGAATCAGGTGTTAATAGTTCGTGTGAGGCGTTAAACCCTTGCTCGTTTCAATAGCCAACGGACAAACGTATGACAGTGAAAACGGACCGCACGATTACACTCAGTATCACTGCTGCAATCGTTGCCGCCCTTTCCAGTTGCACCAATGTCAATGAGGAGGCCAAGGCCAACCTCACGCCCAAGCCTGCAACAACACATGTCGCAAGTGCCGCTCCTGCCAGCCCATCCGGGCAGACCACAGTTGCAGCGGCCACCGTTTCTGAAAACAGGGCGCTTCCCGGCGTTCAACAATCTGGCGTTCAGCAATCTGGCGCGCAACAATCGGCCGTTACGGCACTGGCCAACACATCCAGCGGCAATGCAGCGTCGGCTGCGATCAATCTGGCAGCCGGTCAGGGGCCAATCCCTCCGGGCAACCCGCGCGAGGGCGATCTGTCGCTTGGCCCAACAGTGGCCTCCGTGCCCGGCAATGCCAATGCACCCGCCAGCGTCAGCGACAATCAGCCGATTGGTCTGGAAAACGAAGCATTGCAGCCAGACGTGATTGCATTGCAATCGGCCATACCAACACCAAGACCTGCATCTTTGGGGTATTCGGCACCAACCATTGGCAGTTCGCCAGCCTCGCCTGCGGCAAAGCCGACGTTTGTGTCTTTCGCCATGCTGGATTCGCAGTTTGACACCAGTGCGCCCAGCGCCCTGCCCGTCGCACCGCCACCCTCCAGCGCCGAAGCAGCGGGTCCAACCGTTATCAACGGTCTCGTCAACAAATATGCCTCACTCTACGGAATGCCCTCAGCGCTTATTCACCGTGTTATCAAACGCGAGAGCCGCTATAATCCTTCGGCCTATCATCGTGGCAATTATGGCCTGATGCAGATCCGCTATAATACAGCAAAGGGCCTTGGCTATGATGGCCCACCGGAAGGCTTGTTTGACCCGGAAACCAACCTGAAATATGCCATCAAATATCTTCGCGGCGCATGGGCTGTTGCCGAAAACAACAATGACGGCGCAGTCAAGCTTTATGCACGCGGCTATTACAATGACGCCAAGCGCAAGGGCATGTTGAACTATCTGCAATAGGCAATTCAACACGCTGAAACACCCACTCTATCGCGTGGCCTCCAAAACAGCCTTCAACAACACCTGTGGCTTATACCCCAGCCTCATGGGTGTCAGCCCCATGCGCAAAACAATCAATCTCTGCGATGGTACGATCGCAATGGTTTGACCATCATGCCCCTGAAACCACACTGTTTCCGCTGGCAGACCAGAGTCAGTGTTTGAGGTCAGCCCCGGCCCAACCCGCCACATGAAGCCCTGGGTATAAAGCCCATGCGATGCCTTGCCGGGCCGCGCCATCATCGCCACATAGCCTTCTGGCAACAGCCGCTTGCCGTTCCACACCCCATCCTGCAACAGCATTTGCGCAAGCTTTGCCCAATCGCGGGGTGTGGCATAGAGGTAGGAGCCACCAGAAAACGTACCATGCTCATCGGCCTCAAGAGTGGCACTTGTCATGCCCAGTGGCGTAAACAGCGCCGCTTTTGGATAACCAAGGGCCTCCTGCTGTGTTGCAAAGCTGTTCATCCACAGCCGGGAAACCAGAACCGCTGATCCGGTTGAATAGCTGAATTGGGTGCCCGGTGCAGCCTTGAGCGGCCGAGCGGCAACAAAACCGGCCTGATCAGGCTCTAAAAACAGCATCCGGGTGACGTCGGTGAGGTCGCTGTAATCCTCGTTGAACACCAGACCGCTTTGCATCGCCAAGAGATCCCGAAGCTTGATGCTGGCGCGCTCATCACCACTCCACTGCGGCAAAAGATGATCCTGATCGAGGCTCAAGGCCCCGGACGCAATCCGCTCTCCGGCCAGAACCGCCGTCACGGTTTTGGTCATCGACCAGCCAAGCAGCGGTGTTGTCGCATCAAACCCCTTGCCATAGGCCTCGCCAATCAGCTTTCCATTCCGAATGACCAGCACCGCCCGCATCCCCGGTCCCATCAGGTCAGGGTTTGAAAACACCGATTGCAACGCCTGACGCGATGAGGCCGGATCAGCCTCGGCAGGCCCCATCCCATCCGGCCAGGGCGCAGTGCTAATGGCAGCAGGCACAGGTGCGGCCTGCGGCAGAGACACCTTTCGCGCCGCATCCAGATGCCCGTCAATCACGTTGGCACAGCCGAGACCGGAACGGTAAAGCGCCGTGCTGGGGGCAAAGGCGCCAAGAAAATACGTGGTCACGGTGCCCGCCTGCCGATCCACCTTCAGCCGCAGCAGCCGCAGCAGCGGATTGCCCGGTGCCTGCACATCCTCCTGCAACACCACATCAGGATCGCGGTTGGCCAGAAACACATTGGAGCAGACAATTTTGGCAGCATAGCCGGTACCAACCCGCAAAAGAGTGGGTGGCGCAACAGCCAGCCAGCCAGCCGCACCGACCACCAGCACCACAGAACCAATGGCCAAACCTTTTACCACTCGAATCATTGTCGTCATCCGGTCTCTCTCTGCACATGTCATTGCTCCCCTCAACAAGGCCAGTTTGATCAAAAAATCCAGCAGATTTTTGATCCCATGCGTCCTCAACAGGCCCCGTCATCAAACTGTATTAGAGACCCACTATCCACAACCGGATCGTGACACAGGGCCTGATAGACCATGACCGAATTTGTTCCCGATGCGGGCTTTCGCAAAAATGAAAAGCTGAAATCAGCATTGCTCCAGCACAATGCCCTTTCTGCCAAGGGCCTGTCCGAACGGCTGTTTGGCATTCTGTTTTCCGGCCTCGTCTATCCACAGATCTGGGAAGACCCGGATGTGGATATGCAGGCCATGGAGCTGGCCCCCGGTCATCGGATTGTCACCATTGGCTCTGGCGGTTGCAATATGCTGGCCTATCTTTCCCGTGCGCCGCAGCGCATCGACGTGGTCGATCTCAACCCGCACCATATTGCCCTGAACCGCATGAAGCTGGCAGCCTTTCGCCATTTGCCAGACCATATGGCGGTTGTGCGCCTGCTTGGCTCGGACAATGCCCGCACCAATGCCACGATGTTTGACCGCTATGTCGCGCCGCATCTCGACAGCACCACCCACCGTTACTGGAACCAGCGCAGCCCGCTTGGCCGCCGCCGCATCAACGTTTTCAACGGCAATTTCTACCGCACCGGCCTGCTGGGCCGCTTCATTGCCGCAGGCCATGCGCTGGCACGCCTGCATGGCGTCAGGCTGGAAGACATCACCCGTTGCAACAGCCTGGAAGAGCAGCGTCAGTTTTTCGACAATCGCATCGCGCCGATTTTTGACAAGCCGCTGGTGCGCTGGCTGACCAATCGCAAAAGCTCGCTGTTTGGTCTCGGCATTCCACCCCAGCAATATGATGAACTGGCCAGCGTGTCTGACACCGGCACCATTGCGCCCGTGCTGAAACAGCGGCTGGAAAAGCTCGCCTGTCATTTCTCCATCAAGGACAATTATTTTGCCTGGCAGGCCTTTGCCCGGCGCTATCCAAAGTCTCACGAAGGTGTGCTGCCAGATTATCTGCGGGCCGATTATTACAGCACCATCCGCGCCCATACGGAAAGCGTGACCGTCCATCACGCCAATTACACCGAGCTGCTGTGCAGCAAGCCTGCCGCCAGCGTTGACCGCTTCATTCTGCTGGATGCGCAGGACTGGATGACCGATCAACAGCTCAACGACCTGTGGACCGAGATCACCCGCACCGCCGATCAGGGCGCACGGGTGATCTTCCGCACCGCCGCCGAGAAAAGCGTGATCGAGGGCCGGATTGCTGAGACAATCTCCAGCCAGTGGACCTATCTGAAAGAACGCTCCGAGCAGCTCAACACCCTTGATCGCTCTGCCATTTATGGCGGCTTTCATATTTATGAGAAAAAAGCATGAGTGCGGCAGCCGGTCAGGGCATGGATCGCGGACACGCCCGCAAGATGGATCAGGTCTATCGCTATCAGCGCCATATCTATGATCTGACACGCAAATACTATTTGCTGGGACGCGACCGGGCAATCCTCAAACTGCATGTTCCAACCCATGGCAGCCTGCTGGAAGTGGCGTGTGGCACAGGGCGAAACCTGATGTGCGCGCAAAAGCTCTATCCCAATTCAGAACTGTTCGGACTGGATATTTCCGCCGAAATGCTGGCACAGGCGACACGCAATTTTCGTGGCCGCCCTCGCCAACCACAGATGCAGATCGCCGATGCCACAGCCTTTACCGCGCAAGAGTTTGGCAAGGAAGGGTTTGATCGTATCCTGATTTCCTATGCCCTGTCCATGATACCGGACTGGGAAGACGCCGTGGCCTGTTCGCTGAAAGCCCTCAACTCCGGTGGTTCTTTGCACATTGTGGATTTTGGCCAGCAGGAAGACCTGCCACGCCGCTTTCGAAGCATTTTACACGGCTGGCTTATGCGGTTTCATGTATCCCCACGGGCAAACATGCGTGAGGTTCTTGCCCGTCAGGCTGAAAGGGCCAATGCGAAGCTGGAGTTTACCCCGCTCTACCGTGGCTATGCCTGGCATGCCATTTTGCAAAAAGGCATTGCATCCTGAGTTGAAAATAACTTTTTTTTAACGATGATAGAGCAGAAGATGACGAGCGCCTCTTTTGTTCTTGCGTGTGCGCGCCGGGCATCAGTGGCTTCACTCTTTGATTGAACGGGTTTCCGATGCGGTCGCTGATTTTAGCACTGATGCCACTCTCCCTCATTTTGGCCTCATGCACCTCCACGAGCTACGACTTCATGGAGACCGCATCGATTCAGCCGAAATTTCACGATAAGGATCCGCAGGATTTTGGCGTGAACTCGCCACATCGCCATCCGGTGCATGGCATTGATGTGTCAAAGTGGAATGGCGACATCAACTGGGCGCAGGTCAGGCAGTCAGGCGTTGCCTTCGCCTTCATCAAGGCCACCGAAGGCAAGGATGTTGTCGATCCCAGATTTGCAGAATACTGGCAGCAGGCCCGCGAGTCCGGGATGCCGCACGCACCCTATCACTTCTACTATTTCTGCTCCACGGCCGACGATCAGGCCAATTGGTTCATCGCCAATGTGCCACGCGATTCCATGGCCATGCCGCCGGTGATTGATGTGGAGTGGAATCATACCTCCAAGACCTGCACCACCCGCCCGCCCGCCGCCGTTGTGCGCAGCGAAATGAAGCGTTTCATGGACCGGCTGGAAGCCTATTACGGCAAGCGCCCGATTATCTACACCTCGGTGGATTTCCACCGCGACAATCTGGAAGGCGCGTTCAAGGATTACTATTTCTGGGTCCGTGCCGTTGCCCAGCATCCATCCAAAATTTACGCCGATCGCAAATGGGCTTTCTGGCAGTATACCTCAACCGGCGTCATTCCCGGCATCAAAGGCAATACCGACATCAACGTCTTTGCCGGAACCAGACAATATTGGGACAAATGGATAGCCGCAGTTTCAGCCCCTCCGCGGCAGGAACAACAGATGCAACAGATCCTGCAAGCGGCAAATTAACTCTTCCCCTCGCTTTGTGGCCACCTGAGGAAACAGCAGGCGGCAATTCCATGTTAGAGCGTCGTGCGTTTAATATGACCCATTCTGTTTGCTCAAACTTGCTGTCCCACAAGGCGGATGGCGCAGCGCGATGTTTTTCCATCGGG
>NZ_JACHLU010000003.1 GCF_014204625.1 Gillisella vitis | reverse complement strand
TATGTATAATTGGCATCGGCCGCATGGTGGTCTAAAATCGCAAACACCAATCAGTCGCCTCGGACTGAACAGGGACAACGTATTGAGGCTCCACACCTAGAGCATCGGACCGAAAATCGGAATCGGCACGATGCTCTCAGTTTTTGTTTACGCATCGGATGTATCTGAAAACCGGTTCCCACTTTTCAGCCGATGCTCTAACGAGGATTTGGAAAAATGCGTTAGAATGTGTCTGGTTCAATCTGAACCTGACAGTGTCTAGAATTTCACTGACGCCGTGACCGAAACATTGAACGGCTCACCCACCTGATTGGCATAATTGGTCGAACCGATTGAGGAGGTATAATAGGTCTTGTCAAACAGGTTTTTCAGGTTGACCTGCAATGTCATGGGGCGTTCAAACTTCATGGTATAGGCAGCAAACGCATCAAATACCGCATAGCCGGGCAGATAGTAGCTGTTGTCGTTCATGCCTGCCCGCTTGCCCACGGCGCGGATACCACCACCCAGTTTCAGCGTATCACCCCTGTTGTTCATCTCACCAAAATCATAGGCCAGTGAGAAGGAGCCGGTGTTTCTGGCCACATTGGGCAATTGCTTTCCGGCATAATCCGGGTCTTCCAGCACCTTGGCATCGGTGAGACCATAGCTGGCAATCATCTGCCAATGGTCGGTCAACTGACCGGCAATATCCACCTCAAGGCCGCGCGAACGCACCAGGCCTGCGGTTTTGATCACGCTCTCCCCCGCCACTGTTTCGGAATAGGCAACGTTCTTCTTGCGACTATTATAAAGCGCGATATTGGCGCTCAAGCCATCCATCAGCTCCAGCTTGGTGCCAATTTCGTAAGACGTGCCTTCTTCAGGCTCAAGATCGCCATAGTAGCTGGCAATCGACGATTGCGGACGAAAGGTTTTGGCAGCATTGGCATAGAGCGAAACCGTGGGCGACAGCTTGTAAACAATGCCGCCATTGGGAATCACCGCACCACCGCTGCTCATGGTATTGGCGTTAAACGGGCGGCCCTTGCCCGCATAAAGATCATAATATTGATAACGCAGCCCCCCCACCAAAATCCATTGATCGGTCAGGTGCAGGGAATCCTGCATATAAATTGATGCCGTCGACAACAGTTCCGTCTGGTCGCTATCGGCGGCGGAAACCGTGTTGCACTGGGCCAGATTGCCATAAACCGGATTGTTGATATTGAAATTTCTGGACGTTGCGCAGCGCAACATGTCGGTGCGCAGCGTGTCGCTATAATCATAGGAGGCGCCAAACAGAAGATCATTCTGCAAGCCGCCAATCTCCACCTCGCCGGTCAGATCGGCGCGTGCGGCGTGGGTATAGGTTGTGGCATATTGCGTGGCATCGGCCCGGCGGGTGACAACACCAGTTGCGGCATTATAGCCTGTCACGCGGGCCTGATTGTCAGAATATTCATTGCGGCTATAGGCATAATTGAGCGACAGCTTCCAATCATCACTCAACTGCCGATCAATGGAGATCTTGGCCAGATCCGAATGGCCATCGGTGATGTTATAGGCCTCATCCAGCCGGGTGCGGCGGCTCACGTCAACAGCATTGCCGGTGGTGAGATCAAAGATCGTGCCGCGATCAAATGGCACGCTGTAATCCTCGTGCAGGTAGGAGACCGTCACCTCGGTATCCTCACCGCTCCACGACAGGGAGGGAGCCAGCATCCAATTGTCATTATGGCCAAAATTGCGCCAGTAATCGGCCTTTTGGCCTTCACCAATCAGCCGGTAGGAAAAATCCGTGCCTTCAATCGGGCCGGTCACATCAAAGCCTGCCTTTGCCCCATCCCGGCCTGCGCCATAGGATGAAAACCGGCTATAAACGGTGGCAGAAAACCGATCCTCCGGCTTTTTTGTCACCACATTGACCATGCCGCCGGGATCGAGAATACCATAGAGCGTCGAGGCCGGGCCTTTCAACACCTCGACCCTGTCCGTGGTGTCATTGAAAACATGCGGCAAGGCGGTTTTCATGCCATCAATCAACAGCGATCCATCGCGGTTATCGCCAAAGCCACGGCGGATAACGGCATCTTGTGTGCCGCCCAGCGTGTTGGCCTGCGTAACCCCGCTGACATTGGCCAGTGCATCATCCAGCGTGGACGCCGCCTGATCTTTGAGCACTGTGCTGCTGACAACATTCACGGCCTGCGGAATATCCATCAGCGGCGTATCGCTACGGGTGGCGGTGCTGGTCGAGACCGGCTGATAGCCGCGGGTGTCCGTTTGCCCCTTGCCATCGACGGTAATGGTGGGAAGCACGGTTTCATCCTTTTTCACATCAGCAGATTTCACATCAGCCGACGGAGCCGCCGCCTGCTGTGCCTGAACCGGCAAAGCCACAGACGCCAGCATGAGTGCAATCAATGCGCGCTTTGTGATAGATCCCGTCATGATATTCATTCCCACTCACCAACTCTCAATACACCCCTGCCGATTACCGATTGATGCGTAAAAGACGGGTGTTGACTGGCTTTTCCAATTGATGAATGTAGTAGTCAACTTAAACACGCTTGGCAGACGCAGTGGAACGCTGCAAATGCGCTTTAACAGGGCAATTATACCCCTTAAAAGGGCACAGAACGGCAGCAATTGCGCGATTTATCCTGCTCAAAGCTTTGTTGGGAAATCATCAGCTTATGGGCAGGAGAAACTACTACAGCCCTCTGGAACGAAAGAGGCAACCAAACGAAGGAACAGACGCCAATGGCAGCTCACACCGCAGCCCCCGGCAAAAAACGGCGCATTGACCGCTATGGAGAGCGTCTACGCAAGCGCCGCAGCCAGCTTTCACCCGGGTTGCTCAGCGTTGCGGACTATATTGACGGCCACCGCCATGCGGTGTTGAGCAAATCGGCACTGGAAATCGGCTTTGCCACCGGCACATCCGACGCCACGGTGATCCGTGCCCTTCAGGCGCTGGGCTTTAGCGGTCTGGTGGACCTCAAGGACACGCTGGAAGCTTATCTGGGCCAAACCGATTCGCCGATTGAAAAAATGGCAGCCACCACGGATGAACTGAAAGGCAATAGCGATGCCGCCATTGATTTCGTGGTCGAAAATCAACGCGCCGCCCTCGACACCCTCACCTCCACTGATAACCGCGCAGCGCTGGCCACCGCCACCCAATTGCTGGCGAAATCAACCGGCATTGGCGTGTTCGGCATTGGTGCCAGCGGCATCATTGCGGACTATGCCGCCCGCCTGTTTGCCCGCTCCGGCTTTCGCTCTTACGCGCTCAACAACACCGGCATTGCCTTGGCCGAGCAAATGCTATCCATGGACCAAGGCCACGCCCTGCTGATGCTCCTCCACGGCCGCCCCCACCGCGAAGCGCTGGCCGCTATTCATGAGGCCAAACGGCTGGATATTCCGGTGATTCTGGTGCTCAGCCAAAGCGAAAGCGTGCTACGCCAACACGCCTCCGCCTGCCTTGTAATGCCACGGGCAAAAAGCGAACAAGTGGCCCTCCACGCCCCATCATTGGTCGCCGTGGAAACCATTGCCCTTGCCCTTGCGGCGACGGCGGAGGAACGGACGCTGAAAACGCTGAATAGGTTGGTGGATTTGAGGAGTGCGATTAGGCCGGATAAGCGGTGATCCTAAAAAAGCAAAACCCCGGCACTAAGCCGGGGCAGGAATGCAGTCAGGTTACCAAACTGGTCTTATGCTAGCGCACATTGGAAGCAGTTATCAACCTCAGTAACTCTTATTTAGCGCTTTTCAGCGAAGGTGTCAATCTTCAATGAGGTTGCCAATAATGCCACTCAGTATCCGCTTACACCCAGATATTATACCACTGAATATAACACATGAAAGGCTAAACAGTTACAAAAGTGTGTTCCAAGTCGCTAGCGATCACGAATTGGTCGGGGCCTATCTTTGGAATCTCCACGTGTGCTCTCAACTGTACCCGATACTGAACTTTGCCGAAATTTGCATTCGAAACAGTGTAGACCAAACCATCACAATAGCTGAAGGTCGTTTCTGGTGGTCTCAAAATACATTGCGATACAAATCAAAAGGCAATCATGGCCCTAAACCTGACAGTGTCAATAACGTCACCTCAAACTTCTCAAAAGCGTTCAATGCAGCAAAGCGGGACAAACTTGAGCGGTATAACAGCGTTACCCCTCCAAGCCACGATGAAGTGGTCGCCAAAACAGATTTCTCTACTTGGGAGTCTATATTCGACGAAGAGTTTCTTGGTCGAGGCCTCTTTTGGCCCCGTTTATTGGGTCGTGTGCTGAAAGGTGGCTGGCCCTCCACAAGCGGACATACCACGACAACAAATATTCGACAGAATATCTCAATCGTGCGAAAATTTCGAAATCGCCTATCACATCATGAGCCTATATGGAAAAGATTCAATGTGTTAGACGAGCGGGATGCAGTCGATCATCTAAATGAAAAACTCGACACCCTTGAAGAACTAATCAGACGGTTCTCACCCGAGGCCATAAATCTTCTTCGAAAGAACAATCTTTTGAGTAACGCAAGAATGGCATGTTCTTTGCCAGAAGTGAATCGCTTCAAGTACAGAAATGACATCCACAACGTTAAATCAATATCGAAAATCATCAAACTTATCGATTCTAATCCAACCGTTTCTTCATTACGGATTAAAATCTATTCAAATAATAAACACCAATTTCTCTTAACGCCAGTGAGATACTAACTCTGACGACACAATAGCAAATCTCTCAAAACTTTGGCAATCGCTCAAAACACAGAAATTTCATCATACATTTTAAATATAAGATGGTGCTGCTAGAGAGATTTGAACTCTCGGCCTCTCCCTTACCAAGGGAGTGCTCTACCCCTGAGCTATAGCAGCATCTGGCGAAGCGTTTAGGTGTGCGCTTCGGAACGAGGGGGCTATTGCCATAGCTGATGCGTGAGCGCAAGCGGCAATTTGAAGATCGGGCAATAAAATATCAAAACATGTGCTATCTTCCGGTTTTTCCACAATTACGCTATCAGACACCCATGAATGACATTGAAGATCCATCCACCCCGGAGACTGGCGAAAGCCAGCGCCGCAGAAAAAGCAATGACCAATCCGCCCTGCGGCGGGAGCGGGCGGCTGCGAAGCTGCGCGAAAACCTTATGCGGCGCAAAACGCAGGCGCGGGCGCGGCGCGCAGGTGATGCGGATGAAACTGATGGGCTTCCTGCGGCCAAAGCGCCTGTGGCAGATCAGGATGCAGATAAATAAGCAGCTTTGCATTGGCTTGAATTGAATGCGGCGCTGATTTCGTTTAAACAGCGCCGTCTTTTATCCCGATAAACGCGGGCTTTTTATTCAAACCAAGAAAGGTGGGGGCAGGCAGTGGTTTATGCCCCCTGAACAACATCAATGGATCGTATCAGGATTGTTGGCGGCAACGCCCTTCATGGCATCATTCCCATTTCCGGCGCAAAAAATGCCGCTCTGCCGCTGATGATTGCGTCTTTGCTGACCAGTGACACGCTGACTTTGGAAAATGTGCCACATCTGGCCGATGTTGAATTGCTCATGCGCATTCTGGGCAACCATGGCGTGGATGTGGCCGTGAATGGACGCCGCGAGCGCCAATCCGGCAGCTATGCCCGCACCATTCACTTCACCTGCCGCACCATTGTCGATACAACCGCCCCTTATGAGCTGGTCTCAAAAATGCGCGCCAGCTTCTGGGTGCTTGGCCCACTTCTGGCCCGCGAGGGCAAGGCCCGCGTCTCGCTGCCCGGTGGTTGCGCCATTGGCACCCGCCCTGTGGATCTGTTCATCGACGGCCTCAGCGCCCTTGGCGCAAACATCGAGATCGATGCCGGCTATATCGATGCCACCGCTCCCAAAGGCGGATTGATTGGTGCGACCTATACCTTCCCCAAAGTCTCCGTGGGGGCCACCCATGTGATGATGATGGCGGCATCCTTGGCGCGTGGTACCACCATTATTCACAACGCGGCGCGTGAGCCGGAAGTGGTGGATCTGGCCAATTGCCTGATGGCCATGGGTGCCAAGATCACGGGCGCAGGCACGGCCACCTTGACCATCGAAGGCGTTGCCAGCCTGCATGGTGCCCGCCACCGCGTGTTGCCAGACCGTATCGAGACCGGCACCTATGCCATGGCCGTGGCCATGACCGGCGGCGATGTGACGCTGGAAGGCACGGACATCACCCTGCTCGACACTGCCGTGGAAGCGATTCGCCGCGCTGGTGCAGAAGTGATGGCGGTGGACGGTGGCATCCGCGTGATTGGCCATGGGGATGCAATCCGGCCTGTGGATATTGTCACCGAGCCTTTCCCCGGCTTTCCCACCGATTTGCAGGCGCAGTTCATGGGGCTGATGACCCGCGCCCAAGGTGTTGCGCATGTGACGGAAACCATTTTTGAAAACCGCTTCATGCATGTGCAGGAGCTGGCGCGGCTGGGGGCTAAAATCACCCTCAACGGCCAGACGGCGCGAATCGAAGGTGTTTCCCGTCTGCGCGGTGCGCAGGTGATGGCTACCGATTTGCGCGCCTCGGTGTCGCTGGTGATTGCGGGTCTTGCCGCCGAGGGCGAAACCATCGTCAATCGGGTCTATCATCTGGATCGCGGCTTTGAGCGGCTGGAAGAAAAACTGACCCGTTGCGGCGCGATTGTTGAGCGCATCAGCGATTGAGAGCTGACTTGGCAAGGCTGTGCGGTTGTTTAACGGCCGTGCAGCCCCCATCTCATGGAGCAGTTGCAACATTCCTGCGGAAAGTGGAGTCTTGATGCCACCATCATCCGCCCATTATGCCAGCGCCACGAGGACAATGACCCATGACTGATCTCAAACTCCTCTCTCTCGATCAGGATGATCTCACCATTCTCTCTGCCCATATGCAGGATGCCGTTTTCAAGCCCGGCGAGGTGGATTATGCGGCACGGGCGGGCATTTTTTCCGTTCCGGTCAATCGCTTCGTCTGGGAAAAGGCCAAGCGCAAGGACAAGAGCTTTGAGCGCCGCCGCGCTGTGCTGACCCTGAAGCGAGTGCAGGCCGTGCGCTCCATTGGTTTTGACCGGACCGATAAGGAACAGGTGCTCAGTCTTTTGGCCATCAACTTTGTTCAAAAGGGCGATGGGCCGGAAGGCACTGTGGAGCTTGTGTGTGCAGCAGGTGCAACAATCGCGCTGGATGTGGAATGCATTGAAGTTCAGCTTGCAGATACCGGCGGCGCGTGGGAAACAACATCACGGCCCAAACATCCCGGCGCGTGACACTAACGGGCAGACAAGACGGCATAAAAGGAAGAAGACCAGTGGCAGTTTGGCTAGAAAAGGCATCGGATGATTTTGAAGCGCGGTTTGCCGCCTTTTTGACAACCAAGCGCGAAGTTTCGGAAGATGTGAATGCGGTGGTCAGAACGATCATCGAGGACGTGCGCAGCCGTGGCGATGCTGCTTTGACTGATTATTCGCAAAAATTCGATGGACTGGATTTTGCCACCACCCCGATGCGCGTCACGGCTGCCGAGATTGATGCGGCAGAAGCTTCTGTCTCGAGCGAAGTGCAGGATGCCTTGAAGCTGGCAGCACTGCGCATTGAAAAGCATCACGCCCGGCAAATGCCCAAGGATGATATTTATGAAGATGCCATTGGCGTTGGCCTCGGCTCGCGCTGGACGGCGATTGATGCCGTTGGCCTTTATGTGCCCGGCGGCACCGCCAGCTATCCCAGCTCGGTGCTGATGAATGCCGTTCCGGCCCGTGTGGCCGGTGTGCCGCGTGTGGTCATGGTGGTTCCGGCCCTCGCAGGCGCAATCAACCCCACGGTTCTGGCGGCTGCCAAAATTGCGGGCGTGAGCGAAATCTACCGCATCGGCGGCGCACAAGCCGTAGCAGCCCTTGCCTATGGCACTGAGAGCATTGCCCCCGTTGCCAAAATTGTTGGCCCCGGCAATGCCTATGTGGCCGCGGCCAAGCGGCATGTGTTTGGCACCGTGGGCATTGATATGATTGCCGGGCCATCGGAAGTGCTGGTGATTGCCGATGCCGACAACAACCCCGATTGGCTGGCCGCCGACCTGCTGGCCCAGGCCGAGCATGATCGCGGTGCGCAATCCATTCTGATTACCGACAGTGTGGAGCTGGCAAAAGCAGTGGAAGCTGCCGTGGAGCGTCAGCTGAAGACCTTGAGTCGTGCGGAAACCGCAACCGCCAGCTGGCAGGATTTTGGAGCCATCATCATTGTGCCCGATCTGGCCGCCTCTGTGCCGCTGGCCAACCGCATTGCGGCTGAGCATCTGGAACTTGCGGTGGCGGATCCCGATGCGTTGATGGCGGGCATTCGCAACGCAGGAGCCATTTTCATCGGTCGCCACACCCCGGAAGTGATTGGCGATTACGTCGGCGGTTCCAACCACGTACTGCCGACTGCGCGCTCGGCCCGCTTCTCATCTGGCCTGTCGGTGCTGGATTTTGTCAAGCGCACCTCGATTTTGCGGCTTGGGGCTGCGCAATTGAAAGAACTGGCTCCCGCCGCCATTGCGCTTGCCAAAAGCGAAGGGCTGGATGCCCATGCTAGGTCCGTGTCCATCCGGCTTAATCTTGAAAGTTAAATGATGGCAACAGGCGATTTCAGGCTCAGCGATGTCATTCTCGACGACACAATCGGGCGCTCGACGCCGGATGTCGAGCATGAGCGGGCCGTCGCCATTTTTGACCTGATCGAAGAAAACTCCTTTACGCCCGCAGGCCATGCAGGCGGGCCGTATCATCTGTTTTTGTCGCTGGTTGATTCCAAACTGGTGTTTACCATCAAGACAGAAAGTGGCGACAATGTTGCCACTCACATCCTGTCATTAACGCCGCTTCGACGGATCATCAAAGATTATTTCATGATCTGCGAAAGTTATTATGAAGCAATCCGCTCTTCGACACCAAGCCAGATCGAGGCCATCGATATGGGACGGCGGGGCATTCATAATGACGGTTCACAAACCCTCAAAGATCGGCTGCAAGGCAAGATCGGTCTGGATTTTGACACGGCGCGGCGCCTGTTCACGCTGGTCTGCGTCCTGTACTGGCGTGGTTGAGGTCAAGCATGTCGATGGAAAATCCGGCTTTACCCGCAAAAGACCAAAGACTGCCCTCCTCCATCCTGTTTTTGTGTGGCATGAATGCCATTCGCTCTCCCATGGCCGAGGCAATTACAAAAAACCTTTCCTTGCCAGGGGTTTATGTTGCGTCTGCGGGTGTGCGCCGTGGTGAGAGAGACCCCTTTGTCGATGCCGTTCTGGATGAAATCGGCCTTTCTCTTGGCAAACGCCAACCGCAAATTCTGGATGATCTGGAGGACGATTTTTTTGACCTGATCGTCACACTGGCACCGGAAGCACATCATGCCGCGCTGGAATTGACCCGGGCATCTTCTGTTGAGGTGGTCTATTGGCCGATGCCAGACCCCACCGTGGAGGCCGACACACGCGACCAGCAACTGGCCGCTTATCGGGATGTTCGGGATCGATTGAGGGCGCTGATTGAAGCACGTTTCACCCGCGTGGAAACAGCGCCTCTTGACGGCGTCTGAAACAAAGTCGAAAAGCCCCATCTACAAGGTTCACAAAAGGCCGGTGATTGTGTAGTTTCCGGCCACATTTTGACCGGAGCAGATTCCTGTTCCGATGAAACAGACAGAAAGACAATGCATCAATGGCTAAAGAAGAAGTCCTCGAATTCCCCGGTGTCGTGACCGAACTGCTCCCCAATGCGACATTCCGGGTGAAGCTCGAAAACGAACATGAGATTATCGCCCACACCGCTGGCCGTATGCGCAAAAACCGTATCCGCGTTCTGGCAGGTGACAAGGTTCTGGTGGAAATGACCCCTTACGACCTGACAAAGGGCCGTATCACCTATCGCTTCAAGTAAGGACGGATCAGCCGATGGCGGTCAAACGCAAGCTGATTCTCGCCTCTGGCTCACCACGTCGCGTCGAACTGTTGCGGCAGGTGGGCGTTGAGGCTGATCGGCTGATGCCGATGGACCTCGACGAGAGCCCTCAGAAAAATGAGCAGCCGCGCTCGCTGGCAAGACGTCTGGCAACTGACAAGGCCAAGGCTGCGCTCAACACCATTGCCGATGAAACCGACTGGAAAGGCAGCTACATCCTGGCAGCCGACACAGTCGTGGCCGTTGGTCGCCGTGTGCTGCCCAAGACAGAGTATAGTGACGAGGCGCTTTCTGCGCTCAATCTTCTGTCTGGCCGCAGCCATTGGGTCTTTACCGGCATTTGCCTGATCACCCCGGATCGCAAGGTCCGCTCAAAGGTGGTGGAAAGCAAGGTCCGTTTCAAGCGCCTTTCCGAACTGGAGCTTGCCGCCTATCTGGAATCAGGCGAATGGCGCGGCAAAGCGGGTGCCTATGCCATTCAGGGTTTTGCAGGCAGTTTTGTGCAAAAACTGACAGGCTCTTACAGCAATGTCGTCGGCCTGCCACTGTATGAAACGGTGCAACTTCTGACCGGAGAGGGCATGAACGTTCAGGCACGCTGGTCTGAAGGCTGAAAACGAAGGACTGACCCATGAGCAATGAGACCAACCCAGCGGCCAAGGTGGCCCCTTTGCGCAAACCAGTCCCCTGCCCGGAATGCCGCCACCCTTCACACCGGGACCACTACCCCTTTTGCTCGGATCGCTGCCGTACGGCAGACCTCGCGCGCTGGCTCAAAGGTTCCTATGCTATTCCCGTGACAGAAGACGAAACCAGCCCAGACGACAATCTTCGAGACTGAAGATATTGTTCCAAAAGAACTTTCAAGGTTTTTCCGTAGGTTGTCAAAAAACTGCCATTTGGCGCTGGACACAAAAAAATTAGATGTTATAACCGCGCTGCTTCAGGGGAAAACAACTTACCTGAAGCCGCTTAAGGAACTCCAAGATTTGTAAAAATCGAAAGAGACCCAAGCTTAAGTGCCCGGATAGCTCAGTTGGTAGAGCAGCGGATTGAAAATCCGCGTGTCGGTGGTTCAAATCCGCCTCCGGGCACCATTTTATTTCAATGAAATCAAAGTGTTGCGGCAATAGTACTTTTTGTTGTTTGAGCGGCGAATACGCTTGGGTGCCATTCTGGGTGTCAAGTGCTTGGGTAAGGTAATTGGTGGTACAGAGAGCATCGCTTGGCAGCTTCTCTTGTAGAGCGGCTAACATCCTTCCACCTTGCAGCTTGTAAGATCGGCCCATGAGCTGGGAGCTATCGGGTTAGGTCGATAACAACGACATTGATTCTAGCTTTCAACTCGGTCGGCATATTGTCTAGAACTTTTCGTCGAAGCTCGTTTGCAGACTTAACGTCATGCTTTTTTACTCCTGCAACGTCTGTATCGGTTCCAAACCAATAAACCAGATAGATACCCTGCCGAGCAGCGCTTGGATGAATTGAATAGCGTGCGTCTAACTGCTCCGCTGCCGCAGTGTATAGTTCTCTGTGCCATTGACCCTTAGCTTCGATTACCAGCAAAGCATTTTGCCCTGCAATATTGGAAAGAATGCCGATGTCTGTTCGATTGTTATCACGCTGATGCAATTCAATGGTCACGTTCAAGCCCAACGTTTCACAACGTAGCTTTAGGCGGTCAGCAATGATTTTTGTTGTGCCGTTTTCGTCCTTTCGGATAAAGGCCCCATCGCTCTGCTTGTCATAAAACAGATTTATTGGATCAGTCTCTGAACCATTCAACCAGCCTTGAATTTCCTCAAATATTTCGATCAGTAACGCTCTCATATCCTCAACAGAGGCAATTTTCTGATTGTCGAGCATTTGCGTAACATCTTCCGGCGTGGGAGGTTCGAACCCTTCCAACGCTTGCTTTTTCAGCGCACTTGCCTTGGTTGCCTTCAGGGAGACTGTGAAATCGGCAAAGCGTGTTTCAGTAAGAAGGTCGTTGAGCACAGGGATTGCCTTTATAGGCTTATCACGACCGATAGCCCACACAATGTCCGATAGGAATCGATAGGCAGTTTGCTCTGGAGGATCGCCGGTGCCCCAGTGGTTTGGAAGGTGAACCTTGGGCCATAAATCAATGAATGTAGATAAGATGATCCCAATTTTTTTTGCGGAGAGTTCCTTCCAACCAGAATGCTCATCGCTATTTAGCCGACTTGCTACGGTTTCCAACGCCAGGAGTCTTTCTTTGCTCTCTGATAGCCAATTGAGCGTGTCTTCGTCAGGCATCTCGCAGATAAAGAATTTTCGAAGACGCCAGAAGTCATGGGCAATTGTCCAGCGTTCGCTCTGCTTGTCGGTGCCGCTTGCGTTATCGAGATCAGCGAGACGTTCATCAACATACGTTTCGAGCCAACTGTTATCACAGCTGATCGAGACGAAGTCGAATAGACTTTTCATAGTGTTCAGATGCATATGCGGGTAGCTCTGCATCCACTCTACACATAACTTATCACGTAGTGGCTCGAACTGCGGTTTGTGCAAAACCCAATAGATATTGGAGTGCTCTACCTGAGGGTTGGCAATCTGAGGCTCCAGGTAGCGGCGGGCAAAGCTTTCAGCATCCTCGGCAGTCGCCCAGATTTCTGTCTCTACCTCATTACGGAAGGCCTCGATATCGTCGTTACTGCCGCCTGAATAGGACACGTCAGCGTCTGTCTTAACCGCCTCGAGAATTGATTGATCAATTCCGCGCAGTGTTCCATTCTTGCGATAGTGTGCAAGGCAAGCAGCATGAGCGACGGTGACAAACGTGAATGTGCCGCGTTCGGTCGCGATTTTTTCGAGTGGAGGTATGTGCGGCTTCAAGAAATCAAAACTGTTGCAGAGTGCTCGGATGTGAAACTCATCGTCGCCCATTTCGGGCAGGCGATCTATTTTGCCGAATAGATAGCTTCGCGCAAATAGCTCAAGCCATCCCCAATGACGCCCTGATTCAATTTCAGATCGGTTTTCTTCAAAATGGCTCTGGTTCTTTTGGCGAATCTCTTCTTGTATCCGATCCCGCTTACGCAATTTTGCCGAGCGTCGCCATAACCGAGGTTTTGATCGAGCAAAGTACTCCTTCCGTAGCCTTTGCTCTCGCGCCCATAGTTTCAAAAACGCTGGTTTCTGCAGAGCTTGTTTCCGCATATGTGCGCGATAGGCGTTCTGAAAATTTTCCTTCCGATGAAATCGATGATATTCGATAAAACATGACCAGAGAAGGTCATTGTCGTGCTCAAAAGCAAAATCGGCAAGAGCCTCTTCGTCTCCTGCCTTAAATGAGAGGCCTGAATGACCGTGGTCAAAAAATGTGCTGAATTTGAGATCAACAATTGAATTTTGGTTATCAAGTTTTTGGAACGCAAGCTGATGAACAGCTCGACGAAGTTCATCGTTAGCTTGCAAAGCCGATACCGCCGAGCTGTCGCGCCCGGAGTGAGAATGTGGATATCGAACACTTTGAAGCCAGCGCCAGACCTGTTCCGCGCTTGGCATGAGTTCTCTCAACTCGAACAGCCTATCCAATATCTTTCCGATCAGATAGCTTCGACCGTAGCGACAGTAACAATTGTACAGCGTGTTTTTGTCGCAGTCACATGTCAGGCCATCGCTCAATGCGTCGAGTAGCAAAATCAATGCGTGGGTATCGAAGGCACTGATGAGGGGAATTATAAAATATCGAGACGTTTGCTCATCATAAGTATCCGGACCATTTGAAATGTATATTTCTGAAATCGCGTGAAGCAACCGTACTCCATCATCCAGCGAAAGATGCTTTGGATAGCAAGATTCAAAGAGCTCCGAGGCAAGTTGCATTGCTTGATGCGATCCCTCTGCTAGCAGAGAATTAAACACCTTTAAATTTTCGAAGTTCGAATTTTCCAGTACAACCCGTAATGCGCGAACCCGTTTGTATTTGTCTTGGCTGCTATCGAGTAAAATCTGAGTTAGTAGGTTGGTCAGCTTCTCTGCCGCAGATGTTCCTTTCAGAAGTTCCAGCAGTAGCGAACTCAAGGCATCAGATTTCGAGTTGTCTTTCAAAATCCCTTCGACATCAGAAACAACATCCTCGGTAAAGAAACCGCTCACACTGAATTCACGCCAGACATCGGCTCCCCTGAAATGGGGGTTGATTTCGGCCACTTCAGCAAGCTTTTTGAGCAGGTAAGATTTCGATGGCGGCGAAAGAAAGGATGGATCACCGTTAGAGATTATCGCGTATGGATCAATGTCGATCACGGCGCGCTCAACCAAAACTCCACCTTCTGTGGCCATCCAAGCCAGCAGCCCCCGAAGTTCATCACGCGCTACTTCGTTAGGTGCTATCACCGACATTACGCGCCTAAGCGACAGTCGGTCAGATGGAGTTTCAATTCGTCGCGTCAAATAGCGCGCAGCAGCATGTTCAGCAATGATTCGGTGAATTGGTTCATGCTGCTCCTCGGCATCTGCCGGTTTGAACAATCCGGTGTTTACGATTTCAGGTACAGCTCCACCGGCGCTAAGCAAAGCCGAGACGAACGGGAAGTCGCGGTCGGCGTTTCGTTCTGTCAAGGTGACGCCTGACGCACCGCTCAGAAGCAGTTTGGCAAATAATTCTTCTGCATGTTCGATCAACTTTAGGGTAGCGGTTCTGTCCGACTTAACGACTTCTTGATTGTGTTCACTCGCGAGCTGTTTAATAGCGTCTGCGAATACCTGCCGCCTTGTTCCGAAATTTCCGCCGTTTTGAGCATAAGCATCCGCGAATATCTTCAGCATTTGGGGATTGCCGAGCAGAGCGCCAACATCCAAACTTGCTAAGCTGGCCTCGAATTCAGTGAAGTTTTGATCCGGCTTGTAGGTTTTGAACAGTTTACGTTGTTCATCTTGATTTAGAGGTTTCAAATACGCTATTCGCGGCTCAACGCCGAAAGCTTGCTTCACAGCCACCGTCCGTGCGTTTTCCCACTGTGCAGACCTGCTGGCAAAAAATACGCGATCAGGGTTCAGTTCTTCCGCCTTGATAATTAGCTGATCAACGGCGGACTGGTCGATCTTGGCGACCTCATCGACGCCATCGATTATCAAAATAGGATTATCTGGGAATTTGGTTTTGTGGCGGAACTGACTGGCGCGAATACGCTGTACGCCAAAATGCGCGGCCAGTGATGTCATAAGTTCGGTTTTACCGGCACCGGGTTCAGCGAGTAAAATGGTTACTCTATCGCCATTTCGTAAAAGGCTGTCGCTTTCGAGTTTATCCCCGATCTGAACAAGACGCTTTATGTATGCCATTTTATCTATGATCGCCGTATCTCATGACCTTTTAGAGAGCTACTATATGCGATCAGCAGACAGAGGGCACCACATTGTAAAGCGATGCCCACTACTTTTGGTTACTTCTGCGAAAGTAATTCCCTTGCTTCCTTCTCGCTTGTAGATCCTTTCACCCATTGCCATGGTGAACGTGGTCTATGCGACTTCACCAGCTCTGGATATTTCTTCGGATCACGGGCGGCATCTCGCAGGCGTTCGCGGGCTTCCTTCGGGTCGATTTTAAGTTCGGCGCACAGCGCCTTGAGCGTAATGATTTCCGGTGCCTTGTCGGTCATGATCGTCTCCTTCTGTTCAAGACGATCTATCTATTAAGATGACCACAAAGGCGTTGTCAGGGAAAATCCCCCTTACTTCGTCCGATGGATAGCGACTGCTTCAATTGCGATAGCGATCACTTCCAGATCGCCGGGCTGGAGCGTACTGACGGCAGATGCGATTTTTGCCTTGAGCAGTTCATCGACTGTCTGCGGCATTGCATTCTTATCGAAATCCAGCAGCGCGTTCGGGCTGCTTTCCAACACAGTCGCAATTCTGACCAGCGTCGCTAGATCAGGCTCCCGGCGAGCGGTTATGTAATTGCCGTATCGACGTTCTGTCAGCCCGGCACGACGCGCGACCTCGGCATTGGATAAACCAAGCTCCTGTGCCCGTCTTTTCAAATTTGCTGCAAATGATTCCATAGGAACAGATTGTTCCTGACAGGAACTACAGGTCTATGTACATTATGGCGTCATAAAGACCTTCATTTTGTGGTTGCCATTGATGTCGATAAACGCCGAGTACCTACCTTTAATCGGTATCGCCGCTTTCGCTGGCGGAGCATTCCTTTCTGTAGAGTGGCAAGGCCGCATTCGTCCGCTACTCATCCCGCGCCCCGAAATAGAGAGGCTGGTCGATGAACTGATCCACAAGCACGGGGAGCGAGCTGAAGAAATGGCCTTCATTGAAGAGGATCGCGCTTGGCGCTATTCCCAAAACTTCGAGCAAGGCAAATGGCGGCGGGTGCGCAAAGAGCTGGAACGCCGCAGTCATCTTTAACTGACCGGCAGACCGTGCGGGCTATGCGCACGCGGCCGCGTTGCATCAGCACCGGAAACATCGCTGCGTCGTTCACTGACGAGCCAGCACGCGCTGTCGGCACATGACTCGGTTTGACATGCCTCCGTCGATCAACGGCCTTCAGAGGTCAAATTCAACGATTTCCGCGACAGCATTTCATCCAATTGAAACCCAGGAGGCGTGCTGGTCCTCTCCCTTCAGGCCGCCATCCTTGTATTCGTTGGCCAATTCGCTTGGTCCGGTGGGCCGACAGGTTGATCAATCATCCCAGTGTCGGCCTGGTAACTCTCTACAAGCCGCGAACTATGAATGCCGGCGAAAGCCGGAAGGTTGATCAGTTCCCTGCCGCCACAGGTATGGGGGAGGTCGTTTTTTATTCGCGACATGGACTGTCGCGGATCGGGAGACATATCAACTGCCGAGATTTTGGTCTTGTAGCCGCTCGTCCAGCAATTATGGGCAAGGATGTAAGGTTGCCAAGAATGCCAAGGTTGCCATCGTTTTCTTGGCATTGTTGGCAAATAAAGATTGCCATGATGAATGCCAGAAAAATCTGGCATCCTTGGCACTCTTCATAGGCCCGGCACCTGTGGCTAACTGGCGTCGGGCAATGACAACATCCACTCCTTTCTTTTCTTTTGGGCAACAACGCCGATTTCTTCACGTGCCCTGTCCAGCGTGCGTTTCGAGATATCAAAGCGTTCCGCCTTCTCTTGTATCAGGGCGGCGGGTTGCGGGCGGTCTTTCAACTCCTCTCGTAAAAAGTCGATAGCTTTATCGAGGGAGGATTTTCGGTTTCCCTCTTCTCTCGTCATCAGATCATCAATCGTGATGTCGCTTGGACCGATCCAATGCAATATCGGCAATGCGTCTTCGTTTTCTTTGATTAGCTCGTAAATCCAACTCTGTCCGCGTTCGGCAATATTGTGCTTGACGTGCAGAACCAGTTTCTGGTTCGGGTTGTCTGGGTGCTGTGTCACAAGAAACGCCGAACGCGCAGCACCGATAACGTCCATCGATCCCATGCCCTGATAGATGGCCTTGTCTCGCTTCGTCTTGGTCAGGTGGCGGACCAGCAAAATGGCGGTGCCTGTTTCCTCGGCGATTTCCTTCAGTTCCGATAACAGTTCCCGGATGACGTTCGGGCGGTACATATCCTTGTCGCTGCCCACATAGGCGAACAAGGGGTCGATGATGATGAGGGTCGGCGGCTTGCGCCGAACCTCTAAAAGCAACTTTTTCAATCCGGCTTCGTCCAACGCCATATAATCGGCCTGAATACGAATGCGTCTGGGATCGCCGCCCATTGCATCGATCCTCGGGCGAATGGTGTAGGCAGGATCGTCTTCGGCGCTGATATAAAGAACGCGACCCTTCTTGATCTTGGGAATACCGGGCAAATTACCGCCAATAGAAATCTGTGCGGCGATGTGCATGGCGAGGTAGGATTTTCCTATACCTGGGTCACCTTCCATGACCGTAATCATGCCTTAGGGGATCAGTGGCGGCATAAGCCATGCCACCTCCTTTGCCTCGACGGATGACAGGTCTACGAACGGCTGCTTTTTCTTGGAAATCATTTCCCGCCCTCCAGTTTGTCGATAACGCGAGAAAGCTCTTCGTTGAGCTTGCCAATGTCGTGCCCGTGTTTTTCGATGAAGTAAGGGCTATGCCAGAGCACGGAGGCGATTTCGTCGACTGTTGCCCCAGCCTCATGCAGCCCCGCTATGATGTGGAAGATTTGCGCCGAACGGTTCGGCTCGTATGCCTTGCGGTTACGGATCAGTGTGCGCACCTTCGGATGAAGGCTCTTGCCGTAACGTTTCAACACCAAATCAGGATCATGCTTGCCGGGATCGGCTTCAACGTTCTGCGTCGCTGAAGAGGTTAGGTGACGGAAACCTTTGAATGGCAGCAGACGCGAGATGATTGGTGACCAGTTGCATTCAATGACCTTTACGTAAGGTTCGTCATAATCCGGCTTGTGGTTCACCGAACCTGGAATGCGGAGCATCTTGGTGGACGACCAGCCGCCTTTGTCGCCGCCATGTCGATACGTTAGCGATTGAGACAACCGCTCGGCAGTGCTGGCCGGGTGGGTCTTATGCCACAACCACAATGCCTGAAAGCGGCGAGGTGATGTTCTCCAGACCACGCTTGGCAGTGGATCATACGCGTTAGGAGCGCTTTCATCCATGTCGCACCAGCTAAAGGGCGTTGGCAGCGCATATTGCTGCTTGCGGCGCGGCTCGGAGAATGAATTGGGGCAGAAATACTGATCGTAATCCCAGCGGGAATAATGACGCAGCAAATCGGTCACATCTGATAGACGATCCGAATGCTCAACGGCGTGGTCAATCCATGTTTTCTTGTTCACCTTCTTGAAGGCGAGGAATGTGAAGCTGCCGCTGGTGAAATCGCCCCAGACATCCTGCAAAAAGAGACGCTGGCTGCGGATGACATCGTCATCATTGTCGAGATCGCCGAAAGGTCGGCCTCCAATTTGGAGAGGGTTGCGAGACTTATAATTTGCCATTTTTTTACCTTGGAAGTGGCTGGCAAAGCACGCAGATATCCGCTCATGCCGGGACCGGCGTGCTTTTGCCATTGAGTTTTCAAAAGGATTTGGGCGCTATGCCCTATGATCAGAAGTCGGCGTAGACGTGCCGCTTGCGTTCTTCGGCGCGGGCTTCGAACCACGCATCGATCTCGGCCTTAAGCCAAGCCACGCTGGTTCCGGCCATGCGGATACGGCGAGGGAATCGACCCAACTGCTCCCAGCGCAGAAGGCTGCTGTTGCTGACGCGGATTCCCATCTTGCGAAGTTCCTCCCGACCAACGATGATCTGCTGACTAATTGTATTCGACATTGTGAATTCTCCATCAGGTTTGAGGTGATGAAGAAGCGCGCTTCAACGCCTTCGAAAATGTCGCAGACCGTTCGTAAAATCGAGCGGAGTTCCTGAAGCCCTCAACGGGATTTCTGTTGTAGTTTTCTCGTGTCGGAAATGACTGACTGGATTGCCGCATCCAACGGCTCGTGTCGGCCGGTTGTTTCAAGGAATATGCGGCGAACATAATCTGGGATGGAACCAGTCATCGCGCCGAGATCTTTGTCCCAGTTTCCTCTCGACAACATCAATTCGGGAAAGCTGTCCTGAATGGCGGACAATGAGATATAAACAACGTAATAGCGGATTTCATCGGTATGGCGAAGCTTACCTAAATTATGCCCGGTGACTTCGCTTACAAGCCATCGGGAAATGGAATCGGCTTCCTCTTGCAAAGCATCCAGTTCGTTTAAGATAGGCTGCCTGTCCGAGCCTGTCGCTTCGCCGTATTCTTCCCAATGATGAAAATACGGGCGATTGGATTCAGCCAACGCGACTTTCAAACGCTCAATCGGGTTGATGACGTTTATCTTGAGCCATTCGATCCGTTGGGTCAGGGAGGCATCAAACTGGGTGAGCTTGAAGCCGTTCGGACTGGTGATAATGCCTTGATGGATTTTCAGGCACTCCATCCGAAGCTCGTTCCAGAAAGCCGGGAAATTGGGGTGTTCTAAGAGGCCAAGGATACGCCCGATTTCTGTTCGGCAACTGTCGCCAAACCGTTCATATTCACTAATTCCATCACCCGATCCGCCCATATCTGCAATGCCTCGCACTTCTCGTCCAAATAAGCGTGGCGATTGTAAATGGATGCAACACCGGAGACTATCCCGGATTTGTGGTTCAATACAGCCTCGATGATGTGTGGTTGCACCTTGAGGATCGCCATATTGGTTGCGGCAGTACGGCGGACATCATGAAACCGCCAATTCTCGGCATCCATGCCAACGAAGGTGTCGAGACGATCCTTGAAACGACCGAAGCCGGAAATCGGTGTTTTGCCGGTTGAGGTAAAGACATATTCGGAACCAAGAAAAGCACGGTATAGACCGAAGAATGTCGAGTGCCTGACGACACAGCGGGACAATGTGCGCAGAGCCGTTTTTCGTGCGCTCGGCTTTGAGCGTCAACGTGCCACGATGCAAATCGAGTTCCGACCATCGCATGGAGGCAATTTCCTCACGGCGTTGTCCGGTTAAGAGCAGGAGCTTGCCGAATTGCTCGAAGGGGTAACCTTCGGCTTCGCAACCGTTCCAATAGGCAATGATTTCGTCATCGGTCAGATATCGGTCACGCGAAACCTCCTTGATAAGAGGCTTCAGACCGGCCACGGGCGAGATTTCGACAATGCCTTGATCAACGCACCACGAAAACAGCTTTTTGATCGCAGCAAGTCCACGGTTCGCCCGTGTGCCCTTGCCACCGTTGTCGCCAATGTCAGAAATCAGGCGCTCAAGTTCGCGCACTACATCAACACGTTTGATGGCATTGATTGGCAAGCCGTGAAGCCCGCTCATGCGCAACAACACGCTTTCAGTTCCCTTCCAGTCCTTGGTGTGCCGCTGGGCGTATCGTGTGATGAACTGAGGTATGACATCGCCAAGTGTCAAAAACTCCGGTGCTGGCTCAACGTTGCGCTGCTGGAACGTGCCCATTTGAATGTCGCGCAGGATCATTTGAGCTTGTTCACGCGCATCCTTTAGCGACAGAACTGGATAGGTTCCGAGTTTGATGCGGCGCGATACGCCATCAACCCGGGTTGCCAGATACCAGACCTTGTTGCCCGCATTCGAAACGCGGATATGCAATCCAGTGACCAATTCGTCACGGACCTCATATCGCTTGCCTTCGGCGGGAGGGAGATTATCGAGGAGTTTAGGTGTGAGTTTCTTTCGCATGACGCAACAATAAGATTGCAACGTCCGCGTGTCAGGGTACAATTTGGAAGAAAGCTAATTAGAGTGAAAAGCTTTTGAGATAACTGAAATAATACGAAGGACGCTGGAATAAACCTTGCCGAAAAGATCTATTTCTCAAAGAATCGGCGACCAAGCCGAACACATTGCTCAAGGGGCATTTTTGAATGCCAAGAACTGGATTTGCCGTACACAAACACACGACTTTGGTATCGATCTGGAGGCTGAGCTTATCGAAACCGTGAATGGTGCCGAAGAGTTGTCAGGTGCCATTATCAATCTTCAGGTGAAAGGAGCTTTAAAGCCAATTTTCAACAATCGTGGCTACTACGTTCGGCTCAAAACTGAATACTTAAGGTATGCCAACCAATTCAAAATTCCCGTTCTTTTACTTTTAGTAAATATTAAAAATAAAGATATATACTTTCTTTGGCTCCAAGAATATTTGATTGAAAGAGAAGACATCATGTTCGGGGCCAATAGCGTGTTGGTTCGAATCCCGGAGGAGAATATTCTGGAACGCTGTTTTCAACGTGGGCTGCTGGAAATTGCCTTAGGGGTTACAGGTGGTTCACAATTAATGGCTGTTCAAAAGCTTTTTGAAGTATTTTCATCGACGTATGATTACACGGCGTTAGACTTAGCATCATCGCTTCTAAAGCATCTCGGAGATCACGGGCACGTCTCGATTTTCAATTCGGCGCTGGATAAATTAATTAGGCGCGGACCGCATCTATCTCGTGTGGGATCTCAGGAATTTGGCAAAGTCTTAGCCGATCTTACGCGGCGCTTTGGGGATAAACTTAGCGCTACTGAAGTTTTAAAAATGATCGTGCGGGGAGACACATACTCTTGGGCTGGACTAGATGGATTGCTAGGACTTTATGACAGCTTTCCTGACCACGCAAAGTCACTGGAACTTGCCAATCGTTTTGACGAGATAGGTTTTTATGAACTGAGTTGGTATTGTCGATTTCGCGAAGCGCATGCGGAAATGGACGCACTTACTATTTGGGGACACATCTCAACAATTAAGACCGAATTTCCAACGAAAGGCGGTGTCTTGTTTATTCCCGATGAGGTTCGAGAACATTGTTATCTTAAGTGGCCCAATCGCGCCGATATGGTTTACCTACAGTCTCTACGGTTTCAGGAGGTCTAAGCGCTTTTAAACACACTTGCTATTCGTGTGGGACTATTACCGGTCCGAGCCACATGCGAAAAGAGCATATAGGTATGGGTGTGTAATGGGAGCCGAAATCGCTGATCTTGTTTGCAATACACTGAAGTCGTATGGCGTGGACTGACGTAGATATCTATAAGGAATTCATAATCTTATTGAAAGAAACCTACATTGAATGGGTTAGCCTGCTACTGTGCCCAGTCCTGTTGAAAATCCGCGTGTCGGTGGTTCAAATCCGCCTCCGGGCACCATTCTGTTTCCTTGATAGAATTGTGCTTTGTGTCATCAAGAAATCTCTTGAATTGACGATTTTTACACTTTCACCCTCCGAGTTTGACAATTTTTGTTTTTCGTTTGCTCGGTACCGCCTCGAAATCAGCCACCGGCTCACTTCCGCGTGGACACCAACATCCAGGCCAGTCATCGAACAGGACCATAGCACAACTTCGAGGCGATCGAATTCTCTACACAGCTTTGGTGCAAAAAATGGGAACCTGTTTTCGCACAAAAGCTGTCGCCATGGCATTGACCATGGCGACAGCTTACAAGCAGAAATTTTATTGCCAAGCTTCACGCCAGCTTGTGCACCTACGTTCGGGTTAAACGCTGTGCGCATTCGTTAAGGTGCTATGCGTTATTGCAAAATGTTTCCAGCGGCTTTGCGCCTGCTACAGTGAGCTGATGATGCCCAAGCTGTCCATCTGCATTCCGGTTGAGCCCGGTCATGTTCTGCCGACCTATGTGGTGCGTGCGCTTTTGAAAAATCCGGTTGCAGATCTTGAAATCATTCTTTCTGGGGTCGAAGACAGACTGCACAGTTCGGCCGAGATTACCGAGATTGCCAAAAGCGACCCTCGATTGCGACTACTGCCACCAGCACCTGATACGCTTACATCTGCCCAGCTATGGATAGGAACAATCGCAGCAGCCGAAGGTGATTGGGTGTCGTTGATCCACCCGGAAGACATGATCGAGCCTGATCTTCCAGATTTACTGGCTTATGTCGAGGCAGAGCAACCCAATGCGGATGTTCTAGGCTGGAGCCCTTTCCAGATCGAGCCATCTGCGCCGCGCTTTATCAAGACAAATATTGCCATACCAGTTCTGCATAATGTGACCGCCTATGACAAGGCACCGATGCTGGAAGCTTTTTTCTACTGGAAAGGCGCGCAGCAAACCCCGCGTATGCCCTTTGGCCTGTTCCATGGCGCGGTCAAACGCAGCCTGATTCAAACCATTCTGAATGCTTGCGGCGAACTCAGCTGGCTGACGCTTTTGCCCCAGTACGAATGGTCCGCAAGAGTGCTGATTTTTGCAGAAGCGCTGGCTTTCAGCAACCGGCCTCTGTCTGCGATCAACATCGAACCCTACAAGCCGCAATACGTCCCATCAGCCATCCAGAATTTTCCGCTCCACTCCGGCATTGGCATCACAGCCACTATTGCCGAAATACAGGTTCGGACCCTGATGGAGCTTGGCAGCGAATGGGGCGGATTTGGCGAAGACTATGTTACCGCCTGCATGTATGATTGCGCATCAGAGCATAATCCTGCCGTGTTTCAGGCAAAATGCGCGGCATACCGCAAAGCTTTGCTTGCCATGCCGGGCGGAGCGGCCTTTGTTCCCGGCTTCCAGCCCCCCTACTCTGCCACACCACCTTCTGATACCCGCCGTGGCCTTTTTGGCAAAACCCTGCTGGTTGATCGCTTCATTGGCAATGCCGTTACCGCGCAGGAGTTCTATAATGTCATGCGGGCGATGCTGACGCCCATTCCCATCATCACCCACCAGCTCATCGCACTGAATGCTTAAACCAATGTCATTCTTGTACGGGGTATGACATTGCAAACTCCAACAACAGCCAAGGGATCGGAGGGGTGAATATCCGCCGTTCCAAATTCCAGGAGATCGCGCCGACCAAATTCATCGGCAATTTCTTCTGCAAGAGCACGAATTGTCACGGCCTTGCCAGAGCAAATGTTGATGGGGCCTCTCTGGCCGCTGTCAACAAGCCCGGCAATCATATTGCCTGCATGACGCACATCCAGAAAGTCACGAATTTGCGTTCCCTTCGACAGTCTGGCAACTTCACCCTTGCCCAGACGAGCACGAATATAAGGAACCAATCGTGCCGGATGTTCATTCTCGCCAAACAGATAAAAAACGCGACACCAACTAAAAGCCATGTCACGCTTGGCAAAAAACTGATCCAGCAGGTGGTAAGTTGACATTTTCGCCGCAGCGTAAAGCGTCTTTGGCTCCAAAGCCGATTCAACCGTCAAATGATCCGATGGCAAACGGTATTCCATGCAGGTTCCAAGCCCAATGACATGTTTGACACCGGCATCTACAGCCCCTCGCGCCAAGGCAATCGTACCCGCGAGGCATTGCAGATTCATCGGTGAGTCAAGATACTTTCCAGCCTCAACATACCAGGCAGAGTGAATAACAATATCAATACCCTTGCAATACTCTTGCCAACGTTCAGCCGACTGAGAAAATACATCATCAACATCAATCACGCGCGTGGACGGTCCTTGATCAAAAAGCTTTCCGCCCGAGCCCGGCCGAACGGTCACCACAACGCTATGACCATTCTCGAGCAATTGACGATGAATTTGCCGCCCAATAAAGCCTGTGGCTCCCGTTAGAAGAATTGTTTTTGTCATCCTTGGCTCCGCGACGTGAAGATTCAATTTTCCGGAGAGCGTACTCGCCAGCCACCCCAAAATCCAACGTCAGTTTGACGCAGGTCTTCGCTAATAGGGTCGCAATAAATGACACCTGTTGATGGGAAATGGCAATGACTGTCGTGGAAGAGTTCAAGGCATCGGTAAACCGTAGCATTGAGGCAATTGGCGCGAACAAAGAGTTTCTTGATCTGTCCAACGATTGGCTGCAAAAATGCATTCCATTGGGCTATATGCATAATTTCAGCTGGCTCGGACGGCCGATCATCCAGATTCCCCAAGACAGCTACGCCATGCAGGAGATGATCTGGAGCGTAAAGCCAGACTTGATTATTGAGACCGGAATTGCCCACGGCGGCTCGCTGATTTTGAGCGCTTCCATGCTGGCGTTGATTGACTATTGCGAAGCCATCGAAAATGGCACGACACTGGACCCGAAGGCCAGCCGCCGCAAAGTCATTGGTGTCGACATTGACATTCGCGCCCATAATCGTGAGGCCATTGAAGCTCACCCACTGAGCCACAAAATTGAAATGATTCAAGGCTCCTCCATTGCCTCTGAAACCTTCGAGCAGGTCAAGACGGCAGCGAATGGCTATAAGACAGTCATGGTCTTTCTGGATTCCAACCACACTCATGACCACGTATTGGGCGAACTGGAATTATACGCTCCTTTGACGTCCAAGGGCTCTTATTGCGCGGTATGGGATACGTTGATTGAAGATATGCCACAGGATATGTATCCAGACAGGCCTTGGAGCCCTGGCGATAACCCCAGAACAGCAGTCTGGGAATATATGCGCCGCCTGAAAGACGAAGGTCGCATGGCCAGCGACGGCACCCCGCTTGCATTCGACTACGACCGGCAGCTTGAACACAAGATTGCGATGACCGTTTCGCGTGATGGTTTCTTGAAACGGGTTTAAATGATAGAGGGCACCCTAAAACGACGCATCACATTACCATTGCTTATAAAGCGGCTCAATTTTTAAGCCGCTTTATAGCATCGAGATTTTAAACGCATGGCGCTGCGGATACTCTATTCATCCAAGGATCGAAGATACTGACGCATCCCCCTTGAAGACATTGAAAACATCTCAAATGCATCAGATTTTTACATTTAACGGCGCTTTTTTTTGCCCGGCACGATCGGTTTAGGGCGTACAGATTTCGATATACGTTCATCTGCTGTATTCGATTGTATTTTTAAAAGATCACCAGAGACGATGTCTTGTTGCCAAGGAAACAATAGCCCTTTTTCTGGAACAATAATATTGTCGACTGGTGTAATCATATCCAGCACAACATCCCACAACTCTACGGGCGTTTTGGCTCCAGCTATATCACTCTGTATTAAAATCCCGTTTGCTTTGGCACCACTGACCGCAAACATTTCAGTATCGCCACGCCATACAGGCTTATAATACTTGAGAAACTTCCCACCTTTCCAGTTACGGAACGCTTTTTCATAACCAGCATTGATGATGTCGAAAGCTTCTTTATCACGGTATGTCTCCGTGTTTAAAGCGCACGCTTTCGCGTAACCCTGTTCCCAGCCATGATAATGAATGCCATATTTTTCACAAAACCACTGTTGGGTAACACCAATTGTCGCTGTTACACCAAGGAAGGAACTGAACGGGAAATTACGAAGAGCCGGATCATCTTCGAAGTTATTCCCAAATTCGTCCATAAATATTTGTGCTTTTCTTTTTGTATCTTCCAGCCGACCAATAGAAAAAGAGTTACTTTCTGGACAAGCTCCAAATACAGAAAATTGCCGTTTTGAATAAGCGAACCCTTCAGCCTCACAAATCACTTTCATCGCCATGTCATAATCCACGACGGCATGCTGGAAATATCGATGACCGTATTTGATGTAGATCCGATCAAGCAAACGCCGCCGTATGGCAGAGTGGTAAATGGAATAACCCGACGTTGGCACAGCAGATGTTTCAACCCAGCCAAACATTCTCTTCATAGGCTCAATCTTGGGTACCTTCATCACGGCATGTTCAAAATTGATCAACACCGCTGATGGCTTCACGTCTTCATGAGGCCAAGCATACGTCAATGTTCCCCAGGAAAATGCCTCTGTTTGCGGACTTACCCTGGCAACCCTCACAATCAAACCCGCGACATCAGGATCGATAAAATCATCATCACCAATGAACGTGACCCACTCGCCACGTGTGGCAACAATTGTCCGTTCCCAATTGTCCATCATCGATAATGTTGCGCCTGTCGACGGCAGGTAAACAACACGGGGATCCTTGACGATCTCAACCATGAAATCATTCATGATCGAGGGATCATCCGAGTTGTCCGTAAAGACAAATTCCACATCATCACGCTTGTTGCGCAGCAGACCTTCGATTGTCTTTTGGAAGTAATATTGCCGGTTGCGGGATGGAACGCAAATGGACAGCGTCGGCGTTTTTGTCATCGAAGGTCTCCGGGAAGTGCGTAGTTCAGTTTATCTGGGCATCAAAATCATTATTTGGGTGAAAAAAGAACAGCCGGTGCTGGGCTTACGTTTTTCCTCGGCACCAGCATAGGCTCATCCTTTTTTACGAGTGTACAGTCAGGCTGGGTATCACCGTTACAAACTTCCCACCCCAATCGCTGATATACGAAAGCTGCTGCTTGATTTCTTCTGTCAGATTCCATGGAAAGATCACCACCCTGTCAGGTTTTTCGGTTTTGAGGACCTCCTCGGCGACAATCGGCACACGACTTCCGGGAAGGAACATGCCTTGTTTCGCCGGGTTCTTATCGATGACGAAGGCGATCTGACCGGCCTTGATGCCGGCGAAGTTCAAAAGCGTATTGCCCTTGGCAGCAGCGCCATAGGCGGCAATTGTCAGGCCTTGACGGTTGCAGTCAATCAGAAACGCCAGAAAGTCATCACGGACCTTGTTTGCCTTGCGCTGAAATCCGGCATAAACATCCATATCGCCAAGGTCGGCTGCGATTTCCTGCGCCAGCACCTCATCAACACGCGCGCTGCGCAGATGCGCATCATGGTCTGAGCGACAGGCAAAAACCCGCAGGCTTCCCCCGTGCCACGGCGTTGTTTCTACATCAAAAACCGTCAAACCATTGGCGGTAAAAATGCGATCAACGGCAAGCAGCGAAAGATAGGAATAATGCTCATGGTAAGCTGTATCGAACTGGCTTTGAGCGATCATATTCATCAGATGCGGAAACTCGAAAGTCGCCACACCGGCAGGCTTCAACAGCCGCGCAAAGCCTGAGACGAAATCATTGATGTCGGGCACATGGGCCAACACATTGTTGGCAGCCGTCAAATCTGCCGAGCGCCCTTCAGCAACCAGCTTTTCCGCCAGGGCAACGCCGAAAAACGCTTCGACAATCTCTATGCCTTTTTCACGAGCCGCCGCTGCCGTGCTGGCAGTTGGCTCCACGCCAAGACATGGAATGCCCCGCTCTTTGACATATTGCAAAAGATAACCATCGTTGGCAGCAATCTCCACCACGTGAGAAGCCGCATCCAGTCCAAACCGCTCCACCATGGATGCCACATAGGACTTGGCATGAGCCAGCCAGGATGAAGAAAAGGACGAAAAATAAGCGTAATCTTCTGAAAAAAAGGTCTCGCGGGAGGCAAAGTCTTCCGTTTGCACCAGCTTACATTCTCCGCATACCCGGATGATCAGCGGATACCACAGTTCCGGTCCTGCCAATGCCGCTGTCTTCACATAGGAATTGGACGGTGGTGCCGTGCCGAGATCAACAAAGGGATGCATCGTTTCTGATGCGCAATGGCGGCATTTCATGGAGTAAGTCCCTCAAATTCCCGAGCAATCAACGGATGGCGCTCATCGCGGGCCGACAGCTTCTGCACCGGCAGAGGCCAGGCAATGGCCAAAGCCGGATCTTGTGGATGCAGCCCTCCTTCCGCCTCTGGCCGAAAGGGGGCAGAATGGGCATAAATCATCCGCACATTATCACTCAAGGCCTGAAAGCCATGGGCAAAGCCTGCCGGAATCAGCAGGGAGCGGGCATTATCCTCTGACAGCTCAACCGCCACATGCTGAAGAAACGTTGGTGATCCTTGCCGCAAATCCACCGCCACATCGAGAATGCGGCCCTGCACGCAGGTGACGAGCTTGGTTTCTGTAAAGGGAGCGTGCTGAAAATGCATTCCCCGCACGGTGCCAGCAAAGCGCGTTACCGTTTCGTTGATTTGCATCACCGCACCGGACCAGCCGAGGTCAGGCAATTCCTCACCACAAAACAGGCGACTGAGAAAACCGCGCTCATCGCCAAACCGGCTGCGGGCCAACACCGTCAGTCCGGCAATTGCTGTTGGTTCTGGCTGGAAACGCGCACTCATAGGGCCATATCCAGTGGTGCGGCACGTGCCGCATGATAATCCGCAATATCAGCACGGCAAAGCGTCAGTGCAGACGCACCTTTTTGCTGTCTCGAATACCAGTTCATAGTGCGCTCTATCGTATCTTGCAGTGACCAGAGCGGCTTATAGCCGAGGCGCTGTGCTGCCAATGTGCTGTCCAGCATCAGATAGCCAGCCTCATGCGGCCCTTCCGTGCCATCGCCAAAATCCACCCGCCCTTGACCAAACCCTTTCGCCCCCAGCGTCAGCACATCGGCAACGGTGGCCGCGCTGGCGTGGTCCGGGCCAAAATTCAGAGCTGTCAGCGCCTGTGGATCGTGCCAAAGCTTTTGCGCCATGGCGAGATAACCCGCCAGCGGTTCCAGCACATGTTGCCATGGGCGTACCGCCTTTGGGCGGCGAACATGCAAGGCAATGCCTGCGCTCCAGGCGCGAACCGCATCGGGAATCAAGCGATCCTCGGCCCAATCGCCGCCGCCAATCACATTTCCGGCCCGCGCTGTAGCAAGACCAATGCTGTTTTGTGCAAAGAATGATGTGCGATAGCTGGCAACCACAATTTCGGCCGCAGCCTTGCTGGCGCTGTAGGGGTCATGCCCGCCCAAGGGGTCCGTCTCGACAAAGGCTTTTCCGGTCTCGGCATTGTCATAGACTTTATCGGTGGTGATCACCACAATGGCCTTAACATCCGGCGCGTGACGCAAAGCCTCCAGCAGATGCACGGTGCCTTGCACATTGGTCGCATAGGTGCCTGCCGGATCACGATAACCTTGCCGCACCAACGGCTGAGCGGCCAGATGGAAAACAATCTGCGGATTGGCCTTGGCGACACAGGCTTGCACGGCAACAGAATCACGCAAATCGCAAAGCCCGGATACGGTATCACCGTGCAACAGGTGATAAAGGCTTGGTTGCGTATCAGGAGCCAGCGCCAGACCATGAACCTCGGCACCCATATCGCTGAGCCACAAAGCCAGCCAACTGCCCTTGAAGCCGGTATGGCCGGTCAAAAGAACCCGTTTTCCGCGCCAGAACTGGGTATCAATCATGGCTACCAGCTCTTCCATGGTGGATTGCCACTAGCCCATAAGGATTCAAGGTAGTTTTTGTCGCGCAGCGTATCCATTGGCTGCCAGAATCCATCATGGGTGTAGGCTTGCAGCTCACCATCGTTTGCCAGCCCCATCAAAGGCTCGGCCTCCCATGGCATGTCATCGCCCGTAATCCGATCAATGCATTTGGGCGATAAAACGAAGAAGCCACCATTGATGTAGCCTGCCTCGCCCACCGGCTTTTCAACAAAGCCACGCACGCTTGATCCGTCCATTTTCAGGGCACCGTAACGGGCTGGCGGCTGCACCGCCGTCACCGTCGCCTGCTTTCCATGCTGCTTGTGAAAGCGGATCGTGGCAGACACATCCACATCAGCCACCCCATCGCCATAGGTGAAGCAAAAGGCCTCTTCATCTTTGAGATAAGGTGCCACCCGCTTCAGACGACCGCCCGTCATGGAATTTTCGCCGGTATCCACCAGCGTCACCCGCCAGTTTTCTGCATTCTGCTTGTGGAATTCCATTCGGTTTTCGGCAAAATCGAAGGTGATGTCCGACATATGCAGACCATAATTGGCGAAATATTCCTTGATAATATAGCCTTTAAAGCCGCAGCAAATAATAAAATCACGAATGCCGTGGCCATAATAAAGCTTCATGATATGCCAAAGAATCGGCCGTCCACCGATTTCAATCATTGGCTTTGGACGCAAATGCGTTTCCTCGGAAATGCGCGTACCCAATCCACCGGCAAGAATAACGGCCTTCATTGCACCCACTCCGGGGTGGCCGCGCAAAGGTTTGCAGCAACGCCAACAGCTATGAACGCCATTTCTCGCCCCAATTTCTATTAGACTGGAGGAATCCTAGCGAAGGAAACTGTCGTCAAACTGGTGGTGTGATCAGGTGATCAACATGCGGCCATCGCCAGCCGCGGCACCATGCCATCCAGCAGGGGCCCCTCTTCGCGGTGTTTGCAACGCTCCCAGGCAAACGAGGTGGCAACAATCGCATCAAGGCCCGGATGCACGGCTGTCCAGCCAAGTTTTTCCCGCGCAACCGTCGGATCTGCAATCACGGATGCGCAATCGCCAGCGCGACGCTCAGCCATCTTTATCGACAGAGTGACGCCAGATACCCGCTCGACAGACGCGAGAACCTCCAGCACCGAGGCACCCGCGCCATAGCCGCAATTGGCAATCAGCGATTCTCCACCCGACGTCAGATAGCGCAAAGCCACAGCATGGGCGCTGACCAGATCATCCACGTGAATATAATCGCGTACACCCGTGCCATCACGGGTCGGATAATCCGTGCCATAAACATGCACATCGGGGCGTTGGCCCAAAGCGGCCTCGCAGGCAACTTTGATAAGATGCGTCGCGCCACGGGTTGATTGCCCGGTCCGACCTTTGCGCTCACAGCCTGCAACATTGAAATAACGTAAGGCCACATAGCGAAAATCCGGGTTGGCACGGGCTGTATCCGCCAGAATAAACTCTGTCATCAGCTTGGACTGGCCATAGGGACTTTGCGGCTTGAGGGCATCCGTCTCGCGCACCGGCCTGTCCGCTTCTGGTGTGCCGTACACCGCTGCCGTTGAGGAGAAAATAAACCGGCCAACTTTGGCCCGCACGGCTTCTTCAATCAAGATACAGGCTTTAACGGTGTTGTTGTTGTAATAATCCAGCGGATTTTCAACACTATCGGCCACCACCACCAGACCTGCGAAGTGGAAAATCGCGTCAATCCTGTGGGCGGTGAAGATCGTTGCAAGCAGATCACGATCACCAATATCACCGCAATAGAATGTGGCCTGTGGCGCAACTGCGCTGCGAAATCCGGTCGAGAGCCGGTCAAGCACAACAACATCATGGCCGCTATCAATCAGCGCCCACACCATATGGCTTCCAATATAGCCCGCACCACCGGTTACCAAGACTGCCATGGCTCTCTCCACCAAGAGATCATCTCTTGTACACTCCCGTAGACTGCATCTGCTTTGCACCCCGTTAAAATCAACGGGTGCAAGCAACCAGTGCCGGTCATTTTATAGAGATGGATAATGTAACCTTAAGGCAAGTTCAGCAACAGCAGATAGAGTGACTTACAGTCTGGCGATATAGTCGCTCAAGCGTGTGGCTGCATCTTCAATCTGGCGCGGATCCCGCAGGAAACAAGCGCGCAAGAATGTTGCGCCACCCGCCCCAAAAGCAGAGCCGGGGGCCAGACCAACGCCGGTCTTGTCGACAATATCCAGCGCCGCCTTGCGACTGTCCGTCACGCCGTCAATTTCCAGAAACGCATAGAGCGCGCCATCCGGTTTGGCTGACCGCACCCTGTTGGTGGCAATCAAGGCATTCAGCAAAATATCGCGTGATGTCCGGGCACGGGCGATATTCTCACGCACAAAACCATCGCCCTGATTAAGCGCCACCACGGCACCGCGCTGCATGAATTGCGAAACACCGGAGGTAGAATATTGAATGAGATTTTCCAGCACCTGACCGATTTCCGGCGGGGCCATCAACCAGCCAACCCGCCAGCCGGTCATTGACCAGTTCTTTGAAAATGAATTGGCAAAAATCACCCGATCGCCTTCTTCCATCACATCCATGAAGGATGGTGCGCGGGTCTCGCCGACAAAATAATACAGCGCATAAATCTCATCGGCCAAAATCCACAGGCCATGCTTGCGCGCCAATGCCAGAATGGCTTTCAAATCGTCAAGGCTTGCCGTCCAGCCGGTGGGATTGGACGGTGTATTGATAAACAGTGCTCTGGTTTTCGGCGTTATCGCCTGTTCGATACGCCCAACATCCAGTTTCCAGCCACCATCAACATAACCAATTTCGACACCAACAGGCTTGGCACCGGCAATGCCAATGGCCGAGACAATATTGGGCCAGCAAGGTGAAAGATAGATCATCTCATCCCCCGGGGCCGTCATTGCCTGCACCGCCAGTTGAATCGCCTGCATACCGGAGCCGGTGACGTAAAAATGCTCCATCGAGCGCTCAACGCCAAAATGGCGCTGGTAATAATCAGACAGAGCCTGACGCAACTCAGGAATGCCGCGCTGCCATGTATAAAAAGTCTCACCACCCAACAGCGCATCGCTTGCGGCCCGATTGATAAAATCCGGCGTCGGCAGATCGCCTTCGCCCGCCCAAAGCGGCAGAAGATTGTCGCGCCCACGGGCATAATTGATGATTTCGACAATGCCGCTTTCGGGAGCGGTGGTTGCACGTTGGCTCAGGCTGTTGATCAAAGACATGGCAAGACTCCTGCATTGCTACAGTTCATACCCCAGACAAGCGGAGAAATCCTATGATAAAGCGTGGAGAATTGATCGTTTTTGGTGATAGTTCATGGCCAAGTCATGAGACAACATGCGGCCAGATTGGCGAGGCCGCACTTCGATAGAATATCAAAGCTCAAAAACGCTGATGCATCTCTGCGTTGATCACATCAGAGAGTTTTTTCTTTGAGCAAATCCCTGATTTCAGTCAGTAATTGCACATCCGCTGGTGGCGGGGCTGCTTTCGCATCACTTTTTTCCTGACGATCAAGCTGTTTGCGCAGAGTGTTAACGCCCTTGACCATCAGAAAAATAATCCATGCCAGAATGATGAAATTGATCACGACAGTGAGAAAATTGCCGTAGGCGAACACAGCCCCCTGTTTGCGGGCTTCCGCCAGCGTCAAAGCCGTCACCTTGTCGCTCAGCGGCAGGAAATAATTGGAAAAGTCAAAGCCGCCAAAAACAACGCCGACCAAGGGCATGACAATATCATTGACCAAGGAATTGACGATCAAGCCAAAGGCTCCGCCAATAATCACACCCACGGCAAGATCCATGACATTGCCACGGGCAATAAAGGATTTGAATTCGTTGAGCACTTTTGTCCCCTTTACCACCATGCACTGTCCCTTTCGCAGTTTAGCAGAATGAACGAAAATCAAGCAAGAGAGCGTTGCGCGATAAACATCACGCTTTGCTCTTGCTGAACGCAAAAGATGGCGGATTTGTTTCGACTTATTGCCAATAGGACACCGATTTCAAATTGATCCAACATGACCTAAACTCATGCGTGAAATGGGGAGGGCAAAGCAGTGCTTCCGGCATGGCTGATCATCACGGCATCAATTCTCTATCTGTTGCTGCTGTTTGCCGTGGCAAGCTTTGGCGACCGCGTCAAATCGCGCAAGGGCGTTCCTGCCGGAGGCCGACCGCTGGTCTACGGCCTGTCTCTGGCGGTCTATTGCACATCCTGGACCTATTTTGGCGGGGTCGGTTTGGCGGCTGATCGCGGACTGGAATTCATGGGCATTTATATCGGCCCGATCCTGATGCTGACGCTCGGGATGCCGCTGATGCGCCGGATGATTGAAATTGCCAAAGCAGAAAAACTCACCTCCGGCGCCGATTTCGTCGCCGCCCGCTATGGCAAGAACCCCATCGTCGGCATGTTGGTCACGGTGATTTCGCTGGCGGCGTCCATTCCCTATATCGCTCTGCAATTGAAGGCGGTCTCCAACTCCGTCACCGTCATGGTCAATCCGCTGGATTATGGCATTGGCACGGGCAATCTCTATTTCCTGGATCTGGCCTTGGTGGTCACGCTGACGCTGGCCTGTTTTGCCATGATTTTTGGCACCCGCCATACGGATGCAACAGAACATCAGGATGGATTGATTCTGGCCATTTCGATGGAGTCCGTCGTCAAGCTGCTGGCCTTTCTGACACTGGGCATCACCGTGGTGTTTTTTCTGTTTGATGGTCCTGCGGATCTGTGGCAGAGCGCAAGGACCAGCCCGCGGGTCATGACAGCGCTGAGCTATGAAACGCCCATCAGCCGCTGGATGTTGCTGATCGCGCTCTCGGCCTTTGCCATCCTGATGCTACCGCGCCAGTTTCATGTGACCGTGGTGGAAAATCGCACCCTGCGCGAACTGAAAATGGCGCGTTTTCTGCTGCCCGCCTATCTGATTGCCATCAATCTGTTTGTGCTGCCCGCCGCCATTGGTGGACTTCTGGCTTTCAACGGCACCGGCAATGCCGATCTTTACGTGCTGTCGCTGCCACTCACCCATGATTTGCCAATGGTCTCACTGATTACCTTTCTGGGCGGATTTTCGGCCGCCACCGCCATGGTGATTGTCGAAACCGTGGCGCTGTCCATCATGATGTCCAACGATATTGTCATGCCTGTCCTGCTCCGGCGCGGGTTCAGCCAGCGCTATGGGGCCTCGCAAAGCCTTGTCAAAGCCGTGCTGATTATCCGTCGACTGGCGATATTGGCCGTGCTGCTGCTGGGCTATGCCTACTATCGCCTCGCCAATGATGATCGCGGCCTGTCCTCCATCGGGCTTTTGGCCTTTGCCGCCATTGCGCAGATTGCCCCCTCCCTTCTGGGCGGGCTGATCTGGCGACGGGCCAATGCCCGTGGGGCCATTCTCGGCCTGACCCTCGGCTTTCTGGCATGGATCTATATGTTGCTGCTGCCCAGCTTTGGTCTGGACGCCCATAAGGATCTGGCACCGCAAATTCTCTCCTTCCTGTTTCCGGGGATCGATGCCTTTGCCGGTCCCAATCCAGACCTGCTGCTGAATGCAACCGTTTTGAGCCTGCTGATCAACACGCTTGCCTTTGTACTGGGCAGTCTCAGCCGCAACCCAAAGCCGGTTGAGCGCATTCAATCCGGCATATTTGTGCGCGGACACTTACGCTCGCAATTTGCCACACGCGGCTGGAAAACCCGCGTCAGCAATGGTGATCTCAAAACTGCCATTGCCCGTTATCTCGGGCAGGAGCGGATGGAGCGCTCACTGCGCAGCTATGAGCGCACCGCCGGACGCAGGCTGAACAATGACGATCCCGCCGACATGGCGTTCGTGCATTTTACCGAGCAATTGCTGGGCAGCGCGATTGGCTCGGCGTCCGCCCGACTGGTGTTGTCGCTGATCCTGCAAAAGGTCGAGGATACATCCGCCGATACCGCATGGCTGCTGGATCAGGCCAGTGAGGCCCTGCAATACAATCAGGATATGCTTCAAACCGCCCTTTCGCAGATGGATCAGGGCATTGCCGTGTTTGACACCTCCGACAGGCTGACCATCTGGAACCGCAGGTTTCGGGATCTGCTGGACCTGCCCGACGAGATGGGTCAGGTTGGCGTGCCCCTGGATGGTATTGTCGAGCAATTGCGCCTTCGGGGCGATATAGCGCCCGGTCAGGAGGCGCATGTTCTGGCCAATTTCCATCATCTGGATGCGCCCTTCCAGCTGGTTCTGGCGGCAGGCGAGCGCATTGTCGAAGTGCGCAGCAATGCCATGCCAGACAAGGGACTGGTGGCGACCTTTACCGACATCAGCCAGCAGGTGGCAGCAGACCGCGCTCTGAAGCAGGCCAATGAAACACTGGAGCAAAGGGTTGGTGATCGCACCTCTGAACTGACGCGGGTGAACAAGGCATTGGCAGAAGCCCGCGCCAGCGCCGATGAAGCCAATATTGGCAAGACACGGTTTTTCGCCGCCGCTGGCCACGATATTTTACAGCCGCTCAATGCCGCAAGGCTTTATTCCTCGGCGCTTGTGGAACGGATCGGCACATCGGATGATGCGGTTCTTGCCCGCAATATCGACTCGGCACTGGAATCGGTTGAACTTATTCTCGGTGCCGTGCTGGATCTTTCAAGGCTGGACACCGGAGCGATGAAGCCACGCTTTGCGGCTGTTGCCCTGCAAGACCTTCTGGAGCGTATTCGCACCGATTTCGAGCCGATGGCGCGCGAGAAAAACCTCAAGCTGATCATCATGCCAACCACGCTCACCGTTCGCTCTGATGCCAATCTGCTGCGGCGACTGGTGCAAAATCTGGTGTCGAACGCCATCAAATACACGCCATCGGGCAAGGTGCTGGTGGGCGTGCGCAGGCGCGGTGATCAGGCGGTTATTCAGGTCACGGATTCCGGCATTGGCATTCCGTCTTCGAAATTCCGCACCGTGTTCAAGGAGTTTGCGCGGCTGGATGAAGGCATGAAAAACGCCTCTGGCCTCGGCCTTGGCCTATCGATTGTCGATCGCATTGCCCGCGTTCTCAAACATCCGGTGGAGCTGGAATCACAGCAGGGGCGTGGCACCAGTTTCCGGGTGACAATGCCGCTGGTCAAAGCCAGCACCGCAACTGGCCCCAACGCGCACAAGGCCCTGTCTCCGGCCATCGCTGCCTCGCGGCTCAGCGGGGTTCGGGTTTTTTGCATTGATAACGAGCCGGATATTTTAGAAGGAATGCGCCTGCTGATCGGTGGGTGGGGCTGCACCGTGCTGACCGCAGGCTCTGTTGCAGAGCTGGATGCGATGTTTGCCGCCAATCCTGAACCGCCAGACGTGATGATTGCCGATTACCATCTGGGCGACGGCAGTGGCATTGGGGCAATCTTGCGGCTGCGGGCCCTGTATCAGCACCCCATACCCGGCCTTCTCCTCACCGCAGACAGAACGATGGCTGTGCGCCATGAAGCCGAACGCCAGTCTATCACCGTTCAACATAAACCAGTCAAACCGGCAGCACTCAGGGCGTTTCTGACCCAGGCATCCTCTCCCCGCCGCAGCGCTGCCGAATGAGCGCGGCGGCGAAGATGATGTGGGCTTACTGCATCGCCGCATCCAGCTTGGCTTTCCAGTCGCCGTTTGTCAGCGCTTTGCTCATAAAGCCATCGACAGCCGCTTTGAACGCAGGGTCTTTTTGCAAAAGATAAGCGTTTTCAAAATGGGTAAAAGGCTCTTTCACGGCCGCCGGGCAGAGCACACCGGGGTGCAGCTTTGATTGCAGGTCCACTTCAACGCCATCCGTCACCATCACATCTGCCTTGTTGGCGGCAATCTGGTCAAAAATTACGCGATTGTCGGGAAAGACTTCAATCGCGGCCTTGGTGAAATGCTCGTGGGCAAACTTGTCATTGGTGCCACCGGGATTGACGATCACCCGCACGGAGGGCGCATCAATCGCCTCAATGGTGGTGAATTTATCCTTGTCTTCACAGCGCACGATGGGCCGCTTGCCATCCTTGACGTTGGAGAGCGAAAAATCGCCCACTTCGGCACGGGCGGGATTGACCGTGATACCCCCCAGAACCATGTCGAATTTATCGGCTTTGAAATCCTCCAGCATGGTTTTCCATGTGGTGGTGACAAATTCCGGCTTCACACCAAGGTCCGAAGCCAATTCCTTGCCCATGGCAATATCAGCCCCCACCAGCACGCCATCGGCACCCTTGTAGCTGAAAGGCTTGTAGTCGCCGGTGGTGCCGATGCGAATGACCCCTGCTTTCTGAATGGCGGCAAGGGTACCATCCTCGGCGTAAGCGGCCGGAGCCGCCAACAGAAGGGCACACACCAGACTTGCGCGAAAAAACGTCATCATCTGTCACTTTCCTGAGCATTATTCGGTCTTGTGGCACAGACTATGCCACACGCGATACCAAGCGCAATTTCCATTCCAGTTGATCAAAGTGCATCACATCAGCCCATCTCACGGCTTGACTTCGCAATTATCCGATCTACACCCGGCCCAAATTGTTATGTAAGGAGAGGATTTTGAAAACACTCGCCGCTTTTTCTGCATTTGTTGGTAAAACATTTGCCCTCTGGGTGATTGTCTGCGCCGTTCTCGGGTTTCTTTTCCCGGATCAGGCCAAACAGATTGCGCCCTGGATTGTCACCCTTCTGGCCATCATCATGTTTGGCATGGGGCTGACACTCTCTGTTGATGATTTCAAGGAAGTGGCCCGCCGCCCTGTTGAGGTCACGATTGGCGTCATCTGCCAGTTTCTGATCATGCCATTGCTGGCCGTGCTGCTCACCCATATCATCCCCATGCCGCCAGAAGTGGCGGCGGGCGTTATTCTGGTTGGTTGCTGCCCCGGAGGCACATCCTCCAACGTCATGACCTATCTCAGCAAAGGCGATGTCGCCCTGTCGGTTGCCTGCACCAGTGTCACCACGTTGGCTGCACCTCTGGTCACGCCGTTTCTGGTCTGGCTTCTGGCCAGCCAGTTTCTGCCGGTCGATGCCTGGGCGATGTTTATCAGCATCGTCAAGATCGTGCTGGCCCCTCTGGCCTTGGGCTTTCTGGCTCAAAAACTCTTGCCGCAGGCGGTTCGCGCTGCCGTTCCTGTTCTGCCACTGGTGAGTGTTATCGGCATTGTGCTGATTGTGGCTGCCGTGGTTGGGGCCAGCAAAGCCGCCATTGCCCAATCGGGCCTGATGATTTTTGCCGTCGTGGTGCTGCACAACGGCCTTGGCTATCTTCTGGGCTTTTTTGCCGCCAAGGCACTGGGCCTCAATTTGTCCAAACGCAAAGCCATCGCCATTGAAGTGGGAATGCAAAACAGTGGTCTGGGTGCTGCCCTTGCCAATGCCTATTTCTCGCCAGTTGCTGCCGTTCCCAGTGCCATCTTCAGTGTCTGGCACAATATATCCGGGGCGATTTTGGCCAATTATTTCTCGCGCCGCGGCGAAAAATAACAGCAGTCAGACCGCGATATAGCGGTCCTTGCGGTGGTTGATGGCCAAGACCAGGTTTAAAACCACCGCACCTGCAATCGAGGCGGCGATAATACCGGGAGTGGCGACGAAAAACGAGCCAATCAGCACGGTGCCATCAAAGCAAAGCTGGACCAGCCCTGCCCGCCAGCCAAACCGGTCTTGCAGATAAAGCGCCAGAATCCCAAAGCCACCGAGGCTTGCCTTGTGGCGAAACAGCGCCAACATACCAGAGCCAACCAGCAAACCACCCAACACCGCCGCAACCAGAGGATCGAGCACGGAAAAGCCGATAAATCTGGGTAAAACCGCGCTGAAAACCGATGTCAGCAGCACGGCGATAAATGTTTTTGCCGTGAAGGCAAGCCCCATGCGGCGAAAGGCAAAATAGTAAAACGGCAGGTTAATGGCAAAGAAAATTGCTCCAAAGCCAATATCGCTGAGATAATGAAGCAAAAATGCCACCCCGGCGGTTCCACCCGAGAGCAGCTTGGCGCTGGACAATAACACCACGCCCAGAGATGCCAAAAGACTGCCCGCCAGCACACCCTGCACGTCTTCCAGCAGGGAGTGCTGCTCAGGCGTGGAGGTCATGGCCTTGCGAAGGCCCGATGTCTGCTTCTTTCCCGTCATGTCATTTCCCGCCTGCAACAGCTTTTCATGTCTTGGCTGTAGCCCGGACTCCGGTGTGCCTCAAGGGGGCAGAATGCTTTTGCGGTGATGGCAACATTGAAAACAACAATCGTAAATTCGAAAGTACAAATTAACATATACCTCATATGATCATGCTCCCGACAATCAGCATTGCCGGGCAATCGGGTTGCAAATGAGGATGAGCCGACAGCAATGGATGGAACCGGCATACTGATTTTAGTCAACGTGGCCCTTGCCGTGCTGTTTGCCACGGTGTGGAGCCGCGCTGATGCATGGCTGGAAGATCACCAGCCAGCGCTTCGCCCGATTGGCCTCGGCATTGTCGGCGGTTGTGCCTCCATTGCCGCGATGATGTTTCCCATTCACGTCGCACCCGGCATATTTACCGATCTGCGCACCGCATCCATCGCCCTCTCCGGCCTGATAGGTGGGCCAGTCTCGGCCTTGTGCTCGGCCACGATTGCCATTGTCTATCGTATTTCTTTGGGCGGTGCTGGCACGGGTGCAGGCACCATCACCATTCTGCTAGCCGCGGTCATCGGGGTCTCGGTCAGCTGGCGCGATGACAAAGCCATCTTGAGCACCCGCAATATTGTGCTGTTCAGCGCAGGCGTTGCAACCGTGCCGCAACTGGCCATTTTTGTTCTGCCAACCGAAGTCTGGGCCAAAACCCTGAACGGCCTTGCATTGCTTGTACCCTTGCTTTTCACGGCCGTATTGATCGCAACGCACCTGCTGCGAACCGAGTTGCGCTTGCGGGACAAAATCTGGAGGGCCAAGCTTTATCGCCTGATCGCCGAAACCCTGCCAGAAAGTCTGAATGCCAAAGACCGCGAAGGTCGTTTTATCATTGCCAATCCCGCAACAGCACAGGCGCTTAACGTCAAGTGCCCAGAAGACCTGCTGGGCAAGAGCGATGCAGATTTTCATCCACCAGACCTTGCCGCCAGCTATCTGGCAGACGAACAGGCCGTGTTGAAAAGCGGCCAACCAGCCCATATTTTGCAGAGCTATCAAAAACCGGATGGCGAAAGGGGCTGGTTTTCAACCCTCAAGAACCCGATCCGCGACGACGCCACGGGAGAAATCGTCGGGATTGTAACCCACAACCGCGATATTACCGCCCACAAGGTGCTGGAGCAGAAACTGGCGGAAAGTCAGCAGCAGCTTTCGGATGCGCTGGCCAATATGGCCGATGGTCTGGTGATGTTCGATCGCAATGGCAATCTGGCTTATTGCAACGCACGCTATCTGGCCCTGTTTTCTAAAACCTCGGATATACGCATTCCAGGAGCCAATATTCGTGATATTGTGGCTATATCGCAGGAGCGGGGTGAGGAAATTCTGATCCCGGACGAAGACGCTCCCCGAAAACCCTTGCTCATGCCCGGCACCCGTGAAATTCACCTCTGGGACGGCCGCACGCTGGAAGCGCGCACGCGCAACGTTGGTGGCGGTGGCTCAATCGTTGTTTTTACCGATGTGACCCGCACCAGAGAGGCGGAAGAGGTGTTGAAAAACGCCAACCGTGCCCTCGAAAAGGCTGCCTTTACCGATGGGCTCACCGGGCTTTTCAACCGCCGCGCCTTCGACGACAAAATTGCCTACGAATTTGCCCGGGCCCGCCGTGCCGAGGAGCCTTTAAGCCTGCTGCTGGTGGATATTGACCATTTCAAACTGTTCAACGACCACTATGGCCATCAGGTCGGCGATGAATGTTTGCGACAGGTGGCAGCACGCCTGAAAGCCGTTGCCAAACGCAGCACCGATAGCGCGGCCCGTTACGGGGGCGAGGAAATGGCATTGATTCTTCCCTGCACTGATCTTGCCGGTGCGCAGGAACTGGCAAAACAATATCAAAATGCGGTTCGCGCCCTGCAAATTCCCCATGCGGATAGCAGCAAAGGCATTGTCACTGTCAGTATCGGCGTTGCAACCATGGTGCCCACCAGCAATCAACGCGCTGAAGACCTGATTGCGGATGCTGACCGCGCCCTTTATTGTGCCAAGCACGATGGGCGCGATTGCCACCGCACGCCGCCAGCCATGCCTGCAATACAGGATAATTCACATCCAAAAGCAGAGCTGGAGCCCTTTGCCTCATGAGGGTCTGTCAGGTCACATCATGCAATCGGCAGGATGAAACCTGTGCGGACACCGCATCAAGGGTCAGGCGCGCAATGCCGCCACTGGAGACTGGCGATAGGCAAGCCATGCGGGCAAAGATGACAAAACACCCGCGAAGATCACCATGGCAACAACCTGCCAAGCATCCTGCCGGACGAACTCCACTGGCAGATCAAAGCCGCTCTGGCTCTGCACGGTTTGCGAAATAGCCATGGCAACCCCATAACCAAGGCCAACACCGAGACCAATGCCGAGCAAAACCACAACAAACAGCTCCAGCCAGACAATCATGAACACAGACAGGCGCGGTGCACCAAAAGCCCGCAGCGCGCCAATCTGTTTGCGCCGCTGGCCAATGTGCACAACCGTTACCAGCAGCAAGGCCCCCGCCACCAATGCTTGCGCCCCTATGGCCACCACAGACAGCACTTTTTTGACATCCCCCAATGTCGCATAAAGCCGGGTCAGCACTTCACCCGGAAAGATGCCCAGCGTGTGATCCGTGCGGTATTCCTGCCGGAGCTTATAGGCGGCGGCAATGGTTTTGGGCTTGACCAGAATGGCCGGAACACCAGGATCGTCTGCATCAAATGTCTCGACAAGCGCCGCATCAGGGTCACTGTGACCATGATGGTCATGCTCATCGTGATCCTCTTCAGAATGGACATGATCAGCCACAGCCTCCGCACCGGCAGCATCATCGTGTTCATGGTCATCATGATCGTGATCACCACCAAGGCCATGGATATGCCAGACCGCCTGAACCGGCACCAGAATGGCACGATCCCAGGCGGTTCCGGTTGGCTTCAGCTTGCCCACCACATGATAGGCCAGTTCGCCATGGGTATGGCCGCCCTCGGCCGCCGTTCCATGCATTGGCTTGACGGTATCGCCAACGTTCAGCGCAACGCCAGATCCAATCACCGCCTGCCCTTCGCGGGCAAACATCGCGCCCGCGGTAAAGCCTGTGGTGGTCTCAGTGATCAACGTCGTCGTTGTGCCAACAATGGGATAGCCCGCAAAACTATCGCCAAACGCCACGGGGGCCGCCCATGCAACCCGCTCATCGGCTTGCAGTTTTGCCACAACAGAACCCGGCACAAGCGGCAGTGGCGCGGGCTGGAGAAAGACAGAAGACAACACCAGTTGCGTTTCCGATCCCGCAGCGCCAACCACCAGATCAAACTTATCCGCAGCCCGCGCGCTGCCCAGCCGCAAGGCGCGCTCCTGCAAGGTCACGGCAACACCCAGCGCCGTCGATAGCGCCACCAGCAGACACACCACCAGCGCCCCCACCCAGAGACGACGCAGATCAGCCAGAATAAAACGGATCATTGGCCGCACTCCTGTGCCTGTGTGTCATAAAGGATCGTGCCGTTTTTCAGCTCGATGCGGCGCGGCAGGCGCTCGACCAGCCGGGTATCATGCGACACGACAATCAATGTGCTGCCCTCGCTGCCTGCCACATCCAGCAGCAGATCGGCCACCGCCGCCCCGGCTTCCGCATCCAGACTGGCGGTTGGCTCATCGGCAATGATCACGCCGGGTTTGCGCAACAGCGCACGAGCAACCGCCACCCGCTGCATCTCGCCACGCGACATGGTTTCAACCGGCTGATCCGGGCGCTCCAGACCAAAGCGCTGCATCAAGGCGTGGCCGCGCTCAACGCACTCTTGTGTGGCAAGCCGCGACAGGCGCGCCGGAAGCAGAATATTATCAATGGCAGACAGGCCCGAAAACAGGTGAAAATCCTGCATCACAAGGCCAATATTGCTGGCGCGAAAACGATCTCGCGCACTCTCGGATAGCGTGGCAAGATCCGTATCATTCCAGCGTGCATGGCCATGGCGCAGGCTCTCCAGCCCGGTGATGACATTGACCAGCGTGCTCTTGCCAGACCCGGACCCGCCGGTAATCGCCAACTGCGCCCCGGCTGCAAGGCTGAGGCCCGGCACATCCAGAACCGGCTTGGAAAGACCGGCGTAGCGCACAGTCACATCATTCAAAACAAGAGAGAGCATCGCGGATCACACCACAGAATAGGAGGCATTGCGCAGGCGCAGCAGACTGACAAAGCCGGTTTCAGGGTCGGTCCACGATCCCATTTCCAGCGTGCCGGTGACTTCAATACGGGCACTGGGCTGCACAAAAGTCTGCTTCTCGCCCAGATAGACAACAATGATATTATCGGGCCAATCCGAATCCGAAGAACAGAATGGGCAAAGCGCCATGGGAATCTCGGTCAGCACAAAAAATGCGGCTTCGGCCTTCAATGGCGGGGCCATAAAGCCGCGCATTGCCACGGATTTTCCGGCTGCCTGTTTAACCGCGTCAGAAAATTCCAGACCCAGGACGCTGATCTTGCCGTAAAGATGATCAAAATCGAGCAGGGTTGGTGCAGCCTTTGCAGGCGCGACCAGCAGGCTTGCACCCATCATACCCAAAACACCAAGACAATCCCGACGTGTCAGGCACTCTTGAGGCAAAAGGCTGGCCCGGCGCGTAAGACCATTCAGATTGAGAGGCAACCCGTTGCGGCTCATCATGTATGACCCCTGATAGATTCATTCTTGTAAAACAAATAAATATCCGGGCGACAAAGCGCCCGGATGTCATTATCCAAGCGTGTTACTTGGCCTTTGGTGCGCCGATGGCGAAAGCATCGGCCAGAACCTTGTAAACGTCGCTCTGCTCCATATAGCCCTTGAAGCCAGCCGAGCCGGGGCCGGTGGACTGCAACACGATGTCGTCAACCGCGTGAACGGCGGTATCGGCAGAGCGTGGCAGGTTGCCTTCACGGAAAACCGCACCGGGTACGTTCTTATAGGCTTCGTTGGCGACGTATTGCTTCTTCTCGTTCTGGATCGCAGGCTCAAACGGACCATCCATCTTCGGGCGGAAGGTCTCGTAATAATCCGGGAAGTTGGACGAGAACACCGCCAGACGACGCGATACGTCAACCTTGTCCGGGAAGCCGTCGCCATCCTTGTCTTCGTAGTTCGGATAGCCGGCATCGGCATAAACGCCGACTTTTTCGCGCATTTCAGTGCCGGGCTTGTCATCATCAACGGTGCCGATAACGGACACGCCATGGGTATGGTCGCCGGTGACAATAACCAGCGTATCGGGATTGTTCTTCGCAAACTCCATGCCAATGCCAACAGCCTGATCGAATTCGATGGTTTCATACATCGCACGATCCCAGTCCATCGGATGAGACATCTTGTCGATGGATGCACCCTCGACCATCAGGAAGAAGCCGTCCTTGTTCTTGGCAAGCTGATCAAGCGCAACCTTGGTCATATCCACCAGACCCGGCTGATCCGGGAACTTGTCAACAGTACCCTTTTTCAGGAATTTGCGATCCAGAATCGTGTCCATATTGCCGGTGTGGAACAGGCCGAGAAGCTTGGACGGGTTGGCACCAGCTGCGGCGTCCAGCTCGGTCTTGGAGGTCGCCAGCGTATAACCGGCATTCTTGAACTCGGCGATGTAATCCTTGTCGTCCTTGCGCTTGGAGCCCGGAACAGACTTGGACAGGAAGTAAGCAGAACCACCGCCGAGAATGACGTCTGGCTTGACGTTGAACATCATGCCCACAATCTCGGCCTTGTCTGCGCGGGCGCGGGTATGAGACACAACGGCTGCCGGGGTGGCATCTTCGATTTCCGAGTTGGACACGATACCGATCGACTTTTTCGTCGTGCGGCGCAGTGCCTCGGCAATGGTTTCAACTTTCGGGTCGTCCAGCGTGCTCGGTGTGCGGTCGGCATAAACGCCAAGAGCATTCACAGCCGCCTTGTGGCCGGTCATATAGGCCGACATGGTGTTGGCACTATCGGTTGCAATCGCATTGGTGGACGATGTGCCGATAAAGGCCATCCGGTCGAGGCTGTCCATGTTGAGATGACCATTGGCCTTGCCTTCCGTCATGCCCTTGGACATGATTCGGGCACCGGTGCGGTGCGCAACCGACAGACCATCCCCAAGGAAGAAGATGATGTTCTTGGCAACGGGCTTATCGGCCGTTGCATAGACATCCCAGGTCACGGATTTCGTCTCGCTGCCTGCGGATGCTTCGACCTTGTAGGAGCCGGCAGCCAGCTTGGCATTGCGCAGCAAAAGCGCCGAGCCAAGCACCTTGTCTTCCTTGCCTTTTTCTTCGGCAATGAATTGTGCATCAGCGCCGAAAACGGCCTTGTAATCCTGGCCATTGACGGTGATTTTCACGTCTTCAGGCTTGACGACGGATTTGAATTCGACCTTGAAATCAAATGGCGAGCCATTCAAAATTGTTGCCCGATCAATCGGATAGATTGTTGCGGCATGGGCCGCACCGATCATGGCAGTGCTTGCCACGAGTGTTGCAAAGATAGCGCGCATAATGTTTCCCCCAATATGTGCTGAACAGATTGCAGGCGGGTCTTATGACGTCCGAATGACAGGGAGATGACACTTTTCAGTTGCGCAGACGGCAATGCAGCACAAAAATCAATCCTTACGGAAGATGATACTTGCAGCCCAGCCGGTAATTGCCGCGATCAGCACAGCAAAAACGCCGTAGAAAAATGGCTGATTATGGGCGGCATCCGTAATCGCCTGCTCAAGGCCGGTCTTGACCACCCGAAGCCGCAATTCTTTTTGCGTCAGAAACACACCGCTCTTGAACAGATAGGCGTGTACGACATGCACCCCATCCGGAATATTGGCAGGCAGGCGCAGGCTGGCCCGAAACAGATTGGTGCTGACAAACCGCACGCCTGCGTTTTCATCCTGATAAAGCCCGTTGCTACGTTGAAGACGGCGATAGGCAGCGCGAAAATCACCCATATTCACATTGCCACTCAAATAACCCATGGGTGACAGCGGCAGATAATCGACACCAATCCCCAACTGGTTCAGCACATCACGCGAGGCAATGGCAGAGACCTGTCGGGTGCTGGCCACGGAATAGGAGGTTGGCATATTCTCGAACGTCAGCGCCTGCCGGTTGACCCAGATACCCAGCAATCTTTCCTTGCGGCGCACTGTTGCCTCCGTTCGCGGCCCCTCCAGTGTCACCACCACATCATATTGGCCAATGGCCAAAAGCAGCTGATCAACACTGTTCAGCGCGCCAAACACCGTCAGATCTGCACCGCGAAAATCCGAGGTAATGGCAATTTCGCTGGTCGATGTGCCAATTTCCAGCGTTTCCTTGCCCGTGGTGTCCGGCGTCAGAAACGGAATTTGCGCAAACGCCTGTCCACTCGCGCACATAACAGCCATGATGAACGAAAGGCTTGCGAGACGAAGAGCGATCATCGACCTGCCCCCACCACGATGGAATAGGCATCTGCCGGTGTGACCACCAGTTCAACGGCCAGACGAATGCCAACGGCCAGAACCAGCAGGCCCAGCAATGCCCGCAATTGTTCGCCGCGCAATTTCTGACCGACCCGCACGCCATATTGCGCACCGATCACGCCTGCGATCATCAGCAGAAACGCCAGCACAATATCAACGGAGGTGTTGGCCGTGGCCTGCGCAATGGTGGTGAAGGCACTGACGAAGATAATCTGGAACAGCGACGTGCCCACCACAACATTGGTGGGAATGCGCAAAAGATAGATCATCGCTGGCACCAGAATAAAGCCACCGCCAATGCCCATTGGCGTCAGAACGCCGATGCAGAAGCCAAGCGCCAGCACCGGAATGGCGCTGAGATAGATCTTGGATTTTTTGAACCGCATCTTGAAGGGCAGTCGATGCACCCAGTTGTGCTGTCCCGGACGCCGCGATGGCGCAGGCTCATTGCGGGCCGAGCGCCGCAGTGCGCGCACGCTTTCCCACAGCATCAACGAGCCGATCGAGCCAAGCAGAAGCACATACATCAGCGAAATGAACAGGTCGATCTGGCCAAGCCGACGCAACAGAACAAACAGCCACATGCCCAGCGATGCCCCGAACAGGCCGCCGACCAGCAGAACACAGCCCAGCTTCAAATCCAGCGAGCCACGGCGAAAATGGCTCATCGCCCCCGAAATCGACGAGGCAACCACCTGATTGGCCCCCGTGGCAACGGCAACAATGGGCGGAATATTATAAAAAATCAGCAGTGGCGTGATGAGAAAGCCACCGCCCACACCAAACATGCCGGAAAGGAAGCCAACAGCCGCACCCATGCCAAGGATGATGAAAATGTTTACCGACAGTTCCGCAATCGGCAGATAAAGTGTCACAGTCGTCCCCGCAATGCGAAATTCCGCTGCCGTCTGTTAACGCATTCAGCATCGACACATGCGCACAAATGCATTTCCATCCCGGTGGATTTTTTCAGCAGCCCGTTAAAGCCCAAACCATAGTCTGATTGTATGACTATTTCGTTTGTCCGCAAGGCAAGAGCCTCAGGCATTCCTGGCCAAAAGCGCTTTCACCAGTTCATTCGAGACTTTTCCTGTCGGCTGTAGACCAACGGATGTCTGAAACGCCTTGATCGCCGTGACCGTCCGTGCGCCCAGCTTGCCGTCTGGCTGGCCTGCGTCAAAACCATTCTTGTTGAGGATGGCCTGAATATTGCGAATGGCCTTTTCCATATCGACACTGCCGGTCGTCAAACCTTTGCCCTGCCAGTCATCGGGTATGTTGACCGTATTGGCATCGGCATCCTGTGGCATGGCCTGCCATTGCTCAACGGCGGTCCTGGCGCTCTCCAAGGCATCCGGTGCCATGGCCCTGGCCACTTCATCGCGCTTTTCGCCTGCATCCTTGTCGCCGTTGCGGGCAGCCAGCGCAAACCACTTGTAGGATTCACCCAAATCCTGCTTCACGCCCGTACCGCGGGCAAACAGAACGGCCAGATTGAACTGGCTATCGGTGACACCGAGATTGGCCGCCTTGGTGAACCATTTGGCGGCTTCCTGCATATCCACCTTGCCATCGGAGCCAGAGGCATAGATGACGGCGAGATTGTGCATGGCGCTGGCATTTCCGGCGGCGGCGGCCACCAGATAAAGCCCTTTGGCCCTGACAACATCACGGGCAACGCCTGTGCCTTTTTCATAAAGCCCGGCAAGGCGATACCGTGCCGGAACCAGACCCCGATCAGCCGCCCGCTGGAACCAGATGGCCGCCTTGGAAAAATCCGCAGGCACGCCGCGCGCTTCCAGATAGCGTGAGCCGATTTCAAACAAAGCCGCAGCATCACCCGCCTGTGCGGCGGACACCAGCGAGGCCGGAGAAATCTCGGCAGGCACCTCAAACAGGGCTTGTTGTGCGGCCTGCTCTGCCACCGGGGCAGATGTTGTAAACCCTGCCTGCGATGCAGGCGCAACAGGTGTGGCGGGTGCAAGCGGAGCAAGCTGCTGGCCACCATCAATCGGTGTGGCTGAGAGGCTGGCAGGCCCTGTCGGGGCGGCGACATCGCTCTTCTGCACCGCCGAGGCTTGCGGCGCTGCTGCTTGCGGTGCGGGTGCGGGTGCCGTCATCACAGCCGGAGCGGCGGCGGGCTTCGCTGCCGGTGCACTGCCAGAGCCAAGCCCCTTGACCAGCGGCAAGGCCATAGCCGCCAGCAGCAAAGCGCCAACAGCCATCAAAATCGGGCGACGATAGCGTGAAAAGGCCGAGCCGCCCGTCACTTCATCCGCCATCGACAGTTTTGGCGCTCTGGAACCACGATCCGTCTCCTGCACAGCCGCCTGCGCGGCGCGACGGGCGGCGGCAATGAAATCCATCCGGTCGTCGACCCTGGCGGCCGCGCCTGTGGCGAGCGGCGGTATGCGTTCGCCCTTCGCGCCGTCACTATTCTGATCAACATTTTGCCGGGCACGCACTTTTTCCAGAATCTTGCGCACATCCGGCTTGCCCGAACCGGGCTCCAGCAGTTCATTGGCGTCTTCAGGCAAGAGGGCATCCGCCGGGTCAATGGACGGCGGCGCATCCAGCATCTGGCGTCCTTCAGGCGATTTCACCTCGGCGGGCTGATCCTGCACGGGCATCGAGGCCATACTGACAGATTCGCTCAACGCCTGCCTGGTGGTTTTCCCTTTCAGGCGCCAACCAAGACCAGCCAGCAGGCTTGGCCTTTCAGGCAGCTCAAGTTTGACCTCCTTGATCGCCAGATCATCGCCCACCTCAGCCTGCGCAGCTTTGGCCATGTTGTCCGGTGCGGGCTGGAAAGCGGCTTCGATTTCACGGTGCGCCACCTGCACAGGCGATGCATCTTTGTGTGTCTGCGCATCCACCCGCTCGTTGAGTGCCGGGGGTGTGGCACTGGTGCGCCGATCCATCTGATCGAGCTTTTCGGCAATCTGCACCAAAGTCTGGTGCAGCGCTTCTACCGTACGATGGCTGCGTTCTTCACCACCACGGCTGATGTCTTCCAGATTGCGCAAGTGATCGGCCAGCGTCGCCAATGTTTCAGCGGTCTGATCGGGTGCTGCGCCTGCCACGGGAGCCGGTCGTTGCCGGACATAGTTTTCCATCACAGCTTCGGCGGCCTGGCGGGCCGCTTCAACAATATATTCGTCGCTGGTGGCTAGGTAGTCTTCAAGGGCCGCCATGCGCCCTTCAATACGGCCATCCTGCACGCCATCCGCTGCCGGAGATGCGCTGATCAGCGCGGAAAGATCGGCAATCTGCTGCTCCAGTCCGGCAATACCAGAATTATCGACCAAGGGCGATGTCACGGTTTCATCCAGCCGGGCGGCAATGGAATAGAGCCGCTCATCCAGACTTCTGAGCAAGGCATCGTCCACAGCAGGCGCTACGGACTGAAGATCCAGCTCATCAAGCCGACGGCCGATCACGGCAATCTGATCCGTCAGATGCTCGCTCAGCGACGCCTGATCAAGGGCGTCGATCTTGCGGGAAATATCAGAGAGATAGCCTGTCAACTCGGGCTGAAAATGATCAACCAGTGAGCGATCCAGCATGGCGGCCAATTCGTCAAGCCGTTCTTCCAGACGGCGTGCGGTCTGCTGGTTGGCAAGCTCTTCGATGCGCAAGGTCAGAGCTTCAATCCGCTCTGCCAATTCGCCTTCGCGGCCAAAACCTGCGACCTGCTCGGAAATCACCTCCAGATGCCGCGCAATGGTGGCGATCCGGTCTTCCAGCCGCTCCACCAGACGCGGATCGGTGGTTGCGGGTGTGGCGCGACCAGCCGCCGCCACAGCGCGGGAAATTTCATCTAGGCGGCGATCCAGCTGGGAAAATTGCTCCGCCATGGCCTGACTGTTGGGCTCAAGATGGGTGCCGATATGCTCCAGCGCCTTGGCAATGGCAATCAGCTTTCCTTCCAGCAGACGCACAGAACGCATATCTCCAATGGAGCCAAGCTGTTGCTTGATGTCATCCAGCCGATAGGCAAGAGACAGAAGATCCTGCTGGATCCGCTCCGGGTCAATGGTTTCAAGCCGCGCCTCAAGCGCAGTCCAGCGATCTTCCATCGCCCGCACGCTGTCATTGCGCACCAGACCGTCCATCAGGGAGCGCAGCTCTTCAAAATCGGCGCGCAAACCGTCCGTTTCAGCAACCGGGGCCTGACCTGCGCGCTCAAGACCAAGACGCTCAATGCTTTCGGCCATGCGGGAAAAATCATCGCGCAATGCACCCGTGCTCTGGCTGTCCTCTGCCAGTTTACGAATGTCAGCAATTTCTGATCGAAGCGATCCAATTTCACCTGCCAGAGTTTCGCCGATGTCCTTGCGAATATCCTGCCGCAGATCGGCCCGCAAGCTCGACAGTGCCTGCTGAAAGCCGGGCAATTCCGTCTGCGGTGCCTGCGGCTTGGCCACAGGAGCCTTCACAGTAGAGCGCGGCCGTGCAGCTTCCAGCACCCGCTGGCGTTCGCGGATGTCTGCAAGGAGGTCACGCTGGTCCAGACGTGAGCGGCGCTCCATGACGGGCTGTTCTACAACCGGCTGCTCAACAACAGCGTGCTCAGGCACACGTCCGCTTTTGGGCAGACCACCCATTAAACCTTCAATGCGTGCCTCAAGCCCCTCGATGGTGCGGCTCAAGGCATCAAGCGATGAATATCCTACTTGGCGGGGAGAAAGAGACCGCTGTCCATTCATATTCCAGGCTCGCTTCACGTTTGGCCGGTTGACCCATTCATGCGCGTTGGCCATGGTGAACACTGAATTTAAACCAGCATCCCTCACGTTCAGGCCATCGCAAATCACTCCGCCTTAGAATCGACGAAACGTAGTAAACAAGTCGTTAAGAAGCGCTGCTATTTTTTAACCTTTCTCGGCAGGTGGAGACATTCAACACAGGCCTGCACCACGCAATGAGAACATTCACATTTTTGCGTATTGACGTTTACGCGCACGTCAATATTTAATAGGTTACACGTTGGCTGCGGAGGAATGCGGCCCAAACCGTCGGAGGACACTGATATGCCCGCTTACAAGGCACCAGTCACAGACACACTCTTCATTCTGAATTCCGTTCTGGGGCTTGAGCGCTACCATAACCTGCCCGGTTTTGAAGACGCAACGCCCGATATGATCGAGGCTATCTTGAGTGAAGCCGCAAAGCTGGCCGAAGAACAGCTCTTTCCGCTCAACCTCTCTGGTGATCAGGAAGGCTGCACCCGCAACGATGATGGCTCTGTAACTGTGCCCAAGGGCTTCAAGCAGGCCTATGATGCCTATTGTCAGGGCGGCTGGACCGGCTTGGCGGTGCCTGCGGAATTTGGCGGCCAGGGCCTGCCCTATACGCTGCACGCTGCGGTGGGTGAATATATGTCATCGGCCAATATGGCCTTGATGATGTATCCGGGCCTGACCCAAGGGGCCATTGCCGCCATTCTGGTGCATGGCTCTGACGCCCAGAAAGCCACGTATCTGCCCAAAATGGTCGAGGGCGTGTGGTCTGGCACCATGAACCTCACCGAGCCGCATTGCGGCACCGATCTGGGCCTGTTGCGCACCAAGGCCGTGCCGAATGGGGATGGCACGTACAAAATCTCCGGCCAGAAGATTTTCATCTCGGCAGGCGAACATGGGATGACCGAGAACATCATCCATCTGGTGCTGGCCCGCATTGAAGGTGCACCGGAAGGCACCAAGGGGATTTCGCTGTTTATCGTGCCCAAGGTTATCGTCAAGGACGATGGCAGCCTTGGCGACAAAAATGGCGTGTCCTGCGGCGCGATCGAGCACAAGATGGGCATTCACGGCAATGCCACCTGCGTGATGAATTATGATGAGGCCACCGGCTATCTGATTGGCGCAGAAAACAAAGGCCTCTCGGCCATGTTTGTGATGATGAACGAGGCGCGTCTGGGCGTTGGTCTGCAAGGCCTCTCGATTGCTGAAGTGGCCTATCAGAATGCTGTGGCTTACGCCCGCGAGCGCATTCAGGGCCGCGCCCTGACAGGCGCCAAAGCGCCGGATAAAAAGGCCGATCCTATCATTGTTCACCCGGACATTCGCCGCGCCCTGATGACCATCAAGGCCTTTAACGAGGCAGGCCGCGCCTTTACCCTGTGGACCGCGCTGAAATCCGATATTGCTCACCGCTCAACCGATGCATCCGAGCGGCAGAATGCCGATGATATTCTCGGCCTGATGACGCCGATCCTCAAAGGTGTATTGACCGACAAGGGCTTTGACCATGCAGTGATGGCCCAGCAGGTCTATGGCGGCCATGGCTACATTGAAGAATGGGGCATGAGCCAGTACGTGCGCGATGCCCGCATTGCCATGATTTACGAAGGGGCCAACGGCATTCAGGCGCTGGATCTGGTGGGCCGCAAACTGGGCCTTAACGGTGGCCGGGCGGTGATGGCGCTTTTCAATGAAATTGGCGCTTTCTGCGAGGAAAATCGGGGTGATGAAAAGCTGTCCTTCTTCACCAAGCAGCTCAAGAAGGGTCTGAACGACGCGCAGGCCGCGACCATGTGGTTTATGCAGAATGCTATGGCCAAGCCCGACAATGCCGGTGCTGGCTCGACCGATTATATGCATCTCTTCGGTCTGGTGGTGCTGGGTTACATGTGGGCCAAAATGGCCAAGGCCGCGAATGAGGCGCTGGAAAATGGCGCAAGTGATGCCGATTATTACAACAATAAGCTGTTGACCGGGCGCTTCTTCATGGAAAAGATCATGCCGGAAACAGCTTTGCGCAAAACCCGCATTGAAGCGGGTGCTGACAGCGTGATGGCCATGGCTGCTGAAGCATTTTGATGGAATTTGGCCTGTCCCCACCGGGGGCAAGCCATTGAAAAAATTCAGGAGCGTTGCGCTCCGGGGAGAGAGACGATGACTGACGTATTTGTTTACGACCACGTACGCACGCCGCGCGGCCGCGGCAAAAAAGATGGCGCACTCCACGAAGTGCCATCGGTGCGCCTTGCGGCCAAGGCGCTGGAAGCCATCCGCGACCGCAATGGTCTGGATACATCCACCGTTGATGACATCATCATGGGCTGCGTTGATCCGGTGATGGATGCGGGCGCGGTTATCCCGAAAGCTGCGGCTTTTGAGGCTGGTTACTCCACAACGGCACCGGGTGTTCAGATCTCGCGTTTCTGCGCCTCCGGTCTTGATGCCATCAATCTGGCCGCTGGCAAGATTGCCGCTGGCGCAGATCACATCGTGATTGCCGGTGGTGTGGAAAGCATGTCGCGCGTGGGGCTTGGCATGTCGGGCGGGGCGTGGTTCATGGACCCGTCCGTCAACTTCCCGGCCTATTTCATGCCGCAAGGCGTGTCTGCCGATCTGATTGCCACAAAATATGGCTTCTCCCGCGATGACGTGGATGCCTATGCCGTGGAAAGCCAGAAGCGCGCAGCCCATGCGTGGAAAAACGGCTATTTCGACAAATCCGTTGCTGCCGTGCGCGACCAAAACGGGCTGGTGATTCTGGCCCATGATGAACATATGCGTCCCGGCACCGATATGCAGTCCTTGGCGGGTCTCAACCCATCCTTCCAGATGCCCGGCGAAATGGGCGGCTTTGAAGCCGTGGGCATTCAGGCGCATCCGGAAATCGAGAAAATCAATTACGTCCACCATGCGGGCAATTCTTCCGGCATTGTCGATGGCTCCGGCGTTGTGCTGCTCGGCTCCAAGACGGGCGGCGAAAGCATGGGCTTGAAGCCACGGGCGCGCATTCGCGCCTTTGCCAATATCGGCTCTGATCCGGCTTTGATGCTGACAGGTCCGGTGGATGTGACCGAAAAGCTCTTACAGAAAACCGGCATGACCTTGGCCGATATTGATCTGTTTGAGTTGAACGAGGCCTTTGCCGCCGTGGTTTTGCGCTTCATGCAGCATTTTGATGTGTCGCATGATGTGATGAACGTCAACGGTGGCGCGATTGCCATGGGTCATCCGCTGGGGGCAACAGGTGCGATGATTCTCGGCACCGTGCTGGATGAGCTGGAACGGCGCGACTTGAACACCGCTTTGGTCACGCTCTGCATCGGGGCAGGCATGGGCACGGCAACTGTTATTGAACGCGTTTGAGTGGTTTCAGGAAAAGTGGGAACCGGTTTTCCGCGAGAAACCACGATCAAAAAATCCTTCGGGAGGGATGACAATGACCTATAAGAATTTCACCGTAGAGACCGACGCCGACGGCATTGCGCTTGTGACATGGGACATGCCCGACAAGAGCATGAATGTATTCACCGTTGAGGTGATGGACGAGATTGAGGCGATTGTGGATGCCACAGTGGCCGATGAAGCCGTGAAAGGCGTGGTCTTCACCTCTGGCAAAGCCGCCTTTTCCGGTGGTGCTGATCTGACCATGATCAAGGGCATGTTCTCCATGCTGCATGAGGAAAAGGTCAAGGACCCTGCCAACGCCGTGCAAAAGCTGTTTGATGCGGCTGGCCGCATGAGCTGGCTGTGGCGCAAGATTGAGACCAATGGCAAGCCATGGGTGTCTGCCATCAATGGCACCTGCATGGGCGGCGCGTTTGAGCTGTCGCTGGCCTGCCATGGCCGTGTGGCGTCAAACGCCAAATCGGTCAAGCTGGCGCTGCCGGAAGTCAAGGTTGGCATCTTTCCGGGTGCAGGCGGCACGCAGCGCGTTTCGCGCCTGACCAATGCGCAAGATGCGCTGCAAATGATGACCACGGGCCAGACTCTCACCCCGCAACGCGCCAAGGCCATGAACCTTGTGCATCAGGTGGTGGAGCCAGACCAATTGATCACCGCTGCCAAGCAGATGATCAAGGATGGTTTGAAGCCGGTTGCTCCATGGGATGAAAAGGGCTTCAAAGCCCCCGGCGGCGGCATCTGGACGCCTGCCTCGGCCCAGCTTTGGCCAGCGGCTCCGGCCATTTTGCGCCGGGAAACAGCGGGCAATTATCCGGCAGCGCTGGCGATTTTGAAATGCGTGTATGAAGGCCTGCAAGTGCCGTTTGACACCGGGCTTCGGATTGAGCAGCGCTATTTCACCCAAATCGTGCAGACCACCGAAGCGTTTTCGATGATCCGTTCGCTGTTCATCTCGCTGCAAGAGCTTGGCAAGGGTGCACGTCGACCAGTGGGTCAGCCCAAGAGCACTCTTTCGAAAATCGGCGTTGTCGGCGCTGGCTTCATGGGGGCATCGATTGCCTATGTGACGGCAGCAGCGGGCCTGCCCGTGGTGCTGATTGACCGTGATATGGAAGCCGCAGCTAAGGGTAAGTCCGTGGCTGAAGGTCTGGTAGCAGGTGCCATTGGTAAGGGCAAAATGACCAAGGAAGCAGGCGAAAAGCTGCTGTCTCTGATCACCCCAACCGAGGATTATGGTTCGCTGTCGGACGCCGATCTGGTCATCGAAGCGGTGTTTGAAGACCGCGACGTAAAGAAGGCGGTGATTGAAAAGGTGGAAGCCGTGCTGCCGGAAGGCGCGATTTTTGCCTCCAACACCTCGACCCTGCCGATCACGGGCCTTGCCAAAAACTCCAAACGTCCGGTGGATTTCATCGGCGTGCATTTCTTCTCGCCCGTTGAAAAGATGATGCTGACGGAAGTGATTGTGGGCGAACAGACAGGCGACAAGGCGCTGGCCGTTGCGCTGGATTATGTGGCCGCAATCAAGAAAACGCCAATCGTTGTCAACGACACGCGCGGCTTCTTCGTCAACCGCTGCGTCTTCCGCTACATGAACGAAGCCTATGACATGCTGATTGAAGGCGTGCCTGCGGTGATGATCGAAAATGCCGCGAAAATGGCCGGAATGCCGGTTGGCCCGCTGTCACTGAATGACGAAGTGGCGGTGGACCTGTCGCAAAAGATCATGAAGGCTTCCATTGCCGATCTGGGTGCGGCCTCCGTCGAGACCAAGCACATGGAACTGGTCAACAAGATGGTCGATGAACTCGACCGCCGTGGCCGCAAGAATGGCAAGGGTTTTTACGATTACCCCGCCAAGCCGTTGAAGAAATCGCTCTGGCCGGGCCTCAAAGACCTCTACCCGCAGCAAAAGCCTGCGGATGTGGATGTCACCGTGCTCAAGCAACGCCTGCTGGTGACCATCGCGCTGGAGGCCGCCCGCACGGTGGAAGAAGGCATTGTCACCGATCCGCGTGAAGCCGATGTCGGCTCCATCCTCGGCTTCGGCTTTGCCCCCTACACCGGCGGCGCGCTGTCCTATATCGACGGTATGGGCGTGAAGGTGTTTGTGGCTCTGTGCGAAAAGCTGGCCAAGGACTATGGCGCACACTTTGCCCCGACACCGCTGCTGAAGGACATGGCGGCGAAGGGCGAGACGTTCTACGGGCGGTTTGATCCTTATGGGGCGGTGAAGACGGCGGCTTGAGGGTTTTGTATTTTGAACATGAGAAAAGCTGGCGTTAAAGCCAGCTTTTTTTGTTATAACAATGCAGCATTGTGGTTACAGATGCGCCTTAAAAAACGCCGCCACTTTTTTATTCAAATCCTGATGGAAAGCTGTCCGATCAAAACCCGGCCTATCGACGCAGAGCTCTGGGAGGTTTTTGACCAGTTCTGCGGGGCAAACAGTCAAAAATACAAAATGTTCAGAGTTCGGCACAAGATGAAAATCAGGCTTCACGGACAGGTTGTTAACAACTGTCTGAAGATTTTCCGGTGAAACACCATCCCCACCATATTGAGATCCCCACATCTGAATAGGTGCAGTGACATTCTGCACACTCTCTGGAGCAGAAAAAACACTGCTCAGAGGATCGGCAATCACAAACGCCCTGATCCGTTGATCATGCTGCAAAGCGACCTTCGGGACGGCATTCTGGTTCACCGCAGGACAGGTCACCCCCGTCTGATCCTGACAAGGCGTGCGCAAGGCTTGAAAATCCGGATTGGCCCCCGCCAGAACAAGCCCGGTGTATCCGCCTCGGGAAAAGCCGAAAAAGCCGATGGCGCTTGGATCAATCTTGGCCGCGTCCGGGGAAGACCCGAGCATGAAGTCAATCACCCGCTTCACATCTGTCGGGCGGCTGATCAAAGCCTTCAGACTATGCTGTTTTTCTGGGTTTGCAGCCGTATCATCGGGGTGATTGATCGCCACAACCACAAATCCGGCATTGGCCAGCGCTTCAGCCGTGTCGTGATGACTGAGATTGGTGCCGCCAAACCCATGGGAAATCACAATCAGCGGTCGCTTTTCACCCTCAATCGGGCAATCTCGAACGCCCGGAAGAACAAAGGGGCCAACCTTGATCTCGCCGTCCGGCTTGGCGCAGGGCGACCATTGAACGGCTTTCAACGCCGGACCCGCCGCATCGGCGGGGATGTCGAAAGATTTCAAACCCGCGCTATGCGCCAGTCCAGCCGACAAACTTAAAACAGCCGCAAGCACGAATGCTGGAACGCGCATGGCAAATCCTCCGACGCGATTGCACAACCGGATAACAGCATGCACGATATTTGGAAGATTACGTCAAGCCGAAAAAGCCTGATCACCGAAGCGCAATATACCGATCCGAGCGGTGGTTGATCAGCACAAACAGGTTCAGCACCACAGCACCGATAATCGAGCAGCAGACAACCCATGGGCTGACCACGGTAAAGGCCAGCGCCATCACAACCACGTCAAAGGCGAGCTGCACCAGCCCCGCCTGAATGCCAAAGCGATCCTGAATGAACACGGCCAGAATGCCAATCCCGCCGAGGCTGGCGCGGTGGCGATAGAGCGCCAGCAGGCCAAAGCCCAGCAGCACGCCGCCGAGAATGGCACCCCAGATGGGGTTGATGGATGAGATGGTGAGAAAACGGCCCTGGACTTCCACGAGAAGCGAGGTGAGTGCCACGGAGAGAAAGGTTTTGAGGGTAAAATCCCAGCCGACCCGTTTGATGGAGAGAATATAAAACGGCATGTTGAGCAGAAAAAACAGCAGACCAAAATTCCAGCCGGTCCAGTAATGCACCACAAAGGCAAGCCCCGCGATGCCGCTGGTGACAAGGCCAATGGTGGAGATGAAATAGAGGCCAAGGGCGGCAATGATGGTGCCGCATAAAATGCCCTGCACATCCTCGGCGCGGCTATGGCGTGCGGGATTGTTGTTCCAGATGCCCAACATGTTGTTCATCAATGCCATGGCCACACCTCAAGGTCCGAATTTTCCATAAGGATGCCTGAAATTCCGGGGCTTTCAAGAGGCATAGGTCAGCAAAACTGACCTATCGTAAAGATCGCAATATTCCATCTTTCAAAGCTGTTTTCTGGCAACAAACAGAAAGCCGGGGATAGGTTTGCCGCCATCCATGCGAATTGTGGTGGGCTGGCTTTCCAGCAAGGCAAACCCGGCCCGCTCAAGTTCAGCCACAACATAGGCATGGCTGTGCTGGTAGCGCAGCGAACTGGCCAGCGAAAAGCCGTGTTGCTCCGCGTTCGTTTCAACAGAAAAAACCAGACAGGCATTGTCGGATGCCAGTTCCGCCACCAGCGCGAAAATACCGCCCAAGGCTCCCAGATAGATCAGCACATCGGCCACGGTGATCAGATCGGCACGCGCCCTGCCCTTTTCTGTTGAAAACAAGCCACATGTCCCGGCATCCAGAGACAAATCAGCCTCGCCGAGATGATCGTAAATGTGCTTTTCAGCGGCCTTGGCCAGCATACCAGCGGAGAGATCGTAGCCTTCGAGATACTCAACAAAGGGCTTTAGCTCCATCCCCATCAGCCCCGTTCCGCAGCCCAGATCAATGGCATGGCGAAAGTGCATGTCTTTGCCCAGAAGATTGCTTATCATTGCCACCAGCTTTTGCGGCACACGATACTCCAGCTTTTGCACCAGCGAGGTTTCAAAGCGGTTGGCATAGTCATCAAAAAGCGCTTCGACATAGCGGCTCGGAGGCTGTTGGGGCACGGTCTCTGCGCCAATCAGCGCAAGTTTTAGCCCGGCTGCAAACATATCGTCTGGGTTAAGCGCCAACACCTGACGATAGGCCTCAGCGGCAGGCTCAACATGTCCGGCCTTGACGCGATACTCGCCCAGCAAAAACCAGCCACCCACCCATTGCGGCGCAAGCTCCAGCGCCTGTTCCATCAATTCGGCAGCCGCAGCAGGATCACCTCCCTCGGAGAGCATACGTGCATAATCTGCGCGGCGGTCGGCCACGGCATCACCGGAACGATTTTGAATGGGGTGCATGAGGTTTCAAACTGCATCGAGGAAAATATGCGTGAGCAATGGCAAAACCCTGCAAAAACGCAAGAGCTATTTTTTCAATTGCCCTGCCAAACCATGCGCCTGCTTGCGCCGCCATAATCCTGTGCTTATGTGAGGCTATGCGACGGCAACAAGGAGACCCCAAATATGTCAGACGGCGTCAACAGATTTCTGGGCGATTCGATTGGTCGCACCATTGTCAAACTCATCGTTGTGTCGGTGATTGTTGGCTTTGTCATGCATATGTTTGACATCTATCCCATCGACATCATTGACAGTGTGCGGCGCTTTATTTTCGATCTCTGGCACAAGGGCTTTTCGGCCCTCGGCCGGGTGGGCGATTATCTGCTGCTGGGGGCCAGCATTGTCATTCCCATCTTCATCATCCTGCGCCTGATTGATCTGCGGAAATAACATGTCTTTTGAAAATACCTTGACTCTGATTGCCAGCCGTCGCCGTTTTGTAGCGCTTGCTGGTCTTGGGCTGACAGCCACGCTGGCCGGTTGTGCAACAGCGCCACCCAAGCCAGCAGCGCCCTCCAATGTGGCCGATGAAACAGCGGCCTTCCTGCCGATGATCAACACGCTGCGCGCCAAGAACGGCAAATCGGCGCTGGTGGCCGATGCAGCCGCCACCCGGGCTGCGATGTTTCAGGCCAATCGCATGGTGCAGGCCGAAAAAATGGCGCATCTGATTGGCATGGGTGACAGTTTTGGCGCACGGATGCGTGATAGCAGCGTGCAGCTTCCGGCCGCCGAAAACATCGCCATGCTGCAACAGACCGATGAAGCCGCCATGCAGGCCTGGATCAATTCCAAACATCATCTGGAGAACATGCTGGGGCCATACCACGGCCTCGGCGTGGCGGTGGCCCGTATTCCAGAGCGCGGCAACAAGCCCTATTGGGCCATGGTGCTCTCTGGCACACCGCGGCCAAATCCGGGACCGGCATCGGGTATTCCCTTGAGCAATGGCATTCAGCTGAGAATCGGATAAAAGGCTTTCAGGGTAAGGCTGCATCTTGCCTGATGGAGCCTTTCATGACCCAAGTCTTTCCGCGTGACAAAGCCTTTACCGTGACCCACCGCAGCGTGCTGGCCATCGCGCTGCCGATGACGCTGGGCTATATCACCACCCCGCTGCTGGGCATAACCGACACGGCTGTGATTGGCCGCACCGGAGAGGCGGCGGCGCTGGCGGGCTTGGCCATTGGTGCCGTGCTGTTTGACCTGCTGTTTGCCAGCCTCAATTTTCTGCGGGCGTCCACGACGGCGCTGGTGGCGCAGGCCTTCGGACGCAATGACCCGCGTGAACAGGTAGCGGTGTTCTGTCGCTCCATGATCCTGTCTGTCGGAATCGGGTTGATCCTTCTGCTGCTCTCGCCGCTATTGCTGAAAGGCGGCCTGATCATGATGGGGCCAGAGGGGCGCGTGGCAGAGGTCACCGCCACCTATTTTTCCATCCGCATTCTGGCGGGGCCGTTGACGCTGGCCAATTTCACCATCATGGGGTTTGTGCTGGGGCGTGGCAAAGGCTCGCTGGGGCTTGCGCTGCAAATTTTGCTGAATGGTGTCAATATCAGCCTGTCGATTGTGCTTGGCCTGTATCTTGGCTGGGGCGTGGCCGGTGTGGCATGGGGGGCCGTGGCCGGAGAAGCCAGCGCCGCTGTGGCAGGACTGCTGATCATTGCCTCGCGGATGGATAAGGCCCAGATGCCGACATGGCCTGAGCTTCTGAATCGGGTCCGGCTTGCCGAACTGTTCTCGCTCAACCGCGACATTCTCATTCGCAGTTTTGTGCTTTTGGCCGCCTTCACACTCCTGACCCGCATCGGCACCAGCTTTGGGGCGACCACGCTTGCGGCCAATGCACTTTTGATGAATTTCTTCATGATTGCCAGCTTCTATCTTGATGGCATTGCCAATGCGGCCGAGCAGATCACCGGGCGGGCGGTGGGCGCGCGCTATCGCCCCGGCTTTGAGCAGGCGGTCAAGCTTACAGGCATCTGGTCGCTGGGATTGGCTGTGTCGACCACACTTGTGTTTCTCATCTTCGGTGGCCAGTTGATTGACGCCATGACCACCGCTGAAGACGTGCGGCAGATGGCGCGTCACTTTCTGCCCTGGGCCGCCATCACCGCCATGACCGGCGCGCTGGCCTTCCAGATGGACGGCATTTTTATCGGGGCCGCATGGTCCAGCGATATGCGCAATATGATGCTGGCGGCCTTTGCGGGCTATCTTCTGGCTTTAGCGCTGCTGGTGCCCAGTTTTGGCAATCACGGTCTTTGGCTGTCACTCAACCTGTTTTTAGCCTTCAGAGGGCTGTTTCTGCTCACCCGCCTGAAGACCAGAACCGATCAGACCTTCACGGATCGCCAATGATCGACGCGGCTGTCGCGCACATCGGCAATGGAGGCAATGCCCAACTGATCCAGAGACTTGGAAAGACCTTTGACGATGGCAGCAGGCAGGCCCGGTCCTTCATACACCATGCAGGAATAGAGCTGAACCAGATCGGCACCCGCCCGGATTTTTTCCAGCGCCGTTTCCGCGCTGGAGACGCCACCGACACCAATGAGCGGCAAAGTCTTGCCAACCCGGTGGCGCATACCCGCCAGCACGGCAGTGGATCTGGCAAACAACGGCTTGCCCGACAGCCCCCCGGCTTCGCCTGCAAAACGGGTCTCGATCAAACCATCCCGCGCCAATGTGGTGTTGGACACAATCAGCCCATCCAGATCACGGGCCAGCACCACCTCGGCAATATCATCCATCCCCTCTTCCGTCAGATCGGGCGCGATTTTCAGAAACACTGGCACGCGATGACCTGCCTTGGCCGCCTCATCAGCGCGGGCCGCCAGAACCGCATCCAGCAATTCGGCCAGACTGTCTTTGGCTTGCAAATCGCGCAGACCCGGCGTGTTGGGTGACGAAATATTAGCCGTGAAATAACGCGCCACGCCATAAAAACTGCGGATACCGGCGACATAATCGGCAATGCGATCAGCGGAATCCTTGTTGGCACCGATATTGACGCCGACAACGCCGGGCTTGCCTTTACGGTCTTTCAAGCGCGCCAAGGCCGCGGCATGTCCTTCATTGTTAAAGCCAAGACGGTTGATAATGCCTTCATCGCGCACCAGCCGGAAAATACGTGGCTTGGCATTGCCGCCCTGTGGCCTGGGTGTGAGCGTGCCGACTTCGGCAAAACCGAAGCCCAATCCCAGCAATTCGTCGGCCACTTCGGCGTTTTTATCATAGCCTGCGGCCATGCCGAGAGGATTGGGAAAGCGGAGGCCTGCAACAACTTGAGCCAGACGCGGATCATCAACCACGCGGCACTTTGGCAGCAGGCTGGTTTTCAGCCCCGCAATCGATAGACCATGGGCTGTTTCGGCATCAAACAGAAACAGGCCGGGCCGGACAAAACGCTTGAAGGGGTTGCTCATACCATATCCTCTGGAAACATATGCAGGCCGTCGCTGCCCAAGACAAGCGGCTTTTGCCACAGAACGGCGGCAAGCGGCAATGGGCCATAGAGATGCGGAAACAGGTCGCCATGGCGTGATGGCTCGAAGACCAAGTCCTCGCCAAGGCTTGCAGCATCCACCGCAATCAGCAGCAAATCACTTTGGCCGGAAAAATACAGCCGCGCCGTTTCTCTGGCCTGAGACGCCGTTGAAAAGTGAATGAAACCATCCGCAACATCAATCAATGCTCCCGAAAAGACACCAGCCTGCCGGGCTTCAGACCACAGTTTTTCAGAGATAATCTTGTATATCGTTGTTGCCACCACGCCATCCTTTCACAAGACCACTTCAATCAGAAGCAGCACTCTTGACAAAGCGCAATCTTCAAAAAAACAGAGCATTGTTTATCATCTCGCTTGGCGCTAAAATGCATTATCAGCCAGATTGTGCAACGTTCGGCTGGGAATGCGCTCGCACTATCACCAGAAAAGGTGTGAAAGCATCCATAACAGAAAAGCTCTTGGGAGGGGGCGAACGATGGCAGAGCAGACAATCATTATTGCAGACGACCATCCTTTGTTTCGGGGTGCCCTGCGGCAGGCCGTCAGTGGCATGGAAGGCAGACATAGGATTATCGAAGCCGGTACATTTGATGAAGCCCGCATCGCTGCCATCGGCAATCCCGATACCGATGTGATGCTGCTGGATCTGGCCATGCCGGGTATCAGCGGTTTTTCCGGCCTTATGGCGCTTCGCGCCGAGTTTTACAGCCTGCCGATCATCATCTGCTCGGCCACCGACGACAGTGTCACAATCCGCCGTTCGCTGGAACTGGGCGCATCCGGGTTCATCTCCAAATCGGCGGGCATTGATGATATTCGCGCCGCCATCCAGACCGTGCTGAATGGCGACATTGCCAACCCCCTGACCGATGACGGCGGACAGGAGCAGGATGCCGAACTGGCAGATTTGATGGCACGGCTGAAAACACTCACACCCCAGCAAAACCGGGTGCTTGGCATGTTGTGCGAGGGGCTTTTGAACAAGCAGATCGCCTATGCGCTGAGTGTTTCCGAAGCCACCATCAAGGCACATGTCTCTGCCATCCTGCTGAAACTGAGGGTAGACAGTCGCACGCAGGCCGTCATTCAGCTTGGCCGCCTCAACACGTCGCTGGTTGCCTGATCGAACACAAAGGCATGTCGCGCCTTCAAAACGCACGCGCCGCGCTTGCCTCGAAAACTGCACCACACTGCATCATTCTTTAAACCGAAATCGGTTTAACAGGCTGCTGAAAAACTCGAGGCGGGCTGAAAATGGTCTGTTTCGGTGATCGAAAAGCGCCAAAAAAGCGTTACATATGAGTTATATGCGCCGTTTTTTGGCACTTTTTCTCCCCAAAACATCCTCATTTTCAGCTCCACCTGACTTTTTCAGCAGCCTGTTAAAGAGAAAAATATGCAGCAGATATAAACAGCGACAGCGAATCTTTGTGCACCATATAGGGTGAGAGGCGCTGTAGAGATGAAACATGGCAATAAATAAGGATTTTATTCCTTCTGCATCTTTACTCTTGTCGCCATATATCCGATATAGGAAGCGTGGGTAAAACCGTTTTTGACGGCTGTTGATGAATGCCGGGGCTTGGCTGGATATGCTTTCACACGAAACAATCTGGAGTGCAATTGATCGGCTTGCCGAGCAGAACCACTTGACGCCCTCTGGTCTCGCCCGGCGTGCAGGCCTTGATCCCACGTCTTTCAACAAATCAAAGCGCTTTGGGCCCGATGGCCGGATGCGCTGGCCTTCCACCGAATCCATCGCAAAGGTGCTGGAAGCCACCAGTTCAAGCTTTGGCCATTTTGCCGCCATGTCTGATCCAGACGCGCCTCAAGACACGTTGCCGCAGGGTAATTTTCCTCCGCAAATCAGCTCCATTCCCCTTCTTGGCTTCGCACAGGCCGGAGCGGGCGGCTTTTTTGATGATGGCGGCTTCCCGGCCGGGCACGGCTGGGATCTGGTGGATTTTCCGGCATCGCCCACATCCAGGGCAGGCCTTTATGCGCTGGAAGTACAAGGCGACAGCATGAAGCCGCTTTACCGGGATGGCGATGTGCTGATTGTCGAGCCTGGCGCACAGGTGCGTCGGGGGGACCGGGTCGTGGTCAAAACACTGGATGGTGAAGTGATGGCCAAAATTCTTGGCCGCCAGAATACCCGCTCGGTGGAGTTGATGTCCATCAACCCCGACCACGTCAGCCGCACTCTGGAAACCAGCAATATCGAATGGATCGCCCGCATTATCTGGGTGAGTCAGTAGGAATATTTACCAAGCTTCACTGCAATACAACAGCACCCTTGAAAGCGTCGTGGGCAATCTCCATTATCGCAAAGCAACAACAACGACAGGAATAGTCTCGCAATGACCAGTACGGTAACCGTTCATGATGCTCTCATCTTCGCAATGGTCATGGCATCCGCCGTTGACAACAGTATGCACGATCAGGAGATGGAGCGCATTGGTCATCTGGTTGAGCAAACGCCGGTGTTTTCAGGCTTTCCAGCCGAGAATATTGTAACGGTTGCCAGCCGTTGCGCATCACTGCTGGCTGGCCCCGAAGGCATGGATATTGCGCTGGAAACCATTCGTGATGCCCTGCCCGAACGGCTTTATGACACCGCCTACGCTCTTGCCGTTGAAGTCGCGGCTGTAGACCATGCGGTGCGCCCCGAAGAAATTCGCTTTCTGCAATTGCTCCGCGACCGTTTTGGCCTCGACAAACTCACCTGCGCCGCCATTGAGCGCAGCGCCATTGCCCGCCACCGCAAGGCCTGACAGATTCGTCAATACAGGCTGCTCGGAAAGTAGCGGCGGGATAATTCATCCAGCCGCCCTTTGCGCGACAATGCCGCCAGCGCATAATCAAAGGCGGCAGCCAGAAATCCATCTTCCTTGCGCACCATGATTGTCACACCCTCTCCCAAAAAGCGCTGGGACAGAAACGCTCCTCCGAGAAATTCACAGCAAGGGTTTTTCGCCTGTTCTTCGTTCCCAGCCGTGCCTTGCGCGGCAAGCCAGAAGGACGATTGCAGCCCATCAGCAAAGGCAGCCTGTATTTTTCCTTGCGCCAAAGCCTGCATCAAAGCCACCTGATCGGCAAAGCCTTGCGGTCTGATTCTGGGGAAAAAGGCTTTCAGCATGGCCTCGTGAGCCGTTCCCGTCACAACGCCAACAGATGTGCCATCAAGGTCATCCACAGACTTTACACCATGCAGAGCCTGACGCCGGACCACAAAACGCGCTGGCAACATCAGATAGGGGCGCGAAAAGGCAAAATCCGCACGAATTGCCTTTGTCACAGCAACGCCCGCCACGGCAGCATCAGCATGTTTGCTCAAAAGCCCGATCTCGGTATCAGAAAAGGGAACAGCCTGCACTTCGCACTTGGCTTCAACGCCCAGCTCCCTGCAAATTTCACGAATTAAATCAATGTTAAAGCCTGTCAAATGGCCGGTCTGATCCAGAAAACTGAAAGGTGGAAAATCCACCGTTGTCAAAAACCGCAGCCGGAGCAGAACGGATAGATCGGGCTTGGGCAACCGCTCATGCACATCAAACAGAACCGGCATATTGCCAGGCTTAAGAATCTCATCTGCACGCGCCAGAGCCGCTGAGAGAAAAAAACACAGCACAAAACAAAAAAGCCCCCTTAATTTCAGGGATGTATCTTTCAAGCATACCATTATCATCACTTCATAATTCTCAATAATACTGAGGTTTTACTGTTTTGATTGACCCAACGCTTGATTTAAAACAGGTCATAACACCTGGAATATTGTCAGAGGCCTGGTTTTCCATGTCATGCTGAAGACTGCCGCCGCTTCTGGATTTGCCTGTGTATATGCAGTCTATCAGCTTTGCGCAGGAGCACACAAACCCCGAATCCGGTTTTTTAGAGTTTGTCAGGGAAAAGTGCATAGTGCACGACGCGCGTATTTCTGGGCTTCGCACCCCCTCATCCGGCTGCCGCCACCTTCTCCCCGCAGGGGAGAAGACGGAAAGAACAGCAACGCTCATGGGTTCCTCGCCCCAGCGGGGAGAGGTCCGCCGAGCAAAGCGGAGGCGGGGTGAGGGGGAGCCAAGCACTCAATGCTAAAATGTCGTGTACTCTGGGAAACGTGGGAACCGATTTTCGGAAAAATCCGATGTAAAAACAAGGAACGAGAGCATCGTTGCGATTCCGGTTTTCGCTACGATGCTCTCATGTCTCCATTCAATCTGCCGCACTGTCTCTTTCATGTTCACGCCTGATTCTGTCTTTCGCATAAATCCATCTGCCGCAGCCTATTTTTTTAAATGACATTGTTTTCAGCGATCCCAAGACCGTGCACAACGATACCGATCAACAGCTCACAACAGTCGGCTTCAGCCGAGGCATCTCGCCAAACCCGCTCAGCGCCCGCAGCAGCAGCGTTGCCGGCGCATTTCATGATGAGTTTCTTATACTACAGCAAATTGGCATATTGCCGACCGTCTTGAACAGACTGGCACATCAAGCGTTGTGCAATGGCACAACCGTCGAGCAGGAACTTCTTGCCTGTAACGAGATGACATCACAGGATTACTACGCTCGCCTTGCCGATCTTCTGGAACTTCCCTTTCTGGAGGAGCTGCCAATCGCGCAGATCTTCGACAGTCATCTTCTGGACAGCCAGCTGATCCAGCCCAACATTCTCCGGCTTTACGACAAAGTCCGCCCGCCAATCACGGTGATTGCTCCAGAAGCGAAACGGCTGCCCGCACTGAGGGCTCGCCTTGCACAATCGCCTGATTTTGCGGCCTCTCTTGCCGTTGCGGCACCCGGAAGCATACGTGAGGCCGTCTGGAAGGTTGGCGCACAAAGGCGCGCAGAAGCCACGATCACCCACCTCTTTCATGCAACACCGCAGCATTCCGCCCGCACTGTGCTCACGGCACGTCAGGGGTTTTGTGCAGGCCTGCTGATTGCAATTGCCGTTTTCAGCCTCCTGAGCGCAACACATGCAACGTTTGTTGCGGTCCATACACTGCTGTCGCTGCTATACATGATGACATTGCTATTTCGCATCCTGCTGCTGGCGCAGCAAATCCGCAACCCAGCTCCGCTTGTCACCATGCAGCCACCCTCCAGCATATTGCCAACATATACGGTGCTGATTGCCATCTATCGTGAGAGCAACATCATTCCTCAGCTCGTCAGCGCCATGCAGCGGTTGAATTGGCCGGCCTCACGGCTGGACATCAAGCTGGTGTGCGAAGAGGATGACGCTGAAACACGTGCTGCCCTGGCCGCGATCGAGCTTCCCGCACATTTCGAGATCGTCCTGACACCAGCACTTGGCCCGCGCACCAAGCCCAAAGCCCTGACCTACGCATTGGCGGGTGCGCGCGGCGATTATCTGGTGATTTATGATGCCGAAGACAGGCCCCACCCGGATCAGTTAAAGGAGGCCTATACCCGGTTTCTGATGGCGTCGCCGGATGTCGGCTGCCTGCAAGCGCCCCTGATTATTGCAAACGCCCGTGAAAGCTGGATCAGCAGCCTGTTTGCACTGGAATATGCGGCGCTTTTTCGAGGTATTCTGCCAAGCCTGTCGCAGTACAGGATGCCTTTGCCGCTCGGTGGCACCTCAAACCACTTTCGCACCGATATTCTGCGTCAGGTGGGAGCATGGGACCCCTATAATGTTACAGAGGATGCCGATCTGGGCCTGCGGCTCTATCGAGCCGGATACCGCTGCGAAACGCTGACACGGCCTACACTGGAAGATGCTCCGACAACCGCACAGGTCTGGACAGGTCAACGCAGCCGATGGTTCAAGGGCTGGCTACAAACATGGCTGGTACTGATGCGTCACCCCAGAGCGGCCTGGCGCACCATGGGCGGCAAAGCCTTCATGGTTTTCCAACTGTTGATTGGCGGCATGTTGGTGTCTGCGCTTTTGCACCCGACCATTCTGGTGTTTCTGGGCATGACCGTGTTTGCCATGCTCCACCCACCGGCAACCGAAATTCCATTGCGTGATACCATCATGTTCTGGATCGATCTGATGAATATCATTGGCAGCTATCTGGTGTTTCTGGCACTGGGAAGTTCAGCCATGACGGAGCATGAGCGAAAACAGATCGGCTGGCGCTCAAGCACCATTCCCCTTTACTGGCTCATGACCTCAAGGGCGGCATGGAAAGCTGTGGTTGAGCTGAAAACCAAACCGTTTTTCTGGAACAAAACGCCACATATGCCGAAAAAATCGGTTTAACAGGCTGCTGAAAAAGTCAGGTGGAGCTGAAAATGAGAATGTTTTGGGGAGAAAAAGTGCCAAAAAACGGCGCATATAAGCCATATGTAACGCTTTTTTGGCGCTTTTCGATCACCGAAACAGACCATTCTCAGCCCGCCTCGAGTTTTTCAGCAGCCTGTTAAAGGGCTTCTGGAGCGGGTGAAGGGAATCGAACCCTCGTATTCAGCTTGGGAAGCTGCTGCTCTACCATTGAGCTACACCCGCTTTTGCAATGGAGGAATCCTACAGTTGATGCCCGATGTCAAGCATCAAAGCTCAAGCATTGCGTCCTTTACGACAGCCGGAAATGCTTGGACAGTTTCAGGCCCTGCGCCTGATAGTTGGAGCCAAGGCCGCTACCGTATAGGCCTTGCGGGCACTCTTGCATATGCTCATACACCAGACGGCCAATGATTTGTCCGTGCTCGAGAATATAGGGCACTTCGTGGCTTCGCACTTCCAGAACGGCGCGACTGCCCGAGCCGCCTGCCGGCGCATGACCAAAACCGGGATCGAAAAAGCCAGCATAATGCACGCGAAACTCACCCACCAGCGGATCATAGGGTGTCATTTCAGCGGCGTAGAGCGGAGGCACATGCACGGCTTCGCGCGATACCAGAATGTAGAATTCATCCGGGTCGAGAATCAGCTCATCCCGGCCACGGCTGTAGAGCGGCTCCCAGAAATCCAGTACGTCATGAACCGCTTTGCGATCCACATCAATCACGGCTGTATGGTGCTTGCCGCGATAGCCCACCAGACCATCTGGCCCCGTGCCTTTCAAATCGATAGACAGGGCAATGCCGCCGCCTGATACATTTGGGGTCTCACTGGCCACCAGCGTTTCGGCGTTGTGCAACTCCAGCAATTGCGTATCACCGAGCAATGCATGGCCAATCCGAAAGCGGATCTGCGACAGGCGTGAGCCACGCCGCACGATAATGGGAAAGGTGCGCGGGCTGATTTCCAGATAGAGCTGACCTTTGTAGCCAGCGGGAATTTTGTCAAATTCCTGCGCATAATCCACCATCACGCGGGTGAAAATATCGAGGCGCCCCGTGGAGCTTTTGGGATTGGTCGAGGCCGAGAGAGTGTCGGCCAGATCCAGACTTTCCATCAGCGGTACAATATAGACGCAGCCGGTTTCCAGCACAGCACCATTTTCCAGATCAATCTCGTGCAAGGTCAGGCGCTTGAGCTTGTCTTGCACGGTGCTGTTGGGGCCGGGCATGAAGCTGGCACGCACCCGCAGCGCTTTTGCACCCAGACGAAGATCAAGGCTGGCGGGCTGAATCTGATCGTCATCCAGTTTGACTTCGCTGATCAATCGGCCGGAGTCAAAAAGTTCACGGATGGCGCGATCCGCCAAAATACCTGCATTACGCTTCATAAGTCTGGTTCCTTTGCTCCGACAAAACCAAAGTAACACAATTGACGCAAGAGCAAGATCGGCGTAAGGCAATCTTATCCCGTGGTGATTTGGCCGGTCGGCTTGCAGCCACGTTAAATAATTGGCTAAATAGATCGGGCGCAAGCAACCGGTCCGTATTCTCGACCGGTTTTTTTGTGTTTGGGAAGGCTTAAACAGCATGACTGATAACTGGCGCGCAGCAACGAAACTGGTTCATGGCGGCACCCTGCGCTCTCCTTACGGAGAAACATCCGAAGCGATCTATCTCACTCAAGGCTTTGTTTACGAAAGTTCTGAAGCCGCAGAAGCCCGCTTCAAAGGCGAAACCGAGGGCTATATCTACGCCCGCTACGGCAGCCCCACCAATGACATGTTCGAAAAGCGCATGTGCCTGCTGGAAGGCGCTGAAGATGCCCGCGCCATGGCCTCTGGCATGGCCGCCGTGGCAGCTGCCATTTTGTGTCAGGTCAAGGCTGGCGATCATATTCTGGCTGCACGCGCGCTGTTTGGCTCCTGCCGCTGGGTCATTGAAACACTGGCACCAAAATATGGCGTCGAGTTCACACTGGTCGATGGCCGCGATCTGAAAAACTGGGAAGCCGGCATTCGCCCCAACACCAAGGTGCTGTTTCTGGAAAGTCCAACCAATCCAACGCTGGAAGTGGTTGACATTGCAGGCGTTGCCAAACTGGCCAATCAGATTGGCGCAAAAGTGGTGGTCGACAATGTGTTTGCCACACCGCTGTTTCAATGCCCGCTGGAACTGGGCGCGCATGTGGTGGTTTATTCCGCAACCAAACACATTGACGGTCAGGGCCGCTGCCTCGGTGGTGTTGTACTGTCATCCAAGGAATGGATCGCTGAAAACCTTCAGGACTACTTCCGCCACACAGGTCCAGCCATGTCGCCTTTCAACGCCTGGACATTGCTGAAGGGCCTCGAAACCTTGCCTTTGCGCGTGAAGCAGCAAACGGAAAATGCCGGTAAAATCGCTGATTTTCTGGCCGATAATGGCAAAATTGCCCGTGTCATCTATCCCGGTCGGGCAGACCATCCGCAAGCCGACATTGTCGCCAAACAGATGAAGGGCGGATCGACACTTCTGGCCATTGAGCTGAAGGGGGGCAAAAAGGCCGCTTTTGCTCTGCAAAATGCCTTGAACGTCATCAAGATCTCCAACAATCTTGGCGATGCCAAAAGCCTGATCACCCATCCGGCCACAACAACGCATAAAAACCTGACAGATGAAGCCCGCACGGAGCTTGGCATTTCGGATGGCACCTTGCGTTTGTCTTGCGGCATTGAAGATGCTGCCGACCTGATCGACGATCTGGCGCAGGCTCTTCAAACCGTTGCCCTTTGAAGTTTAGGGGTGCGCGCTTGAATTTTTCAGGCGCGCACCTTTATTTTACTGGAAATTAATTTTGTTCGTGCTTTTAATTGACTTATGGTTTTTGGTTAAGACCAGCCGTACCTTATGGCAACTTTGTTGGTTCCTATCATGTATGCCCATGAAACCCTGGAAAAGGCCCCATTCATGTACCGCGCATTGACACGGGACATTGAGGTGAGTGTTGAGCCCTATTATCTGGCGGAGCAATCCGATCCGGAAGACAGTCGCTACGTCTGGGGCTATCGGGTGGTGATTACCAATCATTCCGGCACAGCCATCCGTCTGGTCAGTCGCTACTGGAATATCACCGACCAGAATGGTCAGGTGGATGAGGTCAGCGGCCCCGGCGTGATTGGCGACCAGCCCCGGCTGATGCCGGGCGAAACCTATGAATATTCCTCGGGCTGTCCACTCGACACCCCGTCCGGCATGATGTTTGGTCACTATCAGATGGTGACCGACGACGGTGACTGCTTTGACGCTGCCATTCCAGCCTTTTCGCTGGATACCCCAGATTTGCGGCGCACGTTAAACTAATCCGGCTGCTCCAAGACGGAACGGATGACGCCCGTTTCTGGCATCGTGCCGATTCCGGTTTTTGGCACGATGTACAGGTTTTGCCAAAGACTACCGCCCCTGCACTGTCCGCAGAGACCGGATGGCGTGCCGTTTTGTGCCGCCAGAATGTACCGTAATCACAACCTCCCTCCGATCATAAACCATAAACGTCAAGTCGTTATCGCTTGCGGTCGCGGAGTTTGTTTGCTCGAAATTATGAATTTATCATAATGGTTACATATCATAAGTTTCGCACAAGATTTAAAATACATCAATTGTCATAGACAACAATTATTTAGAAAGATCGTTATGTCTATAGCGTCGGCCATGAATTCATCTGTGTCGGGCCTGACGGCGCAAGCAACAAAGCTTGCGACCATCGGCGACAACATTTCAAACTCCAGCACGACGGGCTACAAGGCGAGCACGACGGCGTTTTACAGTCTGGTCAACGGTGGAACCGCGGCCACAACAACCCAGTCCGTCTCTCAATCGGGCGATCTGACATCCACGACATCGGATACCGATCTGGCGATCAGTGGGGATGGCTATTTTGTCGTCCAGGATACGGACGGAAATATTTTTCTGACCCGTCAGGGTGACTTCACCGTGGATGAAAGCGGCTATCTGGTGAATTCAGCAGGCTATACGCTGCTGGGCTATTCCTATGAGAATGGCGAGCCAGCCTCGGTCATCAACGGCTTTGACGGACTGGAGCCGGTGAAAGTATCCACATCCGGCATCAGTGCTGCGGCCACAACATCGGGTGAAATCACCGGAAATCTCGATTCGAGCGCAGACACCGTCACCACCGATACGGCCTCTGCAAACACGACGGACTCGACCTATTCCTACAAGACCTCGATTGTGACCTATGACAGTCTGGGCAATGCCAACCAATACGATATTTACTTTACCAAGACCGCCGATAATGAGTGGGAAGCCGTTGTCTACAACAATGCGGATGCCACCGAGACAACCAGCTTCCCTTATTCCAGCGGCGCGCTCGGCTCCACCACATTGACCTTTGATAGCAGCACCGGCGGGCTGGTGGATGGCAGCGACGGTGAACTTTCATTTACAGACAGCACAACAGGCCTGACCATCACGCTTGATCTTTCTGAAATGACCCAGCTTTCTGACGACAGCTCAACCACAGGCACCGTCGACGGCAGTGCTGCCAGCAGCTCATCCACCTTCAGCATCGGCAGCGACGGCACGATCAGCGTTGTCTACGATGACGGCACCACCGACGACCTTTACAAAATCGCCCTGGCCACCGTTTCCAGCCCCGACAACATGAAGGAGGTTGACGGCACCGCCTATCAGGTGACGGCAGAAGCCGGAACGGTTGTGGTTGGCTTTGCCGGTTCCGGCAGCTTCGGCACCATTGAATCCAGCACGCTGGAAAGCTCCAACGTCGATCTGGCTTCGGAATTGTCGGATATGATCTCGGCGCAGCGCAGCTATAGCGCCAACTCCAAGGTGTTCCAGACCGCCGCCGACATGCTGGATACGGTCATCAATATGGTTCGTTAACAGCACACATCAACCGGCTTGACGTGAGGGCGAGGCCCATTCCTTTTCCCTCACTTTGCGCCAGAGTTGCTGCCTTCATCGCGGGCAGCAACAGCCAGAAAACCTGCCGTGCAGCCACACGGCAGGTTTTCTTTTGCATCATGCCGCATGTTCGTCAGACGTTATGTGATAATGTCGGGCAATCACCTCCCAGGCCTCATCCGCCGTTTCCACGAAATTCAGCAGGTTGACATCTTCCGGCGCAATCGTGCCAAACTCGGCCAGACTGTCAAAATCAATGATCCGGTGCCAGAATTGCTTGCCAAACAGAATGAGTGGAATGGGGGCCATGCGCTTGGTTTGAATGAGCGTAATGGCCTCGAACATTTCATCCAGCGTGCCAAAGCCGCCCGGAAAGATCACAATCGCTTTGGCGCGCATCAGAAAATGCATTTTGCGAATGGCGAAATAATGAAAGTTGAACGACAGCTCCGGCGTCACAAACGCATTGGGGGCCTGCTCATGGGGCAAAACGATGTTGAGGCCAATGGTCGGTGCCCCCACATCGGCAGCACCCCGATTGCCCGCCTCCATCACACCCGGCCCGCCGCCAGTGGTGACCACATAGTCCTGATAGTCCAGCGTTGCTGAAAACTCGCTGCATATGCGGGCAAATTTGCGCGCTTCATCGTAAAATACCGAGGCCGATTCCAGATTGCGTCGCTGCACATCGTTGCGGGCGGCCCATGCGGACTGGCCCGGAGCCGGAATGCGGGCACCGCCAAACATCACCACGGTTGATTTGATACCACGCTCTGCCAGCACCATTTCCGTCTTCAACAGCTCAAGCTGGAGACGCACGGGGCGCAATTCTTCCCGGCACATGAAATCATCATCGGCATAGGCCAGACGATAGGACGGCGATTGCGTCTGCGGCGTGAGGGGCACACTGGCTGCACTCTGGCGGTCTGTCTGGCTGTCTTTGAGCGGGCCCCACGTGCCATCGCTGCGCCGCCGTCTGGATTTGCCATTTTTTGTCATCATCATGCCTTTCATTCTTCTGCCACCGCACCACACGAACGGTATGCCCTTCACTGGTTTTTGGCTCTGCTGCATAATTGTGACCTTAAATCGGTTCCGATTTCAGGAATTATGCTTTAGAGAATTTTGCCAGTTATCAACGTCAGTCCGATGGTGTCGGCTGTCACGTTAGTCAATGAAGTTTAAGGAATCCTCATGAGCACCACGGCCCTCTCATCCCTCCAGTCCGTTATTGAAACCGCCTTCGACAACCGTGACGCCATCAACACCGCCACAAAAGGCGAAGTGCGTGATGCCGTAACAGAAGCCCTCAATCTGCTGGATCAGGGCAAGGTGCGCGTTGCCACCCGTGGCGATGATGGCCAATGGACGGTGCATCAATGGCTGAAAAAGGCTGTGCTGCTGTCGTTTCGTCTCAACGACATGGAAGTGGTCAAGGGTGGTCCAGGCAATTCCACCTGGTGGGACAAGGTTCCGTCAAAATTTGAAGGCTGGGGCGAAAACCAGTTCCGCGAGGCTGGCTTCCGTGCCGTTCCCAATGCGGTTGTGCGGCATTCGGCCTTTATTGCGCCAAACGCCATTCTGATGCCATCCTTTGTCAATCTCGGCGCTTATGTTGGCGAAGGCACCATGGTCGATACATGGGCAACGGTTGGCTCCTGCGCCCAGATTGGCAAGCATGTGCATCTGTCCGGCGGCGTCGGCATTGGTGGCGTGCTGGAGCCAATGCAGGCTGGCCCCACCATCATCGAGGATAATTGCTTCATTGGCGCGCGCTCAGAGGTGGTCGAAGGCTGCATCATCCGCGAAGGTGCCGTTCTCGGCATGGGCGTGTATATTGGTAAATCCACCAAGATCGTTGATCGCGCCACCGGCGAAGTGACCTATGGCGAAGTCCCGCCCTATTCGGTCGTCGTTTCAGGCACCATGCCGTCGCCAAACACCATGCCCAACGGTCTGCCCGCGCCAAGTCTCTATTGTGCCGTCATCGTCAAGCGTGTTGACGCCCAGACCCGCTCCAAGACCGGCATCAATGAGCTTTTGCGCGATTGATCCTCGCCACTGACTGATTTGAAATCGATCAGGAGCCGGTGCAAAACTACGGCTCCTGATCTGCAATTTTCATCTCCCTTTCGTCTGTGTGTTTGCCATGTCCCATCCCGCCCATACATCGCCTGCTGCCGATCCGGTTGCCAATCTTCAGACCCTGATCCGCTGCCCGTCTGTCACCCCTGCCGAAGGGGGCGCGCTGAGTGCGCTTGCCGCCATGCTGGAGCCGCTGGGCTTTAAAGTCTCGCGGATGACGGCCCGCGAAGACGGAACGCCAGACGTGGAAAATCTGTATGCCCGGCTGGGCCGTGATGGCCCACACCTGATGTTTGCAGGCCATACCGACGTGGTGCCGGTGGGCGATGAGGCTGATTGGACCTACCCGCCTTTTGCCGCCGAGATTGCCGATGGTGCGCTTTATGGCCGGGGTGCCGTGGATATGAAGGGCGGCATTGCCTGCTTTGTCGCCGCCGTTGCTCGCCACATTGAGCAGCATGGCGCGCCGAAAGGCTCCATCTCGTTTCTGATCACCGGCGACGAGGAAGGCCCCTCCATCAACGGCACCACCAAACTGCTGCAATGGGCGGCCGAGCAGGGCGAGCGCTGGGATGCCTGCCTTGTGGGCGAACCCACCAACCCGGACACGCTGGGCGATATGATCAAGATTGGCCGCCGCGGCTCTGTCTCCGGTCAGGTCACCGTGTTTGGTGTACAGGGCCATGCCGCCTATCCGCATCTGGCCGACAACCCGGTGCGCGGCATTATCAAGCTGACCGAAGCGCTGATGTCTCCGCCTTTTGATGCCGGCACGGACAATTTCCAGCCCTCCAATCTGGAGGTCACCACCATTGATGTTGGCAACCCGGCAACCAATGTGATTCCAGCCCGCGCAACCGCCAAATTCAACATCCGCTTCAATGATACATGGACGGCAGACACGGTAAAAGCCGAGATCATTCACCGTCTGGATGCCGCCAGTGCCGATCAGACCCTGCGACCCGGCCGCGCGGCAATCCGCTATGACATCATGTGGGCCGACCGGCCATCGCATGTGTTTTTGACCCGCGATGATGCGCTGATCCAATCGCTCACCACAGCCATTGAAACCACGGTGGGCAGAACCCCTGCCCTGTCAACAACCGGCGGCACATCAGACGCCCGTTTCATCAAGGATTATTGCCCGGTGGTGGAATTTGGCCTTGTGGGGCAGACCATGCATATGGTCGATGAGCGGGTGGCCGTTGCCGATCTTGAGACCTTGACCGGCATTTATGCCCAGTTCATCAAAGGCTGGTTTGCCCATGCCGCGGTTTAAGGAAATTGAGATTTATCTGACGGGTCTGTGGGTGCTGTTGCAAGGCGATGCAAAAGGCTTCGGCTATCTCGATATTTCCGATAGAGGTGTCAATCGCTCCTTCTGGTCGATTGTCTGGTCACTGCCAGCCACGCTTGTCTCATGGCTATTCTGGTATCGCACGCTCTGGAGCAATGGTATCGGTGACGATCAGGATGGTTTGGTGTTTTTCCTGCGCATGGCCATGATTGATATGGCGAGCTGGATCCTGCCTCTGCTGTTGATGGCGCTCGTCTGCCTGTTTCTATCCCTGAGCGCCAGCTTCAATGCCATTGTCGTTACCACCAATTGGCTGGCGCTGCCGGTGGCCTATGCCAATGCGCTGCTGATTGCGCTGGCTGTGGTGGCTCCCGGTCTGGGGCAGGTGATTATCCTGCTGTGGCTGCTGCTGCTGATTGGTCTGGCCGTCAGTGTCTTCCGGCTTATGGCCGCCATTGTTGGCCCGCAACCGCTTCTGGTCGCCACCCTGACCATGATCATGCTGGTACCCACCACATTGCTGTCAGAGTTTCTGGAAACCTATCTCAACGTCAATCCGCTGTAGGACAATCCGTTTTAAATTAATCCGCTTTAAAATTGGAATAGGGCCGCCAATTGCCATCAGTCGGATAATCCACCTGCATGAAATAGAGCCCTTCTGGCGGTGCCACAGGGCCACAGGCTTTTCTGTCACGGGCTTCAAGGGCTGCGCGGACATCTTCCGGTGTCATCTTGCCTTCGCCTGCCATTTTCAATGTGCCGGCAAAAGAGCGGATCTGATTGTGCAAAAAGCTCTGGGCTGATGCACGAATTTCGATCAGATCGCCGTTTCGGGTCACATCCAGACGGTCGAGTGTGCGCACCGGGCTGATCGCCTGACAATGCACCGAGCGAAACGTGGTAAAATCATGCTTGCCCACCAGCATTTGCGCCGCCTCATGCATGGCGTGGTGATCCAGCGGTTTTGAAACCCACCATGCCCGGCTGGCCTCAAGGGCAAGGCGAGACGGCCGTGAAATGATCCGATAGAGATAGTGGCGCTTCAGGGCTGAAAAGCGCGCATCAAATTCATCCGGCACGCTTTCAACCGCAACCACACTCACGGCTTGATGAGCCTGAGCCAGATGGGCATTCAGCGCATTGCGCAGCTTATAGGGCAGCCAGTCCCGTGTGAGGTCCACATGCGTGACCTGCCCCAGCGCGTGAACGCCGGAATCGGTGCGACCAGCGCCGCGCACCGCGACCGCTTCACCCGTCAGCGACAGAACCGCCGCTTCCAGCGCCCCTTGCACGGATGGGCCATTGTCCTGCCGCTGCCAGCCCACATAGGGCGTGCCGTCATATTCCACGGTCATTTTATAGCGGGGCATCAGGCAAAAACCGTCCCTTGAACAAGCGGCGTGCCACGCAAAAACGCCTCGCCAGTCAATGGCTTTCCACCCGCCTTTTGCAAACGGGTCAGCCGAATGGCCCCTTCTGCACAGGCGACGGTCAAAACATCATCCAAAACTTCACCCGGCTGGCCAGCGCCCTCAGTCACAACACTCGAGAGCACCTTGATGCGTTCAGGCTTGCCATTGATCTCGGCCTCAAACCACGCCCCCGGAAATGGTGATAACCCGCGAATGTGATTGTGCACATCCATGGCGGGCTTCGAAAAATCAATCCGGGTCTCGGCCTTGTCGATCTTGGCCGCATAGAGCACGCCATCGTCTTTTTGTGGCTCCAGCGGCAAATCACCGGCTTCCAGTCTGCCCATGGCCTCGACAATGGCCTTGGCACCAATGTCGCTCAAGGCATCATGCAACGCGCCTGCGGTCATGTCAGGGGGAATGGCAAGATGGCTGGTGAGCGCCACAGGGCCAGTATCCAGCCCCTTGTCCATTTTCATCACCATCATGCCGGTCTCAGTGTCGCCCGCCATAATGGCACGCTGGATCGGAGCGGCACCACGCCAGCGGGGCAAAAGCGATGCATGGCCATTGTAACAGCCCAGCCGGGTGCCATCGAGAATGGCTTGCGGCAAAAGCAGCCCATAGGCCACCACCACCGCCACATCGGCCTGATGGGCAAAGAAAACCTGCCGATCGTCTTCACCCTTGAAATTCAAAGGCGTGAACACCGGAATGCCCAGCGCCTCTGCCGCCTGATGCACCGGCGATTTCGTCAGATCCAGCCCCCGGCGGCCAGCGGGCCTTGGCGGCTGGCTGTAGACGGCGACAATCTCATGCCCCGCCTCCGCCAAAGCCTTCAGCGTTGGCACCGAAAAATCCGGCGTTCCCATAAAGATAATACGCAATGCCATAAGCCAATCCAGACCAAAACAGAGGAGCCTCGCTTACAGCGAAGGCTTGGACTTTGCCGCCTTGGTGAATTTCTTGATCACCATCTCGCGCTTCAGCCGGGAGATATGATCAATAAACAGCGTGCCGTTCAAATGGTCAATCTCATGCTGCAAGCAGGTGGCCAGCAGGCCATCAGCCTCGGTCATCTGCTCCTTGCCGTCACGGTCCAGCGATTTCACCGTCACAACAGCCGGGCGCTCCACTTCCGCATAATAATCGGGAATGGACAGGCAGCCCTCCTCGTAGGTCGAGCGCTCATCCGAAGCTTTGATGATTTCGGGGTTGATAAAGACCAGCGGCTGCCTGTCTTCACCGTCCTTGGACACATCAATCACCAGCAGCCGACGCGGCACAGCCACCTGAACAGCCGCCAGACCAATGCCCGGCGCGTCATACATGGTTTCCAGCATATCGTCGATCAAGCGGGTCAGATCAGCATCGATCCGCTCAATGGGTTTGGAGACCTCGCGCAGCAGCGGGTCGGGGAGAATAATAATGGGCTTTATCGTCATGCGTTTCCCCATAAACCATCATGGATTTCAAGGAAATCGAAAAAACGCGATCCTGAACGACCTTTGCCATGCAGGTGACGGCGGTATGGAGCATCGTGCTTGCGCAGAATGGGCGGAGCCCCTGTTTTCACCAGAATTGTTCTCCTTTTGATCTTTTCATGGGGTGCGAATCTGCTAAGGTTCGTCCCATGAACACATTTGTTACTTTTCTGGCGTCGCCCGCTTTTTCGATCGGCACTTTTCATCTGAGCTTTGGTGCCCTGATGCTCGGCCTTGGTTTTCTGCTGGTGCTGGCCCTGCTCGTTCTGGCTTTTTCCTCCCGCCACAGCGGGCAGGATGACGATCATCTGGCAGATCTCGCCAGAGAGCGGCAGATGGTGGAAGATCAGCGCATGGCCAGCCTGATGCAGGCGCAGGCCGAAATGCACGGGCGCATGGCGGCCATGGCTGAGCTGTTCGGCTCCAAACAATCCGAGCTGAACCGCACAATCAACGAGCGCCTGGATGGGCTGACCCACCGGCTTGGCACAACAATCACCGAGCAGACCAAATCCACCCATGAGAACCTGCGCAACCTGCAAGAACGGTTGGCGGTGATTGATGCAGCCCAGAATAATATCCAGACTCTGGCCAAGGATGTGGTTGGCCTTCAGGCCATTCTCTCCAACAAGCAGACCCGTGGAGCCTTTGGTCAGGCCCGCATGGAAACCATTATTGCCGATGGCCTGCCCATGGGGGCCTATGCCTTTCAGGAGACGCTTTCCAACGGCAACCGGCCTGATTGCACCATTCGAATGCCCAATGGCCAACCGCCGCTGGTGATTGATGCGAAATTTCCGCTGGAAGCATGGAATGCCATCCGCGATGCCACCACACCGGAGCTGAAAAAGGCCGCAAGCCAACAGTTTCGCCGCGATATGGAAGTGCATCTCAAGGATATTTCCGACAAATATCTTCTGGTCGGTGAAACGCAGGACACGGCTTTTCTGTTTGTGCCGTCTGAATCTATTTTTGCCGAGGTGCATGAAAATTTCGAAGGCATTGTTCAGCGCGCCCATCGGCTGCGAGTGGTGATTGTCTCGCCGTCGCTGCTGATGCTGTCTATTCAGGTCATTCAGGCGGTGCTGAAAGACCAGAGAATGCGCGAGCAGGCTCATCTCATTCAGTCCGAAGTCATTCATCTGATGGATGATCTGGGGCGGCTGGATGACCGGACCCGCAAATTGCAAAGTCACTTTCTGGCAGCGCAAAAAGATGTCGACATGATTTTGACCTCCGCCGACAAGCTCAACAAGCGCGGCGCAAAAATCGAATCAATGGATTTTGAGCCTGCCCGCGACGGGACGACTCCTGCCAACGCGGTTGGCAAAGGCGAAAAATCTGCCGAGAGCCGTACCGGACTTCTCAAGCTGCGGGTTGTTGACGAAGACTGAACTGTCGATCAAAAGAAAGCCTGCGTTTTTCAGGAGACCTTGTCATGATCACCGTTTTCGGGTCCATCAATATGGACCTTATCGCCACGACCACCCGGCTGCCAAAACCGGGCGAAACGGTTGCCGGAACCGGCTTTACCACCGCCGCAGGCGGCAAGGGAGCCAATCAGGCTCTTGCCGCACGCCGCGCCGGAGCTGAGGTTAAAATGGCGGGTGCCGTTGGCAAGGATGATTTTGCGGATGCCGCAGTTGCCCTTCTCAAAGATGGCGGTGCCGATCTGTCTGGCGTTAAAACTGTTGCCGCACCCACCGGCACAGCACTCATTCTGGTCGAAGCCGACGGTGAAAACATGATTGCCGTGGTGCCGGGGGCCAATGGCACGCTGACCAGCGCCGACGCTGCTGTTGCCGTTAAAACCATGACACGCGCTGACACGCTGATGCTTCAGCTTGAAGTTCCAGCATCGGCCGTGGAAACCGCGTTGCATGAGGCGCGCGCCGCCCATATCCGCACCATCATCAACATCGCGCCGCTGACCGACGAGGCCGAGCGTCTTGGCAAAATGGCCGATATTGTCATTGCCAACGAGACAGAATTTGAGCGTCTGGCGGGCGAAACAGCCATGGGCACTGGTGAGCGCGAAGCCGCCATGCAGCGTTTGCACGGCGAAACAGGACAAACCCTGATTGTCACCCTTGGCGCAGACGGCGTTGTCGCCTTGCATGATGGAAAGCTCTACCGTGCCAAAGGCTTGACCATCGAGCCGGTGGATACGGTCGGGGCTGGCGATACATTTTGCGGCTATTTTGCCGCAAGCCTTGATGCAGGCCTTGACTTTGAAGACGCTTTGCGCCGGGCTGCCATTGCTGGCTCACTGGCCTGCCTCAAACCGGGTGCCCAACCCGCCATACCGACGGCAGGCGATGTGGCCGACAAGCTTTAAATTTATCCTCGACGTCATGCTCGGCCCTGTGCCGAGCATCTGATCACGTTAATTTCACAAGCAAAGTCAATTACTTATTCGACGACGGCAGACCCTCGGGACAGGCCCGAGGGTGACGAAACGTCGAGCGAGACGTTTGTCAATAACCTGACCCCGGCTCATGCAAATGAGCCGGGGTTTTCTGTTCAGGGAACAATCAGTGTACCGGCACCATGCTCGGTGAAAATCTCCAGCAGCACGGAATGCGCCGTCTTGCCATTGAGAATCACCACGCCCTGCACACCGGCATTGATGGCTTCAATACAGGTTTCGACCTTGGGAATCATTCCACCAGAAATCGTACCATCCTTGATCAGGGCGCGCGCTTCCGAAACAGACAGTTCCTTCATCAATTCGCCATTCTTGTTCAGAACGCCAGGGACATCGGTGAGGAACAGCAGACGATCGGCCCGCAAGGCACCGGCAATCGCACCGGCAAAGGTATCAGCATTGATATTGTAGGTGTGACCATCGCGGCCGGGAGCCACGGGGGCAATCACCGGAATCATTTCGGATTTTGCCAAAAGATCCAGCAATGTGCGGTCGACCTCAACCACCTCGCCGACAAAACCCAGATCGAGCACGCGCTCAATGTTGGAGTCCGGATCAACGACGGTTTTCTTGGCCTTTTCGGCAAAGACCATGTTGCCGTCCTTGCCGCACAGACCAATGGCCCATTCGCCGGTCTGGTTGATGAGGGCAACAATTTCTTTATTGATCGAGCCAGCCAGCACCATTTCGACAATTTCGACGGTTTTCTGGTCGGTCACGCGCAGGCCGCCTTCGAATTTTGATTCGATGCCCATCTTGCTCAGCATCGCACCAATCTGCGGGCCGCCACCGTGCACAACGATGGGGTTGACGCCAAACTGCTTCAGCAGGGCAATATCGCTGGCAAAAGCCTTGCCAAGTTCGGCATCGCCCATGGCGTGACCGCCATATTTTACAACAATGGTCTTGTTTTCATAACGCTGCATATAAGGCAACGCCTGGGCCAGAAGCCGGGCCTGAGTTTCGCTTTCGGAGGCGCTCATGGGGAGATCCCTTCGGTTGGTTCGCAGCTTTCTACTGTATTCTTTCTGAAATCAAAATCGATTTGCGATGAAAATGATCGACCAAACTCAAAGTTTTACACGATCGCACAACCGTGATCCCACCAAAGCAGAATTTCCGCCCATCAAAGCAATCCACACCGCCTGATTTTGCGAAAGACCCTCTGAGGACGTCGTTCAACACATCCGTTCGGCGGCACTGAAACACCTTTTGAAAAAAGGGGATCGCATGAGTGATGACGTTGCAATTTTACTGAGCAAAGTTGCCTTGCGTGAACGCGCAGCGCTGAACACGCTCTATCAGCAGACAGGACCGAAACTTTTTGGCCTGTGCCTTCGTCTTCTGAAAGACAGAAGTGAGGCGGAAGATGCGTTGCAGGACATATTCATAAAAATCTGGCAAAAGGCAGAGAGTTTTAGCGCAACCGGGCACAATGCCATGGCATGGCTCTGTACCATTGCACGCTACCACTGCATCGACAGACTGCGCGCCCGCACCCCGCTTGCGCAGCCCATTGACGAAGCCTGGGACATTGCCGATACCGCGCATGACCCAGAGCAGGTGACAAGTTTGCGCAGTGAAGGAAAGCGCATTGACAGGTGCATGGAAGAGTTGGAAGCTAACCGTGCACGCGCTGTAAGGCAGGCGTATGTGGAGGGTGCAAGTTATCAGGAGTTGGCCGACAGTCTGGGTGTACCATTGAACACGGTGCGCACGTGGCTTCGCCGAAGCCTGCTTACGTTGAGAGAGTGCTTGGAAAGATGACCAATCCAGACCAGAGCAAGGGCAACAGATCCAGAGACGAAGTGCTGGCGGGCGAATATGTGCTGGGCGTGCTATCGACTGAAAGCCGAATACAGGTTGAGCTTCGGATCAGGCAGGATCGGCAATTTGCCGCCATGGTGCATCGTTGGGAGGAAAACCTGTCGCAATTCAACGATGAGTATACAGTGGCCCAACCAGGGCAAGACAGTTTCACCATGATCGAAAGACGGCTGTTTGGCCGTGAACCACCGCAGGATACAAACCGTTTATCACGCCTGTGGAATTCCGTTTCGCTGTGGCGCGGCATTTCGCTGGTCAGTCTTATCGCGCTTGCCTCATTGGCGGGCGTTGAGGTGGGCTTGTGGGAGGGGCGCTATGGCGGGCGGCATATCGTTGCAGATCTGAAAACATCCAATTCGGACCTCTCGCTTGTCGCCAATTATAATCGATTCAATGGCCGCTTGCGTGTGACCCCGGTTGCCACCACCTCTCAGGCTGAGAAGTCGCTGCAATTGTGGATGATTGAGGCCAATGGCACGCCCCATTCACTCGGCGTTCTGCCACAGACCGGGGAAGGCGAATTGCTTGTGGCCGACAATATGCGCGAAAACATCAAAGATGGCGTCACACTGGCAGTCAGCATCGAACCATTTGGCGGTTCACCGAGTGGCTTGCCAACCGGCACGGTGATCGGCACGGGCGTCACCCACGCACCTTGATTTCACTTCAATAACAATAACTTATAATTATTTCTATTTTTATTGATCGCTTTTTGAAACTCTTTTGCTTCCTCTCTCGTCTTATCTCTTGTTCCCCGCACCATGATGGGCGGGAAAGTGTTAAAACGGGAAGAGGACCTGACCGATGACCAAGACAACCCTTCGCCTGCTGGCTGCTGTTGCTGTAATGGCTGCCGGAAGCTCAATGGCCTTCGCTAAAGATCCGATGGTGGGTGGCGCTGCCATGTATCCGACCAAGAATATTATTGAAAACGCCGTCAATTCGAAGGACCACACCACACTGGTGGCCGCTGTGAAGGCGGCAGGACTTGTCAGCACGCTGGAAGGCAAAGGCCCCTTCACGGTGTTTGCCCCCACCAACGAAGCCTTCGACAAGCTTCCCAAGGGCACCGTCAAAACTCTGCTGGAGCCAGCCAACAAGGAAAAGCTGACAAAAATCCTGACCTGCCACGTTGTGGCAGCCGATGCCATGTCCAGCGCCATTGAAAAAATGATCAAGGATGACGGTGGCGAACATGACGTGAAAACCGTTGGCGGCTGCGTGCTGAAGGCCAAGGAATCAATGGGCAAAATCACCCTGACAGATGAAAACGGCGGCGTTGCTCATGTCACCATCGCCGATGTGAAACAGTCCAATGGCGTGATTCACGTGATCGACCACGTATTGTTGCCAAAGTCATAACCGACAGCATCACTGTTTGAGTATGCACCGCGCATCAGGCCTGATGCGCGGTGTTTTGGACTTTGTCCGGGAAAAGTGGAATCCGGTTTTAGAGTCTGTCAGGTTCAGATTGAACCAGACAGACTCTAAACGTCTTTGTTTGAGTTTGTCTTTTCGGGAAAACCGGGTTCCACTTTTCCCTGACAAACTCTAGCAAAAAGCCAAATTCTAAAGCCTGTCGCAATGAATAGGATTCACTGCGACAGGCTTTAGCTCTTTCTTTTTCGCATGGACGTTATCGTTTTATTGAGGACAATAAAACGCGACATGCTTTAAGCCTGAAGCCCAACCGTTTTCAAAATCGCCGCCCGCAGATCATCCAGACCCTTTGCCTTCTCCGAAGAGGTGGAGAGCACTTCGGGAAAGGCGGCTGGGCGCTTTTTGATCTTTTCCAGCGTCTCATTGATCAGGCGCGGCACGCCCGCGTCCTTGATCTTGTCGGTCTTGGTCAGCACGATCTGATAGGACATCGCCGCCTTGTCCAGCAAGGACAACACCTCCTCATCATTGGATTTGATGCCGTGCCGGCTATCGATCAGCACATAGACCCGCTTGAGCGTGGCGCGTCCACGCAAATAATCAAACACCAGCTTGGTCCAGGCGTCCACAGTCTCTTTCGGTGCCTTGGCATAGCCATAACCCGGCATGTCCACCAGCGCCATCGGCGGCAGATCCTCACCGCCGCCGCTATAGCCATCGGGAACAAAATAGTTGAGTTCTTGAGTGCGGCCCGGCGTGTTGGATGTGCGGGCCAGCCCGTTTTGCCCCACCAGCGCATTGATCAGCGACGATTTCCCAACGTTGGAACGCCCTGCAAAGGCGATTTCCAACGGACCTTCCGGCGGCAGAAACTTCATGGCAGGCACGCCACGGATAAAAATCCATGGGCGACCAAAAACCGGCTTATCAGCCAAAGCAGACTTGTCATCAGTGCCTGGTGTCGTTGTCATCTTTTTCATTCTCCTGATGGCAGCTGCAAAGCGATTTTGTCTTGCGGCAAATTCGACCATAAAACCATGCCAATTCCAAACAAAAACCCCGGCGCTTGGCCGGGGCTCTGCAAATCAACAGGCCTTGCTATTTCGACGGCTTCTCTTTTTTCCGAAACATGCCACCCAGATTTTTAAACAACTCGATCTCAACGCCATGGCGCTTCATGATGATCGACTGCTGTAGAACCGAGAGCGAGTTGTTCCAGGCCCAATAGATCACCAGACCAGCCGGGAAAGAGCCAAGCATGAAGGTGAATACCAGCGGCATCCAGTTGAACAACATGGCCTGAGTTGGATCTGGCGGCGTCGGGTTCATGCGCATCTGCAAGAACATGGTGATGCCCATAATGATTGGCCACACACCAAGATGCACAAGGCTGGGCGCTTCAAACGGCAGCAGGCCAAACAGATTGACAATGCTGGTCGGATCGGGAGCAGACAGATCCCTGATCCAGCCAAAGAACGGCGCATGGCGCATTTCAATGGTGATGTAGATGACTTTGTAGAGCGAAAAGAACACCGGAATCTGCAACAGCAACGGCCAGCAACCCGCAACCGGATTGATCTTCTCTTCCTTGTACAGCGCCATCATCGCCTGTTGCAGCGCCATTTTATCGTCGCCGAACTTGGCCTTCAACTCTTCCATCTTCGGCTGCATACGCTTCATGTTGGCCATGGACGCATATTGCTTGGACGCCAGCGGGAAGAATACAAGCTTGACGACAATGGTTGTCAGCAGAATGGCCACACCAAAATTACCCACATGACGGAAGAAAAAGTCCATCAGTTTGAACATCGGCTTGGTGAGGAAGTAGAACCAGCCCCAGTCAATCATCCGGTCAAAGCCGGGGATAGAATAGGAGGTCTCGTACTGATCAATCACCGGCACTTCCTTGGCACCGGCAAACAACAGCGTTTTCACTGTTGTCGACTGGCCAGGCGCAATGGAGACCGCGTCATTCTTATAGTCTGCCTGAAAACGGGGCTGACCATCGGTGAAATGCGAAAACCGCGAATCATAGGCCAGTGTCTGGGCAGGAACCAGCGCCGCCGCCCAGTATTTATCGGTAATGCCGAGCCAGCCGCCGGTTGCCTTGGCATTGTTTTCATTCTCTTTTTCAATCGACGTATACTTGGCTTCGCTCAGGCTGTTGCCAGCGCCAATCACCCCCAGAAAACCTTCATGCAGCACATAGGTCGGAGCCACAGCAGGCTTGTTGTAACGGGTGATACGACCATAAGGGGCAATGCTGACATCCACGCCGCCTGCATTGGACACCGTGTCTTCGACGGTGAACATATAATGATCGTCAACAGAAATCTTGCGACTGAAGGTCAGGCCGGCATCATTGGTATAGGTCAGCGTAACCGGCGTGGTTTCCGTCAGCTTTTCGCCAGCCGTTGCCGTCCAGACCGTATTGGGGCCGGGCACGGCACCAGCCTTGTCGCCACCGATAAAGCCCAGTTCGGCAAAATAACCATCCTTGGTATCCGCCGGATTGAGCAGGGTAATGATCGGGCTCGTCTTGTCTACGGTCTCGTGGTAGCCCTTGAGGCGCAGGTCATCGAGACGTGCACCAGTGAGATTGATAGAGCCAGCCAGAGCATTGGTATCAATCTCGACACGGGCTGTTTTGGCAATGGCGTCTTCGCGGCTCTCAACCGCAGCGACCTGCTTGCCACCGGGCAGGCTGCCACTCACGGCCGCACCGGCGGTCGCATTCGCAGCTGGCGTCTTTGCCAGTTCTGCCTGCCTGATCTGTTCGGCCTGCTTCTGAGCCTCGATCCGCGGGTTCATGTAGAAGAACTGCCAGCCCAATACGACCAGCACCGAAAGCGCAATCGCGATGAGATAATTGCGGTTGTTTTCCATTATACCTTCCTGGCACGGCTCGTATCGGGACGCCGAACATTGAATTTGTCTTGAATGCGCTGCCGTAAAGCGGCCTTCAGCTCATTGAAAGGAGCTGCCAGCACGTCACGCCGCGCCACGATCACATAGTCATGTCCGGGCTGCATTGCAAAGCAAACATCCGTGCGCACGGCTTCTTTCAACCGGCGGCGCATCCGATTTCGCTCAACAGCATTGCCGTGCTTTTTGGTCACGGTAAAACCGACGCGGGCCTCGCCCTCAGAATCGGCTCTTTTCAGCACTTCAAGAAGAAAATATTTTCCCTTGCGTTTTTCGCCAGCGCGAACAGCAAGAAACTGCGGCCGGTTTTTCAACCGGCCGACAGTTTTGTGTGTCGTTTCAGACGTCATAAGCCCGGCGCTTTCATCGGGCCCACCCGACATTTAAGCGGAAAGACGTGCGCGGCCGCGTGCGCGGCGAGCAACCAGAACCTTGCGGCCACCCTTGGTTGCCATGCGAGACCGAAAACCATGACGACGCTTGCGAACAAGCTTTGACGGTTGGTAAGTACGCTTCATTTTTTTAATACCGCGGTGTGCGGCCCTTCTTGGGTTTGCAATCACTTGCAAGAGCGTTGGATCAAACCACGCCAAAGGCACCCGTTGACCGGGCAAACCTTGGGCAGGCGCGCGGCTTATACGGAGGATAGCTGTGAGAGTCAATCTTTGCTGCTGGCACAAAGCCGCTGAAAAGCCCGCAAACGCAGACCAAAGGCGCAAATTCATCGCTCGACAGCCCCCTTGCCGCAGAAACATCCGCAAGGGACTTCAGCGTTTTACCATATCATCTTCCCATGATATGGTGCGGCGCAAACTGCGAGTACGGGCAGGTGCCCGATGTCAGAGACAATGAGGGTCTCACCCATGATAAGAAGACAGGCAACAGGAGACGACCAGCAGACTGAAACGGCAAAGGCCATGAAAATGCCAAGCCGTCTGCGCGGCCTGTCTGGCAAGGTTCTGGTGCTGACGGTGACCTTTGTTCTGGTGGCCGAAGTTCTGATTTTCGCCCCCTCGATTGCCACAATGCGGCTCAACTGGCTGCGCAACAACATCAACAAGGCCGCCGCCGCCAGCGTGGTGATTGATGGATTGCAACCTCCCTCGCTTCCGAAAGACGTTCAGGCTGATACCCTGCTGGCAACAGGTACCAAGGCTATTGCCTTGCGCAAGGATGGAACCACGCGCCTGCTGGCGATGGCGGAAATGCCACAGGATGTAGACGGACGCTACGATCTGACAGATGTGAGCACGCTGAACGCCATCCAGGACGCTTTCGATACGCTGATCTTTGGTGGCCATCGCCTGATCAGCGTGTCAGGCCCCATTGGCGATACCCAGATGCAGGTGGAGGTGGTGATGTCGGACGCAGCCCTGCATCGCGGCCTGCTGGCCTATGCCGGGCGCATTGCCATTGTCTCGCTGATTATTTCGATGGTGACGGGGCTGCTGCTTTTCGTCAGCCTGAACCGGATTCTCATCAATCCGATGCGCCGCCTCACCCGCAACATTCAGGATTTTGCCGAGAACCCGGAGGACCCGTCGCGGATTATGGGACCAATATCCGGGCGAGATGAACTGGCCTTTGTGGCGCAACATCTGGCAAACATGCAGGAGCAACTGCAAAAAACCCTGCGACAACAGAAAAATCTGGCAGACCTTGGATTGGCCGTTTCCAAGATCAATCACGACATGCGCAATATTCTGGCATCGGCGCAGTTGATGTCGGACAGACTTTCAGATGTTGAAGACCCGATGGTCAAAAGCTTTGCACCAAAACTGGTGCGCACCATTGACCGGGCCGTTGGCTATACCAGTGAAGTTCTGGCCTATGGGCAAGCCTCTGAAGCGGAGCCGCGCAGGCGACGATTCGCCCTTGCCTCTCTCAGTCAGGAGGTGGAAGATATTCTGGCGCTCGATACCGGCATTCAATTTATCAGCCAGATTCAGCCAGACATTGAAATCGATGCCGACAGCGAACAATTGTTCCGGGTGATTCACAATCTCTGCCGCAATGCCGCTCAGGCTCTGGCCGGGTCTGCAACGGGCAGCGACATTCCGGGACGAATCACTCTGTCAGCCCATCGTATTGGCAGCGTGGTGGCCCTGACGGTCGATGACGATGGCCCGGGAATGCCCCGCAAGGCGCGTGAGCACCTGTTTACCGCGTTCCGTGGCTCCGCCCGCTCTGGCGGCACCGGCCTTGGCCTTGCCATTGCACGCGAAATCGTTCTGGCCCACGGCGGAACCATTGCTCTGGTGGAAAAACCCGGCCCCGGAACCCAGTTCAGAATTGAAATACCCGACAGGCCGGTTTCACTCGACACTTTTCGTCTAAAATCACATATGTAAAAAAACCTTCACAATCATGATCTTATCATAAAACTGAAAAACAGACCCCTTTTTTTGACGAATTCTGCTTGCATTACAACACGTCTCGTTTTAGAGGATCGGCACGCCAGCAGAGACGAACTGCTGGCCGCCAGAGACACTATCCACCCTCTGGTTACAGACGCACCCGTAGCTCAGCTGGATAGAGCACCAGACTACGAATCTGGGGGTCAGAGGTTCGAATCCTTTCGGGTGCGCCATTACTTTTCAACACATAGAGATGAAAAATGAAGCCACATTTACATGTGGATCATGTCTCTGCGGTTGATTTTTCGGAAGAAAAAAACACAACCCTATGTTAATTTCCGTAAAACTGTATATTTTGGTTTAGCGAAAAGCAAACTCGGCTTTGCTATCATCCAACCGCAAAGATGATTAGGGATTGCCAATGTCCGTTGAATTGAACACATCCGCCGTATACGCGACCAATGTGCGAGCGACTCAATCTTTTCGGTTTGAGGACGAGGAAGCATCCGTAGTCGGCTTGAGTCTTGCAGAAAAAGAGACTTACAATCTTGCCCGCAAGGCCGAAAGTGGTGATAGCCTGTGGGATAAGACAATTCTCAATCTGGTACATCCTCCGGCATTGATGTTGTTTGCTCTGCTGGATAGCGGACGCAAAGTTGCCATGCCACCGCTGGAACAGGTGCAGGAAGCCTATGATACTGTGAGCAAGGCCACTCAGGACGCAGAAAGCCGGAGCACGGCAGCATCATCGGACAACGCTGTCAAGACCGCTGTGAGTTCTGGCGTCAGTGCGCCAACACAATCGGCTGAAACCGCACCAGCAGCAACAACAGCGCCATCACGCTCTGCTCCACAGACATCTGCCCCGACCACGATCATTGCTTGATAATGACAGCGCCTCTCACCCTATATGGCGCATAAAGGCTCGCTGTCGCTCTTTAATACCTACTGCATAATTCTTTAAACCGATTCCGGTTTAAAGAATTATGCAGTAGGCATCTTGCCATGATAGACACGATCAGGCGAGAGATGTTTGCAGCCCATGACATGAGCTGCGTTCCATTCTGATCAGGCCGTGGGTAGACCCCATTCGGAATATGCTGTTTGGACAGGTTTTATCCAGCGGACTTTTTCATTTTTTCCCCCACTTGAGAAATATCAAAGCTCCGACGGCAACAATGGGTTCCTATCGCCGCATTTCGTGCGACAGGAGAGTGATTGCAGATGTTACGTGATCGTATTCGTTACCCCCGCCTTCTTGAAAAGCTTGCAACAGCCGATGAAGCAGCTGCAATGATAGAAGACGGCATGACCATCGGCATGAGCGGTTTTACCCGTGCTGGCGAAGCCAAAGCGGTGCCGATGGCGCTGGCTGAAAGGGCCCGCAAACATCCGTTGAAAATTACCCTGATGACGGGCGCATCGCTGGGGAATGATCTCGACAAGACGCTGGTGGAAGCCCATGTGCTTGCCCGCCGTATGCCCTTTCAATCTGATCCAACCTTGCGCAAGGCCATCAATGCCGGTGAGGTGATGTTTATCGACCAGCATCTGTCGGAAACGGTTGAGCAATTGCGCACCCGGCAAATTGCTCCGGTGGATATTGCCATTGTTGAGGCCGTCGCCATTACCGAACACGGTGGCGTTGTGCCCACCACATCGGTTGGCAACTCGGCAAGCTTTGCCATTCTGGCCAAAAAAGTGATTGTGGAGCTCAATCTATCGCAGCCGACCACTCTGGAAGGCTTGCATGATATTTACATTCCCTCCCAGCGACCATCGCGTATGCCGATCCCCATTGTGTCACCCGAAAGTCGGGTTGGCCTGCCCTACATTCCGATTCCGCCGGAAAAAATTGCAGCCATCGTCGTATCCGAAAAGCATGACAGCTCGGCATCCATTCAGCCTCCGGACAACGACACCCGTGCCATTGCAGGGCACCTGAGCGAACTTCTTCTGCATGAGGTCAAACACGGCCGCATGGGATATGATCTTCAGCCCTTGCAGGCCGGCATTGGCACCATTGCCAACTCCGTTCTGCATGGGTTTCTCGACACCCCTTTCCATGATCTCAAAATGTATTCGGAAGTGTTGCAGGACTCGACCTTTGAGTTGATCGATGCAGGCAAAATGAATTTCGCCTCGGCCTCGTCCATCACGCTGTCCGCCGAAATGTATCAGAAAGTCTTGCCTCGCCTGTCAGAGTATAAACCCCATCTGCTGCTGAGGCCGCAGGAAATCAGCAACCATCCCGAAGTCATTCGCAGGCTGGGTCTGATCAGCATCAACACCGCGCTGGAGTTTGACATTTACGGCAACGTCAACTCCACCCATGTCGGCGGCACCCACATGATGAATGGTATTGGCGGCTCTGGCGATTTTGCCCGCAATGCCTATCTGTCCGTCTTCGTCACCAAATCAATCGCCAAGGGCGGGGCCATTTCCTCGGTGGTGCCCATGGTCAGCCATGTGGATCACACGGAGCATGATGTGGATATTCTGGTGACGGAACAAGGGATTGCTGATCTTCGAGGGCTGGCTCCGCGTGAGAGGGCAGCGCTGATTATCCGCAATTGCGTTCATCCCTCCTATCGCCACCAGCTTGCCGACTATTTTACCGAAGCCCTGAAGCGTGGCGGGCATACGCCCCACCTGATTGAGCAAGCCCTCTCATGGCATCAGGATCTGCGCGACAGGCAGACAATGCTCAAAGCCTGAGCTCAAAGCCTGAAAGGCAAAAACATGAGACCGGCACCTGAAAATCCTCCCCTATGGGGAGGATGAGGATCACCCACTTTTCGGTCCGATGCTGTAACCTTTTTCATCCGGTCAGGTATAGTAAAATTGCAACGTCACAGCACTTATGCCATCTGTGCGTGATAAACGGTAGATTTCGATCTCAAATGACGATAAAGCAATTTCAACACTCATTACCCTCGATATGTGGGGGCGTAAAAGAGCCTGTTTATCATGACGCCTCCGGCTATCCGCAGATTATTGAAAAGCGCATTGTTCATTCTGCTCGCCGCGAGCCTTGCGGGATGCGGCGGGCGTCTGGAGGGTGTCATGAAGCCGGTGGGTAGCGTCAGCACCCCCAATGCAACACCCGTGAAAATGCTGGTGGCCACCACGCGCGAACCATCGCAAAATCCCGCCATTCTTTTCAGCGGCGAACGCGGCAGCGACCTGAAGATTGATGCGGTGACCGTTTCCATACCCCCGGATAAAAATCGCAAGATTGGTGAAGTCCAGTGGCCAAAGCATCTGCCACCAGACCCCAGCAAAGACTTCACAACCGTCTCTGTTCAGCCTTTGCCCACCGAGCGGGATGGACGCAACTGGATCCGTGCCAATGCCGTCAACAAACGCCGGGTGATGGTTTTTGTGCATGGCTTTAACAATACCTATGAGGATTCCGTCTACCGATTTGCGCAAATCGTGCATGACTCGAAGACAGATGTGGTCCCGGTGCTGTTCACATGGCCATCGCGCGCCAGCATATTTGATTATAATTACGACAAGGAAAGCACCAACTATTCCCGAGATGCCCTTGAGGATCTGTTGAGTCGCGTCAGCGCCGAGCCGGGCGTAACAGATGTGACCGTCATGGCCCATTCCATGGGCTCGTGGCTGGCCGTGGAGGCACTGAGGCAAATGGCCATCCGCCACGGGCGTGTTAACCCCAAAATTGCCAATGTCATTCTGGCCTCACCAGATCTGGATGTCGATGTGTTCCGCAGCCAGTTCATGGCACTGGGAACAAAGCCGCCGCATTTTACCATTTTTGTCTCACGTGATGATCGCGCGCTCAGCATATCACGGCGCATTTCCGGCAATGTTGATCGCTTAGGACAAATCAATCCAGCCGATGAGCCATATCGCAGCGCACTGGAAGCAACTGGCATTACCGTGATTGATCTGACCAAACTGAAAACCGGCGATCAGCTTAACCATGGCAAATTTGCCGAAAGCCCGGAAGTGGTGCGCCTGATTGGCAGCCGTCTTCTGTCTGGCCAGACTGTGACCGACTCAAACGTTGGCCTTGGTGAGGCCCTTGGCGCAGTCGCAATCGGCACCACCAATACAATTGGTCAGGTTGCCAGCACGGCCATCAGCGCACCCATCATCGTCTTCGATGCCCGCACCCGTCGCAACTATAACGACCAGCTCAAACAGCTTGGCAGAAGTGCTGGCTCAACGGTCAATTCGGTACAGGATACTGTTGCCCGTTAGAGTCTTTCCGCTCCATGACCTGGCCAGATAGATGCAACAGTCATAATTTTCTATCGCCAAAGGCATTCAATCTGATATATCAGAATGCGTGTCCTTGGCAGCCCTTCCATTGAAGGCGATGCCGCCAGAAATGAAGGGGAGAAAGCCATGCGGTGGAAGCGGGTGATGCAATTGCTGGACGTCCATTGCGAGGGCGAAATCGGCAAGGTCGCAGTCGGTGGCGTGCCGAAAATTCCCGGAAACACCGTTGCCGAGCAGCTACAATGGCTGAACAGCGACCCGAAAGGGCGAGAGCTTCGACACTTTCTGGTGCTGGAGCCGCGCGGTGCGCCGATTGGCTCTGTCAATCTGCTGTTGCCTGCCAAACATCCAGATGCCGATGCGGCCTTCATCATTCTCCAGCCCGATCAGGCCCATGCAAGCTCCGGCTCCAATTCCATTTGCGTTACCACGGCATTGCTGGAAAGCGGCATGGTGGACATGCATGAGCCGGAAACCGTGGTGGTGCTGGAAACTGCCGCAGGCCTGGTGAAAGCCGTGGCCCAATGCCGCGATGGTCATTGCGACAGTGTGACACTGACCATGGTGCCATCCTTTGTGCATCAACTTGATGCCAGGGTTGCAACCGAACAATGGGGTGACATCAATGTTGATATTGCCTATGGCGGCATTTTCTATGCTTTGGTCGATGCTCCGCAGATCGGCATCACCATCGAACCAGACAATGCCCGGCGGCTGGTCGATGCGGGCATGATGCTGAAAGCCGAAATCAACGCCCAGTTTCAGGTTGCCCACCCGGAAATACCGGAGATTTCCGGCATCGCTTATGTGATGTTCCGCGATGTGGACCCGGATGGGGCGGTGCGCACCTGCACCACCATGTGGCCCGGACGGGTGGATCGCTCGCCCTGCGGCACCGGCAATTCTGCCAATCTGGCCACTCTGCACGCCCGTGGCAAGATACAGCCCGGCGCGCGTTTTGTGTCGCGCTCGATTATCGGCTCTGAGTTTCAGGTTGGTCTTGATAGCCTCACCACGGTGGGCGGCCGAGCAGCGGTCATTCCCACCATCACAGGTCGCGGCTTCACATTCGGGCTGCATCAGGTGGCGCTGGATGCCTTTGATCCGCTCAGCGGCGGTTTTGCCCTCAGCGATGTCTGGGGAGCGGCGGCGGGCAATCTCAATCAAGACAGTGTCAATCAAACGTCTGATTGAAAGCATGATAGACGCAGCCCGAAACACCAACACCATTTCTTTTGGTTGTCTTTTCCTTCCCCTAAACGTTACAGTAATGTGAGGCTGATTGCGATCAAGGAAGACTATCATGACAACACATGACGCCACCAGCGATGCAGGGCTGCTTGAACAAATTCCTCTGCTGGCGCATTTGACGCCAGAACAGAGCCAGACATGGTCCAGTTGCTGCGCAATGCGCTCGGTCACGGCAGGCACAATGCTGTATGATGATCATCAGACCGAAAGAGTTGTTTTTTTCAATATATCCGGAACCATCAGGGCAGGCTTGCGCATTGCGCCGGGCAAAGAGTTCTTCCTCGAAGATTTCCCCCCAGGGTCGATTATCGGCGCTTTAACCGCCATGAACGGCCATTGGGAAAACGGGTTTCTGATGAGCATAACCGATGCGGAGCTCATCGTTATTCCGCTGGCGGTTTTTCAGGACATCATCAAGACCCGCCATGATGTGTGTCTCAGCCTGCTGACCACGATGACAGCGCGGATGCGAACAGTTTATCTCAGAATGAGCGAGCATTCCTATCTGGATGTCAAATATCGCCTCTACAATGCATTATTGCGGCTGTCAGTACCCTGTCCCGACAATCAGGAGCGCCGTATCATCACGCCAACGATAATTCATGCGGCTTTGGCTGAACATGTCGGAGCCAGCCGCGAAAGTGTCTCGCGGGAAATGTCACGCCTTTTACAGGATGCCGTCATTGAACGCAGCAGTGATGCCATCATCATTGCCCGCCCCCGCGAATTGCTCCGGCGCCTTTCCCGTGTTGTTCCCTATCCAACATAACCGCTGAAACAGCGGTATGCATCCTTCCACCCTCCAAATTGTTCATCCCGATTGAGCGCAAAAAAAATTAAAAATTTACCTATTTGCTTCAGTTAATATCAGGGCAGGCTTGTTACAACCTGCGCAATAGACAGACGTATGGAGCCATGACTGGTCCTGCATGATGCAGGCCGCTTCAGATGGAACCAGAATGATACCAAGGCTCGTAATTTGATACCGTCAGAGGTGATCGGCATTGACCTGCCTCACCAGACGCTCCGGTTTCATGGCAATATCTGAGGGAGGCAACCATGAGCATTCTGATCGTCGAGGATAATCCCACAAACGCGATGATCCTGAAGCATCTGGCACGCAAGGTTGCCGACGATGAAGTGACCTTGCAGGCTGATGCTAATGACGCTCTGGTTCTGTGTCACAACACCCTGTTCGACATGCTGATTGTTGACCAGATTCTGCCGGGTATGACAGGCCTTCAATTCGTCAAGGCCATTCGCCAGCTTCATCGCTATGACACGGTACCCATCATTATGGTCACAGGTGATAATGACCCAGCCCTGCGCCTGGCGGCCAAGGAGAGCGGCGTCTCGGATTTTCTGACAAAGCCGGTTGAAGCTTTGGCATTTCGCCAGCTCATCGCCAATCACCGCGGACGGAGCGTCGCCGTTGATGGAGCGCAAGAATGAAAGCTTTGATATGGGCTGTCGCAGCATTGCTTTGCACGATCACGCCGCTGATGGCGCTGGAGGCTCCCAAAGGGCCGGTCATCCTGACCCTCAAAGGTCAGCTCTCTAACCCCAACAGTGGGGCGGATGCCGCTTTTGATCTGGCCATGCTGGAAGCACTACCAGGCCGAAGCCCAACAATGGAAACGCCATGGACAGACGGGAAGGTAACATTTTCCGGCCCATTTCTTCGTGCAGTTCTGGAGGCCGCAGGCGCTTCTGGAACCCGGCTTCGTGTGCGTGCGCTGAATGAATATGCTGTGACGCTTCCCGCATCGGATGCTCAGAACTTCGACATGATTGTTGCCACAAAGCTGAACGGCAAAACCATGTCCGTGCGCGACAAGGGGCCAACCATGCTGGTCTATCCTTTTGATCTGGATTCGAAGATTTATACAGAGACCTATTTTTCCCGCTCGGTCTGGCAAATCAGGGACATTGAGATTCTTCCATGACCCTGTTCAATCGCACAGGTTTAGAGCGGCAACGGTCAAAGCCTAAAACAACATTTGTGCTTCTGGTGCTGTGCAGTGTGCTACTTTTGACATTCCTGCTGCTCTCCAAGGATATTTCCGACCGCTTCCGCCTGCTGTTTGACGACATCCGTGAAAACAGCATCTGGGCCGTATATCAGCTGGACCGCGAAGCCCGAACACTCACCCACACCCTGAGAGAAGTGCGCGAAACCGACAATCCGACCGAGAAGGAACGAACAGACATATCCTTGCAATACGACATCCTGTATTCCCGGATAAAACTGGTCAAAGAGTCCAATTTTGGCAAATATTTCATTCACGATACAACCGTGTCGGATTACTTGCGCAAAATCGACAAAATCATTGCGGATCACGAGCCATTCTTTAATGCGCTGGCTGCAAAGACCCCCACAGCCAAAGGGGATTTTGAGGCAGTTACACAGCAGTTTGTGACCCTCACGCAAGAAACCGGCGATCTGCTGCTTTACACCAACAGCCATATTGGCAGTGAGCGTGCCGCAATCCGCTCCCATATGATCGAGCTGGAAAAAACCTCCGCCATCATGCTGGGCCTGTTGATGGTATCGGTGACCTTTCTGGTCGTCACCCTGCGCCGCCAGCTGAAATCGGTGCGCGAAACCAGTCACCGTCTGGAGACCATGGCGCGTGAAGTCTCCAACGCCTATGAGGCCGCAGATGCCGGAAACCGGGCCAAATCACAATTCATGGCAACGATGGGCCATGAAATCCGCACGCCCCTGAATGCCATTCTCGGCATGGCCGAATTGCTCGAATATTCCGAGCTTCCACCGGACGCGCTGCAAAGTGTCAAAACCATTCGATCTTCCGGCGAGGCCCTGCTGGAGGTGATCAACGAGGTTCTTGATTACTCGAAAATTGAACACGGCAAACTGGAGCTGGAGGAGCGGGCTGTCGATATTTCCAGCCTTGCCGAAAGCACGGTCAGCATCATGCAAGGGCGGGCCGACGCGCAAAAAAACCAGCTGATTGTGGATATTCCTTTGTCGCTGGAGGCGCTGTATGTGCGCACCGACCCCACCCGTCTGCGTCAGGTTCTGCTCAACCTGTTGAGCAACGCGGTCAAATTCACCCACAATGGCACCGTCACTCTGCGGCTGCGGGAATTTTATCGCGGCAGTGCCTTGATGCTGCGCTTTGAAGTGGAAGACACTGGCATTGGCATTGACGAAGCTGGCGTTGCCAAGCTGTTTCAGCCGTTTTCCCAGGTCGATGCCAGCATCAATCGCAAATATGGCGGCACCGGACTTGGTCTCACCATCTGCAAACAGATCGTCGGCAAACTGGGCGGTGAGCTGGGAATGAGCAGCACTGTCGGGGTCGGCAGTATTTTCTGGTTCGAACTGCCCGTGATTGCCGCCGACAAGGATGAAGTTCGACAGAACCGCAAAAATCACAAGCTGGAAGAGCATTTTCCATGTCTCAAGATTCTTCTGGTGGAAGACAATGCTGTCAACCAGCAGGTGGCGCGCCGCTTTCTGGAAAAGCTGGGCCAGGATGTCGTGATGGCCGATAATGGCGCAGAAGCCGTGGACAAAACCGAACAGGACGTATTTGACCTGATTCTCATGGACATGCAAATGCCGGTGATGGATGGAATTGAAGCGACAAAACACATTATTGAGCGAGGCGGTGCCTCGGCCCTGACGCCCATTGTCGCCATGACCGCCAATGCCTCGGATGATGACCGTCGCCGGTGCCGGGCCGCCGGCATGGTGGGGTTCGAATCAAAGCCGGTAACCATGGCCCGTCTGCGCGATGTTATTCTGACATTCGCCCCAATCGAACAGGGTACCTTCGTCGGTGAAGAACCACGGATTGTCGGCTTGGCTGATGAGCTTGCTCTTGATCAGCCTCCCCTCACCCTTCAGCAACATCTGGATGAAATCAATGGGGCGGACAAGGCGCGGCAGGATGAATTGATTGAAGCGCTGGGAGAAGATGTATATCAGGAGCTGATTGAATCCTTTTTTAAGGATGCCCAGGATCTTATGACTGCGTTAAATGCGGCATTTTCCACTCAGAACGATCGTGAGATTGATCGGGTGCTGCACACCATCAAAGGGGCTGCCAGCAATGTGGGTATCAATGATATTGCCGACCATGCCCAGGCCTTGCGGGCCACACCGCCAACACGCGACTCGATCAATGCCCTGTCACAGCAGATTGAGACCATGAAATTGAAACTGACGGCCTGATGACGATGGAGGCTAAAATGCGTATTTTAGTGGTTGACGATAATAATACCAATCTCAAACTTCTGGTACGATTGGTGAAAAAAGTCGAAAATTGTGAACCCGTCGCCTTTTCAACACCCGATGAAGTGCTCTCGGCTTTGCCGGAACTGGATTTCGATGTTGCAATCATAGATTATCAGATGCCGGTTTATAATGGCGTTGAACTTTTCACCGAGATTGTACGGTTTGAGAAATATGCCAATGTTCCCGTGGTCTTCATCACCGCAGACAAGGACATGACCACGCGGATGGCCGCGCTGAATGCGGGTGCCATCGACTTTCTCACCAAGCCGGTCAATCCTGTGGAGTTTCAGGTTCGTATCCACAATATCGTCAGTCTGGCCATTGCCCGGCGTCAATTGGCAGATCAGGCAGAATGGCTGCGGCAGGAAGTTGAAAAGGCGGTCCAGCAGCTTCGGCTGCGCGAACAGGAAATTATTGAGCGCCTGACCCTTGCCGCTGGCTATAAAGACCCGGAAACCTCGCGCCATACGCTTCGCGTCGCCGCCTATTCCGAAACCATCGCCCGTGAAATGGGTCTGCCTGAGCAATTCTGCACCGATCTGCGGCTTGCAGCCCCCATGCATGACATTGGCAAAGTCGCCATGCCTGATACTGTCATGCTCAAACAGGGAAAACTGACCGAGACAGAATTTCGGCAAATGCAATCCCATACCCAGATCGGCGCGGACATTCTGTCACGCTCCCATTCCTCCTTGCTGCAACTGGCTTCAGAAATCGCCATCAGCCACCATGAGCGCTGGGATGGGCAAGGCTATCCGAACCGGCTGGCGGGTGAGGCCATTCCACTGGCAGGGCGCATTGTCTGTATTGCCGATAATTTTGATGCCCTGACCACCGAGCGTCCTTACAAGCCGGCATGGTCCTATGAACGAACAGTCGAGCATATTATTGGCCGGGCGGGCACACAATTTGACCCCACCTGCATCGCCGCCTTTGAACGATCACTCCCGCACATCCGCACCATCATGGAAAATGACCGACGCGAACAGGCCGAAGAGGCGGCCCAGAAGGCAGCAGGTCAACCAATTGGAAAAACCGCATAATCGGTCATCAGATGACGGATAATTTATCCGTTTTAAACTGCCGCATGATTTGTCTCAAAACCTGAACAATGCTATTTCCGACCAAACCAAATGTTTCGGAGATTGATCATGCGCTCGTTCACCATTCGCCGCCCTGATGACTGGCATCTGCATTTGCGCGATGGTGCCATGCTGCAAGGCGTGGTGGGAGACACCAGCAGGCATTTTGCCCGCGCCATCATCATGCCAAATCTTGTGCCGCCGGTGGTAACAACGGCAGATGCCGAAGCCTATCGGCAGCGCATCCTCGCCGCCGTGCCGAAAAACCATCACTTTCAACCACTGATGACGCTGTATCTCACCGAGAACACCAATCCCGATGATGTGGAAGAAGGCAAAAAGTCCGGCTTGATCACTGCGGTCAAACTGTATCCGGCCGGCGCAACCACCAACTCCCATGGCGGCGTGCGCGACCTGGACAAGGCCATGCCTGTTCTGGAGCGCATGGCCAAAATTGGCCTGCCTCTATGCGTGCACGGTGAAGTCACGACTCCTGAGGTGGATATTTTTGACCGCGAGGCCGTGTTTATCGAAACGGTGCTGGAGCCGTTGCGCAAACGCCTGCCGGAGTTGAAGGTGACCATGGAACATGTCACGACATCCAATGGCGTTGACTATATTCTCTCTGCCGATCGCAATCTGGCGGGTTCAATCACCACCCATCATCTGATCATCAATCGCAACGCCATTCTGGTCGGCGGCATTCGCCCCCATTATTATTGCCTGCCGGTTGCCAAGCGCGAGAGTCATCGACTGAGCTTGCGTGCCGCCGCCACTTCGGGCGATGCGCGCTTCTTTCTGGGAACAGACTCGGCACCGCATATTGACCCACTGAAGGAATGCGGCTGCGGTTGCGCAGGTATTTATACATCCATCAATACCATGAGTTGCCTTGCGCATGTGTTCGAGCAGGAAAATGCACTTGAAAAGCTTGAGGCCTTTACCTCTCTGAACGGTCCTGCCTGGTATGGCCTGCCATTCAATGACGAGACCATCACGATGATCAAACGCGAAGACCCTGTCAAATTTCCCGCAAAAATCGAAACAGACGCTGGAATTGTGACCGTTTTTGATCCGATGTTCCCCCTTCATTGGGATGTCGAGACACAGTGACGTGTTTCGTGCCATTCTTGAACATGAATCATATTCAGTGTAAGATTCAGAAAGGGATCGGACTCACGTATAATGCTCAGTAAAGCGTGCGGCATGGCACCTTGGAGTTTGTCAGGGAAAAGTGGAACCCGATCATGCCGAAAAGACAAACGAAAAGCGATGAGTCTGACGGGTTCAAGCTGAACCTGGCAGACTGTAGGGATGAGCATGATACTGGACTATAATTCTCTGCTGTCAGCGCTGACGCTGTCGGGGCTGTGTATGCTCCTGACTCTTATCGGGACATGGCTTGGGCGGCGTGAAGTCTCGTTTTTGCTCAGCTGGATTATTGGACTTGGTATCTGCGTTGCCGGAATTGTATGCAATTTCTGGTTCATCACACTGCCCAGCGCTGCTCTGGGCGCTCTGACAATGTCGTTGATGCAATGGGGCTTTTGCATCCTTTATGGTGCCGCTGTGCAGTTTCGCACCGGCAGCTTTCCTCTGGTGCGGGTCTGCGTGTTTGCAGGACTGCCGACACTCAGCATCACTCTGGCTTTCCTCAGTGATTATTGGGGCATCGGCTTCATTCTCCTTAATCTGGGCGCAACAGTTTCCCTTCTGGCAACAGCCCATCAATACTGGCTTGGGCGACAAGAATCTCCAGGGATTCTTTCCGGCATCACATTGCTATACGCAATCGTCGCACTTTCTTTTCTGCTGTGCGCCATGGAACTTATTCATGCCGGAACATGGGTCATGACTGCCGCTCCCAAAAATCCGATAGAAGATCTCAATCTGGCATGCTGCATTGTTGGCATGACCGGCATTGGCGGTCTTTCGCTGACCGCCCATCAGGCCCGGCTGACCGCCCAGCACCGGCTGGAGGCGATGACCGATTCGTTGACCGGCCTCTTCAATCGCCGCGCCCTTTTCGAAACATACCAACACAAGAGCTTTCAGGCGCATATGGCCGTTCTGGTGTTTGATATTGATCAGTTCAAATCCATCAATGACCGCCACGGCCACGCCGCAGGTGATCTGGTTATCCAGTCAATTGCCACGGAACTGCAAACGGCAGCAGGCGTCGATTGTGTCGCCAGACTGGGTGGAGAAGAGTTTGCCGCCGTGATCGAAAATGCACCGCCTGGGCGGGCAGAATGGATTGGAGATCGTATTCGCAGACATCTTCAGGAGCGCGACATCATCATTGAGCGTCATGCGCTGCGCGTCACCGCAAGCGTTGGCATCTGCTATGGAACCGCAGAGGGGATGATGTTTGAAGATATTCTCAAACAGGCCGATGATGCGCTCTACTGCGCCAAACGCATGGGGCGCAATCGTGTTGAAGTCGCCTCCGTTCCCGCATCAGCCACAATTGCAGCCAACCACGCCTGACTGCTCCCATCCAGCGCTTTACGCAAATCCATCTGGCATGTGCTGCTGCTTCTTGTTATAGCGCTGCAACCCGCACATCCAGCGCGGCGTTCGATAAAGAGGAGCATGAAATGACCCTGACATCCTTTTCCGATCCTGCTGTGATGGCAGACCTGCTTGCCAGAATGCTTTGGGAAATCAAGGCGGTTCATTTCAATGCAACCGAGCCTTACAAGCTGGCATCGGGGATGCGCAGCCCGGTCTATATCGACTGCCGCAAGCTTTTATCCTACCCGCGCGTGCGCTCAAGCGTGATGGATTTTGCCGTTGCCACCCTGCTCAGCAATGCCGGATTTGAACAGTTTGACTGCATTGCAGGCGGGGAAACCGCAGGCATTCCCTTTGCAGCACTTTTGGCTGATCGCCTCAACCTGCCCATGATCTATGTGCGCAAAAAGCCCAAAGGCCATGGCCGCAATGCCCAGATTGAAGGCCATATGCCAGAGGGTGCCCGCGTGCTGGTGATTGAAGATCTCACCACGGCAGGCGGCAGCATGTTTACCTTCATCGATGCTGTGCGCGAAGCGGGCGGCATTGTCGATCATGGCATGGCACTGTTTTTCTACGATATTTTCCCTGAAGCCCGTGCACGCTTCAGCAACAGCGGTGTTCAGCTTCATTATATTTCGACATGGCGCAATGCACTGGCTGTTGCCCGAGACAAAAAGCTTTTTGACAACAACACCTTATCCGAAGTCGAAGCCTTTCTCGACGCTCCGCTCGACTGGTCTGGCCGCAATGGCGGGGTAAACTCTCTGGCGTGAGGAGCGGCAAGAGTCTGGCAGGCTCAGATTGAGCCAGACAGACTCAAATCCCTTCTCTTGTTTTCGTTTGTCGCTTCGAGAAAATCGGGTTCCACTTTTCCAGCCCGAAGATTTGCTCAACGGGCTGGCAAAAAGCGGAAACTTGCTTTAAATCGATTGAACAGTCGAACGAATGGCCTGGGAGGCTCGAATGATCCTGAGTTGCGGTGAAGCCCTGATTGATATGCTGCCGCGTGAGACCACGCTGGGCGAGCCTGCCTTTTCTCCCTATGCCGGAGGCGCTGTGTTCAACACCGCCATTGCACTGGGCAGGCTTGGCGTGCCATCCGCGTTTTTCACTGGCCTGTCCGATGACATGCTGGGCGATGTGCTACGTGATACCTTGAGCAAGAGCCATGTGGATTTCAGCTATTGCGCCACGCTGGCCAGGCCCACCACCATCGCCTTTGTCAAGCTGGTGGATGGCCATGCGTCCTACGCTTTTTACGATGAAAACACCGCTGGACGGATGATTACCGAAGCCGACCTGCCAACACTGGGCGATGATTGTGAAGCGCTGCACTTCGGTGCCATCAGCCTGATTCCCGATCCATGCGGCGCAACCTATGAAGCGCTGATGCTGCGTGAGCACAAAACCCGCGTCATCTCGCTGGACCCCAACATTCGCCCCGGTTTCATCAAGGATAAGGCCGCTCACATGGCCCGCATCCGCCGCATGGCAGCCATGTCTGACATAGTCAAATTCTCCGATGAAGACCTCGCCTGGTTTGGCATGGAAGGCGATGAAGAAAGCCTTGCCCGCCAATGGCTGGAGCACGGCGCAAAGCTGGTGGTCATCACCCGTGGCGCAGAGGGTGCAGTGGGCTACACCGCCCATCACACAGTGACGGTGCCCAGCGAAAAAGTCACCGTGGTCGATACGGTTGGTGCGGGCGACACGTTTGATGCCGGTATTCTGGCATCGTTGAAAATGCAAAATCTGCTGACCAAACAACAGGTGGCACATCTGAACGAAGAGCAGATCATCAAAGCGCTGGCGCTGGGCGCAAAAGCCGCTGCGGTGACCGTATCACGAGCAGGTGCCAATCCGCCATTTGCTCATGAGATCGGTCTATAAAAAACCTCTCATCTCCCGAAGCTGTGGTGCAGTTTCGGGACATACAGCGCCTCTCACCCTATATGGCGCACAAAGGTTCTCTGTCGCTCTTTATATCTGCTGCATAATTTTCTCTTTAAACCGATTCCGGTTTAAAGAGAAAATTATGCAGTAGTACACGACGCAATGATTTTTTGTCTTTTTAAAACCCCTCCCCCTTGTGGTGAGGGTTGGGGAGGGGTCTTTCTTGTTTGCCTCGTGTCCTGTGAATCTGAACCTGACAGACTCTCAATTTCTTTATTTTCGTTTGTCTGATCAGTAAAACCGGGCTGCACTTTTCGCTGACAAACTCTATATGACCCCACCATTGGCACGAATGGTTTGGCCGTTGATCCAGCCGCCGTCGGGTCCGGCAAGAAATGCCACGATTGCAGCAATTTCATCTGCGGTGCCGATACGCTCCAAAGGAGCAAGCTTCGCAAAGGCGTCTATGGTTGACTGCGGCTTGCCCTCCAGAAACAAATCGGTTGCGGTTGCCCCCGGCGCAACGGCATTGACGCTTATGTTGCGTCCACGCAACTCTTTGGCCAACACGGCTGTCATGGTCTCAATTGCCGCTTTTGTGGCAGCGTAAATACTGTAGTTTTCCGCCTGCATCGCGGCAACCGTGCTGGAAATATTGACAATACGTCCGCCGTTGCGCAGTCGTTTAGCCGCTTCCCGCAGACCGTTGAAAGTTCCGCGGAAATTAACCGCGATCTGGCGGTCAAACATTGCATCATCAATATCAACCATGGGCCTGCGCACCATGATACCGGCGTTGTTGACCAAAACATCCACGCCGCCAGACAAAGCCTCCGCATGGTCAAACATCATCGAAAAGGTTGCGGGATCGGCTATATCCCCCAAAAGCGCCAGAGCCTGCCCGCCAGAGCGTCGGATGTTGCCAACCACGGCCTCGGCGTCGCCCTCATCCAGATCGTTGATGATAACACAATAACCAAGGTCTCGCGCCAATCGCTCAGCCACGGCAGCCCCAATGCCACGGGCAGCGCCCGTGACAATTGCCATTTTCGATGCTGTCATCGCCCCGTCTCACCTTTCCGACACAAGATCACTCAACGCCTGCACCAGACCCGCCGTGGAAGCATCCTGCCCACCAACACCGACCTTGCCCTGCACCACCGGCAGCAGGCCGGTTGCCAGTTCCTTGCCCAGTTCCACACCCCATTGATCGAAGGAATTGATCCCAAACAGCACACCTTCGACAAACACCCGGTGCTCATAGAGCGCAATCAGGCGCCCCAGCGCGAAGGGTGTCAATTGCTCATAGACAAAGGTGATCGAGGGACGGTTGCCGGTGAACACCCGGTGCGGAGCAATGTGGTCGATTTTGGCTGCATCCATACCGGCCTTTTGCAATTGCGCCTTGGCTTCTTCAAGACTGCGGCCTTTCATCAAGGCTGCCGATTGCGCCAGGCAATTGGCAATCAACAGTTCATGCTGATGGCGCAGTTCTGGCTCAAACCCCTTGGCCGCGATCATGAATTCGGCAGGGATCACGCTCGTGCCCTGATGGATCAACTGATAAAAGGCGTGCTGGCCATTGGTGCCCGGCTCACCCCAGACGACCGGGCCGGAATTTCCCTTGACTGGCGTGCCATCGACGGTAACGCCCTTGCCGTTTGATTCCATATCGAGCTGTTGCAGATAGGCAGGAAAGCGCGACAGCCGCTGGTCATAAGGCAAAATGGCGCGGGTAGGATAATCCAGAACATTGCGGTGATAATAGCCAAGCGCGCCCAGCAGCATGGGCAGGTTTTCACGGAAGGGCGCGCTGCGGAAATGAACATCCATCGCGTGCGCACCCGCCAGAAACGCTCCAAAATTATCGGCCCCGACAGCAATCATCAGCGGCAGGCCGATCGCCGACCAGATGGAATAACGGCCACCAACCCAATCCCAGAATCCAAAAACCCGGTCTTCCGCGATACCAAAGGCTTTGACCTTATCCAGCGCAGTCGAGACCGCGGCAAAATGTTGCCCCACCGCATCTTCGCCCAGCACAGAGGCAATAAAGGCGCGGGCCGAGGCCGCATTGGTCATGGTTTCAATGGTGGTAAAGGTTTTGGAGGCGACAATAAACAGGGTTGTTTCCGGCTCCAGAAGCGCCAGCGTGTCCGAGATATGCGCTCCATCGACATTGGAGACAAAATGCAGCCGTGGACCATCATGAAATGGTGCCAGTGCCAATGTGGCCATGGCCGGACCAAGGTCTGATCCGCCAATGCCGATATTGACAACATCGGTGATCTGCTGGCCGGTTGAGCCGGTAATGTCGCCCGAGCGCAGACCCGAGGCAAAGGCCCCCATGGACGCCAGAACCGCATTGACATCCGGCATCACATCCTTGCCATCCACCAGAACAGGCGTATTGGCACGATTGCGAAGGGCCGTGTGCAAGACGGCGCGACCTTCGGTAAAGTTGATCTCTTCGCCAGTAAACATCGCTTCGCGCTTGGCGGCAACGCCACCGTCTGCGCAAAGCTTTTCCAGAAGAGCCATGATCTCATTGTTCACAGCACATTTGGAATAATCCATCAGCAGGTCATCAAGACGCGCACTGAAATGCTCAAACCTGTTGGAATCAGCCGCAAACGCCGCGCGGATGTCGGTCGCCGACGTATGTGCGACGTTCTTTTTCAACTGTTCGATAATGGCCTGCATGAATGTCTCCCGATCCGGTCATGGAGGAGGAACCTACTGCATAATTTTTCAAATCGGAATCAATTTCCCAAGAAAATTATGTCATGCCGGATACGAAAGGCACTCATAAAGCCACACCCCTGTTTTCTATCCCCTCAGGTCTTTGCGCAAAATCTTGCCAACGTTGGATTTGGGCAGCTCGTTGCGAAATTCTACGTGGCGGGGCCGCTTGTAGTTGGTGAGATTTTTGGCGCAGTGATCCTTCACCTCCTGCTCGGTGAGAGACGGATCCTTGCGCACCACAAACAGTTTGACCGCCTCACCGGAATGTTGATCCGGCACACCAATGGCCGCCGCCTCCAGAACGCCGGGATGCATGACCGCAACCTCTTCAATTTCGTTGGGATAGACATTGAAGCCGGAGACGAGAATCATATCCTTTTTGCGGTCAACAATCTTGATATAGCCGCGCTCATTCATGAAGCCCATGTCACCTGTTCGAAAATAGCCGTCGGGCGTCATCACCTTGAAGGTTTCCTCAGGGCGTTGCCAATATCCAGCCATGACCTGGGGACCGCGAATGCAGATTTCACCAACCTCGCCAAATGGCAGCACGTGTCCATCCTCATGACGAATACTGGCCTCTGTCGATGAAATCGGCATACCGATGCAGCCGGTAAAATCCGGTTCATCAATTCGGTTGGCGGTGGCCACCGGCGAGGTTTCGGACAAGCCGTAGCCCTCGGTGATCTTGGAGCCGGTGATCTCCCTCCAGCGATCCGCGACAGGCCGCTGCACAGACATGCCACCTGCAAAGGTCAGCTTCAGTGTCGAAAAATCCAGCTTTCGAAAATCCTCATTGTTCATCAGTGCATTGAACAGGGTGTTGAGACCAATGATGATATTGAACGGATGCTGCCCAAGCTCCTTGACAAACCCGGCAATGTCGCGGGGATTGACGATCAGGATATTTTTTCCACCGCTGGCAACCCCCATCAGGGAATTCACCGTCAACGCAAAAATGTGGTAAAGCGGCAAGGCACAAATATAGGTCAGCACACCATTGACGGATTTCTCATCCAACCCCGCCTCAAGCCAGACCTTCATCTGCATTGTATTGGCAATCAGATTGCCATGGGTCAACACGGCCCCCTTGGAAACACCCGTGGTTCCACCTGTGTATTGCAAAAAGGCAATATCATCGGTCCCGACACGTTCTGGCTTGAACGATGCCTCGGTACTGTCAGCAAGCACAGATCGAAAGCTGTGCGCCTGCGGCAACGACCAGACTGGCACCAGCTTTTTCACCTTGCGGACGATAAAATTGACCAGATGGCCTTTCAGCCCCAGCATGTCGCCCATGGTTGCCACCACGATGGTGCGCAAAGCTGTATCCTTGACCACAGCCTGAACAGTGTGGGCAAAATTTTCCAGAACGAAAATTGCAACCGCACCTGAATCTCTCAGCTGATGCCCCAATTCACGCGGCGTATAAAGCGGATTGACGTTGACAACCACCATGCCCGCCTTGAGAATTCCGTAAACCACCACCGGGTTTTGCAGAATATTGGGCATCATCACCGCGATTCGGTCGCCCTTGACAAAACCGGCCTCCTGAAGCCAGGCGGCAATTTTGGTGGCGGCAATGCCCAATTCCTCAAATGTCATTGCCCGGCCCATGCAGCTAAAGGCGTGACGTCCGGCATAGACACTGCAACTGTTGTCAAATAGCGCGCCCAACGAGGCAAATTTTGCTGGCGGCAAATCCGCAGGCACAGACGCTGGATAAGATGCAAGCCAAATACGCTCACGATCTGGTTTACCAGCGGGCATGGAAATCGTATTCATTCCTCACTCCCTTATTTGGTGAGCAAGCTCACCCCTCCACACAGCGCCACACGCCCTCCAGACGCAACCCAGCGATGCAAACTTTACATTCCAGCCTGAAGACCGCAACAGTCTCAGGCAAGAAAAGCGACCACAAAGGCAACCGGCACCATACTGTTTTCAGCTTATGCCAGACCTGCGAAAGCGCAAGTTCGAAGCTACTATAACTTTGACGTAAACGTCAATTTATTCTTGCATTTACCAACCTGATCCCTGCAAATAAAAATATCCCTGTCTGCATGACCCCGCAGCAACCTGCTCGTGCGTCTCTTATGCCAAAGATATGATGCCAAGGATCTTGCGCCAGAGATCTTGCGAATGACACATAGGCCACCTAGAACTTTCACGATGAAGCCTTTGAGAAAGACGATTGCATGACAGATACGCCCATTCTTGTTGTTGGTGGTGCAGGCTATATTGGTGCCCACACGTGCCTCGCCCTGTCGCAGCGGGGTTTCCTGCCGATTGTGTATGATAATCTGACCAACGGCCATGGCGAATTTGTCAAATGGGGTCCGCTGGAACAGGGTGACATCCGTGACCGTGCACGGCTGGATGAGGTGCTGGCAAAGCACAAACCTGCTGCAATCTTGCATTTTGCCGCCCTGATCGAGGTTGGGGAATCGGTCAAAGACCCGGTCGCTTTCTATGAAAACAACGTGATTGGCACCCTTACCCTGCTTTCAGCAGCGCAGGCGGCTGGCATCAAGGCCTTCGTGTTTTCCTCGACCTGCGCAACCTATGGCCTGCCAGACACAGTGCCAATGGATGAGACCCACCGGCAGGCCCCCATCAATCCTTACGGCCGCACCAAATGGATGATCGAGCAGGCTCTCAAGGATTACGACCAGTACACCGGCTTCCGCTCGGTCATCCTGCGCTATTTCAATGCCGCCGGCGCTGATTTTGAAACCCGCATTGGCGAGTGGCATACGCCAGAAACCCACGCCATTCCGCTGGCGCTGGATGCCGCCCTTGGTCGCCGCGATGGCTTCAAGGTGTTTGGCAATGATTATGACACCCGCGATGGCACCTGCGTGCGCGACTATATCCATGTGATGGATCTGGCCGATGCCCACGTGCGGGCGGTGGAATACCTGCTGAAAGACGGTGCGTCTGTCGAGCTTAACCTGGGCACCGGCACCGGCACCACAGTCAAGGAACTGCTGGCGACGATTGAGAAGGTTTCAAACCGGCCCTTCCCGGTCGAATACACGGATCGCCGCGAAGGCGACAGCCCTACGCTGGTTGCCAATAACGACAAGGCGCGGGACGTGCTGGGCTGGGTTCCGCAATACACGCTGGAAGATATTATCCGCTCGGCCTGGGCCTGGCACTCAACCTCCAATCTGGTGAGCCAGTCATGATCAAGCGCCGAACACTGTTTATGGCCGCTGCTGCATCTTTGGCCACGCCAGCACTGTTGCAGGCCAAAGAACCCAGTCAAAAGGATATTTTCTTCGACAAGGATGCACCCGTACTTGGCAATCCGAAGGGTGATGTGACAATTGCCGAATATTTCGATTATCAGTGCGGCTATTGCAAAAGCGTTCACCCGATTGTCAGCAAAGTGGTCAAGGACGACGGCAAGGTCCGACTGGTGATGAAGGATTGGCCGGTGTTTGGCGCAGCATCCGTATTTGCTGCCCAAGCCGTGCTGGCGGCCGACAAGCTTGGAAAATATCAGCCAGCGCAGGAAGCGCTGTTCAAACTCTCAGGCCCGCTGACACCAGATCGGATTCAACAGGCGCTGGAAGAGATTGGCATCTCGCGCGAGGCGCTAAAAACTGCGGTCAACGCCCATGACAAGCTGATTGCTGGCATTCTTGATCGCAACTGGTTGCAGGCAGAGGGTCTGAATTTTCAGGGCACGCCGTCGTTTGTGATTGGCGCAACCCTCTATTCCGGAGCCTTGACGGAAAGCGATTTGAAGCAAGCCATTGCCAAAGCAAGGGCCGCTTAATCAGACAACCTCGTGCATTTTACAAAATGCACGAGGTTGTCAAACGTCAGGCCTGAATAAGCTCCTGCGGCTCGTATCTGTAGGCTGTGGAGCAAAACTCGCAGGTCACCGACACGGCACCGTCTTCAATGCTGGCCGTGATTTCCTCTGCTGAAAAGCCCGACAACACGCCCTTGATCTTGTCACGCGAACAGCTGCAACGGTCATAGATCGCCTGAGGCGCATAGACCCGTACACCGCGCTCATGAAACAGACGATACAGCAGGCGCTCGCTGCCAATCAGCGGATCGGTCAGCTCATCGCCGTCAATGGTATCCGCCATCATCCGCGCTTCGGTCCAGTTATCGTCCTCTGGCTCATTGCTATCATTATTGCCATCACCTGGCAGATCAACCTGCTGCATCCGCTCAGGTGCCTGCGGCAAAAACTGCACGATAATACCGCCAGCCCGCCATGTGTGGCGAGGTTTACCATCGCTACCACGGTCAAACAGCTCGGCAACAGCGAGGCGCACCCGCGTCGGAATCTGCTCTGACTGGCGGAAATAAAAACCGGCAATATCTTCCAGGGATGAACCATCCAGCGGCACAATTCCCTGATAAGGCTGCATGAAACCGCCCTGATCAATGGTAAACGCCAGCACGCCTGCGCCAAGAAGATCAGTCGGGGACGATTTTCCAGCCGCAAGTGATGCATTCAGCCGCGCCTCATCAAACCGGGCATAGGCGCGAACCTTTTCCGGCGAGGCAAAATCACAGACCAGCAGGTCCACCGGACCATCGCTCTTGGTCTGAACCACAAACTTGCCTTCAAACTTCAAAGAGGTGCCGATCAGCACCGTCAGCACAATGGCCTCGGCCAGCAGACGCGCAACGGCGGGCGGATAGGCGTGACGATCCAGAATACTGTTCAGCAATGGCCCAAGCTGGACTGCGCGACCGCGCACATCAAGGCCATCCACCTGAAAAGGAATAACCTGATCGTCACCGGCAAACCCGAAATCGCCGAGCTGGGTTGATCCGTCTGTCATTTTGATACTCCTGACACAGAACGTGCCTGAACAGTGAGGGAAACCCTCGAGAGAATGCCGATACATGGTGTTCTATCAACCTTGCATCAAGCCTTTTCTGCAAAACCCTGCCCTGCCCTGAGCGAATGGGGCGTTTGCAACCCAAAACATCGTGCAGGCTGGTTGATTGGCCGCAGCCACGCCGGACGTGTGGCCAATCATGACTGTTTATACAGCGCCAAGGCACCATGCCAGAATGGATTTTTGCGCGTGCAGGCGGTTTTCGGCCTCATCGAACACAACCGATTGCGGCCCGTCGATCACGTCATCCGTCACTTCCTCACCACGGTGCGCTGGAAGGCAGTGCATGAACAACGCATCTGGCTTTGCGCGCTTCATCAGCTCGGCATTGACCTGAAACGGCTGAAATACATTATGCCCGCGCGCCTTGTGCTCCAGATTCATCGATACCCAGGTGTCGGTGATCACCGCATCCGCATCCGCAACAGCCCGCTCGGCATCATGGCAGAGCATGATCTCACCACCCTGATTGCGCGCCCAGTTGAGAATGCGATCATCCGGCTCTGACCCCATGGGAACCGCCATGTTCATCTTGTAGCCAAAGCGGGCAGCTCCCTCCACCAGCGAGTGCAGCACATTGTTGCCATCGCCCGTCCAGGCCAGCGTCTTGCCCTTCACCGGGCCACGATGCTCCTCAACGGTCATGATGTCCGCCATGATCTGGCAAGGATGCGTCAAATCCGTCAGGCCGTTGATGACAGGCACAGTGGCGTGCTCGGCCAGCTCCAGCAGGCGGGTATGATCGGTGGTGCGGATCATGATGGCATCGACATAGCGCGACAGAACCTTGGCGGTATCGCCAATGGTTTCAGCCCGGCCAAGCTGCATTTCCGTGCCGGACAAAAACAGCGTCTCACCGCCAAGTTGTCGCATTCCAACATCAAAAGAGACGCGGGTGCGGGTGGATGGCTTTTCAAAAATCATTGCCAGCATCTTGCCAGCCAATGGCTTGTCGGCGGTGCCAGCCCTGGTTTTTTGCTTGCGCGAATGGGCGTCGGACAGAATAGAGGTGAGGTCCTCGGATGTCATGGCCGAGAGATCAATAAAATGCTTCGGGGATGCCATTGTGTTACCTGTTGTTCAAGCCTGCGCTGCGCTGGGGGCAGCCTTTGCGGACACGGCCTCTGCGGCCTGCTCAATACGCTTCAAACCCTCACGGGCTTCTTCAGCAGTGATGGTGAGGGGGGGCAGCAGGCGGATAACATTGTCACCAGCCGGCACGCCCAGAATATGCTCGGAACGCATGGCATGAAGCAGCTCCGAAGACGGAACTGCCGCCTTGATACCCAGCATCAAGCCTTCGCCGCGCACATCGCCGATCACATCCGGGAAGCGATCCTTCAGGGCCGCCAGCCCTTGACGGAACACCAGCGCAACATCACGCACATTCTGCATGAAGTCATCCGCCAGAACCAGATCCAGCACGGCATTGCCGACGGCCATGGCCAGCGGATTGCCGCCATAGGTGGTGCCGTGCACGCCAGCTGTCATGCCCGATGCTGCCTCTTCGGTGGCAAGGCAGGCACCAAAAGGAAAGCCGCCGCCAATACCCTTGGCAATGGCCATGATGTCTGGCGTAATGCCAGCCCATTCGTGGGCAAAAAACTTGCCGGTTCTACCAACGCCGCTTTGCACTTCGTCAAGGATCAGCAATAGGCCCTTTTCGTCGCAAATCGCGCGCAACTCCCGCAGGAATTCCTTATCAACAACGCGAATGCCGCCTTCGCCCTGAATGGGCTCGATCAGCAGAGCTGCCGTTGCATCACCAATCGCGGCCTTCAGGGCATCCATGTCGCCAAAGGGAACCTGATCAAAGCCTGGAGCCTTGGGACCAAAGCCTTCCAGATATTTTTCCTGTCCACCAGCAGCAATGGTGGCAATGGTACGTCCATGGAAAGCACCTTCAAAGGTGATGATATGGAATTTTTCGGGATGACCCTTGGCATAATGGTAGCGACGCGCGGTCTTGATGGCGCATTCCAGCGCCTCCGCGCCGGAATTGGTGAAAAACACCTTATCCGCAAACGTTGCATCAACCAGACGCTGCGCCAGCCGTTCCTGACCGGGCACCTCATAGAGATTGGACAGATGCCAGACTTTTTCCGCCTGACTTTTCAGCGCGTCCACCAGATGAGGATGGGAATGACCACAGGACGTTACAGCGACACCGCCTGCAAAATCGAGATATTTTTCACCATTATCGGTGAAGAGCCAAACGCCCTCCCCTCGCTCAAAACGCAGCGGCGCACGTGAGAACGTGTTGAACAGCGGCGTTGTTTTTTGAGCCATGACGAAAAATCCTTTATCCAGCGGCAATCTACAGTCACATCCACAGCCGGAATGGCCATGAAAAATTAAAAATGCCGCCATCAAGGCGGCTGTTTTGAGCCTTGTCTTTCAGATCAGACAAGGTCATCGGCGCACTATTCCGACTTAGCACCCGATTGTCAACAAAACATCGACGGACAACGGCTTTCGCCGCCACCTCATCGCACCTCAAAACCGCCTTGTGAAAAAACAAGGGACAGCAAGTTGGGGAAAAGCACGAATTTCGATTCACGATGATTCGTCGACTCTTGTCACGGAGTCAGGCTCACACTAGGTTAATGTCTAATTACTAGACTGCATGCGGCGGAACTAGTCACCAACAATTCGAGGAAAGTTGGGTTTCGGATCTATCCGGGACCGGGGTGATGGATTCTGCGCAAACGCACGCAACACGCGGAGATTGCGGCATGAATTGGACAGACGAACGAGTCGAAAAGCTCAAGAAACTATGGGCTGAAGGTTTGAGCGCAAGCCAGATTGCCACCCAGCTTGGCGGCGGCGTCAGCCGCAACGCGGTGATTGGCAAGGTTCACAGGCTTTGCCTTCCTGGTCGTGCCAAAGCGGGCGGCACCACGGCAACACCTGCACGCAGCGCACCCAAGCGCTCTGCGGCACCGGCACCGCGCGCGCCCAACTATCCTGCACGCACCATCACCCGCACAGCGCCACGCACAGAAGGCGCAACGGCACTCAAGCCGGAAATGGACATTCAGCCGATTGAAGAAACGGTTGATCTGGCGGTGATCAGCGGCACATTGCCAACATCAAAACGCCTGACCTTGACCGATCTCACCGAGCGCACCTGCAAATGGCCGGTTGGCGATCCGATGACCGATGATTTTCATTTCTGCGGCTGTGACAGCATGGACAATTCGCCATACTGCAAATACCACGCCAAACTGGCCTACCAGCCCGTGAACGAGCGCCGCAAGGCTGCCGCATCGCGCTAAAGCATGTCGCGTTTTATTGTCCTCAATAAAACGATAACGTACATGCGAAAAAGAAAGAGCTAAAGCCTGTCAGGGAAAAGGGGAATCCGTCTTTCCCCAAAAGACAAACAAAAACAAAGAAATAAAAGTGTTACAGCCTCCTTTGTGCGCCATATATGGCGCACTGCGCTGTAAAGACACAAGGTAAAACAAAAAAACGGGCCGATTGGCCCGTTTTTTGTTTTACCAAGGCATCGAAGATGCGAGAGCATCCTCCGCTGGCGTCAGGCTTCCATGGAATAGCCAGCGCCGCGCACGGTGCGGATCACATCCTGCATATTGGAAAAATTCAGCGCCTTGCGCAGGCGTCCCACATGAACATCCACGGTGCGCTCATCAACGTAAATATCGTGGCCCCAGACGCCGTCCAGCAGTTGCGAGCGTGAAAACACCCGCCCCGGAGAGGCCATCAGAAATTCCAGCAAGCGAAACTCGGTTGGGCCAAGACGCACTTCACGGCTCTTGCGATGGACCCGATGGGTTTCGCGGTCCAGCTCGATGTCACCACATTTCAAAAGACTGGACAGAACCTCCGGCTTGGCTCGACGCAGCATGGCCTTGACGCGCGCCATCAGCTCTGGCGTGGAAAACGGCTTGACCACATAGTCATCTGCCCCGGTGGAGAGGCCACGCACCCGTTCGCTCTCTTCGCCACGCGCTGTCAGCATGATGATGGGCAAGCGTTCGGTTTCAGGGCGCATTCGCAAGCGTCGGCATAGTTCGATGCCCGACACACCCGGCAACATCCAGTCCAGAATCAGCAAATCCGGCACGCGCTCCTGAAGGCACAGTTCAGCCTCGTCACCACGCAAGACGGTTTCGACCTCGTACCCTTCAGCTTCCAGATTATAGCGAAGAAGAACACTCAGCGCTTCCTCGTCTTCAACCACAGCAATCTTTGGCAGCATTCGTTCCCACACCTTCAATGAGAGCCAGACAATAGAAAAATTTTGCCGGAGGGCAAAACCTTCTGTTCATTATCCCCTCACCTCATTCATGCCTGACGCGCCCCGCATCAGGCATGACATACCCTTGCATAAGTCCTTGAACCGAACCGATTCAAGAAAGCATCACTCAACAACCCCAACAGCTGTGGTGGTATCGTCTTTCGGACGTTCACCCTCCGGCTGGGCACCTGTGGTCATGTAATAGATGGTTTCAGCAATATTGGTGGCGTGGTCGCCAACGCGCTCAATGTTCTTTGCGCAAAACAGCAGATGCGTGCAGGTGGTGATATTGCGCGGATCTTCCATCATATAGGTCAGCATCTCACGAAACAGCGAGGTGTACATCGCATCGATTTCTTCATCGCGGTCGCGGATGGATTTTGCTTTTTCGGCCGAGCGCGTGGTGTAAACATCCAGCACTTCCTTCAGCTGCATCAAGGCCAGCTCGGACAAATGCTCAATGCCGCGAGCCAGTTTGCGCGGAACGCCGGTTCCCTGCACCGCCATGACGCGCTTGGCGTTGTTCTTGCCCATATCGCCAACGCGCTCAAGATCGGATGCAATGCGCAAGGCACCGATGATCTCGCGCAGGTCTGCCGCCATGGGCTGTCGCTTGGCAATGGTCACGATGGCCTTGTCGCCAACATCACGCTCCGCGGCATCCATGACCGTGTCATCGGAAATGACTTTCTGGGCCAGCGCAGCATCGGAGTTGACAAGCGCACGGACAGAGTCAGCCACCATCTGTTCGGCAAGGCCACCCATCTCGGAAATACGACGCATGAGATATTTCAGTTCTTCGTCAAAAGCAGTGTAGATATGCGCTGGCATGGCCATTTCCTTACAATAACGGATTGTTGTCTACGTCGGCTGTGATCTCAGCCGAAGCGGCCCATGATGTAATCCTGGGTGCGCTGGTCATCCGGATTGGTAAACATCTTGTCAGTGTCGTTTTCCTCAACCAGCTGACCAAGATGGAACATGGCCGTGCGCTGCGACACGCGGGCTGCCTGCTGCATCGAGTGCGTGACGATGACAATGGTGAAATTGGCACGCAATTCGTGGATCAGCTCTTCGACCTTGGCGGTTGCAATCGGGTCCAGCGCCGAGCACGGTTCGTCCATCAGGATCACTTCCGGGCTGACGGCAATGGCACGTGCAATGCACAGGCGCTGCTGCTGGCCACCCGAAAGGCCGGTGCCAGCCTCATGCAGACGGTCCTTCACTTCATTCCACAGGCCAGCGCGTTGCAGGCTCTTTTCGATGATCTGATCCATATCGGCCTTGTTGCGGGCCAGACCATGAATGCGCGGACCATAGGCCACATTTTCATAGATCGACTTTGGGAAAGGGTTCGGCTTTTGAAACACCATGCCAACGCGCGCGCGCAATTCCACCACATCAATCGAAGGATCATACACATCCATCTCATCAAGCGTGATACGGCCTGTGACCTTGCAGCCATCAATCGTGTCGTTCATGCGGTTCAGCGTGCGCAAGAACGTGGATTTGCCACAGCCGGAAGGGCCAATCAAAGCCGTTACGGTATTTTCGCGCACGTTGAGATTGACATCAAACAAGGCGCGTTTGTCACCGTAGTAGACCGATACATCCTTGCCGACCATTTTGTAGTTCATTTCAGCCATCTTCTGATCCAGCGCCTTTTCCACTGCTGATTCGGACATCATGTTCATGGAACTTACTCCTCTGGCTTTTTCTTATCTCACAATCGTGGATGAAAAGCCGTTCACATTGTTCTCGGTTCTCAGGTCGTGACGCCTACCAGCGCCGTTCGAAACGCCGCCGCAGCAGAATAGCCCCGACATTCATGATCAACAGGAAGAGAAGCAGAATGATGATTGCCCCGGATGTGCGCTCCACAAACGCCCGCTCCGCCTCATTCGCCCACATATAGATCTGCACTGGCAAAGCCGTGGACGGATCCATCGGGCTGCCGGGAAAATCTGCAACAAAGGCCACCATGCCAATCAACAGCAAAGGCGCTGTTTCGCCCAAGGCATGTGCAAGACCAATAATCGTGCCAGTCAGAATACCGGGCATGGCCAAGGGCAGAACGTGGTGAAACACAGTCTGCATCTTCGACGCACCAAGCCCAAGGGCGGCCGCACGAATGGAGGGTGGCACGGCTTTCAGCGCGGCACGGGTGGCAATGATAATGGTGGGCAGGGTCATCAACGTCAGAACCAGACCACCCACCAGCGAGGCTGACCGTGGCAGGCCCATGAAGTTGATAAACACAGCCAGACCCAACAGACCAAACACGATGGAAGGAACCGCCGCCAGATTGTTGATGTTGACCTCAATCAGGTCGGTCCAGCGATTTTTCGGCGCAAACTCTTCCAGATAGATCGAGGCTGCAACACCGATTGGCAAAGCCAGTACCAGCACGATCAGCATCATATAGGCAGAACCAATCAGGGCCACACCCACGCCTGCCGCTTCTGGACGACTGGATGAGCCGTTGAGGAAAATGCCCGAATTGAAGTCTTTGTGCAAAGCGCCGTTTGCGGCAAGGGTATTCATCCACTCAATCTGGCGATCCGAAATCTTGCGGTTGCCCTCATCTACATCCAGGTCAAACTGGCCTTTGAAGGCAGAGTCAATCGTCGCACTGGCCAGGACCGACACAGGGACGGTTTTACCAATCACCGAAGGGTCAGCCATGACAAAACTGCGCAGTTGAATGCGGGCACTGTCAGAGACCATCTCCATAAGCGCCTTCATGGCTGGACGATCTGACGTGTTCAGACCAAGCTGCTTTGCCAGAGCATTGCGCACCAGCAGCGGATAATTGGCAGGCAACAACACATCCGGGTTGGTGGCGCGCTGGTTATTCGGATCGATAATCTTCTCGCTGAACTCCACCGGCACTGTAATGGTGGTTTGCAAAAAGGCACTATAGCCCTTTGACACCACAGAATTCAGCAACAGCAGCAGGAAGATAAGGCCAAAGCTGATGGCAGCCACGCCATAGGCGCGAAAGCGGCGTTCAGCAGCATAGCGGCGCTTGATACCAATATCGCGGCGGGCCGGTTTTGCACCCGTCATTGCTGCGGGGCCTTGAGAGACGACATCGCTCATTCGTACTGCTCCCGGTATTTGCGCACGATGTAAAGCGCATAGATGTTAAGGCAAAGCGTGATGGCAAACAGGGTGATCCCAAGCGCAAAGGCAACAAGCGTCTGCGGCGAGGTAAATTCAAGGTCGCCGGTCAGCTGGTTGACGATCTTCACGGTCACGGTTGTCATCGGCTCGAACGGGCTGATCTGAATGCGTGCAGCAACGCCTGCGGCCAGCACGACAATCATGGTTTCACCCACGGCACGCGAGGCCGTCATCAGCAGAGCGCCAACAATGCCCGGCAATGCGGCTGGCAAGATCACATTCTTCACCGTTTCCGACCGGGTTGCCCCAAGGCCAAGCGATCCATCCCGCAGCGAGCGCGGAACAGCGGTGATAATATCATCCGACAGCGACGATACATAAGGGATCAGCATGATGCCCATGACGAAACCAGCGGTCAGAACACTCTGCGCCTGAATGAAGCTGGTAAAATCGCCCGTGGCCATACCGCTGATTTTGGCGGAAATATCGCGCAGGAAAGGACCCACGGAGGTCAGCGCGAAAAAGCCGTAGACGATGGTTGGGATGCCTGCCAGCACTTCCAGCAAAGGTTTGGTGATGGAGCGCAGCCGTGGAGAAGCATATTCTGCCATGTAGATGGCCGAAAACAGCCCGACAGGAACGGCAAACAGCATGGCAACCATGCCGATATACAATGTACCGAGCAGAAGCGGGATCAATCCGAACTGACCACCTGTGTCGGCAGAACCAGCAGCCGCAAAACGAGGATCCCAAACGATACCGAAGAAGAATTTCCACGCCGGAACCGTCTGAAAGAAATGCACCGTTTCACTCAGCATCGACATGATAATGCCAACGGTGGTCAGGATGGCAATGGAAGAGCACAGGATCAATGCAGCCAGGATAACCTGTTCAACGCGATTGCGCGCCCGAAACCTTGGCGCGATCATCCGAAAACCCAGCAATGCACCAGCGACAGAAAGTGCGATGACAACAACAGTCATGGCAATATTGTTGATCTCGCTCATGCTATTCAGCAACTCTGCCGCCGTCAGCATGTAAGCATCTGGCTCCCCAGCCAGCGGCACACCGTGATCACCAAGGATGGTACGAGCCGTCAACGGGTCTGCTGCTTTCAGCTTGGCCAGCGTATCGGCGTCAAGCTGGTGCATACCACGGGCGATCGACATGATCGTACCATAGTTCAAATTCTGTATCGAGGCAGCTTCAGACTGCGCCTGCTGCGGCAGACTTTCGCGCACACGGGTCTCAATCACGGTCGGCGCGATGGAGAGCCAGCCAGCCATAACGATAAAAGCAGGAATAACCGCCAGCACAGCAACAAAACTGCCGTGATAACCATAGCGAGAATGAAGTGTTGACGCCTTGCCACCCGCAAGAGACGTCGCGCGTGAGGACCCCATAATATAGGAGACAACCCCAATCGCAATGACGATAAATAAGAGTATGGATAGACTCATCTGCATCCCCGGGTCACCATACCTCTGCTGAAAAAATGCAGAGAGAGAAGAGAGACGGATCACGCCTGAGACAGGATCCGCCGAAACAAAAGCCAGCGCAGATGAGACATCTGCGCTGAACTTTAAGGCTTACTTGCCAGCCGTGAACTTGGCGCGGTATTCTTCACGCTCTTTTTCAGGAGCAGGAACCAGGCCATAGTTGGCCAACGGGCCATCAGCACCGATCATCTGTTCCGACAGGAAGAAGTCAACATATTCCTTCATGCCAGGAATAACGCCGAGGTGAGCCTTCTTGACGTAGAAGAACAGCGGACGCGAAACTGGATACTTGCCAGAAGCAACAGTCTCAACCGATGGCTTGACGCCGGAAACGGTGGCAACCTTCAGCTTGTCGGCATTGTTTTCATAGAAAGACAGACCAAACACGCCAACGGCGGTCTTGTTTGCAGAGATACGAGCAAGCGTTTCGGTGTAATCGCCATCGATATCAACAGCCTTGCCATCTTTACGAACAGCAATGCACTTCTTTGGCGCTTCCTTTTTGTCAACTGCCTTTTCGATCACAGCAAGAGCGCCGGATTCCTTGCAGCCTTCAGCCAGAACCTTTTCTTCGAACACTTCGCGTGTACCGTGCTTTTCGCCCGGAATGAACCCCATGATGTCCGTATCAGGAAGGTCCTTGTTGACTTCCGACCACTTCTTGTAAGGGTTGGCAACCAGCTTGCCATCAACCACAACTTCAGCAGCCAGACCCTTGTACAGATCGGCAGGCACCAGAGCGAGGTCCTTGTTGGAAGAGTCTACAGCAAAGACGATACCGTCATAGCCGAATTTGACTTCCTGGATTTCAGTTACGCCGGCGTTCTTGCAGGACTCAACTTCCGATTCTTTAATCTTGCGCGAGGAATTGGCAATATCAATGGTTTCAGGGCCAACGCCCTTGCAGAATTCCTTCAGACCAGCAGAAGATCCACCCGATTCAACAACCGGTGTCTTGAACTTGGTGAAGGTTTCGCCGAACGTTTCAGCAACGATCTTGGCATAAGGCAAGACGGTGGAGGAACCAGCAACCTGAACCTGATCGCGGGCGGAAGCCACACCGGCAAACGCAACAGATGCGACCAAAGCCGCTACAGAAAGTCTTAGCATGTTCATAAATCTCTCCCGAGAATGAGCTTTTGTTTGGGAAGCAGGCGTCCCGGCCTGCTCTCGCCGTGCTCCGGCTGCTTGTTCTTAGCCCCCGACAGCCTTCGCTTTTATGTCATTTTGATGAAACATTTGTGACAAATTAAAATACTGATTTATAATGATAAAATAAATCACGCACCCAAAACATCGCGGTTTTATGTCAAAACCGGACGGTGAAATCCGTACCATGGCCAATTTCCGAGCGAATAATCAGCCTGGCCCTGTGGCGGGTCAGGATATGCTTGACAATCGCAAGCCCCAATCCTGTTCCTTTTTTTGAGCGACTGTCCGCAACACTCACCCGATAAAATCGCTCCGTCAGCCGCGGCACATCGTCGGCCGGTATTCCCGGCCCCCTGTCCACCACACTCACCTCGACAGCCCCTGCGGTCTGGCGCAGAAACACATCAACCTGTTTGCCTTCCTGTCCGTATTTGCAGGCATTTTCGATCAGGTTTTCAAACACCTGAATCAACTCATCCCGATCCCCCGTGACCTCAACGGGTTCCGCAGGCAAATGCAGGCGCAAATCCAGATCCAGTTCGCTGGCAAGGGGACTGAGGGAATCCCTCACATGGCTGAGAACCGGCTGCAACACCACTTTCTGATCCGGTGCCAGATGCGCCTTCAATTCCAGCCGCGACAGAGACAGAAGGTCATCCACCAGACGGCTCATGCGGTTGGCCTGATCCAGCATGATGCCCAAAAAACGATCCCGTGCTTTTTCATCATTGCGGGCCGGGCCAAGCAATGTCTCGATAAACCCACGCAGAGACGCCAGTGGTGTGCGCAACTCGTGGCTGGCATTGGCAACAAAATCCGAGCGCATCCGGTCGATCCGCCGCAGTTCGGAAATATCCCGAAATGTCATGACAAACAGAGCCGAGTGCCGCTTTAACTGCGGCAGGGCCAAAGGAGCCACCCGCACCACAAACACCCGCTCAGACGGCAGCACCTCGGAATGTTCGATCTGATTGGGCAGACCATTGCCAACGGTTTCACGCACCATATCGAGAATACCCGGCGAACGCCAACGGGCAGAGATATGGACGCCCGGCTCCAGCGCACCAAACGCTTTTTCTGCGGCCGCATTCTGAAAAGCCACAGTGCCATCAGCCACAAACACAAGACAGGGCAGCTCAACCGCAGCAAATGTCACCTTGAGCAACCCCTCAACATCCTCGCTTGAAAACGGCAGGGCGGGGGGCATCTTTTCAGGAACAGCGACCCCCTCCTTCTCGTGAAAGCCACCATAGATCAGGATGACAACCAGCGAGAAAACAAACAGAATGACGCCAAACAGGTGATCGGCACCGGCCAGAACAGAGCTGCCTGAAACCAGCAGGTCAAGCAGAATGAAATCCCAGCGATCACGCAGTCTTTGGCCCAGAACGCGCAACGATGAAAGAAAATACGTCAACAGAAACCTCGGCGCGACACGGCAGGGACCAGGAAATTTGAAAGAAGGATTTTATCCTATCTCTGTTGCATGACAAAATTGTACCGTTTTCATGCAGTTTCCCATCACATAACGTAACGGCCCTCTTTCCGCTTTACGAAAAACACAAACAAGTTCTTGAAGATTTTCAATATTTTATCATTTAACATCGGGTTCGCACCTTGCTGCATAATTCCTTGAAACGGAATCGATTTAAGAAATTATTCAGCAGATTAAAAGTGTTACAGCGTCCTTTGTGCGCCATACATGGCGCACGGCGCTGCAAAAAGAACTGTGGAGAATGCCATGAATGACACAATTGCCAACCGCGCTGTCACACTCACCATCGGCAACCAGCGGCGCGTGTTTGACATTGACAATCCCGTTCTGCCAGACTGGGTCGACAGCGCAGCCCTGTCTTCCGGCAAGCACCCCTATGACAAAAAGCTGCGACCAGAGATTTATGAGGCTGAATTGAGAAACCTGCAAATTGAGCTGGTCAAGGTTCAGCTGTGGTTGCAGGCCACAGGCCGCAGGGTCATGGCGCTGTTTGAAGGCCGTGATGCGGCCGGCAAAGGCGGCACCATCCATTCCATTCTTGCCTACATGAACCCCCGTTCCGCCCGGAATGTGGCCTTGACCAAGCCCACAGAAACAGAACAGGGCCAATGGTATTTCCAGCGCTACATCAGCAAATTTCCCAGTGCGGGCGAATTCGTGCTGTTTGACCGCTCATGGTATAACCGTGCGGTGGTTGAGCCAGTGATGGGCTTTTGCACCGCAGATCAATATCAGCATTTCATGGAACAGGCACCGCGATTTGAAAAATTGATCCGGCAGGATGATATTCATTTTTTCAAATTCTGGCTGGACATTGGCCGCGAAATGCAAATCAAGCGCTTTCATGACCGCAGGCATGATCCGCTGAAGATCTGGAAACTCTCAGCCATGGACATTGCTGCCCTGAGCCGCTGGGACGACTACACCGAAAAGCGTGACCGGATGCTGAAAGAAACCCACGCCAAAGACGCACCATGGAGTGTGGTCAAGGCAAATGACAAGCGCCGTGCCCGCCTTAATGTCATCCGGCATCTGTTGTTGTCGCTGGATTACACCGGCAAGGACATCAAGGCCATTGGCGACATTGATGGCAAAATTCTTGGCAAGCCTTCAGACATGCTTTGACGCGCCCAGCCCGATCACTGTCCCGGCAGCACCCGAATGGAATAGATATTGATACCATCGCCCTGCCCGCTCATATCGGCATTGATGGACAGCAGGCCGGGCGCACTGGGGGCGACCGCATCGGGAAGGGTTACGCGAAACAGCAGGTCCGCCCGCTCAGGATTGGCCGTAAAACGGTGGCGCGAACAGCCTCCAAGCCGGTCGAACGCGCAGGATACGGCAAATTGCACGGGCTTTTCTCTGGCCGGTTGAACCGTGATGGCGATGGTTGATGTCTTGCCCACCATTTCCCGCAGAACATCGGGAGACATCTGGATAATCGCCGCCCCATCCGCATCTGCGCTGCGTGAAACGATCCGCATGGCCTGTCCATCGCTGGCCCCCAGAACCTCCACCGTGGCATTGGCACCGGCTGTTATTTTCTGCGCGTCACCAGGCTTGAAAATTTCAATCCAGGCGCTGGAGAAGCCGCGTTGCGGATCAATCGTCTTCGGCTCCTGACTATCTCCAGCGAAATCAGGCGCTGATGCTGTCGGCTGCTGGGGCGGCACGCCCGTTTGCCGCTCCGCATCACTCAAAAGCAGACCCGTTGAATAAACCCACCAGGCCGCAATACCCATTGAGCTGATTATCACCACGAACACAAACAGCCGCGAAAAAAATCCACGGCGGCGGCGCGGCTTGGGGGCAGGTTTCGCCCGTTTTTTCCCGCGCGATGCCGGACGCTCATCAGCAACTGCGGCCAAGGATGCCAATCCGCCACGCTCATCGGCCACGGGAGCATGGACCGCTGCACGATCGTCACGCGCCGCCCTGACATCATCAAAAGCGCCATGGCTGTCTGCTGCGGCATGATCACGGCCAACGCCAAACGAAAGGGCGCTGTCATCATCGGTAGGGACCGTTCTGGGTGCAGGCGCGGGTGGCCTTGCAGCTTCTGTTACCGGCGGAGCTGCCACCTTGACCGGCGGCTCGACTGTGGCCTGCGCCTTCAGACGCTCGCGCTCTTCCTGCTCAATCGCGTGAATGGTCGCCTCAAGGCGATGCCGCTGCTCGGCCACCGTTTCCGGATCATTGACACCCTGCTTGCGCAGACCTTGCTCCAGCGCCTGCCGGGCTGATTGATAGATCCTGGCCCGAACTTCTGCCTTTGTGCGATCCGACCGCTCCAGAGCGCTTCTGATGGCCGTTTCCAATCCGCTCACGCCTGATCTTTCCTCTCAAAAAGGGCCGGAAGAACACCGGCAACTGCTGCTTTACCTGAAATCGGTAACGTCTGACTGGATAAACCGCAAGCCCGGCTCACCCTCCTTGCCGGGATGGCCGGTGGAAAACCGCACAGATACAAGCAGGTCGGGCACAATGACGGGCACAATGGCGGGCTTGCGCTTTGCCCCAACATCAAGCCTTTTCAATCGGCCATTGCTCTGCTATCTTTTTGACGTTTACGCAAACGTCAAATATTTGAGGCGCGTCATGGCACTTCCCGCAATTCTCTCCCGTCATCTTTCCTTGCCGGTGGTGGCATCGCCGCTGTTCATCATCTCACATCCCAGTCTGACATTGGCCCAGTGCAAGGCGGGCGTCGTCGGCTCCTTTCCCGCGCTCAACGCCAGGCCCGCAACGCAACTGGATGAATGGCTGGCCGAAATAACCGAAAATCTGGCCGCCCATAATGCCGCCCATCCCGAAGCACCGGCTGCTCCCTTTGCCGTCAACCAGATCGTTCACACCTCCAACAAGCGACTGGAGCACGATCTGAGCATGTGCGTGAAATACAAGGTTCCCATTGTGATTTCCTCGCTGGGAGCAGTGCCAGAGGTTAATGCCGCCATCCATTCCTACGGTGGCATTGTGCTGCATGACGTGATCAACAATCGTCATGCCAATTCCGCCATCCGCAAGGGAGCCGACGGCTTGATTGCCGTGGCCGCAGGCGCGGGCGGCCACGCTGGCAGGCTATCGCCTTTTGCGCTGCTTCAGGAAATCCGCGAATGGTTTGATGGCCCCCTGCTTCTGGCAGGCTCGATTGCCAATGGCGGGGCCATTCTGGCAGCGCAAGCCGCAGGCGCTGATCTGGCCTATATCGGCTCGCCCTTTATTGCCACCACAGAAGCCCGCGCCTCAGACGCCTATAAACAGGCTCTGGTTGAGAGCAATGCCGACGACATTGTCTATTCCAACTATTTCACCGGCGTTCATGGCAATTATCTGAAATCATCCATCAAGGCCGCAGGCCTTGATCCTGACAATCTGCCGGACGCGGATCCGAGCAAAATGGATTTCGACAATGCCACAAATGGGGCCACAAATGGGGCCACAAATGAGGCCACAAACGCGGCAAAAGCCTGGAAAGATATATGGGGTTGCGGTCAGGGCATTGGCGCGATCAAATCCGTCGAGCCTGTCGCGGCCTTGGTCCAGCGTCTGAAAAGCGAATATCAAGCGGCAAAAGCAAGGATTTGCGAAAAACCGTAATTGATCCGAAAAGGCATCTTGAAATCAGTAAAGTTTGCCTGTATCCACCCGCACAGACTGGAAGCGCCGATTTGCGGCGATCCGGGCCGCTTTAGCTCAGGTGGTAGAGCACATCATTCGTAATGATGGGGTCGCAGGTTCGAGTCCTGCAAGCGGCACCATTTTTCCTCTTCAGTTCAAACATTATTTCCAAAGTCACATCATTGGCAATGACGATCGTTTGAAACGGCGAGACTATGGCGGCGCATTTCACTTTATGCAACTTTAATATATATTTAATTCATCATTCTGCATAAAGGGCTTATAGCCACTTGCGTCCAGCGACACGCCTCAGGATGATTGTTATGACACTCAAAATTTCAGCTCGACTTATGATTATGGCAAGTGCTGCACTTGCGCTGATTATTGCACTTGGCATTATCAGTTACAGCCAGATCTCCGTGGTATTTTCGGCCGCGTCCGATACAAGGCAGGTCTGGATGCCGCGCATGGCCAAGCTGGATGCCATTCAGTTCACCATGCTGCGTTATCATACGACAACCATTCGCAAGACGATTGCCGTCGATCCAGCCGAAATCAAGGGACTGGATGACGAGTTTGTGGAAATGAATGCGTCCATTCCCAAGTCGTACACGGATTTTCGCGCCACCCTGCGCAATGATGCCGAGAAAAAGCTGTGGGCTGATTTTGAAGCCAAATGGGCCACCTATCTTGTCGCCCAGAAGACAATCATGGATGCCGTTGCCGCCAAAAACATGCCCGCTGCCGTGGCTGCCATTGCGCCTGCCCGCGACCCTCTTGTTGCCTCTTTTGGTGCACTTGGCGAAATCATCAAGCTGAATGAAACCGGCGCAGATGCATCCGGTTCCGCAGCGCAAACAGCCTATGACACCTCGTCCTATATTACCATTGGCGTGATTATTGCCGGTGTTGTCCTGATGGCCTTGCTGACACTCTGGATCATCATGGGCGTCTCCAGACCCATCAGCCGCATGGCCCGGGTGATGTTGCAGATTGTCGACGGCAAGCTTGATGTGACTGTGCCAGATGCCGAGCGCCGCGATGAAATTGGTGAAATGGCCGGGGCCGTTGAAATCATGCGGCAGGCCGCCGTTGAAAAATTGAAGCTGGAGGCTGACGCCGAGAAAAACCGTCTCAATGCCGAAAAGGAAAGAGAAGAAGTCCAGCGCCGCGCCGAGGCCGATGCCGAGCGCCGCCTGAATGAGGCAACGGGTGCCCTGGCCGCAGGACTGAAGCGCTTGGCGGCCTGTGATCTGGTCTGTGAAATCGATCAGAAATTCGCCGACCAGTTCGAACCTTTGCGCCATGATTTCAATGCGTCTGTCGCCCAGCTTCGTTCTGCCCTTCTCGCCGTTGGACAGGTCGGTAAAGGTGTAACCAATGGCAGCGGTGAAATTTCACAGGCGTCTGATACGCTTGCAAAGCGCACCGAACAGCAGGCCGCCTCGCTGGAGGAAACCGCCGCCGCTCTGGAAGAAATCACCGCCAACGTTCATGCCACATCAAAACGCACCAGCGATGCCCGTAATCTGGTGCGCAATGCCCGCCAACATGCCGAAAACTCGGCAAGCGTTGTCAGCAATGCCGTGTCCGCCATGGAGCGCATTGAAGAAGCATCCCGCAAAATCACCCAGATCATCAGTGTGATTGATGAAATTGCTTTCCAGACCAATCTGCTGGCGCTGAATGCAGGCGTCGAAGCAGCCCGCGCGGGCGAAGCAGGTAAGGGCTTTGCCGTGGTGGCGCAGGAAGTGCGTGAACTGGCGCAGCGGTCCGCCAATGCCGCCAAGGAAATCAAGGCATTGATTGGCAATTCGGAAGCAGCCGTTGGCGAAGGTGTCAAGCTGGTCAATGACACGGGTGTCGGCCTTGCGACCATTTCCAAGGCCGTCGAAGATATGAATGAGCATATGGATGCCATTGCGACGGCAGCACAGGAACAGGCTTCCGGCCTGAGCGAAGTCAACACTGCCGTCAACCACATGGATCAGGCAACCCAGCAGAACGCGGCCATGGTGGAAGAAATGAATGCCGCCGGCGCAAGCCTTGCGCAGGAAAGCATGCGGCTGGCAGAGTTGCTGATGCAATTCCGCACGGGTTCAGAGGCTGCGGTGACACGGGCTGCGGCCCCGGCACCATCGAGAAACCCAACCGCGACCATGGCTCGACCCGCTGTGTCTGCACCAGCAAAACCGGCAAGACCACAGGCTTCGCAAGCTCCGGTGCGCCCGGCACCCCAGAGGACCGGAACTCAGACAGCCATGGCAACCGCACAGAACGACTGGGAAGAGTTTTAGAAGCTGCCAGGGAAAGCGGAACCCCGCTTTCCCGATCAGACAAACTCCAACAGATCAATCTTATGCAAAGCAGCATAGGCGCTACGCTCAGGACAGAAACAAAAAACGCGGCCGATCATCGGCCGCGTTTTGCTGTTCAGCGGGGTGCAAACGCCCGTGCTTCAATCAAGGCAAAAGCTTTGGGCCTACCGGAAAGTCATCGGCAGAGATGAAACCATCCTTGTTGGTATCCAGACGGGTGAACAGCTTGTCCAACGCCGCATCGGCTTCAGCCTTGCTGATCTGGCCGTTTTCATCGGTGTCCACCATCGCCATCAACTTTGGCCCCATCATACCCATCATTGGACGATGACGGTGCCCGTCTGGGCCACCACGTGGGCCACCATCAGGGCCACCCCGCATCGCCTCATGCATGGCTCTTCCATGCTCTTTCGGACCGCGATCGGCACCATGGGGACCACAACCATCCATTGGCCCCATCATCGCATCGTCATCGCCCGGCGGTGGCGGTGGCGGCGCGCTGGCGTCATCTGGGGCCGGTGGCTTGCCTGCACCTTCGGCTGCATCTGGTCGCGGTGGTTTTGGCATGTCAGCCTTCCACGCTTCCATGCGCGCTTCACGGTATTTTTTCAGCTCGCCGGGAGTCAGAACCCCATCCTTGTTGGTATCAATGGCAGTAAACAAGGACTCTTCAGTGGCCTTGACCTCGTCTTTCGAGATTTTGCCGTCCTTGTTGCTATCAAATTGCTGAAGGGCAAAAATGAACATGGCAGCAGGACCACGCATCATCATGGGCCGAGGCCCGCAAGCATCAGCCATTTCGCCGTGGCGTGGACCTTCGCCGGACTTCTTGCCGTCCTTGGCAAAAACCGCGCCGTAGGATGCACTGACCAGAAGCGTGGCCGCAAGTGCTGCGATGGTCGTCTTTTTGGCGTTCATAGAGTTTCCTTTCCTCGTTGATGAACCGAAGATAAGGCGCGGAACGACCGCCGACCACTTAAGGATCGGTAATGGTGGTTACATTTTCGTAATGTTGTTCAATACAACAAATATCATGCAAGGCGCTGTAAAAAGCCTTTCAGGTCATCCGTGACATAATCAATATGGCCCTGATCATCATCACTCTCGAAACGCTCCCAAAGCTCCAGCACGGTATGATCCGTACTGCTGGGCACCAGCAGCACGGTTTTCATGCCCAAGGCCTTGGGCACCACCAGATTGCGTGGCAGATCCTCGAACATCACAGCTTTTTCAGCATCAATCCGGTTGAACTGCGTGAACATGTCGTAGGTTTTTCTGGCGGGCTTTGGCTGATACTCTGCCGCGATAATATCGAAAATATCATCGAAGTGATCGAGAATACCCAGAGCCTGTGCAGCATCCTGCGCATGTTTGACGGTGCCATTGGTGAAAATGAATTTGCGCCCCGGCAGCGCCTTGATTGCTTCGCCCAGAGCGACATCCGGCACCAGAGGCGCGTAATCAATGGCATGGGCCCGCTCCAGAAACACAAGCGGATCAACGGCGTGATGCAACATCAGCCCCGCAAGCGTCGTGCCATGCTCATGGTAATAGCGTTTTTGCAGGACCCGCGCTTCATCGGGATGAAGCTGCAAAAATTCAGACACAAACGCCGTCATGTTGCGGTCAATCTGGCTGAACAGATTGATGTGATGCGGATAAAGCGTGTTGTCCAGATCAAAGATCCAGTCTCTGACGTGATCAAACTCGGCGGCGGTGGGGGGCGTGCTGGGTGTTTTCATGGCCTATGATGTGCCACGGACGCAGGCAAAAAGAAATACATCACAGGGGAGTCAGAGATGTTTTCTCGCCCCCCTGTTGTATGGGTCATCTCGCGGTCAAAGACGGGCCAGACGTTCGGTCAAAAGCGCAAAAAATCCATCAGCATCCACATGGCGCATGAATGTGGCATTGGGCGTGCGGCCCGTGACCCGCCACCAGTCAACCACGGTCATGCCAACGGTCAGCTCCGATTCGGTTTCAATCTCGATATTGCATTCACGGCCGGAAAACAGCTCTGGGCGAATCAGATAAGCAATCACGGTTGGATCATGCAGTGGGCCGCCATCCGAGCCGTATTTTTCAATATCGAAGCGCTCGAAAAACTCAAGCCATTGCACCGTCACCTCAGACACTCTCGTTCCAATGGCACGAATACGCTCAACCCGCGCTTTGGTGGTCATCAGCTGATGGGTCACATCCAGCGGCAGCATGACAATTGGAATACCAGACTCCATGACAATTTTGGACGCCTGAGGGTCAACGAAAATATTGAACTCGGCAGCGGGTGTAATATTGCCGCCTTCAAAACAGCCGCCGCCCATCATCACCAGCTGCTGAACGCGAGGGGCAATATCCGGTGCCTTTTGCAGGGCCAGAGCAATATTGGTCTGCGGCCCCAGTGTGCACAACGTTACGGTGCCCGGCTCTTCGCGTCGGATTGTCTCAATGATGAAATCGACCGCGTGCTGCTCTTGCACCAGCATCACCGGCTCATCGACCTGCGCCCCATCCATTCCGGTCTTGCCATGCACATGTTCTGCTGTCACCTGTGGCCGCTGCAAGGGTTTCAGCGCCCCTTCATAGACGGGCAGATCCGCCCGGCCTGACAATTCACAAACGATGCGGGCGTTACGGCTGGTCATGGACAGCGGCACATTACCAGCCACAACGGTCAGGCCCAGAACCTCGATCTCCTCGGGGCTGGCCAGCGCCAGCATGATGGCGCACGCATCGTCCTGGCCCGGATCGGTGTCGATAATGATCTTTCTGGGTTTTTGCATCGTTCCATCGTCCTTCGCTGCGGCACTGTCGCTCTCATCAGAGTATGTGTTGATGGCTGGCCCGGACAGGGCTTGTCAAGACGACAATGTCATTGAGGCGCTTGTCTCGGCATCCAGCCATCCCCATATAATGTCCGAAAAACGATACATATGATTGATTGCGATGAGCCGAGGACAGACATGCGCCCGACAAAACCCTTCTCTACGCCCCTGCTGCTCGGCTTCGAGATCAGTGACAGCGTGATAAGCCAGCTTGCGCGTGCCAATGACGGTTATCCACCCTATAACATCGAGTTAATCCGCAATCAGAATCCAGACGCCAGTGACAAACTGCGCATTACGCTGGCTGTTGCCGGTTTTGACGAGGGCGATCTGGAGATCACTGTCGAGGGCAACCAATTGATCATTCGCGGTCGCCAGAGCGAGCAGCCCAACGCCGACTATCTGTTTCGCGGCATTGCTGCCCGGCAGTTCCAACGCAGTTTTGTTCTGGCCGATGGGATGGATGTGGCCAGTGCACGCCTGAGTCATGGCCTGCTGATCATTGAACTTTTTCGTCCAAATCTTCATCAGACAGTGAGAAAAATTAACATTTCCGCCTCAAACTAGGACTATGGCGGACAAAACGCCGCTCCCTCCCCGAAGGAGAACCGGAATGTTGATCAAAGAAGCTACCCCCAATCTGTCCCTTGCAGAGCTGACGCACCTTGGCTCTGGCGAAGTGGGCTATATCCGCAAAATTCGTTACGAAGATGTGTCGCGCTGCTTTCCTGATGCGCCCGAAATTGATCCGCAGACTGATCTCTGGGCCTTGTTTGCCGCCGATGGCACCCCGATTTTGCTGACCGACAATCGCTCATCAACCTATTTCAAGGCCGCTGAAGACGAATTGAAAACCGTCAGCCTGCATTGATGGAAAAAGCCCTGTGCGAGGCTGTTCGCACAGGGCTTTCAAATTTTAACTAAAGTTTTTTAGATTTTCCGAAACGTCAGATAGGCCGAAGAGCGGCCTTCGCGCCGGGCTTTTGCCTCGTAGCGCGTTCCCGGCCAGTCGGGATAGGCCGTCAGCCAATCACTCGCCGTTTCCGCCTGCCAGTCAAATCCGCCATGGTCGCGGCAATGCTGCAAGGTCCAGTTGACATAGGTGTCAATATCCGAGGCAAAGCAGAAGGTTGCACCCGGTTTCAGCACGCGGTGAAACCGCTCCAGATTGACCTGTGAGACAAAGCGCCGTTTCCAGTGTTTTTTCTTGGGCCAGGGGTCGGCGTAGAGCAGATCGATCTGGTCAATGGAGCCCACAGGCAACCAGTCGAGCAATTGCGTCGCATCGTCATCATAGACGCGGATATTGGGCAAGCCTTCCGCCTCAATCACCGCCAGCAGCTTGGCCATGGAATTGACGAAAGGCTCCACACCGATAAAGCCGGTGGACGGATGGGTGCGGGCACGATGGGCCAGATGCTCGCCCCCGCCAAAGCCGATTTCCAGACGGATTCGGTCAACGGGCACGGGGAAAAGCGTTTTTAAATCGGCTGGCACCGCGGCCTCAAGATCAATCATACGCTCTGGCAACAGATGCGTCATACGCTCGATCTGCTGATCGCGGAGTGGCTTACCCTTGCGGCGACCGAAAAAGGCTTCGGTCGCCCGGCTGCGGCGGTCCAGTGTCATATCACTCAAGCCTTGATTGCTTCTTTCAGCGGCTTGACCAGATCAAGCTTTTCCCAGGAGAAAGATCCGTCACGGCCTGCCTTGCGGCCAAAATGGCCGTAAGCCGAGGTCTTGGCATAGATCGGCTTGTTCAGGTCCAGATGGCGACGAATGCCCGATGGCGACAGATCCATCACCTTGGCAAGTGCTGCTTCAACCTGATCCTCTGAGACCGTGCCGGTGCCATGCAAGTCGACATAGATCGACAGCGGCTGGGCAATACCGATCGCGTAGGAAATCTGAATGGTGCAACGATCCGCAAAGCCTGCTGCAACCACATTCTTGGCCAGATAGCGGGCAGCGTAAGCTGCTGAGCGGTCAACCTTGGTGGTGTCCTTGCCGGAGAAGGCACCGCCACCGTGCGGGGCTGCACCGCCGTAGGTATCCACGATGATTTTGCGACCTGTCAGGCCAGCATCTCCATCCGGGCCGCCAATGACGAATTTGCCGGTGGGATTGATGTACCACTTGCAATCATCGGCCACCTTGAGATCGCCAAGCGCTTCGAGAATATAAGGCTCAACCACCTGACGTACCTTGGCCGAATCCCAGCTTTCATCCAGATGCTGGGTGGAAAGTACGATGGATGCGACCTCGCTAGGCTTGCCATCGATGTAGCGCACGGTGACCTGGCTCTTGGCGTCGGGGCCAAGCTTGCCAACATCGCCTTCGCCAGCCTTGCGGGCGGCCGACAGCAATTGCAGGATCTTGTGGGAATAATAAATTGGCGCTGGCATCAGATCCGGTGTTTCGCGGCAGGCATAGCCAAACATGATGCCCTGATCGCCCGCACCTTCGCTGTTGTTCGCGTCAGACGCATTATCAACGCCCTGCGCAATATGGGCCGATTGCGAGTGCAGCAGCACATCAATCCGGGCTGTTTTCCAGTGGAAGCCGCTCTGCTCGTAGCCAATGTCGCGCACCGCTTTGCGGGCAGCAGCCTTGAATTTGGCGGGGTTGATGACCTCATTGCCATCCTTATCGGTCTTCATCAGGCTGGCAGGCAAACGCACCTCACCGGCAATGACGATGCGATTGGTGGTTGCCAGCGTTTCGCAGGCAATCCGCACCGTCCAGGGATCAACACCTGTTTTGGCAGCTTCGCGGTAAACCAGATCGACGATTTCATCAGAAATACGGTCACAAACCTTATCGGGATGACCTTCTGAGACAGATTCACTCGTAAACAGATAATTTGAGCGCATGCGGGATTCCCCTCAATGAACTAGGTCTTGCTGTGTTAGAGGTTCAGCGTCACAAAAACAAGAACACAACGACATAAATATATCTTTATGTCAGCATTCCTTTCCCGAATGTGACCAGGGCGCAAAAAAAGCGGCCCGCACGCCGCTTTTTTTTAAGCGCTGCCTCAAGGCCGATTATTCGGCTTCAGCCTCGGCCGAGAGAGCCTTGACCAGATCGACAACTTTGCGCCGAACTTTAGGGTCATTAATCTTAACAAATGCACGATTGAGCTGGAGACCTTCCGACGAAGACAGGAAGTCCACAACATAGTTGGAGCTTGCAGCTTCGGAGAAGCCAGCAGCGCCACCCGCAGCCTGTTCGCCTGGAGCGTCTTCGAAGAAGAAGGACACAGGAACGTTGAGGATGGTGGAAATGTTTTGAAGCCGGCTGGCACCAACGCGGTTTGTGCCTTTTTCGTACTTCTGGATTTGCTGAAATGTGATGCCCAAGGCCTCACCCAGCTTTTCCTGGCTCATGCCAAGCATGGTCCGACGAAGGCGAATCCGGCTACCGACATGGATGTCGATCGGGTTCGGTTTTTTCTTGTTTTCGAGCATGTCGCAATCCTGACAATGGTTAGTAGTGAAATTGGTAATCTGTCATAACTCGTAGTGCTTGCAACTTTCTGGAACGTTACGTTGTGACGCAACAAACCTCAACCAAAGAATTCCAAGCACCACCAAGTAGACACACTATGCATTTTTAGGGGTTTTTGGTCAATTCACTCTTGAAATAAAACCTGAGCGCGAAATTACACCTAAAGATAATAACAAAATGGTTACTATCCAAAAGTTGTATTTCACTGGAAATCGCGTCTGTTTGCTCAAAAAAGAAAAATCCACGGTTGTATCTTCTGCGCCTTCCGCGTTTAATCGCAAACCCGAAACAATGCGGCCCAAAGGATCAATTGTGGCGGAAATGCCATTATTCGCGGCGCGAATAACAGGCAGTCCTGTCTCGACGGCGCGTAATCTGGCCTGCTGCAAATGTTGATAGGGACCGGGAGAATCACCAAACCAGGCATCGTTGGTCACATTGACAATGGCGTTGGCACCCATCATTCCAGCCGTGATTTCGTCTGGAAAGATGATCTCGTAGCAGATCAGCGGATAGAGCTTCAGACCATTCGGCAGGCTCAATAAGGATCGCTTCGCACCCGGCGAAAACCCGCCTGGAAGGTCGATGATATTGGTCATTCCCACCCTTGAAAGAATATCCTGAAATGGCACATACTCTCCGAATGGAACAAGATGGACCTTGTCGGCGGCGGCGATAATCTGCCCTTTGCTGTCGATGACATAGATGGAGTTATAGTATCTCGGGGCCATTCCCGGCCCCTGATCTTCAGAGCGCACCGTGCCGGTGATCAGCAACTGGCCCTCTTTGAGCGTTTGGGAAATCTGGCGCAAAGCATCCGGATTTTCAGTGAGGATGAAGGGAATGGTGGTCTCCGGCCAGACAATAATGTCAGGCTGCTTCTGTCCCGGCTGCGGCGGCAAGGCAGTCAGACGCAAATGTTTTTCGAAAATCGCCACCCGATCGTCGTCATTCATCTTGGCAGCCTGATCGATATTGGGCTGCACCAGTCGCACCGTGAGCTGCTGTGCACCATCACCAGCCGCAACAGGCAAAGAGAGCCGATAGGCACCATAACCAAGATGCAGCCCCACCAGCAGCACCGCCAGCGACAAGCCAAAAGCCATGCCACGGCGGGTTCCAAGCAGGGCCGGCGCTGCAAACACAAACACCGCAAGCGCTGATACGCCAAAAAGCCCCAATACGCTGGCCGACTGCATCATCAACGGTATGGGCATGGCCGTATAGCCAATGGCATTCCACGGAAAGCCGGTGGCAATGAAGCTACGCAACCATTCGACAAGACCGAAAGCGGCCGCCAGAACCGCGATACGGCCAACGCCCTCAGACCAGAGCAGGCGCGCACCCGCACAGGCCAGACCATAGAAGAGTGCGAGCACCGCTGGAAGACCCAGCACCGCAAGCGGCAAGGCCCAGGCAAATTCATCGGCCTCGACCATCAAGGCATTGCCCAGCCACCATAGACCCGCAACACAATAGCCGAAGCCAAACAGCCAGCCTATGTAAAAGGCCTGCCGCAGACCCACCGACCATCGCTTGTGCGGATCACCGCTGGCACCATCCAGCAGCCAGACCAGCACCGGAAACGACAGAAAGACCGGGGCCAAAAAGCTGACTGGCGGCAGCGCCAGCGCACAGGCCGCCCCCGAAACAAAAGCCAGAGCGGCGCGACGCCACCCATCCAGCAGCATGATTCTCGCAGCAATCCGCTCCATACAGATGTCCCTTTTTTTCCCTTGAGCATTCCATGGCCACGACCGAGAAAATGCATACAGCCCTGCTATGCGCTCTCGTTTCGACAGGCGCGTTTCATCAACGTTGAGGTTTATAGCACCGTCTGCCATGGATGGAGCATGATACTGCAAGACATTATATTTGCTGTATAATTTTTCTGTCGTTGATTCTGGAAAAGCCATTGCGCAATGGCGAATCACGCAAAAAAGCGCCATGCGCCCCGTAGAGCATCGGACCGAAAAGCGGCCCTGGTTTTCGGAAAAATCCGATGCAAAAACAAAAAGCTATAGCATCGTGCCGATTCCGGTTTATGGCACGATGCCATAGAGTTTGTCAGGTTCGATCTGAACCTGACAAACTCTATAGGTTCATATCCATCATATGTCGCAGGCGTCGGGATTTATGCGACAGCTTTATGGATTGGAGGTCGTATCCGCTGACAGCGTGCGCCGATCACGGTCTGCACCAGTTGCCGCAGTTTGTTCCTGTATGCGCCGGGCAATGGGTGCCATGCGGGTGATGCGGACCCGCTTGACCCGCCGAGGATCAGCATCGAGAATATGCAGCTCAAAGCCTGCAACGGCCTGCACCACTTCGCCCCGCTGCGGAACGCGGCCAATTGCTGCTGAAATCAACCCGCCAAGCGTATCGACTTCATCAATTTCCTCGCTGATGTCAAAATCCGGGCCGACGGCTTCGGCAATTTCTTCCAGCTCAATGCGGGCATCGGCGAGATAGACATCATCGGAAACGCGGGTGACCAGCGCCTCTTCCTTGTCATGCTCATCCTCAATATCGCCCACAACCATCTCGACAATGTCTTCATGGGACACCAGACCATCGGTGCCGCCATGCTCATCAATCACCACGGCCATCTGGGTTCTGGCCGCCTGCATCCGCGCCAGAAGATCAGAGGCCTGCATGGCAGACGGCACAAACAGAATGGAGCGGATGATGCCCGCTTCTTCAATGGTCACACCCAGATCAACGCAGGCCAGATCAAGCCCATTGCCGTTCAGCGCCTTGAGTGTGATGTAGGAGAGCAGATCGCGGATATGAACCATGCCACGCGGATCATCCAGCGTTTCGCAGTAGACCGGCATACGGGAATGGCCGGTTTGCTGAAACAGCGTCATCAAAGCTCCGATGGAAATACTGACATCGACGGCTTTGATGTCAGAGCGCGGAATCATCACATCTTCAACGCGCACTTCCCGAAAGCGCAATATGTTTTGCAACATCGCCCGCTCATCAGCGGAAAAGGCCTGATCGGCTCCCTGATCGGACATCAGCGCATCGGTGATGTCTTCGCGCAGGCTTGCCCGATAGCCGGGCCTCAATATGCGGGCAGCACGTGCCCAGAACGAGGAATGCGGCTTGTGGGCCGCGGGACTTCGCTGGGAACTTGATCCCTCTTCCGAGGAGGAGCTGTCCTGCTCCTTTGTGGCCTCCGAGGCCGGTCGTGTCGAAAAGTCGCTCATTTTACCATTCTATCAAACAGGGCTTCTGGCCCTTGCAGCGCCGCCGCATCCATCAATGCGCGGCAGCATTTTAAATCGCTGAACAGTTTAACCTGACATCGCAGCGGATGTCAGCCATTATACAGCATAGGGATCAGATAAACCGAGACGCGCCAGAATGCGAGTCTCCAGCCCTTCCATTTCCTCGGCCTCTTCATCTTCCATATGATCATAGCCGAAAAGATGCAAAAATCCATGCACCATCAGGTGCGTGAGATGGTCATCAAAGCTTTTGCCTAGCTCGACCGCTTCACGCTCCACCGTTTCACGGGCGATGATGATGTCGCCCAGCATGGGACCGGGCGTGTCGCCGGGCACAATCGGATAGGCGGGAAACGACAGGACATTGGTGGGCTTGTCCTGACTGCGCCATTCGGCATTGATGGCGCGAATATCCTCATCGCTGGTAAACACCAACGAAAGCTCTGTCGGCATGGCTGGAAAAGGCTGACCTTCGACGGCAAGAAACTCCGCCGCCGCAGTCAAAACCCGCTCACTGATAGCCTCCAGCACATCTTCCGCTGGCCAGTCTCCGTCTTCAACGGCAATTTGTATCTCAAGTTTTTGCATGGATGCCAGTGCCGGTACTATCCGGCAATATCGCTTTCTTCGGGTTGCGCATATTGCGCGTCATACGCCTTGACGATGCGTCCAACAAGAGGATGGCGCACAACATCGACATCCTTGAAGCGCACAAACGACACGCCTTCCACGCCTTGCAGGATGCGCAGCGCCTCGACCAGACCGGAGGTGACGCCACGCGGCAAGTCCACCTGACTTGGGTCGCCCGTGATGATCATGCGGGCATTTTCGCCAAGACGGGTCAAAAACATCTTCATCTGCATGGATGTGGTGTTTTGCGCCTCATCAAGAATAACCGCAGCATTGGCCAGCGTGCGGCCACGCATGAAGGCCAGCGGAGCAATTTCGATGACGCCTGCGGTAATGGCGCGTTCCACCTTGTCACCCGGCATCATGTCATAGAGCGCATCATAGAGCGGCCGCAGGTAAGGATCGACCTTGTCCTTCAGATCACCCGGCAAGAAGCCCAGCCGCTCACCCGCTTCCACGGCTGGACGCGACAGGATGATGCGATCCACCGCACCGCGCTCCAGCAATTGGGCCGCTTGCGCTACAGCCAGATAGGTTTTGCCAGTACCAGCCGGGCCTACGCCAAACACCAGCTCGGAGCGCTCCAGCGCCCGCATATAGGCATCCTGCGTCGGGGTTCTGGCAACAATGGTTTTCTTGCGCGTGGAAATCTGCGCCATGGTCAGCTTGGATTTGCGCTCCAGTGTTGGCAGCGTCAGCTGATCATCGGCGGCCACCGCCATGCGGATGGCACCTTCAACGTCGGAGGCCTCGACCGATCCACCGCTCTGGATTTTGGCATAGAGAAAATCCAGCGCCCGGCGGGCCTGATTGGTGGCCATCACCTCGCCGGTGATGGACACCGAATTGCCGCGTGCGCTGGCCTGAATGGCCAGTCGCTGTTCCAGCAGTTTCAGATTTTGATCGAACTGACCGAAAAGCTCGCTGGCATGTCGGTTGTTCTCGAACGTCAGTATAAAGTGATTGGCGTCGGTCGCAGCGGTTTTGGTGTTGCGCGAGGGTGAGGTGACCACTTCTGATGCGTTCAAGCGATGAGGCTCCCGTTAACCTGAGATGAGACCCCCACTCTAACCCTCTGCCACCTCGGCAAACAAGCTGTTTGGGCCGACATCCGTGATTCGTACCTGAATAATGTCACCTATCTGCGATGTTTTTGCATCAACATTTACAGACTGAAGCCAAGGAGAACGGCCAATAATTTGCCCCGGCATACGGCCCGGCTTTTCCAACAGCAGATCAATGGTCTTGCCCACCAGCGAGCGGGCAAAGTCATGCTGTTGTTTTAACAGCAATTCCTGCAACCGGGCCAGCCGTTCCGTCTTCAAATCCTCATCGACATGGTCGGGAAGATCGGCGCCGGGCGTGCCCGGACGCGACGAATATTTGAACGAAAAAGCCTGTGCATAGCCGATGGTTTCCACCAGTTTCATGGTGTCTTCAAAGTCCGCATCGGTCTCGCCGGGAAAACCGACGATAAAATCGCCCGACAGGGCAATGTCCGGGCGGGCATTTCGAATACGCTCAATCAGGGCAATGTAGTCGGCTGCCTTGTGGCGACGGTTCATGGCTTTCAGAATCCGATCCGAGCCTGCCTGCACGGGAAGATGCAGATAAGGCATCAGGGTGCGCAGATCCCGATGCGCCTCAATCAGCCGGTCGTCCATATCGCGTGGATGGCTGGTGGTGTAGCGCAGGCGGGCCAGACCATCGATTTCGGCCAGCTTATAGAGCAGATCGCCCAAGCCCATTTCTTTGCCATCAGGGCCTTCGCCATGCCATGCGTTGACATTCTGGCCCAGCAGGGTGATTTCGCGCACGCCACTCTCCACCAGACGCTTGGCCTCGATGATCAATTGCGACAAGGGCCGCGAGACTTCCGAGCCACGGGTATAGGGCACAACGCAGAAGGTACAGAATTTATCGCAGCCTTCCTGAACCGTGAGAAAGGCCGTCACCGCTCTTTTTCTGCCGGGGGTCCTGGTGGGATCGGGCAAATGCTCGAATTTGTCTTCCACCGCATATTCGGTATCAACAACCCGCTTGCCCAGCCGCGCCTGCTTCAGCGCGTTCGGCAGGCGGTGATAGGTTTGCGGCCCCACCACCACGTCCACGCCCGGCTCACGCCGCACAATCTCGGCACCCTCGGCCTGCGCCACGCAGCCCGCAACGCCAATCATGAATTCCTCGCCCTTGGCATGGCGCAGTTTTTTCATCTCACGCAAACGACCCAGCGCGGAATAGACCTTATCGGCAGCCTTTTCACGGATATGACAGGTGTTGAGCAGGACGAGGCTGGCCTCTTCCACATTCTCGGTCTGCACATAGCCATCCGCTGACAAAGCATCAGCCATGCGGGTGCTGTCGTAAACATTCATCTGACAGCCGTAGGTCTTGATGAACACTTTACGGGCGTTGTGGCCGGGTTCAATTGCGACAGCTGGCGGCTCTGCCGATGAGATGAGGCTTTGTGTATCTTGGGTCATGGCCGCTATTTAGTGCTTTTTGCTGCCAGATTAAACCGAAAAATCACGTTCAGCGCAGATGGCGCTATTCAATCTCGCGGCCCAGCAATTTCGAGGCCAGCATACGGCGAATTTCGGCCTCCACCTTGGCGCTCACCTGTTTACGGTTGCTGCCTGCGCGATATTCCACCGGCTCACCAAAACAGACATCCACTTCCAGCGCCATCGCCCGCATGATGCCCATGAGATGCGGCACCAGCGTCACATCACCGGGCCAACTGGTAATGGTTCGGTGATAGCGGCCCATCGGCATTCCATGAAAGCCGGTATAGGCAATGGCAACCGGCTGGATATAGACCACGCCTTCCGGGGCCAGAGGCAAAGCCATGGCCGCCGCCCCAAACAGCGAGGATTTGATCGGCAGCAACCGATTGCCATCGGATGTTGTGCCTTCTGGAAACAACACAACGATTTCACCATCAGCCATGCGCTCGGCAATATCATTGGCCTGATTGCCGGTGGAGCGTTTTTCCTCTCGGCGGACAAAAACACTTTTTTGCAACTTGGCCAGCGTGCCAAAAATTGGCCAGTCAGCCACCTCGGTCTTGGCAATAAACACCATATCGTCAATGGAGCTGAGCACGAGAATATCGCTCCAGGAGGTGTGATTGGAGGCCAGCATCAGCGGGCGGCGCACTTCTGGCTTACCATGCACGCGCACTTTGAGGCCCAGCACCAGACAGGCAAACCGATGCCAATAGCGCGGCAAAACACGGCGCAGTCTGAGATCAAACTTCAAACCGATCAGTTGAAACGGCAGCATCACCAAGGTGACGAGCACCAGCAACGAAAGGAAAAACCAGGTTCTGAGTTTGATAATCACATCAGACCTATCTGCGCGGACATCGTCAAAGATGCGATTTTGTCTGGTTTGGATTGAACGAGAGGACAGTATGGAAATATTTCTCGGCTGCGCCGCCCCCTCATCCGGCTGCCGCCACCTTCTCCCCGCTGGGGAGAAGAGCCGAGGATTGACCGCCGCATCATCAGAAACGGAGCTGTCGTATGGTCTCTTCTCCCCAGCGGGGAGAAGGTCCCGGCAGGGGGATGAGGGGGTAAACGGCACGCGAAAACATATGCGTCGCATACCCCAAGATTAAACCACACAAAATCATCACGCTCCTGGGTGAGTTCCCCTTCTCGAAAAAACCGTGCTCCACTTTTTCCTGACAAACCCTAGTCGTCCTTCTTGAGCGGCACGCCGTACAGCTCCAGCCGGTGATCCACGAGCGTAAACCCGTGTTCACGGGCAATTTTTTCCTGCAAAGCCTCGATTTCAGGGGAGCGAAATTCAATCACCACACCGTTTTTCAGATCAATCAGGTGATCGTGATGTTCTTCCGGCACAGTCTCATAGCGTGAGCGGCCATCGCGGAAGTCATGCCGGGCAATAATGCCCGCATCCTCAAACAGCTTGACCGTTCGATAGACGGTGGAGATCGAAATCCGGGCATCGACGGCGGACGAGCGATGATACAGCTCTTCGACATCCGGGTGATCCTCGGATTCCTCCAGAATGCGGGCAATGATCCTGCGCTGCTCGGTCATGCGCATACCGCGTTCCGCGCAAAGCTCTTCCAGCGTTTTTGTCGTCTCAGTCATGGCATCCTGAAAATCTGGTCAAAGTCTTGACCAGCCAGTTAACGAAGATCACGCTGCATGACAAGCGCCGAGCTGCGGTGGCCACTGGCATCCGCATAATAGGCCGGACGCTCACCCACCTTATCGAACCCCAGTTTGCGGTAAAGGCCGATGGCAGAAAGATTGCCATCATCCACTTCCAGAAACATGGTTTCGCCGCCACGCGCCCGCGCTTCGCGCATCGCCGCCTGCATCAGCCGCCAGCCAAGACCGCAACGGGCTGCCTTGTCATGCACGGCAATGGTGAGGATTTCCGCTTCCCCCGCCACTTCGCGCGCCAGCACAAAACCGCTCAATTGCGGCTTGAACATCAGCGCATTGGTTTGGCGCACCACGAAGCCAAAACTGTTGGGTTGCAGCAGCAGGCTGACAAATTCGCCATCGTTCCACGGCCGCGCAAACCGCTGTGCGTGCAGCTCTGCCACATCATGGCAATCATCGCTGTCCATGGCAATGATTTCAAATTCTGCTTTTCGGGAAAAAATCGCGTCAAGCATGGGCGTCACTCCGCGCTACGGCAAAGCCAGTTTGCGGCTTGGCATCCGGTCCCCGCAGATAAAGCGGCCTTGGTCTGTCGGACACGACTGCAACACTCCCGAGCCTTGCAACATGCTCAATCGGAAAACGATCCATCATACTCTCCTCCCCATGCAAACCGCCCTGCCGCACCTGCGGCAACAGATACCGCGCAGATCCTGCGACACGCGCCGCTGCCGCTGCCATCTGCTCAAACGCTCCCACAGACAGCAATTGCGGCGCACTCACAGGCAGACCTGCGTGATCAAACACCTGAGCATAGACTTCATCGCGCTTGGCATCCATGGCAGCAAGAACCTCCCCTTGCCCGTCCACAGCACCATGATCAGCACGATCAGCTGCCGCAAGAACACTCAGCGTCGATACACCAACGACATCAATTCCCAGTGCCAGCGCCAGCCCGCGGGCCGCTGAAAGTCCCACACGAATGCCGGTGAACGACCCCGGTCCAATGGTAACCGCAATCCGGTGAAGATCCGGTAAAGTCAGGCCCGCCGCCAGCAAACAGTCATCGATCATGCCCATCAGTTTTTCAGCGTGACCCTTGCCAATCATCTCCGACACACTGGCCAGAACACTATTCTGATCACTGTCGTAAAGGGCGACGGCACAGGCCGCTCCGGCTGTATCGATCGCAAGAACGATCATCTTTGCACCTGCGTTTCGCTCACGAGAGCATCGGACCGAAAAGTGGTCCCGGTTTTCGGAAAAATCCGATGCAAAAACAAAAAGCTATAACATCATGCCGATTCCAGTGTACGGCACGATGCGATAGCCGATTAAACGGCTTCAACTTCCTGAACTTCCGGGATGAAATGGCGCAGCAGATTCTGCACACCATGCTTGAGGGTGGCCGTCGATGACGGGCACCCGGCACAAGCACCCTTCATATTCAAAAACACCTTGCCATCACGAAACCCGCGGAAGGTAATATCGCCACCATCCTGCGCCACCGCCGGACGAACCCGCGTTTCCAGCAATTCCTTGATGGTGGCAACGATGGTCTCATCGCCTGCATCAAAAAACTCACCGTCCTGATCATCGTCAGCCGCCGACTTGGTGCCCATGATCGGCGCACCGCTCATGAACTGCTCCATGATTGAGCCGAGAATGGCCGGCTTGAGATGCGGCCACTCGGCACCTTCCTTGGTGACGGTGATAAAATCATAGCCAAAAAACACACTGGACACGCCGGGAATGGCAAACAGGCGAGCGGCCAGCGGCGACACTTGCGCAGCCTCCGCATCCCGAAACTCAGCCGTGCCATTTTCCATCACCACTTTGCCGGGCAGAAACTTCAAGGTTGCCGGATTGGGTGTGGATTCGGTCTGGATAAACATGGGTGGCTCCTTGAGGACAAGTGTTTGCACCTGTCCAATTTTAGAATTCTTCCAAAATAGGCCTTCCCGGCCCTGGCTTCAAGCAATCATTTAAAAAACTTGCAAACGTGTGGCAAGTTTAGCAAAGGGCATCAATTTCTTCATTGGTCAGGTTATCGGGCAGAACCGTAACCGGAATCGCAAAGGCCTGCGTGCGGGCGGCGATCATAGACACCAGCGGTCCCGGGCCATCTTTTGCAGAGCCTGCGGCCAGCACCAGAATGGCAATATCGCGGTCGTCTTCAATCACCTTCTGAATTTCATCGGCAGCACTGCCTTCCCGAATGACGATTTCCGGCTCAATGCCAATGGTTTCCCGCACCGTCTGGGCCGATTTCGCCATCACGGCTTCTGCCGCTTCGCGGGCTTCTGCCCGCATGATTTCTTCGACCCCCAGCCACTGCTGGAAATCACCATCGGGAATGATGTAGAGCAGGACCAGCCCACCATTGGAATTTTTCGCCCGCCGCCCGGCATAATGCACGGCCCTTGAGCATTCCGGTGTATCATCAATCACCGCCAGAAATTTGCGACGGTGCCCATCAAGACGCGAAAGACGCTTTGAAACCATGGTTTCCCCTGTTCGCCAAGCCGGACTTTTCCAGCGCCCACCATCATAAAGCCAGACAATGGGACGTGTCGCCCCATTGTCTTCATTATTCTTGTGGCAGCTTAGCGCACAAAGCCGATAATGTCGCGGATTTCCGTCATGGTTTTTTCAGCCCGCACCCGTGCCCGCTCGCCGCCATCACGCAACACGGCATCGATATGGCCCGGATCCGCCACCAGGCGGCGCATTTCATTGGTGATCGGTGCCAGCACCTCAACCGCCAGATCGACCAGCGCAGGCTTGAACACCGAGAACTGCTGACCGCCAAATTCAGCCAGAACCTCAGCCTTGGTCTTGTCGGCAAGGGCTGCATAAATCCCCACCAGATTATCGGCCTCAGGTCGACCGCTCAGACCATCCACTTCGCTGGGCAATGCATCAGGATCGGTTTTGGCCTTGCGGATTTTTTTCGAAATCGTCTCGGAATCATCCATCAGGTTGATGCGTGACAGATCGGATGGGTCCGACTTTGACATTTTTTTGGTGCCGTCTTTGAGGCTCATCACCCGTGGGGCCGGGCCATCAATCATGGGCTCAACCATCGGGAAATAGGCATGAACTGGCTCATTGCCCACGGTAATATCAACGCCAAGGCCGGTTGGGCGGATTTTGTCGGCAAAATCCAGATTGAATTTCATGGCGATGTCGCGGGTCAGTTCCAGATGCTGCTTCTGGTCGTCGCCCACCGGCACATGGGTGGCGCGATAGACCAGAATATCGGCCGCCATCAGGCTGGGATAGGCAAACAGGCCAAGCGATGCCTGCTCACGATCCTTGCCCGCCTTGTCCTTGAACTGGGTCATGCGGCTCATCCAGCCGATGCGGGCAACGCAATTGAAAATCCACGCCAGTTCCGCATGTTGCGGCACCTGAGACTGGTTGAACACAATATGCTTTTGCGGATCAATGCCCGCTGCCAGAAACGCCGCCGTAATCGAGCGGATCTGGCCACGCATATCATCATGCACCAGTTGCGCTGTCAGCGCGTGCAGATCAACAACGCAGTAGATGCAATCATTGTTGTCTTGCAGGGCGACAAACTTGCGAATGGCACCAAGATAATTGCCCAGATGCAGATTTCCGGTTGGCTGAACCCCCGAGAAAACCAGCGGCTTGAATTCACTCATGATTGGACCTCAAAACAGGCTTGTGGAGGGCCTGACCTCTTGATTGATACTGATGGGCTCATAAACGGGTGCTGGAGTGCAATCAAGTCTCTGCTGTATCGGCCTTCGGTTTGCGCTTCAAATTTCGGCGCAACGTGCCCAGACTGGCCCCGCCGGTGGCAAATGCCAGACCGAAATACACCACCATGGCCAGACCAATCTGTATAAACAGCGCTGCTGTTTTATGCACAAAAGCAGCACCCGGCTGCAAATACAGGGCGAAAGAACCCGACACTGCCATCAACAATGCCCCCATGATCAGTGCTGATGCCAAAAGCCGAAGCGCCCGAAAAATCAAAGGCCAATCGGGCTGCACATGACCGCGCCGGAACAAAACCGTAAACAGCAAGACGGCATTGATCAATCCGGCCACCGCTTCGGCAATGGCAATGCCACGCTCTTGCAAAATCGGAAACAAGGCAATCGACAGGCCCGAATTGGCCACCACCGACACGCCGGTAAAGCGCATCGGCATTTTGGTGTCTTCCCGCGCATAAAAGCCCGGCTGCAAAGCCTTGATCATCACAAAAAACGGCAGGCCAAGGCCATACCATGCCAGAATGGCCCCGACGACTTCGGTATTATGGGCGCTAAAGGCACCGCGCTCATACAACACGCGAATAATATCGTCCGACAGCACCCAGATACCGACCGCAGCTGGCAGGGTCAAAAACAGCACAAACTCGATCGAGCGGTTCTGAATGGTGGAGGCCTCCCGCTCATGGCCAGACTTTAACGCCCGCGCCAGTTCCGGCAGCAGCACAACGCCAACGGCCACACCCACCACGCCCAGCGGCAGTTGGTAAATGCGATCAGCATATTGCAAGGCGGCAATCGCGCCTTCCTTGCCGGAGGCAATTGCCTGCCCGATCACCAGATTGATTTGGGTGACGCCGCCGGTGATGGCGGCGGGAATGGCCAACACCAGAAGACGCTTCACATTTGGCGTTATTTTTGGCCAGCGAAACCCCAACCTGATTCCGGCGTGGCGCACGCCGATATAGACAACCAACATCTGCAACAGGCCCGCCACCAGCACCGACCATGACAGATACCACGCCGTATCAACCGGCTCTGCCCCATGATAGAGCGCATAAACCAGGGCGGCTATCATCACCAGATTGAGGAAAATCGGCGCAACCGCGGCGGCAAAGAAGTGATGCAGCGAATTCAGCATACCGCTGAGCATGGCTGTGAGCGACATGCACATCAAATAGGGAAACATCACGGCGGCGAGACGCACAGTCAGCGAAAACTTGTCATGATCATCGGCAAAGCCGGGCGCAATGATAAAGCGCACCAAAAGCGGCATGGACAATTCCATGACAATGGTGATCAGTAGCAGAACGGAGAACAGAACGCCAAACACTTCCTCGGAAAAGCGCTTGGCACCATCCAGCCCGTTCTCTTCGATTTCCTTTGAGAACAGCGGCACAAAGGCGGCATTGAACGCCCCTTCGGCAAACAGCCTGCGAAACAGATTGGGAAAGCGAAAGGCAGCATAGAACACATCGGCCACCGGCCCGGTGCCCAGCGCTGCCGCCATGGCGGTTTCGCGGGCAAAACCAAAAAGGCGACTGCCCAGCGTGGCACCACCGACGGTCATGAACTTTTTGACAAGGGACATGTCAGGCGCGGGCTTTCTTCTGCGGGGGTAACTTCACAGCCACCGGAGCCAGAACGCCGGACGGCATTTTGCCTCTGGTGTCATCCGACTGTTCATTCATCACAGCCTTCAGACGCGAGACAATACTGGCCTGCCGGTTTTCATTGGTGATTTTTTGACCAACCAGATCTGTCACATAAAATGTGTCGATCACTTTTTCGCCAAACGTGGTGATGCGGGCCGAGTGAATATCCAAAGACAGATCGGAGAAAGCGGCGGTGATCTCGGCCAGAAGACCAATCCGGTCCAGACACTCCACCTCCACCACGGTAAATTTATTGGAGAGGCTGTTGGCAATGGTCACATGCGGCTTGACGGTAAAGGTCTTGTTTTTCTTCTTTGCCTTGGCGCGCGTGGCAATCACCTCCGGCAGCCGCTTTTTGCCCGCCAGCACATCCTCGATCATCTTGCTGATGGTGTTGCCGCGCCGCATTTCATCTTCGTCAATGCTGAATTCACGGTTGATCAAAATCGTGTCCAACGCCCGCCCATCGGTGGTGGTGAAAATCTGCGCATCGGCAATATTGGCACCGGCCGCCGCACAGGCACCGGCAATGATCGACAACAGGCGCGGATGGTCGGGTGCCAGCACCGTAATCTCGGTAATGGCGTGGAAGGAATGACTTCGCACCATGGTGGCCAGCACTTGCCCGGCCTTATCGGCCTGACGGATAAAATGGGCGTGACGCAGCTGATCTTCCAGCGGCACCGTCAGCAGATAGGGCTGATAATGCAGGCGGGTATAGGTTTTCTGGTCCTTCTGGCTCCAGTCAGACAGGCTTGCTGCCAATTGCTCGGCGGCATATTTGGCCCTTTCCTTGCGCGGGCTCTCTGAGAAGCCACCAGAGAGCAAAAGCTCGGTCTCGTAATACAGCGTGCGCAACAGCTGACCTTTCCAGCCATTCCACACACCGGGACCAACAGCGCGAATGTCGCAAACGGTCAGCACCAGCAGCATTCGGAGCCGATCCAGCGATTGCACTTTCTCGGCAAAATCGGTGATGGTCTTGCGATCATTCAAGTCGCGGGTCTGGGCCACCATTGACATCAGCAAATGCTGCTCAATCAGCCAGACCACCAGTTCGGTCTGCTTGTCATTGAGGCCCAGACGCGGGCACAGCTTGCGTGCCACCTTGGCACCGGCTATCGAATGATCTTCCTGACGACCCTTGGCGACATCATGCAACAGCACGGCAACAAACAGCACCGTGCGCTCTTCAATACTGGGCATGATCTTGACCGCCAGCGGATGAATCTCGGCATGTTTGCCCTGATCAATCTCTGCCAGCACACCGACCGAGCGGATCAGGTGCTCATCCACTGTGTAATGGTGATACATGTTGAATTGCATCATCGACACGATACGGCCAAAATCCGGGATGAACTTGCCCAGCACGCCTGCTTCATTCAGGCGGATCAGCATCAGCGCCGGATCGCGTTTTGAGGTCAGAATCGACAAGAACAGCCGGTTTGCCTCTTCATTCTCCCGGAACTCGGCATCGATCAGCGGCAAGGAGCGGGTAATGGCCTTCAAGGCATCGGGATGCAGCTCCAGAGCATGTAAATCCGCCACATGGAAAAACCGCATGATATTGATGGGATCACGGGTAAACACATCCGGCCCCGACAGGGCAATGCGGCCCTTGTCTTCAATAAATTCCGGCGTGCCGGGAATGCGACGCGGGCGGTGGGCAAAACGGCCAATGACAGCACTCAGGCCCGGCGCTGCCTTGGCCTGCTTTTCCTCAAGGCTTGCGCAGATGATGCGGGTCAAATCGCCAACATTTTTGGCAACATGGAAATAATGCTTCATGAACCGTTCGACCGCCGACATGCCTGGTCGGGCGTGATAGCCCAGATTCTGGGCAATTTCAGGCTGAAGATCGAAGGAAAGACGCTCTTCCGGCTTGCCCGTGACAAAATGCATATGACAACGCACCGCCCAGAGAAAATCATCGGATTTCTGGAACATCCGCCATTCCTGGCGTGACAGCACACCCAGCTTGACCAGATCGGCCGGATCAGAAATGTGATAATAATATTTGGCAATCCAGAACAGCGTGTGCAGATCCCGCAACGCGCCTTTGCCTTCCTTGACATTCGGCTCCACCAGATAGCGGGTATCGCCCGCCTTGCGGTGGCGCTCATCACGCTCGGCCAGTTTGGCGGCAATGAATTCGTGCGCCGTCTTTTCCACCACCTCGGAAGCAAAACGCTTCTGCAATTCCTCAACCAGCGGCATTTCACCACAAATGAAGCGGGTTTCCAGAATAGCGGTGCGAATGGTCATATCGGTGCGCGACAGGCGGATGCAGTCCTCCACCGTGCGCGTGGCGTGGCCCACTTTGAAGCCGAGATCCCAGAGGATATAGAGCAGAAACTCAACCGCCTTATTGGCATCCGGGCAGGATTTGGGGCCCAGCAAAAACAGCAGGTCTATATCCGACCCCGGCGCAAGGGTGTTGCGGCCATAACCACCAACGGCCGCCACGGCAAATTCCGGTGCCGTGCCCGGATAAACGGTTTCCACCACGATACGATGAACCAGCGTGATCAGCTTGTCCTGCACACCCGAAATCATTTCGGCGCATTCCATGCCACTGCCATGGGCAATCAAATGCTGGCGCGCCGCTTCCCGACCATCCGTGCTTGCCTTTTTCAGCAAAGGCAAAAGCACAGCCCGCTTATCCAGCACCTTGCCAGTTTGCTGGACAATGCCCATGCACTCAGCTTCCAATGCCTTGAAATCAGGAAATGTCGTGTCAAGCATATCGTGGCTGGCCATCATGTCGGAACATCTCTTCGCAAGCCACCCATCAACAAGCGACTCTCAATAATAAAGGGTTTAGCGCTTTTTAGGCACCCCGGGCAACCATATTAGAGCTTGTCAGGAAAAAGTGGAATCGGGTTTTCCTGAAAAGACAAACGGAAATAAAGGAACGATGAATCTTACTGGTTCAATCTGAACCTGACAGACTCTACCGATCAAGACTTGCCAAGTTGTTTCTTCAGATCATAAAGCACGTCCATTGCCTGCCTTGGGGTCAGCTCATCCAGATCCAGTGTGCGCAACTGTTCTTCGACCACAGAAGCGTGCGGAGCGGCTGATTTTTCCCGGCGCATGGTGGCCTGAAACAGCGGCAGATCATCAATCAGCTGGCTGGCCGGATTTTTTCGATCGGTTTCTTCCAGCTGGCTTAAAACGTTGCGCGCCCGCTCCACCACAATCGATGGCAGGCCCGCAAGCCGTGCCACCTGAATGCCATAGGAGCGGTCCGCCGCACCTGGCCCAACCTCATGCAGGAAAATCACATCGCCCTGCCATTCCTTGACCATCATGGTGACATTGGACAGCCGATCCAGCTTTTCCGACAATGCCGTCAGCTCATGAAAATGGGTGGCAAACAAGGATCGGCAGCGATTGACCTCGTGCAAATGCTCAACCGTTGCCCAGGCAATCGAAAGCCCGTCAAAGGTGGCCGTGCCACGGCCAATTTCATCGAGGATCACCAGCGATTTCTCGCCTGCCTGATTGAGAATGGCCGCGGTTTCGACCATTTCCACCATGAAGGTCGAGCGCCCACGGGCCAGATCGTCGGAGGCACCCACGCGCGAAAACAGCCGATCGACAATACCGATATGGGCCGATCCTGCGGGCACAAACGAGCCCATCTGCGCCAGAATGGCAATCAGCGCGTTCTGGCGCAAAAACGTCGATTTACCGCCCATATTCGGGCCGGTCAGCATCCAGATGGCTCCACCCTTTTGCCCGGACTTTGGTGAAAGATCGCACGAATTGGCAATAAACGGACTTGCCGCCTGCTTTCTCAGCGCCTGTTCCACCACCGGATGGCGACCGGCGACAATGGCAAACATCCGACTATCATCCACCAATGGGCGGCAATAGCCCTGCTCTTCCGCCAAAACCGCAAGCCCTGCCGCCACATCCATCACGGAAAGCGCGCGGGCTGCTTTTTTGATGGCATCTGCTTCCGCCACCACCGCCAGCCGCATACGCTCAAAGGCTGCCAGCTCAATCTCCAGCGCCTGCCCGCCCGCATTGGCAATGCGGCTTTCCAGATCGGCAAGTTCCGTGGTGGTAAAGCGCATGGCATTGGCCATGGATTGGCGATGAATGAAGCGGGCCTTGGCCTCGCCTTCCGTCAGTGGGCCAGCATTGTTGGCGGTCACTTCAATGAAATAGCCCAGCACATTATTGTGCTTGATTTTCAGCGATTTCACGCCCGTGTCTTCAGAATATTGCAATTGCAGCCCGGCAATCACCCGGCGCGACTGATCCCGAAGGGCGCGCACTTCATCCAGCGCCTCATCGGCCCCTTCCTTGAGGAAACCGCCATCACGCTTGAGCAAAGGAAGCTCATCGGCCAGCATTGAATGCAACAGATATTCCAGCGACGGCGACAGCATTTCAAGATCGGTCAGAGATGTGGCAAGTTCGGACGGCAGGATGGCACCCCGCAACAGGCCTGCGACATCTGACGCCACGATCAAGCCCTGGCGGATCGCCGCCAGATCGCGCGGCCCACCCCGATCGAGGGCCAGCCGTGAGAGCGCACGCGGCATATCGGGTGCGCGTTTCAACAGCTCCCGCAGCCGCTCTGTCAGGAAATTATCGGTCAGGAAATAAGCAACCGCATCCTGACGATCCGCAATCGCCTCGACATCGGTCAGTGGCGACATCAGCCGCTCTGCCATCAACCGCGCACCGCCACCCGTGACGGTTCGATCAATGGCATTGAGCAACGAACCTTCACGCTGGCCAGAGAGGGTTTTCACCAGTTCCAGATTGCCACGGGTGGCAGCATCGATAAACAGCGTCGAGGAAGACGATTGCCGCTCGGGCAGGCCCAGCGGCGGGCGCTCGGAAATCTGGGTTTTTTCCACATAGGCAATGGCTGCGGCGGCGGCAGCAAGCTCTGGCCGCGAAAAACTGCCAAAACCATCCAGCGTCTGCACCTCAAAATACCGGGTCATACGCCCTTCTGCCGAAGCGCTATCAAACAACACCGCAGGCTGCGGCACCACCATACGGCCCAGCACGTCAAACACCGGCTTCAGTTCTGCGTCCTGCATGAGATTGTCGGCAACAATCACTTCACGCGGATCAATGCGGAAAATATCGGCCAGAAGGCGGGTGGCATTGGTCTCTGCCAGCCGGAAAACGCCGGTGGAAATATCAATCCATGCCAGTGCCAGCTCTTCTGCACCACCGCGCACACGGGCAAGCGCCATCAGATAATTGGTCTCGGAGGGCGACAGCAGCTTTTCTTCGGTCAACGTACCGGGCGTCACCAAGCGCACCACGCCGCGCTTGACCACGGATTTGGAGCCGCGTTTCTTGGCTTCAGCCGGGTCTTCCATCTGCTCACAGACCGCAACCCGATAACCAAGGGCAATCAACCGCTGCAAATAATCATCGGATGCGTGCACCGGCACGCCGCACATGGGAATATCATGGCCCAGATGCTGCCCTCGCTTGGTCAGCGTAATGCCAAGGGCGCGCGATGCTTCCACCGCATCTTCAAAAAACAGCTCGTAGAAATCGCCCATCCGGTAAAACAGCAGCGAGCCGGGATTATTGGCCTTGATCTCGATATACTGTTCCATCATCGGCGTTGCCGTGGCGCGGCTTTCCTCCGAGGTCAATGTGGCAGTGTTCAGAACGTCCTGTCCGGCAGCATTGATGATGGTCACGGCTTCTTATTTCGCTTGAATGAAGGGTGACCAGACACTAGCGGCATTGCCTGCCTTATGACAACAGAGATACGCCAAAGCCGCGCAGCTGCCCACAACAAGCTTGACCTCTACGCATACGACTGGCCGACACCCAGCAGGATCAGCTGGCAAAACGACCCGCTGAGGCACCATAATAATTGAGAAACCGGCCAGACAGGCTGGAAAGTGGCAGCACAATCAGCACATCGGTGGTGTTGAACGCATGATCAATTACCGCGCCCGTGCCGACCATGGCACCGATGCGCAGGTAACCCTTGACCAGCGGCGGCATGGAGGCCACGGCGCGGCGGGCATCGACGATTTCCGAGGGCATCAGGTCCATGGTGCAGAACAGCTCAGGCCGGGCCTGAACAGCCCATTCATCCTTGGCCGTTGCGTTTTGCGCCAGAAATGACAGGGCAAGGGCGTGCTTTTCAGGCTGAATGCCGGGGAAGGATGCACAGCCAAACAGGGCATCGATATTATAGCGTAGTGAATAGGCCCAGTTTCCCTGCCACAGCAGCTCAACCGTGCGCTTGGTGCGATAATCCGGCAGCACACAGGAGCGACCAAGCTCCATGAAGCGCTTTTCAGGATGGCGCTCCAGCAGCGTCTCAATAGCGAATTCCGAGGCCGAATAGAAACCGGAATTGGCAAGCGCCACCTCGTGGCGCAACAGCCGATAAGTGCCAACGATCTGATCTTCTGCATCACCCTCAATGGCGCGGTCCAGCACCAGAAGATGGTCACAGATGTCGTCAAACGCATCGAAATCAAGCTTCAGCCGCATCGCCTCGCCGGGAAGCTGCGCCTTCATCTCTTCAACAAAAATACGGTAGCGCATGGCCTGAGAGGCTTTCACCTCTCCAGCGTTGCGCGCAAGTCGCACCTCAAGGGTGCCGAGCCGGCCAAAAACATCACTTTCACGCCCATCAACCTCCCCTGCGGGGTGGTTGGCCTTGGCGTTTTCGAGACGATCAAGAAGTTCGACTGTCATGGCGGATCCATCCGGCTCTATTAAACAAGATGTGTTAAACACGGATATACGACAAGATGTTGACATGAAACGTCACAATTCGTGACTTTCTCCTTCTTGCACCACAATTCCATGAAATTCTCGAATCAGAAATGCCTATCCCTTTGATTTCAGGGCTATGCAATATCTGTAATCGAATTTCAATATGGTCATTTTCAGGACGACCCTATGCAATCCACGGGCAGGATCACCTTCAGACTTCAATTATCTGCCTAAATTCAGAGAATTTCAAGCGGTCTGCGCATGATACTCTAAAGACTGAGCCTGGCACGGTATTGCGTCATCAGCGACTGGATTTCATTCAACAAACGCTCAGGATTGACCGGCTTTTGCAAAACAAGATCAGCGCCGCTGGCCAGCGCCTCCGCCCTTGCGCTCACGCGCAAATCTCCTGTCAGCACCAGCACCGGGCAGCGTTTTCGCTGTTTCAATTGCTCGATCATGCGCACATAGCGAATCACCGAGCCACCTTCTCCGCCGGGCATACCCAGATCGGTGATGATCAAATCAATCGCCGCTCCGGTGTCGGCGGCAACTTCACGTCTGAGTGCGTCAAAGTCATTCACCTGCCCCACAACATGTCCGGCTTTTTGCAAAACAGCTCTGAGCAGGGTGGCATTGACGAAATCATCCTCGCCCACCAGCACATTGAGAGAGGCTGCCTTCGCCGGCATGTCACCGTGGGAAGGCGCATGATCGGCAACAGATACACCGACATGGGCAGCATCCACCCCACTCATCAAGCCGCGCAGCACGTCGCTCAAGGTCTGCTCGCGCAAGGGGCGAATAAGCCATGCATCAAACCCTGTCAGTGGCCGCAAGGGCCGCTCTTCCGGGTTGACCAGATAAATCCGGCGCACTTTGCGCTTCGCTGACAAAAGAGGGGCCAGTGTCGTGTCATACTCACAAATACAGCGATGATCGACAATCACATCCGTCACTGTACCGCCATCAGCCTCAATATCATGCAGCATTGTCGCAGCTTGCGCTGCTGTCCCTGTGGCATGACAAACGCCCCCGAGAGCGCGAATAATCTTCACAGCGGCCTGCGCTGAAGGACCATGAGGTGCCAGCACCAGAACAGTTGTGCCAACAAGCAAGCCGGCCCGCGTCTGCTTTGCCATATCGCCCGATAGGGATCGGTTGGGCATACGAATTTCAAATGACGTGCCCTGCCCCGGAACGGTCTCGGTTATCGAGAGGGCACCACCCAGTGCAATCATCAACTGTTGGGAAATAAACAGGCCAAGCCCGGTGCCGCCACTGCGCTGAACCTGATCCCCCGCTTGCGAAAACTCGACAAACAGGCGGGTTCGCTCTTCCGGCGTCATGCCAGGCCCGGTATCGCGCACCACCACCACCAGGTCATCGCCTTGGCAGGACGATGACACCAGCACGCCACCCTCAGCGGTAAACTTCACCGCATTGCCTATCACATTGAACAACACCTGCCGCAAACGGGCCACGTCAATATCAATGTCTTCCGGCACATCAACACTTGCGGCAGCAGCAATTTCAATGCCCTTGGCATGGGCCCGCGGGGCCAGCATTTCCACCACGCTTTCAATCAGGCGGCGCGGCGAAATCTTCTGGGCGTGCAGCTCGAAATGTCCGGTTTCCAACGCACTGTAATCGAGCAGATCCGCCACAAGCTGCTGCAAGGCTTCGCCCGCCTGAACAATGCCCGAGAGGTAATTGCGCTGCTCTGGTGAAAGATCGGTCCGCGCCAGCAGGTGTCCCATTCCGAGAATACCATTCAGCGGGGTGCGCATTTCATGGCTGACAGTTGCCAAAAGCCGTGTTCTGACAGCTTCGGTGGTTGCAATCGATGAGACGTTATCCTGCATCTTTGAGTGCATAGTCGCCCACTTCCGTTGATCCGTGGAGACAATAACACAGGTCTCTCAACGGTTTCTTACAGCAGCCTCAAGCGCATCATTGCACTGCATGGTCAAAAAGACAATTGCCCATCAGCGTTTGCGGCCCCTTGCAACCAATAGCTCCTGCAACAGGATCAGACCAGCACCAACGCTGATCAGGCTATCTGCCAGATTAAACACGGCAAACGACCATGTTTCAGTATGAAACAGAATATAATCGACCACATAGCCATAGGTGAAGCGATCGATGATATTGCCAAAAGCACCGGCGATAATGAGACAGTATCCGGCATGGGCAAACCGCTGATCCGGGCTGGTCTTGCGCCAGAGCCAGGCCACAAAGGCAACAATGACAAGGCGCAGGACGATAATCACCCAGCTATCGAGATGCGACAGCATGGAAAATGCCACACCGAGATTATGGACGCGATAAAGACCCAGCATTGGCATCACCGGCACCAGCTCATGCATGGGCAGCAGCACTTCCACCGCATATTTAATGGCCTGATCCAGACACAGCAGCGCCAGAATAAAGCCAATCGCCACAGCCGGGCGCGCGAGAAGAGGCGAAGACGCGCTCATGGCCCATCATCCAGTGTCAACAGATGGCGGCGCGCCTCAAACAGCATGACGCCAGTGGCAATGGCCAGATTGAGCGAATCAGCAAGGCCAGCCTGCGGAATCCGCGCAAGACTGTCAGCCTTGCTGGCCAGCTCTTCCGGCAGGCCCGATTGCTCATTGCCCATCAGCACCACCACAGGGCGGCGTTTGTAATCCACGGTGCGGTAATCCTGCGCGCCAGCCAGATGCGTGGCGACAACAGTCACACCTGCCTGCGCTTTCCACGCCAGAAACTCCGGCACAGTTGTCTTGACCAGCGGCAGGGCAAAAATCGACCCCATTGTGGCGCGCACGGTTTCCATGGCAAAGGGATCGGTGCTATCGCCAATCAACATGACGCCAGACGCGCCCGCCGCATCAGCTGTGCGAATGATGGTGCCGAGATTGCCGGGATCACGCACCCGGTCCAGCGCCACCCATGTTTCGCCCTCACCCAGCGCCACGTTTTTCAGCGCTTTCCAGCGCTGGTCAAACACGCCCGCCACCATTTGCGGATTGTCCTTGCGGGTGATGGATGCCATGACTTTTTCGCTGACTTCCAGCACCATACCGCCCTGGGCAATGGTTTTGGCGGCGATTTTTTCCACCTGCGGCTTGCCCTTGGCCGCCTTGGAATAGATCAGATAACGCAGCGTCCAGCCCAGATCAGAGGCATCAATCACCAGTTTCAGGCCTTCGGCCAAAAAAGTTCTGGTCTCGTCGCGGGTCTTTTTCTGTGAAAGCGCCTTGATGTCCTTGACAATCGGGTTGGCAAGGCTGGTAACTTCCTTGACCTGCCCGACACGCACAGAACCATTGCCGCGTGCGGTTGCATCGTTAAAACCATCACTCATTTGGGAACCCATCTGCTGAACAGCGATGTTGAAAGGGCACGCGCTGGCGTTTTACCATCCTGACCTGCCTCACGCAGCACAAGTTCACCCGATTCCACCAATCCGCCTTTGCCGCGCATGGTTTCGCGCATCAATTCATGAATGGCGTAAAAACTGGCGCGAATGGAATAGGCCGTCAGCACCAGACCTGCGGCCTTGGGCGCAAGCAGTTCACGGCACAGCGACAGCATCAGAGGCAGATGATCAAACAATTGCCAGACCTCGCCATTTGGCCCCCGGCCAAATTTTGGCGGATCAGTCAGAATAATATCATAGTGATGGCCGCGCCGTTCCTCGCGCTGAATGAACTTCATGGCATCATCACAGATCCAGCGTATGGGGGCGCGATCGAGCCTGCTCAGTGCCTGATTTTCGCGGGCCCAGCCAATGGCCTTTTTCGATGCATCCACATGGGTGACTTCAGCACCGGCGGCCGCCGCCACCAGCGAAGCAACCCCGGTATAGCCAAACAGATTGAGCACCTTCAGGGGCCGATCAGCCCGCTCGATGGTTTCCTTCATCCATGTCCAATGGGCAATCTGCTCTGGAAACACACCGACATGGCGAAACGACGTGAAGCGGCCAAGAAAATCCACGCCCAACAGCGAAAGAGGCCATGTTTCGCCCAGCGCCTCCCGCGGAAAACGCCAACGACCCATGCCATCCTCGTCGGTATCGCCGGTGAAAATCGCATCGGCCTTGTCCCAGAGATGGGCAGGCAGAGCGGGTGGCCACAGCGCCTGCGCCTCCGGGCGCACAATGCGATAGGGTCCATATTGCTCAAGCTTCAAACCATGGCCGCTGTCGATCAAGTGGAAATCACCAGCACCCAGCGATTCCAGAATGAGCGGCAGCTTTTCACGCGGCAAAGTGCCGTTGCGCAGATCAAGCCGCACGGTGGCCGCCGCAGAGGCCGCCTCGGAATGACTGTCGTGCTCAGACTTTTTGGTCTCAACAGATTGTTTTGCAGCAGGAGCCTGATGTTTTGCAACGGGCGAAGGGCCGGATTTTGCCCCATCGGGCTTGCCGCCACGCACCGGCTTATCGCCCGTGCGGAGTGGGCGCGATGATGTGGCGGGGCGCTTAGGCGGCGCGCGGCGGGATTTTTCTTTCACGATCAGGTCGGCTTTCCGGTGTTTACGGGCTTTTGCGCCCATAGCATTGCTTGACCTCAGGTAAAAGGGTCTTTCGCAGAATGGCTGTCAGAGCATCTGACCGAAAATCGGAATCGGCACGATGCTCTCAGTTTTTGTTTACGCATCGGATGCATCTGAAAACCGGTTCCCACTTTTCAGCCGATGCTCTCAGTTTTTGTTTACGCATCGGATGTATCTGAAAACCGGTTCCCACTTTTCAGCCGATGCTCTCAGTTTTGTTTACGCATCGGACGTATCTGAAAACCGGTTCCCACTTTTCAGCCGATGCTCTAGCGAGACGGAATCTGCGGCACCCCGGTGGTCGCTCCAGCCATCTGCTCGGCCCGTTTCTTGTGCAGGTCCGCTTCACCGCGCCATTTCACGGCCGCCAGCGCCTCACGGCGCGCCTTTTTACGATGTTTTCCCTGACCAACCCAGGTTGCAGCCGATCCGACAACTGCCCCCAGCAGAAAAGCCAGCAACACAAACACAAAAAACGGTGCAGACGCCGATAACAATTGATCGTCAGGACGAAACGGGTTCAGCGCCAGCGTCACCCACTGCCTGTTCGCAACGCACAGCACGATCAAAATGATCGCCAGCGGCACCAGAATGACAATATTGACGAGTCTTTTAAACATCACATTCCTCCTGAGCGCGCCATATAAACGGCCCCGTCACCCTGGACATTTATTCTGGCGACATTGCATATTGCAGGATAGGCATATTGGCAGGATTTTATAGTAGCGACCCTGCACCAAGGCAAGGTGCCAAACCTGCACCTCAAATCATGACCGATTCAGACACTGCCAATCTGCCGGATCAATCAGCATCTTCATCTTCTTCATCATCCATGCCGGGATTAAGGCGCTCACGCAATTCCTTGCCGGTCTTGAAGAAAGGAACCCATTTTTCCTCAACAAATACGGTTTCACCCGTACGCGGATTGCGGCCCGTGCGCGCCGGACGATTTTTGACAGAAAATGCTCCAAAACCACGCAGCTCAACACGATTGCCTGAGGACAATGCATCGGTGATCTCATCCAGAATAGCATTGACGATATTTTCTACGTCGCGGTGATAAAGATGCGGATTGCGGGCCGCAACGATTTGCACCAGCTCGGATTTAATCACGATAACCCCCTGTAAAATAAAGGATGTTGAACTCTAACGCTTTTAACTGCCGCCTGTTTCCGTAACAGCACGGCAACGGTTTGCGGCGGCTTTCCAGCCCTGTAAAACATCATAAAAAATTGGAATAATCAATCGCTTAAGCCAAAAACAGCAGCGGTGCCGAAAAAAATCTTCGCAAATCCCCACAGATCACACCCACAGATGACCTGTCGGGACTGGCCTGACGACACAATGAGAGCCAAAGCTTGTAATCGACTTGAAAAAATCCATATTTGCAACGAATAACAATTGAGCGACATTCAAGAATTCAGTGCGTCTGTAACGCCCCGTGTTCACTCTTGCCTAATGCTTAAGCGATATATTGAGAACGATACCCCTGAAGGATGGGGTATGAACGATCGAATGAACTGACGGACTTTCAGGAAATGCTCAAGCATGTAAACACCGGCCCGCGAGAGGTGAGAGACAAAGCAATGGACGCACCTTACTCTCAGGCGATTGGTCATTCCCGGCGTGTCCGCAGGCTGCGCATTGCCCTGCCTGCCCTTGCGCTTGTGTTATCCGCAGGCTTTGCAATGGTGTCGATTGTGAGAACCTACCTGCCCGAAAACATCAAGATTGAGGGCATCAATATTGAAGATGGCAAGGTGGTGATGGCAAAACCTGCCATTGCTGGCCTCAATTCCAACGGCGCGCCCTATTCGATGAATGCGTCACGCGCACTTCAGGACATCAAAAATCCAAATATGATCACATTGGAGAGCATTACCGCCCAGATGCCCGTCAGCGATAACGCCTCGGCAGACATTACTGCGGCAAGCGGCACCTACAATCGCGCAAGCGATACGATGACACTGACCAAACCCTTTCGGATTCATCTGTCCAATGGCGTGGATGCCATGTTTCAATCAGGCGACCTTGACGTGAAAGCGGGAAAGCTTAAGACAGATGAAATGGTGACGATTATCATGAAAGCGTCATCTCTTGTTGCGCAGTCCATGGATATGACCGATAAAGGACGGAACATCACCTTCAAGGGTAAGATTCGACTGAGCATTGACCCTGCCACTCTTAAAAACCCGGGCAATTGAGAACACATCATGACGCAAAGCCACCGTCGCATTTCCTTCTGCTTTGCCCATGCCATGCTTGCGGCAGGCCTCTGCCTGACCGGCCTGGCTGGACAAGCCCATGCACAGGCAACCACCAGCAATATGGATGGGTTGAAATTGTCCGGCGACAAGCCAATCCAGATTGAAAGTGACAATCTGGAAGTGCACCAGCAAACCAATACCGCCAACTTCAACGGCAATGTCAAAGTTGTTCAGGGCACGACCACCATGCGCTCGAAAGACATGGTGGTAAAATACAAGGGTCAGGGCGCTGCCGTGACCAGTGGCGATGCCAAAATCGACACCATTGACGTGATGGGCAATGTCATTCTCAACACAGAGACACAGCAGGCAACCGCTGATAATGGCCATTTTGACATGAACAGCCAGATCTTTACCCTGACAGGTGACAAGGTTGTGCTGTCGGAAGGTGGCAATGTGTTTGTCGGCTGCAAGCTGACGGTGCACATGACCTCAGGCGAAGCAAAGCTGGACAGCTGCGGCAAGCGGGTTCAGATTCAGCTGGATCCCAAGTCCCAACAAAAACCCTGATTGCGGACCTTTAAGTGAAAATTCCCGGTTTAAATTCCCAACGTCCGGAAACGAGTGACGACAAGCCAAACCCTGCCTCGGGTGAGCGCGAGAAGAATCGCTACGAAGGTACGTTGATCGCCCATGGGCTGACAAAGACCTATAATACCCGCCGCGTGGTCAATGGGGCCTCGCTGGTGGTGCGCAGAGGTGAGGCTGTTGGCCTTCTGGGCCCCAATGGCGCCGGAAAAACCACCTGTTTTTACATGATCACCGGGCTGGTGCCGGTGGATGAAGGCACCATTGCCATCAATGGCAATGATGTGACCTCCATGCCGATGTATCAGCGCTCAAGGCTTGGGGTGGGCTATCTGCCGCAGGAAGCCTCGATTTTTCGCGGCCTGTCCGTGGAAGACAACATCCGCGCCGTGCTGGAACTGCATGAAAAAAACAAGGACAAGCGCGAGCACAAGCTGAATGAACTGCTGGCCGAGTTCAACATCGAAAGACTGCGCAAATCCGCAGCGGTTGCCTTGTCCGGTGGTGAGCGTCGCCGTCTGGAAATTGCCCGTGCGCTGGCCACAGACCCGACGTTCATGCTGCTGGACGAACCTTTTGCCGGTGTTGACCCGATTTCCGTGTCTGACATTCAAAATCTGGTGCGGCATTTGACGGCACGCGGCATTGGCGTGTTGATAACCGACCACAATGTGCGCGAAACTCTGGGGCTGATTGACCGCGCCTATATCATTCACGCCGGTGAAGTGCTGACCCATGGTCGGGCTGATGATATTGTCAACAATCCCGACGTGCGCCGCCTTTACCTGGGCGAAAAATTCAGCCTTTGATCGACAACCCATGCCGTGGGGTCAAGGGCCTCACGGCATGGCAATCAACACGCCAGATCGGCGACAACGGCATCCAGCACCAACATGCCCTTGGGCGTACAGCGCAGGCGGGAATTTCCAAGACGCTCAATAAATCCGTGTTCCAGTAAAAATTGCTCGCGCTCCGGATCAGGATCGCGCCCAGAGAGCTGTTGCCAGCGGGCGAGATCAACCCCTTCGCGCAGACGCAGGCCCATCAGCAGCAGTTCATCGGATTGCTCATCCGGTCCCAGCAAGTCCTGCTCGATCATGCCGTGACCCTGTTTTTCCACCTGCTCCAGCCAGGTTTCCGGGTGCTTTTCCGCAACCGTCGCCATCTTGTCATGGCCACGGGTCAGGCGACCATGGGCACCGGGACCAATGCCCGCATAATCTCCATAGCGCCAATAGGTCAGGTTATGGCGGCTTTCAGCCCCCGGCCGGGCATGGTTGGACACTTCATAGGCGGGCAGCCCCTCACGGGCGGTAATCTCCTGTGTGGCCTCATACAGTTGCGCGGCGTGTTCCTCATCCGGCGTGATGATTTTACCGGCCTTATGCAGCCCGAAGAACGGCGTGCCTTCCTCAATGGTCAACTGGTAGAGCGAGAGATGATCCACCGCATAGGAAATCGCCTGCTTCAACTCCTGCTCCCACGCCGCAATGGTCTGCCTGGGACGGGCATAGATCAGATCAAACGACATGCGTGGGAAAATATCACGCGCCAGCTTCACCGCCTTCAAGGCATCATCCACCGAATGCATTCGCCCGAGAAATTTCAGATCGGCATCATTCAACGCCTGCACACCCAGCGACACCCGGTTGACGCCAGCAGCACGATAACCGCGAAAACGCTCTGCCTCGACACTGGTCGGGTTGGCTTCCATGGTGATTTCAATACCGCGCGGCATGGTCCAGTGTTTCGCCACACCATCCAGCAGCGCACCAACCGTCGACGGGTCCATCAAAGATGGGGTGCCGCCGCCCAGAAAAATACTGGTCACAGTTTTGGGGCCGCTTAAAGCCCTCATCTGCTCCATTTCGCGCAAAAACGCCGCCGTGAACCGGGCCTGATCGACTTTTTGATGGCGAACATGGCTGTTGAAATCACAATAGGGGCATTTGGCTGCACAAAACGGCCAATGAATATAAACACCAAAGCCCGGCTCGCCGGTATCGGGAAGAAGTAGCGACGTTGGCTCAGCCATAAATCCTCAGGCGTCCAGACAGGTTTCAACAAAAATCTTGAAGGCGCGGGCGCGATGCGACAGGGCTTCTGGCTGACCGGGCTTCCAGCCGTGCTTTTCCTCGGAACTCATCTCACCAAAGCTGGTGGAATAGCCCTTGGGCTGAAAAACCGGATCATAGCCAAAACCGGAGGTGCCACGCGGTGGCCAGATGATGCAGCCCTCGACTTCACCACGGAAAAATTCCGTATGCCCATCTGGCCAGGCAAGACACAGCACGCTGACGAAGTGGGCACTTCTGCTCTCAGGTGTGGTGGCTCCCTTGTCTTGCAGGGCGTTTTCCACCTTTTCCATTGCCATCTGAAAATCACGGCTGCCGTCTTCGCGCTCAGCCCAATTGGCGGTGTAGACGCCGGGTGCGCCACCGAGCGCGTCAATCACCAGCCCGGAATCATCGGACAACGCCGGAAGACCAGAGGCTTTGGCCGACGCCAGCGCCTTGATGGCTGCATTGTCTTCAAATGTCGTGCCGGTTTCATCCGGCTCGACAAAACCCAGCTCTTTGGCGGACTTGGCGGAAAAGCCGAACGGCCCGATCAGCTCGGCAATCTCGGCGATTTTGCCCGCATTGTGGCTGGCGACAACAATGGTTTTGGTCTCAAGCTTCCGCATCATCAATCCTCAATGATCTGCCAACGAACAATTCTTACCCTGCAATCGCCTGGTTTTGCAGCGCCACCAGCTCGGCAATGCCCGTCTGGGCAAGCCCCAGAAGCGTCAGAAACTCATCCTGACTGAACGGCTTGCCTTCGGCAGTACCCTGAATTTCCACAATACCGCCCGTGCCGGTGATGACGAAATTGGCATCGGTTTCAGCCGCCGAATCCTCAAGATAATCGAGATCCATCACCGGCTGGGCTGCAAAAATACCGCAGGAAATCGCCGCCACATTGCCTTTCAGCACGCGATCAACCTTGATCATATTGCGGCTTTCCATCCACTTCAGGCAATCATGCAGGGCAATCCATGCGCCGGTAATCGCGGCTGTGCGGGTGCCGCCATCAGCCTGAATCACATCGCAGTCGATGGAAATCTGCCGCTCACCCAAGGCTTCCAGGTCAACAACGGCGCGCAGAGAGCGGCCAATCAGGCGCTGGATTTCCTGCGTGCGGCCACTCTGTTTGCCAGACGCCGCTTCGCGCTTCATGCGCTCGCCGGTGGCACGCGGCAACATGCCATATTCAGCCGTGACCCAGCCCTTGCCGGTGTTGCGCAGCCAGGGCGGCGTGCGGTCTTCAAGGCTTGCTGTGCACAGCACATGGGTATCACCAAATTTGACGAGGCAGGACCCTTCGGCATGTTTGGAAAAATTGCGCTCGAATGATACCTTGCGCATCTGATCGGTTTTTCTGCCTGATGGCCGCATTCTCGTCTCCTCAACAAATTTGCGCTGTCATAATTTCACTGGCTGCATAATGCCGGCCTCAAGCCGGGGCAGGATTGAGGCTATTTTGCATTTGTTGCTGCCTTCTACGAGTGGTTGGGGTGTTTTGCAAAGGAAAAGCCGGTATGAACCGTTGAAAGACGTGCTTGATCTGCAAAAGCCGTTGTGATCGGCAATTCAGCCATGATATTAAGGTGCAGACGATGCAGATGTGATGAGCAAAATGGGGAGCAGCGCGATTACGGCAAGAGATGTCTCCACGGCACTGGACGAACGATCCAGGGAGATTTTTCGACGGATCGTCGAGACCTATCTCGAATCCGGCGAGCCTCTGGGATCGCGCAATCTGTCACGCATTCTTCCCATGTCTCTGTCGCCTGCATCCGTGCGCAATGTCATGAGCGATCTGGAAGAGCTTGGCCTGATCTATGCCCCGCATATCAGCGCGGGCCGCCTGCCAACCCAGACGGGTTTGCGGTTTTTTGTCGATGCCTTCATGCAGGTCGGCAGCCTCTCGCAGGACGAGCGTGGCTCGATTGAGCGGCAAATGCGCTCCTCCGAAGATCAGCCGGTTGAAACGCTCTATAACGAAGCCAGCCGCATGTTGTCCGGCCTGTCACGCGGGGCAGGTCTCGTGGTGGCCGCAAAAGCCGATCCAGTGCTCAAACATGTCGAGTTCATCCGGCTGGAACCAACCAAGGCGCTGGCGGTGCTGGTGGGCGATCACAATCAGGTTGAAAATCGCATCATCGAGCTGCCAGCGGGCATCACCGCCTCACAATTGACAGAGGCGGCCAATTTTCTCAACGCCCATCTCAGCGGACAAACCCTGCATGAAGTGCGCAGCCAGCTGGTGCAACTCAAGGAGCAGGTGGCGCGTGAACTTGATGTGCTCTCGCAGGATCTTGTGGCGCGTGGACTGGCCATCTGGGCTGGCGAAGATGGGGACAAATCCACACGCCTGATTGTGCGCGGTCGCGCCAACCTGCTGGAAGGTCTGGCGGGGGCGGAAGATGTTGACCGACTGCGGCTGCTGTTTGATGATCTGGAGCGCAAGGAAAGCCTGATTGAAATCCTGAACCTTGCCGATAGCGGGCCGGGTGTGCGGATCTTTATCGGCTCTGAAAACAAGCTGTTTTCACTGTCCGGCTCCTCGTTGATCGTCGCTCCCTATCGTGATGGAGACGACCGGATTGTCGGGGCCGTCGGCGTCATTGGTCCCACCCGCCTCAATTATTCCCGCATTGTGCCCATGGTCGATTACACCGCTCAGGTCATGGCCAAACTGACCCGCAGCGGGCATTGAAATCATCATGCCCTCTGTCGATAATCGATTTTCCCTTCACCCTGATCACCACTGAACCCTTGATTTTTTGCCTCCGAACCCTGATATCGGGCACGGACACGAAACCAGTATTCCGGAGAACGTCATGACCGACGAAACCAACAAAAACGGACCTGACGCTGCCGCAGAAGCGCAGACAGAAACGCCCATCCACGACGCCGCTCAGGACGCGGACAATGATGCGCAGGATCTCGACCTGCTTGCCAGCCTGCAAGCCGAAAACAGCGAGCTACGCGACCGATTCCTGCGGCTTGCTGCCGACATGGACAATCTGCGCCGTCGCACGGACCGCGATGTCAAGGATGCAAAATCCTATGCCGTCACAGCCTTTGCCCGCGATATGCTGGCAGTGTCGGACAATCTGCGTCGCGCTATTGATGCCGTTCCTGCCGAAGCGCGCGCAGCAGCCGAGGCTGGCCTTGCCGCTCTAATTGAAGGCGTGGAAATGACCGAGCGCGCCATGCTCTCAACGCTGGAGCGTCATGGCGTGAAGAAAATCGAGCCGGAAGGCCAGAAGTTTGACCCGAACTTCCATCAGGCCATGTTCGAAGTCCCCAACCCGGACGTGCCCAACAACACGGTGACACAGGTTGTTCAGGCCGGCTATACCATTGGCGAGCGCGTTCTGCGCCCGGCCATGGTCGGCGTTGCCAAAGGCGGCCCCAAAAGTGAGGCAACTGCGGCAGCAGACAACAATGCGGGCTGATTGACCACAGCTTATTTGAGAGTCTGTCTGGTTCAATCTGAACCAGACAGACTCTGGATTGTTTTGTTTTCGTTTGCCTGATCAGAAAAACCGGGTTCCACTTTTTCCTGACAAACTCTCAAATGCAAAAAGCGCTGTGCAGACATGCCCAGCGCTTTTTTTATAAGGAATGTATTGTCAGCGCTGATCAGGCCGCGTTGGACGCCTGATCCTGATTGAGGAACGTATAAATCGCCGTTGCGCTATCGCTGGCGCGCAACTTGGCCACCAGATCCTGATCGCGCAACACCCGTGCAATGCGCGACAGCGCCTTGAGGTGGTCCGCCCCAGCCCCTTCCGGAGCCAGCAACAGAAAAACCAGATCGACCGGCTGCTCGTCCAGCGCCTCGAAGTCAATCGGGGTTTCAAGACGGGCAAAAACACCCTGAATGGCTGAAATACTGGTCAGTTTGCCGTGGGGGATGGCAATGCCATTACCAACGCCGGTTGAACCAAGCTTTTCCCGCTGAAGAATAACATCAAAAATTTCCCGTTCCGGGATTCCAATCAGTTTTGAGGCTTTGGCGGCCAATTCCTGAAGAAGCTGTTTTTTGGAATTGACCCTCAGGACGGGTATGATCGCATCTTGCTGTAGCAAATCTGCCAAGGCCATTTCGAAAATCCTTATCCCACCGACACAAAATTTGCGAGAGCGGTGGTCGGCCATCGCTCTCGCAGGGCTTATCAGCCCTTTATTGTGGCGGAATCAATCCAGCCAATATTGCCGTCAGGACGGCGATAGACAATATTCAGGTTCTCATTGCCGGGGCTTCTGAACAGAACAACCGGCTCATCCGTCATATCAAGTGTCATCACCGCACTGGCAACAGACATGGTCTTCAGCGTCTTGGTGCTTTCAGCCACGATGGTGGGTGCATAATCCTCCGGCACCTCATCATCTATCTCTGGCACAGCATCCATCACCGTATAGCCGATTTCGGTGTTGTTGGGCGCACTGTGATGATCCTTCAGCTTGCGCTTATAGCGGCGCAGGCGCTTTTCGATGCGCTCGGCAGCGCTATCGAAAGCCACTTGAGGATCAACAGCTTCGCCTGTTGCATGAAGATTGATACCCGTATCGAGATGCACAGCGCAATCTGCGGAAAACCGCGATGCAGATTTTGTGACCGTGATCTGACTGGAATACCCCCCGTCAAAGTATTTGCTAACGGCATCTGATATTTGGGTTTCGATCCGCTCGCGGAACGATTCGCCAATTTCCATATGCTTGCCGGTGACGCGTACACTCATGGAGTTTCCCTTCTTATCGTATCTTATTTCGTCATTTACAAACTGAGTTTACGCCAAGCGCGAAGCACATCCAAGCGATTCTCTCAGCAAAGACAAAAGGCTCTTGATGGACTGGAAGCAAGAGCTTATTATCTTATACTAAAGTTAGGTGCATTCAGAAAGAAAGGGAGATTGTGTGGCACGTCCAATGCGGAGGCTGAAATCGGAACACAGCGCACATTGCAACTAACCATTTGATTTTATGCATGAGGTGATCCCAAATTCGTTCCCGCTTTTGGGTGCTATCCAGTAGTCGCCATCTACCACAATGTCAATGTTTTGTTAATCATTCTTTCAGAAAACGCCCAATCCTGAACACTTTGGATGCAAACAGGTTACGCGGATTTTCCACATGAGCGGTGCTCTTGCGTTTGCGTGATGTGGACATCCAAAAATCCGCACCACATTTCAGGCAGAATTTTTTGCAAGCGCCCGCTTCTCTCGCCGCCTCTGAACCGAAGAGGGAATGTTCATGGCCTCACGGTATTTGGCCACTGTGCGGCGCGCCAGCTCCACCCCGCCCTTTTTCAGGCTCTCGACAATATCATCATCCGACAACACGCTATCGGGGCCTTCCTGCGCAATCAGCGCACGAATCCGATGGCGCACGGCTTCTGCGGAGTGATTGTCGCCTCCTTCGGCAGACCCAATCGAGACGCTGAAGAAATATTTAAGCTCGAAAAGTCCGCGCGGTGTCAGCATGTATTTGTTGGCGGTAACACGGCTCACGGTCGATTCATGCATTTTAATCGCATCCGCCACTGTTTTCAGATTCAACGGGCGCAAATGATCGACACCATGACGGAGAAATGCATCCTGCTGACGAATGATTTCCGAGGCCACTTTCATAATGGTTTTGGCGCGCTGATCCAGGCTTCGGGTCAGCCAATTGGCCGTTTGCAGGCATTCCGCCAGAAAGCCCTGCTCGCCTTCAGCCTTGGTGCTGTTTTGCCGCACTTGTGCAAAATAGGTGTTGTTGACCAGCACCCGAGGCAGGGTCTCGGCGTTTAGCTCCACAAGCCAACTGCCATCGGGCGCACTGGCCACCAGCACATCTGGAATAACCGTTTCTGCGGAGGCGCTTTCAAAGCCTGCACCCGGCTTGGGGTTAAGCTTGCGTATCTCCGCCAGCATGTCGAGCAGGTCTTCTTCATCCACGCCGCACAGGCGCTTGAGCGCGACAAAATCACGCTTGCCGAGGAGATCGAGATTCTTCACCAGCGCCGCCATGGCCGGATCAAGACGATCACGCTGGGCAAGCTGAATCGCCAGGCATTCGCCGAGATCACGCGCAAAAATACCCGCAGGCTCCATTGTTTGCAGCGCGGTCAAAATCCGCTCAACATCCTCAATCGCCACCCCCAACTGACTGGACACATCGGCAAGATCAACGCGCAGATAGCCCGCATCATCCAGTTGATCAATCAGCACCAGCGCCACATGCCGATCCGTCGGCGACGACAGAACGAAAGGAAGCTGCTGCCCCAGATGCTCCCGCAGTGACACTTTGCCCGCGACAAAATCATCAAGATCATAGCCCTCGCCCGTATCGGACAGATTGCCGGGCATGGATTTCCACTGACCCAGCATTTCGGGCGCGTCAATTTTCGGGGCCGCACCATCATCACCAAAACTGGAATCATAATTGGCATCCAGCCGATCATTCAGCACACCATCGCCGCTGTGCTCATACCAGTCGCTTTCAAGCCCATCTGAACTGGCGCTCTGGTTTGATGCGTCATGATCGGCATCGCCTGCATCACGGCTGCCATCAGCAGCAGTGCCTACGGCATCATCATTTGGAACAATTTCAAGCAGCGGATTCTTTTCGACTTCCTGAGCAATGAACTGGAGAAGCTCGAAATGGGTCATCTGCAACAGTTGAATCGACTGCATCAACTGCGGCGTCATCACCAGAGACTGGTTTTGGCGAAGGAAAAGATTGGCAGATAGGGCCATGGTGGACGAAAAACTCCCCTACAATTCCCTCTCGGACTGCTTTTGTTCCCGTTTTGGATTTCATCAAATCTCAACTGGCCCAAAAATTGCTTTTTTATCCGGTTTGGTCAAGTGCAGAAGATGGTCTCATGAAAATAACATGACAGTCTGTCGGTTTTTTTGTGCCTTTTCCGCCGCGTCTCAAAAAGAGCGATCCCAACAACCTACAGCGCTGCCCTGCGCAGGGAGCGCCAAACCCTGCCGTCAATGGCCAGCAGGCCCATGCCAATCAGCACCATGCCCATCAGGTGACGTGGCGCAACCTGATCTCCCAGCACAATCGCGCTCAGCACAATGGCGCTTGGCGGAATAAGGATTGTGACCAGCATCAGATTGGTGGCTCCGGCTGTCGCCAGAATGCGAAAAAACAACACATAGCCAACCGCCGTCGACAACAGTGCCAACCCCAGAAGAGCGGCAATGGTGTCCAGCCCCGGCACAGGCAAGGTCCAGGGCCTGTCCAGCAACAGCGTTACCGGCAGCAGCAGAAGCGCCGATGCTGTCACCTGGCCTGCGGCTGGCAACAGCGGCGGCAGGCCCATGGCCTTGAACCTTCGCCCAAAAATCCCGGCAAAAGCATAGGAAACCGCCGCCAGCATAACGGCCAACTCCCCAAACGCATCACCACCAGCATGATCGAAGACGGCAGGACCAATCATCACAACCACACCGGCCAACCCCACCAAAACGCCGACCAGCCGATTGAGCGTCAGCTTTTCATCTGAGGTCAGGACATGGGCGATGAGCACGCCAAACAAGGGGGTGGTTGCATTGAAAATCGCGGCGAGCCCACCCGGAATACGGGTCTGTCCCCAGACGATCAGACAAAAGGGGATGACATTGTTCAAAATCCCCATGCCCAGAAAGGCAAGCCACACCTTTGGACTGCGGGGAACCGTCAGGCCGGATGCACGAACGATAATCCACAGCGCCAGCGCCGCAAGCCCCACACGGGCTGTCACAATCGTCAGCGGCGGCCAGACCTTGACCAGAATACCGACAAACAGAAACGAGCCTCCCCACAACACGGAGAGAACCATCAGCATCGCCCATTCCTGTGTTGTCATCTGCTTTTGCATCGTCTGGACCTCATCGTGTTCAATGCCTTATCCTGCATCGTGCCACTGTCGGCAGCCACCCGTTTCAGGATGTCTGCGACAAAAAATGCGCCGCGGGTACTCCACGGCGCATGTGACTGTGCAGGCTTTGGTCTGTATGTGCCACATTTCCAGCCGCAATCAGCGTAAGGATAAACGACACAACAGAGAGAATACTATTCGTTGATCAGTCGGCGCAACAATTCCAGTTCCTGCGACAATTTCTGATCGCCAGAGATCAGTTCCTCGATCTTGCGCACGGCATGAAGCACTGTGGTGTGATCGCGTCCACCGAACCGGCGGCCAATTTCCGGAAATGAGCGCGGTGTCAATGTTTTCGCCAGATACATGGCAATCTGACGCGGCTTGACAATCACCCGCGTGCGGCGGTTCGAGACCAGTTCCTGACGGGATACATTGTAATGACGGGCAACGACGCGCTGAATATCTTCAATGCGCACCCGCTTTTGCTCGGAAGCCCCCACCAGATGGGCCAGAAGCTCATCGACCCGCTCGATCGTCATATCGCTCTCAAACGACCGACGGAACAGCAATTGATTGAATGCACCTTCCAGATCACGGCCGCTGCTGGCGACATTGCGGGCAACATGGGCGATGATCTCGGCCGGAATATCGAGGCTGGGGTCTTCTTTGCGGGCGACAGCCAGACGGGTCTTCAGCATATCGAGGCGCATCTCATAGTCAGGGGCTTCCATCTCGATGGCAACCCCCCCCTGCAAACGCGAGCGCACGCGCTGATCCAGCGATTCAAGTTCCCATGGCGCGCGGTCGGCAGCCACAACGACCTGCTTGGCACTGTCGAGCAGCATGTTGAGCAAATGACAGAATTCGTGCTGGATGGTTTTGCCCTGAAGGAACTGCATGTCATCAATGATCAGCAGGTCAATATTGCGCAACGTGTCTTTCAGAGTCAGGGCGTCATTGTCACGGATGGCCGTTGCAAAGCGCCACATGAAATATTCAGCCGTCAGATACACCACCCGCGGCGCACGGGGGCTATGAATGGCCGCATTGGCAATGGCTTGCAGCAAATGGGTTTTGCCCAGACCAACCGACGAATGAATGAACAGCGGATTGAAGCGAACAGCTCCGGCTCCGGCTTCGGCAATGGTTTTGGCAGCCGCAACCGCCACACGGTTGGAAGCACCTTCAACAAAACCTTCGAACGTGTAACGTGCATCAAGGGGCGAGCCAAACAGCGGGCCATTGCTGGATACGCGGGGGGATGCTGCGGGATTTGCCGCAATCGACGGCATGGCTGCTGCGACACTGCCCACGGTCTGAGGGCCCGCACGCTTTGCCGACGGTGTCGTTTCAGCCGGAACCACACGCTCATCCACGGCAGGCGCACGGGCATTGCGGGTGGCGCTGCGCACCAGAATCTCAACCTTGAGAAGGTTCTGATCTTCAGCCTGCAAAATCGTTGTAATCAAATCCAGATAGCGGTTGTTGATCCAGGACTTCAAAAACGTCGTTGGCACACTGAGGCGCATGACGCTTTTGGACGCCGAATGCAGCTTCAACCGACCAAACCAGCTTGCATAAACATCTGGACCGACCTGGGCCCGCAACCGGGCACTGAAGCGCTCAAAAACGGCCGCATGGTGGGCCTCCAGGCCTTCAGCCATTGTTTCAGGGCAAACGGCATTCTCTATCGCGCGCGCCTCGTCCCCACTGGCTGCCGCACTCGCCGTTACCATCTTCATCTGCATCTCGCCGCCTTCCAGTTTTCTACTCGTGTCGGCCAAAGTCCATCTCTGGTGCCATCTCTGGCCGACGCCCATTACAGCGCCGGGTGCCATAAATGGCGCACAAAGGACGCTGTAACATTTTTAATCTGCTGCATCATTCTCCCCTCAAATCGATTGGGATTTAAGGAATTATGCAGTGTGTCTTGCATCGCAATTTTCGGAGAGGGCCGATCATTCGGCTCTCCGTCCATGTCAACACCCCCTGCCAACACATCAACCGCTTCCTGCCATTGTACAGCACGATTGAAGCAATCAACCCCCGCTTTTGTTGAGCACTGCGGAACAGGTTCCAACAGGTCTGCACAAATCAGGATGCCGCCATGGCCTCGATGCATATCTGCTCAAAATGAGCTTTTTTCATTCCAGTCCAAAGCCTTCCATCCTCGTCAATGAAAGTCTTCGCTCTTTGCAGCTTTGCCCATCCTTGTGATGCAAAGCGCTGTACACCTCATCTCCTTCACAAACTCCATCATTTCAGGGGTGATATGCTCGCGCCAATCCTGAACACAAAACCAACCCTTCCGCTCTCTGCCAAACAGAGCGGATTCACCCAAAAACCAATGTATGAAGAAACGAAACCTGTCAGGATCGCTTGGAGAGGCCGCTTCAAAATGTAACCACTCAGGCTACTCTCCGTAATCGGAGGCTTTGTCCGGGTCTCTCTTGAAAACCATTTAGGCAGGATCGAATGCCGAGATCAACAGTGAATTTTCCGTAAAATTCGCACATCGCCATTGACTCCGAAGCGGAAGCTTCAATGCGTCAAAAAGCCAAAAAAGAATCGCTTTTGAATCAAGGAGTTTGGCAAAACCACACTTTGCAAGCCCTGTGAATCCCGAAAAATAAAAAAATCACTTGACTCAAAATCAGACATTCCTCCCGTAGAGGAAAGGTACACACCAAAGAGTAACCTCCGGCAAATCATTGATTTTAAAAGATTTTTCGTGTCACTCGAATGACACGAAACAGGAATATCTAAAATATGAAAAATGCAAATAGAAAAAACACGAAAAGCCCGGCTCAAAAGCCAGGCTTATCTAAATCATGATTTAAGGCAGAAATCAGGCTGCCAAAAATTAGGCAGCGAGTGCCTTAACGCGGCTGGCAAGACGCGAGATCTTGCGCGATACCGTGTTGCGGTGCATAACGCCCTTTGTTGCAGCGCGGTGCAGCTCAGGCTGTGCAGCCTTCAGAGCTTCTGCGGCCACTGCGATGTCGCCGGTTGCAATGGCTTCTTCAACCTTGCGGACGAAATTGCGCACGCGCGTACGGCGGCTTTTATTCACTGCTGTGCGGCGAGCGATTTTGCGGGTCGCCTTCTTCGCCGAAACTGTATTGGCCATGGATGCCTCTCTCGAATACGAACCAAAACTCCACTTCGCCGCAAAGCCTTTGCCGCCTGTTTGACAGGAGTAACCGGGCCATCACGTCGGGAGCAATCGCGGAAAAGCCAAAAGCTTTCCTAACTGTGGGCGGGCATATAGCGGGAAAGAACGCCCCCGTCAACGCGCTTTCTCACCTTTCTCGCTCGCGGAGCGATTCAAATCCGCCTTAGCGATCCTTGAAGACGGCCGAACGCTTCTCGATAAAAGCAGCCATGCCCTCTTTCTGGTCCTCGGTGGCAAAAAGAGCGTGAAACAACCGCCGCTCAAACCGCAATCCTTCCGCCAAAGGCTGCTCAAAAGCACGATTGACCGCCTCCTTGGCCATGCCGACGGACGGTGCCGAGAAACTGGCAATCTTCTGGGCGGCCGCCAGCGCCTCTTCCAAGACCCTCTCAGGGGCAACCACGCGGGCCACCAGCCCTGCGCTTTCGGCCTCCGTTGCATCCATCATCCGCCCGGTCAGGCACAGATCCATGGCCTTGGCCTTGCCAATGGCGCGCACCAGCCGCTGGGTACCGCCCATGCCGGGAATAATGCCAAGGGTAATTTCCGGCTGGCCAAAGCGGGCAGTAGACGCTGCGATGATAAAATCGCACATCATGGCCAGTTCGCAGCCGCCGCCCAGTGCAAAGCCGGAGACCGCTGCAATGATGGGCTTTCGAAAACCGGCAACCTCGCCCCAGCCCGCCAGATAGTCACCACGATAGGCATCAGCAAAGGCAACGCCCTGCATTTCCTTCACATCGGCCCCGGCCGCAAAAGCCTTGTCCGAGCCGGTCAGCACCACGGCACGCACGGCATCATCATTTTGAAAGCGCGAGAGAGCGGTGATCAGCTCCCGCATCACCGTTGAGTTCAGCGCATTCATGGCGTGTGGCCGGTTGAGCTTGATCAGCGCCACCGGGCCACGCATCTCCACAAGCAGGGTCTCAAAATTCATGATGATCGTCCTTCACTTACGTCTGGCAGGTTGGGCAATAGAAGGTGGAACGTCCGGCCTGGGTGATCCTCGCAACGGTTCCGTGACAGCCCGGGGTGCGGCACGGCTGGCCTTCCCGGTCATAGACATTGAAGCTGTGCTGAAAATATCCCAGCGAGCCATCGGCCTGAATATGATCGCGCAGCGATGAGCCGCCCGCCGTAATCGCCTCATGGATCACCGTACCAATGGCCTCGGTAAGCAGCTCCAGCGACTTTGTGGGGGCACCCTTGGCTGTCACCAAAGCACCGGACGGTTTTTGCGGCGACAGGTGTGCGCGCCACAGCGCTTCACACACATAGATATTGCCAAGGCCTGCAATGACCTTCTGATCCAGCAGCGTGGTTTTCAGCGGTTGGGCTTTGCCCTGAAACCGGCTGGCCAGATAGGCGGCGCTCAGGGCATTGCCCACCGGCTCTGGCCCAAGGCCCTTGAAGGATGGATGCAGATCGATGTCGCGGCGCTCGACCATATCCATAAATCCAAACCGGCGCGGGTCATTATAGATCACCCGCAAACCGTCGCCCTCAGGGCCGCCCAGGTGAAAGATCACGTGATCGTGCGTTTCATTGCGCGAGCGTGCCATATGAAACTGCCCCGGCACATCGGCGTCCCCGGCCTGCTCGATGCGATAGGAGCCGGACATGCCCAGATGCGAGACAATGCTGAACCCGTCATCGAGATCGATCAGCAGATATTTGGCCCGCCGCGACAAAGACAGAATGGTGCGGCCCTTCACCCGATCTGCAAAATCGGTCGGAAAAGCAAAGCGCAAATCGGCCCGGCGCAGCTCCAGCCGGGTGACTGTGCGCCCTTCCATGGATGGAGCCAATCCTCGTTTTACGGTTTCGACCTCTGGTAATTCCGGCACAACGGCTCCATGTAGTTTTATCGATGACAGAGTTTTGTTTCCGTCTGAGACACGATGGCCTATGGACGGGAACTCCCTGCCGTGGCATTGCCATGGGAATGGAAGACATAGCCCAACGGACCCTGCTTCGCCATGGTCTCAATCTGGTTTTATAGAAAATGGAGTGGAAACCATGGTCGCAAACCGCACCTCCGCCGATGGCGGCATGGAAACGTCTTACGGCTTCCGCGATGTGGCGGAAGGCGAAAAGCAGGGTCTGGTCAATGATGTCTTCCATAAAGTGGCCAAGCGCTACGACATTATGAATGATGTGATGTCGGCGGGCCTGCATCGGGTGTGGAAAGACGCCATGATTGCCGCGCTGAACCCGCGCAAAGACCCCGATTATCGCACGCTGGATGTTGCAGGCGGCACCGGCGACATTGCCTTTCGCATTGTTGAAGCCTCCAAACGGCTGGCCCATTCGACGGTTCTGGACATCAATGGCTCGATGCTGGCGGTTGGTCAGGAACGGGCACAGAAAAAAGGATTGGGCGACAATCTCACCTTTGTGGAAGCCAATGCCGAAGAACTGCCATTTGAGGCCAATAGCTTTGATGCCTACACCATTGCTTTTGGCATTCGCAATGTGCCGCGCATTGATCTGGCCCTCAGCGAAGCCTTCCGGGTGCTGAAGCGTGGCGGACGTCTGCTGGTGCTGGAATTTTCCGAAGTACAGATGCCGCTTCTGGACCGGGTCTATGATGAATGGTCGTTCAAGGCCATTCCAAAATTTGGCAAGATGATCACCGGCGATGCCGAGCCTTATCAATATCTTGTCGAATCCATCCGCAAATTTCCCAATCAGAAAGACTTTGCGGTGATGATTGAAACGGCGGGCTTCTCCAAGGTCAGTTTCACCAATTACACCGGCGGCATTGCAGCGCTGCATTCCGGCTGGAAAATCTGATCGCCCGCAAAAGCACGGTAATACCGCAAGCCGCGCTTTGCGGATTGAAGAGGTTTCATGAGCACGTTCAGCGCCTATTTCAAGCTGGCCCGCGTGGGCTGGATTCTTGTCCGTGAAGGAGTGGTGGCATCACTGCCTTCTGAGGGGCTGCCGCCGATTGTCGGCGTGATGAAAAAAATTGCTGCCGTGTTTGCCCGCAAGCGGGCGCGGCAGACGGAAAGATCGGACCGTCTGGCCCAGGCGGTGGCGCGGTTGGGGCCATCCTATGTCAAGATCGGTCAGTTTCTGGCAACCCGCCCGGATGTGGTGGGTCCAGAAATGGCCGCTGATCTGGCCGGTCTTCAGGACCGTATGGCCTTCTTCCCCACTGAAGCTGCCCAAAAAGAAATCCGTGATTCACTTGGGCGTCCGGTGGACGAACTCTATGCCCGTTTTGGTGCCCCCATTGCCGCCGCCTCAATCGCGCAGGTGCATCCTTGCGAAGTGGCAACGCCATCCGGCCCGCGCAAAGTGGCCGTCAAGGTCATTCGCCCCGGTGTCCGCCAGCGTTTTGCTGCCGATCTGGAGGTGATGTATCTGGTGGCGCATATGCAGGAATGGCTTTTGCCGCACACGCGCCGCCTGCGCCCGGTGGAAGTGACCAAAGCGCTGGAACAGACAACCCGGCTGGAAATGGATTTGCGGCTGGAAGCGGCAGCACTGTCGGAACTTGCCGAAAACACCCAAAACGACCCCGGCTTTCGCGTGCCAGGCGTGGACTGGGAGCGCACAGGCCGCGATGTCATCACCATGGAGTGGATTGACGGCATCAAGATGTCCGACATTGACGCCCTGAGAGCCGCAGGCCATGATCTTGACGCGCTGGCGGATACGCTCATTCAATCCTTCCTGCGCCACACGCTGCGCGATGGATTTTTCCATGCCGACATGCACCCCGGCAATCTGTTTGTGGATCCCACCGGCACGATTGTCGCCGTGGATATGGGCATTTGTGGACGGTTGGGCAAAAAAGAACGCCGCTTTCTGGCCGAAATCCTCTACGGCTTCATCACCAGCGATTACATGCGGGTGGCGGAAGTGCATTTTGAAGCGGGCTATGTGCCCTCGCACCACAATGTTGCCAGCTTTGCCCAGGCCATTCGCGCCATTGGCGAACCTATCCATGGGCAACCAGCCGAGACCATTTCCATGGCGCGGCTGCTGACCCTTTTGTTTGAAGTCACCGAGTTGTTTGACATGGAAACCCGCCCAGAGCTGGTGATGCTGCAAAAAACCATGGTGGTGGTGGAAGGCGTATCGCGTATGCTCAATCCGCGCTTCAACATGTGGAAAGCGTCGGAGCCTGTTGTTGGACAATGGATCCGGGATAATCTGGGGCCAAAGCGGATTGTGGCTGATGTGAAGGATGGTTTCCGAGCCGCCGTGCGCGTGGCCGAAGCGCTACCGGAGATTGCCGCCAGGACCGAGAAATTCCACAGTGAACTGATGCATATGAGCGAGCACGGCCTGCGCTTTGATCCAGCGACAACTGAAGCCATCGGCAAATCCGAAGCGCGTCATAGCCGCTCCGGACGGGTTGCCCTGTGGATTATTGCAATCTGCTGCATCTATATCGCGATTCATCTCGGAATGGCTGGCTAAGCTTCAAAAGATCGTCTAGGTTTCATGAGCAAGGCTGAAATCAAATGAAGCAGACATCAGCGGACGACACTATGACGCTTTCCGGCAAACGGATTCTTTTGATCATCAGCGGTGGCATTGCCGCCTATAAAAGCCTTGATCTGATCCGCAGATTGCGGGAAAGAGGCGCGTTCGTCAGACCGATCATGACAGCCAGCGCACAGGAATTCATCACGCCGCTTGCCGTCGGAGCGCTGTCCGCCTCCCCTGTCTATGTCGATCTGTTTTCGCGCGAAGACGAACAGGACGTGGGCCATATCCGGCTGGCGCGGGAATGTGATGTCATTGTTGTCGCTCCGGCCACGGCCAATCTGATGGCAAAAATGACGCAAGGGCTGGCCGATGATCTGGCTTCAACCGTGCTTTTGGCCGCAGACCGCCCGGTGCTGATTGCCCCTGCCATGAACCCGAAAATGTGGGTGCATCCGGCAACAAAGCGCAATGTTGCGACGTTGCAACAGGATGGTATCCAGTTCATTGGTCCCATGGCGGGCGAAATGGCCGAGAGCGGCGAGAGCGGCCTGGGGCGCATGGCAGAGCCGCTGGAGATTGTCGCAGCCGTTGAGGCCTTGCTGGATGAGCGGGCAAAGCCGCTCAAGGGCCGCACCGCCATTGTCACCTCCGGGCCAACCCATGAACCGATTGATCCTGTGCGCTATATCGCCAACCGCTCCTCCGGCAAGCAGGGCCATGCCATAGCCAGTGCCCTTGCCAAACTGGGGGCGGAGGTCACGCTGGTCTCCGGTCCCGTCAACATTGCCGATCCCGTTGGTATCACAACCATTCACGTCGAGCGGGCCGAGGAGATGCGCGATGCGGTAGTGTCCCTGCTGCCCGCAGACATTGCCGTGATGGTGGCCGCCGTTGCCGATTGGCGGGTGGAAAGCGCATCAAACCAGAAGATCAAGAAACAGCCGGGTGATGCCCCGCCCATGCTGCATTTAAGCGAAAACCCAGACATTCTGAAAACCGTTGGCCACCACCCCAGCCGTCCAAAGCTGGTGATCGGTTTTGCCGCGGAAACCCAGAATGTTGAAGACAATGGCCGCGCAAAACTCTTGCGCAAAGGGGCAGATCTGATTGTAGCCAATGACGTATCGCCTGAGACAGGCATTATGGGTGGTGAGCGCAATCGCGTAAAATTGATCGGCAAGAACTTTACCGAGGACTGGCCGGAGATGGATAAGAACAGCGTCGCCGACCAGTTGGCGCGCAAGATCACCACCATGCTGGAGAGCTCATGACGGAACGCCTTTGGACTATTCGGTTCGCCCTGCCACACGATATTGAGGCTTTACACTGTATCGAAACGCAGGCGGCACACATATTTCAAAGTCTCGATGAATTTTCCTGGCTTGCGCAAGCAGCCCCCCTTCCCACAGAACGGCAAAGCCAGTTGATTGCCTCTGGCACCGTTTTTGTCGCCACCACCATGAAAGACAAGCCTATTGGCTTTTTAACCGCAGAGGTCATCGACAACCGACTGCATATTGTCGAACTGTCTGTGCTGCCAGACTGGCAAAGAATGGGTATTGGTCGCGCCCTGATTGATGTGGCCAAGGATACAGCAATCAGTCGTCGTTTGACGGCGCTGACACTGACCACCTTTCGCACGGTTCCGTGGAATGCTCCGTTTTATGCCGAGCTTGGCTTTGAGGAAAGCCAGGATGAAGCGCTGCAACAGCATCTCAAGGCCGATGCCGATCACGGCTTACCGTATAAACACCGTTGTGCCATGGCCTTGACGCTATAAAACCGCGTTCACCAAGCCGATGGCCGCCCCGCCACCCAGCACTATCAAGGGGTGTATTCTGGTCATGGCCGATAACACCGCCGAAGCCGCTGCAATGCCGACCAGCAAGGCGCTGCTGACAGATGCCTGTGTGATTACGGCAGCACTGGCGCTGACCAATCCGGCTGTCACCGGCACAAGCCCCGCCTGCACCACCTTGCGCCATGGCCGATCCTTGAATTTTTGCCAAAGCGTAAACACAAAGGCCGTCATCAGCGAGGATGGGCCAAATTTGGCAATCGATGTGACCAGCAAACCGGCAAAGCCCGCCACATGCCAGCCGATCAGCGGCACAATCATCATATTCGGACCGGGGGCTGCCTGCGCCAGCGCAAACAGGGCGCTGAAATCACTGGCACTCATCCAATGTTGTACCTCGACCACGCGGCGCTGCATTTCGGGCAAAATCGCATTGCCGCCGCCAAAGGCGATCAAGGAAAGCTCGACAAAAATCAGCGCCAGAGACACGAGCGTCGCCATCATTTCGACAGCCTCCAGCTGATCAGAATCGACATCGGGGCCAGCACCAGCATGGTTGCCAGCAGCGGCATGCGAAACACCGCAATGGCAAGAAAACACACACAGGCCACAGCGAGACTCCATGGCGTTTTGAGCAGCGGCTTGAGCATCCGCCACCCCAGCGAGATCAACAAACCTGATGCCGCAGCCGCCAGTCCCGCAAACATATGCTCAATCACAGGATTGTCATGGTAACGCTCATAGACAACGCCAAGGCCGATCACGATCATGGTCGGAGCGACAATCAGACCAAACAGTGCCGCAAAAGCACCGCGCCAGCCCTGAAATTTCAAGCCAACCGCCACCGACATATTGATGATATTGCCGCCGGGCAAGAACTGACAGAGACCAAGAAGATCGGTAAATTCAACCTCGGACAACCAGCCACGCTGTGTCACCAGCATATGCCGCGCCATGGGCAGCACACCGCCAAACCCCATCAGGCCGAGTTTCAAAAACCCGGTAAACAGGTCCGCGACATTGGGATGCTCCTGCCCCTCAGTCACCAAACTCACCTCTGTCATCGCGCCGTCTCCCTATGAATAGCCCTCCATACGCCCGACAAAATATAATGTCCAATATATGGGAAAAGCATTCTTCATATGATATGGATATGACATGATTGAGCTTCGCCATCTCCGCTATGCTATCGCCGTTGCCGATGAGGGGCACATGACCCGCGCCGCCCTCAAGCTCGGCCTGCAACAGCCGCCGCTGAGCCAGCAGATCAAGGCTCTGGAAGCCATGATTGGCACGGCACTGTTTCAAAGGCAGCCCAAAGGCATGGCTTTGACCGATGCCGGTGAAGCCTTTATCGCCCGGGCACGGCAGATTATCGTGGACATGGATGGGGCCGTGGAAGCCGCACAGCGGGCCGCACGCGGCGAAACAGGCCACCTTGCCATTGGCTTCACCACATCGGCGGCATTCCACCCTCTGGTGTCAAGCGTGGTGCGTGCCCTGCGCCTGTCGTCGCCGGAGCTTGTGCTGCGGCTGGACGAAGGATCAACGCAGGAACTTCTGGCGGAACTGGCAGCCGGGCGGCTGGATACGGCCCTTATCCGCTCTGCGACCATCGATTTGCCGGGTTTTCGGATGATCGAGGTGGATCGGGAACAGATGGTTCTGGCTCTGCCCGATACGCATTCTCTGGCCGCAAGCCACCAGCCCATCAACCTTGCCGATTTGAAAGACGAGATATTCGTGCTCTATCGCCGTCCATCGGCGCAAGGGCTTTACGACCGCATCATCGCCGCCTGTCAACGCGCCGGCTTCAGCCCGAAGGTGGGGCAGGAAGCCCCTAAAGTTGTCTCAACCCTCAGCCTTGTGGCGGCGGGACTGGGGCTGTCCATCATTCCGCAATCTATCGCGCAGTTGGAGACATCCGGCGTTGCCTATCGCAGATTTGAAGGCTCATCAGGGCTTGAAGCGCCACTTTACCTTGCCTATCGTGAGGATGTTCGGCAAGGGCCGCTCGCAATTTTTGTCAAAGAAGTCATGCAGCAGGCCAAGGCTCGATGAAAACAAGCTAAACTGCCATCTGCATCGCCTGTTTTTGCGTGAGCGTGTGAAGCGGCGCAAAATTGGCAACATTCAAGCCATCATCGCTCAGAATGACGGCGCTTCCGGCTGGAATTTCCACCCACGACTCACTGTCGTCGTTCAGCGGCTCCGACACCAGACAATAGCCACCCTCCGGTCCCATCGGCCCGGCATAGAGCGTTGGCGCGAAGGCATCGGTGGAATAGCGCACGGCATAGAGCGCGCTGCCATCTGAAAAGGCCGCCGTGAAGCGCACGCGGGCAGAACCAATCATCTCAAGGCTGAGCTTTTCAACAAAACCGATCACCTCGGCCATGGCCTCGAGCGGTCGCTGTTTCATGCCATATTGCATGGCCAGCAGGAATATCAGCTCAGAATCCGTGCTGCCGCTGCGGGCATTGAAATGCTCATCATCAAGCATCTGCTCCAGCGAGCGGCGAAGGCGATCAAAATGATCCACCTGACCATTGTGCATGAAAGACCAGTGACCATGCACAAAAGGATGACAATTGTCACGCCGGGTTGCGCCATGGGTTGCGGCCCGCACATGGGCCAGAAACAGCGGCGTGCTGATCTGGCGGGCAATGCTTTTCAGATTGCAATCGGACCAGGCGGGAAGCACGTCCCGAAAGCGCCCCGGCTCTGGCCGGTTGCCGTACCATGCAAGGCCAAAGCCATCGGCGTTGGTAGAGGTTTTGGCGCGGGTGGCGCACACTGATTGCTCAATCAAAGAATGGGCGGGTGACGACACCAGCTCCTCAATAAAGAGCGGTTCTCCCCGATAAGCTGCCCAACGACACATGATATAATCTGCTCCGGCTTTGCCATACCCTGACGGGCTGCAAACCAATGGTGAAGGAAGGTCTATAACGAAATGTAAATCCCGCTGATTTTATGGCAGATTCGTGACGAAATTCGCAATCACATTGTTTTGCAGCGCGGTAGATTTGGAGAATCCAACGATTTTTTATGAACACTGCGTTCCACATTCGTATCTTCGCACCACTTCAGGTTTTACTATATTGCTCACAGATGATTTACGCTCGAAAGGAGCTGTCCAATGTCCATTCGTCCTATCAAGCATGAAAGCCGCGCCACACCGACCATGGAAGGCGCAGGCGTCAGGCTACATCGGGTTTTCGGTTTTGGAGACACATCCGCAACCGATCCATTTTTGATGATGGATGATTTTCGCGGTGACGATCCATCCGACTATATCCGTGGTTTTCCGTGGCACCCTCATCGCGGCATTGAAACCATCACCTATGTGCTGGCAGGCACGGTCGAGCACGGCGACAGCCTTGGCAATCAGGGACTTCTGGGCGCTGGCGACCTGCAATGGATGACGGCCGGCAGCGGCATCATGCATCAGGAAATGCCGAAAGGTGATTTTTCCGGCAAGATGCACGGGTTTCAGCTCTGGGCCAACCTGCCCTCCGCGCTGAAAATGACCGCGCCGCGCTATCAGGACATCAAATCCGCCGATATTCCGGTGGTGATCGATGATGATGGCACCGCGGTACGGGTGATCTGTGGTGACTTCTGGGGCAAGAGCGGCCCGGTGGATGGCATTGCGGCCGAGCCGGTCTATCTCGATATTTCGGTTCCTCCGGGTAAAACCAAACGTTTTCCCGTGGATACCTACCGCTCGGCCTTTGCCTATATTTTTGCGGGTTCCGGCTCGTTCCGCGATGCCTCCAAGCCATTTGGTGTGAAGGTTGAAAAGGAATTCATGGGCGAAGAGCTGAACATCCGCGATCTCTCGGGCAATCGCACGCTGGTGGTGTTTGATACCGGCGATGAAATTACCGTGCAGGCTGGCGAAAAAGGCATTCGCTTCCTGCTGGTCACCGGAAAGCCAATCAAGGAGCCGGTCGCCTGGCATGGGCCGATTGTGATGAACACCCGCGAAGAGCTGATGCAGGCCATGCGTGAGCTACAAAACGGCACGTTCATCAAGGCTGATCATTAACGACGACCCCATCAGGCTTTCAGCCTGCTGTCAGCATTGAAGACTAATCCGGGTTCAGCAGAGAGCCAGAACCCGGATGCTTCCATGTGCTTTTCAATCAGCAAGATCGCCCAGCGCGCCACACTGACCTTGATGGTCGGTGCGGCAATCTGCGGCGCATATCTTGGCTATCTGCGACTGTCCGGAAATTTTCACGAGGTTATCCCCGGTGAATTTTATCGCTCTGGACAGCCAACGGCATCGCAAATTGCCGATTATGCCAGGCGCTACAATATTAAAACCATCGTCAATCTGCGTGGCGCATCCGATGCACCGTGGTATCAGCAGGAAATCAGGACATCGCAGGCGCTGGGCATTGACCACATTGATTTCGGCATGGTGGCTGACGAAGAATTGACCGTCAGCCGGATGCAGCAACTGGTCGTGCTTCTCAAGAATGCGCCAAAGCCCATTCTGATTCATTGTCTGGCCGGAGCAGACCGCAGTGGTCTGGCCTCTGTGATTTACCTCCAGCAGATCGCTAAAATCAACGAAGACGCTGCGGAAATTCAGCTGTGGCCCGTGCTCTATGGCCATGTCGGTATTCCCTATGTCACCGCCACCTATGCCATGGACCGCAGCTGGCGTGATTTTGAAAAGGCCATGGGGATAGAGCATCGAACCGAAAACGGCGCGCAGTTTTCGGAAAAATCCAATGCCAAAACAAAAAAAGCAATTGAGGGCTAAAGTTTTTCAGGGAAAAGTGGAACCCGGTTTTCCCGAAAAGACAAACAAAAACAAGGGAATTTAGAGTCTCACTGTTCATTGCGCCCAAAGTGAGTGGAAATGATGCACCGGCCCATGGCCTGATCCAACATCAAGCCGATCTGCATTTGCCACGGCACCGCGCAGCCATGTTCTGGCCGTAGAAACGGCATCGGAAAGCTTCGCGCCCTTGGCCAATTCGGCAGCAAGGGCGCTAGACAGGGAGCAGCCCGTGCCGTGAGTGTTGGCGGTTTTAATCCGCCTGCCCTCGAACCATTGTGTGCCGCTGGCACTGACCAGCACATCCGGGCTGTCCTCGCCGGGCAGATGTCCGCCTTTCAACAACACCGCTTTTGCGCCGAACGTGAGCAGTTTTTCGGCCTGAGCCTGCATGGTGGCGCGGTCTGGCACCTCTTTATCACCCAGCAAGGCGGCTGCTTCCGGCAGGTTGGGGGTGATCAGGCTTGCCAGCGGCAGCAGGTGATGGATCAGCACCGAGACCGCCGTACTATCGAGAAGCGATGCTCCGCCCTTGGCAATCATCACCGGGTCCAGCACCAGAGGAATGCCTTTATGGGCTGCCAAAACATCGGCCACGGCTTGCGCAATCTCGCCATTGGCAATCATGCCAATCTTCACCGCATCCACCCGCACATCAGCGAAGACGGCCTCGATTTGTCGGGCGACGAAATCGGCGGGCACCGGATGCACGCCGGAGACACCTTTGGTATTTTGCGCGGTCAATGCTGTCATTGCCGCCATGCCATACACGCCTCTGGCGGAAAACGCCTTTAAATCAGCCTGAATTCCGGCACCGCCCGAGGGATCGGAACCGGCAATCGACAAAACATTGCGGATGAGAGAAGGTTTTTCGGCTATCACTGCATTGTTGTCGGACACGAGGCCTCCTTTTGACAAAGGGCCATCGACCAAGGACAGACTTCATCCTTGTACGACTCCCTCCGCCAGCATGATCTGGTTCAGGTTCAAAGGGTTCTTCTCAGCTCGTCCTTGCGGACAAACGCCCCTGTCATGACGCCCTTATGCCAGTTTTGCCAACGGGTGTCACCTGATTGCGCAGATTGGATGGAACTATCGCCGCTCCTGTTCGTTAAGTCTCCATTCCTCCCTTCAATGCCTTCGGCATTCGCGGCAACATGCGCTCATGCGAAGAAGACAAATTGATTTTTACAAAGGCAAGGTGACATGGAAAAAGCGTGCAACAACGCTGCAACAGAACCAGAAAACACAATTGCAAACCTGATCGCAGCTATAGGCTCCAGACCAGAGAAATACGCTCTGTTTTTTGACATTGATGGAACCCTGATTGATCTGGCTGCAACGCCGGACGCAATCTTTATACCAGATGATCTGGCTGGCCATCTTGCCGCACTGTCGCGTCATCTCAACGGGGCTGTGGCGCTGGTGACAGGCCGGGCATTGGCTTATGCCGATCAACTGTTTGCGCCGCATTATTTTCCCATCGCAGGGCTGCATGGCACAGAGCGCCGTCTGCTGGACGGAAACATCATCCGCGCCGAGCCAACGGATACTTTTCTGTCCATCAAACAGGACATCAAAGCGCTGGAGCACAATTGTCCCGGTGTTCTGGTGGAAGACAAGGGCGGTGCGATTGCCGCGCACTTCCGGCAGGCACCCGATACCGCTGACGCCGTTCAACAGGCCATGCAGGATGCCATGGCCAAGGCAGGCCCCGGCTATGAATTGCAAAAGGGCAAGATGGTGTTGGAAATCCGCCCCAATAGCGCCGATAAGGGCCGGGCTGTTGCGGCCTATATGGCTGAGCCACCTTTTGCGGGGCGCATTCCCATAGCCTTTGGCGATGATGTGACCGACGAAGCCATGTTTGCGCAGGTCAATGCTCTGGGCGGCACATCGGTCCGGATTGGCAAACCAACGGATCCAACGGAGGCAACAGCCAGCCTCAGCCAGCCGCAGGCCGTGCGCGAGATGATCGCAAGCCTTTGTCATCGTATTTAGGACATAAAGAGGGATGTCATAATGAGCCGACTGATTGTTGTATCCAACCGCGTACCCGTGCCGCAAAAGGGTAAGGACGCCCCAGCAGGCGGGCTTGCCGTGGCGCTTCAGGCGGCCCTGAAAGAGCGCGGCGGCATCTGGATGGGCTGGTCTGGTAAATCCAGCGGCATTGAGGAAACCTCGCACCTCACCACCGTGGTTGACGGCAAGATCACCTATGCGCTGACCGATCTGACAGACCGCGATGTCGAGGAATATTACCACGGTTTTGCCAATCGGGTGTTATGGCCGACCTTCCATTACCGCATTGATCTTGCCGATTATGGCCGCCGGGAAATGGGCGGCTATTTTCGCGTCAACCGTTTCTTTGCCCAGCGGCTTGCGCCGATGCTCAAGCCCGATGACGTGATCTGGGTGCAGGATTACCATCTGATTCCGCTGGCCAATGAATTGCGGCTGATGGGCGTGAAGAACCGTATCGGTTTTTTCCTGCATATTCCGCTGCCGCCTGCCGATGTGCTGTTGGCCATGCCGGTCTATGACAAGATCATTGAGGGCTTGGCGCAATACGATCTGGTGGGTTTTCAGACCGATTATGATCTGGCCAATTTTGTTGGCGCACTGGTGCGCGAGGACATTGGCGAAGCGCTGGAAGATGGCTATTTCAAATCCCACAATCGGATTTTCAAGACCGGAGCCTATCCGATCAGCATCGAGACCGATGCTTTTGCTGCCTATGCCAAACGCGCGCTGAGCAACGCGATGGTCAAAAAAGCCGCAAGCAGCCTTGCGGGGCATGATCTGGTGATTGGCGTGGACCGGCTGGATTATTCCAAGGGCATTACCCAGCGGCTGGATGCCTATGAGCGGTTTATTCTTGCCAACCCATCCTATCAGGGCAAAGTATCCTATCTACAGATCACCCCGAAATCGCGCTCGGAAGTGCCGGAATATGAGGCCATGCAGCGCGTGGTGGCCGAGCAGGCCGGGCGCGTGAATGGCGAGCTGGGCACGGTGGACTGGGTGCCGATCCGTTACATGACCCGTTCTGTGGCGCGGCCCGTGCTGGCCGGGCTTTATCGCATTGCCAAGGTGGGTCTCGTCACGCCGATGCGCGATGGCATGAACCTTGTGGCCAAGGAATATATCGCAGCCCAAAACCCGGAGGATCCGGGCGTGCTGATCCTCTCACGCTTTGCAGGTGCTGCACGCGAGCTGAAAACCGCCCTTCTGGTCAATCCTTATGACATTGAAGGCGTGGCCAACGCCATTGCCCACGCCCTGTCCATGCCGCTGGAGGAGCGCAAGCAACGCTGGCAGGTGATGATGGACCATTTGCAGGTCCATGACGTCACTGAATGGTGCAACAATTTTATGGATGACCTCACCCACATACCGCAAAAGGAAGATCACGCCGCTTTGGCGACGTGACACGGACGACTGACAAAGGTTAAATTTACCCTCGACGTCATGCTCGGCCTTGTGCCGAGCATCTAACCACCTTAAATTTAGTCAATAAAGTCAAATCCTTGGTTGGCGACAGCAGACCCTCGGGACAAGCCCGAGGGTGACGAAGCGTCGAGATCTAGGTTTGTCAATAAGCTCTGTCACGCCGCTTTGGCGACGTGATATTCCTTGATGGCCACCATTTTGATAGCCGGATACCGTTCCGACTCATAGCGCAGGGAGAAGGCATCCTGCGCCAGAAACACCGGATCACCATCCAGATCGCGGCAGATATCGCCGCGTTTGACCGTCATGAATTTTTCCAGCTCACCCGGCTGATCCGATGAAATCCAGCGGCAGACGGAAAAGCGCGACATTTCAAACGACACCGGCAGGGTATATTCGCCCGACAGACGCTCTTTGAGAACATCGAGCTGCAACGCGCCGACCACGCCAACAATGGCTGGCGAGCCATCTTCTGGCGAAAACAGCTGTACCACGCCCTCTTCCGCCATTTGCTGAAGCGCTTCCTTCAGCTTTTTGGCCTTCATCGCGTCTTCAAGGCGCACGCGGCGCAGAATTTCCGGCGAGAAATTGGGGACGCCCTGAAACACCAGCGCTTCGCCCTCAGTGAGCGTATCACCAATGCGCAAAGTGCCGTGGTTGGGAATGCCCACCACATCGCCCGCAAAAGCGGTGTCGGCCAATTGCCGCTGCGACGCAAAGAAGAACTGAGGTGCCGTGAGGCCCATCATTTTGCCGGTGCGGGCAAGCCTTGCCTTCATGCCGCGCTCCAGCTTGCCGGAGCAAATCCGCGCAAAAGCAATACGGTCACGGTGGTTGGGGTCCATATTGGCCTGAATCTTGAAGACAAAGGCCGTCATCTTCTCTTCCGAAGCATGAACCTTGCGCACATCCGCCACCTGATCGCGCGGCGGCGGGGCAAATTCACCCAAAGCATTGATCAGATCACGCACACCAAAATTGCGCAGCGCCGAGCCAAAGAACACTGGCGTCATATGGCCTTCCAGAAACGCCTGTTTGTCAAACGGACGGCAAGCTTCCTGCGCCAGTTCCAGCTCGTCAACAAAGGTCTGACGCTCGTTTTCCGGCAGGTTTTCAGCCACGTTTTTCGGGCTGTTCATGGCCAGTGCTTCCACCTGCTTGTCGGAGCCACGGTAGGTATTCTCAACCAGATTGTAAGAGCCGCAGAAGCTCTTGGAACGGCCCACCGGCCATGTAATTGGCGCGGTGTCCAGTGCCAGCTTTTCTTCGACTTCGTCGAGAATTTCAAAAATATCCCGGCTTTCGCGGTCCATCTTATTGACGAAAGTGATGATCGGAATATCGCGCATCCGGCAGACTTCGAACAATTTCAGTGTCCGAGGCTCGATACCCTTGGCAGCGTCGATCACCATGACGGCCGCATCCACGGCGGTCAGCGTGCGATAGGTATCGTCGGCAAAGTCTTCGTGGCCGGGAGTATCGAGAATGTTGAAAACATTGCCGTCATATTCAAAGGTCATCACCGAGGTAACAACCGAGATGCCGCGCTCACGCTCGATCTTCATCCAGTCCGAGCGGGTCTGGATGCGATCTTTCTTGGCTTTCACTTCGCCAGCCAGCTGAATGGCACCGCCGAACAGCAGCAGTTTTTCGGTCAGCGTGGTTTTACCAGCATCCGGGTGCGCGATAATAGCGAAGGTGCGGCGGCGGGAGACCGCCTCGGCGAGCGTTTCAGCCATGATATAAATCCTGTGGAATTGCGGGCTATCTAACGATTAAAGCGCCGAATTGCAATTGACCTTGCAGCTCTGAGAGCAAACTAATGCCGCATGAATAGATCAGAAACCATGCGCCCTACCCTGAATTTACGCCGCCTGCCCCATGGTGACGGACTGCAATTGCCTGCATACGAGACCGCAGGCGCTGCTGGCATGGACCTGCGTGCAGCCGTTTTGGATGCTGAACCGCTGACGCTTTCGCCCGGAAAACGTGCATTGGTACCCACCGGGCTGATCATGGAAATCCCCCACGGCTTTGAAGCGCAAATCCGCCCGCGCTCCGGCCTTGCGTTTAAAAACGGCATCACCTGCCTCAACACCCCCGGCACCATCGACAGCGATTATCGCGGCGAGGTCAAAGTGCTGCTGATCAATCTCGGCGATGAAGATTTCACCATCACCCGCGGTATGCGCATTGCCCAGATGGTGATTGCGCCAGTGACCCAGATGCCGCTGATCGAAGTGACGGAAACCTCCGACACCTTGCGCGGCACCGGAGGTTTTGGCTCGACGGGCGTTTGATCCACTCCGGCCCGCAATTTTACTCTGGTCGGGCGTCATCCGTCCAGGATGGGGGAGCGCCAACGGCCCCGGCCACAAAGCCGCTCACGCCCGGCGCACGGCCAAAAGCGTCGCAGGCGGCATATTTGGGTGCGCCGCCGAACTGTGATTTCAGCTTCTGGCCAGAGGGCAGATCCAGGCTGACGCCGGAGGTTTTCTTTCCCTTGATCAGCATTTTGGAGAAGTCATTGGCAAAGGTGCCGGCCAGCCCGTAAGCATCGCCCACTTCGGAGATGCGCGGCCCATTGGTGATGGAATTGGCCCCGCGTGACCAGACAATGGCGGCCCGCTGCACACCGCTTGCATCGACCGCTTCGGCTTCGACCGCCAGCCCGCCAAGACCAATTGGAAGACGTGGCACGCCCACCGGCAATACCGCAGAGGTGCCCAAGGTTGCAACCTTGGAAATTCCTGCCGCGACTTTTCCGGTTGGCACGATATTGGTAATTGTTGCCCGCACCGTGATGTCAGCCGGCTCACCCGGACGCACCACTCGATATTTATCACTCAGCCCAATGCAAAGCGCACGATCCAGCGCGTTGGAAACCAGCTTGTCCTCGCTGGTGTTTTTGACGTTTGCGGCGGCCTGCGACGAGACTTTGGTGGGCAGGATTGCAACGGTGGTGGCCGACAAAAGCGCTGGCGTATCGGCATAGGTGCGCGATTTGCTCACGCTGCCCTCCACAGGCCCAAGATGGTTATAGGATGACAGTGAGCCAGCCTCAGTGAGAGCAACCGAGCTGCAACCGGCAAGACCCAGAACAAGGGTAGTAACCGCCAAGGCAGGCGCATGGCGTACGGCGCTCACCGTGCCGACAGAGCGTGTTTCTGTCAAAATTCTATTCATTCTGTGCTGGGCCTTTTCAGGTCATCGGTTCAATTTTCAAAATCAGAAAGGCAACCGATGACGGGCCGTCGGCAACACGCTCCCTCACGGGCCTGCGCAAAAGGAACGTTGCTTCATGCAACCGCGCAGCACCAGTGATGACGAAACCTACACTTCAACACTTGGGCTTTTTTCAGGCGGACTTTACAGAGCGGGGATCTCAAGAACAGAATTATCGCTGCGCTTCCGTTGCCATGCGCACCGCAAGCGCAGCCAACACGGTTGCCATCAACCAGCGTTGCACCACCACCCACAGCGGGCGACGACCAAGGAAGGCGGCAATAGAACCTGCCATCAGCGCGATCAATCCATTGCCCGTGAGGCTGACAGCAATCTGGATCAAGCCCAGCACGATGAACTGGATCAAAACACTGCCACGCGCCGGATCAATAAATTGCGGCAGCAAAGACAGATACAGAACCGCCACCTTTGGATTGAGCAGATTGGTCACCAATCCCATGGTAAACAACCGTTTCGGGCTATCCTTAGGCAGATCCCGCACCTGAAACGGTGAGCGGCCACCGGGTTTAATCGCCTGCCATGCCAGATAGACAAGGTAAGCGGCTCCGGCCAGTTTCAGCGCATCATAGGCGTAAGGCACCGCCATGACCAGAACGGTAATCCCCAGCGCTGACGCCAGCATGTAAAAGAAAAATCCCAAAGCCACCCCGCCCAGCGAGATCAGACCGGCCATTGGCCCCTGACAGATGGAGCGCGACACCAGATAGATCATATTGGGTCCGGGCGTGAGCACCATGCCAAGGCAGATGAGGGCAAAGGCAACAAGCGACGAGAGGGCGGGCATGGGCAACTTTCTGAAACGAGAATGCCACTTTTGATAAGCAGGACAATCGGCACCTCGCAATGGCTATTGTGTCACCATTGCAAGTTTTGAGCGCTCGCGTTAGCTTCGCGGCATTGAGAGGACATCCCATGACCATCACCACATTGCTTGCCTATGCCGGAGCCTTATTTATTGCCGCTGCCATTCCCGGCCCCGGCATGACAGCCATTGTCGCGCGTGCGCTTGGCTCAGGGTTTCGTCCCACGTTCTTTATGGGACTGGGGCTGATTTTGGGTGATCTTTGCTATCTGACTGCCGTTATTCTCGGCCTGTCCTATGTGGCGCAAACCTTTGTGACACCGTTTCTGATCATCAAATTCGCAGGCACGCTCTACCTTGCCTATATTGCCTGGAAGCTCTGGACGGCGGGCCTTTTGCCGCAGGATATTGAGGCCCGTAAAAGTTCCGGCAGTATGGCCTCATTTTTCTCCGGCCTGTTTGTCACGCTGGGCAACCCTAAAACCATGCTGTTTTATGTGGCGCTGGTGCCGACCCTCATTCCGCTGGATGCCATTGGCGTCACCGATTTTTTCGTACTGGTCGGCACCACTTTTGTGGTTTTGATGAGCGTGTTGATCCCCTATATCGTGCTGGCCGCCAAGGCGCGCCTGCTGCTGAAACAGCCCTCGGCGCTCAAACTGTTAAACCGCGCCGCCGCCAGTATTCTCGCAGGCACCGCCGCCTATATCGCCACCCGGACCGTGTGAAATAAACGTTTGAAAGCAGAGGTTTTCTCCTGATTTTTTTCTCCTGCAAAGCCCGCCGATAGGCAAAGGGTTCTGGTGATGAGTGCAGTTTGTGCCTATTGTCTGCTCAAACAGTTTTGATCTGGAGGCACAGACATGTCGGAAGCAAAAAAACCGGGCCGTGGCCGCGTATACGGCTCCATCACAGAAACCATTGGCGACACCCCCATTGTGCGGCTGGACAAGCTGGCCAAGGAAAAGGGCGTGAAAGCCAATCTTCTGGCCAAGCTGGAGTTTTTCAATCCGATTGCCTCGGTCAAGGACCGCATCGGCGTGGCGATGATCGAGAGCCTTGAAGCGCAGGGCAAAATTACGCCCGGCAAGACCACACTGGTGGAGCCAACCTCTGGCAACACCGGCATTGCGCTGGCCTTTGCAGCCGCCGCCAAGGGTTACCGGCTGATCCTGACCATGCCGGAAACCATGTCGATTGAGCGCCGCAAAATGCTGGCGCTGCTGGGTGCCGAACTGGTGCTGACCGAAGGCCCCAAGGGCATGAAGGGCGCCATTGCCAAGGCCGAAGAACTGGCCGCCACCATTCCAGACGCGATCATTCCGCAGCAGTTTGAAAACCCGGCCAATCCCGAGATTCACCGCAAGACCACGGCAGAAGAAATCTGGAACGACACCCAGGGCGAGATTGACATTTTTGTCTCCGGTATTGGGACCGGCGGCACCATCACCGGCACAGGCCAAGTGCTGAAGGCCAAGAAGCCAGCCGTGAAGGTGATTGCGGTTGAGCCAGCCGATAGCCCGGTTCTCTCCGGCGGTGCCCCCGGACCGCACAAGATTCAGGGCATTGGTGCAGGCTTCGCCCCCGCTATTCTCGACACTCACATCTATGATGAAATCGTCACTGTGACCAATGACGAAGCCTTTGAAACCGCCCGCCTTGTGGCGCGTCTCGAAGGCGTGCCGGTTGGCATTTCCTCAGGCGCTGCCCTGACCGCAGCCATCAAGGTGGGGCAACGCGCGGAAAATGCGGGCAAGACGATTGTGGTGATCATACCGTCCTTTGCCGAGCGCTATCTCTCGACGGCACTGTTTGCAGGCCTCGGCGAATAAACCATCAAGACCGGCACGATCTTGCCGTGCCGGTCTTCTACCGATGAATATACCTATGCGGGAATTTTAGCATTCTATATGAAAATATATTCAAATCCAGGACATAATAAATAATTTCAACGACATGCCGTAATTGCGCAAGCAAATGCTCTCCGCTATCGTTATCCCGATTATACCGTTCAGGGGATTTTATGCGCCAGCGACGCTTTTACGACAGGCTGCCTTCTTTCGTCGCGGCGCACGATACACCATCAGCACGCAATCTGGTCCTCACCTATTTCCTGTCCCTGCTGATCTTTGCGGCCTCGCTGGCGTTGCGTTTCTGGGTTGATGCTTACCTTCTGGGCACATTCCCCTATGTCACCTTTTTCCCGGCTGTCGTCGTGGTTGCCTTTGTGTTTGGCATTCCACAAGGCATTCTGGTGGCCATTCTGGGCGGCTTGGCATCGTGGTATTTCTTCATCCCACCTTACTTCAGCTTCGAGATGTCCGTCAGCACGGCGATTGCCATGACGCTCTATATCTTCGTGGTTGCGACGGATATTGGCCTGACAGCATTGATGATGCGCGCCTATCGATCAGAAAAGGCAGCGCGCGCCGAAATGCAGCGGCTTGCTGAACATCAGGAAGTCATGGCGCAAGAGCTGGACCACCGCCTGAAAAACGTGTTTGCCACCGTGAGCGCCATTATCAACCTGTCACAAAAACACGCCCCAACCGTCCCACAATTCGCCGCAGCCCTGCGGGAACGACTGCACGCCATGGCCCGCTCGAACCTGTTGCTCAGGGGCTTGCGGTCTGGCGAGGAAACGACCGTCTGCATCATCGTTTCAAAGGCGCTCGAACCTTTTGGCGTGCTGGATACGAAAAGACTCCGCCTCGATGGCCCCGCAATCCCGGTCAGCGGACAAGCCGTCATTCTCCTCAGTCTTGTTCTGCACGAACTGGGCACCAATGCCGCCAAACATGGTTGCCTTTCGGTTGATTCCGGCGAGATTCATCTGAGCTGGGCGCAAGAGCGCACCGCGCAACAGGATGGCAGCCAGTCTGAGACACTCGCCCTTTGCTGGCGCGAACAGGGTGGACCAGAACCGAAGCCGCCCGAAGAGGGCAATTCAGGCTTCGGTTCAACCCTTGTACGGCGCGTGATTGGTGCCGTCCGTGGCACTGTCAACATCACCTATGCCCCCACAGGCGTGGTTGCCGCGTTCACCATCCCGCTTGACGTGATGCATGATCAGGACGTTGCCGCAGCTTAGAGTCTGTCAGGGAAAAGTGAACCTCTCAGCGCACCTCTCCGACATGACCGACACGCCTCAAGCCGCAGATGTTAACCGTTCTGCCGGAATGCGATAGGAAATCGCTTCGGCAAGATGCAGGCGTCCCAAGGCATCAGAACCATCCAGATCGGCCAATGTCCGTGCCACTTTGAGCACCCGGTGATAGGCGCGGGCTGAAAATTTGAATTTTTCAGCCGCATCGCGCAAAAGCTGGAGACCGGCCGGATCGGGGGCTGCCAGTTTTTCGATCAAAGCTGTTGAACAGCGGGCGTTGACCATGATCTCCGGCACACCGGCGGCTTCAAAACGCGCCAACTGCCGTTGGCGGGCAGCATTCACCCTGCGCGCAACATCGGCGCTTTTTTCGGCTGCCATTGGCTTGATCAGATCGACAGCCGAGACCGCTGGAACGTCAATGCGAATATCAATCCGGTCCATCAAAGGGCCGGAAATGCGCCCCTGATATTCTGTCATGCAGCGAATGCCGCGCGCGCAGGTGTGGCCCGGCTCGCCGGCCATACCGCAGCGGCACGGGTTCATGGCCGCAATCAACTGGAAATTAGCCGGATATGTCACCCGATGATTGGCACGGGCAATGATACACTCACCGCTTTCCAGCGGTTGGCGCAGTGCATCCAGCACCTGCGGCGAAAACTCTGGAAACTCATCCAGAAACAGCACACCATGATGGGCAAGAGACGCCTCACCGGGCTTGGCTTTCATTCCACCCCCCACAAGGGCTGCCATGGTGGCCGAATGATGCGGGGTGCGAAAAGGTCTGCGGTCGGACAGCTTGCCGCCCGACAAATGCCCGCCGATGGAATGGATCATCGACACTTCCAGCAATTCCGGCGGCGACAGAAGCGGCAGGATCGACGGCATCCGCGCCGCCAGCATGGACTTTCCAGAGCCGGGCGGCCCCACCATCAGCAGATTATGACCGCCTGCCGCTGCCACTTCCAGCGCCCGCTTGGCGCTCTCCTGCCCGCGAATATCGGCCAGATCCGGCAGATTGCCCGGCAAGGCCCGGCTGGCCGGATGCGGACGGGTGAGCACCTGCGTGCCTTTGAAGTGATTGGCCAGTGCGATCAGACTGCGCGGTGCCAGAATATCAATGTCAGACCCTGCCCATGCGGCTTCCGGGCCGCTATCAGCGGGGCAAATCAAGCCTTTGTTCAACGCATTGGCTGCCATGGCCGCAGGCAGTGCCCCCGTCACCGGGGCAATGGTGCCATCAAGATTAAGCTCACCGATCACCAGATAATCGCCCAGCACATCACCCGGAATCGCTCCCAGTGCGGCCATCAGGCCAAGGGCAATGGCCAGATCATAGTGAGAGCCTTCCTTGGGTAGATCAGCAGGTGCCAGATTGACCGTGACTTTCTTAGGCGGCAGGGCAAGGCCAGATGCATGCAGGGCGGCCTGCACCCGCTCGCGGCTTTCAGCCAGCGCCTTATCAGGCAGGCCGACAATCTGCATCCCGATCTTGCCCGGTGCCACCATCACCTGAACATCGACCGGGACACCATCAATGCCCTGAAATGCAACTGTTCCGACCCGTGCAACCATATACAGCCCCTGCCCGCTCAAATTCTGATCAACTTATCGGACCCCATCTCCGGCCTTATCCCGCCACCGGAGAAACCTTAAATTAAATCAGCACATTAAAATAAACAAAATGATTGCACACAAACACCGAAACGCAATCCTTCACAACCCCAGAATTGCATATACCTTTCAAAACAACAAGAACAATAAATGAACAAAATCACGTATTCATGGAAAAATGGTTGTATCTGGTTGCACAAAAGGAACAAAACGGAACGAGGTATTGCAGGTATCAAGGCTATAAACACAAAAATGCTCCCATGGCAGGCCACAGGAGCGCTCAACGTGCTGGCAAGACATCGGGCGTGTCAGCCGCGCTTTTTCTCAATCGCATCCCACAGCAGGCTTGCGATGTCTGCCCCGCCAAATTTTTTCACTTCACGAAGACCAGTGGGCGAGGTGACGTTGATCTCGGTCATGTAGTCACCAATCACGTCGATACCGACCAACAGGAAGCCGCGCTCACGCAGGGCCGGACCAATGCGGGCGCAGATTTCGCGCTCGCGGGCCGTCAATTCGGTCGGCTCCGGCCTGCCACCCGCGTGCATGTTGGAGCGGGCGTCGTTTTCGGCAGGTACGCGGTTGATGGCCCCCACCGGCTCGCCATCCACCAGAATGATGCGCTTGTCGCCCTTGCGCACCGCAGGCAGATAGCCCTGAGCAATGAAGGGTTCGCGGAACATCTGAGTGAACATTTCCATCAGCGATGAGAAATTGCGGTCATCACGGGTGGAGTGAAATACGCCTGCCCCGCCGTTGCCGTAGAGGGGTTTCAGGATAATATCACCCTGCTCGGCACGGAATGCGGCAATCTCGGCGGGATCACGGGTGATCAGCGTTGGCGGCATCAGGTCGGCAAATTCGGTGACGAAAATCTTCTCTGGCGAATTGCGCACCCAGGCCGGATCATTGACCACCAGCGTTTTGGGATGAATGCGCTCCAGCAAATGGGTGGCGGTGATATAGGCCATATCAAACGGCGGGTCCTGGCGCAGCAGCACGACATCCATGGTGGACAGGTCCACGCGCTCTGCCTCGCCCAAAGTGTAGTGATCGCCCTTCACATCGCGCAATTCCATCGGCTCAACGGTTGCAAAAATGCGGCCATCGCGCATGGTCAGGCGGTCGGGCGTGTAATGAAACAGCTTATAGCCGCGGCTTTGCGCCTCAAGGCTCATGGCGAATGTCGAATCGCCTGCGATATTGATGGAGGAAACGTGGTCCATCTGGACGGCGACATTGGTAATCTTGGCCATGATCTATCTCTCACTGCAATGCACAGAGATGTAGGATGGCGGCGCGCCGAACGCAACGTTCTTTGGCAGAATTTCTACAGCATCACAGGCCCGTTCGAGAGGCTCCGCGCAGGGCATTGCGCAGGCGGTAAAGAGTGGCCAATGGCTCTGGAAAGGGTTTGCGCAAAAACGCAATCTTGCGCACATAGGTCTCAATGCGCCATGTGGCCCAGGTGCCACCTTTGAAGTAAGCAATATCGCCAGCCCGCAAGATGCGCTCACTGCCGTCTTCTGCGGTCACATGCACCTCACCTTCCTGAATCACCACGGTCTCATCCCAACCGAAATACCAGCGGAAGGTGCCAGCGGTGCAATCCCACACAGCGGTTGATGAAGCCTCATCGGCGCTGGTCGAGTGATTGGCCAACCGCGCCTGTGGATCGCCAGCAACAACCCAGTCTGGATTGATGGGGGCAGGCAAAAGCTCAACCCCATAGGCGTGGCCCGCCACCAAGGGCGGCGCATCATCGCCGCGCTTCAGGCGCGGCAATGCCATGGCGGCACCGGCCAGTCCGGCGATGAGCATTCTGATTGGCATAATCACCCCCTGATCGTCTCGGCCCCCAGACCATAGAATATCAGGAAAGCCGACAATATCCAGTTAACAGGATTGATGGTCAGCCGATATGCTTATGCGTCAACCGCCACAGCATCCGAACCCAGCACCATGCGGGCCTCACTGAAGGGCACATCAATGCGGCGGCCATCCTTGTCGAAGAAATGCAGGCGCTCTGGTCGAATGCCAAGGCGCAGATCATCGCTGAGTTCAACATCCACCGGCAGCGTCGCACACAGGGCTTGATCGCCCACAAAGCCATGCACAAGGCGAACCGCCCCCAGCTCTTCAATATAGTCGACCTTGAACGGCAGATAAGGCTGGCCGGGCGCGGCAATGGCGAGATCTTCAGCACGAATACCCACTGTGACTTCACCGCTGTAAGAGGCTTGTCCATCAAACACAAAGCTGATGGGCCAGAGCGACAGGCGGTTGCCATCCAGCCGCGCCGTGATCAGGTTCATGGCCGGTGAGCCAATGAAGCTGGCCACAAAAGTCGAGGCGGGCTTGTTATACACCTCCAAAGGCGTGCCAATCTGCTCGATGCGGCCACCGTTGAGCACCACCAGACGATCCGCCAAGGTCATGGCTTCCAGCTGATCATGCGTCACATAAATCGACGTGGTGGCAAGGCGGCGCTGGAGCTTGCGGATTTCCACCCGCATCGACACACGCAGCTTCGCATCAAGGTTGGACAGTGGCTCGTCAAACAGGAACACCGCAGGCTTGCGCACAATGGCGCGGCCCATGGCCACGCGCTGGCGCTGACCGCCAGAGAGGGCGCGCGGCTTGCGGTCCAGATAAGGCTCCAGTTGCAGCATTCGAGCGGCTTCGGCCACGCGGGCGTCAATCTCGTCTTTCGGGGTTTTGCGGTTTTTCAGTCCATAGGCCAGATTTTGCCGCACGGTCATATGCGGATAGAGCGCGTAATTCTGAAACACCATGGCGATGTCGCGGTCTGCCGGTTCAACCTGATTGACGACGCGATCGCCAATGCGTACCACGCCTTCCGAGATGCTTTCCAGCCCGGCCACCATGCGCAAAAGCGTGGATTTGCCACAGCCGGAGGGGCCAACCAGCACGATAAATTCACCGTCATTGATCTGGATGTCCACGCTGTTCACAGCACGCACACCGCCGTCATAGATCTTGGAGACCTGATTGATATCGATGGAAGCCATTGGACTGTCCTTTACTTGTCGGTTTCGGTGAGGCCCTTGATGAACCAGCTCTGGAACACCACCACGATGATGATCGGGGGCAGCATAGCGAGCACGGCCATGGCAAAGGCTTCGTTATAATCGGGAATTTGTGCGCCCACCCAGACCTGAAGGATCTGCTTGATACCGCGCATCAGCGTGTAAAAACTCTCGTCCGTGGTCATCAGCATCGGCCAGAGATACTGGTTCCAGCCATAGACGAACATGATGATAAACACCGCCGCAATCATGGTGCGCGACAGCGGCACCAGAATGTCGATCAGGAATTTGAACGGGCCAGCCCCGTCAATGCGGGCAGCTTCCAAGAGTTCCTCCGGCACGGATTTGAAAAACTGTCGGAAGAAGAAGGTGCCGGTGGCAGAGGCCAGCAATGGCAGGATGAGACCCGTATAGGAGTTCAGAAGACCCAGATCACTCGCCACTTTGTAGGACGGGATAATGCGCACTTCCAGCGGCAACAGCAGCGTGGTGAAGATGATCCAGAAAGCCAGCGTGGCAAAACGAAAGCGGAAATAGACAATGGCGTAAGCGGCCATCATCGAGAGCACTATTTTGCCGATGGCAAAGCCAAGGCCAAGGATCAGCGAATTGAGCAACATGCTGAGACCCGTGACCTTGCCATTAAATCCGGTCTGGGCAAACAGTACCTTGTGATAGGTCTCTTCCAGATGCCCGCCCATGGAGAGCATCAGGCCCTTCTGGTGGATTTCGGCCGCTGTGTGTGATGAGGTAGCAAACGCCACTACCAGCGGGCCGATCATCATAATCACGCCGAGGATCAGAATCACATGGTCGAAGAGTTTGGTTTTATACATAGTCTTCTCCTCAACCGTAATGGACGCGACGCTCAATGAAGCGGAACTGAATCATTGTCAAAACCAGCACGACGACCATCAGGATTACCGATTGCGCGGAAGAAGACCCTATGTCATTGCCCCGGAAACCATCAAGATAAACCTTATAGACCAGCGTAATCGGGTTATCGGCAGCCTTGTCCTTGACGATCACGTCGATCACCGCAAACGTATCAAACAGCGAATAGGTCATGTTGACCACCAGCAGGAAAAACGCTGTGGGTGTCAAAAGCGGCATGGTCACGGTCCAGAACCGGCGGGTGCCGGAGCGGCAATCGAGTGTAGCCGCTTCGCGCACCGAGGCCGGAATGCCCTGAAGGCCAGACAGAATGAAGATGAAATTGTAGGGAATCTGGTTCCACACGGCGATGGCCACCATGGCAAAGGCGGTATCGAAATAGTTCAGGCCCACTTTCATATCCCAGCCAAACAGGGCCACGAATTTCACAAAGGGGCCGATGTGCTGATCAAAGAACATCATGCCGATCAGGCCCGCCACAGGCGGGGCGATGGCATAGACGACGATCAGCAGGGTCTTGTAGGCCGATTGTCCACGGATCACGGCATCAGCCTTGACGGCGAGCACGGTTCCGATGGACAGCACCAAAAACGTAACGATAACACTGAAGCACAGCGTAAACAGCGCGATTTTGCGATATTCCGGCGAGCTAAACATATCGGCATAATTGGCCAGACCCACGAAGGTTGAGCCAAAGCCGAACGGGTCTTCAATGTAAAAAGACGACTGAATGGCCTGCACCGCTGGCCAATAGAAGAAGATGGCCACAATGCAAAATTGCGGCATCAGGAAGAAATAGGGGAGAAATCGCGAGTTGAACTGAACGCGCTTCATCGCGGCAACCTTTCAAAGCAAGTCCCGGAGGCGATGAATCGCCTCCGGGTGACATCATGTCGGAGGTGTCAGGGTTCAGCCTGCGGTCTTGGCAAAGCGTGCCAGGATTTCGTCAGCTTCCTTCTTGATGGTTTCCATTGCAGCCTTAGGCGTGGTTTCGCCAGAGAAGATCTTGTTGTATTCACGCTCCATCACCGAGCGGATCTGTGGGTAGAAACCAAGGCGATAACCCTTGTCCCATTCGCCGCCGGGAAGCTGAAGCTGCTTGATACCGACTTCAGCAACAGGGGTCTTCTCGTAGTAGCCTTCCTTCTTGGCCAGCTCGTAAGCGGCCGTGGTGATGGCAACATAGCCGGTGGCCTGATGGTAGAACTTCTGGATTTCAGGCTGAGTCAGGAAGTTGAAGAAAGCGGCTGTGCACTTGTTTTCAGCTTCAGTCTTGCCGGACATGGCATAAAGGGCAGCGCCGCCGATAAAGCTGTGTACGCCTGCGCCCTTGATGGAGCCCCAGTAGGGCAAAAACGTTGCGGAAAATGGCATGGACGCCGTCTTTTGCAAACCACCGAACGAGCCGGAAGAGCCAACCCAGAGCGCAACCTTTCCTTCTTCAAAAGGCTTCTGGTTGTCGTTCCAACCAGCGCCGTAGTAAGCGAAATAGCCTTCGTCCTTCCAGGCCTTCAGCTTGTCATACATCATCACGTGGTTTGGATCGGTCACATTGATGGTGGTGCCAGCAAGGCCGTCATAGCCATTGTTGTTCGTGGCAAACTGGATGTTGTTGCGCGAGAAGAAATTCTCAGTGAATTCCCATGTCAGCTGCGACTGAACCAGCGGAATGTAGCCAGCAGCCTTCAGCTTTGGTGCAATGGCTTCAAACTCTTCCCAGGTCTTTGGTGCCTCAACGCCAGCCTTTTTCAGGGCTTCAGTGTTGGTGTAGAGAATAGGAGCAGACGAGTTGAACGGCATACCGACAAATTTGCCGGTCTTGTCGGCGTAGAAATAACGCACGCCTTCAATGAAAGCATTGCGGTCAAACTTGTAACCAGCCTTGGTCAGCAGATCTTCTGCCGGAATGGTTGCGCCCTTGGCGTTGATGATCGTGGCAGAACCGGCATCAAACACCTGAAGAATGTTCGGCTGATCATGCGAGCGGAAAGCAGCGATGCCAGCAGCCAGAGCTTCTTCGTAAGAGCCCTTGGAGACAGGCGTCAGAACGCATTCGCTCTGGCCTGCGTTAAACTTCTGCGACAATTCATTGATGACTTCGCCGTTGCGGCCACCCATGCCGTGCCACCAGCTGATGTTGGTTGCGGCAAATGATGATGTGGTCGATACAGTGACGGCCAGTGCCGCCATCGAAAGCTTCTTGAACATGGTTTGATCCTCTCCGCCAATGTGGGGTGAGCAAGCCATTAGAGAGGCTTCATGACAGGCACTTGAATGTTTTGTGACGGAATGATTACAAAGGACGAAATATGCGAAATACTGAATTTGCCCTCTCTATTTATGGAATTTCAGAAGGCATCCGTGAGATGAAAAGGCCATGATCCCGGCACGATTGCAATAATATCGCAGCGCTGGGACAGACGCGCTGCATCGGGCTGACGTGACAGCCAGACATCGCCTGCGGCACGAATACGGCGTTGGCTCTCATAGCCCACAGCATCAATGGCCAATTGCCGGGTGGAGCGGGCTTTGACTTCCACAAAAGCCACTACATCGCCGCGGCGGGCAATAATGTCGATCTCGCCCCATTTGGTTTTGTGACGGAGCGCCACGATGCGATAGCCTTTCAGCAGCAGATAGAGCGCCGCCCCATATTCTGACCAGCGACCGCGCCGCTCGGCCTTTTTGCGCTTTGCATCGATCGTGGGCTTTGGTGTCATGGGTCCGACTTCAACTCCAGCAGCCGTTGATACAGCTCTTTGCGCGGCAGGCCGGTTTGCTTTGCAGCTTCCGCTGCGGCCTTGGCGGTTTGCAAGGTCTTGGAGAGCTCGATCAGCAAGCGGTCAATATCTGCGGCCTCGGGAGCAGCTTTCTCAAGCGGCGGCCCGACCACCAGCACGATCTCGCCTTTCACCTGCCGCTCGTCGTCATAATAGGCGGATAATTCGCCAAGCGTGCCACGGCGAAATTCTTCAAAGGTCTTGGTCAGCTCACGGCAGACGCAAGCGGGGCGCTCACTGCCGAGCACCTCCTTGGCGGCCGCAAGGGTTGCGCCAATACGGTGCGGGGATTCAAAAAAAATCAGGGTGGCGGGGGTGGCAGCCCATTGGCTCAAACGGTCGCGTCTTGCCTTGTCTTTGGTGGGCAGAAACCCCGCAAACACAAAGGCCTCGCTGGGCAGGCCAGAGCCAACCAAAGCCGCAAGCGGTGCCGATGGTCCCGGAATCGGCACCACTTTCAAGCCCGCCTCCAGTGCCAATTGGCCAAGGCGATAACCGGGGTCTGACACCAATGGCGTTCCGGCATCCGATACCAAGGCCACGGATTTGCCTGCCGCAAGCGCTTCAATCAGCTTTGGACCGACCTCCTCGGCATTGTGCTCATGGTAAGCGTAAGGGCGCGTGGCAATGCCGTAGCGGTCCAGCAGCACGCGGGTGACGCGGGTGTCTTCGCAGGCCAGCACATCGGCACCGGCCAGCACTTCCAGCGCCCGAAGCGTAATGTCACCCAGATTGCCAATGGGCGTGGCCACCAGATACAGCGCCACCTCAAGCGGACGGGCAGAAACCGCCCTGTCGTGAACACGGAATGTTTTTGCTATCGAGGCCTGAGTGTCTTGAGAATGGGTCAAAGGTCTGGTCGCCGCTTTCATGATTTCAGGGCTGTCTTTCTCTGCCGTTATGCGACACCCACACGATTGGAACAAGCTCATCCCGGCTATCCACAGTGGAAAGAGCAAAACTTCCGCGCTCAAAACCGGCTGGGGCCTTGCAATTGTCGGGTATTTCCTGCCATTTTGCCCGTCCCAATCCTCCGGGTTTGTACAACACGGAACAGGCAGAGCCGATCCTGACAGGGATCGCACAGGTCGAAAGTGGCAGCGTCTATGCGTATAACTCTTGAACGGTCCAACCTTCTCAAATCCCTGAACCACGTTCACCGGGTGGTCGAGCGCAGAAACACCATTCCAATCCTGTCCAACGTGTTGCTGCGGGCAGAAGGCACAAGCCTTGCCATGAAGGCCACCGACCTTGATCTGGAAATCACCGAGGCCACACCCGCCAATGTCGAGGTGGCCGGAGCCACCACGGTGCCTGCGCATCTGCTCTATGAAATCGTGCGTAAATTGTCGGATGGCGCAGAAGTGCTGCTCTCCACCAATCCCGATGGCGCGAGCATGACAGTGGCCTCCGGGCGTTCCAAGTTTACGCTGCAATGCCTGCCAGAGTCGGATTTCCCCGACCTGACCGCAGGTGCCTTCAGCCATTCCTTCAAGCTCAAGGCTGCTGATCTCAAGATGCTGATCGATCGCACCCAGTTTGCGATCTCGACGGAAGAGACCCGCTATTACCTCAACGGTATTTACCTGCACACCATTGAAGCCGACGGTAAATTGAAGCTGCGCGCCGTTGCCACCGATGGCCACCGTCTGGCCCGCGCCGATGTGGAAGCGCCATCGGGATCGGAGGGAATGCCCGGCATTATCATTCCGCGCAAAACCGTGGGCGAATTGCAAAAGCTGGTCGATAATCCAGACCTGATTGTCAATCTGGAAGTGTCGGATGCGAAAATCCGCCTCGGCATTGGCGAGATCGTGCTGACCTCCAAGCTGATTGACGGCACTTTCCCCGATTATCAGCGCGTCATTCCGCAATCCAACGACAAGGAAATGCGCGTCGATTGCCAGACCTTTGCCCGCGCCGTGGACCGCGTTTCGACCATTTCGTCTGAGCGTGGCCGCGCCGTGAAGCTGGCGATTGGCGATGGTCATCTGATGCTGACCGTCAACAATCCCGATTCCGGCAGTGCCACCGAAGAAGTGGCCGTTGGCTATGACAACGACGCCATGGAAATCGGCTTCAACGCCAAATATCTGCTCGACATCACCGCTCAGCTTTCCGGCGAAGAGGCGATTTTCCTGTTGGCCGATGCGGGCTCACCAACCCTGATCCGCGACACGGCAGGCGACGATGCGCTCTACGTCTTGATGCCAATGCGAGTATAGGGCGGGTTTCATACGTCCGCGTTTCTGTTAAACTTCGCGGACTGCCAGACATAAAATTTTCACATTTGCGCCATTTTGTCTTGTTTTTGCGACAAATGCAGCAAAGATGTCGATTATGCGCCCATGATGGATGCAAAGACATACTGTGAGGAGATGGCAGTCCATGAAGTTCAACCTTAAGGAACGGTTTGAGAAAAAATTCGACGAGGAGATCCGCTTCTTCAAGGGTGCCATGAGAGGGCCAAAGCAGGTTGGGGCCATTGTCCCCACCTCTGGTATCACCGCACGGCGCATGGCAAGCATTGTCAATCCGGAATCGGGCCTGCCGGTTCTGGAGCTTGGCCCCGGTACGGGCGTTATCACCAAGGCCATTCTGGCCAGAGGCATTGCACCGGAAAAACTGGTGTCGGTGGAATATTCCGCCAGCTTCTATCAACATCTGAAAGCCACTCTGCCCGGTGTCAATTTTGTTCAGGGCAATGCCTTTGATATGGAAAATACGCTGGGGCCGCTGGCTGGCCTGACCTTTGATTGCGTCATTTCCGCAGTGCCGCTTTTGAACTTCCCCATGCAGGAGCGGGTGCGGCTGGTGGAAGACATGCTGGATCGCGTGCCCCATGGCCGCCCTTTCATGCAGATTTCCTATGGGCCGGTATCGCCGGTGATTGCCAATGGCGGCAGCTATTACGTCCAGCATTTTGATTTTGTGGTGCGCAATATCCCGCCTGCCCAATTGTGGGTCTATCGTCGTCGCTGATTGAGAAAGCTCTTGCGTGTTGTGATCAACGCCATGGGCAATCTCTTTGGTTTCACCCTTGCGGATCGACGCATCTCATGCGACTGGACCGTCACGGAAGATTGGCAGGGAGATGGCCCATGGATGCGCGCAACCACTTGATCGTCGGTCTGGATGTGCCGACTGTTGCTCAGGCTGAAACGCTGGTTTCAACGTTGAGCGATGACGTGCTGTTTTACAAGATCGGCTATCAGCTGGCTTTTGCTGGCGGACTGGAGCTGGCCCGTGATCTGTCGCAGAGCGGCAAAAAAGTCTTCCTCGATATGAAACTGCTCGACATTGACAACACCATTGCATCCGCCGTGGAGAATATTGTCAAAATGGGCATGACCATGCTGACCCTTCACGCTTATCCCAAAGCCATGTCTGCCGCCGTTGCTGCCGCAAAAGGCTCGGATCTGTGCCTGCTGGGGGTAACGGTTCTGACCTCGATGGACGATCGGGATCTGGTTGATGCGGGCTATAGCCATGATGCGCAAAGTCTGGTGCTGCAACGGGCACAGCAGGCAAAAGCAGCCGGCATGGGCGGCATTGTCTGTTCGGCGCAGGAAGCCAGCGCCGTGCGCGCCATCATCGGGCCGGATATGGCGCTGGTCACGCCCGGCATTCGCCCGGCAGGCGCCGACAACGGCGATCAAAAGCGGGTGATGACACCGGCTCAAGCCTTGCAGGCCGGTTCCAGCCATCTGGTGGTGGCACGTCCCATTACGCAGGCACAAGATCCGAAAGCCGCTGCAAAGGCTATTCTGGCGGAAATGCAGACGGTCCTGTAACGCTCTTACCGCGCACTGGCCGTATTGCCGGTCAGGGTGTTATGGGTGCCATTGTCGCGGATCAATCCGACATCGCCGCCAACAATCTGATTGTTGGTGACGGTGTTGAGATTGGCAAAGCTATGGTTGTCCGCGCCACTGCCAAAGGGGGCTGGCGGGTCTTGTTCACAGTAAAAATTCTGCCATGGTTCGCGGGCATTGAGCCAGACGGCAGGCTTGGGATGGCCAACATCCTGGTAGATGAACCTGTTATTGTCGATCCGGTTGCGCTGCGGCGTCTGATGGCGGATCGTGCCGCCTTCGCCGCAGTTGCGATAGAGATAAATGCCGCCATGATCAGCATTGGTAAAACTGTTGGCCTCAATCACATTCTGGGCCGAACCATCAACCGACAGCATTTCACGGTTTCGGGTCGTCACCTCAAAGCGGTTGCCAGAAATCACATTATGCCCCGATTCCGCATCAAGATAGACAGCAGAGCCTTTTGTGCTGCCGCTGAGAACGGAGCGGGACAACGTCACCCTTGTGACGCCCGGCGCAATGTAAACCGGAATTGGTCCATCGGCGACAATGGTGAGATTATCCAGCACAATGCCGGAGGGAGCCACACTTTGCGCAAATTCGGTGTGGTTGCGGTTCAGCGAGGACTGCCGCACATCTTCCGCCTCACCATTGGCACCAAGACCCATGATGCGAATGGAGCCGTAAATCTTGCAGTTTCGAATGGTAATATCGTGTGGAACGCTCCATTTTCCATCTTCACCGCGCACAGAGGCAATCTGGATGGTGGGTGGCGCACCCTTGGGCGGACGACCGGAAATGCCGATGATTCCGCCATGGCAATCCAGACTGGCACCGCTGGCCTCGGCCCCGAGAAAGGCCAGATCGGTCATCACCAGATCATCGCTCCCGAGCTCAACCTTGCAAGCCACTGGCTGCACCAGAGAAATATCATCCGGCACTGCCCGCAGCGCCTCATAAAGGGCAGGAGAACATGGCACCGCACCGGCTGGATGATTGGCAGGTGCCGCCTCTGCCGCCATCGCGGCCCCTGTGCCGAGCAACAGTGCCAGCAACACAGTGTAAACCGGCTTTGTCACAAAATTTGCCCCTTGCGTGCTTTTCAGAACCTTCACTCCACGTCTTGATCAAGACATTGCATTCCAGAATGCATACCGCAATGCAAAAATGCGAGAGGCCCATGCCCCCGGATTGATGCCGCTTGACGTTGGCCCGGATTTCACCGATCAAACATGAGAAAATGAAAGAGGTGATTTGATGGCAAAGGGATACTGGATCGCGCGCGTCGATGTTCGTGACGCTGAGCGCTACAAGGATTATATTTCAACGGCAAAACCCGCCTTTGAGCGCTATGGTGCCATTTTTCTGGCCCGAGGTGGCAAAACCGAGGCTGTTGAAGGCGCATCGCGCGCGCGCAATGTGGTGATTGAGTTCCCATCCTTTCAGGATGCCGTGGACTGTTACAATTCGGAGGAATATCAGGCCGCCGTTAAAATCAGGCAGGAAGTGGCCGATGGCGAGATCCTGCTGATCGAAGGGCAATAAGGCGCGCCGTAAGCGGGATCCTTGATGATTCTGCTTCACCTCGCAATGCAATAGCGATATGACACAGCAAGATGACCTGGTCTGACTATGGCCTTGTCTGACGATCCGATCCGCAGGAGCTATTTATGACGTTCGCAAATCTTCCGCCGCTTGTAACTGTTTTCGGAGGCTCCGGCTTTGTCGGGCGGCACGTGGTGCGGGTTCTGGCGCAGCGTGGGTATCGCGTGCGCGTGGCCGTGCGCCGTCCCGATCTGGCCGGTTTTGTGCTGCCCTTTGGCAATGTCGGACAGATTTCACTGTCGCAGGCCAATCTTCGCTACAAGGACAGCGTTGTAAAAGCGATTGAGGGTGCATCCTTCGTTGTCAATTGCGTTGGCATCCTGTTTGAAGCCGGTCGCAACAAGTTTGACGCGGTGCAGGATTTCGGCGCACGCACGGTCGCCGAAGCAACGGCAGCAGCCGGTGCAAAGCTGGTGCATGTCTCTGCCATTGGTGCGGATGCAAAATCGAAATCTCTGTACGCCGCCAGCAAGGGCCGCGGCGAAGAGGCCGTGCTGAAGTCCATGCCAGATGCCATCATTTTGCGGCCGTCCATCGTATTTGGGCCGGAAGACAATTTCTTCAACAAATTCGCTGCCATGACCCGCACGGCACCGTTTCTGCCACTGATTGGTGGCGGATCGACCAAATTCCAGCCGGTTTTTGTTGAAGACGTGGCTGAAACCGTGGGCAAGGCCATTGACGGCCAGCTCAAGGCAGGCGTCTACGAATTGGGCGGCCCTGAAGTGTTGAGCTTCCGCCAATGTCTTGAGGAAATGCTGCGCGTTGTCGACCGCGATACGCCGCTGGTATCAATGTCCTTTGGCATGGCCTCGCTTGTTGCGGCCATCACCTCTGCCATTCCGCTGATTCAGCCGCCTTTGACCAAAGACCAGCTGACGCTGTTGAAAAGCGACAATGTCGTCTCTGCTGCCGCAAAAGCAGACGGACGCACATTGCAAGGCCTTGGCATTCACCCGCGCTCTGTGGGCGCTGTTCTGCCATCCTATCTGGTGCATTTCCGCCCGAAAGGCCAATACAGCCGCTCCGGCAAGGCCGCCTGAGGAAACCAGCGTCTTTTGTGTCGGCGTTGCACAAAAGACGCATCTTTCAATTAGTTGGATTAACCGCTGATTCAGCCAAATCTGCTATTGATGTTGCGATAGGCCATGCGTAAACACGGATCAGCGCACGGACTATCACTTTCCAAGGTCCCGCCATCAATCTTGACGTTTTGGGGTTCATCTTTCATGGGCAAGTCTATCGCACTGTTCTTCGCGTGTGCGGCTTTGGTTATTCTCGCAGGCTCTTTTGTGGCACCGACAACGGTTGCAGCCCGTAAGGGAAATTGCACACCAGCCTATGGCGTGGATCCGTGCAGCACAGGTTCCATTGCACGCTGAATGCGCTCACAGACGTTTGTTTTGTATCAAGCCTGTCGCGGCTTCAAACGTTATCATGATACAAAATGGCCCGCTTGATGCGGGCCTTTTTTGCGACTTGATATTATCCGTGAAGCTGCAAGGCAATCAGGCCAACCACACCCACGACAATGCGCCACCATGCAAACGGGGCGTAACCGCGCTTTGAGACAAAATCCAGCAGGCCGCGCACCACAAACAAGGCCGAGATAAACGCAGCGATAAAGCCGAAGCCAATCAACAGGCCATCATCCATGCTCAGCGCATTGCGATTCTTATAGAGGTCCAGCACAAAAGCACCCAGCATGGTTGGCATGGCCAGAAAGAAGGAAAACTCCGCCGCAGAGCGCTTGTCTGTGCCCATCAACAGCGAGCCGACAATGGTGGCACCAGAGCGCGACGTGCCGGGAATCATGGCAAGGCACTGGAAAAAGCCAATTTTCAGCGCAAGCGAGAGCGGATAATCCATCACATCGGTATAGCGTGGCGTAAACGTCATACGGTCAACCACCAAAAGCACAATGCCGCCAACAATCAGCATGATGCAGATCAGCATCGGCGTTTCAAACAACACCGCCTTGATATAATCATGGGCAATCGCACCAATCACGGCGGCGGGCAAAAAGGCGACCAGAACCGCCAGCACAAAATGGCGGCTGCGTGGATTGCTCGGCAGGGAAAAGACAATTGCCAGCAATTTCTGAATATAGACGGCCAGAATGGCCAGAATGGCTCCGAGCTGAATCAACACAGCAAACGTATTGCCGGGCGACTTGAAACCGAGGAAATGGCCTGCCAAAAGCACATGTGCCGTCGATGAAACCGGTATGAATTCAGTCAACCCTTCGATAAGACCCAGAATGAGAGCGCTGATGATCGATTGATCTTCCATGGATTGTCCTTTTGATGGGCGTGACAAGGAAAGCGATTCGCCTGTATGACGGAGCAGCAATTCTATAGACACAAGCTTACCCATCTGGGAACCCGAAGACACGCAAGTCCAGACACGCAAGTCCCTACAGGCAGGCTTGAACACCATACGATCAACGCCCGAACCGGAACAGTCACACAGCAATGCCCACTTTGTATCACCATCCCATGTCAACAACGTCTCGTTTTGTCAGGCTGATCCTGTCCGAATACGGATTTCAGGCTGATCTGGTCGAAGAACAGATCTGGGAAAAACGCCGGGAATTTCTCAACCTCAATCCGGCAGGCACGCTGCCGGTCTATGTGGATGACAATATGCGCACGCTCTGCGGTGCCACGGTGATTTCCGAGTTTCTCGATGAAACCCATGGGGTTTTGAAACGCGACCGTCGCCTTTTGGCCGAAGACCCGTTTCAACGGGCCGAAATTCGCCGTCTGGTGGACTGGTTCCTGCAAAAAATGGAACAGGATGTCACGCGGCCCTTGGCGCGCGAGCGGGTGTTCAAGCTGCAAACCCCCAACGGGCTTGGCGGTGGTGCGCCCGATTCCAAAGTGCTGCGCACAGCGCGCGGCAATGTGCGCCAGCATATGAAATATCTCAGCTGGCTGGCCGGTTCGCGCACATGGCTTGCCGGTGATCGCCTGAGCTATGGTGATCTGGCCGCAGGCGCTGCCATTTCCGTGCTCGATTATCTGGGCGAGATTGACTGGGCCGAATCGCCAATTGCCAAGGACTGGTATCAACGGCTGAAATCGCGCCCGTCGTTTCGCCCGCTGTTAACCGAGCGGGTGCGGGGCCTGACACCCGTGTCCCATTACGCTGATCTGGATTTTTGACGGAGACGGCAATGCCGCAAGACCGCAACAGCGACCGGGCGGCAGAAAAAATACGCGAAAAGCGCCGCAAACTCACAGATTTCCTCAAGGCAGAGGCGGCTGACAAAGGCTTTGACCTCTGTCGCATCACCACACCGGACAGCATTCCGCAGGCCCCGGCGCGGCTGGAAGATTTTCTGGCCGCAAACCATCACGGCACCATGGCATGGATGAGCGAGACAAAGGAGCGCCGCGCTGACCCGCGCGTGTTGTGGTCCGAGGTACGCTCCATTGTGATGTTCGGCCTCAATTATGGTCCCGATCACGACCCCAGAAGCTTGCAAGACTGGCCAGATAAAGCCGCCATTTCAGTCTATGCCCGCAACCGGGACTATCACGACATCATCAAGGGAAAGCTGAAAGAGGTTGCCACCCGCTTTGCCGCCCGCGCAGGCGAAGATGTCAAAGTGTTTGTCGATACCGCCCCGGTGATGGAAAAGCCGCTGGCGGCAGCAGCCGGTCTTGGCTGGCAGGGCAAACACACCAATCTGGTCAGCCGCGACTTCGGCTCATGGCTGTTTCTGGGCAGCCTGTTCACCACCGCAGATCTGGACATGGACGTCGCTGAGCGCGACTATTGTGGCTCCTGCCGCTCCTGTCTCGATGCCTGCCCAACCAACGCCTTCCCTGCCCCTTACCAGATTGATGCCCGGCGCTGTATTTCCTATCTGACCATTGAGCATAAGGGCGTGATTGATCCAGCCCTTCGCCCTGCCTTTGGCAATCGCATCTATGGCTGCGATGATTGTCTGGCCGCCTGTCCGTGGAATAAATTCGCAAGCCTCTCACGCGAGATGAAACTGCACGCGCGCGCTGATTTGCAAGCGCCCGAGATTGCGTTTTTTCTGACCCTGGATGACGCCGGTTTTCGCCATCATTTCAGCGGCTCGCCTGTCAAGCGCATTGGCCGCGACCGCTTTGTGCGCAATGTGCTGATTGCGGCAGGCAACTCTGGCCTCAACACCTTCATCCCGCTCTGTCTGCCGCTGTTGCGCGATCCATCGCCCGATGTGCGCGGCATGGCGGTGTGGGCATTATCACGCCTGATGGCACCTGATGATTTTCAAAAACTTGCCCTATATAAAAATGGCGAATCCGATGAGGATGTTTGCCGCGAGTGGCAGAATGCGGGAGTGATGGGATGACACTGTTGATTTTCGGGGCTGGATATTCCGGCAAGGCGATTGGTCAAAGCGTTGCTGAAAAAGGCATGGCGGTATTTGGCACCACGCGGTCACACGAAAAATCCGCGGCACTTGCCGCAACCGGCATTTTGCCGATTGTGTTTGACGGCGAGCGGTTTTCACCCGAGCTGGAAGCAGCCATGCTCACAGCAACCCATCTCGTCCAGTCGATTGCACCGGGGGCAGACGGCGATCCGCTGCTGCGCCTGACCGATGGAAATCTGCGGGCATGGATGCCCAATCTGGTATGGACCAGCTATCTCTCCACGGTTGGCGTCTATGGGGATCATCAGGGCGCATGGGTGGATGAAGACACCCCCTGCAAGCCGGTTTCCATCCGCTCCAAAGAGCGGGTCGAGGCTGAGAATGCATGGATAAAGGCGGCAGAACAGGCCAGCGTGCCGCTGGCAGTTTTGCGCCTGTCCGGCATCTACGGGCCGGGCCGCAATGGTTTTGTCAACCTTGCCCAAGGAACGGCACGGCGGCTGGTGAAAAAAGATCAGGTGTTTAACCGCATTCGGGTGGAAGATATTGCCAGCGCAACACAGTTTCTGGCGGATCATCGCACGGGTGGCATTTTCAATATCACCGACCATGAGCCTGCCCCGCCGCAGGATGTGGTGACGGAAGCAGCCCGCCTGATGGGCATCGCACCACCGCCCGAACAGCCGTTTGAAACGGCGGAACTGTCGCCCATGGCCCGCTCATTCTATGGCGAGAACAAGCGGGTGAAAAATGACAGAATCCGCGCCCTTGGCTTTGCATTCCGCTACCCGGATTACCGGATTTCGCTGGCGCAGCTGTGGTCATCCCAGAGCTGGAACAAAGGATAAATTGCACATCCATTCTCAAAATGAGGCAAAAATGGCAGAAATATTGCGCCATTGCCTCAATATTTTACCAACTATGGCGGCATTCAAGGCGATTTTTTTGCGCCATCGGAAAAATATTTTGTGATCGCCCTGAAAAAACATAGAGCGCAATATTTTTGCGTTTTTTGACTGATTTTAAACAGTTTTTCTAAAATCTTACCAAGATGTTAAACTCGCCATATCATCACAAATATATCTTAACGTAACATTCCGTGATCGACTTAGGCACTTTTTTGCCATTTTTGACCACCCTTAAGCGTTCCCACGCAAAATTTGCCTCAGAAAACTGAAAATGGGAATGCAACTTTGGTATCTTCAAGCAGATCATATGTGACAGTCGCAGCTATTTCGCTTCTTGTTACTTTGACACCTTGGCAAGCATTTGCTGCATCAGCCTGCGGAGGCGCATCCTGGTATGCACTCTACTCACGCACTGCTTCGGGTGAACACATGAACCCGGGCAAGCTGACGGCCGCCCACAAATACCTGCCCTTCGGCTCGCAGGTGAAAGTCACCAACCGCAAGAACGGAAAGACCGTGGTGGTACGAATCAATGATCGTGGTCCGTTCATCAAGGGCCGCGTGCTGGATCTGTCCAAAGCCGCTGCCGCCGACCTTGGCATGGTCGCAAGCGGCACTGGCAGCGTCTGTTATGAACTGATTGGCTGATATGCCTTGCTCTGGACGCCATTGACCGTTACCACGCAAAGTCTGACGGGTTCACACGGAGAAGACCATGCGTTTGGGCGGACGGCTTGCAGGAGCCATTGAAGTATTGGGCGATATTGAAACACGGCGCAGGCCGGTTGCAGATTGCCTTAAAGATTGGGGCCTTGCCCATCGTTTTGCAGGCTCTGGCGATCGCGCCGCCATTGGCAATATTGTCTATGACGCGCTGCGCATGAAACTGTCCCATGCCTATATGATGGATGACGACAGCCCAACGGCTTTGGCCTATGCCGTTTTGTTGCGGCAATGGGGCTATACGCCAGAAAGCCTCGCCAGCGCTCTTGAGGGCGACACCTACGCCCCGACACCTCTGAGCGAGAGCCAGACAGACGCCTTTCTGGCCCGAGATCTGACACAGGCACCTTTGGCCGTGCAGGGGGATATTCCCGATTGGGTCGTTCCGTCCTTCGAAGCCGCCTTTGGCGACAACTGGCTGGCAGAAGCAAAAGCGCTGGCCCTGCGGCCAAGCCTTGATCTGCGGGTCAACACCCTGAAAGCCAAACGCGACAAGGTGCTGAAAGCGCTGGATCGCGCTGGCGCAAAGCCCGCCGCCCTTTCAAGCCTTGGTATGCGCATCGAGGCTGGCGAAGGCGCATCGCGCCTTCCCAATGTCACAGCCGAACTGGCCTTTCAAAAAGGCTGGTTTGAAGTGCAGGATGAAGGCTCGCAGCTGGTTTCCGCGCTGGTTGAGCCTGCCGATAGTGATCAGGTGCTGGATTTTTGCGCAGGTGGCGGTGGCAAGACATTGGCCATGGCCGCAGCCATGCACAACAAGGGGCAGGTGCACGCCTTTGATTCCGACCGCAAACGGCTTGCACCGATTATCGAGCGCCTGAAGCGGGCCGGAACCCATAATGTGCAGGTGCATGACAATGTCACCGCCCTGCAAAAACTGCTTGGCCATTTCAGCAAAGTGCTGGTTGATGCACCCTGCACCGGCACCGGCACGTGGCGTCGTCGCCCCGATACCAAATGGCGTCTGACAGAGCGCAGCCTGCAAGAGCGGGTCGAGCAGCAAAAGCTCGCCCTTGATGAAGCCGCAACCTATGTGCGCCCCGGCGGGGAACTGGTTTATGTCACCTGCTCGGTGCTGCCAGAGGAAAATGACCGACAGATTGAGGCGTTTGTCGAAACCCACCCGGATTTCAAACCCGTTGCCATGATGGAACGCTGGAGTGCCGTGGTCGGAGAGAATGCGCCCAAGCCTGTCTCGACCACGGGAACAGGCTTGACGCTGAGCCCGGCGGCAACCGGAACGGACGGCTTCTTCTTTTCGAAACTCAGGCGTGCCTGAGGCATCACGAGAATATGAGTGCCCTCAATTTTGAGGGTATTCATGATTGTTTGACACCAGTTTGTTTTTGCGCCATGACAGGCCATCCATCAGGAAAAGGTGCCGAATGGCACCAAAGGAGAGGGCATGTCACGATCATTTATGATCAGCGCCGGTCTGGCGCTGTTCGTCGCATCATCAAGCTTTGCCGCACCGGCCGAAACACCGACACCAGACGCTGTTTTGAAACATTATGCCGACGTGGCCGAAGCCAAATATTCAGACTCGCTGACCACAGCCAAAACGCTGGATGCCGCCATTGACGCGCTGCTGGCCAAGCCCAGCAAGAGCACGCTCAACAAGGCCCGCTCCGCATGGATCAAGGCGCGCGTGCCCTATCAGCAGACCGAGGTTTACCGTTTCGGCAACAAGATCGTTGATGACTGGGAAGGCAAGGTCAATGCATGGCCGCTGGATGAAGGTCTGATCGATTATGTCGACAAATCCTATGGCACCGAGAGCGACACAAACGCGCTTTACACCGCCAATGTGATTGCCAACAAGACCATCAAGATTGACGGCAAGGAGGTTGACGCCTCCAGTCTGACGCCGGATTTTCTGGCCAACACCCTGCATGAGGCTGGCAAGGTCGAGGCCAATGTGGCAACCGGCTATCACGCCATCGAATTTCTGCTGTGGGGACAGGATCTGAACGGCACGGGCCCCGGTGCTGGCAACCGGCCTTATACCGATTACGATCTGAAACATTGCACCGGCGGCAATTGTGATCGTCGCGCCCAGTATCTGAAGTCTGCATCCACCCTGCTGGTGTCCGATCTTCAGGAAATGGTCGATGCCTGGAAGCCGGAAGGCGAGGCCACCAAGACCTTGCTGGCTGATCCGAAGGCAGGCCTTGCCGCCATTCTGACCGGCATGGGCTCCCTCTCCTACGGCGAGCTGGCTGGCGAGCGCATGAAGCTTGGCCTGCTGCTGCATGACCCCGAAGAAGAGCATGATTGCTTCTCCGACAACACCCATAACTCCCATTATTACGACGCCGCAGGCATCCGCGAAGCCTATACCGGCAAATACACCCGCGTTGATGGCACCAAGATGACCGGCCCATCCCTGTCTGATCTGGTGGTTGCCAAGGACAAGAAGCTCGACAAGGAAATGCGCTCCAAGCTCAACACCACCATGAAGGCCATGGCGGCTCTGGTGAAGCGCGCCAAGACCGTCGAGCATTACGACCAGATGATTGCAGAAGGCGACAAGGACGGCAACGCCACCGTACAGGCCGGTATTGACGGGTTGATCGACCAGACCAAGTCGATCCAGCGCGTGGTGGCAGCCCTTGATCTGGGTGAAGTGAAGCTGGAAGGTTCTGACAGCCTTGATAACCCAGGTGCGGTGTTCAAATAAGCATTCTGATGGCCGCTATCACATCGTGATGGCGGCCGTTTTTTTGATAAGGAAGCCCGTTTTGCGGCGAATTCTCCTCCCCACTGCTGTGTTCGCCAGTCTGGCAACTGTGGCCGTTGCAACAGAGCTCCGCTCCGACCTGACGCCACAAGACGCAAGCCGCGTCCGTGCTGTTACCCAACCAACCAAAGATTTTTCCAAAGCTGAACCGTTTGAGGCCATGAGTGCCGGAGCCGGCACCTATACCGGCAACGTCATGCGCCAGGCTTTCAGCCATCCGCTGGCCAATCTGACGTTTGAGCAGCAGCAGCCCTTTGTACTCGGAGAAGCGCTTTTTCAAAAATTCTGGGTGTCCTCACCCTCCTCGACACAGGCCTCCGACGGGCTTGGGCCGCTGTTCAATGCCCGTTCGTGCGAAAGCTGCCACATCAGGGGTGGGCGTGGCCATGCAGCCGGTGCCGATGGCGATGCCACCTCGATGTTTTTGCGGCTGGCACGCCCCGCCCGCACGGATGCGGAAAAAGCCGATATTGCCGCCCTCAAAGCCCTGAATTTTGCCGATGACACCTATGGCCAGCAGCTTCAGGATCGCGCTGTGCCGGGTCTTGCGGCGGAAGGGCATGTGGCTGTGTCCTTTTCCGACGAAAAGATCACGCTCAACGGCGGCGAGGTCATCACCTTGCGGCATCCGCAGTATCGCGTGAAAGATCCGGCCTATGGGCCGCTGGGCGCTGACACCACCCTGTCGCCGCGCATTGCCAACCCGATGATTGGCATGGGCCTGATTGAGGCCATCGCCGATCAGGATATTGTTGCCAATGCCGAACAGCAAAAGCAGGATGGCACAGGAATTTCCGGCACTGTTGCGCAGGTGCGCGACCATCTGACGGGGGCTGTCAAAATCGGCCGATTTGGCTGGAAAGCGCAAAATGCCACCGTGCGCGATCAAACGTCCAGTGCTCTGGCTGGCGACATTGGCATTTCATCGCCAGATGACCCACGTCATTGGGGCGATTGCACGCAAAAACAGACAGCCTGTCTTTCCATGCCCACCGGCGTGCAAAAGCGCCTCGGCACAGTTGAGGCCCCGCCGCCGGTTCTGGACCTGATCACCTTTTATAGCGAAACACTCAGCCCGCCCAAACGCCGCGATGTCGACGCTCCAGAGGTTTTGAAAGGCAAGGCGCTGTTTTATGCCTCTGGCTGCGCCATCTGTCATCAGCCCAAATATGTCACCCGCCGCGATGTGAGCAATCCGGCGCTGGCCTTTCAGCTGATTTGGCCCTATTCCGACTTTCTGCTGCATGATATGGGCGAAGCTCTGGCCGATGGGCAGCAGGTGGGCCTTGCCAATGGCCAGCAATGGCGCACGCCGCCCCTCTGGGGCCTTGGTTTGACCAGAGCTGTCAATGGCTCCCATGCCTATCTGCATGATGGCCGGGCCTCAACACTTTCAGAGGCCATTGTATGGCATGGCGGCGAGGCAAAGGCCGCCCGCGACAGGTTTGCATCCATGGTGCCGGATGATCGCAAGGCACTGATTAGATTTCTGGAGTCACTCTGATGCGCATTGCCCTTACTCTCGCCGCTTTTGCGGGCCTTGCCCTGCCCCTTCAGGCCGCAGACCCCGCCCAACATGCGGGCCAGTTGCAAACAGCCGCCGTGCCTGCCGTGATGGAAAAGGTGGTGGATGGTTTCATTCGCCCCGGCTATCGCCAGTTCAACGACAAGGCCGGGCAATTGCACAGGGATGTGGCAGCGCTTTGCGCGGCCCCCTCCGAGACACATTTCATTGCGGCAAAATCTGCCTTCACCGAGGCGGTCAAAGCCTGGGGCCGGATTGAAATTGTCCGGGTCGGGCCGGTGATCGAGGATAATCGGTTTGAGCACGTGCTGTTTTACCCCGATCGCAAGGGGCTGGCGCTGAAACAGATACAGGGGGCGATTGCCTCCAACGACGACAGCTTTGCCCATGCGGACAGCCTGCGGCAAAAAAGCGTGGCAATGCAGGGATTGGGTGCGCTGGAATATGTGCTCTACGGCACCGGAGCAGACAGCCTTGCCAAGGACAGCAACAGTTTCCGCTGCCGCTATGGTGCCGCCATTGCGGGCAATGTTGAAAATCTGGCCGCTGAGCTTTCCCGCCTTTGGGAACAGCCGGGTGGCATTCAGGATGCATGGAAAAAGCCCGGCCCGGACAATGAAGTGTTTCGGGATGGCCCGGAAGCCGTGACTGGCCTGCTTGGCATTCTCGTCCACGGCACTGAAACCGTGCGTGATGAGCGGATTGAGACATTTTTCAGGCCATCCAGCAATAAAACCGCCCCAAAGCAGGCGATTTTCTGGCGCTCCGGCCTGACGTTTACCAGCATCAGCGCCAATGTTGGGGGTGTGCGCGACCTGCTGACCGAGGCCAATGTTGCATCGCTTTTGCCCGCAGACAAGCGCGGTATTGTCGATAAGATCACCACCCTCGCCAACCAGCTGATCACCACCGCCAGCACCATCACACCAGACATGGAACTGGCGGTGAGCCGGGATGAGGACAAGGCCAAACTGCAAAGCCTTCTCGCTGACAGCCGCACCATGATCACCGATCTCAGCGATGGCGTGGGCCGCAGTGTGGGTCTCACCGCTGGCTTTTCCTTTGCCGACGGAGATTAAGGACCATGGCGGGTACGATGATTGACCGGCGGCATTTTCTCAAAGCAGCAGGCCTTGTCTATCTGGCCGGTCTGACGCAGGCCCGCGCTGAAACCCTGATCCGCACCGATGCCGTCTATGCATCGGCCTTCAGGGCAGCAAACGGCTCTTTTGGTGCAGCCCTTTTGAGTGAAGAGGGAGAGACCATCTCAACGGTGGACTTGCCGGGGCGCGCCCATGGCTTGGCGTCGTCTGCGCAAAACGTTGTCGCCTTTGCCCGCCGCCCCGACACGTTCGCCTTTGTGTTCGACCGTGAAAATCGCACAATGCCGATCATCATCAATTCACCGCCTAATCGCCATTTCTATGGTCACGGTCATTTCTCGCCCGATGGCCGCATTCTGTATGCCAGCGAAAACGATTTTGACGCCAATCGCGGCATGATTGGCCTTTATGATGCAACGGATGGCTTTCGCCGCATGGGCGAGTTCTCATCCTACGGCATTGGCACCCATGATATGAGTGTGAGCGATGATGGACGCCATCTGATCATTGCCAATGGTGGCATTGAAACCCACCCCGACTTTGGCCGCACCAAGCTCAATCTTGACCATATGCAGCCCTCGCTGGTGCTGGTGGATGCCAAAACCGGGGCGCTGATTGAACAACACGACCTGCCCGCAGAGCTTCGCCAGCTTTCGACCCGCCATATCGATGTGGATGACAAGGGGCGGATCTGGTTTGCCTGCCAATATCAGGGCCCGCGCAATGACCTGCCGCCGCTGGTGGGGCATTTTGCCCTTGGTGACGGGCTGCACTGGCTGACGCTTCCCGAAGAGGTCACTCAGGGCCTTGCCAATTATGTCGGTGCCATTGCCGTCAACCGCAACGATGGTCTGGTGGGTGTCAGTTCACCCATTCGGGGGATGAGCGTGTCCATTGATGCGGCAACCGGCAAGGTGGTGGCACACACACCCCTCAAGGATGCAGCAGGCATTGCCCCTGCCCTTCATGGCTTTGCCGTGTCCAGCTATGATGGGCAGTTTGCGGCGCATCGGGCAGATGTCAACTGGGATCAGCATATCATTCGATTAAGCTGATTTTTCAGTCTTTTCATTCCAGCGCGCTCGCATTAAACACTATGCTATGCGCAACGCCTGGATTAATTTCGCCTTCATGGCAATCACAACCGGCCTCGGGATCCTGATCGGCCTGGCCAATCTGCCCGGCGATTGGTATGCCGGGTTGTCGAAGCCGTCATTCAATCCGCCAAACTGGGTGTTTGCACCGGCATGGAGCGTACTCTACGTGCTGATTGGCATTGCCGGTGGGCGCATCTGGCTGCGGGCGAAGAACTCAAAAGCCATGCTGCTGTGGTTTTTGCAGATGATTTTGAATTTTAGCTGGTCGCCTGCATTTTTTGGTCTGAAAAACACCGGGCTGGGGCTGATCATCATTCTGGCCATGCTTGCGCTGATCATGGCCTTTATCTTGAAAGCCCGGCGACTGGACAAGATTGCCGCCCTTTGTTTTGTGCCTTATTTGGCCTGGGTGTCTTTCGCCACAGTGCTCAATCTCTCGCTTTACCTGCTGAATTAACCTATCCCCGCGTTCCTGACTTGCCTCAAGCCGCCCGTCATGCCAAATGGCGTGATGAGGCGTGAGACGTTGCGACAGGGCAAACATGGATGAAGATGTCCAAAAGCGGATAGAGGCAAGTTTTGCACGTCAGGGCGCGATGCAAACCATCGGGGCAGACCTGACCCGGATCAGCCACAAGATGGTTGAGATTGAACTTGCCTTTCACGACAAACTCACCCAGCAGCACGGATTTCTCCATGCTGGTGTCATTTCCGCGGCCCTTGATACGGCTTGCAGCTATGCCGCCTATACCGTGATTGAACCCGATGCATCCCTGCTGACCATTGAATTCAAGGTCAACATGATGTCACCCGGACGCGGTGAGCGTTTCCTGTTTCGTGGTGAAATTACCAAGCCCGGCTCCACCATTATTGTTGCCGACGGACGCGGCTATGCCATTGGCGATGGCCCGGCCAAATTGATTGCCTCGATGACCAGCACGCTGATGGTCATCCGCGGCCGTGAGGATATTCGTGAATGACGTTTGAACTGAAATCTGCATCCGGCAAATCCATTCTGTTTGTCATGGCGGTTGACGCCGAATATGGCCCGTTTTTGCGCTCGCGCATCACACCGCTGATGACAGGCGTTGGCCCCGTTGAAGCCTCGATTGCCACCACCAGAGCATTGATGGCGCTGGAGGCTGCGGGCACATTGCCAGATCTGATTGTCTCGCTTGGCTCGGCAGGCTCGGCAAAGCTTGAGCAAACCCAGGTCTATCAAGTCTCATCCGTCGCCTACCGCGATATGGATGCCTCGCCTCTGGGCTTTGAGAAGGGCAAGACACCATTTCTGGAGTTGCCCGCCGTGGTCGATTTGCCCCTGCGCATCCCCGGCATTGCCACAGCCAGCCTCTCCACCGGCGGCAACATTGTCTCAGGCAACACCTATGACGGCATTGATGCCGATATGGTGGACATGGAAACATTCGCCGTCATGCGGGTGTGTCATCTGTTCAACCGCCCCCTGATTGGCCTGCGCGGTATTTCTGATGGCAAGGCTGAGCTGACCCATGTGAATGACTGGACTGAATACCTGCATATCATTGACCGCAAACTTTCTGATGCCGTGGATGGGCTGGTCAAAGCGCTGGAAGACGGCGTTTTCTGGTTTTAATCCGCCGATTCCGTGATTTTTTGCAGCGGTTACAATTTCACCAATTGCCAGATGCGGCAGTTTTCTTTAAAGGCTCGCCATGACCCAGATAGCACCTCCCGACAGCGTTCTCATCATCGATTTTGGCAGCCAGGTAACGCAGCTGATTGCACGGCGCGTTCGTGAAACCGGCGTCTATTGCGAAATCGTGCCCTTTCAATCGTCCGCAGAAGGCTTTGCCCGCCTCAAGCCAAAGGCAATCATCCTGTCGGGAAGCCCCGCTTCCACGCTGGATGAAAACAGCCCAAGCGTTCCGCAAGTGATTTTTGACAGCGGCCTGCCCATCTTCGGCATCTGCTATGGCCAGCAAACCATCTGCGCCCAGCTCGGCGGCAAGGTCGAAAGTGGTCATCACCGCGAATTTGGCCGCGCCTTCCTCGAAATCGAGCAGGAATGCGAATTGTTCGAAGGGCTTTGGTCGGTGGGATCACGCCATCAGGTCTGGATGTCCCACGGCGACCGCGTCACCGAAATTCCACCGGGCTTCCGGGTTCTGGCCACCTCGGCCAACGCCCCCTTTGCCTTCATTGCCGATGAAGCCCGCAAATATTACGCCGTTCAGTTCCACCCGGAAGTGGTGCACACGCCAGATGGTGCCAAGCTGATCCAGAATTTCGTGCACAATGTTGCTGGCATTACCGGCGACTGGAGCATGTCCGCCTATCGCGCCAAAGCCGTTGAGGCCATTCGCAAACAGGTGGGCGACAAGCGGGTGATCTGCGCCCTCTCCGGCGGCGTTGACTCGTCTGTGGCGGCCCTGTTGATCCATGAAGCGGTTGGCGATCAACTGACCTGCATTCTGGTTGACCACGGTTTGATGCGCAAGAACGAGGCCGCCGATGTGGTGGCGATGTTCCAGGAACACTACAATCTGCACCTGATCCACGTGGATGCAGTTGATCGTTTTGTCGGCGAACTGGAGGGCGTTTCCGACCCGGAAACCAAGCGCAAGATCATTGGTCGCCTGTTCATCGAGACCTTCGAAGAAGAAGCCAAGAAGCTTGGCGGTGCCGACTTCCTCGGTCAGGGCACGCTTTACCCGGATGTGATCGAGAGCGTCTCGTTCAGCGGCGGCCCGTCTGTGACCATCAAGAGCCACCACAATGTTGGCGGTCTGCCAGACCGCATGAACATGCAACTGGTTGAGCCGCTTCGGGAGCTGTTCAAGGATGAAGTCCGCGTGCTGGGCAAAGAGCTTGGCCTGCCAGACAGCTTCATTGGCCGCCATCCATTCCCCGGCCCCGGCCTTGCCATCCGCTGCCCGGGCGGTGTCACCCGCGAAAAGCTGGATATTCTGCGCGAAGCCGATGCGATCTACCTCGACGAAATTCGCAAGGCGGGTCTCTATGATGTGATCTGGCAGGCCTTTGCCGTGCTGCTGCCGGTGCAGACCGTTGGCGTCATGGGCGATGGCCGCACCTATGAATTCGTCTGCGCCCTTCGCGCCGTCACCTCGGTTGACGGTATGACGGCGGATTTCTATCACTACGACATGGAATTCCTCGGCCGCGCCGCCACCCGCATCATTAACGAAGTACGCGGCATCAACCGCGTCGTCTATGACGTGACATCAAAGCCACCCGGCACGATTGAGTGGGAATAATCCACACTCAACACAGTGTGAAACAGACAAACATACCGCCACGAGACATCCCGTCTGTGGCGGTATTTTTCGTTTGTCTTTTCGGAAAAACCGGGCTCCACTTTTTCCAGAGTCCACGACGCGCGTATTTCTGGGCTTCGCACCCCCTCATCCGGCTGCCGCCACCTTCTCCCCGCAGGGGAGAAGACGGAAAGAACAGCAACGGTCATGGGTTCCTCGCCCCAGCGGGGAGAGGTCCGCCGAGCAAAGCGGAGGCGGGGTGAGGGGGAGCCAAGCACTCAATGCTAAAATGTCGTGTGCTCTGCACTTTTCCCGACAAACTCTCACTTCTCTTGTTTTCGTTTGTCTTTTCGGGAAAACTGGGCTCCACTTTTTCCTGACAAGCACCTAATGCAGACCAAACTCGGACAGCAAAACCTCGCGCAGTTTGACAAAGCGGCTGTCGCTGCGGTTTCGAGGGCGTGGCAGGTCAATGGTGATCTCTCTGATCTGTCCGCCTTTGTCCTTGGGCAGGATCAGCACGCGATCGGCCAGATAGACGGCCTCTTCGAGGTCGTGGGTCACCATCACCATGGTCAGGTTTTCCTCGCGCCAGATGCGTGCCAGTTCTTCCTGCATGGTGATGCGGGTCATGGCATCCAATGCGCCAAGCGGTTCGTCCAGCAGCAGGATTTCCGGCTGAACGGCCAAGGCGCGGGCAATGCCCACTCGCTGGGCCATGCCGCCGGAAAGCTGGGCGGGGAGCGCGTGGGCAAACTCTGAAAGCCCCACCAGTTGCACATAGCGCCTGGCACGAAGGCTGGCTTCTTCGCGTGAAAGACCCCGTGCTTCCAGTGGAAAAGCGACGTTTTCGATCACGTTGCGCCACGGCAGCAGTCTCGGCTCCTGAAAAATCACCGCCCGCTCGGTGCCAACCCCATGCACCGGCTGGCCATCAATCAGTACCCCGCCGTGATCGGCCTGTTCCAGACCGGCAAGCACCCGCAGCAGAGTGGTTTTGCCAGAGCCACTGGCACCGACAATGGCGAGGCTTTCACCACCCCGGATATGCAGATTGACACCGTGCAGAACGTTGAGATCACGCCCGTTGATGGTGAAGGTCTTGGACAGATCGCGGATTGTCACCGTGCCACGCTGGAGACTGTGAAGCTCGCTCATCTTGCACCTCAATTGCCGGGACTTGCAAATTTCGAAGCATCGTAGAGGATGTTCTCAGCCTTCAGCTGTCCATCCTTGACCTGCCCTTCGCGCGCAAGAATATCGATCCAGAACTGAAGATCACGATCAATCGCCTTGGCACCCGGACGCAGGCCATAGCCGGTAAAATATTGCGCAATCGCTCCATTCTCGCCGCGCTTCGTCAACACGTCGGCCAGTATCTTTTTTGTCTCCTCAGGGTTTGTCCGGGCATATTCAAGCGCCCGCTGGGACTGCTCAACGAAGATCTGGGCGGCTTGCGGATGTTTGACGATCCAGTCACGCCGCAGCACCACAAATCCACCGGCAATCTCGCCCAGAACATCGGTATCGCCGAAAATCTCCTGCAAGCCACCATGCTGGAGGGCCGCACCCTCAAACGTCTTTTGCCAATAGCCGAATGCGGCGACGTCCACCTGTTTCGAGCGCAGAACCTGCTCCAGTTGCGGCCCCGGAACAACAACCAGTTTTGCAGCATTTTCAGGCAGGCCGACAGAATGCAGCGCCTCACGCACCGTATAATCGAGATGGGCGCCGAGGGTGTTGACGGCGATGGTCTTGCCCGCCAGATCCTTGATGGATTTGATCGGGCTGCCCTCCAGCGCATAAAAAACGCTTTCTGTCTGTTTGTTGATGCCGTTGCTGGGATAGGCGGCGACAAAATCATTGCCACCGGCAATCGAGTTGAGCACCGCCGAGGTGGCGGCACTGCCAATGTCGACATTGCCCGAGGCCAGTGCAAACAGCGATGCCGGACCACCCGGCGCATAGCCGACATTGTCAACTGTAATGCCGGTGCCTTTGAAATAGCCAAGCGCATCGGCCAGCTCATGGCCAGACAATCCGCCCTGACTGGCCAGAAAGCGAAGGGTTACCTGCTCAGGTTCACTGGCCGATACAAAGCCAGATGACGTAGACAGCAACAGACCGGCGGAAAATGCAGCAAAATGATGGAAGCGGCGGCGGGTGATAATCATGATTTTTCCTTGAAAATGACAGGTGTTTGAGCGGAAGCGGCATCAGGCTTGCGGGCTGGCCCAGCGGCAAAACCGCCTCTGCGCAAGGGTGAGGAGGAAATTGGCGCTCAGGCCCATGGCGGCGAGCAGCAGGATGGCGGCAAACATCAGCGGAATCTGAAAATTATATTGGGCGTTCATCACCTGAAAGCCGACGCCGCTGTTGGCACCAATCATTTCGGCCGCAATCAGCAACAACAGTGCCGTGGTCGCACTCAAGCGCAGGCCCACAAAAATTTGCGGCAGGGCTGCTGGCAGCACAACACTTTGAAAGGTTTTAACCCGCCCGGCCCCATAGACCCGCGCCATTTCAATCAGCTTCACATCCACCTGTTTCACACCACCAATGGTTGCCAGCAGGATCGGAAACAGGGTTGCCCAGAAAATCACAAAGATTTTCGAACTTTCTCCAAGTCCCAGCATCAGAATGAAGACCGGATAGAGCGCGAGCGCCGATGTTTGTCGAAAAAACTGCAAAATCGGGTCCAGCATCCGCTCCACCAGCCTGATCTGGCCCATCAACAGGCCAAGCGGAATGCCAAGACCAACCGCCGCCACAAAGGCAATCCCTGACCGTTGCAGACTGATCAGCACATCGCGCCACAGCGGCCCGGTGCTGAACCCGCTCCAGAGGGCGTCCAGCACCCGATCAAGCGGCGGGAAAACCGCCGGATTAAGCCATCCGACGGTGGATGACACCTGCCAGAGCACGGCGAGAACAATCAAAGCGCCGAACCGCGCCATCATGCCACGGCACCCTGCCCAGATCCGCCTGCCCAGATCGGCAGGCAGGCGCGCGCTTTCACGGTATGGTTTCAGGGCAATTGCCTGTTGGGCATGAATGGCCATGGTGATGTCCTCTCTTGCATAGTTCTGACATCCGACCCCGATTTTCAGGGTGGAATCATTCAGTGAATATAAAGTGTTACAGTGTCTTATTCGGCAGCCTGCACGCGGCCTGCGGCCAGCGTCCAGCGCGTTTGCGCAAAGGGCAGGCCCAGATTTTCACGCAGGGTCTTACCCTCATAGGCTGTGCGGAACAGGCCGCGCCGCTGCAATTCCGGGATCACCAGATCGACAAAATCATTCAGGCCGGTTGGCAGCCATGGCGGCAGAATGTTGAAGCCATCGGCTGCTTCATTCTCGAACCATTGCTGCAAGGTATCGGCAATCTGCACAGGCGTGCCAACGATGGTGAAGTGGCCGCGTGCCGAAGCAATCCACTGATAGAGCTGGCGCACGGTGAAATTGTTCTCGTCGGCAATCTGTCGCATCAGCTCCTGACGGCTTCTCATGCCCTCGGTTGGTGGAGATGGCGGCAAGGGACCATCGAGATCGACCCCGCGAAGGTCCAGCGTCCCTCCGGTCAGGCCGTTCAGAAGGGCAATGCCATCTTCTTCGAGAATCAGGCTGGTGAGCCTGTCATATTTCTCACGGGCCTCATCTTCGGTGCGGCCAATAAAGGGCGAAACACCCGGCATGATCAGAACATGGCCCGGATCACGCCCGAAACCGCGGGCACGAGCCTTGATGTCGCGGTAAAATTCCTGCGCGGTTTCAAGTTTCTGGTGGGCCGTGAAGATCACTTCGGCGGTGGCGGCAGCAAGCCCGCGACCGTCATCCGACTGGCCCGCCTGCACAATCACCGGATGGCCCTGCGGTGAGCGCGAGACATTCAGCGGCCCCTTGACCTTGAAATATTCACCCTTGTGGTTGGTATAGTGAACTTTCTCCGGATCGAAAAAACGGCCGCTCTCGCGGTCCCGGACAAAGGCGTCATCTTCGAAACTGTCCCACAGTGCCTTGACCACATCAACAAACTCAGCAGCGCGGCGATAGCGCACGGCATGGGGATGCTGCTGATCGAGATTGAAATTGTGCGCCGCCGCTTCCGTGGCCGTGGTGACGACATTCCAGCCTGCCCGCCCGTTCGACAAAAGATCAAGCGAGGCAAATTTGCGGGCCAGATTGTAAGGCTCTTCATAGGTGGTGGAGGCCGTGGCGATAAAGCCGATATGGGTGGTGAACTGCGCCAATGCCGAAAACAGCGTTATCGGCTCAAAGGTCGATACCTTGGCATTGCCGCCCTCGGTGCCACCGCCAAAAGAGATGGCCAGCGCATCGGCCAGAAAATAGGCATCAAACAGGCCACGCTCGGCACTCAAAGCCAATTGCTTGTGAAATTCGAAACTGGTTGCGCCATCCAATGGCTGGTCAGGATGACGCCAGGCCGCAATATGCTGGCCACCACCCGGCAGAAAAGCGCCCAATTTGATCTGTCTTGTCATGTTGAAATCTCCATCCATCTGAAAGGCTCAAAGGCCGATTGTGGCATTGCGATGCAGTCTGAGCGGGCTGACATTTCCGGAAACCGGCTGACCAAAATTCTGTTGAGCAAAAGTCTGCTGCTGCTGGCGCGGATGAACGAGAGCGGGAGCAAGCTGCTCGACAGCCCGGTCAATCCGCTCCAGCACGGCTGGCGATGTCAGTTGTCCATCACAAAAATCACGATCAGACGCATAAATGCCGGTGGCCAGCGTTTGCGCCTCAAAACAGGCAAACAGCGGGCGCAGTTGATGCTCGATCATCAGCGCATGTTTCTCACCACCACCCATGGCCGCCAGAAGAATGGGTTTGCCGACAAGCCAGGATGGATCGAAAAGATCAAAAAGATGTTTGAACAGGCCCGGATAGCTGCCTTTGTAGACCGGGCAGGCGATGACCAACGCCTTGGCATGGATGATCCGGTCCACCACATGCCGGGCGGACTCGCCCAGATCCGAAAATGTGCGGGCATTGCCAAGGTCTGATCCGAGGTGGCTGAGATCATAGGTCTCGGAGCTGCGCTCAAACCGGGACACGGCGCGTTTTATTGCCTCATCCACCAATGCACGTGTTTTGGAAGGCGTGCTGAAGCTGCCTGAAAATCCAACAATCACTGGAGCTGACATGGAAACGTCCTTTCCGCTATTTGTCTATCATTTTTATAGACTAATAGCGGAAAGGTGTTTTCGTCCATTCCATATTGCGGTCCGATTTCAGGATGAATGCTCTGTTTTATCCACCCGGCACAGAAGAATTACCCTAAAGCCTGTCGCAGTGAATAGGATTCACTGCGACAGGCTTTAGCTCTTTCTTTTTCGCATGTACGTTATCGTTTTATTGAGGACAATAAAACGCGACATGCTTTATCGTGGGGGCGTGCCGGCTGGCTTTGTCAAAAGATGCTGGCTGAGCGCCTGGGCCTGCCTGCGAATATCGGGAATAGCGATGGTTTCCCACAAGGCGCTGAGCGTGACAGGACCAATGCCATAAATCCGGGGCGATGCAGTGCCCTGCGCATTCACAAGGGCGCACGACTGGTCAAACGCCAACCCCAAACCCAGCGTGTCCAGTTTGGCCTGTCCGCTCTCGATCAGAGATGCCATCAATGGCGGCACGGCGTCCATGGCCTGGCGGCGGATTCCCCGACAGTCATAGGCAACATCGGCGGCAAAGACATTGTCCAGGCCAGACGCTGCATTGGAAGACGCCGGGTTGGAAAAAGTAACGCATGTTTGGCCATCCTGCACCTGCGCCGCGACAAACCGGCCTCTTAGAAGTGTGAGCTGGCCACTGTTCAAAACCGCATCCATCCTTTGCGCCTGCGCCTGTGGCATCCTGTGGCGGTGGATGTCCCAATAGGCCGTGCAATGCCGCAAAAAGCGCCGGCGCGATTCGATTGGCAAATGTTTCCAGATGGTCTGAATATGCGGACGCAGTCCGTCCATCACATCACGCCAATCACCACCGCCCGCTTGATGGGCCGCAACAAGCTGCGTCAACCACCGACACAGATAATGGACGCTGCTGCCCAGCGGAATGTCTGCGGTGGAGAGCTGAAGAGGATGGTGCGCCCCGTGCGCCCGTGGCAGAAATCCCTTGCGGGAAATTGCCGTGATCGGGCCACGGTGCCCTGCATCAACAAGAGACAGCACCTTATCAACCATGGTCAGCCCGGAGCCGACCAGAAGAACCCGTGCGTCGCGGTTTTCCGGCACATGTCCGTCCCACGGATCAAGCAGGACAGACCCTGCTGTTTGCCGGAGACCAAAGCCGGTGGCAAGGACAACCCAATGGGCAGGCACCGCCGAACCATCGGCCAGCATGACCTCAACGCCATTGTCCAGTGACCGCAAACCAGAGCAGGCTTGCGTGATAACTCTCAGACGAGACGGACCATCCACCGATACAAGCGCCGCCAGCAGATGTTCAAGATAGTTGCCAAAAAACAGCCGTGGCACAAAATCGGCATGGGTTGCATCGCGCTGGCCGCTGGCGACCAACCAGTGCAGAAAATGATCCGGCTCATCGGCAAAAGCACTGAGCTGGCCTGCACGAACATTGAGAAGATGGGAGGGATTGGTGGTCGAATAGGCCAGTCCTCTGGCCAGGTTCGGGCCTGCATCAACAAGCGTCACCCGGAGATCATCCGCCTCGCCATGACATCGCAGCAGATGGGCTGCCATGAGAATGCCGCTGGCACCGCCACCGATAATGGCAATATGTCTTGTCATCATCGCCTCCACGCAAAGCCTGAAAGCGACAAACCCAAAATCAGGACACGTCCAGCATCCGACCCAGCCCCAGAGTTTCGCTGTCCACCATCTGCCGCAGATCGGCAAGCGATTTGTTGTCCAGCACCGAGGCAATGGCCTCGCGCACCTCCAGCATGGTCAGGCGAACCGGACAGGTGGCCTCGTCGGTGCAATCGCTGCAACGGTGATAAGCCGTGCGGCTGGCGCAGGCAATGGGGGCCAATGGACCGTCGAGCACGCGCAGGGCATGGCCGACCATGATCTCCTGCGGGCTGCGGGTGAGACAATAGCCACCGCCGCGCCCCTTGCGCGCAAACACAAAGCCGCTGTTGCGCAAATCCGCCAGAATGGCATCGAGAAATTTTTTCGACATGCCATGGGCTTCGGCAATTTCGGCAGACTGAACCACGACGCCCTCGGGCAGATCTGCAAGGTGATAGAGAGCCTTCAACCCATACTTGCCTTTCATGGACAACATCGGGCGTCATTTCCTTTCGGCGGCTGGGAGTGAACCTCAATTCGGTCCAGCGGTTATAAAGAGATTTCAGTGGTATTCCACCCTCGAACATGCGCATGTCGTCCCTCCAACTGAAGATTTTCAGGATTTTACGGCGTCACCGATAGACGTCATCGCTCATTCTCATCCACCGGATAGGCGGTTGTGCATTTGATCCTCTCCATCGCAAAATGCGATGTGACATTCTTGAGGCTGACACTGTCAGTCAAACGACGGTAAAAAGCATCAAAGGCGGCCATGTCGGCAACCGCAACCTTGAGCATGTAATCAACATCGCCTGCCATGCGATAGATCTCCATCACTTCAGGCATGGCCCCCACCGTTGCCGAAAAAGTGTCGCGCCAGGCTGGACTGTGATCCGCCGCTTCCACCGCAACAAACACAGCAAGACCCAGACCAATCGCCTCTGGCTTGACCAGGGCGACCCGGCCCACAATCACCCCGGTCTGCTCCAGCCGCTGGATCCGCTTCCAGCATGGCGTCTGGCTGAGCGCCACACGCTCGGCAATATGGGCAACAGACAGCGTGGCATCACGCTGTAATGCTGCAATGATTTTCCGATCGATCAGGTCCATAGGCCCTCTCTGACGCCGCCAAAGCTGGCAGCTTTGCTGTACCAATGGCACATTTAATACATATAATCTACCATTTTAGTAGACATAAAAAGCAAAAAACAGCCATTGTGTGAAAAGAATGGCACCAGCACCGTAAACTGACGGGCATTCAGCCAGATGACTGTTGCAACGTGATGGTTCAAATTTTATTGTTCGCAATACCTTATTTAGTGTATTGTTTTACGGCAAACTCCACAGAACCCCATCTGTTTTCCAATTCGACACCCAGGCAAAAAACGGAAAACCTCACATCAGGATGCACGAGAAAGAAGGCTCACCGTGAAAATGCAATCTTCTCCTGTCAACCGTTCCGTTCAAGATGCCGTGTTTCTGGTGGCCGTCGGGATCATGATCTGGCTGCTTGCCGTGGCCATGAATTTCCATGAGAATCTCGATCAATTCCTTCATACGCATGAAGCCTGGCAGCTTGATGAAATCTTTGTGGCCCTCAACGTCTCGGGCTTGCTTTGCCTGCTGTATGCGGTGCGCCGCATTGGTGATCTGAAAACCGAAATACGGCTGAGAAATCAGCTGGAAGCCAATATGGACTGGCTGACCAATCACGATCCGCTGACGTCTCTTTTCAATCGCCGCGCTCTTGACGTGTATGGACGAATGCTGAACGAGCGGCGTGATGGCAAATGCCGGATTGCCTATTCCATCAATCTGGATGGGTTTAAGAAGGTCAATGATCTGGTTGGCCATCAGGGTGGTGATATTTTGCTGCGGGACGTTGCCCAGCGCCTGCGTCAGGTTTTGCCAGATGCAGAGAGCTTCCGGCTGGGAAGCGACGAGTTTCTGGCCGTCAGCTGTTGCCCGGTAACGGCGGATTATCTTCGCATTGGTCAACAGATCATCCAGACACTGTCAGCCCCTTATGATGTGGGCGGCATGACATCGGAAATCGGCGCAAGCGTCGGTTATGCACTTTACCTCGGCGACAGCTCAGATTTCAATGATGTCGTCCATTGTGCAGGCGTTGCCATGTCGGCTGCCAAAAAAGCCGGCCCAAACAATGTTTTTGCCTATGAACGCATCATGGAAGACCGTGTTGTGCGTCGTGCTGAAACAGAAATGGCGCTGAAACGCGCCATACGTGATCACGCAATCAAGCCCTATTATCAACCTTTGATTGACCTTAAAAGCGGTGAAGTGCGGGGGTTTGAGGCCCTTGCCCGTTGGAAAACCGGGCCGCAGAGCTACATCCCGCCTTGCGATTTCATTGAGCTTGCGGAACACACCGGGCTGATTGTCGAGCTTTCCGACAATCTGCTCAGGCAGGCCTGCCGTGATGCTTTGCATTGGCCAGATTCTGTGCGGCTCGCCTTTAATATTTCTCCGATCCTGTTCATTGATCGCCATCTTGGCCTGCGCATCATGACCATTCTGGCGGAAACGGGCTATCCACCTCATCGGCTTGAGATTGAAATCACCGAAACGGCGCTGATCCGCGATATGAACGTTGCAGCAGGCATTTTGCACGATTTGCGCGAGGCTGGCATTCGAATTGCCCTCGATGATTTTGGCACCGGCTACTCCAGCCTGTCACAACTGTCGAAATTCCAGTTCGACAAGATCAAGATTGATCGTAGCTTTGTCATGAATTTCGACAGTGACAAAAAGCAGGGCGATATTGTGCGGGCGATTATCGGCCTGGGTCAAGGGCTGGGCGTCTCCATCACCGCCGAGGGCATCGAAGACATGCGCCAACTGGAATTTCTCAAAAATCTCGGCTGCGATTTTGGCCAAGGGTACCTGTTCGGCAAGGCCATTCCCGCCGATCAGGCCTTGTACCTGCTATCGCAACAGCCTGACACATTGACGGGTACATCATCGGCGGCATGAGCATGGCAACAACCAGAAGCCTGCATACCATTTTCACTTCCCTGTGACTGAAAATCAGCTATGACAGAAGCGGATTTCAACTCGAGGAACCGGCTTCTTATGACGCAATTCGACGTTCTTACCATTGGCAACGCCATCGTGGACATTATAGCCCGCTGTGAAGACCAGTTTCTGGACGATAACAGCATTATCAAAGGGGCCATGAACCTGATTGATGGCGAACGCGCTGTACGACTTTACGACCTGATGGGGCCTGCCATCGAGGCGTCTGGCGGCAGCGCTGGCAATACCGCTGCGGGCGTGGCCAGCATGGGTGGCAAGGCAGCCTATTTCGGCAAGGTCGCCGACGACCAACTGGGTGAAATTTTCGCTCACGACATGCAGGCGCAAGGCGTGCATTATCAAACCATGACCAAGGGCAAGGAGCCGCCGACCGCCCGTTCGATGATTTTTGTCACCGAAGACGGCGAGCGCTCGATGAACACCTATCTGGGAGCCTGTGTTGAATTTGGCCCGGAAGATGTGGAACCGCAGGTGGTTGCTCAATCGAAAGTGACCTATTTCGAGGGGTATCTTTGGGATCCACCGCGCGCCAAGCAGGCCATTCTCGATTGCGCCAAAATTGCGCATGACAATGGCCGCGAAGTGTCGATGACACTCTCGGACAGTTTTTGCGTTCATCGCTACCGGGCAGAGTTTCTGGATCTGATGCGCTCTGGCACCGTGGACATCGTCTTTGCCAACCGTCAGGAAGCGCTGGCGCTGTATGAGACAGACGATTTCGAACAGGCGCTGGAGCAGATTGCCAAGGACTGCAAGCTCGCGGCTGTGACCATGAGTGAAGATGGGGCCATGATTTTGCGCGGCGCGGACCGTATCCATGTTCCGGCAACCGTCATCGGTGAACTGGTTGATACCACCGGCGCTGGCGATCTTTTTGCTTCAGGCTTCCTCTATGGTTATACCCAAGGCCGGTCGCTGGAAGATTGCGGCAAGCTGGGTTGCCTCGCGGCTGGCATTGTCATTCAGCAGATCGGGCCACGTCCTGCCGAATCGCTCAAACAGGCCGCCATTGACGCAGGGCTTATTTAAAAGCCTCTCCCGGATAGGCACCCCAGATTTCGGTCTGGGTTACCCATCCCTTGGTGCCGTCCACTTCAATACGGCACCAGGTTCCGGTGCATTCCAGCACCTTGCTCAGCACACCCGGCTGTAGCTTGGCAACAATACCGGAGCCCGTCTGGGCTTCCTGACGCATATTGACAAAAATGTTATCGCCTTTTCCCTTCATCCATGGGGCAGCAACGGCGGTGCGCTCACCTGACAACAGCGTCTGATTGACCCAGCCCTCCGTGCCATCCGAATCACGAATGCGTCGCCAATTGTCATATTCCTGAATGATTTCAACCGGCAATCCGGCGCGGGTATACATCCACGATGTGGCGTAATCGGTGCTGGGACCAATGCGCAGATTGACACGTCCCGACTTCAGACTGACAAATCGTGGCAACGGCAAGCCGCTTGGTCCCTTTGACGGACCTTGGGCCACAGCATCACTGGCACCCGCAATAATGAAAGCGGCGGCAAAAACAGTGCAACAGGAGCGTTTGAACCCTTTGGGCATGGCTTTCCACTGGTTTTTATCAGGCATGAAACCCCAAGCCCCCGCCACGAGTTCCATCACATCTATTCTTTTGTCCAGCAACAAGATGTATTTGTCTTCGCTGACAGGTTTGATAGACATTCAATCTTGCTGCATAATTCAGTTGAGCCTTGCGGCTCAGTCAATGACGCAGCGGGTTAAACATGACATGGTGTGCTTTGCGGATTGTCCAAGACATTCAGCGCTGCTTTGAGATAAATCATCTCACCACCTTGGTTAAGAACATCTTTACAAAGTATCGAAAGTCTTCATGACCCACAGGAAAAAAACCACGGTTTACATCACGCGCAAACTACCGGACGCTGTGGAAACACGGATGCGGGAGCTTTTCGATGCTGAATTGAACATTGACGATACGCCACGCACGCGCGAGCAATTGCTGCAAGCCGTCAAGACCTGCGATGTTCTGGTGCCAACCGTGACGGATGTGGTTGATGCCAGTCTGATTGAGGCTGCCGGGCCGCAATTGAAGCTGATTGCCAGTTTTTCCAATGGCACCGACCATATTGATGTGGATGCGGCAGCCCGCAAGGGCATTACCGTCACCAACACACCCAATGTCCTGACGGAGGATACCGCCGATATGACCATGGCGCTGATTCTGGCCGTGCCGCGCAGGTTGGCAGAAGGGTCGCGCATTCTGACCGATCCGTCGACCGACTGGGCAGGCTGGTCCCCCACCTGGATGCTGGGACGACGCATCTGGGGAAAGCGCCTTGGCATTGTTGGCATGGGGCGCATCGGCACCGCCGTTGCCCGCCGCGCCAAGGCTTTTGGTCTGTCGATTCATTACCACAACAGAAAGCGCGTCAATCCCCAGACCGAGGATGCACTGGAAGCAACCTATTGGGACAGTCTTGATCAGATGCTGGCACGGGTGGACATTGTCTCGGTCAATTGCCCGTCAACACCTGCCACCTACCACCTGCTCTCGGCCCGTCGCCTGGCGCTGATGCAGCCTACCAGCTACATCGTCAACACATCCCGCGGCGGCATTATTGATGAGGCCGCTCTTGTCCAATATATCCGCGAGGGCAAAATCGCAGGAGCAGGGCTGGATGTCTATGAGAAGGAACCCGCCATCAACCCGAAGCTGATCCGGCTTGCGGAAGAGGGCAAAGTGGTGCTTTTGCCCCATATGGGCTCTGCCACCATTGAAGGCCGTATCGATATGGGTGACAAGGTGATCATCAACATCCGCACCTATTTTGATGGCCATCGGCCACCCAACAGGGTTTTGCCCGGACGAGATTGATCCGCAGGACCGACGTCACCCCGCGCCCACAGGCTTTTCCATCTGAATGAAGGTGACGCGGTCAAAACCGGGGTGGCTTTTTTCGGCCACTTTATGAAAACCCCATTTTTCAAACCGCATGTGGTTGTTGTCCAGCTCAATCCGGGTTTCGAGCTGCAACCGCGCAATTCCGCAGGCATAAGCAACACCTTCCGCCGCCTTCAGCATGGCACGGCCAATACCTTGCCCCTGCATATTGGGCAGCACCGCCACTTTGCCAACATAGAGCGTATCATCGGCATTCTGGCGACAGAAAAGGCAGCCCACAAGCCGACCATCGATCATGGCAGCATAGCCAATCTCCTCATGTGCCTTGGCTTTCAGCGCCTCGACCGTCAGCTTGAGCGCCGACGATGGCGGGTCAATCCGCGTGTGCATATAGTCAAAGGCCTCCTGCACCAGAGCCAGAAGCCCCTCCCAGTTTTCAAAACTTTCGTCGATCTGAACGATGTCTACCACGGTCAGCCTTTCCTGTTTTGGTCACGTCTGCGGTAAGTCACCATATCAAACCGCGCGGACAAGCTGTTATACATTAGCAGACGTCCTACTAACGGTTCACCAATGCCGACAATAAGTTTGATGGCTTCCATGGCCATTAATGTGCCAATGACGCCCGTCAGCGCCCCGATGATGCCGGTCTCGGCACAATTGGGAATAAGACCAGCTGGCGGCTTTTGCGGAAACAGATCGCGGTAGCCTGGGTAAAGCACACCATCGGCCCCGATTTCATAGGGCTTCAGCACTGTCAGCGAGCCTTCAAACCGGCCAACAGCCCCGCTGACCAAGGGGCGCTGATGGGCTTCGGCCGCATCGGCGGCGGCATAGCGGGTGTCAAAATTATCGGAACCGTCAATCAACAGATCAAAGCCGCGCAAATGGGTCTGAGCAAAAGCGGCATCGAACCGCTCTTCAAACCGCAGCACCCGCACATGCGGATTGAGCCGGGCAATGGCCTGTGCCGCACTTTCGGTTTTGTGTGCAGCAATCGTGCCCGTATCGTGAATCACCTGCCGTTGCAGATTGGACAGCGACACATGATCATCATCGACAATAGCAAGCGTGCCCACGCCAGCGGCGGCCAGATATTGCAACACAGGTGCACCCAGACCACCGGCACCAATCACCATGACTTTCGCGGCCTTCAGCTTTTGCTGACCTGCACCGCCAATTTCTGGCAGGAGAATATGACGTTGATAGCGTTGAATTTCCTCAGTTGAGAGCGGCATTGCCGGGTTTGGTTCCATATCTCTCTCCTTAGCAGTTCAGGGTAAAAGCTGGCCATCATCCACGCCAATGAACTGGGCGCGGCTGCCGAGGCTTGAAAACATCTGCTCATCCGTTCCCGTCATAAACGCCTGCCCGCCCAAGGCATCAATGCGATCAAACAGCGCCGCACGACGGCCTTCATCCAGATGGGCGGCAATTTCATCCAGCAGCAGGATCGGCGCAAAACCGGTCATGGTTGCCACCAGTTCGGCATGGGCCAGAATGAGGCCAACCAGCAACGCCTTTTGCTCTCCGGTTGAACACCGCGCCGCTTCCATGTCTTTTTCGTGGTGACGCACCAGCAAATCGCTCCGATGCGGCCCCTCCAGTGTGCGGCCCGCCGCCGCATCCCGCCCACGGTTGCTGGCCAGACGCTCACGGTAGAGGTCTTCCAGGTCAATCGCTGCGGCATCCATGCCGCCATCATCGAGAAAGCCGGACAGCGCCAGATCCGCCACCGGAAACCGGGCGGTATCGCGGCGCTGATCGATCAGCGACGACAGCAATCGCATCATTTCAACGCGGGCCAGCGCCATGGCAATGCCAAGAGCTGCCATTTGCTGCTCAATACCACCAAGCCAGCTTGGATCAAACCGGCCCTCACTCAGCAGTCGATTGCGACTGCGCATGGCCCTCTCGAAATCACTCGCACGCCGACCGTGCTCAGGATCAATCGACAGCACCAGCCGATCGAGAAACCGGCGTCGCTCTGATGATCCGCCCGTAAACAATCCATCCATGGCGGGCGTCAGCCACAGCACCCGCAGATGATCCGTAAGATCATCCACCGAGCGGCTGGGCGCGCCATTGAGGCGCAAACGGCGAACCGTGGTGTCGTCCACTTTTTCCGTGCCGGTGCCCATCTCGACATCACCGGCCATGCCTTCAAGGGCTGCGAAGATGGAAAAGCCGCCATTGGCACCCGCTCTTGCAACCTCGGGCAAGGTGGCCCGACGCAGGCCACGGCCGGGTGACAAAAAAGAGACAGCCTCCATCAGATTGGTCTTGCCGGAGCCGTTGTTGCCGGTGAGAACAACATGACGCCCGTCAAGATTCAAGGATGCCGCCGCATAATTACGGAAGTCCGTCAGTTTCAGCCGGGTGATGAAGGTTTTCTGCGCCATACCAATCCGAGTGATGCGATCATCCCTGTATCGCGTCATAGAGAACAGGCTGTAGTACGGAAGGGGCCTCTGGTTCAAGCGCCCATTCAGCCGCATACTCGCTGATCGCTCATCAAAACGGCTTGGTCCCAAGCCGAAATCACGATAGGAGGCAGTGCATATTGCGGTGGAAACAGGAGCACATCATGACGGATGACGAAGAGCGGCTGATCCGGCTGGAAGAAACCGTGGCCTATCAGGTCAAGATCATTGAAGAACTATCTGATCAACTGGCAGAACAATGGAAAGTGGTTGAGCAGACCCGCGCCAAGCTGGACCGTTTGACCGAACGGTTTCTCACCCTAGAGGAGCAATCTCATGGCGCTATTCCGGTGACTAAGCCCCCTCATTACTGATGGTGAACATGAATGTTTTTTACGCCTGCCTCAGACTGCTGACAAAGCTTTCCAATGTCTCGATGTCGTGTTCTGCCTTGTACCGAGCATCTAACCACGTTAATTTCTATCAATAACGTCAATTAGTTATTCAGCGTCGGCAGATCCTCGGGACAAGCCCGAGGATGACGAGACGTCGAGCGAGGGGTTTGTCAACAAACTGAGGCCGATGCGCTTTCGCACCGGCCCCTCATTCTGTCAGCCTTCGAAAAATTCCTTCATCCGGGCAAAGAAGCCGGTGGATTCAGGGTTGTTTTCCTTGGACGAAATCTGCTCGAACTCCTGCAACAGCTCGCGCTGGCGCTTGGTGAGTTTCTGCGGCGTTTCGATCTGGATCTGGATGTAAAGATCACCAACCTGCGCTGAACGTAGCACCGGCATACCCTTGCCCTTCAGGCGGAACTGCTTGCCCGGCTGGGTGCCTTCCGGCACTGTCACCCGCGATTTCGTGCCATCCAGTGTTGTCACATCAAATGTGCCGCCCAATGCTGCCGTGGTCATGGAAATTGGCACGGAGCAATAAAGATCGGCCCCTTCCCGCTGGAAGAACTGATGCGGCTTGACCGACAGGAACATGTAAAGGTCGCCCGATGGGCCACCGCGCAGACCCGCCTCGCCCTCGCCTTGCAGACGAATGCGGGTGCCGTCTTCAATACCGGCCGGAATGCTGACAGAGAGCTGGCGCTCTTCTGTGGTACGCCCCTGACCGTGGCATTTGGTGCAGGGATCGCTGATGGTCTGGCCGCGACCGTGACAGGTCGGGCAGGTGCGCTCCACCGAGAAAAAGCCTTGGCTTGCCCGTACCCGGCCGGATCCCTGACAAGTGCCGCAGGTGCTTGGCTTGGTGCCGGGCTTGGCACCAGAGCCTGAACAGACATCGCAGGTGATCGAGGTGGGAACCCGGATCTGCGCCGTCTTGCCGGTAAAGGCTTCTTCCAGGGTGATTTCCATGTTGTAGCGCAGGTCTGCGCCGCGCTCACGACCGCCCGTGGAGCGCTGGCGGCCACCACGGCCACCCCCCATCATTTCACCGAAAATATCTTCGAAAATATCGGAGAAGCCGCCGCCCGCAAAACCGCCACCGCCGCCACCGCCCATGCCGCCCTGTTCAAAGGCAGCATGGCCGAAACGATCATAGGCCGCCCGCTTCTGGGGGTCTTTCAGCGTTTCATAGGCCTCATTAATCTCTTTAAACTTTTTTTCCGACTCGGCATCGCCCGGATTTTTGTCCGGGTGATACTTCATCGCCAGCTTGCGAAAAGCGCTTTTCAGCTCTTTTTCATCTGCGGTTCTCGAGACACCAAGGGTCTCATAAAAATCTGCTTTTGCCATGATCTTACAAAGCTCTCAAAGCCTTAGCCACGCCCGCGTGGTTGCCTGTCTTTTGCCCGACCTGTGCATCACAGGCAGACATGTCCCTGTCAAAATCAGCAGCCGCCTGACGTGCATCATCCATCAGCAGCTTTCTCTCCTTACCACGCTCGGCAATCGCCTCTGATAGCGATGTCCCGGCAAAACCAAGAGAATGCGCTGCCATATCACAGGACGAAACCTGTCCGCCTGCCTTCTTGCGCTTCAAGGCATCATCAATCAGCGGTCCAAGGCTGCCAACCGTGCGGCGCAACAGTGCTGCATCACGGGTTGTCATCGCCTTGACCATCGCTGCCTCGGCAGCGCTGATGCGCCCGTGCAGATCAACACCTGATGCCGCATGGGCCGTCAGACTGCCAGCCAAAGCAAATGCGGCTGGCCCGAAGGCCAGCCATCTGAGGAGATTTTGCTGCCAGGAAGACCGCATCAAGCTGACTTCTTCGCGCTATCGTCCTTCACTTCTTCATAATCGGCATCAACAATGCCGTCATCGGAAGCAGCTTCCGCACCGCCTTCAGCCTGCTGCGATTCGTAAATCGCCTGACCCAGCTTCATGGAGACTTCCATGAGGGTTTGGGTCTTGGCCTGAATGTCCTCGGCGTTTGGCTCGGACGCTTCAACGGCGGTCTTCAACGTGGCAATCGCATCTTCGATGGCCTTGCGGTCGTCGCTAGAGACCTTGTCACCATAATCCTTCACCGACTTCTCGGTGGAGTGGATCAGGCTTTCAGCCTGGTTCTTGGCTTCAACAACGGCTCGACGGTTCTTGTCGGCTTCAGCATTGGCTTCAGCGTCCTTGACCATCTTTTCGATGTCAGCATCCGACAGACCACCGGAGGCCTGAATGCGGATCTGCTGTTCCTTGCCGGTGCCCTTGTCCTTGGCAGACACCTGCACAATACCGTTGGCGTCGATGTCGAACGTCACTTCGATCTGCGGAACGCCGCGGGGTGCTGGTGGCAGACCAACGAGGTCGAACTGGCCGAGCAGCTTGTTGTCGGCTGCCATTTCGCGCTCGCCCTGAGACACGCGGATGGTCACGGCCTGCTGATTGTCGTCAGCGGTCGAGAACACCTGGCTCTTCTTGGTCGGGATCGTCGTGTTACGGTCGATCAGACGGGTGAAGACGCCGCCGAGGGTTTCAATGCCGAGCGACAGCGGGGTCACGTCGAGCAGCAGAACGTCCTTGACGTCGCCCTGCAATACGCCAGCCTGAATAGCCGCACCCATGGCCACCACTTCGTCCGGGTTCACACCCTTGTGTGGCTCCTTGCCGAACAGCTGCTTCACAACTTCCTGCACCTTCGGCATACGGCTCATGCCGCCGACCAGAACCACTTCGTCAATGTCGGCAGCCGTAACGCCAGCATCCTTGAGGGCTGCCTTGCACGGTGCAACAGTGCGCTGAACCAGATCATCCACCAGATTTTCAAACTTGGCGCGGGTCAGCTTCATGGTCAAATGCTTTGGACCGGAAGCGTCAGCGGTGATGAACGGCAGGTTGATTTCTGTCTGCTGCGACGATGACAGTTCGATCTTGGCCTTTTCAGCGGCTTCCTTCAGGCGCTGCAAAGCGAGCTTGTCGTTCTTCAGTTCAATGCCCTGCTCCTTCTTGAATTCTGTTGCCAGATATTCAACCAGACGCATGTCGAAGTCTTCACCGCCGAGGAAGGTATCGCCGTTGGTGGACTTCACTTCAAACACGCCGTCGCCGATTTCCAGAACGGAAATATCGAAGGTACCACCACCCAGGTCGTAAACAGCAATGGTCTTGCCGTCCTTCTTGTCGAGGCCGTAAGCCAGAGCGGCAGCGGTTGGCTCGTTGATGATGCGCAGAACTTCCAGACCGGCGATGCGGCCTGCATCCTTGGTGGCCTGACGCTGGGCGTCATTGAAGTAAGCGGGAACGGTGATAACGGCCTTTTCAACCTTTTCACCGAGGTAAGCTTCTGCGGTTTCCTTCATCTTCTGCAAAATCATCGCAGAGATCTGGGCTGGCGAGTAACCCTTGTCATTGGCCTGAACCCATGCGTCGCCGTTATCGCCCTTGACGATATTGAACGGCACGAGGCCCTTGTCCTTTTCAACCGTTGGATCTTCGTAGCGGCGGCCAATCAGGCGCTTGACAGCAAAGAGGGTGTTGGTTGGGTTGGTCACAGCCTGACGCTTGGCGGGCTGGCCAACAAGGCGCTCACCATCATCCGAGAAAGCCACCATGGAAGGCGTTGTACGTGCGCCTTCAGAATTTTCAATCACCTTGGAATCCTTGCCGTCCATGACGGCCACGCAGGAATTGGTCGTGCCAAGGTCAATACCGATTACTTTAGCCATTTTATTCTCTCCTTGAAGCAGGCTGTCAGAACCCCAACAGGCATTCAGTGACAGCCCCTCGACGTGCATGGTCTACGGGAATGCGCAGCTGCGCTGCCTTATGCGGGCTATATAAGAAGCGGAATTTGCGACTGCAAGGCACCAAATTCACAGAAGCCCTGCAAACATCTCCGATTTAGTCAGAAAGCAAAGATGCCTGTGCATCAGAAGCACGACAGCCCTCGCGTTATCATTTGTTTTATCGCATCACCTTGTCGCAACCTTACCTCGACAGAAAAGCAGAAAACCAACATGATCACGAGATCATGCGCGTTTCATCGTTGTCAGTGCCCCATGATGATGTCAAGCAATGTGGTGCTGTCCCCCCTGCTGCCCTGCGGCGGCTGTCGCCCCCCCACATCAGCAGGCGGCATCATACCGTCATTGCCAGACGGATAAGCCTGATCCTGCTGGCCGGGCGGCACGCGGCCTTCCAGAATCAACGGTCCCTCCGGCGCATCGCCCGGCCCTGCCGGTTGCGGATAGATCGGGGCAGGCATTCCATGATTCGGGCCATGATTCGGGCCATTATTCGGCGCACCATTCGAAGACACAGGTGGATAGGCAGGCGCTGGCTGAACCGACTGTCCAGCACCCGGCTGAACCGGCTGGGGTGCGGGCGGATAGCCAGCGTCTGGCGTTGATGGCGTGCCGGACAGAGCATCACGAATCATCGATGTCAGCGACTGCTCCTGATCGGTCTGCGGTGTCGGATCACCGAACAGCGGCACCGGCGTCAACCCTTTATGAGCCGCCGTCATGAAATCCCTCCAGGTTCTGGCGGGCAACCCACCGCCGGTCACCTTTTTCATCGATGTGCCATCATCATTGCCAAACCACACGCCCGTGGTGAGATTGCTGGTAAAGCCGACAAACAACGCATCGCGGAATGATTGGGTCGTGCCGGTCTTGCCTGCCGCCTGCCAGTTTTTCAGCCGGGCCGCCTTGCCGGTGCCATCAGTAATGACCCCCTCCATCATCTGGGTCATTTCACCCACAATCGCCTGGCTCAGGACCCGTGGTGGATCACCGTAATCTGCGGCATACAGCACTTTGCCGTCCGCATCTGCAATCTGGCTGATCACATGCGACGTGGCTTTATAGCCGCCATTCATAAACGGAGCATAGGCTGCGGTCAGCTCCATCAGCGAGACTTCCGATGTTCCCAGAGCAATGGAGGGGTTGCTTTGCAGCTCGGATTCGATTCCCAGTCGATGGGCAAGCTTGATCACCTGATCGGGACCAACCTCCACCGCCAGCTGCGCTGCAACCGTGTTGATCGAATGGGCCAGCGCATAGGCCAGCGTCACCGGACCAGAATATTTCTGCTCGTAATTTTCCGGTGTCCAATTGCCAATCTTGACCGGGCCATCGGTGCGGATGGTTGCGGGCGTATCCCCAAGCTCCATGGCGGAGGCATAGACAAAAGGCTTGAAGGCCGATCCCGGCTGACGCTTGGCAGTCACCGCCCGGTTGAACTGGCTGGCAGCATAGTCGCGCCCGCCCACCAGCGCCCGGATGGCACCATTGCCATCAATGGCCACCAAAGCGGCCTGCGATGCGTTGAATTTTGCGCCATCCTTGTCCAGTGTCGTGGAAATTGCGCTTTGTGCCGCCTCTTCCAGCGCCGGATCAATGGTTGTGGTCACGACAATGTCATGCTTGACCTCGCCAATCAGGCCGTTCAACTGACTCACAACCATGTCGGCCACATATTGCCCGGCACCGGAACGATAGCTTTTTGCCCGTCCGGGCGGCTGGGCCATGGCGCGGGTCAGGTCGCTATCGCTGATAAAGCCCTGCTCGCGCATCGTGCCCAGAACCACCTTGGCCCGCTCCAGCGCCGCCTTCTGGTTTACCTCTGGCGACAGCCGCGAAGGTGCCTTGACAAGACCGGCCAGCATGGCCGCTTCGCCAAGGTTCACATCGCGGGCGGATTTGTTGAAATAGCGCCGCGATGCCGCCTCCACACCATAGGCATTGGAGCCAAAATACACCCGGTTCAGATACATGCCGAGAATCTGATCCTTGGTATATTTGCTCTCCAGCCAGAACGACAGCAGCACTTCCTGAACCTTGCGCTCCAACGTCTTGTTGGGCGACAAAAACAGGTTTCTCGCCAATTGCTGGGTGATGGTGGACGCGCCTTGCGCCTTTTGGCCCAGAGCAATATTGGTGACAAAAGCGCGGGCAATGCCCATCGGGTCCACACCGAAATGCGAATAGAAGCGGCGATCTTCAATAGCCACAATGGCTTCTGGCAGATAGGGCGACATTTCTTCCAGCGGCAGCGCCTCGCCGCCGGTGGCACCACGATTGGCAATCACCGTGCCATCCACGGCGACAATCTTGATATTGGGTGCCCGCGCAGGAACCTCCCACGAGCTGGCACTGGGCATTTGCGAGGCGAAATACACCACCAGACCAATGATGCCGATTGTGCCCCAGATGCCCAGCACAACACCCCAGTAAAACAGCCTGCGAATCAGACCAAACAGGCCCCTTGAGCGGGTTTTGGTGCGCGCGCGTGCTTTCCGCGGCAAGGCTTCCTTCTCTGCCGATCTTTTTCTGGCAGCGGGGGTCGAGTGTCCGCCAGTCACGCGATCACGGCTATCGACCCGGATGTCATCATCACTGTCATCATCCTCAGGCGCACCAAAGGAGGGTTCGATACGGTTTCGTGACTTCTTCATACCTGCCATGATGCGCTGGCCGTTTTGCTGAAACGGGGGGTGAAAACCTCTGCCAAAAAGTCTCCTTATAATGTCTTGGGCATTGATGGAAGACCATGCTCCCTGCTGCGCTGTCTTTGCGGCAACTCTGAGAAGAGCGGATATAAAAATGTCTGCCCGAAGAGAATGTGGAACCAAATGCCACCAACGCCGTTTGTTTTACGACAACAAACAGGGAGTACCCCATGGCTGACAATACACGTATGCAAGACGAAATGCGCGCCCTTCAGGAGCAGATTGCCCATCTGAAAGAGAACCTGGCATCTCAAGGCTACTCAGTTGCTGATCAGGTGCGTGATACCGCCTCCTCCGCATTCACTGGCGCTGCCCGTAAGGTTGATGGTGCGGCCCGCGTGGCCCGCCATGAAGCCGCCTCCGTTGCTGGTCTTGTGCGCGAGCACCCCACCGCGACATCGACAGCTCTGGTCGGCATGGCGCTGATTGGCGGCGTGCTGGGCTATCTGATTGGTAGCCAGACCACAGAAGAGCCACGCCGTCGCTGGTATTGAGTGAATTGATTGACGGCGAGGAGAAAAAGGGTGGCGCATGAGGCGCTGCCCTTTTTTGTCGAGAGTCTGTCGTTTCGGAAAGACTGGCTTTCCCTGACAAACTCTATTGAAAAACATCGATCCATTCCGCCCCGGTCAGTGCCGCCATACGTTCTGGTGTGATGCGAACAGCGGAATTGGTGGCCCCTGCGGCAGGCACCACAAGGTCATAGGCTTTTAAGGATACATCGCAAAACACCGGCAGCGGTGTTGCCACCCCAAACGGGCACACGCCACCCACGGGATGGCTGGTCAGCGCCACCACGTCATCGGCACCCAACATGCGTGGCTTGCCGCCAAAGCGGTCCTTGAATTTTTTATTGTCCAGCCGCTTCATGCCAGCCGCCACCACCAGCATGGTCATATCGCCAACCCGCAGGCACAGGGTTTTGGCAATCTGGTCTGGATCAACCCCGTGGGCCTCGGCGGCCAACGGGACCGTTGCCGAGCTTTGCTCGGTTTCAATCACATGAATATCAGGCGCATGTGCGGCGAAGAAATCTTTGACGGATGTAAGGCTCATACCCAATTATGAAATTGCAATCTCTCTCAGTGCAAGGCCGATTTCGAGCAAAACCGTCAGAAAATGAGATGCAACCCTTGAAAAACAATCCGGGGCCACCATTTACAGAAAAGCAGACTGATAGTGACTTCCGACGCAAACGCCATCGCCGACAAATTTTACTGTTGGTTTAACCAAACATTAAGCATTTGGCGCGATAGTTTAGACACACGGAAGATAAGGCGAAAGCCTTTCCCGTCAGCAGCTGAAGCCTCGCGCTTCGTTGACCACGGATGTACTGGCAACGATATGAGCGAGTGGGAAAGGTCGGGCTCAATCCCCGGCCTTTTTGCTTTTTGGGCATATCTCCAAAACAAACGCCCGGCTGAAGAACTCCGGGCGTCGTTCATTTCAGATTACTTGGCCAAGGCTTCAATGATTCTGATCCAAGAGCGGATGCCCTTGTGGAAGGAGTTCAGCTCATATTTTTCATTGGGCGAGTGAATGCGATCATCCACCAGACCAAAGCCGACCAGCAGCGAATCCATACCCAGAAAGGTCTGGAAATCACCGACAATCGGAATAGAGCCGCCCATGCCAATCACTTCGGCGGCATTCGGCCATTCATCCGACAGCGCTGATTTTGCCTTGGTGAGAAACGCCGAATCATAGGGCAATTGAATAGCAGGCGATGCACCATGTTCGTGGAACTCCACCGTGCAATCGGCGGGAATACGGGCACGAACAAATGCGCGGAAGTTTTCGCGGATCTTGTCGGGGTTCTGCTCGCCCACCAGACGGAACGACACTTTGGCGGAGGCTTTGGAGGCAATCACCGTCTTAAAACCCTCGCCGGTGTAGCCGCCGATAATGCCGTTAACTTCTGCCGTGGGCCGCGCCCAGGTCAGCTCCAGCACGCTGCGGCCCTGTTCACCTGCCGGAATCGATAGGCCGACATCTTTCAGGAAAGTATCCGCCGTGCGGCCCAGCTTGTCCCACGATGCCTTGATATTGGCAGGGGTTTCTTCCACGCCATCGTAGAAGTTATCGATGGTGATGCGACCCGTCTCGTCATGCAGATCGGCCAGCACTTTCGTGAGAATGTGAATAGGATTGGCGGCAGCACCGCCAAACAGGCCGGAGTGCAGATCACGATCCGCTGCCGTCACCACAATTTCCTCGCCCACAAGGCCACGCAGAGCGGCGGCAATGGCAGGCGTGTCCTTGTCCCACATGCCGGTATCGCAAACCAAAGCGAAATCGCATGTCAGTTCAGCCGCATTGGCCTCCAGAAAGGGTTTCAAGGATGGCGAGCCGGATTCTTCTTCGCCTTCAAACAAAATGGTGATCTTGATCGGCAGGCCGCCGTGCACGGCCTTATAGGCGCGGCAGGCTTCCACAAAGGTCATCAACTGGCCCTTGTCATCGGCAGTACCACGGCCGGTAATCACCTTGCGGCCCGGAGCAATCTCCTTGATGGCAGGCTCGAACGGATCGTTTTCCCACAGCTCCAGCGGGTCCACCGGCTGCACATCATAATGACCGTAAAACAGCACATGCGGGGCGTTGTCCACGAGCGCATCATGATGACCGACCACCATAGGATGGCCGGGTGTGTCGCGCACAGAGGCCGTAAAGCCGAGGCTCGTCAATTCTTGTGTCAGCCATTCGGCTGCCTTACGGCAATCAGCCTTATAGGCGGGATCGGTCGAGATCGACGGAATACGGACGAGATCAAAAAGCCGCTCAAGGCTTTGAGGCAAGGCGTCATCAGCCTGTGCGAGAACGGGGGTGATGTCGGTCATGGCATTATCCTGCACTGTTCAAAGTGGCGCAAAGATAGACCAACCGTCATCCGGTTTCGAGAGAACAGGTGGAAAAATCAACAATTCCTGTCAGATTTGTCGAGTGTACGGATATTGTCCAGCGCATTGCGCATGAATTCCAGCATCAGCTCTTTTTCAAAGCGCTTGAGACCCTGCATCAGAACATCATCTGCCGCGCACATCGCCGAAATTGCGCCATCCTTGATGTCATGCGCTTTGGGCGTGAGAAAAACCAGCTGGGCGCGCCGATCCTTAGGGTGCGGCTTTCTCTCGATCAACCCGTCGCGCTCCATGCGAGACAGCGTATTGGCCATGGTGGCCTGCTCCACATCAACCCGCTCCAGCAATTGCTTCTGGGTCAGGCCATCCTCTTCCCACAGTTCGACCAGGATGGGAAACTGGCCAGCCGAAAACCCCAGCCCGGATGCGCGAGCCTGTAAAGCCCTGGCAAATTCCTTGGTGAGCTGGCTCACAAGATAGCTTGGTGATTGCTGACGATCAAAGCCCATAAAAGGATGATAGGATGGATTGAGCATTGAAGCAACGCAGCGATGCGCGGATCAGGCCGCGTTGAGATGAAAAAGTCGCCACAGTATGGGGGGATACCGCAGCGACTCTTTCAAACATGAGAACAAAGACCCGGAGAGGGGGGATAAGGTCTTTGTTCAGAAGTCTGGGGCGGCGGGGGACGAGCCGTTGTCCAGACTACCGCGCTGTAGTGTGCGCTGGTAATGACTAAATGCGCCGCCAATTGTGTCATTTCAAGGGTAATAGGATTACAAAGCGGTAAGCTTTTCGTGATGACACAGATTTTTCGTCACTTCAGATCTTGCACGGGTTTCCGCACACTGTGGCATGGACCTTTTCGTCGCGCCGCGCTATCCATTTTGCCATGAAAAACGGTGATCATCTTTTCCTTGTCGACGGCTCCGGCTTTATTTTCCGGGCCTTCCATGCGCTTCCGGCGCTGACCCGCAAATCCGACGGCCTGCCTGTCGGGGCGGTCTCGGGCTTTTGCAACATGATGTGGAAGCTTCTGACCGAAGCGCGCGATACATCCGTGGGCGTCACACCGACGCATCTGGCGGTGATTTTCGACTATTCGTCGAAAACCTTCCGCAAGGAAATTTACCCGGAGTATAAGGCCAATCGCTCGGCACCGCCGGAAGAGTTGATCCCGCAATTCGGGCTGATCCGGCAGGCCACCCGCGCCTTCAACCTGCCCTGTATTGAGACCGAGGGCTTTGAGGCCGACGATATTATTGCCACCTATGCCCGCAAGGCCGAAGCGCTGGGCGCAGACGTGACCATTGTTTCGTCCGACAAGGATTTGATGCAGCTGGTGACGGCCAATGTCCACATGTATGACGCCATGAAGGACAAGCAGATCGGCATTGCCGATGTGATTGAAAAATGGGGCGTGCCGCCGGAAAAGATGATTGACCTGCAATCGCTGACCGGCGACAGCACCGATAACATTCCCGGCATTGCCGGTATTGGCCCCAAGACGGCGGCGCAATTGCTGGAAGAATTCGGCAATCTCGAAACGCTGATGGCTCGTGCTGGCGAAATCAAGCAGAACAAGCGCCGCGAAAGCATTCTGGCGGGCACGGAAGCCATCAAGCTGTCGCGCCAATTGGTAACGCTGCGTACCGATGTGCCTTTAGAGCTTGAGCTGGATGCGCTGGTGCTGGAAAAGCAGGACGGGCCAAAGCTGGTCGGCTTTCTCAAGACCATGCAGTTTACGACGCTGACCAAGCGCGTTGCCGATGCGTGTGATTGCGATGCCAGCGCCATTGAGCCATCGCCGATCACGGTGGAATGGGGCGATATTGCTCGTGGGCCGGATCTTGATGCCAAGGCCGTTGTTTCGGATACCCCTGCCCCATCGGCTGAACAACCTGCCGCCAACTCAACCGTGAAGGGACAGGGGTCCACGCCTGCCGATCTCACCACCAGTCGGGATGCGGCCTTCAAGGGCAAAGAGATTGACCGCAGCAGCTACATCACCATCCGCGATCTCGACACGCTAAAGCAATGGATTGCTGAGGCAAAAGACTGTGGCCTTGTGGCATTCGATACCGAAACCACCTCGCTGGACCCGATGCAGGCCGAATTGGTGGGCGTATCGCTGGCCTTGCAGGACAATCGCACCTCCCCGGCCTCCACCACCATTCGCGCCGCTTATGTTCCGCTCGGTCACAAGGCCGGTGCTGATGATCTGTTCAGTGACGGCTTGAAGCTGGTAGACGGGCAAATTCCGCTCACTCAGGCGCTCGATGCCCTGAAAGACCTTTTGGAAGACACTTCAGTTCTGAAAATCGCGCAGAACCTGAAATATGACTATCTGGTGATGAAGCGCCACGGCATTATCATTGCTGGTTTTGACGATACCATGCTGATCTCCTACGTGCTGGAGGCGGGCAACGGCACCCACGGCATGGACAGCCTCTCGGAGCGCTGGCTGGGCCACACCCCGATTGCCTATAAGGATGTGGCCGGTAGTGGCAAATCCTCCGTCACTTTTGATCGGGTAGAGATTGAAAAGGCCACGGCCTATGCCGCCGAAGATGCCGATGTAACGTTACGCCTCTGGCTGGTTTTGAAACCGCAACTGGTGGCCAAGGGATTGATGCGCGTTTACGAGCGGCTGGAGCGGCCTTTGGTGCCGGTGCTGGCAATGATGGAAGAGCGCGGCATTACCATTGATCGGCAAATTCTCTCGCGCCTTTCCGGCGAGCTGGCTCAGAAGGCCGCAGCCTTTGAAGATGAGATTTATGAGCTGGCCGGAGAGCGCTTCAACATTGGCTCACCCAAGCAGCTTGGCGATATTCTGTTTGGCAAAATGGGCCTTGCCGGTGGCTCCAAAACCAAAACCGGCCAATGGTCTACGTCCGCGCAAGTGCTGGAAGATCTGGCCGCCCAAGGCGAGCCGCTGCCGCGCAAGATTGTTGATTGGCGCCAGCTGACCAAGCTGAAATCCACCTATACCGATGCCCTGCCCGGCTATGTGCACCCTGAAACCAAGCGGGTTCACACCTCCTATTCCATGGCGGCCACCACAACAGGGCGGCTGTCATCGTCTGAGCCGAACCTGCAAAACATTCCGGTGCGCAACCCTGAGGGGCGCAAAATCCGCACGGCCTTTATTTCTACACCGGGCCACAAGCTTTTGTCGGCTGACTATAGCCAGATCGAACTGCGGGTGCTGGCGCATGTGGCCGATATTCCGCAATTGCGCCAAGCCTTTGCCGATGGCGTGGATATTCACGCCATGACGGCCTCTGAAATGTTTGGCGTGCCGATTGAGGGCATGGCATCAGAAGTGCGCCGCCGCGCCAAGGCGATCAATTTCGGCATAATCTACGGCATTTCAGCCTTTGGTCTGGCCAACCAGCTCAGCATTGAGCGCTCGGAGGCCAGCGATTACATCAAGAAATACTTTGAGCGCTTTCCGGGCATCAAGGACTATATGGAAAGCACCAAGGACTTTGCGCGCGAACATGGCTATGTCGAAACCATTTTCGGCAGACGCGCCCATTATCCCGAAATCAAATCGTCTAACGCCTCGATGCGGGCTTTCAATGAGCGGGCGGCGATCAATGCGCCGATTCAGGGCGCTGCCGCCGACATCATCCGCCGCGCCATGGTGCAGATTGAACCGGCACTGGCACGGGCTGGCCTTGGTGAAAAGACCCGAATGCTGTTGCAGGTCCACGACGAACTGATTTTCGAGGTCGAGGATGAGGCGATTGAAGCCGCCATGCCGGTGATTGTTGCCACCATGGAAAATGCCGCCATGCCTGCGGTGTCCATGCGGGTGCCGCTCAAAGTCGATGCGCGGGCGGCGCATAATTGGGATGAGGCGCATTAAGCGCCTCATTCATCGTTTCAAGCAATCCGATCAAGCCGACGATAACCCGTCGGCTGCTCATACAGCCAACCAATCCGTTCAATGGCCGCGTTCAGATCTTCCCGCGCCACGCTCATGGTATGGCCATTGGCGTGCAGAAGCGTTGCCTCGTCTTCCATCATCCCCACATGACCCTTCCAGAACACCAGATCGCCACGGCGCAGCTCTTCACGGGCAATCGGGCTGCCAAGTCCTGCCGCCTGCATATCCGAATCGCGCGGAGCCTCAAGCCCTGCCATATGCAGAGCAAGCTGGACAAGTCCTGAGCAATCAATGCCTAAGCCGGAACGTCCAGCCCAGAGATAGGGTGTTTCCAGAAAACGGCTGGCAATGGCCACATAATCTGCCCCGGCAGGCTCACCAAGTGAGGCGCAGTGATTGGCAATCACCGCACGGCCATCCTGAAGCAGAAAATAGCGGGTGCCACGGGTTTCCGTCTCGCCAACCACCGTCAGGCGGCTGCCCATGGAGATGGCATGGGCGTTTGGAAAGCGAAGATCGGCACCATTATAGAGAAAACTGCGGGGCACGTTGACCCAATGGGTGGTTGGCGCTTCTATCGGCGTCAGCGCCGTTTCTGGCAGATAGCCAACATAGCCATCCAGCACCGCCTTGACCCAGGCCCAGCCATGGGCGCGCTCAAACACTTGCACGTCCTCGCCCAGCAGCAATTGCGTATCCAGACCGCAAGCCATGTCGGCACGCGGACGAAGATCGGCCACCGGCACGGCAATGCGGGCGGGCGTACCGATGACATAACGCTCGGCTTCCACCTGCCCTCTCAGCGCCTCATCGGCCAGATCGGGTCTATAGGCGTGCAATCTGCGATCGAAGTGACGATCTGGGTGACGATCCGGGGTCATATCAGCTCCTCATGGTGCGTGCGCGATCCATGATCAGGTCGCCCAGCTTTTCGAGATACAGTGCACCGGCCACTGTGCGCTTGATGATCACGTTGCGACGATCCATATCATCACGAACCCGATGCACAAGCCCCATTTCGCCCATGGTGTCGAGCGCACGGGTAATGACCGGCTTGGTGACATTCAGCGTCGCCGCAAGCCCGCGCACCGTATGGGGCGGGGGTACCAGATAAATATGCAAAAGCAGCGTGAGTTGGCGCAAGGTCAGGTCTGGCCCATCATCCTGCACCTGCGCAAGTGTCACATGATGCCAAAGCCCGAGTGCGGCTGTGGCCGTCAACTCAACACTCATGATCGGACTCCGGTTTCGTTTCGCACCCGTTTCATACTTCACAAAAAGCAGCAAACGGCAAGCGGCAACACCGGGATGTTTAGTATCTGTCTGGTTCAAACTGAACCAGACAGATACTAAAGTTTCTTGTTTGATTTTGTCTTTTCGGAAAAACCGGATTCCACTTTTCCCTGACAAACTCTAGGGATTTACAGCATCCGCATCAACGACAACCTTGACCTGAATGGTTTTCGACACCCAGTCGGCGGCAGGATCAGAAAACATGCCCATGTTGATGGCGGCACGATCCAGCTCCAGCGCACCGTCCATATGAGCCTTGGTTCCATTAATCTTCAGCGTAAACGGCAAAACCACAGGTATCGCCTTGTTCTTGATGGTCAGCGTGCCTTTGGCTTCATAGCGTTCACCGCCCAGCGCCGCAAAGGACACGGTTTCAAACCGGGCATCGGGATAGCGGGCAGAATTGAACCATTCGCCATTTTTCAACGAGCCTTCCTGCGTCGCATCCCCGGTTTTGGCCGTTCCGGTCTTGATGGTCACGCTTGCGTTTGAAGCCGCCAGATTGGCGGGATCAAAATGAATGTCTCCGCTCCAATCCTCAAATTGTCCTGTAAAGGGCTTGCCGTTGTGCACGCCCTCAAAGCCAATGCTGGAGGATGCCTTCTGGATAACCCAGGTTTTGGCCGTGGATGCAACCGTCTGATCCTGCGCAATCGTTGATGCTGGTGCTGGCGTTGTGGCGGGCGCAAGGGTTGCTTGCGCCGGAGCCGCATCGGCCTGCACATCCGCCTGTATCGGCAGCGGTGCTGGCAGGCTGAGAAGACAGCCCGCGATGGCAACCACGACCACAGCCATGACGCCAGCTGAACGGTAAAACAGAGAGCCGGATGGCGCAGAAGCTCCCTGATCGTGGTCAGCGCGAAACTTGCGCAAGGCAGGGATCATCTGTGCCAGCACCGCATCACGATCAATCACATGATGTTTGAGTGCCGCCGCCACATGCAGGGCAATGAGCACAATCCCGCCCCATGCCAGATAGCTGTGGGCCCCCATGGCCGCAAAGGCCACGGTGCGATTGCCCTCAACCCCCGGCAAATCCGGCACGCCAAACAGCCCGAACCACGATGTTGCCACCTGCAACGGACGATCCGTGCTGATCGCCCAGCCCGCAGAAATATAAATCCAGCCGGACAGCGGCAGCGCCAGCATCAAACCATAGAAGGCAACATGGGTTGCCTTGGCCAAAAAGCTCTCCCAGCTCTTCATCCCGGCTGGCAAAGCCGGAACCGGGTGGGTGAGCCGCCAGACAATGCGCACAACCGTGAGCGCCAGAATGACAAAGCCGATAGATTTGTGGAGCTGAAAAAGCTGATAGGCAAGCTGTTGTGTCGCCGGATCTTTAATGGCGCGTACCATCCATAGACCCATCGGAATCATGGAGATGACAAGCAAGGCCGTTGCCCAGTGCAACAGGATGGCAACCGCCGTGTAACGTGTGGCTGAACGGCTCTGAACGGGAGATCTGAAAGCGGTATTCATGGCAACACAACCAATCTTTTCCGTCGAAAAGGGACGCAATAAAAAATGATATTCATTCATCGTCTCCGGATGCAGCCAAAATTGGCTGCATCCGGAGGTTTTCAATCCGGCAAGCTACCCCTTACTTTGTCTTGGATGCTTCAGGGTCCTGAATAAATTCACCATCAAAACGAATGGTGATGTCTTTGCCGACATAACCAACAGGCTGGCCAAACTCTGTTCTGTCAAACGTGCCTTCAGCGGCAAAACCAACGGCGGGCACGCCTGCAAAAGGATGGCTTTCAATCGCACCATTCAGGGTGGCATGAAGGGTGACGGGCTTGGTCACACCGAGAAATGTCAGATCACCCGTCACATCGGCGGTCTTGTCGCCGGTTTTCTTGACGCTGGTAGAGGTGAAGGTGATTTTTGGATAGGCATCAGCGTTCAGCAGCTTCGGATCGCGGCTGATTTCTTCCGGCCAGCTCTTGTAAGGCGACTTTGCATGGCTTGCGGCATAATCGGCCGGATAAGGAACATCCACAGACGTCGGATCAATCGTGACAGCAATTTTGGATGCTTCGATCTTGGCCGGGTCCAGAGTGAGCGTGCCTTCCAGCTTACCAAAACGGGCAGTAAAATTGGAAATCGTATTGTGCTTGACCGACCACAGCAACGCAGCATGGGTTGGATCAAGCTTGTAAACACCTGCCGGAGGCGCTGCATCCTGCGCATATGCAACAGCTGTCATGGCGGAAAAACCGGCAACACAAGCAACCGTGGCCTTCAAAAATGTCTGACGAAAATTCATGGGTGTGACCTCGTATTGGGAGTTAATTTCGAAATATGTGTTATGAATCATGTCGTTAATGTAAAATGACAAAAAAGTGATTATAAAATAGGCGGCCAGTTTTGAAGCTAAAAATTATTGCATATAATTATGAGGACCATGACAATCAACTCTGTCGGCGATGACAGACTGTGCAGAGGATATGGCCGTCGAAAAAATGCGGATAAATCTCTATCCCTCTCAAACAAAGAGATATTTTTGCACTGCAACAAAGCAGCACACTGTTTGGGTGACCGTGCAAAACGATCGGAACTTTCGCCTCGAAATTTTCAGCAGCATCAGGATGTCGGGAGGATGACGGAAAATAGACACAAAATTTGCCAGAAAACGCCACTGTCAACAAATAGCAGACAGATTGTTTAGACTGTCAACCTATTGAAACTAGGTCCGCGAATGGACGTCTGATCAATGAAACATAAAAAACTTTTAAAATCAAAAACTTAAGTTGACCTCCACAACAATGGATCAAACACCTGCCTGAAAATCAACAAAGGGCGCACCAGCGAAGCCGGGCACCCCTTGTTAAGGCAGGATCGGTAAAAATGGTTATTTCACACCAGCAATATGACGGTAGAGCGCACGTATAACCTGTGCCTCACCACCAACCGGGCTATGGGGACGTTCTTGCGATGCCCAGGCATAAATATCAAAATGCGCCCATGATGTCGTATTGGTGACAAAGCGCTTCAGGAACAAGGCTGCCGTAATGGCACCTGCCATGCCGCCTGCGGGGGCATTGGTCAAGTCAGCCACCTGAGACCGCACCAGTTTCTCATAACCGGCAAACAGCGGCATACGCCACATCGGATCATCCACCTCAAGGCTGGCTTCAGACAAATCATAGGCCAGCGTGTCATCATTGGTGAAGAAGGCCGGGACATCCGGTCCCAGTGCCACGCGGGCCGCGCCCGTCAATGTCGCCATGTCAATCAACAGGTCCGGCTGGTCCTCGTCGGCATAGGTCAGGGCATCCGCCAGCACCAGCCTGCCCTCGGCATCGGTATTGTCGATCTGCACCGTCAGCCCCTTGCGGCTGGTGTAAACATCACCCGGACGAAATGCATTTCCTGCTATGGAATTTTCAACCGCCGGAATGATGACGCGCAAATCGACTTTGAGCTTGGCATCCATGATCATCAGCGCCAGGCCCATGACATTGGCGGCCCCGCCCATATCCTTTTTCATCAACAGCATGGACGATGATGGCTTGATGTCCAGACCGCCGGTGTCAAAGCACACCCCCTTGCCCACCAGCGTGATCTTCTTGTGACCCTTTTTGCCCCAGCGCAGCTCCAGAAGCCGTGGGGCTTCCGTGCTGGCACGACCAACCGTATGAACCAACGGGAAATTATGGGTCAACAAATTATCGCCGGTGATCACGCTGACATCGGCTTTATAATGATCAGCCAGGGCCCGGAATGCTTTTTCCAGCTCAACTGGCCCCATATCATTGGTCGGTGTATTGATCAGGTCGCGGGCCAGAAAGACGCCAGCCAGTTGCCGATGAATGTCGGCCGCATTCGCATCCTGAGGAATCATCAATCTGGGTGTCTCAACACGCTCTGCCTTGTAACGATCAAAACGATAACTGCCTAGACCATAGCCCAGAATCAGCCGGTTGGCTGTCAGCGGTGCGGTTTCAATGTGCCAGTCCCCGGCAGGCAGCGTCCGTGCCAGCTTGCCCGTCAGAAATGGGCTTTCGGCGGGATAACTTCCCAGACCGAACAGCGCTCCACCAAGATGGCCATCACTGGTCGGTATCAGCAAAAGAGAGCCAGCTTCCGCTTTATAACCCGCCTTCTTGGCCCAATCGAGCGCAATCGGATCAATCGTGCCGGTTTCAATATGGGCAGGCGTCACCGCAAAAATCGGCAGGGTTTTTCCACCCTTGGTTAAAAATGGAGTGGCGCGTTCAATATATTGATAGGGTATCATAATCGCCTTCTGCTCTCAATCAGGACGCAAACAAATTAACATTCTGTTAGTCTTAACAGATTATTACTTATGTCAGGATTGCCTTGCGCATCGTGTTTATCGACAGCGTTAAATCACATCCTGGTTAAGGAATCATGCAAGCAATAGAGCGTGTTAGTGTTTTTGGGAAAAGCTGTCGCCTCTTTTCCCAAAAAGGAAAACACAAACGAAAGCAATGGATGCCGTTTGTTGCACAATGAGCCAAACGCAGTCCGGGGAACGATTTTAGGGTCGCAAGGGTAAAATCATGTCCGTTCGGCAAAATTTGGCAAAAGATCAGTCGCGTCTCGCCTTGGTGCTGGCGTCAATGGTTCTGGTACTTGGCCTCAGCGGTTGCGCGTCCACCGGCACCAAAGACACCATGACCACCGGCTCCATTCCGACACTGACAAAGCCTGTTGATCAGATGACGCCGGCTGAGGTTGCATCCGCCACAGAAACCATGGGTCGTGCCTATGCCAAAACCCCGAAAAGCCCCCAGATCGGCATTGCCTATGCCAATCTGCTGCAAATGAGCAACCGTGCACCGCAGGCTCTTGCGGTGATGCAGCAGGTTGCCATTTCCAATCCCACAGACCGGCAGGTTCTGGGTGCCTATGGCAAGGCACAGGCAGCAGCCGGGCAGCTTGAGCAGGCATTGGCCACCCTCACCCGTGCCCAGACCCCCGATCGGCCAGACTGGCGGCTCTATTCTGCGCAAGGCGCGGTTTTTGATCAGCTCGGCCGGGCGCAGGATGCTCGCAGCGCCTATCAGCAAGCCTTGCAAATCCAACCCAACGAGCCATCGGTGCTCTCCAATATGGGCATGTCCTATGTGTTGAGTGGTGATTTGAAAACCGCAGAAACCTACCTGCGCACAGCAACCCAGCAGCCCGGAGCCGATAGCCGGGTGCGTCAAAATCTGGCGCTGGTGGTTGGCCTTCAGGGCCGCTTCGATGAAGCCGACAAGATTGCCCGACAGGAACTGTCACCTGATCAGGCTGAAGCCAATGTCGCCTATTTGCGCACCATGCTCAGCCAGCAAAATGCCTGGAAACAACTGGCCGCCAAGGATGGCGCAGCCGCACAGAACCCGGTGCGCTAGAGTCTGTCAGGGAAATGTGGTCACAGGCTTTCCCGCAAAAACAAACGAAAACAAAGGAATACAGAGTCTGTCTGGTTCAATCTCACAGGACACGACACAAACAAGAAAGACCCCTCCCCACAAGGGTGAGGGAGCCCCTACAGCGGCTTGCACAGGATGCAACAGACTCCCCCTTTGTGGGAAGGGGTTTTAAAACGCAAAAACATTTGCGTCGTGTCCTCTGAGATTGAACCCGACCGACTCTCATATTTTGAAAATTTTCCACCTGACAAAGCGCTTTTTTACGATTTTTCAAAAATGACAAAAATCAATTATGATAGCTTAATTGTATTTTAAATAAGCCTCCATAAATATGAAACATCAGAGCATAACGGCTTGGATCGAAATCGATTTCGACGAAATTATGCATATAATTCAAATAATTACAGCATACTTCATGTGCGCTTTGTAAAATGCACACTGCTGTAAACAGACATTGCCCATGAAGGGTATTCATCACTCGTTTGCTGCACCAAGTGCCCTGCAACGCGTGTCACAAACGTCCCCCTATTCAAAAAAGAAAGCAAAGAATGATGTCATTCCTAAACAATGCAAGCATTCGAACAAAAATTCTATCCGTTGTCATTCCGGTTTGTCTCATTGGCGTCGGTGGCCTTGCCTATGTTGCGCAGAATTACAGCGTCGCTGATGATACCTATTCGGACTTTATTGCAACGGATAATATTGCGGCAAACCATGTGGCCCGCTCCGTAACATCTCTGGTCGCAGTCGGCTATGATGCTTATCAGGCCATGACATATGACCAAAGCTCAGCGGAAGCGCAGGAGGTGCGCAAGGATTATCAACTCAACAAGGAAACGCTTCTTGACCGGCTTGAAAAATCCAAGGCGCTGACACCTGAAAATTCAGGCGACATTGACAGGTTCGCCGCCAAAGCAAAGGAGATTTTTGCTCTGACCGATACTGCCATGGAGGCCAGTGCCGCTGGCAACAATGCGCAGAGCAAGACGATCTTGGCAAAAGCCGACCCCATGATTGCGAAATGGCGTGAAGACCTGCGCGCATGGAACAATGATAAAGTGGCCGCACTCCTGAAGGAAAGTGAAGCCATGTCGGCCAACACCGGCAGCAGTATTGTCAACGCTTTGCTCACATTGTCACTTTTGTTTCTGGCAAGTGTCGCAGCAGCCCTTTTCATTGCAACGCGCGGTGTCACAGGCCCGGTCAATCAACTTTGCGCGAGAATGATAGCGCTATCAAATGGCGATACACAGGAAGACATCAAGGGGCTTGAGCGCCGGGATGAAGTCGGGCAGATGGCCAAGGCCGTTGCGGTGTTTCGTGACAACGCCATTGAACGTATCCGTCTGGAGCAGGAAACCGAAGCCAACCGCAGCCTGTCGGAAAAAGAACGTCTGGAGCGGGAAGCCCAGAAGGCAAAGGAAGCCGCAAACATTCAATTTGCTGTCGACAATCTCGCAAGCGGTCTTGCGCATCTGGCGGACGGTGATGTGTCCTACCGCATCAGCCAGACCTTTACAGACAATCTCGATGTTGTGCGGGCCAACTTCAACAGCTCGGCCGAAAAGCTGCAACAGGCGCTCATGGGCGTTACGCAAAACGCTCGCGCCATTGAAGCCGGCTCCAATGAGATGAAATCGGCAGCAGATGATCTGGCCAAGCGTACAGAACAGCAGGCTGCTTCCGTAGAAGAGACTGCCGCCGCACTCGAAGAAATCACCACCACGGTCAAGGATAGCACCAACCGCGCACAAGAGGCGGGCATTCTGGTGGCACGCACCAAAGCTGGCGCTGAAAAATCGGGCGAGGTGGTGCGCCGGGCCGTGATTGCCATGGAAGAGATTGAAAAATCCTCCAGCGAAATCTCCAATATCATCACTGTCATTGACGAGATTGCCTTCCAGACAAATCTTCTGGCTTTGAACGCCGGTGTCGAAGCTGCCCGTGCAGGTGAAGCTGGCAAGGGGTTTGCTGTTGTTGCGCAGGAAGTGCGCGAACTGGCCCAGCGCTCTGCCAATGCCGCAAAAGATATCAAGGCACTGATCAACACATCCAACACGCAGGTTCAATCCGGCGTGCAGCTTGTTGGCGAAACCGGCAAGGCACTGGAAACAATTGTATCAGAAGTGCAGGAAATCAATCGGCATGTCAGCGCCATTGTCGAAGCGGCTCACGAACAGTCCAGTGGTCTACAGCAGATCAACACTGCCGTTAACCAGATGGATCAGGACACACAGAAAAACGCAGCCATGGTGGAGGAATCGACCGCAGCCAGCCACGGTCTGGCCCGCGAAGTCGCGTTGCTGAACGAGCTTTTGTCTCAGTTCAAGCTGTCTGATAGCTCACAGAACACCATCCCGTCGCGTCTGGCCGAGGTGCCGGTTCAATCGCCAGTACGTGCACTTGGGCGCAAGATCGCCAGCGCCTTTTCTGGCAAAAGCGCCCCTTCTGGCAAACTGGCATCATCTGCGGCCTCTGCCAATGCAGCAAATGCCTCATGGGAAGAGTTCTGAAAAATCAGCTGACCCTGTGGTATCATTCGTTGGAGACTGTCTGGTTCGGATTGAACCAGACAGTCTCGCACAGATCGGTATCACACTCTGCTTGCAAAAAACTGGTTTCAGCAGCACAGAAACCCTTCGATAACAGCGGTAAATCGCATCCCTGCCTCGGCAAGAACACCCGAATTATCGAGGGTGACAACATGATAGTCACCGATAATCTCAAGCGTACCACGCGCCAGACGGCGCAGGATTTCGTCACGATTCTCCCGCCCTCTCGCCTCCAGACGATCTGCCAGAACGTCCGGCCTGGCCGTGACATTCACGACCGTCATATCTGGAAAAACCCGCTGAAAACATGGCAAAACCGACCGCGATCCATTGGCAATGACCACGCCGCCGCTGGCAATCCATTCACACGCCTGTCTGGGAATGCCATAGCTCAAACCATGCGCATCCCAATCCACAGCAAAGTGACCTGCGGCTTTCAGGTCATCAAATTCCGATGGTGTCGCAGCAGAGTGATCTTCACCGCCGGCATTGGCTGGGCGGGTGATGATCCGTTGCACAAAATGCACAGCCCTGTTTCCCTCAAAATGCTGTTTGGCATAGGCAATCAGACTGTCCTTGCCAGCGCCGCTAGGACCAACCACCACGATCATGCGGCCTTTGGCCTGCGACGGCTCAGGATGAGCAGAGAGTATTGCCATCACGCCACCCTGTTTCCCTGCCGCCAGACGGACCGCACCACGGGAACGCCGTGGTTATGGCGCACCCGCACCAGATCGGCACGCAAACCAAGGGCGATACGGCCCCGATCATCCAGCCCCACCGTGCGGGCAGGCGTTGCCGTCACCATGGTCAGCGCCTGCGGCAGGCTGATATGATCATAGCGATCGGCCAACACGAAAGGCGCGTGCAACAGGCTGAGCGGAATATAGTCCGACGACAGAACATCCAGCACGCCGTGCTCGGCCAGATCGGTGGCGGCAATATTGCCGGAATGGGAGCCACCGCGCACCACATTGGGCGCGCCCATCAGCACACTGATGCCAGCCTTGTGCGAAGCATCGGCCGCATCCAGACTGGTGGGAAATTCGGCCAGCTTCACCCCGTGGCCCTTGGCCTCTTCCACATGCTCAAGCGTCGCATCATCATGGCTTGCCACGGTAATGCCGCGGGCCGCGCAGATTTCGGCCAAGACATCACGATGCTTTGACGAATAGCGGCTCGACAGGGCCAATCGATTTTCAACAAACCGGGCAAATTGCTCATCGGTCAGGCCGCGCTTGGTTTTGTAATAGAGCGTATATTGCTCCATGGTCTGAAACTGGCGCTGCCCCGGCGAATGATCCATCAGCGACACCAGCCGCACATGCGGATCATCCCGAAAATCCTCGAAATGTTGCAGCACGTTTTCAGAGGCCACTTCGCAGCGCAGATGAATCAGATGCTCGGCGCGCAGGCGGTCGTCTTTTTCCGCAGCCTGAATGGCATCGGCCATATCGCGCATTTCGCCATGTTCAAAACCGCCGTCTTCATCCGATCCCATCCGAAGACAATCAAACACGGTGGTGATGCCGGATGTGACGATCTGGGCATCATGGGCCTGAATGGCGGCAGTCTTGTTCCAGCGCACGCCGGGACGCGGCGAATAATGGGATTCGAGATGATCGGTGTGCAGTTCGACAAGGCCGGGAAGGAGATAATCACCGCCAAAATCTTCACCAATGCGGCTTGCACCCTCCGCAATATCGATAATCACACCATCGCGCACCACAACGGTGCTGTTGGGCAACAGACGATCTTCAAGAACCACAGTGGCATTGGAAAATACGGTTTCATTCGACATCGGACAATCCTTAAAGCATGTCGCGTTTTATTGTCCTCAATAAAACGATAACGTACATGCGGCTAAATAAGAGATAAAGCCTGTCGCAGTGAATCCTATTCGCTGCGACAGGCTTTAGATTCTTCACGCCGCCTTCAGCGGCAGCCAGCTCACAGCAGTAAAAGGCGCACCCCGGCTTTTCTCGATAAACAGACCGAGACCGGAAATTGCGAGCGCCCGGTGGGTGTAATCAGCAAACACATCATCAAGGGCCAGCTGCATGGTCTGGCTTTGCGCCGCATCAACCGGGCCTGTGAGCGTCATATGGAAGCGGAACTCTTCCATGACATAAGGGTAGCCCCATTGTTCCAGCAAGTGCCGCTGGCGCTCGCTCAACCGTTCAGGCTTGCGCCGCGCCATATCCGCGTCCGACAACGGTGCACGAAAGCGCTCAAAAAACTGCACAACGGTGGCGGTGAAATCCTGCAATTGCGGATAGGTCTGATCGGGCACCAATGCAAAGAAGGGGCCGAGTTGACCGACAATCACGTTCGGAATGTCAAAGGCTGTGTTGCTCGCGCAAAAGGCCTCGAACGCTTCCACCAGACTCTCTTCCGCTTCCCCCTCTTTCAGGCTGAACGGTGCTTTCAGGGTGGCGTGAAAGCCATAGCGGCGTGGCTCGGCGGTCAGGGCCGCAATCTCCCCGGAGGAAACCCCCGGCACCGGCACCTGCTCCATCTCCTGATTGCTAAAGGCATCCCGCCCCAGCCAGCGGCTTGCGGCAATGGTTAAAGCATGACCTTGAGGCGGGGTGAAATAGATGGCGTAACGCAAGATGGAATATCCCCGAGGTGAGATGGGAATCAAAAAGACAAGGTCATGAAATGACCTTGTCGCAGATCAGAAATCAAGGTTGTTTCGCTACCCCAACGCCATGACAGAATCATGATGATACGGCGAAAACTATCGCTGCGTTCCCATCAATCGAGAGCGCAAAGCATTGGAGATGGCGTCGAACAGAAACACAACCATCAGGATCAGCAGCACCATATAGCAGACATTCTGCCAATTCTGATTGGTGCGCATGGCCTCCCACAGTTTCAGACCAATGCCACCAGCGCCAACCGCCCCGATAATCGTGGCCGAGCGGGTGTTGGATTCCCAGAAATAAAGCGCTTGCGACACAAACACCGGCAACACCTGCGGCAGCACGCCAAAGCGCTGCACATTCAGCGGTGATGCACCGACAGATTGAATGCCTTCGCGCTGTTTGTCATCGATATTTTCCAGCGCTTCGGAATAGAGCTTTCCCAAGGTGCCGGTATCGGTGAAAAAGATTGCCGAAATCCCTGCCAGCGGTCCCGGGCCAAAGGCGCGGGTGAAAAACAGCGCCCAGATCAGCATGTCCACAGAGCGCAAAAAGTCAAAAAACCGTTTGGTGATCTGGTTGATCGGTCGATTTCGAGTGATGTTGCGCGCAGCAATGAAGGACAGCGGAAACGACAGGATCGACGCAAACAAGGTGCCGACAAAGGCCATGACCAGTGTTTGCGCAAGCTTGGTCCAGACATCCAGATGCTGCCAGGAGGGATTGTAGAGAATATCGTTCCAGGCCAGCGACAGGTTGGATTGGGCCGGATCAATGCGCGGGCCTGAGGTGACAAGGCTGAAGACCTCACTCATTGATTTGCCAAAAAATGCCGAATTGGTATCGAACACAAAATTGGCCCAGCCCAAAAAGCGATTGCGCACCCGCACACGATCGGCGCTGATCTCTGCCCAACCGGCAAAGCCGAAATAGGCCACCACCCGTCCACCGCGCTCGCGCTGCTCCATCCAGGACGGCAGCGTGCCCATTGCCAGCACCTCATCGGTCTTGCGGTTGAGTGTCAGCGTGACCGTCTCGGAACCACGCACCAGCACCACCTGCGCAGGCGTGACATCCAGCGATGCCTTTGAGCCGAGGTGTACCAAGGCATGGGTAATCACCTCTTCCCGGCGCGTCACAGGCACCGCTTGCGCCTGCACATCTGCCGCCTTGGGGGCTGCACTCATGAAATTGAAAGCAGAGCTTTTGGCAACAGGAGCCTGTGTTTCAGACACAGGCTCAGTGCGCGTCATCATCTCTTTTTGGGTCAAAAGCCAGTCCGGGTTGGGATTGGGACCAATGGGATCGAAGCGCGAATAAGTGATGGTCATGGCACCATCGGTATCAATATTGATGTCCGGGCGGATCTCATAGGACACCCAGCCGGCAAGATAATTGCCGGCAATGCCCCAGTTGGCGGTGGACATCACCTTGCCAACCGCAAAAAACCACCAGCAAAACACCAGATACAGCGCAATAGCCGCCACCACACACGGAACGCGATACCGCTGCCACAGACTGCGACTGAAGATTTCAGGATGCCGAGCAGCGATTTGCTCCATCTCGGCTGTGTTGAGCATCGTCATGGCAAATCCTCAGGCAACAGCGTGAAAAGCTTGCTCGCCCACCAGCTTGCGCCGCAGCCATGCGGAAAGCTGATCAACCGCGATAACGGTGGTCAATAGCAGCAGGATGATGGCAAGCGTCTTGGCGGCATGACCCTGGCTGATCGACAGGCGCAATGGCTCACCAATACCGCCGCCGCCAACGGCACCGATAATGGTAGAGGCGCGCACGTTGATTTCCAGCCGCATCAGCGCATAGCTGATAAAATTGGGCATGACCTGCGGCACAATGCCAAACCAGACACGCTCCAGCCAGGTGCCGCCCACGGCGCGCAAGCCTTCATCGGGCTTCATGTCCGCATTTTCAACCACTTCGAAAAACAGCTTGCCGAGTGCGCCAATGGTATGAACCGACACGGCAATCATGGCCGGAATCGGGCCAAGCGACAGGATGGCCAGACAGAATCCGGCAATCACCACCTCTGGAAACGCCCGCAGCAGCTCCATGAAACGGCGAACAGGCCAGCGGACAAATCGGCTCGGCATCATGTTGCGCGCTGCCGCAAAGCTGAGGCAAAAGCCGAGCACGCCGCCCAACAGGGTCGACACCAAGGCGATATTGAGGGTCTCGACCATCTTGTAGAAATATTTCGGGATATAAAGATCGTGGGTGATGTAAAGACGGCCTTCATCGTAGTTGTATTTGAGACTGCCATCATCATAGGGCGATGGCAGATCAAACATCGCCCGCCAGATTTCCATGCCATCACGCGGGATCAGTGTTTCGGTAAAATCCAGCACATGCGGCAAACGGTTCAGAAACTTGCCGGAATTGGTATCATTGGCAAACCACAGGGAGCCGGACAGCGCAACCAGCAGAACCAGCACACCCATCAGCGTGTAGAGGCGGCGGGTTTTGGCCAACCTGTTCCAGTGCGTCTCAACAATGACACCCCGCTCACTGAGGGCAGGCAGTTTGGAAGCGGGCAGTCTGGCAGACAGGCTCATTGGTTTTTCTGCAACGTTTGAGAGGATAAAAGAGCCGCCGGTCACGATCCCCACCAGCGGCCAAAGGGTAAAACGGATGATCAGCCGCCGATTGTCGCCTTGCGGGCATCAATCACCGGCTTGTAGAAATCGACGTTGACGTCAGCATAGCCCTTGAAATCGCCGCCTTCGACAGCTTCAAAGCAGGCCTTGTCCGTCGTTGGCAGCGCCTTGAAGAAAGCCGTGACCTTGGCCTTCATGGCATCGCTCATGGAGGAGCGGATCACCAGCGGGCCATTGGGGATCAGTGGCGACTTCCACAACTCGACCAGATCGGCCATGTTGAGCACGCCCTTGTCCACCATCTTGCGCAGATTGCCAGAGGTGTAGCCGTCCTTGAAATCGCCAACGCCGGAACCGAAGGTGGTGCCCGCATCAAACGTGCCCTTCAGCACTTCGAGCACCAGATTTTCATGCCCGCCGCCAAAGCCGGTGGAACCGACATAAGACTTTACAGGCACGCCACCCAGCGCCTCTGGCAGGGTCACGGTCGGGATGAGGTAGCCGGAGGTGCTGTCAGGATCGGCAAAACCGAGCTTCTTGCCCTTGATGTCCGTCACTTTGGTCATGCCGCTGTCTTTGCGGGCCACCATGATCGAGTAATAGCCCATCGAGCCATCGGTCTGCACGGTGGTCAGGATCGGCTCAACCGCCTTTGGATTGGCCAGATAGGCCTTGGCATAGCCCGATGCACCCAGCTCGGCAAAATCCAGCGTACCGCCAAGCAGGCCCTGAATCACACCGTCATAATCGGAGGCCGGGAACATCGACACCTTCTCAAAGCCCATATCTTTTTTCAGGTGATCGGAAAGGCACTGGAAGTTCCGTAGACGGTCAGCTTCGTTTTCACCACCCAGAATACCGATGCGAAATTCCTTCAGGTCTTCGGCAGCAGCAATGCCAGACAGGGACAACAGCGTCACCGAGGCAAGCAAGATCTTCTTCAACATGGTCTCTCTCCTGATTGTCCGGCGACACAGCCGGTTACGTCTGTTTTTTAGAAAAAAGCTGCCTTGACGCAGGCAAACGAAACAGCGAATCGGCAACAGGCTTTTCAGCTTGCCCCAACCGCCAATGATGCAGATGCTGGCGAAAGTACCGCACCTTTGGACACCGGAACCCGGATTGCGGTTGAGGTCATGCTTTCATCGATCTCATTGCCATCGTGACCAGCGCCATAAATGGCCCTGACCGCATCCGCCGTCAGATCATTCGGACCACCATCAAACACCACACGACCTGCGGACATGCCAATGATGCGCTCACAATAGGCCCGCGCCGTATCCAGCGTGTGCAGATTGGTAATCACGGTAATGCCTTCGCGCTCATTGATGTCGCGCAAGGAATCCATCACGATCTTGGCGTTCAGCGGGTCCAGTGACGCAATCGGCTCATCGGCCAACAGCATTTTCGGGGCCTGCATCAGGGCACGCGCAATGGCAACGCGCTGCTGCTGACCGCCGGACAGCGTGCCTGCCGCCTGCATCGCCGTCTGCTCGATACCAAGACGCTCCAAGGCTGCAATCGCCATGATCCGCTCTTCACGGGTAAAAATGCTGAGCAGGCTCAACATCGTGGAGCGGTGATTGAGCCGCCCCAACATCACATTGGTCAGCACATCCAGACGCGGAACCAGATTGAACTGCTGGAAGATCATGGCGCAGTCCCGCTGCCAGTGGCGCAAGGCCGCCCCATGCAGACGGGACACTTCAAGATCACCAAAGCGGATGGAACCGGATGTTGGATCGGCCAAACGATTGATCATCCGCAGAAGCGTGGACTTTCCAGCCCCCGAACGACCAATAATCCCCACCATTTGCCCGTGCGGGATCGAAAGAGACACGCCGTCCACTGCGGTTTTTTCACCGAACCGTCGCGTGACCTGAGTGAGTTCGAAATTCATTCCGCTGCTTCCGACGTATGTCTTCGTTGATCACAAGTGCACTGACGCATTCACTTCGTTCATGCTCGCGTGCACTAGATTTTTGTTTATGCAGCGATTTTTCCAAACTCGGCTGAAGCCTCTGTTTGGATCACTGCACTAAAACTATGGGAGGCGAATGAATACTGAATGTCACTTCTGTGACATTTCTATTAAATTATGCGGGTTATACTTGGTACTTCTTCAAGAAGGCCTCGCCCGAGAGAGTGCGAAAATCAGCAAGCGCCGCACACAGCTGATCATGTTGCCAATCCCACCACGCCAGCGCCTCCATGCCAGCCGCAACATCTGGTGCAAACCTTGGCTTGATCGGCCGGGCGGGCACGCCGCCAACGATGGTGTAAGGCTCAACCGATTTCGACACCACGGCACCGGCCCCAATCACCGCCCCATGGCCAATGGTCACACCGGGCAGAATGGTGGCCCCATGACCAATCCACACATCATGGCCGATGACCACACGGTTTTCGCGCCGCCAGGCAAAGAAATCCTCATCAAGGTCTGCCCCGTCAAAGTAATCAGCGGCCCGATAGGTGAAGTGATGCAGGGTCGCCCGCCAGGTGGGATGGTTCGGCGCATTGATGCGCACGCTTGCAGCAATATTGGCAAATTTGCCAATGGTGGCACACCAGATTGCGCCGTCCTGCATGATATAAGAGTAATCACCCATCTCGACTTCATCGAGACGACAACGCTCGGACACTTCAGTATAACGGCCCAATGTCGCGTTGTTGACCGTGGCGGTGGGATGAATATGCGGTTCAAGACCCAGTTTGCGCGTCATGCGGCCATCGTCCTTGGCGAAAATTGTGACACATCCAGAATCGTGTCGGCGACCGCTGCCCGCACCTCCTCATCGTGAAAAATACCCAGCATGGCCACGCCTTCCGCCTTCTTCTGGCGGATCAGCTCCACCACCACGGCGCGGTTTTGCGCGTCCAGCGAAGCGGTCGGCTCATCCAGCAGCAGAATGGCGTGGTCGGTGATGAAGCCTCTGGCAATATTGACGCGCTGCTGCTCGCCCCCGGAAAAAGTTGCCGGTGGCAATTGCCACAGGTCTTTGGGCAGGTTGAGCCGGGCCAGAAGATCAGCGGCCCGCTCGCGGGCATCTCTTTGCGCCACGCCGCGCATGGTCAGCGGCTCAGCCACCACATCCAGCGCCGATACGCGCGGCACGGTGCGCAAAAACTGGCTGACATAGCCCATGCTATCGCGGCGAATATCGAGAATGGTGCGTGGCTCGGCACTGGCCAGATCCACAATCGTGCCCTGATGCCGGACCAGAATCTGGCCGCTATCGACGGCATAATTGCCATAGAGCATTTTCAGGATCGAGCTTTTGCCAACCCCTGAAGGCCCGCCCAGCACGCTACAGGCTCCGCTGGCGACAGAGAAACTCACATTGCGCACCACAGGCAAAACCAGCCCGTCGCGCAAATGCATGGTGAAGCTTTTGCAGACTTCCGAAACAATAAGAGGCGTGGCCATGGCTATCTTCCCATCAGACCTGAAGAATTGAAGATACGAGCAATTGGGTATAGGGCTGCTGCGGATCATCCAGCACCCGGTCGGTCAGCCCCTGCTCAATCACCTGACCCTCTTTCATCACCATCATCCGGTGTGACAACAGCCGCGCCACCGCCAGATCATGGGTGACGACAATAGCCGACAGGCCAAGATCAGCCACTAAGCCGCGCACCAGATCCAGCAGCCTTGCCTGCACCGATACATCCAGACCGCCAGTTGGCTCATCCATGAACACAAGGCGCGGATTGGTGACCAGATTGCGGGCAATCTGCAAGCGCTGGCGCATACCACCGGAAAAAGCCCTTGGCTGATCATCAATCCGGTCTGCGGCAATTTCCACCCGCTCCAGCCAGTCAGCGGCGGTTGCGCGGATGCGGCCATAATGACGGTCGCCCACGGCCATCAGGCGCTCGCCCACATTGGCCCCGGCAGATACGGTCATGCGCAGGCCATCGGCGGGGTTTTGATGGACAAAGCCCCAGTCCGTGCGCATCAAAAAGCGACGCTCGGCCTCGCTCATATGATAGAGGTCACGGTACTGACCATCGCGCATATGATATTCGACGCTGCCTGTTGTTGGCATCAGCCGGGTGGAGAGGCACGACAGCAGCGTGGTCTTGCCCGAGCCGGATTCGCCAACAATGGCCAGAACCTCACCCGGCCACAGATCAAACGACACATGGGTGCAGCCAATGCGGCGACCATAATATTTCGACAGATCCCGGACTTTCAAAAGCGGTTGATCGCTCATGCTGAAACCTCCCCGGCCAAAAGTTCGCCACGATGACCTTGGGCGCGCCGATCCTCGCAATAATCCGTATCGGAGCAGACAAACATGCGTCCGCCCTTGTCATCCAGAACCACTTCATCAAGATAGACATTGTGGGCACCGCAGAGCGCACAGGGTTTATCAAAGCTCTGCACCTCAAACGGATGATCTTCAAAATCAAGGCTGACCACCTCAGTGAAAGGCGGCACGGCATAAATGCGCTTTTCGCGGCCCGCGCCAAACAACTGCAAGGCCTCCGACATATGCATTTTCGGATTGTCAAACTTCGGCGTTGGCGATGGGTCCATCACATAACGGCCCGCCACTTTCACCGGATAGGCGTAGGTTGTGGCAATGCGGCCATTGCGGGCTATGTCCTCATAAAGCTTCACATGCATCAGGCCATATTCGGCCAGCGCGTGCATTTGCCGGGTTTCGGTTTCGCGTGGCTCCAGAAAGCGCAACGGCTCTGGAATCGGCACCTGATAAACCAGCACCTGACCTGCTCTTAACGTTTGCTCAGGAATGCGGTGACGGGTCTGAATGATGGTGGCATCATGGGTATGGGTGGTGACTGCCACCTGCGCGACTTTTTGGAAAAATGCCCGGATGGAAACGGCATTGGTGGTGTCGTCTGCGCCCTGATCAATCACTTTCAGCACATCATTGCGCCCCATAATGGCCGCCGTGACCTGCACGCCGCCGGTGCCCCAGCCATAGGGCATGGGCATTTCCCGGCTGGCAAACGGCACCTGATAACCGGGAATGGCAATGGCCTTGAGGATGGCACGACGAATCATCCGCTTGGTCTGCTCATCCAGATAGGCAAAATTATATTTTGCTAAATCAGCACTCGTTGGAACTTCTGTAATCATTGCACGTTACCCTCTGGCAAACAGGAAACAGGGAGCAGACAGCATGGAAATCGAAATGATGTTCGCCATCTTCGTTGCCCTTATGCTCGGCATGACGACGCTGTGCGCCTTCTGGTATGCGGACCACGACTGAGAGCCTGCCCCATCATCGCCGCTGGCGGGCTGCCAATGGCAATTCTTGAACAGACTCTGACGCACCGGATCATTCCGCAGCCTCACGCACACCGGGTTTTGCTTGATCGTGCTCGGCACGCATTCGCCGCACCAGATCAAGCTCGGCCTGAAAATCGACATAATGCGGCAGTTTCAGATGCTCAACGAAGCCGGTAGACTGCACGTTGTCGCAATGGGAGATGACGAATTCCTCGTCCTGCGCCGGGGCGGTGATGTCCTCTCCCAGTTCGGACGCCCGCAAGGCCCGGTCCACCAGCGCCATGGCCATCGCCTTGCGTTCACTTTGGCCAAACACCAGCCCATAGCCACGGGTAAATTGCGGCGGGGCCGCGCTTGAGCCTTTGAACTGATTGACCATCTGGCATTCCGTGACCCGAATGCGGCCCAACGATACGGCAAAGCCAAGTTCCGGCACATCCAGCTCAACCTCCACCTCGCCAATGCGGATTTCACCGGCAAAGGGATGGGTGCGACCATAGCCCCTCTGGGTGGAATAGGCCAATGCCAGCAAAAAGCCTTCATCGCCACGGGCCAGCGTTTGCAATCTCAAGTCACGCGGCATCGGAAAACTGGTCGGCTCGCGGGTGATGTCACCTGCAACATGATCTTCCGGCAACGCACCATCCGGCTCAATCAGGCCTTCACCCGCCAGAATATCGGACACCCGCATCACAGGCTCACTCTCACCAGGTTTTTGCGCAGGCGTCTCAACCGCCGCGTCTTCCAGCAGGGATGGATCGAGCAAACGGTGGGTGTAGTCAAAGGTTGGCCCCAGCAGCTGGCCGCCGGGCAGATCCTTATAGGTTGCAGAAATGCGCCGTTCAATCTGCATCGCGCCGGTCTCGATCGGTCTGGAGACACCCAGACGCGGCAGCGTGGTGCGATAGGCCCGCAGCAGAAAAATCGCTTCGATCATATCGCCACGCGCCTGCTTGATGGCAAGCGCTGCCAGCTTTTCATCATAGAGCGAGGCTTCGGCCATCACGCGGGCAACGGCGAGCGCCAGTTGCGAGAGAATCTGCTCAATGGTCATTGATGGCAAGGCGCGATCACCCCGGCGACGGTCGGCCAGCAGGCGATGGGCATTGGCAATGGCGGTTTCACCACCTTTCACGGCAACATACATGCGCTTACGCCTCCTTCAATGCAATGTGACAACTGCGCGGCAGGCAGAGGAGATCGCGCCCGCAGGTCAAAACCAGATCAACGCCACGCGGAAATTGCTGATGATTTTCCTGCCATTGCAGCACGAACGCTTCCGGCAGACCAAGCGGCGCAATCACCACCTGATCCTTGATACCCGGTCCCTGCAACACCAGTTCCGGGCCGCCGGTCAGCGATGGCAGCTCCAGCACCAGTGTCGCGGATCGGTCGGGATAATCCTGACTGCCAAGGGCAAAAGCGCTAAAGGTGAGCCGTGCGGTGCCCAATTCCAGAAAGGCAAACTGGCAATCATTCTTGGCATCAACCATGGATGCGCCCGTGTGAAAGCCGATCCATGCGCCCACAGAGGCTTTGACCAGAGCACTGCTCAACCACACCGTCACATCATGATCGCAGAGGGTCAAGGCAATCGCGCCTTGCGCCAGCCCAAGCCCTGATGGCGGCTTGATGTGGGGGGCAATGGTCCGCTGTGTGCCGGGCTGGGCCATGGCATCCATAACGGCGCGAAACACGGTCTGGCTATCAAACACGGGATCGGCAAAGCCGCCAATCAAGCTGTCTTCATGCATCCGCATCAATCCTCTCCCCGCACCATGGTGAAGAAATCAACCTTGGTGGCTGCGGTTTCACAGGCGCGCGCCTGATCTTCAGCCGCCACCCGGCTTTCGATGTCGCGCAAAAACGCCTCAATCTGCGGGCGATCATTGCCTTGCTGCCAAAGCGCATCGATAATTGCCGAAAGCTTTGCCTTTTCCCTGACAGTGCCCAGCGCGTGCGCATGGCCAATGGCCCCGGACGACAGACGGCACGTGGCGCGGGTGGCCGTCACCTCGCCCAGATTAAACGCCGCGCCACCGCCGCCCATGCGGCCCCGCACCATCACAAGCCCCGTTTCCGGGCCGCGCAAAAACTCGGCCTGCGGCTTTTCCGGCAAGGCATCCCAGAAGCGACGCAATTCTGCCAATGTCGACAGCGCCAGAAGGTCAATCACCCGCTTGCGGGCTTTGTGCGCTGACGCGGTCTTTTCCGCCACAACAACCATTGATTTCACTCCAAATGTCTATTAATATAGACAACCGTACAAATTAAGACTATCAATACCCATCAGCAATGACAAGCGTGTGACATGACAGGCCAAAAGGGCATTCAAAGACAGACAGGCGTGGCGCTGTGGCGGCAGATTGCCGATCGCATTCGGGTTTCCATCAGCGATGGTGCCTATGATGCGACCGGCATGGTGCCGCCGGAAACGGCGCTGGCGGCAGAGTTCGAGGTCAATCGCCACACCGTGCGCAGCGCGCTTGCAGCCTTGGCGCAGGAAGGCATTGTGCGCACTGTGCAAGGGCGTGGCACCCTGATTGTGCGGCGCGACCGCATTACGTTTCCCATTTCCAAACGCACCCGCTTCACTCCCGGCATTGGGGATCAGGCCCGCCTGCTGGAGGGATTGCTGCTGGAAAGCGCCCATGAGCCCGCCACGCCGGAGCTGGCGGCGCATCTCAACATCCGCGCCGGTGATCAGGTGATCCGCATGGAGGGTCTGCGCAAAGCCGATGGCCAGCCCGTATCCCGTGCCACAAGCTGGTTTCCGGCAAGCCGCTTTGAAGGGATTGACGACGCCTATCGCAAAACTGGATCCGTCACAGCAGCCTTTGCCGCCTGCGGCCTTGCCGATTATCTGCGGATCAAAACCGAAGTGAGTGCTGTCCACGCCGACCCCAGTGACCGGGCGGAACTGGGCCTGTCGCCGGGCGCAATTGTGCTGGTGACCAAGGCCCTGAACGCTGATCCCGATGGTGTGCCGGTGCAATATGCCGTGACGCGGTTTCCAGCCGACCGGGTGCAGTTTACCATCATGACCTGAGAGAGTTTGTCAGGAAAAAATGGACTCCGGTTTTCCAGAAAAGACAAACGAAAACAAAGAAATATAGAGTCTACCTTCACATCCGCTCGACGATCACCGGGCTGAGAGCGGGTGCTGCATCCGCAATTGCATAGCTGGCTATGACAGCCTCTTTGGCCTTTGCAGCGCTCTGCTCATCTCTGGCATGAACCACTGCCAGCACATCGCCTTTGTGCACCGGCGTGCCCAAAGGCAGAAGCCCGCTCAAACCGACGCTGTGATCAATCTGATCCGTGGTATGGCGACGGCCGCCGCCCAGATCAATCACCGCCATGCCAAGATCGCGGGTGGCAACATGGCTTAAAAACCCGCTTTCAACCGCCAGAACCGGGATTTCCAGCGGAGCTTTCGGCAAGTAATGATCACTGCGCTCCAGCAGATCGGCAGGTCCGCCCAATCCATGCACCATGCGGGCAAAATGCTCCGCCGCGCGGCCACTGCCAAGGCTGTCGCGGCAGCGGGCTTCGGCGTGTTGTCGATCATGCTCCACGCCTGCGTTGATCAGCATGTCGGTGCCCAGCGCCACAGTCACCGCTTCCAGCCGGGTTCCAGCCGCTTCACCGCGTAAAAAGCGGATGCAATTGCCCACCTCCACCGCATTGCCTGCCGCATCGGCCAGCGGCTCGTTCATATCACTCAAAAGGGCAGAGGTTCTCGTGCCTGCATCATTGGCCACGCGCACCAGAGATGCCGCCAGCGTTCTCGCCTGATCCAGATCGGCCATGAAAGCACCATTGCCAAGCTTGACATCCAGCACCAGACTGCCCAATCCGGCCGCCAGCTTTTTTGACAGAATAGAGGCCGTGATCAGCGGCACAGATTCCACCGTTGCTGTCACATCCCGCACGGCGTAAAGCCGTTTATCAGCCGGGGCAAGATCGGCTGTCTGGCCAACAATGGCGCAACCAACCTCTTCCAGCAAACGATGAAACCGGGTTGAATCCGGCGCAATATCATAGCCGGGTATTGATTCCAGCTTGTCCAGCGTACCGCCAGTGTGACCCAGCCCCCGCCCGGAAATCATCGGTATGCTCAGGCCGCAGGCGGCCATCATCGGGGCCAGCATCAGCGAGACATTATCACCGACACCGCCGGTAGAGTGCTTGTCACACACCGGCCTGCCCGCTTTTGCAAAGGAGAAAACCGCGCCGCTATCGCGCATGGCCAGGGTCAGAGCCACGGTTTCAGTGTCACTCATGCCGCGCAAAAACACCGCCATGGCAAAGGCAGCCATCTGCCCCTCAGACAGCTCATCCCGGCTCAAGGCGTGAATGAAACTGTCAATCTCGGCGCTGGACAGCTCCATCCCATCGCGTTTGCGGCGAATGATCTCCACCGGCCTCATATCAATAGCCGCTTGTCTGCTCAGGGGATTTTTCACCAGAAAGCACGGCCAGAATATCATTGAGCAGGCTTGATGCACCGAACCGGAAGGTGGATGGCATCAACCAGTCTTCGCCCATGATGGCGTTGACATGGCGAAAATAAAGGCTTGCGTCCTTGACGCTGGAAATCCCGCCCGCAGGCTTGAAGCCGATGTTTTTGCCGCTATCCCGAATGGCTTGCAGCATGATGTCGGCAGCTTCCAGCGTGGCATTGACAGTCACTTTTCCGGTGGATGTCTTGATGAAATCAGCACCTTCCGCAATGGCGATAGAAGAGGCGATGCGAATGAGCGCCACATCCTTCAACTCACCCGTTTCCAGAATGACTTTTAAAATCACCGGCGCGGTCATGACCGCTTTGACCGCGCGCACCATTTGCGCAACCGCACTTTCATCGCCGCCGATCAGTTTACGATAGGGAATGACCAGATCAATCTCATCGGCACCATCGGCAATGGCCTTTTGAGTTTCCGCCACCACTTCGGCCACATCGAGATCACCAGAGGGGAAGTTGACGACCGTTGCGATTTTGATGGTATTGTCAGACCCGAGAATGCCGCGGGCCTGCGCCACAAAACGCGGCCAGATGCAAATGGCCGCCGTATTGCCATAGGCTGTGTGGGCTTTTGCACACAGATCTTCAATGTCTGCCGGTGCGCAATCATCCTTCAGATTGGTCAGATCCAGAACCGACAGGGCAACAGCTGCGCATTCGCGCAATTCACGAGTATCCATGGTCTGCTCCTCCAATATTTTGTTATCCAACCGCACTTTTCTCAAAGTGACTTGAGCATTCTCTTCAATATCGTAGCAAACCGCTGACCACCAACGGGTGCCATATCCTTGGTTTCATCGTGGCTCAGTTCCGCTCCAGTCATGCCTGCACCAAAATTGGTGATGACCGAGGCAGCGGCCACTTTCAGCCCCAAAAACCGCGCCAGAATCACCTCTGGCACTGTTGACATGCCAACGGCATCAGCCCCCAGCAGACGCGCCATGCGAATTTCCGCAGGCGTTTCAAAGCTTGGCCCAGAAAACCACATATAAACGCCGGATGACAAGGCAATGTCTTCATCGGTTGCGGCCTGCCGCATGGCCTCAATCAAATCCACATCATAGGCCTGTGTCATGCCAACAAAACGGGCATCGGTCGGCTCGCCAATCAAGGGGTTAAAGCCGGAAAAATTGATATGGTCGCTGATCTGCATCACCGAGCCGGGCGGCATGTCGGCCCGCAGTGATCCGGCAGCATTGGTCAGAATCAGCGTGGTCACACCCACAGCGGCCAGCACCTCCAGCGGCAGCCGCATGGCCGATGCATCACCCTGCTCATAATAATGCACCCGCCCTGCCAGCATGATCACCGGCACACCGCCAAGCGTGCCTGCCACCAATTGTTTGACATGGCCGGAAACACCGCCTTCGGGAAAACCCGGCAGCTCACTATAGGGAATAGCGATGGCATCCTCGATCTCATCCACCAACCCGCCAAGGCCTGAGCCAAGCACAATGGCAATGCGCGGCAAAAGCCCGTTCAGCCGGTCAATCAGCAGGTCCGCAGCCGGGATCATCCGAGTGTATCCGTTTGGAAACTGAAGGGCAAAAGCTCATCCATGGTCATGGTTTTTTGCACACCCACCTCATCACAAAGGTAGATTTTGGTCTCAACCGAGGCAAATTCGCGGATTTTCTGGCGGCAGCCGCCGCAGGGTGGGCAAAGCGCCAGTTTTTCCGCAATCACCGCGATTTCCACGATCTGCTTGGCCCCGCCCATGATCATACAGCCAATAGCTGTTGGCTCGGCGCACCAGCCTTGCGGAAATGACAGGTTTTCAATATTGGCCCCGGTGTAGATCTTGCCATCATCAGCGCGGATGGCCACGCCAACCGGGAATTTGGAATAGGGTGCATGGGCAAAGGCCATGGCTCCCTTTGCGGCTTCAAACAGATCATGGGCGATCAGGGTCATGCTCAGCGCTCCTTCACATAGGGCACGCCGCCCGCTTTCGGGGCATTGGCGACACCGATAAATCCAGCCAGCAGAATGCAGGTGAGAACATAGGGCAGCGCCTGAAAGATCTGAACCGGCACTTCACCAATGCCCGGAACCGCTTTGCCCTGCATGAAATTGGCCATCGCATCAAGAAAACCGAACAACAGGCAGGCAAACAGCACCGGCACCGGCTTCCACTTGGCAAAGATCAATGCGGCCAATGCGATATAGCCCTTGCCTGCCGACATATCGCGGATAAAGGCTGCCGATTGGGCAATGGCCAGATAGGCCCCGGAGAAGCCGCAGAGAAAGCCCGCCACAATCACGGCGCGATAGCGCAGCCATGCCACGGAAATACCCGCCGTATCCACGGCACCGGGATTTTCACCCACCGCGCGCAGACGAAGGCCAAAACGGGTGCGATACAGCACCCACCAGCTCAAGGGAACCGCTGCAAACGCCAGATAGGTCAGGGCATTGTTGCCAGAGATCACATTGACATAAAGCGGCCCCAAAATTGGCACATCGCGCATCATCTCGACACCGGGCAGCGTAATGGGGGTAAACCGCGCATCAAAGGACAATTGGGGCGTGCGCCCCCCTTGCGAAAACCACGCCTGCCCCAGCACCGCTGTCAGGCCCGCCGCCACAAAATTCAACGCCACCCCGGAAATGATCTGATTGCCGCGATTGGTGATCGAGGCAAAGCCATGAACGAGCGAAAAGGCAATGGAGACGCCAATGCCACCCGCAAGCCCCGCCCATGCCGAGCCGGTGAGATAGGCCACACAGGCCGCCGCAAAGGCTCCGGCCAACATTTTGCCTTCAAGGCCAATATCAAACACGCCAGCGCGCTCAGAAAACAGCCCGGCCAGCGCCGTAAAGATCAGCGGAATGGACAGCCGCACCGTCGAGCCAAGAATGCTGACGAACATTTCGAAATTTTCCATGTCGCCAACTCCTTAAGACAGTTTTTGATACAGGCGCACCAGTGCCGGGCGGAACATGAATTCCAAGGCACCGGCAAACAGGATCACCAGTCCCTGAATGACCACAATCATATCACGGGTGATATTGGGCATATCAAAGGAAAGCTCCGCCCCGCCCTGATAGAGAATGCCAAACAGAATGGCGGCGATGATAATGCCAACCGGATGGCTGCGCCCCATCAGGCTCACGGCAATGCCGACAAAGCCAGCGCCGCCGACAAATTCCACCTGCAAGCGCTGCGATGACCCCATCACCACATTCAGCGCCATCATCCCGGCCAACGCGCCAGACATCAGCATGGTGATCATGACAATTCTGACATAGGAAATACCGGCATAGCTTGCAGCCGTACGACTAATGCCCAGTGTGCGCATTTCATAGCCCAGCTTGGTGCGCCAGATCAGCACCCAGACCACCACGCACATCACCAGCGCAATCAGAAACGACACGTTGAAAGGCGCAGGCCCCAGCTTCATGCCAAACATTGCCATCAGCCAGTCCAGCTTCGGCAATTGGCCACCCTCCAGAAACATTCTGGTTTCTGGGGCCATCTTGCCCGGCACAATCAGCACATGCACCAGCAGATAGACCATCAGCGCCGAGCCAATGAAATTGAACATGATGGTGGTGATGACCACATGGCTGCCGCGTTTGGCCTGTAGCCACGCCGGAATAAGTGCCCAGACAGCACCAAAAAGTGCCGCCCCCATGATGGCAAAGGGCATGGTGACATACCAGGGGCAATAGTTATCCAGCGCCAGCGCCACCAGGGCGGCCCCAAGCCCGCCAATATAGGCCTGGCCTTCAGAGCCAATGTTGAACAGACCAGCGTGATAGGCCACCGCCACTGAGAGACCTGTGAAGATAAAATTGGTGGCATAATAGAGCGTAAAGCCAATGCCCTCGCCGCGCCCCAGAGCACCTTGCAGCATCAACACCAGCGCATCCCAGGGGTTTTCGCCGATAATCCACACGACAAGGCCGGAGATCAGAAAAGCCAGCAACAGATTGATCAGCGGCAAAAGCCCGTAAGTGATCCAGTTTGGCAGCGGAATGGAAGCGGTACTCATCAAAACCTCAAGCGGCAATGCCGGCCATCATCAGGCCCAGCGTCTGTTCATCGGCATCTGCCGTCTTTTCACCCACAACCTTGCCAGCAAACATCACCAGAATCCGGTCGGAAAGTGCGCGAATCTCATCCAGTTCTACCGATACCAGCAGCAGGCCCTTGCCCGCATCCCGCGTCTCGATGATCCGGCGATGAATGAACTCAATCGCGCCAATATCAACCCCACGGGTGGGCTGGCCAATGATCAGCAATTTCGGATCACGCTCGATTTCGCGGGCCACCACAATTTTCTGCTGGTTGCCACCGGAGAAATTGGCGGTTTTCAGCCGTGGATTGGGCGGGCGAATGTCATATTTGGCAATTTCGACCTCCGCCGCCTTGCGAATGGCGGTCGGATCAAGAAACACACCTTTGCCGTAACGGCTATCACGGTGATAGCCTAAAATCGCATTCTGGCTTTCTTCAAACGGCAAAACCAGCCCCATATGATGGCGGTCTTCCGGGATATGGCCAAGGCCAAGCCTGCGCAGATGCGCCGGGTCAAACCCGGTCACCGGCTTACCCTCAATAAAGATTTCGCCGGAGACAGGTTTGCGAATCCCGGCAATGGCTTCCAGCAACTCGCTCTGGCCATTGCCAGCAACACCTGCAACGCCGAGGATTTCGCCTGCGCGCACATCAAACGACACATCATCCACCATGGTGACACCACGGCTGTCCTTGACGGTCAGATTGCGTACCGACAACAGCACATCGCGCGGGTTGGCGGGTTGTTTGTCCACCTGCAACAGCACGCGGCGGCCGACCATCAGCTCGGCCAACTCTTCGACCGTGGTATTGTTGGTGCGACGGGTAGCAACAATTTCGCCACGGCGCATCACCGATACCGTATCGGTAATCGCCATGATTTCGCGCAATTTGTGGGTGATCAGAATGACCGTCTTGCCCTGATCGCGCAAAACACCCAGAATTTTAAACAGATGATCAGCTTCCGCCGGCGTCAGCACGCCGGTTGGCTCATCCAGAATCAGAATATCGGCACCGCGATAGAGCGCTTTCAGAATCTCTACCCGCTGCTGACGCCCGACCGGCAGCTCTTCCACCACCGCATCGGGATCAACATCCAGGCCATAATCTGTCTCAAGCTGCTTGAGCGACAGCCGCGCTGCGGCCGTGCCCTTGGCCATCAGCATACCGCCTTCGGCCCCCAGCATGATGTTTTCCAGCACGGTGAAATTATCCACCAGCATGAAATGCTGATGCACCATGCCAATACCTGCGGAAATCGCTGTCTGGCTATCCTTGATATGGGTCGGCTCACCGCTGATTTTGATCACGCCGCTGTCGGCCTGATAAAACCCGTAGAGAATCGACATCAATGTCGACTTTCCGGCCCCATTTTCACCGATAATGCCGTGGATAGAGCCCTTGGCCACCGTGAGGTTGATATTCTTGTTGGCATGAACAGGACCGAATTTCTTGTCGATCCCGATCAGCTCGATCGCTGGCGCTTGAACCACGTCCATAAGGCTCCGGAGACTGGAGCGGCTTCAAATCGGGTCGTACCCACTAATCGGAAACCGCTGATATAAACACATCAGGCACACCCACCTCCCCAGCAACAGAAGCGGATGCTCTTCACATAAAAAGGGCGCAAAACGGCAACACCGCCTGCGCCCTGACGTCAGATCATTTCGGGCAGGAATTATCAGCCATATAATCGTGAACCTTGAGGGTTCCGGCAATCATATCAGCCTTGGCCTTTTCAACTGCGGCCTTCATTTCCGGGGTAATCAGTGCCTTGTTATTGTCATCCATGGCAGCCATAACGCCGTCATCCTTGACACCCAGCACCTGAAGGCCGGGGGTAAATTTGTCGTTCTTGGCATCGGTATAGGCATTGTACACAGCCAGATCGACGCGCTTGACCATGGAGGTCAAAACCGAGCCGGGGTGCAGGTGGTTCTGGTTGGAATCCACACCAATCGACAGCTTCTTGGCATCTGCTGCCGTTTGCAACACACCCATGCCGGAGGCACCCGCCGCTGCATAAATCACGTCAGAGCCCTGGTCGATCTGGTTTTTCGCCAATTCGCCACCGCGAACAGGGTCATTCCAGGCCGCACCCGTGGTACCAACCATGTTTTGCAACACTTCAATCTTCGGATTGGCAGCGCGTGCGCCCTGCTCGTAACCACATTCAAACTTGCGGATCAGCGGAATATCCATGCCGCCGACAAAGCTGACCTTGCCGGTTTTCGAGGCCATACCAGCCAGAAGACCAACGAGGTAAGAGCCTTCCTCTTCGCGGAACACAACCGAGCGAACATTCGGCTTATCCACCACCGAGTCGACAATCACGAATTTTGTATCGGGAAATTCGGCAGAAACCTTTTCCATCGCCGAGCTCCAGGCAAAGGAAACAGCCACAATCGGGCTAAAGCCCTTGGATGCAAAATTGCGAATGGCCTGCTCGCCCTGGGTATCGCTGGTTGGTTCGAAATCACGGAACTTGATCCCGGTTTCCTTCTCAAACTTGTCAGCGCCCTGAAATGCTGCCTCGTTGAAGGATTTGTCGAATTTGCCACCAGTGCCGTAAACCAGCGCAGGCTTGATCTCGGCAGCAAGCGCCGATGCCGACATAGCGGCCATGGCAAACAACGTAATAAGGGATTTCTTCATTGTGCAGCCCTGATGTTGCTATTGATGTTATAGGCTTGCCCCATGCCGGTGTGACGACATGACATAGGCGCACCTGCCCCCCTCTAAGGTTTGGCTGGGCCACATCCTTGCACGCCTTTTGAAAAAATTCACCAGATTTTTTTCAAACGGTAAATATCAGTGGATGAATGGAGATTTTGCCGGGATAACGCGCATTATCCCGACCGAAATCAGCCGCGCTGCTGTTTTTTTAGCCAATTGGGCAAGAGACACCCGTGCCGCGCAAGCCGCAATAGCCACGGGGGTTTTTGGCAAGATATTGCTGATGATAATCCTCGGCATAATAAAACGGGCCAGCCCGCACAATTTCCGTGGTGATGTCCGCTGCATGACCGGCCGCCTTCAGGGCAGATTGAAACGCACCTTGCGCCTTGCGGGCCACGGCCAGATCGGCGTCATTATCGACATAAATGGCAGACCGATAGGTGGTGCCAACATCATTGCCCTGACGCATCCCTTGCGTTGGGTCATGCGCCTCAAAGAAAATCTTCAGCAAACTCTCCAGCGACACATCCGCCGGATCATAGACAACCTTGACCACTTCCGTATGGCCAGTCTGTCCGGTGCAGGTCTCTTCATAGGTTGGATTGGGCGTAAACCCGCCTTGATAACCTGCGGCCGTCACCCATACACCCGGCGTATTCCACAACAGCCGCTCCGCGCCCCAAAAACACCCCATCCCGAGATAGACCGTCTTGAAACCCTCAGGATAGGGCCCTTGCAGGGGTCTGCCAGAGACAAAATGCTGCGCAGGTCCAAGAACCGGCACCTGCCGACCCGGCAATGCGGTTTCAGCCGTTGGCATCAGCGTTTTCTTGTTCAGCATCGCATTGAGGAACATGGTATTTCTCCTATCGTGGCTCAGGCTGAAAATCGACCAGCGGCAGATGGGTGCTTGTATCCAGCCAGCCACAACACCAGCGCAAGGCCCAGGAAAATTGCAAAAGCGGGCTGCTGCAAAACAGCATTTTCCACCAATTGCAGCGCCCAAGCCCCTATATGGGTAGCGACCCACTGTTTGACCAGAGCAAGACCAGATGCATCAACATCGGCCCAAAGCGATGCCAAAGGCGTTGTAACCACAGCAGAGGAGGCCACCGATTCAATCGAATCGGTCACGCCAGCGCCAATGGCCAGAACCAGCGAGACAAGACTGAAAAAACGACATAAAAACCGCATCATACCAACATCCCTGCGCCCCCGATCCTGATCATTTTACAGGATCAAACCCGCCTTCCCAACCAAACTCATGGCATATTGATAAAAGTTTTCGGTATGAATGTCGAAAAACTGTCAAATATGGGTTGATCGTGCGAGAATCCTTGATATATGTCCGCCCCGAACAGACGAGTTGCTTTGCAATATCGCTCTTCAAAAGACGGACAGGTGGCCGAGTGGTTTAAGGCGCACGCCTGGAACGCGTGTGTGCGTGAAAGCGTACCGAGGGTTCGAATCCCTCCCTGTCCGCCATTCTTTTAAACAACCCGTTGATTTTCCATATTAATCGCCTTTCGTTTGTCCAGCTTTTTTGACAGGTTGGACGGAATTTGTTCGCTTTTTCTCCCCCGCGATGGCTTTTTCTCTTGGTTTTGTTGCATGTGCGTTGTCGCTTTATTGAGGACAATAAAACGCGACATGCAATAAAAGATATAAATTGGCGATATGCTACCATTGAGAGCATTTCAAATAACTTCCAATACTCAGATCGGAAGCACCTCCGGCTCGCGCCGCCCTTGGTTTGGGAATGCGCGAACTCGCACAACTTGCCAAGGTTGCTCCCGGCGCAGTCTCACGATTTGAAGCTGGTGAAGAATTGAAAGAGCGCACCGTGGACGCGCTAAAGCATGTCGCGTTTTATTGTCCTCAATAAAACGATAACGTACATGCGAAAAACAAAAAAGCTAAAGCCTGTCGCAGTGAATCCTATTCACTGCGACAGGCTTTAAAGGCCACACCGGAGGCGGCAGGGGTAATTTTTGTTGATGAAAATTGTGAAGGGTCGGGCGTAAAGTTAAAAAAACGTTATAATTTCTTTTTGATTCGGATGTTGCCAATGAGCGAAAATGAAAACAACCCAATTGAGCTGATAGAAGATATGGAAACGGGAGATCAGTTTCTCGTTTATGGCACCGACAAAGGAATGCGTCTTGATATTCGCTACCAAGGCGAAACCCTTTGGATGACGCAAGCTCAAATAGGTGAGCTTTTCGGACGCGACGTTTCCAGCATTTCCAGACACATAAACAATATTTTCGAAGAGGGGGAATTGGACGAGGCGAGTTCTTTGCAAAAAGTGCAAACAACTCCCGGACGACCCGCTACGCTCTATAATCTCGACGTTGTAATATCCGTCGGCTATCGCGTTTCATCCGCACAAGCCACTCTGTTCAGGCGCTGGGCAACAGGGGTTCTCGTTCAATTTGCCAAAAAGGGCTTTGTGGTTGATACGCCACGCCTCAAGCAGCCTGAAAACGCTGGCCGAATTGCCGAACTTAAAGAAATCATCCGGGACATTCGCGCAGATGAGGCGAATGTCTATGCTGAACTTCGCAAAATTTGCTCGATGTGCCAAGACTATGATGGATCGACAGAGGCCGCCCGCGAATTTTATCAACATACCCAAGCGAAACTGATTTTTGCTGTTGTGTCTCAAACGCCTGCGGAAATCATTATGTCGCGGGCAAAGCACAGTGCTGACAACATGGGTCTCCAGACATGGCCCAACGACAATATCCGAAAAACAGACATTGCCGTTTCTAAAAACTATTTGGCGGAAGCAGAAGTAAAAGAATTAAATCGGCTAACAACAATACTGTTGGATATTTTTGAAGATCAGCTCGATATGGGGCGCTTGGTTGTCATGCGTGACGCAGAACAACTGCTTGAACAACAATTGAAAGGCCTTGGCAGGCGCGTATTGCGAGACGGCGGAAGTGTCAGCGCCGCCAAAGCGAAGCGTCACGCTGAAGCGCAGTACGATAAATTTGATCAGCAGCGAAAATTGGAACGGCAGCAGCAAGCCAAAGCCACAATTAACGACTTGGCTAAAGCTGCGAAAGAGCTACCGAAACCACCACGCGGCAAGAAGTAGTCACTACCCCATCGCATCCAAAGCCGGAAGCGTTTCCGGCTCATGACGCCCACTGACTGGTAACGCCATTACCAAGGCTACCAGCCCATTAATGCGGCCTTACTTTTGTTCAATTTGCACTCTCAACAAGCATCCCACGCCATTGTGGCACATGTCAAAAATATATTTTTGGCATAGCTTGGAATGAAATCTTGTTGCAAACAACAAAAGAAAATCATTAATTAGAAATACAACCATAAGGAAAATCCATTTGCTACTAACCAAACATTGCACCCCGGAAAACAAAGAGAGAATGTTACGCGGCCATTTCAGGATCGGTACGCACGGTGAATATTCAAAGGGAGAGAGTACCGGCCTCCTAAGTGACACTGCGGAAGGTGTTGGAGCAACACATGTTGTTGGAGACCTTTTTAATTGGTCAGGGTCAATCGATACAAACACATTTAGCAATGTAACTATTGCAGGTGCCTTAAGTGGTACATCTATTGATATAAATGAACGAATTAACTGTAATATATTCTGCGCATCGAGAGGAGGACACAGCGCAATCCGCCACAAAAATCTAATGAACGGGATCGATGAATATAAACCAAACCCCAGCTTAACTGAGTACATAGAAATACATAGAAATACATTTTTATTTGCGCTGAAGCACATGTCAGATCACCTATTTGGTGAAGGAAATTATTGGATTTCAAAAAGAGTCGTATACAAGGATAGATATAATAAAATTGATTCCGCAGTCGTTCAAATGAGTGGACTAAATTATAATTCGCGTCAAAGATTAATTGAACAAGCGTTCACAAAGCCGGATAAATTTTCTATTGAAGATGAATGGCGATATGTTTTAATTAAAAAGAATGACAAGCCGGAACCAAATCCAATATACACATCCAATCTTCCTCAAAGAATAATAGATATGTTTCGTGAAAGCATATTTTCTGCAAGCCATAATAAAATATAATTCTACATTCATCCCATTGCATCCAACACCCAAGCCGGGAGAGATTCCGGCTCATGGCGTCCACTCACCTGCAACGCCATCGCCAAGGCCACCAGCCCATCAATGCGGCCCGTGGCCTTGCTTTTATCCAGCTTGCGGCTTCCGGCAGGATCACGGGTGACAACGGCATTTGCCGAACACATATTCAGCACCGGGTTTCCACCATGGCGCAAGAGCTGTTCGGCAACGTTGCGCTCCAACGTATGCACGGCGGGCGACATATCCCTATAGCCCTGTTTTGCTCAAAGCTCATAGGGAACGCGGTCTTCGTTGGAACGCTCAGTAATATTCGCCTCTGGCATGAAGAACTGACACAGCACATCAAACCGCCGGCCCTCTTGCGGAAACACCAGCACAAAGGCCGTGAGGTCACGCGAGCCGGACAGATCAAGCCCGCCATAGCATTCGCGGCCCGCAAGGCAGGCAAGGTCCACCGCGCCATTGCAGCGGTCCCATTCGGCCTTATGGATAAAGCGCGACATGGCGGAAACCCGCTGATTGAGGATCAGGTTTCGAAATGCGCTTTCCTTGGACGGCACAAGCCGGGCCTGTGAGGCTTGGCGCTCCACGTCCTCCAAGGATCGAAAATCCACCAGCGCCGGGTTTGCGGCAATCCACGCATCAAAGCTCCACGGGTCGGCATCTGCGGGCGCGGCAGAGAGTGTCAGGTGAAAGCTTGGGTCTTGAATATCGCCGGAATTGACGCGGCTGCCATAATCGATCAGCTCGGAAACCCTATCTGTGTTGCGAAAGTTTGTCAGGTTCAGACTGAATCAGACGGCCTCGTCATTTCTTTGTTTTCGTTTGTCTCATCAGGAGAACCGGGTTCCACTTGTCCCTGACAAACTCTAACGAAAGCCCGAGGTTGAGCCATGCCAGCCATTCAAGCGAGACGATCAACCGCAAACAGGCCATGGTGCTTCACCTCGTGCGCAATCACGATCAGCACGGCGCGTCCGCCTTCCTTGTAACGGTGGCGGATTGTGTCGGCATACCGCCCGTGAGATCGCTCTTCATGATGGCCGTATCAGACGCTGACAGTTTTGGGCGGCTGACAAGGTTGCGGGCAAGCGCCGCTGAGATTGAAGACGACTCATCTATGGCACCCACCATATTTTTGCTGAAATCCAGCGATCAAAACCTCATCTCTTGCATGAAACCATGTCGTTTGGGTCGCCTTATGTTTCAAAGCAGGATAGATCAGCGCGAAAGAGTATGGCTGGTTGATCATGGCGAAAAAAGAAAAACCGGCGAAAGCTGTTGATGCGGAACGTCTTCGACTGGCATTTCCCGGAGTGTACAATGATTTTATGGCTGGACGCATTCCATCGCTGCGTGTTGCGCTGGAGGTGGCCGGGATAAGCTCTGAGCGAAGCCGTTTTCAAAAGCTCAAGAATTCCTGGAAAAAAGCAACGCTCAAGGAGAGGAGTGAGTTTCTTGCATGGCTGACCGCGCAAGAGTATCTCAAGACATCAGACCTCACCTCTCCCAAAACCGTTATTTGCGATCAGGAAAGCCACAAACTGATTGCCAATGGGCGCTATCTGTTGCCGCAAACCATTGCCCGTATAGAAGTCATCATGAGAGCACGCGGCATGACGCCTTTGGACATCATGCAGGACATGGGCTTTGGGGCGAATGACCGTTCCCTGCTGAAAGCCATGGCCCGCAAGGCAGCCCTGCGGCTCAAGGTCGTCGCTGCGCTGGAGCAATGGCTTTTGGAGAATGAAAACCACTCAATCACACCTTGACGGCGTGCTTGACCCGATCTTCCGAGCCGAAGAATTTCAGGTAACGCTCTACTTCCGAGGGCTCCCCTGTTGCTTTCAGCGGATTATCCGAGAGCTTGACCGCAGGTCTGCCATTGGCTTCCATGACTTTGCAGACGATGGAAATCGGCTTTAACCCGGCGATCTCATGGGGGGCGCAATCGACAAAATCATTGGTGAGATTGGTGCCCCAGCCAAAACTCATGCGCACGCGGCCTTCAAAATGGCGATAGGTATCGACAATGGCGCTGACATCCAGACCATCGGAAAAAATCAGCAGTTTTTGGCGTGGATCTCGGCCCATTTTCTCCCACCAGGCAATGATTTTCTCGCCACCTTCAATCGGTGGTGCGCTATCGGGGCGAAAACCAGTCCAGTCGGCCACCCAGGATGGGGCATTGCGCAGAAAAGCGGCTGTGCCAAAGGCATCAGGCAGCACAATCAGCAGGTTACCGTTGTAAAGCTTGTTCCAGTCCTGCAAGACTTTATAGGGGGCATCCGCCAGTTCTGCGTCATTTTTAGCGAGAGCTGCCGCCACCATCGGCAATTCATGCGCATTGGTGCCCACGGCCTCCAGATCAGAGTCCATAGCCAGCAATACATTACTGGTGCCGGTGAAAGCCTCGCCAATGCCTTCTTTCAAGGCTTCCACACACCAGCGCTGCCACAGAAAACTATGGCGACGGCGGGTGCCGAAATCGGAAATCCGCAGGCCCGGCAATTGCTTCAGCTGTTCAACTTTTTCCCACATTTTGGCTTTGGCGCGGGCATAGACTACATCCAGCGAAAAATAGCCTAAGGATTTCAAGGCAGCGCGAGAGCGCAATTCATTGATAATCGCCAGTGCGGGAATTTCCCACAGGGTGGTTTCCAGCCAGCGTCCGCGAAACGTCAGCTCGTATTGGCCATCGCGCTTGGAAAGCTCATAGGGCGGCAGCCGGACAGTTGAAAACCACGCCAGAAACTCTGGCTCAAAAATCTGGGTGCGGCCATAGAAGGAATTACCGGCCAGCCAGATCAACTCCTTCTTGCTGAGGCTGAGTGTGCGGACATGATCAAGCTGGGTGCGCAATTCGCCTTCGTCAATTTCATCCGCCAACCGCACAGTGGTGGTGCGATTGATCAAGGTGAAAGACACATTGACGTCTGGATAAAGCTTCCAGATCATCTGCAACATCAACAGCTTGTAGAAATCCGTGTCCAACAGGCTGCGCACGATGGGATCAAGCTTCCATGCGTGGTTATACACACGCCTTGCAATATCCGACTTGGCCATCTGTCTTCGCTGCACTTTCCCGGCCTATCAAAGCCGTCCTACCCCATCGCCATTCGAAAGCAATGGCCATTTCCTGAGCATGGTTATCAAAAAAAAGGCGACTATTGTCCAGCAGGATTGCAAAATTCCAGAATCTGTCAGGTTCAGATTGAACCAGACAGACACTCACTTCTCTTGTTTTCGTTTGTCTTTTCGGGAAAATCGCTGACCATTTTTCCCTGACAAACTCTAAAATGAATCAATAACCCGCATGGCGATCCACAACATGCTCCAGCGGCTCGCCGGCCTCAAAGCGGGCAATTTGTGCCTCGACATGGGCAAACAAGGCCCGCACATCCGAGGCTGCGGCAGCATGAGGCGTGACGACAACATTTTCCATAGTCCATAGCGGGCTATCAACCCCAAGCGGCTCTTTCTCGAACACGTCCAGCGAGGCAGCACCCAACACGCCCTTTTCAAGAGCAGAAATAACATCCACCTCGACCTGACTGCCGCCGCGCCCGGCATTGAGAAACACTGGCTTGCCCAGCGCACCGCCTTGTTTCAGCTTGGCAAACAGGCTGCTGTCGTACAGGCCACGGGTTTCATTGGTCAGGGGCAAAAGCCCAACCAGAATATCGGTTTGGCTGAGAAAATCATTCATATTGTCTTCGTCAAAGGTCTCAATGCCATCCAGCTGCTTTTGACGCCGCGACCAGCCAATGACATGAAAACCCATCATCTTCAATTTGCGGGCAGCATCCTGCCCCAGCACGCCAAGCCCCATGACGCCAACGGTCACATCGCGGGCCTCAGGCTGCAAAGCAATCTCATTCCAGAGCGTGTTACGCTGCTGTTTGAGATATGTCGGCATATGGCGCAGGTGATAGAGACAGTTGAGCACCACCCACTCACTCATGCGGTCGGTAAGACTGCGATCGACAAAGCGCACAATGGGTAAGTCTGGCAGGCCCGGCAGGGTCAGCACATGATCCACACCCGCGCCGCCGGAAAACAGCACCTGCAAGCCGCTGGCCCGCTGAAACAGAGAGGGGTCCGGCTTCCACAACACCGCATAAGCCGCAGTCGAGAGGTCACGCTCTTTATTTTGCGGATCGCCCAGATCAATCACCTCACGACCCGGAAAGGCCCCTGCCAACGCCATCTGCATGGCTTCACGCGAAAATTTCAGGTCGATCACCACAGACGGCTTTGCAGACATGGGCATTCCTTGCAGATAAATGATTTTATTGACGAATCCCGCCGATATTCATGGCTTTGAGGTCAAAAGCAGCAGCGAGAAGCGCTTTGGTATAATCCTGTTTGGGCGCGCGGAAAACCTCTTCTGCGGCTCCTTGCTCGACAACTTTTCCGGAGCGCATGACAATCAAGTCATTGGCCAGCGCCTTGACGACCTTCAGATCGTGGCTGATGAACAGATAGGCCAGATCGTGGCGGGTCTGGAGATCGCGCAGCAGATCGACAACCTGCGCCTGCACGCTCATATCCAGCGCAGACGTTGGCTCATCCAGCATGACAAAACGCGGTTTCAGAACCATGGCGCGGGCAATGGCGATGCGCTGGCGCTGGCCGCCAGAAAACTCATGGGCGTAACGCCAGCGGGTGGAGACATCCAGCCCCACCTCCTCCAATGCCCAGCAGACACGCTCGTCACGCTGCTTGGCGGAGAGGCCGCGCTCATGCACTTTCAGCCCTTCGGCAATAATATCGCTGATGGACATGCGCGGGCTGAGGGAGCCGAACGGGTCTTGAAACACCACCTGCAAACGGTCGCGCAAGGGGCGCATTTGCTTGAATGTATAGCCGTCTATATTGTTTCCGATAAAGCTGATGCGGCCCTTTGAGGAAATCAGGCGAGCCAGTGCCAGCCCCAAAGTGGTCTTGCCAGAGCCAGACTCACCCACCACGCCGAGGGTTTGGCCTGCGCGTAAGCTCAAATCGACGCCATCCACCGCCTTCACATGATCCACCACCCGGCGCAAAAACCCGGCCTTGATGGGAAACCACACGCGAATATCCTGCCCCTGCATCACCACAGGCTTGGAGGTATCGGCTTTCGGCGGCTCGCCCTTCGGCTCGGCAGCCAAGAGCTTTTTGGTATAGGCGTGCTGAGGGTGGTCGAAAATATCGGCCACTGGGCCGGTTTCGACAATCTCGCCCTTGGTCATCACACAGACGCGGTCCGCAAACTTGCGCACAATGCCCAGATCATGGGTGATGAACAGCATGGACATGCCGTGCTGGGTTTTTAATCCGGCCAAAAGCTCCAGAATTTGCGCCTGCACGGTCACATCCAGCGCTGTGGTTGGCTCGTCGGCAATCAGCAATTTGGGGCGATTGGCCAAGGCCATGGCAATCATCACCCGCTGGCGCTGACCGCCGGAGAGTTCATGCGGATAGGCCGCAAGGCGCTTTTCCGGTTCGCGAATGCCAACTTGGCGCAGCAGTTCCAGCGTTTTTTGCCGCGCAGCCTCGCCCGTGACGGTTTGATGCAGCTCCAGAATCTCGCCAATCTGCTGCTCAATGCTGTGCAACGGGTTGAGTGAGGTCATCGGCTCCTGAAAGATCATGGTGATGTCATTGCCGCGAACAGCGCGAAGGTCGCGCTCGTTCAACGCCATCAAATCACGGCCTTCAAACAGGATTTGGCCGGAGGGGTGGCTGGCGGCGGGATAGGGCAAAAGTTTTAAGATAGAAGCCGCAGACACCGATTTGCCAGAACCGGATTCGCCCACCAGCGCGACGATTTCGCCGGGCATGATGTCAAAACTGACGTGGTTGACGGCAAGGCTCTCCTTGCCGCCTTGATGGAAGACAACGGAGAGGTCTTTGACGGAGAGAAGCGGCGTACTCATTTAAATGTCTTCCTCGGATCAAAGGCATCGCGCACCGCTTCGCCGACAAAAATCAGCAAGGACAGCATGATGGCCATGGTGAAGAAGGCCGTCAGCCCCAGCCATGGGGCCTGCAAATTGCGCTTGCCTTGGGCAATTAATTCCCCCAGCGAGGCCGAGCCCGGCGGCATACCAAAGCCCAGAAAATCCAGCGATGTGAGCGTGGTGATCGAGCCAGACAGAATGAAGGGCAGAAACGTCAGCGTTGCCACCATGGCATTGGGCAGAAGGTGGCGGAACATGATGGTCCAGTTGCCCACGCCCAGGGCACGGGCGGCGTTGACATATTCAAAATTTCTGGCGCGCAGGAATTCTGCCCGGACAATGCCGACAAAGCTGACCCAGGAAAACAACAGCATAATGCCCAAAAGCACAAAGAAACCGGGCGGCAGGATGGAGGCGATGATCAGCAGAATATACAGCACCGGCACCGACGACCAGATCTCGATAAACCGCTGCATCAACAGGTCGGTCCAGCCACCGAAATAGCCCTGTACGGCACCGGCTGAGACGCCAATGATGGCCGAGAAAATCGTCAGCGTCAGGCCAAACAGCACGGAAATGCGAAAGCCATAAATCATCCGTGCCGCCACATCGCGGGCCTGATCATCGGTGCCAAGCCAGTTCATATTGCCAATGATGCAATTGGGGTCATCGACGCCTTTAGGATAGGCCGAGCAGCGCTCTTGCTTATCCATCAACCAGAAGGGTCGGGTGGGAGCGGAATGGGGAATTTCGGAGTTGACCGTGCGGTAGGAATAGCGAATGGGCGGCCACAGCATCCAGCCATGAGCGTTGATTTCATCCGAGACAAAGCTTGACCGATAATCGGTAATCGCCAGAAAGCCGCCGAATTTTTCTTCCGGGTAGTTCACCGCAATTGGAAACAGGATTTCGCCCTTGTAGGAGGCAATAATTGGACGATCATTGGCAAGCAGCTCGGCACCGAGGCTGAGGATAAACAGCACCATGAAAATCCAGAAGGACCAATAACCGCGCCTGTTGGCCTTGAAATTTTGCAGACGGCGCTGGTTGACTGGCGACAGAAACGGCTTTTTGGGTGTCATAGCCGTGGTTTCAGAGGTCGTTGTCATCAGACACCCCTCCGGTCAAAATCAATGCGGGGATCGATCCAGGTGTAGATCAGGTCTGACACCAGCCCAACCACCAGCCCCAGCAGCGAGAAGATATAGAGCGTGGCAAACACAATCGGATAATCGCGATTGACGATGGAGAGATAGCCAAGCCGCCCCAAGCCATCGAGCGAAAAGATGTTTTCAATCAGCAAGGAACCCGTGAAAAACGCCGCAACGAAGGCTCCCGGAATGCCTGCAATCACAATCAGCATGGCATTGCGAAACACATGGCCGTAGAGCACCCGATGCTCAGACAGGCCCTTGGCGCGGGCGGTGACCACATATTGCTTCTTGATTTCATCAATAAAGGAATTTTTAGTCAACAGCGTTGTGGTGGCAAAGGCCGAGAGCAACAGGGCGCTCAGCGGCAGGGTGAGGTGCCAGAAATAATCGATGATTTTCTGCCACCAGCTCAAATCGGCAAAATTATCAGAGGTCAGGCCGCGCAGCGGAAACCAGTTGTAAAACGAGCCACCAGCAAACAGCACGATCAGCAAAATGCCAAACAAAAAGCCCGGCACCGCATAGCCCACCACAATCACGCCAGAGGTCCAGACATCAAATGTCGAGCCATCTTTCACGGCTTTTCGAATGCCGAGCGGGATGGAAATGGCATAGGACAGCAGCAGCACCCACACACCGAGCGAGATCGACACCGGCATTTTATCTGCGATAATCGACAGCACCGATGCGTTGCGGAAAAAACTCTCGCCAAAATCAAAGCGGATATAATTCCACATCATATCAAGAAAGCGGGTGAGCGGCGGCTTATCAAAGCCAAACTGCTTTTCCAGTTTCTTGATCAGGTCCGGGTCCAGCCCTTGCGCACCGCGATAGGTGGAGCCATCGTTGCCGCTCTGGCCGAGAATATCGCCCCCACCCGACAGGCGTTGATCGGCGCTATCGCCTTGACCCGAGAGCTGCGCCACCACCTGCTCCACCGGACCGCCGGGGGCAAACTGGATGACCAGAAAGGAAATGCCCATGATGCCAACCATGGTGGGAATCATCAGCAGCAGACGCCGCAGGATGTAAGCACCCATCAGTTATTCACCCCCGATGTTGCCATGCCATGCTGCTGTGCCAATCCATTCTTCCTTTTTGATGGGTCTGATTCGGTTCTGCTATTGGTAGCGGTTAGAGCGCCGCCTGCAAAGCTTTGGTCATTACGGGGTGGCTTTTGACCACCAGATGTCCGGGAAGCCGGACGAGTAATCGGGCAGGTTGGCAGGATGAGCAAATTTGTCCCAATAGGCAAACCACACTTCGCTGCGCGTATAGGATGGCACAACATAGGCCCCGGCCAACAACACACGGTCAAGCGCGTGAACTGTCGGAATGAGGGTGTCACGATCTTTGGCAAAAATGATCTGATGGACCAGTGCATCAATCGCCTTATCCTTGATGCCCGCATAATTGCGCGATCCGGGCTGATCTGCGGCTGACGACTCCCAAAAATCACGCTGTTCATTGCCGGGATTGGACGATTGCGCCGCATAATAATAGACCGCATCATAATCAAACTGGCGCAGACGGCTGGTAAATTGCGCCGAATCCACTGTGCGGATAGTCACCTGAATACCAATCTTTTTGAGATTATTGGCGTAAGGAAGTGCCACACGCTCAATGGTTGGTCCGTCCAGCAGGATTTCAAAGGTGAAGGGCTTGCCAGTCACCTTCGACACCATTTGGTTGCCACGCAGCTCATAGCCAGCTTTATTGAACAAGGAGATGGCCATGCGCAAATTGTTGCGCTGTTTCTCCGGATCGCCCCCAACAGGATTATGGTATTCGGTGGTAAAGACCTCCGGCGGCACATCTTGCTTGATGGCGTTCAAAATCTCCAGTTCCTTGCCCTCGGGCAAGCCCTTGGCGGCCAGTTCCGAACCATAGAAATAACTGTCGATGCGCTTGTAGAGGCCGAAGAAGACCGTGCGGTTCAACTCTTCAAAATCAAAGGCATAGTTCAGTGCCTTTCGCACATTCACATCCTTGAACTGATCCCGGCGTGTATTGAGGAAGAAGCCCATCATCAAGCCACGTTTTTTATAGTCATTGGCAATTTTCTCGCGCTTGATCTTGCCTTCCTTGACCGCCGGAAAATCATAGGAGCGGGTCCAGCGCATTGCAGAATTTTCCAGCCACAGATCGGTAGCGCCTGAGCGAAAACTCTCAAACGCCACATTCAGATCGGTGTAATAGGTGTAGTTCATGGCTTTGAAATTGTTGTAGCCAATATTCACATTGAGGGTCTTGCCCCAATAATCGTCACGCAATTCATAGCGAACAGTGGAGCCCGGAGCGAACGAGGCAATCCGATAAGGCCCCGAGCCCATGATCGGCTCCAGCGTGGTTTTGGAAATGTCGCGTGGCTTGCCATCGGGGCCGTTTGCCTCCCACCAGTGTTTGGGCACAATATCCATCTGCCCGACAATCGAGGGCAGCTCCTTGTTGCCTTTTTGGTCAAAGGTAAAGGTCACTTCCCGCTCGTCGGTTTTTTCCGCTTTCACTACATGGCGGTAGTAGGTGAAGGCTGCCGGGTTCAGCTCTTTGAACTTGTCAAAGCTGAACACCACATCCTCCGGCGTCACGGGCTGGCCATCGGCCCATTTGGCCTCAGGCCGCAGCCGGAATTTTACAAAGGAATAGTCATCCGGATAGGCCAGCGCTTCAGCCAGCAGTCCATAGCTGACACCATCCTCATCCAGTGAGGATTTCAACAGTGTTTCCGTCACCAGCGATGCACCGGGCGGCGATGACAACGAAACCTGAACGCCATCTGCCAATTGCCCTTTGCCCGGCACCGGATTGAAGGTATCAAAGGTTGTTTCAATCGATGCCTGAGTAAGCTCCCCAGTCTTCGGCGCATCCACATTGACATAGTTGAAATGGGCAAAGCCCTGCGGGTATTTGGGGGCTTCAATAACACCGATTGCGTGCCGCCATTGCAGGTCTTGTGCGGCCACATGGCTTACAAAAACACTCAAGAACAGCGCGAGAAACCCCGCACCGAGACGCATGACAGCCATACATTACCCCCGCATTTCAACATTCAAAACCTGATTTACCCGTCACTCTACGATAATTCAGGGCGAAAGACAGGCGATTGTCATCACATCCACGCGAAAAGCCGCAGGCATGAAAATTGCCAATTCACCGCAGCCGTCATTCCGTTTAGGTTCAAGCCCAAGAGAATCACAGAGCATTGCCAATCCGAGGTGACTTTTGGCCAAACATTCCACCCCCATCCGCGCCAGCATGATCGGCCTTGCCATGATCCTGTCAGCAGCAAGCCTTGGTGAAGCCCTTGCCGATCAGCCCGCCAAACAGGCTTTTGGGGCCGTCACGCTACCAACGGCAGGCCCAGCCTCGCCGGAAGGGTTTTATGCCAAGGGCTGCATGAGTGGGGCGGTAGCCCTGCCCACCGATGGGCCAACATGGCAGGCCATGCGCCTGTCGCGCAACCGGCGTTGGGGCAATCCGGCCACCATCCAGTTGATTGAACAGCTCTCAAGGGATGCCACAAAAATTGGCTGGCCGGGTCTTTTGGTTGGCGATATTGCCCAGCCGCGCGGCGGGCCAATGGCCAGTGGCCACGCCTCACACCAGATTGGCATGGATGCCGATATCTGGCTGACACCCATGCCGTCCAAGCGCCTTACCGTGCAACAACGTGAAGACCTGCCCTTTACATCGATGATCCTGAAAGACCAGTTTCTGACCATCAATCCACAGACATGGACGCCCGCCCATGCCAAATTGCTGATGCTGGCCGCCAGCTATCCGCAGGTGCAGCGGATTTTTGTCAATCCGACGATTAAGAAAAAGCTGTGCGACACATGGACGGGCGATCGCGCCAATATGGGCAAGATTCGTCCGATGTATGGTCATGATGCTCATTTCCATATCCGCCTGTTCTGCCCGCCGGGGGCCACAGATTGTAAGCCACAGGCTTCGGTTGGTCAGGGCGATGGTTGTGATAAATCCTTGGCCTGGTGGTTCACCAAGGAGCCTTGGGAGCCCAAGAAGAAAGACCCCAATGCCAAGCCCGCGCCACCACCGCGCCCGGTGATGGTGTCGGACCTGCCCAAAGCCTGTAGCGCCATTTTGAATGCCCCTGCCGTGTCGTCGGAAAAACAGGCCACCTATGGCGGCCCTGCGGCCTATACCAATCCCGGTGCTGTGCCAATGAAAGCCGCCGCCGGCGCACCGGATGATCCGAACCTTCCATCAGAAGATGTAGGTGTCAAACAGTAAGAGTATGAGGCTTTTCATCAGCCTGAAGCTTGATATAAGAGGTTTCAAATCGATTGAATTTTGGGAGGGGATATATGGTTGAGCGCCGAAAAATCGCGCTGATTGCCCATGACAAGATGAAGGCGCAGATGGCTGATTTTGCCCGCCAGCATCAGGAGGCTCTTGAACCTTGGCAGATTGTCGCCACCGGCACCACCGGCGGCCAAGTGCAGGACGCCTGCCCGAAGCTGAATGTCACCCGCATGAAAAGCGGCCCCTTGGGCGGCGATCAGCAGATTGGGGCGATGATTGCGCAGGAAGAAGTGGCGCTTTTGGTGTTTTTTGTTGATCCGCTCACGCCCATGCCCCATGACGTGGATGTAAAAGCCTTGATGCGATTGGCCATCCTTTATGATACGCCGATGGCGCTGAACCGGGCGACAGCCGAAATTCTGTTGCCAGCGATTGCCCGTTAACGATAGACGCCAGCGCGGCGAATAATGGATTTTTCGATGCCCACACTACTTGACTCTCAGGCTGTTGAAAATGACCACCTCCCCTTCCCGGTTCTGGTGGGCGATATTGGCGGCACCAATGCCCGGTTCTGGATTTTGAGCGATGCAGATGCAAAGCCAAAGGAATTTGCCAATATTCACACGGCAGATTTTCCAACCATTGATCAGGCGCTGAAAGAGCGGATTCTGGATCAGAGCGACGTCAAACCGCGCTCAGCCATTCTGGCCGTAGCAGGCCCGATCAAGGATGATGAAATACCGCTGACCAATTGCCCGTGGGTGATCCGCCCCAAGGTGATGATTGAAAAGCTTGGGTTTAGTGATGTGCTGGTGGTCAATGATTTTGAGGCTCAGGCGTTGGCTGCGGCATCCCTGCCGATTGAAGACAGCGCACCCATTGGTGAGCGCAAAGAGCCAATCATCGGTTCCCGCGTGATTCTCGGACCCGGCACAGGCTTGGGCGTGGGTGGTCTGCTCTATACCCAGCACAGATGGTTTCCGGTGCCCGGCGAAGGCGGACATGTGGATCTGGGCCCCCGCAGCAAACGCGATTTTGAGATTTTTCCGTATATTGAAAAGATTGAAGGACGCATTTCTGGCGAACAAATCCTCTGCGGGCGCGGCATCATTCATCTCTACAATGCGATCTGCAAAGCCGATGGCGTCACCCCGCAATGGACTGACCCGGCCGATGTGACCTCCCATGCCTTGAATGGAACAGATGCAGTTGCCGTGGAAACCATGACGCTGTTTGTGACCTATCTGGGCCGGTTGGCAGGCGATATGGCGCTGGTGTTCATGGCCCGTGGCGGCGTGTTTCTCTCCGGTGGTATTTCCCAGAAGATTGCGCCTTTGTTGCAAAGCCCGGTGTTCCGCGCCGCCTTTGAAGACAAGGCCCCGCACACGGCGATGATGAAAACCATTCCGACTTTTGTGGTTACCCATCCGCAGGCGGCACTGTTTGGGCTTGCGGCCTATGCTCGCACGCCCGATAAATTTGGTGTGCGGCAAGAAGGCCGACGCTGGACGCGCTGAGACGAAACATCAGAACTGGAGACGAAAACATGGCAACAGCGGATGGCACAGGGCCAATGAAGCTGGTGGTGGTGGGCGCGAGTGGCCGTATGGGACAAGCGTTGATCCGTATTATTGCTGAGACAGAAGGTGCCGTTCTACATGCCGCTGTTGAACGCTCTGGCTCTGCCGCACTGGGCAAAGATGCCGGTGAGTTGGCAGGGCTTGGTGCCCTTGGCGTCACCGTCACCGATGATGCATTGGCCGCCTTCGTTCATGCCGATGGTGTGATCGACTTTACCAGACCGGAAGCCTCGGTGGAATTTGCGGCCCTTGCCGCTCAAGCCCGCATTGTGCATGTGATTGGCACCACGGGATGCTCAGAGGCCGATCAGGCAAAATTTGAAGCCGCATCGCGCCATGCGCGGCTGGTCAAATCCGGCAATATGAGCCTTGGCGTCAATCTTCTCTCGGTTCTGGTGCAGCAGGCGGCAAAAGCGCTGGATGCGACAGGCTGGGATATTGAAGTGCTGGAAATGCACCACAAGCACAAGGTGGATGCGCCATCCGGCACCGCTCTATTGCTGGGTGAAGCAGCAGCGGCAGGCCGTGGCATTGACCTCAAAGACAAGGCCGTGAAAGTGCGCGATGGTCATACCGGCCCGCGCGAGGCTGGCTCAATTGGCTTTGCAACTTTACGCGGTGGCTCAGTGATTGGCGAGCATTCGGTGCTGCTGGCGGGCGAAGGCGAGATTGTCACGCTGTCGCACAGCGCAGGTGATCGTTCTATTTTTGCTCGCGGCGCGGTGAAAGCCGCTCTGTGGGCGCGGGATCAAAAGCCCGGTCTTTATTCCATGCTCGATGTGCTCGGGCTGGCAGCAACCAACTGATATAAGTGAGAGGATTTGTCGATGACTGGTACCCTCGTGCTCGTGCGCCACGGCCAGAGCGATTGGAATTTGAAAAACCTGTTCACCGGCTGGCGCGATCCAGACCTGACCGAACTGGGCGTGCAAGAAGCCAATGCCGGTGGCAAGGCGCTGGCAGACTACGGCATCAAGTTTGATGTGGCCTATACCTCGGCCCTGTCCCGCGCGCAGAAAACCTGCGGCATCATTTTGGACAATGTGGGTCAGGCTGGCCTTGAAACCATCCGCGATGAAGCCCTGAATGAGCGCGATTACGGCGATCTGTCCGGCCTCAACAAGGATGACGCCCGCGCCAAATGGGGTGAGGAACAGGTGCATATCTGGCGCCGGTCCTATGACATCCCACCTCCGGGCGGCGAAAGCCTGCGGGATACGGGCGCGCGCGTCTGGCCCTATTACATGACCGAAATACTGCCGCGCGTGCTGCGGGGCGAAACCGTGCTGGTCGCCGCCCACGGCAACTCGCTGCGCTCGCTGGTGATGGTGCTGGACAAGCTGACCAAGGAACAGATTCTGGGCGTGAATTTGGCCACCGGCGTGCCGATGGTTTACAAGCTCAATGCCGATTCCACCGTGGCTTCCAAGGAAGTGCTCGGCGATATGTCCGGCGCGCATTGAAGACAAAAGGGATTGATAATCGCTTCTGGAAGCGGCCCCATAGGCCGCTTCACCGCTGACTAAGCCGCATCTGGCCATTTTCCACTTTGTAACTGCCCAGCCTGTTCAAAAATGTCATGCCGATCAGTGTGCCGGAGAGCGCCTTATCGGGCAACACCATGGCCTGCACCTGTTGTACGCGCACACCGCCCACTTCGACGCGATCCAGCATCACGGCTGCCGCCAGCACCTGACCATTGGCGGTATTGACCTTGTATTTGAAATCGAGAGCAGAGCCACCAAACCCCAGGCGACAGGCCGTGCTGTCATTGATGGCGACAGAGGATGCGCCGGTATCGATCATCCCATCAACAGCTTTGTCATTGATACGAAACGTGGTGGTGAAATGACCATTGCGATCGGCGACCACCAACGCCTGTTCCAGACCCGGCGGCGGCGCATCCGGTGTGGTTTGCACGGTTGAGGGCGTGGTTGCCGTGTCCATATGGCGCTGCAAATAGGCGGGAAGCTGCGTTGCCGCCACCACCACCACCCCGGCAAAGACCAAAACCCGTTTCAACATGGCCTTTACCTCCCACACATCCACTGTTGGCATATCAACGCCAGAGCTTCATTCCAGTGAACCATACAGCTTAAAAACAAACCCCGGCGACAGGCACCGGGGTTGCATGGCATTACGGTTAATCAAGCCTTACTTGGTGCCATACATGCGGTCGCCCGCATCGCCCAGACCCGGCACGATATAGCCGTGTTCGTTCAAATGGCTATCAATGGCAGCCGTGTACACATGCACATCCGGGTGCGCCTCGCGGAAATTCTTGATGCCTTCCGGGGCTGCCAGCAGGCAGACAAAGCGCAGGTTTTTCGCGCCCCGTTCCTTCAACTTGTCAACGGCGGCAATAGACGAATTGCCAGTGGCCAGCATTGGGTCCACCACAATCACCAAGCGCTCAGACAGGCTTTCCGGGGCCTTGAAGTAATATTCCACCGCTTGCAGGGTTTCATGGTCGCGGTAGACGCCAACGTGGGAAACACGGGCAGACGGCACCAGATCCAACATGCCTTCCAGAAGACCGTTGCCAGCCCGCAGGATCGAGGCAAACACCAGCTTCTTGCCTTCCAGCACCGGAGTTTCCATCTCTTCCATCGGGGTTTCTATGGTTTCCATGGTCAGTTCCAGATCACGGGTCACTTCATAGCACAACAGCGTGGAAATTTCCCGCAGCAACCGCCGAAAGCCCGCTGTCGAGGTTTCCTTGCGCCGCATGAAAGACAGCTTGTGCTGCACGAGGGGGTGATTGATGACTGTTACGCCGTCCATGAGAGAACCTTCTTATGTTTATTGCTCTGATCTTGAAGCCATTCTGTTCCAAGAATAGCCCTAAAGGGCAAGAGCGTGCAGGCTATTTTGCCGTCTCATCCCCAATTGACGCCCCATCAAGGCGCAAAAGCAGCCGTGCACGGGTGGCCTCATCGACAAATGCTGCCTCAATAGCGGTGCGAGTCATGGCGTTGATCTCGGACCGATCAAAGCCCATGTTGGCGACAATCTCATAATCCTGCGCCAGCGAGGTGTGGAAAAATGGCGGATCATCGGAATTAATGCACAGACGTACCCCGGCGTCAGCCAATTGCCGCATCGGGTGGCTCTGCTGATCGGGAAATACCTTCAAAGCCAGATTGGAAGCTGGGCAGACTTCCAAAACCGTGCCGAGATCAGCGAGGCGCTTGACCAGATCGGCATCTTCAATGGAGCGCACCCCATGGCCAATGCGACTTGGGCCGACATGATCCAGCGCATCCGCCACGCTAAAGGCTCCACACAATTCACCGGCATGAATGGTGATGCCATAGCCAGCCTCTTTGGCAATGGCAAAGGCGGGCGCATAGTCGGCAACGCAGTTCATGCGTTCTTCGCCTGCCATGTTAAAGCCCGTGACCAGCGGGTGGCTGTACTTGGCCAGCCATTTGGCCCGGCGCAACACATTGTCGGGGCCTAAGTGCCGCTCGCCAATGATCACCATCCGGCATTCAATGCCGGTCTTTTCCCGCGCCCGCACAATGCCTTCAGCCAGACCGTCAATATAGGCCTCCGCCGATAGACCCACCGCTTCGCCATGATCGGGCGATACAAATAGCTCACTATAGATTGTCTTGACGTCTGCAAGCTCACACAGATAGGTCTCAGCCAAGGCCGCATAATCCTCTTCTGTCCGAAACACCGAGGCGACAAAATCATAGCAGGCTATAAAACTGGTAAAATCCTGCCAGACATAGGCCCCGTTGCGCACAAAAGAGCGGGAATCGATGCCATATTTTTCTGCCTGCAACAACGTGAGGGCTGGCGGGGCCGCACCCTCGACATGGCAGTGCAATTCGGCTTTCAGCAGATTGACGGTCATAGAAAACTCCTGCCATGGGCACCGGCGGCGATGCCAAGATGGGCGGCGATGCTCTCGCCAATATCGGCAAAGGTGGAGCGCACGCCAATGGCGCGACTGCGAATGCCGGGACCAAAGCCCATGATCGGCACCCGCTCGCGGGTATGATCGGTTCCGCGCCAGGTGGGGTCGCAGCCGTGGTCCGCGCTCAGAATCACCAGATCACCCGGCACAAGCTTGCGATAAACGGTTGGCAACCAGTCATCAAAGGCTTCCAGCGCCGCCGCATAGCCCGCTACATCGCGGCGATGGCCATAGAGCATGTCGAAATCGACGAAATTGGTGAACACCAGATCACCATCCTTGGCCTCATCCATCACCCGCAGCGTTGTGTCCATCAGGGCCGTATTGCCGCTGGCCTTGATTTCGCGGCTCGTGCCTTGATGGGCAAAAATATCGCCAATCTTGCCAATGGCATGAACGGTGCGCTCGGCCTTCGAGAGGCGATCCAGCAGCGTGGGTTCCGGCGGCAAAACCGAATAATCGCGGCGATTGCCGGTGCGCTCAAATGTGGCGGGTGTTTCGCCGATAAAGGGGCGGGCAATCACCCTGCCAATATTATAGGGCATCAGAATTTCACGGACGATTTCGCACAGCTTCAGCAGCCGTTCCAGACCGAAATAACGCTCATGGGCGGCAATTTGAAACACCGAATCCGACGATGTATAGCAGATCGGTCTGGCGCTGCGGCAATGCTCCTGCCCCAGACGCGCAATAATGTCTGTGCCAGAGGCATGGCAATTGCCCAGAATGCCGGGCAGATTGGCCTTTTGACAGATTTGCTCGACCAGTTCCGCAGAAAAAGCGTCACCCTCCGTTGGGAAATATCCCCAATCAAACATCACGGGTGTGCCTGCAATTTCCCAATGGCCGGAGGGCGTGTCCTTGCCTTTGGACAGTTCAGAGGCTGCCCCATAGAGTCCAAACGTTCGATCGGGCATGGCCATGCCCGCCGGTATCGCCCCCGATGCCATTTTGGCAATATGCATCAGGCCAAGGGCCGACATATTGGGAAGCTGCAATGGCCCTGTGCGCAGACCCGCCCGATCCGCGGCACCGGCAGCACAAAACTCGGCGATATGGCCCAGCGTATCAGCCCCTTCATCACGATAATGATGCGCATCCGGAGCACCGCCGACACCAAAGGAATCGAGAACAAACAGGAATGCCCGCGCCATAGATCACCCAACACCGTTTATCTTGCAGCACCTCTCACCCTATAGGGCGTACGGCGCTGTATTATCTGTTGCATAGCGATTTGCGGCCGCGGTTGCAAATCGCGGGTGAAGGCGTGATCTACGACGATTATTTAGCAATCCGAGCAGGTGACCGCATCGGTGGTGCGCTGACGGTAATAATAATCCCGGCTGATCGTGATGGTGCTGGCCGACGAGCCCGCCATTCCGGGCAGATAGGCGACCAATCGATAGGGAATCGAAAACTCGACATGCACAAACGAGGTGCTGGCCGCCGCCATGCCGGATGGCAGCGTTACAGCTGCTCCTACCACATAGGGCGTCGTGCCGTCCTGTGCCCAGGACCAGACAATTTTTCCGTTGAGACTGGCATCCACCTGAATGCCGCTGATCTTCAGGCCATAGCCCGTGGTGGATTTCGGTGCAAAAATCCCCGCAGCCACGTCCGGCATGGTGGCCAGAAACGACTTGGTAAAGCTGCTTTCCTTGCGTGCGACAATATCGGCAATGGCACCGGCGCTGGATGTGGCCCGCGAGGCAATGCCCAATCCCAATGTCAGCTCAAAAGCGCCCAGATAGAGCAAAAGCAGGAGAGGCACGATCAGCGCAAACTCAACCGCACCGATCCCGGAGCGATCCTGCATCATCTGCCGAAAGCGAGACCCCATGGGCTTGATGATATGACCCCAGAGCCTCATGGATAATTCTCGCTCTGAAAAGCGGTTGTCTCAACAATCAGAAAGTCGGAATTGCTGGTTTTACCGGGCCGGTGAATATTGGCAATATAAGAGCGAACGAGATCTGCCGTTACCGGCCAGTAATAATAGGCACGCACCATGTTGATTGAGTCGGCTCCGCCGGGTGCAAAAGCAAAACTGCTGGTGTCGAGACTGCCTGATGCGGTGGTGATGATTTTGGGGATGTCTGCAAAAGAGGTAAAGCTACGCACATCCAGATAAAGCCGGTCTGGCGTGGCAACCTCGGCGGCATCACAGCGCATCATGAAGGAAATCTCATCGCAGAAAAGCTGGCGGAATTGCGCTTCGGTCGTATAGGTCGTTTTGCTTTGATCATTGGTAATATTGCCGGTGCGGATCTCCCGACCCAGCGTATCCACGGCGGATGTCACCACCTGCTCGGCAATGAAGGCGATGAAGGTTTCCAGAATGGCAAAAACAATCAGAAAATAGGGAATAGCCAGAATGGCAAATTCAATGGCCGCCGAGCCGTCACGCGAGCGCCGAAAACGCCTGAACAACTGAAACCATGTTTTATGGCGAGGTCTGGACCGACTCTCACAGGTCCGCGTCAGAAAAATCATTGCTCAACGCCGATTGTTAAACCGGGCTCCAGATTAGGGGGCTAAAATATTTCATTTTCGTTTATAAATTAACGGCGCTTGCGCAGGGATTGTCACAAACTGTTTGTTTGATCATGCTGATAAAATTCAAAACAGCAATAATGTTAACAGGCTGCTGAAAAAGTCAGGTGGAGTTGAAAATGAGGATGTTTTGGGGAGAAAAAGTGCCCAAAAACAGCGCATATCGATCATATGCAATGCTTTTTTGGCGCTTTTCAATCACCGAAACAGACCATTTTAAACCCGGCTCGAGTTTTTCAGCAGCCTGTTAAAGCCTTTTCACATCAATTGGTCTTATTCGATGCTGCCGTATTCGCGGTATTGACCAGCTTTGAATGCTCCTCGCAATTGGGATCACAGGACAGAACCGTGCGTTCGGTCTGCTTGAAAACCCGCACGGTGTTGCCCTCATCAATCGACACCAGAATGCGCCTGTCCAGCACCGCATTGCCATCACGATCGAGCAGCACAATATTGGTGGTGCCAAAACTGCGACCCGTGAGCACAATGGTTTTGGCATCGGCCACAGTTGCATCGGCAACCTTGTCATTGCCAATGATGACCTTGCTGATCGGCCGGTCCAGCTTCAGGATTCGCGCCTGATTCATAAAAACCCGCAGCATATCACTCTCGGCATGGGCCATACCGGACGCCGCCGCCATCATGGCAATGGCCAGCACCAGTCCGCGCACCATGATGCCGAAAGCCTGCTTATTGTGACATGCTTTAGCCTTTTGCCTGCGCATCAACGTCTCCAAATGCAACTCATGTCTCGTATTAAATCACGACGCCAAGGAAAAGGCAGGATAAAGCCCCATATTGAAACAGATTTCCGAGACAGAACCCGTATTATTCTTGCGCAAAATAGTAAATGAATCCCTACAAAGCAACTCAATTAACAGTTGCGTAATAACCTTGAAAAATGGGAAAATTCTGATAAAAACTATGAGGGTGCGACAAAACACGCCATGGTAGAACTTTCATATTGCCGACATAAATCGAAGATAGAACGCAATTCAAGACATCAACCCATAAAGCATTTTACAGGATCATAACCGTAAAACAGCACGTCCAATTCAGCATTGGTTAACTTGAATTCTTAAGCCAATTGCAACAGCATAGCTTGTAATTTTCGCACATCCGATCAGCGGCAACAGCTGACGGAGCTGATCAACCTTTTGGAGCAGGAAACCAACATGTCCAAGATTTTTGCACGTTTTCTTAAAGATGAATCGGGCGCAACCGCCATTGAATACGGTCTGATTGCCGCCTTGATTTCCGTGGCACTGATTGCTGGCGCGACGACGATCGGCACGCAAATTAACACCGTATTCACAAATATCGGCACGCGGATGACAACCGCTGCTACGAATACTAATACAACAACAACAACAACAGGTACGGACGACTAATCCACATTTTCAGATTTGGATAAACGAGTTGCCGCCTCAATTGAGGCGGCTTTTCTTTTTACGGACCAAACCTGTTATTTACAGTTCCAGTCTATTCTCCGCCCGTAAACACGGGATTTTTGCCATGATGGCTGCACTCTTACTGCTCATCTTTCCGCTTGGCCTGTCAACGGCGGCCTTGACCGATCTATTCTCGATGAAAATTCCGAATAGTATCCCGGTTGCCTTGCTGTTGGGCTTTGCCGCGCTGGCCACGGCTGTTGGCTTGCCATGGCACGATGTTGGGCTTCATCTTCTGGCCGGGCTGATTGTGTTTTTCGCCTGCTTTGCGTTTTTCGCCCTCAATGTGATGGGCGGCGGCGATGCAAAGCTTCTGACCGCCGCAAGCGTCTGGTTTGGCTTTAACATCAGTCTACTGGTGTTTCTGCTTCAGGTCGCCGTCTTCGGCGGTGTGCTGACACTGCTGATCTTGCTGATTCGCAGCCAATCCTCCCACATTCTGGCGCTTCGCCTGCCCGTGCCAAACTCTCTTCTAATGGCAAAGAAAATTCCTTACGGCATTGCCATAGCGGTGGGCGGGTTTTGCAGTGCACTTCAATCACCCTTGATTTTGCAGGCACTTAACACAACACAATAACAGCTAAATCACTTATTAACTAAAACCATAAGGCAATTGTTAACCATAATTACACCAATTCCTGATCTTCTCAGCCGCAAGACAATTCGCTTGCCCCTGAGGACTGATCATGAAACCCGCCCGCATTCTCATTCTGATTGTTGCCCTTGTGGCGGCAGGGCTAGCTGGATTGCTGGCCATGAGTTTGAGCGGGCCAAAGCAGGCACCCGTCAAGACTGAAAAAACTGTTGTCAAGGAGCCGACCGTCAACATTCTGGTGGCATCGGGCAGTTTGCCGGTTGGCGCACGCCTGTCTGGCAGTACCATGCGCTGGATGGCCTGGCCAAAGAATGATCTGGTCAATGGCTTCATCACGCAGGATGCGCGCCCCAATGCGATGAACGATCTGAACGGCAGCGTGGTGCGCCTGCCGATTTTTGAGGGCGAGCCTATCCGCATTGAAAAGGTGGCCGATGCCTCGGGCAGCACCATGTCTGCGCTGCTTCCATCAGGCAAACGTGCCGTTGCGACAGAAATTTCGGTGGCCACCGGCGCTGGCGGCTTCATCCTGCCCAATGACCGCGTTGATGTCATCATGGTGCGCATGAGCGCCAACAACATCCCCGTCACCGAAACCGTTCTGACCAATATTCGGGTGTTGGCTATCGATCAGCAGATCGAGGAAAAAGAAGGCGGGCGCCGTTCGGTAATCGGCACCACGGCCACGCTGGAGCTGACACCAGCACAGGTACAGGTGCTGGCCGCAGCCCAGCAAATCGCCAAGCGCCTGATGCTTGCATTGCGCTCGGTGGCTGACGCGCAAGACCCGGAGAGCGCCTCTGCCGATGCATCGCTGACAGGCGGTGTGGGTGGCGGCAAGATTCAGGTCATCAAATCCGGCGAAATCACCAGTGGCACCGGAGCAAAACAAGAATGAACAGGACACGCTCCACCATGGCTGCCAAGCCCCGTCTGAGCCGCCCGCTGGCGTTGGCCAGCCTCACGCTGTCACTCACCTTGAGCGGCCTTCCCGCAGAGCGCTCCAGCCTCTGGCAGGACGGAGCCAGCGCCCATGCCGAGCAGCAATCGCTTGTGCGCATTACCCAATCCGGTCCCGGTGCCCATCGCACCTTGAAGCTTGGCCTCAACAAGGCGATTGTGGTGGATCTGCCGCAGGATGCCCATGACATTCTGGTGGCTGACCCCGCTCTGGCCGATGCCGTCACCCGCACCTCGCGGCGCATTTATCTGTTTGGCAAAACGGTTGGCCAAACCAATATCTTCATCTTTGGCGCTGACGGCCGCGAGATTGTCAGCCTCGATCTGCAAATCGAGCGTGATATTGACGGGCTGGAAACCAATCTGGCGCGCTTTATTCCGGATTCCAACATCAAGGTTGAGATCATCTCGGATAACGTGGTGCTGACCGGCACAGTGCGCACCCCGCAGGATTCGTCACGGGCTGTTGCCCTTGCTCAGGCCTTTGTCAAAGGCGGCGAGGCCACCACCCGCAGCCAGACAGCGACCAGCGAGAGCAGTGGCGATGGCGCGGTTGCCATCTATCAGGAAAATCGCCAGCAATCACAGATCGTCAATATGCTGACGATTGAGGGCGATGATCAGGTGACGTTGAAAATCACCGTGGCGGAAGTGCGCCGCGAGATTCTCAAGCAACTGGGTTTCAATACCACGCTGCAAAATACCATTTCGGGCAATACGGTGGTGACAGCCGCCAATCCTGCTGATTCAACCGCCATCTCTGCGGCGATTTCCACAGCACTGGGCAAATATTCACTGGCAACCGTGATCAATGCCATGGAAGAAGCCAAGGTGATCAAGACCTTGGCCGAGCCGACGTTGACGGCCACATCCGGCCAAGCCGCCACCTTCAGCTCTGGCGGGGAATTGATCCGCACCATCAATCAGGCCAATGGCTCTTCCACCACCGAGACCTATGATTACGGTATCAAGCTGAATTTCACCCCTGTGGTTCTGTCGGCAGGGCGTATCAGCCTCAAGATCGATACCGAAGTGTCAGAACCAATGACCACCGGCAGCACGACCGATTTTCGCAAGCGACAGGCCACCACGTCGGTGGAGCTGCCATCGGGCGGCTCAATCGCGCTGGCCGGGCTGATCAGCGATAATATCAATCAGGATAGCAATGGTGTGCCGGGGGCGCGCAGCGTGCCACTGCTGGGCGCTTTGTTTCGCAGCAAACAATATGAGCGCAAGGAAACCGAGCTGGTGATTATTGCCACGCCCTATCTGACACGCCCGGTTGCCCGCAATCAATTGCAGCGCCCCGACGATAATTTCAATCCGGCGGGTGATGGGGCCATGTATTTTCTCAACCGCGTCAACAAGGTCTATGGCCGCAAGGACGCAAACACCACCGGGGCCTATCACGGCACGGTCGGCTTTATTTATAAGTGAGGCGGCGATGACCCTGCGACATGCACACTTCTCCGCAAAACTGGCACTTGGTCTGGTGGCGCTCCTGTCCCTCTCTGCTTGCGGCGGCATGGGCAAAGATACCATGTCAACCGGCTCCATCCCGGATGATTATCGCACCCGCCACCCGATTGTGGTGACCGATGTGGAGCACTCGCTTGATCTGCCAGTGGCGCAAGGCACCAGCCGCATGACCGTGGGCATGGCTGATACCGTCTCCGGTTTTGCGCAGGACTATCGCAATGCCTCCACCGGCTCCGTGCAGATCATGGTTCCGCATGGTTCACCCAATGCAGCGGCGGCAGCAACCCTTGCCCGGCAGGTGCGCAGCCTGTTGATTGCCAAGGGCGTACCATCGACAAAAATGATCGAACGGCCCTATCAGGCCCAGGCCAGTGGCGATGCAGCCCCGATCCGTCTCAGCTATGTTGCCACCACGGCGGTGGCCGGGCCATGTGGCCAATGGCCGGAAGACCTGGCCAATGACACATCGCAAAACAAAAGCTGGGAGAATTTCGGCTGTGCCACTCAGGCCAATCTGGCCGCGCAGCTGGCCAGCCCGACCGACCTGATCGCACCACGCGCCATGACACCGATTGATGCAGACCGGCGAATGCAGGTGATTTCCGATTATCGCACCGGCTCGAGCGATCCTTGATTTGGGCAGGCGGGGATTTGGGCAGGCGGGGATTTGGGCAGGCGGGACAGATGAGCAGGCGAAACCGGGCAAAACCATGAGCACCATCAAATATGACATTCACTCCGTGACACAAGAGGACGCCGCAACCAGTGCCGAGCCTTTGAAAACGGGTGATCTGGACAGTATGCGTCCCCTGCCGCGCATTTCTGTCCATGCCTTTTGCCTCTCGGAACAGGTTCTGGCGGTGATGGAAGAATGCGCCCGCGACCGCCGCATGGCCAAAGTGAGCATGAGGGTGACAAATGGTGGCATTTCGGCCGCCGTCAACATGTTTTCGGGCGCGCCAACCCCCAATCTGATCATTCTGGAAACCGATGCACGGCCAGACACGATCTTGCAGGAACTGGCCCCGCTGGCTGAGGTTTGCGATCCGTCCACCCGCGTTATTATCGTTGGCCATTTCAATGACATCGCGCTCTATCGTGAATTGATGCGCAATGGCGTCTCGGATTATGTTGTTGCGCCAGTGAGCATGGCCGATGTGATCGGTGCCCTGTCGACCATTTTCATTGACCCGGATGCCGAGCCGCTGGGCCGCAGCATTGCCTTCATTGGGGCCAAGGGTGGCGTTGGCTCTTCCACCATTGCCCATAATGTCGCCTTTATGGTTGCATCGCTGTTTTCGTCAGAAACCATTCTGGCCGATCTTGATCTGCCCTATGGCACGGCCAATATCGACTTTGACCAAGACCCCGCCCAGGGCATTGCCGAGGCCGTGTTTGCGCCAGAGCGACTGGACGAGACCTTTCTTGACCGATTGCTGACCGATTGCGCCAAAAACCTGTCGCTGCTGGCGGCACCCTCGCTGCTGGATCGCGGCTATGATTTCGAGCGCGGTGCATTTTTGCCGGTGCTGGAAACACTTCAGCGCAGCGCGCCCATTGCCATTCTGGATGTGCCGCATACCTGGAATGAGTGGACAAGAGCGCTTCTGGCCGAAGTGGATGAGATTGTGCTGACCTGCGCACCTGATCTTGCCAATCTGCGCAACACCAAAAACCTGCTGGATGCCCTGAAAAAGATACGGCCCAACGACAAGCCTCCGTATCTTGTTCTCAATCAGGCCGGAATGCCCAAGCGGCCTGAAATTTCACCTGCCGATTTCTTTGAGCCGCTGGACATCAAGCCCGCTGCCATCATTCCATTTGATGTGCAATTGTTTGGCAATGCCGCCAACAGCGGGCGAATGATTGCCGAGGTTGACGCCAAATGCCCGACAACCGAAACATTCTCGCACATTGCCCATCTCATCACCGGACGCACCAGCATCAAAAAACCCAGAAAATCGGGCCTTGCCCAGATGCTCGCCCCGATCATGGATCGTCTTGGCCGTCAATAGTCAGAAACACGGGCGGGCCTGACGCGCAGGCCCGCCGCACTGGTTTTATCACACTGGAAACAACACTATGTTCGGTAAACGTGGAAATGAAGGGTCTGGAAAGGGTGGTGGCGCACAAACGCCGCACGCCTCCACGCTGCCATCGCCCGGCCCGTCGAACCTGATAGAGCCGTCATCTGTTGTGCCACAACAACAGACAGCACCGCAGCCCGCCGCCCCGCCGCGCCGTCGGCACGCCCGCACCGATGATTATTACGATACCAAGAGTCAGGTGTTTGCCGCCCTGATTGATACCATTGATCTGTCGCAACTGGCCAAGCTGGATGTTGAAAGCGCGCGCGAAGAAATCCGCGACATTGTCAACGACATTATCAGCATCAAAAATTTCGCCATGTCGATTTCCGAGCAGGAAGAACTGCTGGAGGACATCTGCAATGACGTGCTGGGCTATGGTCCGCTCGAGCCTTTGCTGGCGCGGGATGATATTTCCGACATCATGGTCAATGGCGCGGGCCAGACCTTTATCGAAGTTGGCGGCAAGACCATCGAATCCGATATTCGCTTTCGGGATAATTCGCAGCTTTTGTCGATCTGCCAGCGCATTGTCAGCCAGGTGGGGCGGCGCGTGGATGAATCCAGCCCGATCTGCGATGCGCGCCTGCCCGATGGCTCGCGTGTCAATGTTATCGCGCCCCCGCTGTCGATTGATGGCCCCGCCCTGACCATTCGCAAGTTCAAAAAGGACAAGCTCAATCTCGATCAGCTGGTGAAGTTTGGTGCCATTACCCCGGAAGGCGCGCAGATCTTGCAGATTATTGGCCGGGTTCGCTGCAACGTGGTGATTTCTGGCGGGACAGGTTCGGGCAAAACCACGCTTTTGAACTGTCTGACGCGCTATATTGATGCCGATGAGCGGATTATCACCTGCGAAGACACGGCCGAATTGCAACTGCAACAGCCGCATGTGGTGCGGCTGGAAACCCGCCCGCCCAATATTGAAGGTGAAGGCGAAATCACCATGCGCGATCTGGTGAAAAACTGCCTGCGTATGCGGCCAGAGCGCATTATCGTTGGCGAAGTGCGCGGGCCAGAGGTGTTTGACCTGTTGCAGGCGATGAACACCGGCCACGATGGCTCCATGGGCACCATCCACGCCAACACCCCGCGCGAATGCCTGAGCCGTATGGAATCCATGATTGCCATGGGCGGCTATTCGCTGCCTGCCAAAACCGTGCGCGAAATCATCTCCGGCTCGATTGACATTATCATTCAGGCAGCCCGTCTGCGCGATGGCTCGCGCCGCATTACCCAGATTACCGAGGTGGTGGGCATGGAAGGCGATGTGATCATCACGCAGGACCTGGTGCGCTATGAGATGGAGGGCGAAGATCTGGCCGGAAAAATCATTGGCCGCCATGTCTCAACCGGCATCGGCAAGCCACATTTCTGGGAACGCGCCCGCTACTATAATGAAGATCGACGGCTGGCGGCAGCGCTGGACATCATGGAACAGAAATCCGGTGTTCTGTAAGGATCAGGCAGATGAACCTCACTGTGCTTGCGATTGTTGTTCTGACCGCCATAGCTGCGGGGTCGCTGGCCTATGCTCTGCTGTTTTCGCGGGTTGAGGACAATAAGAAAGTAGCGAGCCGTCTGGCACGAGTGAAAAATGCCGAAGCCGACACCATCAAGGCGCGCAGTACCCGTGATCGGGTGCAGGAATTGTCCAAGCGGCGAAAATCCGTGCAGGACACACTGAAAGAGATCGAGCGCAAACAGGCCGAGACCAGCAAGAAAATTTCGGGCCAAACCCTGAAGCAGCGATTGCCGCAAACCGGCTATGCCTTTAGCCTCACGCATTTCGTCATTGCCAGCATCACCCTTGGCCTTGTTTTTTTCTGTATCGGCCTGATTCTGGGCATGACGCTGGTGCTCGCTCTCGGCATTGGTTTTGCGGCCGGCGCTGGCCTGCCCCGCTGGATTGTCAATTTTCTGATCCGGCGGCGACAAGGCAAATTTCTGATCGAATTTCCCAATGCGCTGGATGTGATGGTGCGCGCCATCAAATCCGGCCTGCCGCTGAATGACGCCCTGAGAATGATTGCAACCGATGCACAGGAGCCGGTGAAAACCGAGTTTCGCCGGGTGGTGGATTCCCAGCAGCTTGGGATTTCGGTGCCAGAAGCCTGCGCCCGCATGTTCACCGCCATGCCGCTTCAGGAGGTGAACTTCTTTTCGATTGTCATCACCATTCAGTCGCAGGCCGGGGGCAATCTTTCCGAAGCATTGGCCAATCTGTCCAAGGTGCTGCGCGAACGGCGCAAGATGCGAGCAAAAGTCAGCGCGCTGTCAATGGAAGCCAAGGCCTCCGCTGTCATCATCGGGGCCTTGCCGTTTATCGTCACCCTGATGGTTTATCTGACATCGCCGGATTACATCATGCTGCTGTTTACCGATCCGCGCGGCCATCTGATTTTGGGTCTGTCGGCCATCTGGATGTCGATTGGAATTTTTGTCATGCGCCAAATGATCAACTTTGACATCTGAGGGGGAGCCATGTCTGACGATCTTGTCCTGCGTCTTACCAATCCGGCCCTGGTCATGGCGGTTCTGGTGGGGATCGCGGTTTTTGCCACCGTCTACAGCATCATCATACCACTGTTTGAGCACAATAATCTCAACAAGCGCATGAAAGCCGTCTCAACCGAGCGCGACCAGATCCGCGCCCGCGAGCGGGCCCGCATGAACTCAGAGACCGGACGCGGCAGCCTGCGCAACAAAGACAACAGCTCAGCCAGCAAAATCGTCGAACGGTTCAATCTGCACAAGGCACTGGTCGATGACAATACCGTTGCCAGACTGAAAACAGCCGGTCTGCGCTCACCGGGCGCGCTGAACATCTTTCTCACCGCCCGATTTCTTCTACCATTCCTGTTTTTGACGCTGGCCAGCATCTGGATTTTTGCGCTGCACAACATGCAGGGAAAACCCTTTGCCGTACGGTTTCTGGCTGCAATTGTTGCAGGCTATGTCGGATTTTACCTGCCCAACATCTATATTTCCAACCGCATCTCCAAACGCCAGCTCTCCATTCGCCGCGCATGGCCCGATGCGCTGGATTTGATGCTGATCTGTGTCGAGTCCGGCATGTCCATTGAAGCCGCCATGCGCCGCGTGGCTGATGAAATGGCCACACAATCGCCCGATCTGGCAGAAGAAATCGTGCTGACCACCGCAGAACTGTCCTTTCTGCAAGATCGGCGCATTGCCTATGAAAATCTTGGCAACCGGACAGGGCTGGAGAGCGTCAAATCAGTCTGTCAGGCGCTGATTCAGGCAGAACGCTATGGCACACCGATCGGTCAGGCGCTGCGCGTTCTGGCGCAGGAAAGCCGCGATGAGCGAATGAATGCCGCCGAGAAAAAAGCCGCGGCCCTGCCACCGAAGCTGACCGTGCCGATGATCCTGTTTTTCCTGCCGGTGCTGATCGCAGTCATTCTGGGCCCTGCCGGAATCCGCGTTTCTGATCGCTTCTGATCAGGGTGCTCTTTGCAAAACTGTGATCGCCGCACCCTTTTGTCTGCCGCAAGGCGAGCTTATATAGGGGCAATCAGCCCGAATGCCTCGGGGAGGAGACCGTCATGCAGCGCACACCAGCCCCCATCCTTGCCAGCCTGCTCGTGGCCGCCTCACTGCTGGCAAATCCGGCGCTGGCCGAACCAGTCAAAAAGCCTTCCGGCAATAAATTGCCGGCTATGGAAAGCTGGTCTGTGCCCGCCGACTCCTACAAAGACTTGCCCGGCGTCAAATCTCAGGCTGAGATTGACCGGCAAAATCTGAAACCAAGCTATAATTGCAGCACAGAAACTGTGCTGATGCAGGGTCGCGGCACGCGCGATTTTCATTTTCTTGGCTCAGGCATGCCGCGCACGGTTTACCGCTGCACCACAGGCAGCAGCGATGATGGCACAGGCGTTTCCTACACCGGCACACAGCCCCCCAATACCGGCGCATGGCTGCCGGGAATCAACCCGCGTGATGTGGGTGAATAATCTATCGCTCACTCTCTCCCTCGCCGGGAAGCGTCTCGGCTTTGCCCAGCAACAGCGAATGATAACGATTGAGGCGCTCGAAATGAGCGTTCATGGCGCGGGCAATCTGGGTTGAGTTTTTCACCGACAGAAAATGGCTGACAATCTGGGCATAGTGATTGGCCTGCCGCGGCAGGCGTTGTTCGGGCTGTTTGCGCTCCGAGATTTCCTCATCGCTCAGCACTTGCACCACCTGCGCAGGCGCGGGCAGCACCGCAAGCGGCACAGAGCGGGGCGGCAAGGCCCCATTGACCAATTGCGAACTGGGGTCAAAATGATGAAACAGGCTGGCTTCCAGCGCGTTGATCTCAGCCCTGTCCGTCACCGGATAGGCCCAGACATAAGCGATTTCCCAAACGTCAATCTGCCGATTGGCAATAATATCAGAGCGTGCCGAGGTCAGATGGCGTGCCACGCGGGCGCGAATCCCATCCTTGGATTGGCCGACATAAAGTGGCACATTGTCCAGATCGGCCAGAATATAGACGCCAATATCATTGATCAGCGAGGCAACGGCACGTTTGCGAAACTGAAAATCAACCGCCAAACCGGGCGACCTCCTGCAAACCAGAGGACGGCACCGCGCCTTGCCCCTTGCTGTAGGCCAAAACCGGCTCAAACAGATAGTGCGCGAGAAAACGAACAACCGGCACAGCCACGCCATCACCCGTCAGATGATAGGCCTCATTATAGCGGCGCGGCAGGCGATAATCCTCATCCAGCCCCATCAACCGGGCGGTTTCGCGGGCAGAAATGAGGCGCGAGCGCACCCGCTCATGCTCCACCACCAGAAGAGTCTGGCGCGATGAGCCACCGTTTGGCGTGCGCAAACACCCGGAAACATCATCAAAGCGCACCTCGGCACGCACAATGCGGCCTGTTGCTTCTGGCCGGGTGCGCTTGTAAACGCCCCCCACCATGCGGCGCCCGGCGCGCTTGGCGGCTTCCACCTTGGCCAGATTGACCGGAGACATGCTGGCCAGCAATTTCGCCGTTTGCTCTGGCGTATGCCAGGCCACATCAGAGGGATTTTCTTCCAGAATATCGGAAAATGCCGTGGTGCGCAGCGCAGGCGAGGGCAAATTCCACCAAAGCCAGTCGTGCGCTGCCTTTTTGCCAAGACGCTGATGGGCGTTGCGCAAACCTCTGGTGTGGAATGGCAAGGTCGGCTCTGGCGACAACAGCGACGGATCAATCGATACATCCTTACGCACCCCGATCACAAACAACCTTGGCCGGGATTGCGGCAAAAACAGCGCCGCATCCACCACCAATGCGCCATATCGATAGCCTGCATTGGAAAACGTTTCGCAGATAGCTTTGAAATCAGCACCCTTGTGCGAAGTCAGCGCCCCACAGACATTTTCCATGGCAATCATTTTCGGGCCTCGACCATCGGCCTTCAAGCCCTTCATCAAATCCCAAAAGGGATAGAATGTGCCCGAACGCGCACCGCGCAGGCCTGCACCCACCCCAGCCAAGGATAAATCCTGACAGGGAAACGACCCCCACGCCAGATCAACCGTACCCGGCAGGTGATCAATGCTCAAAGCCCGGATGTCGCCCACCGTCAACTCACCACCCGCACCCCAGTTATCCTGATAGGTCAGCCCTTTTTTTCCGTCGAAATCATTGGCAAAGGCGCAGCGCCACGCCTGCCCAAGACCTGCCCGCGCCATGCCGCCACCTGCAAAAAACTCATAGAACGAAAACAGCTGTCGCATGGCATTCCTTCGAGCCTGATCTGTGTTGTCACACATGACACGAATTAGTTTCTGATTTGTTCTCATTCTAGCATGTTTTGTGAGCGGACAGCAACCAACAGGCAGCGACTTGGCCTGCTGAACAACAACAATGCGGGAGAAGACATGCCAACCGCTTTTCAGGGCTTTTCGGGCAACAAAAAAGCCCGGTAAAACCGGGCTTTTTTGTGGTAGTCAGTTTTGGCATTCTTAAATCAAGTCATTGACTTGATTAAGGAATTGGTGCCCAGAAGAGGACTCGAACCTCCACACCCTTGCGAGTACCAGCACCTGAAGCTGGCGCGTCTACCAATTCCGCCATCTGGGCGTTGACGAGGGATTTAGTCGCCCAGGCGGCCTCTGTCAACACGGTTTTTGAACTTTTCATGTCAGGCTGTGCGTTTTTTTTGCCGCCCGGCACGCACGTTTGGACAAACCAAAATCAACATTGCGCCATACCTTTGAATTACCACTGGAAATATTTGATTTCATTGCCACAAAGAAAAATGCTGACAGCGTCAGAAGCAAGCCCTAATATATTTGATACCTGCCGTGGCAACCACCATGCGCGAGGTTTTGACTGCGCACGAGTGCCCTGACGCATCACTTCGTTCATGCTCCAGGCGAATCGGCGACGGTCAAGCATAAACATGGTCCGGTTCATCCGGATTTTTCGAGGAGACTCTCAATGCCATTTTTCCGCAAGGCCCTGGTCGGGGTTGCGCTGATGGTTGCTGGCGGTTTGCCGCAGGCAGCATCCGCCACTATGCCCTTTGCAGCGGCTCCATCTGTGGGTGGAGCATCGATGGTTCAGGACGTTCGTTACGTCTGCGACAATTTCGGCTGCTATGACCGGCCAGATTACGGCCGCCCGCCACCACCACCGCCACCACCGGGTTACTATCGCCCCGGCCCGCCACCCGGCTACGGCAGACCACCGCCACCGCCACCGCCGCCGGGTTACTACCGCCCCGGCCCGCCACCCGGCTATGGCAGACCACCACCACCACCGCCGCGCAACAGCTGGAACGCCCATGTTCGCTGGTGTCTGGACCGCTACAGATCCTATGATCCGAGCAGCAACAGCTATATCGGCCCCGGTGGCCGTTATCGGATATGCCAGTCACCGTTTCGCTGAATCCATGAAAAAAAGAGGGCGAGGCTCAGGCTTCGCCCTTTTCCGTGCCGGTCGCCCGATCGACATGGCCAAGGTCGCGTTCCGGGTCAATCACATCCCGCACCCGCTGCTTCAACTCCTTGGGGCCGGGAAAGCCGCCATCGCGCTTGCGCTCCCAGATCAGCACGCCATCGACCCGCACCTCAAAATTGCCGCCCGTGCCGGGAATAAGCCCAACCTCGCCAAGGCTGTCGCCAAAGGTTTGCAACAGCTCCTGCGCCATCCATCCGGCCCGCAAAAGCCAGTTGCACTGGGTACAATAGAGAATCGTGATTTTGGGTTTACCGGTCATGGTCTTTATTCTCCCCACACATGCTCGCCCAGACGTTTATAAAAAATTGACGTGTGGCAAAAGCGGCCATCTGGAAACAGTGCATAATCTGGCACGATACCGGCTTTGGTCCAGCCAAATTTCTCATAAATTGTCTCCGCCACCTCGCCCGTGGCGGTATCCAGCACCAGCAGGCTCTTGCCAGCCTTGGCCGCCTGCTTTTCAGCCTCCGCCATCAACAGCCGGGACAGGCCCAATCCGCGGGCCGCACGATGCACCAGCAGTTTTTTGACATCGGCGCGATGGGGCTGGTTGGGTGGCTGCGTTAGCCCCACTTGCACTGTGCCAAGAATACGGCTCTGGTGTTCGGCCACCAGAAGCACCACATCGCCCGCCTCAACCGCATCTGCAACGGCACTCCAGAACGGTCTGGCGTTTGCAACATCAAACGGCAGCATAAACCCCACCGATGCACCGCCATTGACGCAATCGCTGAGAATCTCACAAAGGTCGGCCATGGCGTCGCGGGCTTGAAGGCCGGTTAACATGCGGATTTGTGTCATAATTTTCTCCTGTCAGCCCAGATCGATAATAACACCATAGCGAGCTATGTTTTGTGTCGGATTGTGAAAGGCGTGGACATCGCCAATGTTCATATGCAGGCAATCGCCTGGCTCCAGCCCATACACGGCCTGCCCCACGGTGATCTGCATGCGCCCTTCAAACAGCCAGACATGTTGCCATTGATTGCGGCTGGCGGGCTGAGCCGCAAAGCGCACCGTGGCTCCGGGCGGAAACTCCACCTCAACCACATCCACCCGTGATCCTGTACCGGGGGCGGAGACCGCACGTCGGCGATAGCCGGTTTCCGGGTCTTGCCACACCGGCTGGCTTGCGCGACGGCTCAGCGGCGAGGCATGTTCGGCCTGCGCAAAAAACACCGAGAGCGATTGCCCCAATGCCGAGCACAGCCGCGCCAACAGCGCGGCTGTGGGGCTGGCTTCTGCCCGTTCAATACGCGAAATCATCGCGCGGCTGACCCCGGATTGCTCTGCCAATTGATCCAGCGTCAGGTTTTTGGCTGTTCGAAGCGCCTTCAGCCGTTCCGCAATGACCGAATGCATATCGTCGTGTAAATTTTCCATGATAAGAGAAATACAGCATCATTTAGTAGAGTCAATCGTGATTCAGGTCATCCTCGCTCAAGGAAAATGATGTTTCATCAACAAGCCTCTTGCATGTCGCCCAACTCCCGGCCTTTTTCCCGTGCCAAGAGAGTGTGTGATTCGTGCGCAGTGGTGATTTGCCGGCGCCCAGACCCAAGGAGACAAACGTGATCGAAATCAGAAAACCGCAAATAGAAGAAATGCGGCCGAAGATTACCGTGATCGGCGTTGGCGGCGGCGGTGGCAATGCCGTCAACAACATGATCACCGAGGGCTTGCAGGGGGTGGATTTTATTGCCGCCAACACTGACGCCCAGGCGCTGGCCATGTCCAAGGCCCCTCGCCTCATTCAGCTTGGCGCTGAAATGACGCAAGGGCTTGGCGCAGGCTCTATCCCGGAAACCGGCCGCATGGCCGCTGAAGAAACCTTGCATGAGGTGATGGATCACCTCGCAGGCACGCATATGTGCTTTGTCACCGCTGGCATGGGTGGCGGCACCGGCACTGGGGCCGCCCCGGTGATTGCGCGGGCTGCCCGCGATGCAGGCATTCTGACCGTTGGCGTTGTCACCAAGCCATTCAGCTTTGAAGGCCGCCGCCGGATGCAATCTGCCGAAGAGGGCATTGAGCGCCTGCGCGAAGCCACCGACACCGTGATTGTCATTCCGAATCAAAACCTGTTTCGCATTGCCGATGCCAAGACCACCTTTGCCGATGCCTTTGTGATTGCCGACCGGGTTCTGTTCTCGGGCGTCTCCTGCATTACCGATCTGATCGTCAAGGAAGGTCTGATCAACCTTGACTTCGCTGACGTGAAATCCGTCATGAAGGGCATGGGCCGCGCCATGATGGGCACGGGCGAATCCACCGGCGATGGCCGCGCCATCAAGGCCGCCGAAGCCGCCATTGCCAATCCGCTGCTGGATGAAGTCTCCATGCGCGGTGCCAAGGGCGTGCTGATTTCCATCTCCGGCGGCATGGATATGACGCTGTTTGAAGTGGATGAAGCCGCAACCCGTATCCGCGATGAAGTCTATGACGAGGCCGACATTGTGGTGGGCGCGATCTTCGACAAGGAACTCGATGGCACGTTCCGCGTCTCGGTGGTTGCCACGGGTCTTGGCGAGGATGGATACCCGCTGCCGCAGGGCTGACGCCAATCGGTTGTGAAAAATCAGCTTAAAAGCCCCGCATTTTCGTGTAGCGCCATGCGGGGCGCAATTACTTTCCGATTTTCGCATTTTAACGCTGAAAACCGCTTCACACTTTTCCCGGAAATGCTCTATATGCGGACCCTATGAGCACAGATAACCGCACCCCTCTCGACCATATCCGCAACTTCTCGATCGTGGCCCACATCGACCACGGCAAATCGACGCTGGCCGACCGCCTGATTCAATCCACAGGCGGATTGGCAGAGCGCGATATGTCGGAGCAGGTGCTCGACAGCATGGACATCGAGCGCGAGCGCGGCATTACCATCAAGGCCCAGACGGTGCGTCTGCACTATAAGGCCAATGATGGCGAAACCTATGTGTTGAACCTGATCGACACCCCCGGCCACGTCGACTTTGCCTATGAAGTGTCACGCTCGCTGTCGGCTTGCGAAGGCTCGCTGCTGGTGGTGGATGCCTCTCAAGGGGTGGAAGCCCAGACGCTGGCCAATGTTTATCAGGCCATCGACAACAACCACGAGATCGTCACCGTTCTCAACAAGATCGACCTGCCCGCCGCCGAGCCAGAGCGGATCAAGGAACAGATCGAGGAAGTCATTGGCATTGATGCATCCGAAGCGGTGCTGATTTCGGCCAAGACCGGCCTTGGCATTCCTGATGTGCTGGAAGCCATCGTCAAGCAATTGCCAGCACCCAAGAGCGAGCTTGGCGACAAAGGCCCGCTCAAGGCGCTGCTGGTCGATAGCTGGTACGACACCTATCTGGGCGTTATGGTTCTTGTGCGCGTCATTGACGGCGTGCTGACCAAGGGCCAGACCATCCGCATGATGGGCACGGACGCCAAATACCAGGTGGAGCGCGTGGGCGTTCTGACCCCGAAAATGCTGGCTGTGGACAGCCTTGGACCGGGCGAAATCGGCTTTTTCACCGGCTCCATCAAGGAAGTGGCCGACACCCGCGTGGGTGATACGATCACCGAAGACAAGCGCCCAACCGCCACCATGCTGCCCGGCTTCAAGCCCGCCCAGCCGGTGGTGTTCTGCGGCCTCTTCCCGGTCGATGCAGCCGATTTTGAAGATCTGCGCTCGGCCATGGGCAAGCTGCGCCTCAACGATGCGTCGTTCTCGTTTGAAATGGAAAGCTCGGCAGCCCTTGGCTTCGGCTTCCGTTGCGGCTTCCTCGGTCTTCTGCATCTGGAAATCATTCAGGAGCGGCTGGAGCGAGAGTTTGACCTCGATCTGATCGCAACTGCCCCGTCAGTCGTCTACAAAATGTTCATGACCGACGGCACGGAGAAGGAGCTGCACAATCCGGCGGATATGCCTGATCCGGTGCGGATTTCCGAAATCCATGAGCCTTGGATCAAGGCAACGATTCTGACGCCGGATGATTATCTGGGCGGTATTTTGAAACTGTGTCAGGACCGTCGCGGCATTCAGACCGAGCTGACCTATGTTGGCAAGCGCGCCATGCTGACCTATGAGCTGCCGCTCAATGAAGTGGTGTTCGATTTCTACGACCGTCTGAAGTCGATCTCAAAGGGCTATGCCTCGTTCGATTACCATCTGGATGGTCACCGCGAAGGCAATCTGGTAAAAATGTCGATCCTCGTCAACGGTGAGCCGGTGGATGCGCTCTCCATGATGGTTCACCGCATGGCTGCCGAAAAACGCGGCCGCGACATGTGCGAAAAGCTTAAGGATCTGATCCCCAAGCATATGTTCAAAATCCCGATTCAGGCCGCCATCGGCAGCAACGTCATTGCCCGCGAAACCATCTCGGCGCTGCGCAAAGACGTAACCGCAAAGTGCTATGGTGGCGACGCCAGCCGTAAACGCAAGCTGCTGGACAAGCAGAAGGCCGGTAAAAAGCGGATGCGCCAGTTCGGCAAGGTCGAAATTCCGCAGGAAGCCTTTATTGCCGCTCTGAAAATGAGTGATGAATGATTGAAACTTGAGACCTGCCGTGGGCGAGAGAGCACCCGGCAGGGTACAGTTTTTTGCCTTGGCACTTTTGCCCATACGGTGTATTTTGCACCAATGAATTGAAAGAGAAAGGAGGGTCACGTGAAAAATTTCTATTTCCGGTTCTACCGGCAACGTGGCCCCGTCAACGCCCTGCAAATGCGTTTGCAGGGCTGACCAAAATCCGTTTCTGGTCTGCCCTTTGTGGCGGCGGCGCTTAAGTTAACGACTTGTTGCGTCTGCCAATATGTTTTCACCGCAGTGATGGCTTCTTGATGGTGGCTGAGGCCCCATCCGGTCACGCTTGCGGAATGGACCAGAGGTTTCCCATGTCCCTTATCAATCTTCGTGATGTCGGCGTTGTGCTGTCGCATCCCCTTTTTTCGAAGCTCAATCTCACAGTTAATTCTGGCGACAGGATTGGTCTTGTGGCTGCCAATGGGCGCGGCAAATCCACCCTGTTGCGATGCCTTGCTGGCACGTTAGAGCCAAGCGAAGGTGACATCACCAAAGCCCGCGGATTAACGATCGGCACTGTCGAGCAAAATCTGCCGCCCCATCTGCTGGAGCTTTCCTTTTATGATGCGGTGTTGAGCGCCCTGTCCCAAGAGCAGGCCGAGATGGAGAGCTGGCGGGTGGATGTGGCGCTGGAAACGCTGGATGTTCCGGAGGAGCTGCGCCATAGGCCTGTCAAAGCGCTCAGTGGCGGCTGGCAGCGGTTGATGTTGCTGGCGCGCGTCTGGGTTACTGAGCCGGATGTGTTGATGCTGGATGAGCCAACCAACCATCTGGATCTCGGCAAAATTATCATGCTGGAAGCATGGTTGAAGGCTCTGCCCCGCGATATGCCGGTTATTGTCGCCAGCCATGACCGCGCCTTTCTCGATGCCGTCACCAACAAGACGCTGTTTTTGCGCGCAGAAAACAGCCCGGTCTTTTCTCTGCCTTACACGCGGGCGCGGATTGAGCTGGATCAGCTTGATGCGAGCGACGCCCGCCGCTTTGAGCGGGATATTAAAACGGCAGAGCAATTGCGCAGGCAGGCAGCGAAGCTGAAAAACATTGGCATCAATTCCGGTAGCGATCTTTTGGTGGTCAAAACCAAGCAATTGAAAGAACGGGCCGAGAAGCTGGAAGAGGCGGCCAAGCCTGCCCATCTGGAGCGATCTGCCGGGGCCATCAGGCTTGCCAACCGTGGCACCCATGCCAAGGTTTTGATCACGCTGGACAATGCTGATGTGTCTACGCCGGATGGCACTTTGCTGTTTCGCACTGGTCAGCAATTCCTCTGCCAAGGGGACCGCATTGTGCTGCTTGGGCCGAATGGGGCGGGGAAATCCCGGCTGATCAGCCTGATCCGCAAGGCGATTGCCACGCCAGAAGTATCCTCTGCCATCAAGGCAACGCCCTCGCTGGTGCTGGGCTATAGTGATCAGGCGCTGGCTGATCTCAAAGGTCGCCACACACCGATGGAAACGATCATCTCGCGGTTCGACATTGGAGACCAAAGGGCGAGAAGCTTGCTGGCGGGAGCGGGCATGTCGCTGGATATGCAGGCCCGCCCGGTGGAGCGTTTGTCGGGCGGGCAAAAGGCCCGCCTTGCCATGCTGGTCTTGCGGCTTGCCAACCCCAATTTCTACCTGCTGGATGAGCCGACCAACCATCTGGATATTGAGGGGCAGGAGGCATTAGAGACGGAGTTGATGGCCCATCAGGCCAGTTGCCTGCTGGTATCCCATGACCGCAGCTTTGTGCGGGCAGTGGGCAATCGGTTCTGGATTATTGAGCGCAAACGGATTGTCGAGGTGGAAAGTCCGGACGATTTTTTTGTGCATCATGAATGACTGACAACCCGACGGCAAAAGACCCGGTTGATAACCGGGTCTTTTTCTTCATCTCTTTTTTGATCAGAACTCTTGCCAGCTTTCGGCTGCCGCTCCGCCACCAAGGCCGACGGCGCTGGCCACTTTGGCCATCATGCGGCGGGCGGGGGAGGCGACGGGTTTATGATCAACTTTGGCGGGTTCTGGTCTGCGGTGCGCGACCTCGCCCATGGAACCTCCAACCCGGAACTCCGAGATGATGTCGCGCAGGCGCTTCACCTCTCCTGCCAGTGCGGCGCTGGCGGCGGTTGATTCTTCCACCATGGCGGCATTCTGCTGGGTCACCTGATCCATCTGGTTGACGGCTGTGTTGACTTCAGCGAGACCCACAGACTGTTCCTTGGCAGAGGTTGCAATCGCATCAAGCTGGCTATTGATAACCACAACCTGCTCTTCGATATGCTTCAGCGCATCGCCAGTTTCCTGCACGAGCTTCACACCGGCGCTGACCTCTTCTCCCGAATTACGAATCAGATCCTTGATCTCTTTCGCCGCCTGGGCAGAGCGTTGGGCCAGTTCACGCACTTCTTGCGCCACCACGGCAAAACCCTTGCCTGCCTCACCCGCACGGGCCGCTTCGACACCGGCGTTCAAGGCCAGAAGGTTGGTCTGGAATGCAATCTCATCAATCACCCCAATGATATTGGAAATCTGACTTGAAGATTGCTCGATACGCTGCATGGCTGTGACGGCTTTGGACACAACCTCACCAGAATGACGTGCCGATTTATTGGCCTCCATGGCAATGTGGCGCGCCTCTTCCGTCCGTTTGGACGAGTTGGTAACATTGGTGGTAATCTGATCGAGTGCTGCGGCTGTTTCTTCCAGAGAGGCAGCCTGCTGCTCCGTGCGCTTGGAAAGATCCTCGGCACTCTGGCTGATTTCCCGGGCACCACTATCAATTGATCCGGTTGCATCGGAAACAGAACGCAGGCTCTCAGCAAGCTGGCTGACGGCAGCATTGAAATCGGAGCGAAGCGATTCAAAGTCACTGGCAAACTGCTGGTTCAGCCTGAAAGTCAAATCGCCGCTGGACAAATGCTTGAGACCGTCTGCCAGTCCTGATGTGGCTTGCGCCATATCTTCGGCCCGTTGCCGGTCTGCCGCAGCCGCACGGGCGCGCTCAGCCTCACTGGCTGTACGCGTGGATTCAGCTTCACGCTCCAGTTCGCGCGCACGCAAACCATTGTCCTTGAACACCTGCACGGCCTTGGCCATGGTACCAACCTCATCACGGCGGTCGGTTCCTGACACCTCTGCATTCAGATTGCCGTTGGCCAGAACATTCATGGTCTCAGACATTTGTTGAATGGGCTTGACGAGCCACGAACGGATGGCAACAAAACCAAAAACCAGCACTGCAAACATACCGATAGCAACAGCTGCAAGCGTCAGTATAACTGAAGTATGGGTTTGCTCTGAAAGATTGTCGCTTTCTTTTGCAGCCGCATCAACAATCTCAGTGGTCAAAGCCGTAAATTTCGGCGCAATGACAGAAAAGACCGGCTGACACTGTTCAAGAAACAGCCGTTGCGAGGCTGTCACCGCCTGCTCGTCTGTAGCCGCAGCTCCGGCAGCAACCGCCGGTCCACAGGTCTCGGATATGATCTTGAGACCTTCAGCTTTGATCTGGGAGATTTCAGAGCGCAACGGCATGGCCGCAATGGCCCGATCCATGAATGTCGAGAAGCTCTGCGTGGCGGCTTTCAGCTCAGCCAGCGCCTTTTGATTCGTCTCGTCTGATCGGGACATCATCAGATCACCAATGGAGGCACGCGCCGCCTGAAGGCTGCGATTGGAACGTGCAAGATACAATGCTGCCGTTGACTCCTCGTTCAAAAGCCCGCTGTAGCTATCATCAATGCTGGTCATCTGCTGCCCGGAGTAGAGCGCCATACCAAGGGAAAACACCCCGAAACACGCCATAATGATGAGAAATTTGCCGATGATCGATATATGTTTCACGTTTCACTCCCGCGCGAATTTTGCGTATAGGTAAGATCAACCAGATGTATCTCATTCTCCGGCTGGCCATTGACGAGCGGAAGACATGGTATTCAGCAGACTTGACAGCAAATTTGCGCCTTTAAGGCGCATTCAACATTGCTGCAATTTTACTCTTCATGCTTTTCACGTCAAAAACCATCAATGGTTCGAATAGAAAAGCGGAATGTGCTGCGAAATACTCTTCTGTCCACTCTCTAACCGTGGGTGGTATTATTTCACCCATCAATCTTAGATAATTAGAATATACGCATTGTCTGTTTAAAATCCATTAATTTAGAGGGCTCTTGTGTATTTTAACGCATACGGAAGATATGGCCGGTCTTCACACACAAAGTCTCTTTTTGTGTGCGTGGCGCACCGCGCATTTGGCAAAACCACCATGCGCTGCAATCAGCATGATTATTCATCGTTGGGCGCTACACGCCAAACATTCGCAGACACAAAATCCTAATATTTAATGACAATCAAAGTATTAGAAAATAACAACCCTGAAAGACCAGAGTACACGACGCAAACAAGAAAGACCCCTCCCCAACCCTCCCCACAAGGGGGAGGGAGCACCTCGAATGCTTTGCCACTGTTCCTTTTCTCACAGATTTATGATGAAAAACAGAGTCTTGCCCAGAATGCAACAGACTCCCTCCCCCTTGTGGGGAGGGGTTTTAAAACGCAAAAACATTTACGTCGGGTACTATCCTGAAATTCAATATAAAACCACATCAATTGCAACTATTGATTTAATTATAAATGAAATTTCAATTTTTAATTTTCAAAATAAAATTTAAATCGATCGTTGTATTTCGTTATTTGATAGAGAATAAAATAAACTTGGAAAGACAGATATTATTTATCTGTTTTTCAATATTTTACACAACAGAATAAATAATCAAAGGAATTGGACACTTAACAATGCAGAACATCACAGTCGAGGACGTTGATCGGCAAGTCCGCCGGGGATTTCCATTGATGAGGTTCTTGCCAACAATTGAGCGTGCCTTCCTGATTGATTACGCAGCAAACCGCTTCAGGCTCGTGGTGGGCTGGGCTTTGGTTGGAACGGTTGTTTACAATCTCATGCTGTTTGACGATGCTGCACTGGTTGGCGACGTCTTTCAACACCTGCTCATTGCGCGTCTCTTCGTTTTCACGCCTCTGGTGATGATCGCTTTGATTGCCATTCACCATCAGCAAACAGCCCTCAGCTATGATCTGCTTGCGATTGGTGTTGGCGTCACGTCCACTCTTTTGCCGATGACCATCGTTATCTTCAGCCATAGTCCCGGTCTGTTTGCCTACCAGAATGGCAATATCGCCGTCTTCATGTTCTTCATCATCGTGCTACGTCCACGCTTTTTCATCGCAGTGATTGGATTGGTGATGATGGCAGCCATCCACCTGATCACAATGAAGCTCACAGGCGCTTTCGATTTTGGCACCTATATCAGCATTGTTTCTCTGGTGATCAGCACCTCTATTTTTCTGGGTGCCGGGGCCTATTATCTTGAGCACACCGATCGGATGAATTTTCTGCATCGGCTGAAAAGCACGCTGCTGCATCAACAACTCATGATGAAATCCGAGCAGGACGGACTGACCGGCCTTTTGAACCGACATTCACTGTCGCGGATCAGCGGGGATGTATGGAGCAGCAACCCGCCCACAAAAGTCTGTGCCATCCTGCTTGATCTCGACCACTTCAAGACATTCAATGATATTCACGGGCATATTCAGGGTGACGAATGCCTTCGCGCCGTCAGCATGGCCATTTCGTCCCTGAAAGATCAGAATGGCCATGTTTTTCGTTTTGGCGGAGAGGAAATTCTGGTCTTGCTGATTGAGGCCGACGAATGGGCAGGGCTGGAAACAGCCGAAACCATTCGCACCAGCATTGAAGCGCTGTGTATTCCCCACAGCGGCATTGGTCCCGGCAAAATTGTCACCGCAAGCCTTGGCGTTGCCGCAGGCACAACAGACACCTGCACCTTGGAAGACCTGTTAAAACGCGCCGATGCCGCGCTCTATAATGCCAAATGGAGTGGCCGCAATTGCGTCTGCGGCGCACAGGATACGGCCACAGCCGTGGCAAGAACCGATGTCATCAGCCATCTGCCACGCTCTGTTTAAAATACTTACTCCCAATGCACTTTAGCCCCAAGTGCCGTGAGTTTTTCAACAAAATGCGGATAGGCCCGACGCAGCGGATCGGCATTCTGGATGCGGGTCACGCCCTTGACCTGAACAGCCGCCACCAGCAGAGCCACAACCACACGAATGATATAGGGCGCTTCCACCACAGCAGGGCGTAATTGATTGTTGCCAAACACCACAAGGCGATGCGGATCGGACAGATGCACGCGCGCGCCAAACTTCAGCAGTTCGCCCGTCCAGCCCAGCGCCCCCTCATAGACCTTGTTCCAGAACATGATGTCTCCATGGCAGCCCACCGCAACGCCGATGGCCTGTGGCAGAAGATCGGCTGGAAAATACGGCCAGGGAGCCGCTTCAATCTTCGGCAACAGCTCGGTTGTGAAAGGCTCGGTAATCTTGCGGCTCCAGTTGGTGACGGTGATGGCGTCATCTTCGACCTCAAACTCCAACCCCAGTTTACCAAACTGGCGCAAGATCAGCTCCATATGCTCACCAATGCCGGATTCCACCCGCAAACGCCCGCCGGTGACGCCGCCAATAGCCAGAAACGTTGCGACCTCATGGTGGTCATCCGGCACACGGGCGGTCGTTCCACTCAAGCGCTCGACACCCGTAACCGTTAACCGGGAGGTGCCGATGCCCTCAATTTTGGCTCCCATGGCCACCAGCATGTCGCACAAGGCCTGCACATGCGGCTCCGACGCTGCATTGTTGAGCACCGAGACGCCCGATGCCACGCTGGCCATCATGATAAACGTTTCTGTGGCTGTCACGGAGGCATAGTCTGCCCAGATTTTTGCGGCCGTCACAGGACCGACCGTTTCCATATGGCACGGATGACGGGCTGTCATGCGGCAGCCAAACTGCTGCAAGATCTCCAGATGCGGATCAATCTCGCGCACGCCCAGCGCACAGCCCTTGGCCTCGGTGTCAAAATACAGATTGCCGCTTCTGACCATGGCTGGAGCCAACAACAGGACGGCTGCCCGAATACCAAAGGGAAGCTCTGCTTCATTGCGGACAAAGGCCTGAAAATCATGCTGAATCGTCAGCGTTTGCGCCACCCGATCCCGAGAAAACCGTGAGCCCTTGCTCTCGAAATAGGCCAGAAGCTTATCAATATCACTGATGTCGGGAACGTTTTCCAACGTCACCTCATCTTCGCTCAGCAATGTTGCACAGAGCATGGGCAACACGGCATTCTTATTGCCTGAAGGCCGCACCGTACCACTGACGGGATAACCGCCTTCAACCACAAGATTAGCCATCCCGGCTCCCTCTCACTCGATTCACATGTTTGCAAGTACCGTTCATCTCAATAAAGAGACAAAACAATGGCGCAAGACCCTACTCTTGCCCGGCAGCACTGACCTCTTCAAACCGGGCCTGAAATTCATGGCGCAATGCGCGCCGGTTGATGGCAGCAATCTCACGCCGCTTCTTCACGGCGGTCTGGGGACAGAGCGCCGGCACGGCTGTTGGCTTGCCGTGGGCATCCACAGCCACCATGGTGAAATAGCAGGAATTGGTGTGGCGACGCTCGCCGGTGCGAATTTCTTCGGCTTCCACCCTTATGCCCACCTCCATGGAGGTGCGACCGGCATAATTGACCGAAGCGCGAAACGTCACCAGTTCCCCCACGTGAATAGGCTGACGAAACACCACCTGATCCACGGACAGCGTGACGGCATATTGCTGGGAAAAGCGCGACGCACAGGAATAGGCCACACGGTCCAGCAGGTTCAGCAGCGCGCCGCCATGCACCTTGCCAGAAAAATTCGCCATATCCGGCGTCATCAGCACAACCATTTCAAGTTCGCTCGGATCGTGGGCGCGGTCCATGGGGCATCCTTTCGCAATTGCGTTCAAGTCTCTACCGAAAACGGATAGCGACAGAAACAGTGAAGGGAAAGCCTGTTTCTTAACCCTGCCAGCCGGATATGGCATCAAGTCCCTGTTTCATCAGGCTTTCAGCGGCCTGCTGGTCCTGTGCTTCCACATAGCAGCGCATTTCCGGGGCATTGCCGGAGGGGCGGAAGTGAATCACCCGCTCATCGGTCAGCGTCACCCGCAGACCATCAATATCGCTTTTGCTCTTAACCGCGCCAATGGACGTGAGGAAAGCACTGAGGTTTTCGTCTGAGCTGCGAAGATAGGCCATGAGAGAGCCGCTTCGCGTTTGCGCGAAATTCTCAATTCGATCCGACAGCGCCACAGGCAAAGCATATCCTGCCACCACCGTCGATAACGGGGCCTTGGCCTTTCCATTGGCATGAGCGGCTGCAAACAGCGTTGCCAGAATTGGCAACATGCAATCGCGCGTTGGCAGGGCTGCCAGCTTGACGCCATCGACCTCAAAACTCGATGCCAACATCACACCGCCATTGGCCTCAAAGCCCATGACATCGTGTTTGCCGCCAGCAAGGGCAGCATTCATCGCGGCAATAACATAAGGAGAGCCGACCTGCGTGCGCACCACATCAACACCGCTGATCGCCTCAATGCCGGAATTGGAGGTGACCGGCGTAGCAATAACCCGGGCTTTGAGGAATTGCGCGGTGATCAGGCCCAGCAGATCGCCCCGCAGTGGCGCGCCGTGTTCATCTGCCACCAGGGGGCGGTCCGCATCACCATCGGTCGAGACAATCGCATCGAGACCATGCTCCTTGGCCCAGCCGCTCATTTTCGCACAGGTCTCAGCGGAGACGGCCTCGGTATCCACCGGAATGAAGGTGTCGGACCAGCCAAGTGGTACGACGCGCGCGCCATAGCCTTCCAGCATCGTGACCAGCATATCGCGCCCGACGCTGCTGTGCTGATAGACACCAATGGTCAGGCCCTTCAGGCTGCCAGCAGGAAGCACTGTTGAGCAGCGCGCCATAAACAGGCTGGCGGCGCGAAGGCCATGGTCATCACCAGACCCATGCGCCACGCGGTTGGCGTCGGCATCATCGATCAACTGTGCGGCAAGGTCGGTGATGGCAACTTCATCGGCCTTGTCGATTTCGCCATCCGGCCGGTAAAATTTGATGCCATTGCGGTCTGCCGGAATGTGGGAGCCGGTGATCATCAAGGATGGCGCACCAATGCTCATGCCATAGAGCGCAAGTGCCGGTGTTGGCAATGTGCCGCAATCAATCGGTGTCAGCCCGGCGCGTTGCAACGCCGCCATGCAGATGGCCGCGATTTCCGGGCTGGAAGGGCGAAAATCCTGCCCGATCAACACGCCTGCTCCGGGCTGAACATAGCCTTTGGCCAGCAACATCCGGGCAAAAGCCGTCGCATGAAGCGCCGATACACTGCCAGCAAGCTCTGTCGACAGGCCACGCAATCCACTGGTTCCGAATTTTGCTGACATCAAAGCGCTCTCCTTCACTGTGGTGATCGGTATATCTGCCACACAGCACGCCGTCAAAGCCTGACACAGCCGCGAAAAGCCATGAAATGCACATCAAAGATAGCGGGAAGACTTAAAATGAGATCCTAAAACGGAAAAGAGCTCGACGCGGGAGGAGGATGCGTCGAGCTCTTGAACTTGATCGGCAATTGGGAGGAGGAGGAGTATTGCCGATCCTCACAAAGCGACACTGGGAGGAGGAGTGCGTCGCTTCGATGATTTGAATATAGCGGATTCTTTTCATTTGAATATCGTCAATGCCGCAATGCAGCAATGCAAAAATCGCATATCTTAATATCAAAGCATCGAAACTGATTCTGTTTTCAGGATGGAATTGAAAGTTATGCCGACTTTGAGAGAAAAAACGTGTCGGAACTGGCTATAATTTGAGCAAATTCGCACAACTATCATGCATCAGACGCGATAGACGTTGCTGAAAACACCCAAAAACGGCAAATGACAGACGACCCCGTCACTCTGTAAGGTGCCCCCGCCAGCCGCTCACATGAAGCCGTTTGCTCGATGTGCCGATTGGGACGTGCTGGATCATGGAGGATCAATGAAGCCCAACATCTTACTTGTCACCGCAGACCAATGGCGGGGAGACTGCCTCTCTGCCGTGGGACATGATGTTGTCCGCACACCCAATATTGACGCCTTGGCGAAGGAAGGCGTGCTGTTTCACAAGCATTTTGCCGGCACCGCTCCCTGCTCTCCTGCCCGCGCGTCGATTTACACCGGGCTTTATCAGATGAATCACCGCGTTTGTCGTAACGGCTCGCCGCTGGACACACGGTTTGATACGATTGCGCTTGCTGCCCGCCGGGCTGGCTATGATCCCACCTTGTTCGGCTATACCGATGTGTCACTTGATCCCCGGTCTCTGGATCCGGCCGATCCACATTTAACCACTTATGAAGGCGTGTTGCCAGGCTTTAGCACTGGGCAATTGCTGCTGGAGGACGACCGGCAATGGCTGAGCTGGCTCAAAACCCGCCGTGGCGGCGAAAGACCGGAGCGCGATCTGCATCTGACAGGAACAGAGCGGCCCGCGCGACCAAACCGCGAGCCGCCCGCCTATAGCGCCGATGAAACACAGACGGCTTTCCTGACCGATGCCTTTCTCAACTGGCGTGAAGAACAGACCCGGCCATGGTTTGCCCATATCTCCTACCTGCGCCCCCATCCGCCCTTTTGCGTGCCGGAACCCTATAATCGGATGTTTGAGCCGGATGTTGCCACAAAGCTGGTGCGCCATCCCACCCTTGAGGCAGAAATGGCGGCGCATCCTCTGGCCGCATTGTTTTTGAGCCGTATTCCACAATCCTCGTTTCTTTATGGTGCAGAGGGGCGCGCCTGCGACTGGAGCCCGGACGAGATCAACACAATCCGCGCCATTTATTATGGCATGATAGCCGAGGTTGATGCCCAGTTTGGCCGGATCATGGCAACCCTGAAACACAGCGGTGAATGGGACAACACCATCATTATCTTCACCTCTGACCATGCCGAGATGATGGGCGACCACTGGATGTTTGGCAAAGGTGGATTTTATGATGGCAGCTATCATATCCCTTTGGTGATTCGGGATCCCGCCCACGCGGCCACGGCAGGTCGAATCGTCGACAACTTCACCTCATCCGCCGATCTGATGCCCACTCTGTTGCAGCGCCTGAATATTGCTGCGAAAAACCATCAGGACGGGGCATCGCTTCTGCCGTTTCTGGCCGGTGAGCACCCCGCGGGCTGGCGTGACCATGCCTTTTGGGAGTTTGATTTTCGGGATGTGGCAACCAATGTCCCTGAAGAGGCTTTGGGGTTGAAATCCAGCCAGTGCAATCTGGCAGTCTTGCGCGACCATCATTTCAAATATGTGCATTGTGCGGGCCTGCCACCCCTGCTGTTTGATCTTCAGGCTGATCCGGGCGAATTGACCAATCTGGCTGATGAGCCCGCCCATCTTGCCACGCGGCTACACTATGCCGAAAAGCTTCTGGCGCTCCGGGCCGAGCATCTCGACCAGACGCTGGCCTATACCGAACTTTGGGATGAAGGGCCGGTCAGCAAGCCCCGCCTTTAGGGTCAAAACCCAATCAGGATGTGTGTTCTGTTGATCGAGATGGGATTGACTGGCAGCGAACAAGCGCAAGTCAAGGCCCTAAGCCTTGGCGAGCATTGTTCGCAATCAGGCGGCCCATCCCGATCAACCCTTCGGGCAAGGCGTATTTTGTGCCTGCGGGCGTCGGAAAGCTTTGAAAATAGAGGGCATTTCCTGCACCTTCCCTCCTACTCAGGCACAAAATACGCCTTGCAGAACACCCATCCTGATTGGGTTTTGACCCTAGGCTGGGGACCAGATCAAACTCTTGTCACTATTATCTGATTCCCTGTTTTTTTGAGGATGAGAAGGCAAGGAGGCTGTTATGAGCGATCTTTTCTGGTTATCCGATGAAGCATGGAAGGCGATAGAACCCCATCTGCCCAAGAACCAACCTGGGGCCCGACGTGTCGATGACCGGCGT